>CAVYEX010000012.1:0-29067 GCA_963767765.1 uncultured Actinomycetota bacterium | reverse complement strand
GCGGTGGGATGAACGCCGTCGGTGGCACGCATGTCGCCGGCGAACTGCTCGACCAGTTGCCCGGCTCCGGCCTCGTCATGGGTTTGATAGACGGTGGTTATCCGTTGCGCGACGGCTTCGACCCTGGCGGCACTGAACAGGGTTGCCGCCTGGACGGGATCGTCTTCGAAGTGCAGCCACGCAGCGGGCTCCCAAACCCCGATCATGAAAGGCGAGCTGTTGTCCGGCGCCCACAGCGTCCGAGCCAGCAGCTGACCGGTCGGGTCCTTGGGAAGATTGGCCAGTTTCGCAGGGTCGGTCGGCGTGAACCGGTCGATCAACGGCTCTTGCTGGTCGAGCGTCAAGCCGGTCAGCACCGAAGCGGCAGCAGCATCATTGCGGTCGGTGATCTGTACCGCTTGGTGCAGCACGTAGGGTCCGTGCGCGGTGAAACTCGCCGAGGCGATCGAGCCGTCGGCAGCGTCGTACAGCGTCGCCATCGCCTCAGGGTGGCGGTCGATCGTCGCCGGCCGTGGACGCACGTCCTGATGAGGGTACTTGTCCGCCATTTCGCGGGCGGCGGCGTCGGCGGACTCGACGTCGGGAAACCGGAGCACCACGTTCAGCAACAGCTTCGTCGGCCCTGCCGCGCGCATGCTGGAGAAGCCGGTGATGAAGCCGTGCGCCGCCGCGACCGGCGGCATCGGCTCGGCGAGCACATTGTTCTGGCTCAGCAACTTCGCCTCGTTGAGCGGCGAGGTGGTCGTGGTATTCAGCAGGGACCCGCGCTGCCGGTAGGCCGCATCGACCTGCCAGGGGCCGACCACGTTGACGGCGATCCGGTGGGCCTCCATCAGGGCACCGGCCGCGCTTCCGGCGGCCCCGATCGGGTGGCCCGCCGCCGTTGCATAATTTCCGGTGTCCAGCAAGGCCACCACCACACCGTCGGCGTCGGCCCGATCGGTTGCCTTACGCGCCGCGCCGGCCACCGTTGCGGTACAAGCCGCCAGCCCCACCACCGATAACGCCGCGACCGCCGTACGAAGCGTGCGGTCAATCATGACCACCGGATGCTCCCCTATTTGCCCGCCAGCACGCGGTATTGCGCGGAGGTTTGCTGTTTGACGTCTTTCTCGGTGTCGGAATAGGCGAGAAATGCATATTGATCCGCCGAGGCGGTGCAGCGGTACTGCGAGGCCATCTCATGGATGGTCGGTGCGGCCGACACGCCCGGTCGGGTGAAACATCTGGCCGCCGGCAGGCCCGGGACACCGTTTCGAGTCTTGGTCGACGGGCCCCACTGGGTCGCGAGCCGCTCCACCATGCCCGCGGCACCAGCCGCATTGTTGGTCTGGTACACCGTCGTTAGCCCCTTCGCGACCACCTCGACACCGGCGGCGGCGTATCGCGCCGCCGCCGAGATGGGGTCGTCTTCGAAGTGCAGCCACCCGTGTGGCGGCCATACTCCGACGACGAAGCCGGCATCGCCGTCCGACGTGGATAAGGTGCGGGCCAATAACTTGCCCGTCGGGTCGAGCGGCAAGTCGGCCAGCTTGACCGGATCGGTGGCCGAAAATTGGTCGATGAGGCCTTCCTGGCGGGTCAGGAGCAGCTCGATCGACGACTGGGCTTCCGATGCGATGTCGGGTACATCGGATTTCTTCGACTGCGCGCCCTGGTAGAGCAAGTAGGGCCCGTGGGCGGTGAAGCTGTCGATGGCGACTCGGTCGTCCAGATAGTCGTGGGCCGTGGCGAGCGCATCAGATTGGCCGTGCAGTGCCACGGGTGTCCGTGGGGGATCTGATCGCGCGCCGGTCTTCGTCGCCATCTCGGTGGCGGCGGCGGTGGCGGCAGCCGCATCAGGAAACCGCATCACCAGATTGGTCAGGGCCAGCGGCACCTGATAATCGTCGGACGCGCGGGAGGTGACGAACGCGGTGATGACTCCGTGCGCCGACGCCACATCAAGGAGTGGTTGGGGCAACACCTCATGCAGCAACTGCACGTCCGGGGCCGCCCTTATGGCTAGGAAGTTCGGCCGGCTCAGCTTCGCGTTCACTTCCCAGGGCCCGACGACGAATTCGGCCATCCGCTGCGCTTCCAGCAGGGCGCCGGCTGCATGGCTGCCGGCGGCGCCCACCGGGTGGCCCGCCGCCGTGGGATATTTGCCGGTATCCATCAGCGCCACGACAGCACTGTCGGGGTCGCCAGGCTGGGCGGCCATGACGGCCTCACCGCTCACCGTGGAACTGCAAGCTGCCAGCGCCATCATGAGGACCCCGGCAAGTGCCGCGGTCTGTGCGCGAAAGTTGCGCTTGCTCACCTGAGAACGATAGCCCGGCTCAGCGGGCCGCCACGCCGCCTCTGTTCAGTGCACCTGCGCCGCCAGAGCGGCCACAAGGTTGGTGTTGAGGTATTCGATGGCCGGGTAACTGCCGGCGCTGAGCGCGGCGATGAGGTTGGGCTCGTCGACGATGACCAGACCCCCCCGATACAACGTGAGCGGTTGCGGTAGGCCGTTATATCCGCCACCGCCGGCACCCTGATCGGTGCGCACCGCGACCAGCACGTCGGTGTTGAGCGCGTAGAGATCGCTGTCGGACAAGGGTCGGGTGCTGCTGGTGTCGCTGGGAGTGCGTTTCAGGCCCTCGCTGTAGCGAAAGCCCAAACCTGCGAGGTAGTCCGCAACGGGCGAGCCGAGCAGGGCGCCGGTCACACCGCTGTCGCTGACGTTGACCACTGCGATGGTTTTGCCGTTGAACGCTGGATGCTGGGCGCGAAGGTCGGCTTGCCGATTGCGGGCGGCGTCGATGAGCTGTTCGGCTTTGTCCTGGCGGCCGACGACCCGCGCGATCCAGGTCAGCTGGTCCTGCCAGGTCCACGCCGAGCCGGTGCTGTCCGAAGGGCGGGTGACGGTCGGCGCGGTTGCGGCCAGCGCGCTGTAACCGGCGTTGTCGATGCTGCCGGTGGCGACGATGACATCAGGCTTAGCAGTCTGAACCGCGGCGATGTCGAGCGACGACACCACTTCGACACCGCCGGTGACGAGTTGCTGCTCCCAGCTGACCAGCCTGCCGCCCAGTGCGGTCATCAGCACCGGCTGCACACCAAGGGACAGCACCGCGTCGCCATCGCCTGGTCCGACCGCGGCCACCGCATGCGGCTCTGCGTCGATCCGCGTGGTCCCGTGCACGTGGCTGAATGTCTGGGGCCGGTAGCCGCGATCGGATCCGCCGCCCCACGTGACCGCGGCGATGGACCCGGCCGCAATCAGCAGCACGGTGCCGATGGCAGCGGCGATCCAGCCCCGCCTCGATCGGCGCCGCGGCGGCAGCGGTCGGCGGGCGCCTGGTGGAGTGTCGAGCGCCGGAGGTCGCGGGAAGTGCTGCCCAACAACCGAGTTGGACATTTGGCCCGGAGCGGGCTCGCTGCGCCCCGGCTGCGGTGCGCTGAAGCGGCCTTCTCGGTAGGCGCGGGGATCCAGGCCGAGCGGCGGCGTCGGTGGTGGCGGCGCCCAGTGAGGCGGCGTCGGCGCCGCTGTGGCGGGGGCCTTGGTCGTGGTCACCGGGAGGGTTGCATTCTCCTGCAGCGCCACGGCCGCGGCCGCGGCGAACTCGTACGCCTTCTGGTAGCGGTCGTCGGGGTTTTTGGCCATGGCCTTAGCGATCACCGTGTCGATGGCCTGCGGCAGGTTCTTGACCCGGTCGGTCACCCGCGGCGGGGGTCGGGTCAGGTGAGCCGCCATCACCGCGGCCATGCCGCCGGAGGAGGCGAACGCCGCATGACCGGTCAACATGCGATACAGCGAACAGCCCAGCGCGTAGATGTCGGCGCGGGCGTCGACCTCGCCGGCGCTCAATGTCTCCGGCGCGGCGTAGGCGACGCTGGCCATCACGGCTCCGGTCGCGGTCAACCCGACACTGTCGTTCAGGGCGCGGGCGATTCCGAAGTCGGCGAGCAGTACCCGCTCGTCGTCGGGTGCCAGCAGGAAGTTTGCCGGCTTGACGTCACGGTGAATCACTTGGCGGCGATGCGCATAGTCCAAGGCCTTGGCGACCTCACCGACGATATGCACCGCCCGCGTGGTGGTCATTCGGCCCTCTTCGAGCTCCTTGTAGGCGTCGCTGCCGCCGACGTACTGCATGGCGATCCACAGCTGGCCCTCTGCTGTTTCGCCGCGGGTGTACACGGTCACCACGTTGGGGTGGTCCAAGGTCGCGGCGAGGTCGGCCTCGCGCAGGAATCGGCTGCGAAACGCCGGGTCGTGGGACAACTCGGAGCTGAGGATTTTCAGGGCGTCGCGGCGCGGCAGCACCGGGTTCGCGGCCAGGTACACCGTTCCCATACCGCCCGAACCCAGCACCTTTTCGATGCGGTAACCGGAGATCAGTGTTCCCGCGCTCAGCACCACGCCGCCGAACCTAACCTAATTTGCGGCCAGGAATGCGGCGCAGACGCGTCAACCTCGCGGCAGAGTCTGAGCCCACTGTTTCAGTTCCGGAGTGACCGGATCGACGATGCCGCTCAGATCCGAATGCTTGTCCAGCACCTTGGCCACCATTGGGCACACTGCAACAATGCGCTTGCCTTCGTCGCGGGTAGCGGCCAGCGCCTGCTCGATGAGGATGGTTCCCAATCCGCGGCCACCGAACTCGTCGTCGACCTCGGTGTGGTAGAAGACGCGCTGGTTATCCCGGTCGGCGATGCAGGCGTGCCCAACGGTCCTGCCCTCGACGGCGATGCTGAACTCGCCTGGACCGGGGGTGACCTCGGTTGCGGCGCCTGACTTGTCGGTGATCACAGCTGATCCTTCCTTCGCAACCGATGAGCCCGGAGCGGCGTCACCCGATCGCTGTTTCCCAGCAGATCACATGTCGAGTGCGAAAGGCACCGGCAGAACCGGGTCACGCCGCCGAGCGCGGGGTGGTGTGCATGGCCGGAAGGTGGAAGACAGTGCGGGTCACGGCGACGGCGTCGCCTTCGCGCCGGGTAAGCAGAGCGGCGTTCTCGGGCAGCTGCCGGGAGTTGACCTCACCAGCCGCAATCCGACGAAGCACTTCGTGCGCCCTGGCGAGTTGTTCGCGCTTGCGGTACTGGCCGCCGGGCAATTTGACACCTGCCCACACGCCGTATTCCTCGCGGTGTTCGACGGCATACCCTGCGCACCGCCGCTGTTGCGCCAGCGGACAGCGCCGTAGGCATAGCAGCCGGGCTTCGGTGGCCGACTGCTCATAGGCGCGGGCCTTGGCAGCGCCGTCGCCGCCGTCGTCGTCGGGGTACCCGAACCAGAGTTCCGGGTTCGCTGCGCAGGGATATCCCATGTGACCGCCTCCACGTCGTCGAATTGGTATGCGAAACAATATACGCAATGGGCACGGCCGGCAAGTGAACGGCTACAATAACATATAACAATGGTAGTCGGCGCAGGTCGCGGTAGTATCCCTGATGTGCCCGGAGGGCTTTCGTGAGCCGCGAGTCGGCTGGAGCGGCGATCCGAGCACTTCGCGAGTCCCGGGATTGGTCGCTGGCGGACCTCGCGGCGGCGACGGGCATCAGCATCATGGGTCTGAGCTACCTGGAGCGCGGCGCGCGGAAGCCGCACAAAAACACAATCAGCAAGGTGGAGAACGGACTTGGGCTACCTCCCGGCACCTACTCCCGGTTACTGGTAGCGGCCGATCCCGAAGCCGAGCTGGGCCGCCTGATCGCGGCCAAACCGCCGGACGCCGGGTCCGAGCGTCCGCCCGGCGCGGTGGTGGTTGACCGGCACAGCGACACCGACGTGCTGGAGGGGTACGCGGAGGCCCAACTCGAGGCGCTCAATGCGGTGATCGACCGATTGCCGGCGACGACGTCGAACGAATATCAGACGTATATTCTGTCTGTGGTCGCGCAGTGTGTGAAAGCCGAGATGCTGGCCGCGAACTCGTGGCGGGTTGCGGTCAATGCGGGTGGGGACTCGGCCGGCCGGCTGATGGCACATCTGCAGGCGCTGGAAGCGACCCGGTCACAGCTGCTCACCCGGATGCCGACGAGTTTGAGCGCCCGATTCGATCGGGCGTGCGCGCAGTCGCCGCTGCCCGAAGCGGTGATTGCCGCGCTGATCGGCGTCACCGGCGAGGAGATCTGGGACATCCGCAATCGCGGGGTGATCCCGCCAGGGGTGCTGCCCCGTGTCCGGGCTTTCGCCGAGGCGCAGACCGGAGCCCAAACCAGCGCGGCCGAGAACGACCCGTAGGAGACGCCATGGAGGAAAACGAAGTGGAAGTTCTCGCCCGCGCACACCGGCTGTTCACCGGCGCAAGGCGATCAGCGAGCGTCCCGCCGCCCGAAGTGACCCAGGGGTTGCCGCTCGACCGGTTCACCGACCAGGACGCCGGTGACTCCCATCGCCGCTATCAGGTCGCTCTGCGACGCCTCCACTCGGATGCCGCATCAGCCGCGGACACTGACGGCGCGGTCACCGAGGTCCTCCGCGGGGCCTATCACGATCACGCTCATGCTCGCCTGGTGACGAGACAAGTGCTGGACGAGGCCCGCGCCGACACGGCGGCCGGCGACAATCCGATGGCGCAGCGAGAGGCGATCCGTCGTCGCATCGCCCGGCTGCGCGCCCAACGTGCGCACCTGGTGGCGGCCCGCGGTCGGTCTCGACAGCATGCGGCGGTGCTGCGCAGCTTGCGGTACCGAACGGGTCGGCGCCGAACCAGGCTGGGTGGCGTGCGCTTGCCGCCACCGCACAGCCGCGCCGGGATCGCGGTCCGCGCGGCCCTGTCCCGGTTGGGGCGTCCCTATGTCTGGGGCGCGACCGGTCCCGATCAGTTCGACTGTTCGGGTCTGGTCAAGTGGTCCTACGCCCAGGCCGGGGTACATCTGGACCGCACGACCTATCAGCAGATACACGACGGCATCCCGGTGCCACGAGCCCAAGTGCGACCCGGAGACTTGGTGTTTCCGCACCCCGGACATGTGCAGCTCGCCATCGGCAACAACCTCGTCGTCGAAGCTCCCTACTCGGGGGCCACGGTTCGGATCAGCCCGCTGGGCGCCAACGTGGCGATCCGGCGGCCGGTCGGGTAGGCCGCGGGCGGTGGTGCATTGTCGGCACGAACACCGATGAGTAAGTTCGCAGCATGGCAGAGCAGACCGGCGACTCGGTAGCTGCTATCCATGCCAGGCAGATCGCTCTGGCCGGGCAGCACGGCGCCGTCGCCGACGTCGATCGGGCGCTGGCCGATGCCCTCGCCGGCGCGCACGCGGCGACCGTCGAAGGGGTGACCCGGCTCGATGCCATCGCCCGGGAGATCGACAGCGCTGTGCACAACCAGGCTGCGCTGGCAATCGACACTCCGGCCGGCCGGCGCGAATTCCACAGGTTCCTCATCGCCAAGCAGCGCGAGATCCTCGCGACCGTTGCGCAGGTACGCGAGTTCGGCGAGGCAAAAAGCGCTGTGCTGAAAGAACTTTCGGGCCGGTACGCCACCCGGACGGCAGGCGGCGGCCGAGCGTAGAGCAGGGCCGCAACCAGCAATCATGAATTGTCCGCACCTATTGCCATAGGTACTGTCACGGCCATGGCGGGGCCGCGAACCAGAAGGTCGACCGGCTAAGCAATGGCAACGGTCGAGCAGCTTCTCGCGGCAGTCAAGCACATTCAGGACTGCACGGGCGACCGGCAAGCGTGGCTGACCGGTTTGACGCCCGAAGAGAAGGCGGACGCGGCAGGCGCCGTCGTGGCACCCCCGCAACGTCTCGACGCGTTGATCGCCACGCTGCACCGCCAGCATCCGGATCTCTTCGACCCGAACACCGGGGCGATGGTCTTCCCGCCCCAGCACCCGCCCGGCAATCCGCCGGAAGTCAAACCACCGACGGACCAAAAACTGCCAGACCATCAGCAGGGCGACGCGGCCGACGCCATCAGGATGGCAGAAACCGCACTGAGACAGCAGAACTCGGCGACGTCGCAACTGGACCTGCAGGTGGTCACCGCAATCCTGAACGCTCATCTGAACGCGACCGAGGGCAAGGAAGCACTTGACGACTTGCAGCGCGACATCGAGTCGGCCGTCCGGGCCCGAACCGATCTGGACACCGCCGCCGGAGCCCGAGATTTTCAACGGTATCTGGTGGGGAAGCTCAAGGACATCCGCGTAGTCATCGCAAGTGCGAACCTCGACGACACGTCGAAAGCCGCGCTGATGGCCGCGGTGGCGTCGCTCTACAGTGCCTCGGACCAAACCCGGCCCGACCCGGCGGGAAGCGACGCAACGGCCACCACCGGCGCCGCGTTGGGGTCTGGGAACCAGGGCGACCCATCGTTGATCAGACCGGACACCGACGTCGAAGCGGATCCGGATTATCCGTCGGCCGCTGACGTCGACGACGCGCCGTCAACCACTCCCGGCCCGGCTCCTGCGGCGAGCACCGCACCGGCGATGCCGGCGCTACCCTCGATGGGCGGCATCCCTAATCTCGGTGCAAGTGGATTGCCTGCGGCGCCCAATTGGAGCCCGTTCGCCGGCTCCGCCATGCCGGGCCCATTCGAGGAGTCGGACAGACACCGTCGAAGAGTTGGGGACGACGCGGACGACATTGACGCCGATGATGACGACCCGCTGCCCGACGACCGGCCGACCGCCGACGACGGCGAGGAAAGCAGGACACCCGACAACCCCGACGAATCACCGGCGGAGCCCAACGCACCGGCAAGCCCGACCACAGTCGCACTGCCCAACGGACAAACCGTCACCGCCGCCAGCCCACAGCTGGCTGCGGCGATTCAGGCTGCGGTCGCCGGTACGCCGATCGCAGATGCTTTCCGCCAGCAGGGCATAACGATTCCGCCACCCGGAACGGCGGTCACCGATCCGGTCGATCCATCCGGGCTGGCTCCCGGCGACATCGGCATGTTCACCGACCGCCACGCGCTGGCCCTCGGCAACAGCGAAACCTTCCTCAACGGGCAGATCCAGCACATCTCCACCGTGCAGACCCCCAGCTTCCTAGGCTGGGAACACCCGCCTGCGCCGGCGGTGAGCTCCGCACCGACGACAACCGATCCACCGACACCAACCCGGCCGGCTGCCGTCGCCGGCACGCCATAGTAGGAGTGTGCGGCTCCGGCCGGCGCACGCGAATAAGGAGGAGCACATGGCAGATCGAGTCCGCGTGGAACCGGACAATCTGCGGGCAGCCGCCGATCACCACGATGAGGCATCGGAGTATTTGCGGACCGTTCCCGGCTCCCACGCCGCGATCCAAGAGAGCCTGGACTCCCTGGGGCCCATCTTCAGTGAACTACGAGAGGCGGGGCGAGAACTGCTGGATCACCGCCGGCTGTGCTACGAACAGCAAGCCGCCGACCATGCCGAGCTGGCTGAACAGCTCAGAGCGTCGGCGAGCGCCTGGGAAGACAACGAGGAAGCGGCCGCCGCCAAGTTCAAGGGTCTCGACGACGGTCGATGACCGACGCCAACCCTGCCTTCGACACTGTCCATCCGAGCGGTGACATCCTTTTCCGCTCCTGTCGCGGCGGATACGCCCATAGTGTCGTACTGAGTCAGGCGGCGATGGAGACCGACGTTCACGCGCTGGCGCAGGGCATCCTGCTGACCGCGGACGTCTCCTATCTCAAGGCGCTCATCGAGGTCCGGGAAGAGATCGTTGCGGCAGGCTATACGCCGTCCGCGGAAGTGCCCTCCCCCAGCGACCTGGACGCCGCGATCGACAAGCTGCTGAGGCACAAGCTTCGGCGCCGGCCCGACGGTAGCTAGCGGATCCACACCTGGACGGCATCGCGATCCGGCGCGACATCCGCTGGCGGCTCAACCGGGCTGAGGCCGAACAGTTCTCGTGCGCGGCCCAGCAGCTCGCGAACTTCGTCGAGTTGCTGCTGCAGCGCAGAATCAGCCATGTGGTCACGCTACCCACATCCGGTTACCGGGACAATTCAGTCGCGGTCGTCTGGCGCGTTCGGGCGCTCGAGAGCCTGATCCGACGCCGGTAGATAGTGAATTGAGCCCGAGAACGCTGACGGTACGCTTGGCCGGTGGCGATCTTCGGTCGGAATACGGCGCGCCAGCGCCTCCGGAGAGCGGCCCGGGAATCACTGGCGATTCCGGCTTTCAGCTCTCCGCTCGACTGCACCCCCTGGGTGGTCGGGGGGCTGTGGCCGGCCGAGCTGTCGACGGCTACGCCGGTAACCGCCACGGCGGCAGACTATCTCAGAACCGACCTGCGACGGATTGTCGATGCGGCCAACGACGAGCTCAGGGCGATCAGGGGAATGGGGATGCCCGGCTCGGTTCGACAGGCGGAAGAGACGCGAGTGATCAACACCGCGCGCGCCTACGCCGTTCGCCGGGTGGATTCGACGATTCGGCATCTGCATGCGACGGCAGCGCAGAAACCGCCGTCGGCTCAACCCGGCCCGCAGTCCCTCGACGCCGCGTTGGGTGCCGGCGAGCCGGCGGGTCGGCATGCGGCCGCCGATGGCGTCGAAGCGGAGGACGCACCAGCGGATACATCTGAGGCCGCCAAGCATGCCAAGCCTTCCGCTGCCGCGGGCCTTGACGCACCACTGCCGGTCGGGTCCACGCCGCCTGCGCCCGGGCCGGCCGCCGACGTCACCACACTGCTTTCTCCGGTGCCGAGAACAACAGCGCCACTCGCCGAAACTCTCGAAAGTGCTGCGGCGCCAACACCGGTCGAGTCGGAGGGTGAGAGTGAGCGGCTCTGGCGACTCCTGCAGTACGTTGCCCGCCAGGAGCCCGGCCTGCGCTGGGCGGTCGGCAATCGCGAGGACGGCAGTACCCTTCTGGTCACCGACTTGGCGCACGGCTGGATCCCGCCCGGAATCACCGTGCCCGGCGAGGTGAGTTTGTTGGCGCCCGACCGACGCAGCGGCAACGCGGGCGGCATGCTCGGACCCAAAATCCTGTCGGCGACGTACGCCCCCGGCGATCCGCTCGGATGGACGACCGACCCGAAGACGCAACCGTCGCTGCAGCCACGGGAGCTGCCCACGGTTGACGATCTGGGTTGGGCGCTGAATCAGGCGACGCACTGGCGCGACGGGTTGCCGCGAATGGTGAACACCTTGGCGCGGGCCGGCGCCGCCGGAACCGGAGTCGTGGAGGCAGAGGTCGACGTGCTCCGCGTGCACCTCGACACCGTGCGCTACCAGCTGCTGGCGCAGTACCCCGACATCGACACCGGGCTATTGCTCAACTGCCTGCTGTTGGCCGCCACCGAGGGCATCGCCACCGACGACCGGGTGTCGGCCAACTACCACTTTGCCTGGTTCCAGAAACTCAGCGCTCCGCCGGCGAGCAAATGGGCGGGCGATTCGTGACGCGCCGCACCCGGTCGAGCGGGTGCCGTGCGGGGCGGCGCGGGACGCCGAATTCTTTGAATTGACGCTGGTAGAAGGGGTCTGGATACTGACATGGTGCCGGGGCCGGGCAGTCACGCGGAGCTTAACGAGCAGGACCTCGTCGAGTCGATACTGCGTGACCTCAGCGACGCGGCCGACCGGTGGGAAGCGCTGGTCGCGCAGGCCGAGACCATCACCTACAGCGTCGACCTGGGCGACATTCACGCCGTCGCCAATTCCGATGGCAGGCTGGTCGAGTTGACGTTGCATCCCGACGTGATGACCGGCTACACCCACGGTGAACTGGCCGATCGGTTGAACCTCGCGATCACCGCGTTGCGCCGGGAAGCGCAAGCCGAAAATGAAGCGCGGTACGGCGGAGGACTGCAGTGACCGGCGATCCGCTGCTGCACCGCGCGCTGGAACTGCTGACCGATGGCCATCGCCTTTACGGCGACGACCGGGGCGGCGGCGCGCCGCCGCCGATGACCGAGTTGGCCGATTTGCAGCGCCGCGCCGAGCGGCTCATCGACTCAACCGTGGGCGACGGGATGGACTCGGTGCGACCGCGGGTGGGGCAACTGACGGACGCGCTGCGCGGCACCGCGGGCGTAGACCTGCAGATGCAGACGGTGTTGAGCAGCGCCTACCGTGACCACCGCCTGGGCCGGCAAGCTACCCTCGCCGTCCTCGATGACGCGCACGGTGATTCCGCACCGGCCGCGGACACACCGCTCGGGCGGCGAGAAGCGTTGCGGCGCATGAGCGGTCGGCTGCGCACGCAGCGGAGCCACATCGATCAGTCGCATCGGCATTCACGCGTGCTCGGGCAACGGGCCGGGCAGCTGCGCTACGGGCACCGGCGACACCGTCTTCCGGCAGGACATTCACCGGCCTGGCGCCCATTGCCACTGCACGAACTGAAGTACGACAAGTCGTATGCCCGCGGCCGGATCAGGCAGCGTGTCGCCGCAGCACTCGATGAGCTCGGAATCACCGACCCGACGGCTCGGCGCAACTGGATGCGCGGCTATCAGACGCTGATCACCCGCGAATCAGACGGCCGCGCATACGCACTCGCGTCCGCTCCGGCGGCGGCGCCGGGTGCTGTTGCGGCGGACGGCCACGGTCTGGGCTTCCCCCGCGGGATCACCCAAACCACGCCGGCCACGTTCGCCCACTTCCACCAGCCGGGCACCTCCACCAACATCTACGACCCGGTTGCCAATATCTGCGCGTCGATCAACTACGTCATGCATCGTTACGGTGTCAGCCCCGACGGCTCGAATTTGACTGCCCTGGTGCAGCAGGCGGATGCTCGTCGCCCGCCGAAAGGATATTGACTCATGCCTCTCAACCTGTCGAACCGCGACCAGAACTCCGGCCACCTGTTCTACAATCGGCGGCTCAAAGCCGCGATCACCCGGTTCTCCGTCCGGATGAAGCACGACGATCGCAAGCAACAGGCGGCGGTCGTGCTGTCGATGGTGTTCGTGCTGATCGGTGTCGGCTGGATGGCGTTGCTGCACATCATGAAACCAGCCGGTCTGGTCGGCCAGTCTGCGATCGTCGGTAATCGCGACACCGGCGCCGTCTACGCGAAGATCGACGGGCGGCTGTATCCGGCCCTGAACTTGACGTCGGCGCGACTCGCGGTGGGCAGCGCGGCCGCTCCGGCATGGGTCAACTCCAGTGAGATCGCGAAATACCCGACCGGTCCCATGATCGGAATCCCCGGTATCCCGGACGATCTCAGAATTAGCGGCGGCACCGTGTCGTCGTGGTCGGTGTGCGACACCGCCGCTGTCCGCGGAAGCGGAGCCGCTCCGGTGGTCACCTCGATCGACGGCGAACTCTCGGTGTTCGGCCGTGCGGCACCGATGGCACCGCCGCAAGCTGTGCTCGTGACGCACAAGGACGCCACCTACGTGGTCTGGGGTGGGCACCGCTCACGCATCGATCCGACGGACCGGCGCGTGACGTTCAACCTGGGTCTGGATCCGGGAGTGATCTACCCGATCGAAATTTCCAACGCGCTCTTCGACGCGATGCCGTCGACGGAACCCCTTGTCATACCGTCGATTCCGGATGCCGGAGCGCCGTCCACGTGGTTGCCGAAGTCCACTGTCGGCAGTGTTCTCCAGACCCAGGACGCCCGTGGGGTCGTCAACGGCTTCTACGCGTTACTGCCCGACGGCGTGCAGAAGATCACCAGCTTCGTCGCCGACCTGCTGCGCACCGCGGATTCGCACGGCTCTGCGACACCGACGTTGGTCACCCCCGACAAGCTCATCAACATCCCGGTCGTGGATGACCTCAACGTCAACTTCTACCCGTCCGCGAAGCTGGAGTTTGTCGACACCGCCGTCAATCCGGTCACCTGCGTGGCGTGGCAGAAGCAGTCCAGCGATCCGCAGGCCGCGATCAGTGTGCTGACCGGCCGGGGGTTGCCCGTCCCCATCAGCATGGACGCCCGCCTGGTGCGTCTGGTCCGCGACGACAGGAACCCGGATTCGGTTGAGGCCGACCAGACTCTTGTGCTGCCGGGCGCGGCGAACTTCGCGGCGACCACCAGCGGCGTGGCCACGTCCAACACCCGCGAAAGCCTGTTCTGGGTGTCGCCGCAGGGGGTGCGGTACGGGATTCAATGGGAGCAGCGAACGCTGCAAGCTCTTAGCTTGGACCCCGGGCGTGCGGTGCAGGCACCGTGGCCCATCCTGCGCACCTTCGCAGCCGGACCGGCGATCAGCCGGGACAGCGCACTGCTCGCCCGCGACACCGTCGTCGGCGGCAACGCGGTGGCGCCGGTTCCCGAGTCCAGCCACCAGGTAACGGGAGGATAGCCATGTCCAAGCGAGGCTTCGTCCGCGTCGCCCGCAAGCCGCCGCCGGCCGTCCCGCCGGTCCGGGTTGCGGTCGCGCCGCCGCTGGCGCTGCCCGAACGGGAGCCCCGGAACATCCTGCTGATGATCGCTGTCCCGGCGCTTCTGGTCGGCATCATCGGCACGTTGGTGGTGATGTACACCTCCGGCGTGCGGTCGCTGCAGTCCGGATTCTTCCCGATGATGGGTCTGGCGGGTTTCGGTGCGCTGATGTTCAGCGGCCGTTTCGGTCGCGGCCGCCGAATCAGCTGGGGCGAACAGGAAAAACAGCGCCGCATCTATCTGCGTCAGCTCGACGAGGATCGCGACGAGGTGCAGCGGGCCGCACAGGATCAGCGACACAGTCAACTGTTCGTCCATCAGGATCCGCAAGCGCTCGACACCGTGATCGGTGGCCCGCGGATGTGGGAGCGCCGGCCCGACGACGCGGATTTCCTGGATGTCCGGTTGGGCATCGGCATTCAGCAGGCCAGCGACTCGGCGGTGTCGCTGCAGTGGCCCGAGGTTCCCATCGGAGAGGAGCTCGAACCGGTAACCGGCGGTGCGTTGCGAGATTTCATTCTGGAGCAGAGCAAGATCCGTGGGATCGGCAAGGTGTTGAGTCTGCGGTCCAAACCCGGATTCGGCTTCATCGGGCCGGATCTCGACGAGCTGCACAACATGGCGCGCTCCTTCTTGTGCTCGCTGGCGGTGTACCACAGCCCCAATGACCTCAAGCTCATGGTGGTGACGCGCCACCCGGAGCTGTGGTCGTGGTTGGTGTGGCTGCCGCACAACCATCACGACGAGATGTTCGACGCCTGCGGACTGCGCCGGCTGGTGTTCGCCTCCCCCACCGAGCTGGAGGAGGCGCTCGACGCCGAGCTGCACCGCAAAGGCCGGGGCCCATGGACGCCACCGGTGGGGACCAGCCCGACGTCAATGCCGTCGCCGCTTGCCTCTAAAGGCTTGACCCTCGGCCCGCACTGGGTGATCGTCGACGATGGCGTCGGAACGCCCGAGCAGTGGGAGGGCGTCACCGGGCAGAAGGGCATGGCCGGTATCACCGTGCTGCGGTTGGCGACTCGGGCCGGTGTCGGCGTGGGCTTCGCCCACGAGGACCAACGTTTCGAACTGCGCGAAGGCCGGCTCTATCATCGCGGCACGTTTTATGCGGTGGCGGACATGCTCGCCGAGAGTACCGCCAATCGCTACGCACGTGCGCTGGCACGCTGGCTGCCGATGAGTGCCGGCGAGCTGTCTGGAACCGACAGCCAGGCCGGCGAGCTGCTGCGGGCGCTGGGCATCGGCGATCCGCGCCAGCTCGACGTCGACCGGCTGTGGGCCGAGAGCCGCGGCCGCGGTGACGCCAAGTGGGCGATGGTGCCGGTCGGGGTGAAGTCCGGTGGCGAACTGCAGTACATCATTTTGCGGGCCAAAGACTTCGGCGGATACGGCTTCCATTCGGTGGTGATCGGGACATCGGGGTCGGGCAAGTCGGAGTTCTTCTTGTCGCTGTGTAACGGGATCGCGCTGACCCACTCGCCAGAGACGTTCATCGTGATTTTCGTCGACATGAAGTTCGAATCGGCCGCCCAGGACCTGGAGGGGCTGCCCCACGTCGCGGGTTCGCTGTCCAATCTGGGCAAGGACGAGCGCCACCTGGCCGAGCGCATGCGACGCGCGATCAACGGTGAAATTGCAAGGCGCTACCGGCTTTTCAAGGAAGCCGGCGCGCGTGACGCCAACGAATACGAGGAGATGCGGCTCGCCGGGCGAGACCTGGAACCGGTGCCGATCCTGTTGGTGATCATCGATGAGTACCTCGAGCTTTTCCACCACCACCAGGAGTGGATCCAGCTGGTCATTCACATCGGACAGGAAGGCCGTGGCTGCAACGTGTTCTTCACGCTGGGTGGTCAGCGGCTGGATCTGTCGTCGTTGAGCAAGGTGAAGAGCAACATCGCGTTCCGGGTGGCGCTTCGTGCCGAGACCGCCGAAGATTCCCGAGATGTCATCGGCAGCGACGCCGCCCTGCACCTGCCCTCGAAGGAAAACGGTTACGCGCTGCTGAAAGTGGGCCCCCGCGACCTCGAGCCGTTCCGGTGCTTCTATTTGTCGGCGCCGTTCGTGTTGCCGAAGAAAGCCGCGAATGTCAGCAAGACGGTGGACGTCAGCTTTTCCCGGCCACGTCCGCTCACCTGGGAATACCAGCCACTCAGCGCCGAAGACACCGCCGCGCTGGCGGTCGCCGAGGAGCCTGACGAACCCGACGAGTTCCTCTTCCATGTCGACGGGTTCAAAAAGAAGAAAATACTCGACGTGATCCGCGAGTCGCTGGTCTCGCATCCGGCCCGCGCCCCACACCAGATCTGGCTTCCTCCCTTGGAAATCAGCGAGCAGGCCGACGCGCTGGTGGCCTACTGGCGCGGTAGGCCCTGGCATGTCGACTACGGGCAGAATCCGGGGTTGATCTTCCCGGTCGGGGTTGTGGATATGCCCGACGAGCATGCGCAGCGAGTGCACGCGATCGACGCGGAAATGGACAACATCATGGTCGTCGCCACCGCGCAGCGCGGTAAGTCGACGACATTGATGACGTTGACGACGTCGGCTGCGTTGATGTATCGCCCGGAACGGGTGACGTTCTTCTGCATCGGAGCGGCCTTGTATCCGCTGGAAGACCTTCCGCATGTCGCCGCAGTGGTGAGCCTCAACGACACCGAAGGGGTGTCTCGGACCATCGCCACGATGGAAGGTTTGATTCGCGCCCGCGAGGCGTCGTTCAAGCAGTACCAGATCGACATCTCCGAATTCCGGGAGCGGCGTTTCGGTTCCGGCGGCGGCGGCGGGACGGACCCGCAGGACAAGTTCGGTGACGTCTTCCTGGTCATCGACAACTACGGCGACCTCTACGAGAAGGACCCGGTGACCGGTGATCGTGCGATAGCAGTTGCCCGTCAAGGTCTTTCGTATGGAGTGCATGTGATGACCAGCGCGAGCGGCTGGTTCGTGGGACAGAAGCAGGGCCTGCTGACGGTGTCCAACGCCCGGATACAACTGCGCCTGAGCAACCCTGACGAGTCGCAGATGGGCAATTCCGTCGAGCAGCGCCGCGCTGCGCGCAACACCTTGGACCGGCCCGGCTTCGGCCTGACCCGCGACGGCTACGAGTTGCTGATAGGAGTGCCCGAGATCACCGGGACCAGAGGTGAGCGGGTGGTGACCCGAGGGATCGGCGCGCTGATCGCCGAGGTCACCGGCGCGGGCAAGGTGGAGAGACTGTCCCGACTGCCGGAGCGGGTGGCGTTGAGCCAGGTGCTCGACGCCTACGGGCGCGTGGCCGGCGCCGCCGACCCGCTGAACATCCCCTTCGCGATCGGCGAGAGCGCTTTACAACCGGTGGCGCTGCCGAGCCGGATGTGGCCCAACATCCTGGTGGTCGGCCGTCAATCTTGCGGTAAGACATCAACGTTGGCGGCTTTCGGTCAGTCGATCGTCGCCCGGTTCAGTCCCGACCAGGCGCAGATCACGATCATCGACCCGAAAACCACGTTGATCGGCCGGATCCGGGGCCCGCATGTGCGGGCCTATGCCTACACCACTGACGACATCGACACGGTGATCGGTGAACTGGCGTTGGCGCTGCGGGACCGCCTGCCGCCGTCGGGTCTGAGCCAAGAAGAACTGCTCAACCGCGAACCGTGGGTGGGCCCGCACCACTTCATTCTCATCGACGACGAGCACGAACTACGGGCCCACAACCAGACGATGAAACCGGCGGCGACCGCGCCGTTGTGGCCGTTGATCGAACGCAGCCGCGAGGTGGGGCTGCACGTCATTGCCTCCCGGGCACCTGGCACCTGGGCGTCGCAGTCGGTGATGAACCCGCTGCTGCAAAAACTCACCGGGTCGCGCTCCCCCACCTTGTTCATGGACAACGATCCCGCCAACGTCAAGGTCTACGGCAGGATCAGCGCCCAGCAACTACCGCCGGGACGTGGACTGCTGGTCACCACCGACGGCGAGATGGAGGGAGTGCTGGTAGGCACGCCGGACCAGCAGGCTTAAGCTGCACCGGAACCCGTACGCCGAAATTGGCGTCTACTCGGGTAGTGAAAACAACTTAGACTCGAAACACTCAGGCCCCGGCTGTGGGCGCAACCCAATAGGAGGCGAGATGACAGGGTTATTGGACGTCAATCCGGCCGCCGTCAATTTGTCGTCGGCAACCGAGATGGCGATCAGTGGCGAGATGCAAGCCAGCACCGCCGCCGGGTCAGCCGCGTTGACCGGCACGGTCCCTATGGTGCCGACCAGCGACGATGCCGGGCTCTCTGCGGCGCTGAACGCGGCCGGCGCCGGTTACCTCGGCCTGGTGCAGGAGCATCTCGCGCAACGGACCGCCTACGCCGGCGCGCAAAGTCTTTCCTCCCTCAGCTATGTGCTCGACGAACTCCTTCACGCCGCGAACATCTCGGCGGTCATCTAACCGCGGAGATGGCTGACCCTCTCTGGTTTGGCCCGCCTGAAGCCGTCGCTGCCCTCCTCGAGACCAGTAACCCGGCGACGATTGTCGCCAACATCGCAGCCTGGCTCGCGGAGGCGATCCAACATGAACTGTCGATGGGCGTCTCGGTCGCCAACATCGGAGCGACCCTGACGCAGTGGCTTGGTCTGGGTGGGGCGGCGTACGGAGTAAAAGGCACCGAGCTCAATCTGCTCGGGCTGCAACCATTGGCGGCGCACTGCCTCAAACACGTCTCGATCGGGCAAGCCGCCCTGGAGGCCAACACCATCGCGAGGTCCGCAGTGATCCCCGCGGTGGTCTGTCAAACCAACCGCGACGAAACGGCGGCCTTGTATGCCAGCAACGTCTGTGGCTGCAACACCCCGGCGATCGTCGCGAACGAGACCGAGTATTTCGGGTACTTCACACCGCAGAACACCAGCATCGGCCTGGCTTATGCCAGCACGCTGAACGCGCTGATCGGTGCCATCGCCAGTACACCGCCCCCGATCACCCCGATGGGGGCCTCGCCGGCCGCTGCCGTGGGGCCGGCTGAATCGGTCGCCGAGTCGGCAGCCGACACCGGAATGTCCACCGGCCCGGCCGAGGCGGTGCAGGCGGCCGGCCAAGCGGCGTCGCCGGCCAGCGGGCTCAGCCAACTGATGACGCCGTTGCAGGCGATGACGAGTCTGCCCAACACTCTCAAGCCGGTCACCGACTTGCCGACGCAGGTTTTCAGCAGCGCGTCGCAGTCGTTCTCCGGCCCCCTGCAGAACATCATGGGAATGTTCCCGTCGCTGCTGTCACAGCAGGGTGTCGGTGCGGCCGCCGGCGTGCCGGTCGAGGCGGTAGCCGGCCCGTTGGGCGGTGGAGTCGCCGGTGGCGTCGGCGCCGCGACCGGTGGCGGAACGGGTGCGGTCGGCGTCGGCTACTCCGGTCTGGGGCTGACCAAGTTCACCCAGCCCGCCGGCGACTTCTCGGCCGAGCCCGTCGGTGGCCGCGCGACGACGCTTCGGGGCGCCGGCTTGCTCAGTGCGGCTGACGTGCGCAGCCCAACCGCCCCAGTGGGCGGCACGCCGATGCCGATGTCACCGGCAGGCGCCGGCATGCTCGCGCGAGACGGTGCCACCGGCGACCGAGACAAAGTGCCACACGCCCGCATCGTCGTGCACGGCGCCGGCGCCGGTCAGAACGTGTAGGGATGCCGGCCAACCGCGGTAGGAGGTGGTGCGGTCGTATGGTCGCCCAAGAGGTGAAGTGACAGCTGCCGCAGCGGCTCTAAACTACTCAGTACGTCCAGATGGAAAATCATTCGGAGGATAAAAAATGACAAATCCGCTCAACATCGAGGTCGATCATGTATCGGCGCAGCGACAGGATTTCCTGAACTCGCTCGACCATTTCATCGCCACCGCCAGCAGTTTCGCTCACGGTATCGAGGAAACCAGCGGATATTGGAAAGGGCCGGCGCGAATGGCAGCGTATAGCACTGGTATCGACTTGCACGCCCAATTGAAAGACTTGCATCGATGGGGCGTGAGCCTGGTCGAAAGCGTTGGCCAAAATGTTTCCGTCATGCACAACAACGAGGTCGATCAAGCACAGGCCTTCACCGCTTTGGGCGGCGGCGCAGACGGCGCAGTGTCCACCTAACCATTCCGCAAATCCCACATTGGAAGTAAGGACCAATCACAATGACAATACAGTGGAATTTCGCCTCGGTTTTTGATCACGCGGCCGAAGTGGGAACCTTCTCGCAGACGCTGGAGGAGCTGCGCTCCGATATGTTGAGCAAAGCACAAGCTCTTGTTGACGGCGGCGCCTACCAAGGGCAGGCGCCGGAGGCGTTTCTCACCGCCTTCACGCAAATGAGCGTCAAGTCCGAACAGGTGATCGCCACGGTGATGAAGTATGGGCACACCATCACCGGCACCGGCCAGGACACCGCGCTTCGCGACGCCGCCGAAATGGGCAGGTTTCAAGCGTAACGACGTAGCTGGGGCGCCCGCAGCGTGCGTCCCGGCCGATTTCTGGGACTCATCGTGCTGACCACCACCCTCGACGGCTTGTGGGCACTGCAGATCCTCACCGGCATCGAGGTGCTGGCCCCGGAGTTGGGGCTGCGGCCGATCATGCCGAGCGTGGAGACCGCGTCGATGGCACTGACCCACCCGGTCGCGGCCGAGCTGCGCGCTGAAGGCGTCATCGACGAGTCGGGGGCGGTAGCCGACGTGGTCGTGGAGTGGTTGACCGTGCTGGCCCGCCGTGACGTTGCGCTGCTGATCCAGGTGACGACGCCGGGCGCCGATGACAGGCCCGCCGTGGCGTTGCTGGCGCGATTCGCCCAATGGTGGGTGGTAATGGAACGCTCCGAGGACCTGGTCCGGATCAGCGGCGCGGGCACCTCGAGCACCGAATCGGGGGCCAGCGACGTCGTTCTCGGTCAAATAGAGCGCCTCTGCGGAACCCAGGAGCCCGCTCCCCTGCAGCCGGTGACCGTCGACGTCGACCAGGTCATGGCGGATGTCGACAGCCGGGAAGCGTTGCGCAAACAGCTATTACGTGAGCAACTTGACGGCGAGCAGCTACAGATCTTGATGATGGCCGCCGACATGCGCCGATCGGCGCGGGCCTTCATCGTCGCCATCCAATCCGGTGTGGACACCGGACAACCCACCCGCACCTACATCGAACAGAGCGTGGTCACCATCGCCGACACCCCGGAAGGGCGGCTGGTCGGCGAACATTACCTGTCCGGCGGCAAGCGGTGGATGGTCATCGCGCCCGGCACGACGAGCAGTATCGGTGCTGCCGTCAATCGGATGCTGCGGCGCCTGCCGGCCAATGAAGAATGGTTTTCGTATCGAAAGGTTGTGTAAACGCAGGTTTGGCGTACGTGTTAGCATCAGCATCGTGACAAATCCGTGGAAGGCGGCACCGAATTCAGCGGAGCAAGCCCGACACAGTCGGCGCCAAGGCGCCGATTCGCGCCTGCAACAACCTGATTCGGTGTCGGGTACATTACGCATTTCCGATATGGTGGCACCGCGGAAAATTCCGCCCGGTTCCGGTTGGCGTAAATTCGTATACGCGTTGTCTTTTCACAGTATAAATCTCGGCGAATCGCCGGCCGAAAGGCATTATCGGGAACTGCAGGCGCGTATTCGCCGGCACATCCGCAAGCAATATGTCATCGCGGTGGTCTCCGGGAAGGGCGGGGTCGGCAAGACCACGATGACTGCGTGCATCGGCGCGGTGTTCCGGGAATGCCGTCCGGAGAACGTGGTCGCCATCGACGCTGCGCCCGGCTTCGGCACGTTGTCCGGCCGGATCGACGAAGCACCGCCCGGCGATTACACCGCGGTGCTCAACGACACCGACGTCCAGGGATATGCCGACATCCGGGAGCATCTGGGCCAGAACAACATCGGCTTGGACGTGCTGGCCGGCAACCGTGCTTCCGATCAGCCCCGCCCGCTGGTTCCGTCGATGTTCACCGGCGTGCTGTCGCGACTTCGCCGCAGCCACACGGTCATCGTGGTCGACACCTCCGACGATCTCGAGCATCCGGTGATGAAGGCGGTGTTCGATGCCTGTGACACGCTGGTGTTCGTGTCCGGCCTGACCGCGGACACGTCACTGCCGGTCACCCGCTCGATCGACCTGCTGCGCTCGATGGGTTATCACGAGCTGGTTTCCCGCAGCATGGTCATTCTCAATGACAGTCGGCATGAATACGACTCGGACGCGCGGACATATCTGACAGAACGTTTCGCGCAGTCCGGCGCGACGGTGGAATTCATGCCGTACGACCCGCATCTCGCCAAGGGCGGGATAATCGACACCCAGCATGAAGTGAAGAAGAAAACACGACTACGGTTGTTTGAGATCACTGCGGAATTGGCCGACAAATACATTCCGGACGCCGATAGGCCACGTTAAATGGCCAAAGTGTCATTTCCGGCGCGGTGTGCGGTCGCCGTTGTGTGTGGGGAACACCTGATCTCCCAGGTGTATCCGGCATCGGTCCCGGTCGGAGTCTTCATCGACAACATCGTCGAGCTGCTGAACGACGAACTCAAACGACGAGGACTGCCCGGGCTGCACACCGGCGTCGGCTACGAACTCCAGAAAGCCAACGGTGTCCGGCTCGACGTCACCAAAACTCTCGACGAGCTGGGCGTGGAAGACGGCGCCACCCTGGTCCTGGTGCCGTCGGCCGAAGGCGACTCGTTCGAGCCGCAGTACGAGTCACTGTCCACCGGGCTCGCCCGGATCGGCAGGAGGTTGTTCGAACCGGTCACCGCTGAAACGGCGGCGCACACCGCCCTCGCGATCCTGGCGACGATCTCCGCCGTGGTCCTCGGTCTGGCGCTGCGCAGCCGCATCGCCACCGACTCGCTGGCGCCGGCCACGGTGACCGGAGTGGGCGGTCTGCTGGCGGCCGGCGCCGCCGCCGGGGCGTGGCGGTGGTGGCCGCACCGCGAAGACATGCAACGTGGATTCGCCTGGCTGGCGGTGCCGCTTCTGTCGGTGAGCGTCGCCGCGGCGGCTCCCGGCTCGCTGGGATCGGCGCACCTGTTCATCGCCGCCCTTGCCGCGGCGGTATTGACCTGCGGTGTCGCGGCGGTGACGCGGCGCCACCTCAGCGTGGCGGCCACCGTGGTGACGTTGTGCGCGCTGGGTGGGGTGGTCGCGGCGGCCCGGATGTGGCGGCCGGTGCCCGCGCAGTGGCTGGGCATGTGCACTTTGGTTGGGTTGCTGCTGCTGATGACCATGGCGCCCACCGTCGCGCTGTGGTCTGCCCGCATCCGGCCGCCCTACTTCGGATCGGTGACCGGCCGGGACCTGTTCCGGCGTAGCGACGGTCTGCCGGCCGATGCGGTCGCCCCGGTCGATGCCGACGGCGACGAAGAGGAGACACCCGACACCACCCCGCGCGGAGCGGTGATCGCCGCGGCCGCCCTGCGCGCCAACCAAGTGCTCACCGGGATCTGTGTGGGGGCGGGTCTCACGCTGCCCGTCGCGGTGTGGGCGACCCTGATGCCCGGCCGGCCCCGCGGCACGGCCGCCGCGGTGCTGGCCGGGCTGTTCGTGCTGATCTTCATCAGCCGGGGTCGCGCCTACGCCGACAAGCGGCAGGCCATTGCGTTGGTGTTCGGCGCTGCGGCCGCGGCTTGCGTCGGCGTCGTCAAATACGTTCTGCATGAGCCGGCCGTATCGGGCGATGCAGTGCTCGGGGCCGCGCTGGTGCTGGCCGGATTCGGGGCGGCGGGTCTGGCGGCGGCGCTCCTGGTGCCGATCACCCGGTTCACGCCGCTGGTGCGGATGGTCGCCGAGTGGCTGGAACTGGTGGCGATCATCGCCGCCCTGCCCCTGGCCGCCTGGATCGGTGGCCTTTTCAGCTGGGTGCGTATGCGATGACAGCGCGGAGGTGGCTGCGGCGGGCCTGGTCGATCGCGTCGGCCGCCCTGCTGATCGGTGTGCCCGCGAGTCTGCCTGCCGCGCAAGCTGTTCCCCGGCCCGACGTCGATCCGGGGCGGGTACCCGCAGACGGCAAGCCGAACTCGGAGCAGCCGATGCGGCAAAGCAACATCTGTGCCCGCACGATCACGGTCGCCGATCCGAATGTGAGTGTCACCGCGCCGGGTTTCACGATGCTCAACATCGCCAAAGCCTGGCAGTACTCCACCGGAAACGGTGTGCCGGTCGCCGTGATCGACACCGGCGTCAATCCCAGCCCGCGGTTGCCGGTCATCGCCGGCGGCGACTACATCATGGGCGGCGACGGGCTGATGGATTGCGATGCGCACGGCACCGTGGTGGCCTCGGTGATCGGTGCCGCCCCGCAAGGCACACCGATGCCCGCTCGGATGCCGGCGGCCCCGGCGTTTCCGCCGCCGGCCGGCCAGATCACCGACGCAGCGCCGCCACCCCCGGGCGCCCCGCCGCCACCCCCGGCGCCCCCGCCGCCGCCCTCGCCGGTGACGATCACCGAAACCAAGCCCGCTCCCCCGCCGCCGCCGGCACCGCCGCCGCCGCCGCCGGAAGACGAACCGGCCAACGGCCCCGGTGACGCGGTTCCCGACCAGCCGGAAGATCCCGAAGTGCCGCCGCCCCCACCGGGCGCGCCGGATGGAGTGGCCGGGGTGGCTCCGCACGCGGTGATCATCTCGATCCGCCAGTCGTCCCGGGCGTACGAGCTCGTCAACCCGGGGCCCGGTGACATGGAGACCCGTAAAAAAGCCGGCACCATCGCAACGCTGGCCAGCGCCATCGTGCATGCGGCCAACATGGGCGCGAAGGTCATCAACATCAGCGTCACGTCCTGCGTCTCGGCTGCCGACCCGCTCGACCAGAGCGCGATCGGTGCCGCCGTGTGGTACGCCGCGACGGTCAAGGACGCAGTGGTCGTCGCGGCAGCGGGCAACGAGGGTGAAGACGAGTGCGCCCAGAATCCGTCCTTCGATCCGTTGAATCCATCCGACCCGCGGGACTGGCACCAGGTCAAAACGGTGTCGTCGCCGTCTTGGTTCGACGACTACGTGCTGTCGGTCGGCGCGGTGGACAATGCCGGCGCACCGATCAGCAAGAGCCTGACCGGTCCGTGGGTGGCCGCCGCGGCGCCGGGCACCGGGATCATCGGGTTGTCGTCGCAGACCGGGGGGCCGGTGAACGCCTACCCACCAGCTAGGGCAGGTGAGAAGAACATGCCCTTCTGGGGGACGAGTTTCTCCGCGGCCTATGTCAGCGGGGTGGCTGCGCTGGTGCGGGCCAAATACCCGGAACTGTCGGCCCACCAGGTGATCAACCGGATTCTGCAGACGGCCCACAACCCGCCCCGCGGAGTCGACAATCAAGTCGGCTACGGCGTGGTGGATCCCGTCGCCGCGTTGACGTTCAATGTCCCTGCAGGTGATCGGACCGCGCCCGGAGCGCAGAGCCGGGTGATCACCCCGGCCGCCCCGCCACCACCACCGGATCACCGGGCCCGCACTGTCGCAGTGGTTTTCGCCGGGCTGGTGCTGGCCGCGGTCGTCATCGCGACCCTCGTCGTGCGTGCCAGGCGAGAACGGTGAGCACCAAGCGACTGGCTGTCGTCGTCGGCGTCCTGGCAGCCGGGCTGCTCGGCTGGAGTGTCGGCGGATACGTCGGTGCCGCAGTCGGTGTGATCACCGGCATCGCGGTCGGGGTGATTCGCTGGTGGCGACAGCCGCTGTGGTCATGGCTGCAGTTGTGGGCCCGGCGCCGGCGTGCGATCGAGTGGGCGGAGCCGGTCACCGTCGCCAACGACCGCGCCGGGGGCGGGATCCGGTTCCAGGATGGTGTCGCGGCAGCCGCGGTGCAGGTACTCGGCAAGGCCCACTCCCCCACCCTGTTCACCGGCTCGACGTCCACTCATACCGAAAACATCTGCGACATCGCCGATTTGGTGCCCCTGCTGCACCAAAGTTTGGGTCTGGAAGTCGACTCGCTCAGCGTGGTCAGCGCGGGTTCGCGGCGGCGGAGCACCGGGGACTATCCCCGCGTGTACGACACGCTGATCGGCACACCTCCCTATGCCGGACAGCGGGAAACCTGGTTGATCGTGCGGGTGGCCGCCCTCGACAATGCCGAGGCTCTGCAGTGGCGCACGTCGGTCGGTACCGCGGCGCTTGCCGCCGCCCAGCGGATCAGCGCCGGGCTGCGCCAGCAAGGTGTTCGCGCCAAGGTTGCGACGGCCATCGACATCGTGGAGTTGGAACGACGGCTGGGACGAACGGCGCTGAGCACCCACCATCAGCGTTGGCGCTCAGTCCGCGGCGACGGCGGATGGTTGACCACGTACTGGTACCGGCCCCGGGACATCACCGCGGACAAATTGGCGCATGCCTGGTCGCTGCGGACCGACGGAATCATCCAGAACATCACCCTGTTCAAGGATGCGTTGGCGACCGCCACCGTGACGGTACGCAGCGGCCAACCGCCGACCGCGCCACCGAGCGTGCTGTGGCAGACATTGCCCGGTGAGCAGGCCCAGGCGATCGCCGCCAGTATGTGCGGCCCCACCCCGGAATTACGGGGCATCCGCCGGGGCGCGGTCACCGGGCCGCTGCCGATCCCGATCGGCCCGTCGGGCGTGCTGTTAGGCAAAGTCGGCGCCGGGAACCGGCTGATGCTGCCCCTCGACGACCCGGGGGAGTTCACCCGGGTGCACATCGCCGCGGAGGACTCACTGGCGAAGCGGATCGTCATCCGGATGGCCGGAGCCGGGGAACGGATCACCGTGCACACGCGAGACACGCAGCGCTGGGCCAGCATCCGGATGCCCGACATCGCCGTGACCGCCGGCACGCGGCCGGTTGCCGGGACCACGGTCAGCGTCGTCGACGGCCCGCTGGCCCCCGCACCGCGGCCGAACACGCTGATCTCCGTCGGCGAACCCGGTACCCCGTACCGCGGTTCTGCCGACGTGGTGATCAGCCAGATCGGCCCGGCGCTCGTCGAGGTCGCCGCCGCGGGCCAACTGCACACCGTGGAAGTCGAGCTGTTCCGTGCCGAGAACCGCTACGTATCCTCAGAACCGACGATTCTGCGAACCCCCGAGCTCGAACCGGTGGAGTAGACGATGACGAGCAGCACGACGACGGCCGCGGCGCGCAAGCAGTTCGATCACGCCATGCAGCTGTTCGACACCGACGCGGCGGCGGCACTGGCGCGGTTTCGTGAGGCGACCGAGATCGACCCGTCGATGGCCGACGCCTGGCTGGGCCGGATCGCGGCCGGCGACGAAGCGTTGACGACGCTGCAGGAGCTCTACGCATACGGTGTTCGTTTGCACCGGGAAACCAACCGGCTCGGCGTGCAGCTGTCCGCGCCGATCAAAGCCGGGCCCTTCCTGTCGATTTCGGTGACCGAGTCGTCCCACGCCGGGCTGGCTTTGGCCAGTGCCCTCATCGATGACCGTCAGTACGAGAAAGCCGAAGCGCTGCTGAAGGATTCCGCGCTGCTGGATTCTTGGGAGAATCATCAGTGGCAGCAATACATCCACGCCTACCTGATGTTCGCCACGCAGCGCTGGCCCGATGTGATTTCGGTCGCCGCGACCATCCTGCCCCCGCAGGCGATCATCATGTCAGCGGTCACCGCGGCGACCAACGCGTTGGCCGCCCACGCCGCCGCGCATCTGGGTCAGGCGCGGGTCGCGCTGGACTGGACCGACCGGGTGGAGTTACGCACTGCGCCGCACCTGCCCACCGAGTCCCGTCGCCACCAGCTGACCGACACCGCCGTTGCCGCCATCGATCCACACCAGTTCCCATTGATAGCCGCTGATTTGGCCTATGTCCGGGGGATGGCGCACCGCCAGCTCGGGGAAGAGGACAAGGCGCAGATCTGGTTGTCCAAGGCGACGCTGAACGGTGCGCTCATCGAGCCGGCCAAGCAGGCCCTGGCGGATCCGGCGTTACAACTGGTGGTCACCGACGAAGACACCATCAACAGCCGCTCCAACAAGTGGGACGTCTCGACCGAGCTCTCCCCCAGTCGACGCCAAGAAGAGGAAACCACGCAGCGGCGCGACGAACTGCTCACCGAGGGCCGCGCGCTGCTCAACAATCAGGTGGGCCTGGCCGACGTCAAACGAGCGGTGGCCGAGCTCGAGGACCAGATCGAAGTCCGCGCTCTGCGGCTCGAGGCGGGGCTGCCGGTGAGCAACCAGACGAACCACATGCTCCTCGTCGGCCCGCCGGGAACCGGCAAGACCACCACCGCCGAAGCGCTTGGCAAGATCTACGCCGGCCTGGGCATCGTGCGACACCCCGAGATCATCGAAGTCAAGCGGGCGGACTTCTGTGGTGAACACATCGGATCGTCCGGCCCGAAAACCAACGAGCTGATCGACCGTTCGCTGGGGCGGATCTTGTTCATGGACGAGTTCTACTCGCTGGTGGAGCGTCATCAAGACGGGCGGCCGGACATGATCGGCATGGAGGCGGTCAACCAGCTGCTGGTTGCGCTCGAGGTACACCGGTTCGACTTCTGCTTCATCGGCGCCGGCTACGAGCGGGAGGTCGACGAATTCCTCACGGTCAACCCGGGTTTGGCGGGACGGTTCAACCGCAAACTGCGGTTCGAATCGTACAGTCCCGGCGAGATCGTCGAGATCGCGGTTCGCTACGGCCAGCCCCGGGCGACGCTGATCGAGCCCAGCGCACGCGACGCACTGAACGCGATGTGCCGAAGCCTGCGCGCCTATGTGGCACCGGACGGCACCCACGGTATCGACATCATGCAAAACGGGCGGTTCGCACGCAACGTGGTGGAACGTGCGGAACGGCTGCGGGATTCGCGGGTGGCCGC
>CAVYEX010000011.1:0-42536 GCA_963767765.1 uncultured Actinomycetota bacterium | reverse complement strand
CCACTTTGTTCAAGACAAGAAAGTCCGCTGAGTTGCGCATGTCGTGGTCGGACTCGACCATCAGCACTTCCGGTCTCATCCGCGCTTCGGGGAAATGTCGATCGGCGGCTGCCCAGCCGACATTGGCCGGAGTGTTCTGAGGCATGTACGGCCGGTCCTCATAGCTGACCTTGTATCCCGTCAACGCCAGCAGTCCCACCAAAGCGATCGCGCACGACGCTACGAAGATGGGCCCAGGCCAGCGCACTATGGCCGTGCCAACCCGTCGCCAGCCGCGCACCTTGAGCTTTCGCTTCGGATCCAGCAGGCCGAACCTGCTGGCGACGGTGAGCACTGCGGGAACCAGGGTCAGTGCGACCGCGATCGCGACCAACATCGACACCGCGCAGGAGGCACCCATGGTTTGGAAGATCGGCAGCCGGGTGAAGCTCAGGCAGAAGGTGGCGCCTGCAATGGTCAAGCCGGAAGCCAGAACGACGTGCGCGACCCCCCGGTGCGCGGTGTAGTAGGCCGCTTCCCGATCTTCTCCGGCTTGGCGAGCTTCGTGGTAGCGCCCCAAAAAGAAAATTCCGTAGTCTGTTCCGGCGGCGATGGCGAGCGCGACCAGCAGGCTGATAGCGAACGGCGAAAGGTCGATCAAGCCGAGGTGGCTCAACACGGCGACGACTCCCCTGACCGCCGTCAGTTCCATCCCCACCATGCCCAACAGGATCAATACCGTCGCGATCGACCGGTAGACCAGCAGCAAGACCACCGAGATCACCAGGATCGTGACGATGGTGACTTTGGTGACGGCGTGATCCCCGGTTTCGCTCAGATCCGCCGAGAGCGGCGTCGGGCCGGTGACATAGACCTTCACCCCGTCCGGGGGGCGATTGCGCGCCACGATGTCGCGAACGGCTTTGACGGATTGGGTGGACAGCGCCTCGCCTTGGTTGCCGGCAAGATTCAGCTGGACAAAGGCGGCTTTCCCATCGGAACTCTGCACACCCGGCGCCGTCAGTGGATCTCCCCAGAAATTCTGGATGTGCTGCACGTGCTTGGGGTCGGCGCTCAGTTGACGTACCAGGTTGTCGTAGTACTGATGCGCATCGTCACCGAGCGGTTGGGTGCCCTCCAGGACGATCATCGCCGTGCTGTCGGAATTTGATTCCTTGAATACTTCACCGATGCGGGTGATCGCTTTTATCGACGGCGCGTCCTGCGCGCTCAACGAAACGGAATGTTCTTTCGCCACCTTTTCCAGCGGTGGGACGCCGACACTCAGCAGTAAAGTGATCGCCAGCCACGCCAGAATGATGGGCACCGACAACGTACGTGTCAGTGCGGCGGCGAAAGGCCGGTCCGGGCGTCGTTTGCGCGCGTGAATACTGCTCATCAGATCGTCACCGAACGGTGAGTGCCGGCGTTCGTCGAACACCAGTGACGGCGCGAACGCTTGTCCGCTGTTTCATCGACCCGCGCAAGCCGGCTCCATCGACTTGCTGGTGCGCAATTGACCTCTCCTCCACTCAGTGCCAACCAAGAAAAGGTGCGCCCCTGAACCAGTACGCAACCGATATCGACGAGTAAATCATGCCTCAGCCGTAAGCTGTCGGCTTCTTCCTATGCAGCATCTAAGAATTGCGGCTCGGTCGTCGCCGCCGCTACCTGCGCTTATGCCGTCCCTCTCCGCCCCGTCTTCGGCGATCCGCCAACCCCTGACAGGCTGCCCTACGGGTCCTGTCTTCGCCTCAGGGTACGCCCTGCCAGAGCAGCACGGGTAGCGCACCGGACGCCCGCTGGCCCTGCCCACGGACAAAGCTAAAGATCTCAGGCTATGACGTAGTCCGACAACGGGAAACGGTCCTGCTCTTTGACGGCGCTGCGCACTGACGTCGGCCGGAAAAGCGGAGCTTCACCGCTCCCGGTGTGATCCCGGAACCAATACGACCGCGACGCCACGCAGCTGCCGAGGTCGAAGACCGAGTCGTCGAGCAGCTTCGTCATCCGATCGAGGAAACGGGCGTTGGCCTGTTCGGTGACTTCGAAGGTGCGGGCACCGCGCCGCTGCACTTCACCGAACAGCCGGTTCATGTGCCGCATCTGATATTCCACGGTGTTGAACCACGAAAGCCCCACCCACGCATAAGGGCTGGCCATTGATAAAAAGTTCGGGAACTGCGGAATCGAAATGCCCTGGTACGCCTGGAACCGCGTTTCGCGCCACCATTTTCCGAGATTGCGGCCGTCTCGGCCGATCACCTCGATCGCGGGCAGATTGGCCTCCCACACATCGAACCCGGTAGCCAAGACCAGCGTGTCGATGAACCGTTTGGTGCCATCGCGCGCGACGATGCCGTCGGGCTCGATCCGCTCGATACCGTTGGTTTCCAGATGCACGTGCGCTTTGGTGAATGTGCGGTAATAAGAGTTCGATATAGTCGGCCGCTTGCAACCGAAGTCGAAGTTCGGATTCAGCTTGCGGGACAGCTCCCTGTCGCGCACCATCAGCAAACGGTGAATTTTGGACATATAGGACGTGGCCCGGTTGATCAATCTGAAATACCGGTATTTCCACATTGTGATGACCATCATGACGTCGAGGCTGGTGTCGGTGAACCACCGCACGACACGCTGAGTAAGCGGCAGCCCGGCGAAAAGGCGCTGCACCACGGGCGGAAACCGGAGATCGAACTTGGGCAACACCCAGATGGGCGTGCGCTGATAGACCGTCAGTTCCGAGACGTGTTGAGCCAGCTCGGGGATGACCTGGACGCCGGTGGAACCGGTTCCGATGATGGCCGCCCGGCGGCCGGTCAGCGGGTAATCGTCATCCCAGGCCGCGGTGTGGATGGTGTGTCCGGCGAACGTTTCGATGCCCGGAATCTCCGGAGTGCGGGGCTGGCACAGAAAGCCGGTCGCCGCGATCAGGAATTGCGCGCTGAGCGTCTCACCACCGGCCAGTGCCACCCGCCAGACCTGGGCGTCGTCATCCCACCGGGCGCCTTCCACGCTTGTGTTGAACCGCATGTAGCGCCGCACGTCGTATTTGTGGGCCACATGCTCGGCGTAGCGCTTCAGTTCGGCGCCAGGGGCGAACAGCCGCGACCAGTACGGGTTCGGCTCGAACCAATAGGAGAACGTGGTCGACGGTTGGTCGACGGCGAGCCCCGGATAGTGGTTGACGTGCCAGGTTCCGCCCAGGTCGTCCTCACGGTCGACAACGACAATGTTCTGGTAGCCCAGGCGCGTCAGCTGGATCGCCGCCCCGATTCCACCGAAACCGGCGCCCACGATGATCGCGTCGAGTTGCTGCTCGCCCATAAGCACTAAACGGTACCCGCTAGACCAGCTCCGCTGAACGGACGCTCGGCGCGGGGTGCCGCACCGGACGCCCGCTGCCAGTCGAGGTGTCAGCGCAGGACGGAAACCGTTTCGAGCATCAGATTGCAGCACAATTGCAGCCGCACCACGACCCAATGCGCTATATCTTCGGCGGCCGCGCCGGTAGACTCCCTTATCGTCTGCGGTCCAGGCGATTGAGATAGATGCCCAAGGGGAGGATCCGGTGCCGGTCTTGGTGGGGCTCAGCTGCGGTGTGCTGAGTTTCGTGCTCCTCGTGATCGGCCTGATGCTGGTTCGTAAACTCATCGTCAAGCGGTGGAAGCTCAACATGGATGTCGGCGACGATCCCCGTTACGTCGAGACCCTCGCGACCCTGTCCGAGGCATCGGTGCGGCGTCACTTCGATCCGTATACCGACATCGACTGGCAAGCGCCGGAGTTCGTCGTCACCGGAAACGACCCACGCTGGGTGCTGTCGCTGACCGATCCGCTCGGCCGTCATCCGTGGTATCGGGCCCAACCACCGGACAAGCAGATCGCGATGGGTATGTGGCGTCTGGCCAACGTGGCAAAGGTCACCCTGCACTTCGAGAGCATCTTGATTCGCGGTTTGATGCAGTACACGTTCTGGGTGCCCAACGGCTCACCCGAATATCGTTATTGCCTGCACGAATCGGTCGAAGAGTGCAACCACACCATGATGTTCCAAGAAATGGTGAACCGCATCGGGCTTGACGTTCCCGGTATGCCGCGTTGGCTGCGCCGGCTTTCCCCCCTCCTGCCGATCTATGCCGGTCCGCTGCCCAGCACCTTCTTCTTCGGAGTCCTAGCCGGTGAGGTGCCGATCGACCATATGCAGATGAACGTGTTGCGCGAAGGCAACTCGGTGCATCCGATCATGGAGAACGTCATGGCGATACATGTCGCCGAAGAGGCTCGCCACATCGCCTTCGCGCATGAATACCTGCGTAGACGGGTGCCGCAGATCCTGCCCATCAGCCGGTTTTTCCTGTCGCTGTACGTGCCGATCATCATGCGGGTGTTATGCCAGGCCGCCGTGGTGCCGCCGGCGATTTTCTTCAAAGAGTTCGGCGTGCCGCGGTCGGTGCGCAAAGAACTGTTCTTCGACGCGGCCGACTCCCGGCAGGCGCTGCGCGACATGTTCCGCGACGTCCGCATGCTCTGCCACGACGTCGGATTGATGAATCCGGTCGCACGGTTGACCTGGCGCCTCTGCAAGATTGACGGCAGACCGTCGCGGTACCGCGGCGAACCGCAACGCACGCGTCCGCCGGCCGGTCTCAAGGCGGCCTAACACTGCACCGGTCACCGCGGCTGCGGGTGCTCGACGGCGTCCGGAATTCAGCGGCCGCCAAGGCCCGTGCCATACTGCCAAGGTGACCCGGACTCCCCTCCACTCGGAAACCTTGGACAAAGTCGGCGTAGGCCTCGTCTACCGCATCGGATCCACGCCGCTTTACAAGAGGATCTTCAAATACTTCTATCCCTTGATGACCCGTCGGCTTCGGCAGGACGACGTCGTCTTCCTTAACTGGGGTTACGAAGAGGACCCGCCGATGGGTCTTGCCTTGGACGAGTCCGACGAGCCGAATCGGTACTGCATTCAGCTCTACCATCAAGTCGCGACCCAGGTCGATCTGAGCGGCAAGAAGGTGCTCGAGGTGAGCAGCGGCCACGGCGGCGGAGCTTCGTACCTCACCCGCACACTGCACCCCGCGTCCTACACCGGACTGGACTTCAACGCGGACGGCGTCGCCTTTTGCCAGCAACGCCACCAGCTGCCGGGCCTGGAATTCGTGCAGGGCGACGCTCAGAACCTGCCGTTCCCCGACGACTCCTTCGACGCGGTGATCAATGTCGAGGCGTCGCACATCTACCCGAACTTCGAGCGTTTCGTCGGTGAAGTCGCGCGGGTGCTGCGTCCGGGGGGTCATTTTCTGCACGCCGACTTCCGCAACCGCGACAGCTTCAAAGAATGGGAAGAAGCACTCGGCAAACCCCGGATGCGGATCGTCTCGGAGCGGAACATCAGCGAACAGGTGTTGCGTGGCCTGCGGCTGAACTCGCCCCGGTCGACCGAACTGATCAACCGCCACATGCCGCGGATACTGCGCCGTTTCGGCCGCGAATTCGCCGTCGTGGACGGCTCCTGGTTTTACAACGACCTCGAACGCGGCGAGATCGAATACCGCGCCTACTGTCTGACCAAGTAGCGAGGCGAGAGCCGCGCCGTCGCGCGGCGGTACCGGATCAGCGCGAGGCGCGGGTCAAGCGGCCCATCCATCGCGGATTCCAGCGCTGATAGTTGGACCCGGTGATCCGCAGGAACACTTCGATGGCCTTGGTGTCGGCTCCGATCAGAATGCGGGCCCGGTTTTTGCGGACTCCGGTGAGGATGACTTGTGCCGCTTTCTGCGGCGAAGTGCTCCACTTCGGCGGCGGAGCATTCTTCAGCAACTCCAGGTCAGCGTAGTTCTCGGCCGCGGTCATGTTAGCCACGAACGAGGTCTCGGTGGCGCCGGGATACACGGTCGTCACCTTCACCGGGTGGCCGGCCAACACCATCTCCTGGTACAGCGCCTCGGTGAAGCCGCGAACCGCGAACTTCGACGCGTTGTATGCGGCCTGGGTGGGCACCGCAAATAACCCGAATGCGCTGGACACGTTGACTATGTGACCGTCGCCGGACGCAATCAGATGCGGCAGAAAGGCTTTGGTGCCGTTCACCACCCCCCAGAAGTTGACGTCCATCACCCGTTCAATCTCGTCGAACCGGCTGATCTCGATCTCCCCGACGAACGCGACGCCGGCGTTGTTGTAGATCTGGTGGACTTTGCCGAAGTGGCCGTTGACCTGCTCGGCGTAGGCGATGAACGCGTCGCGCTCGGCGACGTCGAGTCGGTCGGCCTTGACCGCGGCGCCCAGAGCCTTGAGCTGCTGTTCGGTCTCTGCCAAACCGTCGGTGTCGATGTCGTTGATCGCGACCTTGGCCCCGGAGCGGGCCAGTTCGACGGCCAGCGCCTGGCCGATACCCGACGCGGCCCCGGTGACGACGGCGACCTTTCCGGCGAACCCTCGCATGCATGCACTCCCGTCAGTTGGCTCTGTCGAGCCTAGCCGCTGTGCCGGGATGGACCAGCCGTCAGCCGCCACCGAGCTTCTTATAGACATTGCCGACGATCGGTGCGGTGATGCCGCGCGGGAGATACTGGTTGGCCGCCGACATCACCTTTGCCGGGATTCCGGGGACAACGCGCATCTTGTTGCGCGCCAAGCCGTTCAACGATACTTTCGCGGTGTATTCCGGGGAGACCCAGACAAAATCGGGTACCAGCTTGTTGGCCGTCGAGGTGTCGACCGATTCCAGCATTCCCGTGCGCACCGGGCCGGGCGCCAGCAGCGTCACATGCACACCGGAGCCGCGCAATTCCCCGCGCAACGATTCGCTGAATGTGTTCAGGAACGCTTTGGTCGAGGCATAGGTGGCGTTGTGAGGTATCGGCGAATTCCCCGCGGCCGAACCAGAAATCAGTATTCCGCCAGCTCTCGACTTGATCATTCCGGGCAACACTGCCAGCGTCAGGTCATGAACGCCGACAGCGTTGAGCTGCACCAGAGCCCGTTCTTCCGCCGGGTCTAGCTTCGCAACTGGACCAACGCTTGCGTTGCCGGCGTTCGCACACAGAATCGAGATCTCCCGTGTCGCCAGTTCGTCTGCAAGCTTTGCTCTTTGGGGCGGGTCGACGAGATCGGCCGGTCTCACTTCGACGGTGACCTGGTATTTGTCGGTCAGCCGTGCGGCCAAGTCATTGAGCACCTCTTCGCGACGTGCGGTGACGATGAGACTGTGGCCTCGTGCAGCGAGTTCGGTGGCCAGTGCTTCGCCGATGCCGTGGGAGGCGCCGGTGACGACGGCACGAGCGTCGAGGCTGGGAGCGGGCAGTGGCATAGCGGAAATCGTACAAGGGCGATCATGGTGCCCCATCTCACAGGGCGCGCCGGGTTCGACCGACCGGGTGAGAATCCTAGAGTGCGCGAGAGACCAACCAATTGTCGATACGTTCAGCGACGGCTAGCCATCCGGGCTCGAGCATCATGTTGTGACCCATATTGGGAAAGAATTCCGCTTCGGTGCGATATGCGCGTGCTGTCGCACGCACTTCTGCGCGGGTGTGCGCGCCGTCGTCGTAGGCGCCCAAGACAAGCAGCGGCGTGGTCACGCGTTCAGGCCGGGGTAAACGAAGCAAAAGGCAGTCTATGCTTACTCTCACGCTCTCTTCTTGAAGCCGTCTCGCATAATCCAAAACTTGGTCGTCCGGCAACTCTGCAGAAAAGAATTTCTCCCGCGCAAGCTGCAACGGGCTTATATAGGGCAGCGCCTTACCGGTGATCGTCATTTTGGCGAAATGCCAGGGGTGCGCCTTGATCCAGCGCAGGCCGTTGGCCAGATTTCCTTGCGGCGGGATGGACGCCATCAACACACCGGCGGGTGAGTCGTGCAACTCCAAGTATTTCTGAACGATCAGGCCGCCCATTGAGTGACCGATCACCACCGGTGGTGTGGGCAGATTTTCGGCAACCGACCACACGTCCTCGACGTAGTCGTCAACCGAGCAGCTGCGCAGAGGCTTGGACGTGGGACTGCCGCCATGGCCGCGAAAGCTCACCGCCAGTGCGCGATAACCCTTGTCGGCGAAAAAGCCCAAGAAATTTTCATCCCAGCACCATGCTGCGTGCCAGGCCCCGTGGACAAATAGCAGCGGAACCGGATGAGCCTCGCTGGCGCATCCTTTGTCGATGACCTCGAGCACTGCGTTAGCGTATCGTGAGCGCGGTTCCGCCGCGTCTTGGGCAGGGCTCGCGGCCGCTTTCGCGGCAAGGCCCCCGGGGCGCGGACCGCCGTTGCACCGATGTTGTACCTGGCTGGTCGGGACCGGTCGCCGGCGGCGGCGGTCGCAATGGAACAATCTTGCGAAGTCGGCACGCAACCGCGCGCGGGAATGCAAGATGTACATCAGCTTCTGTGATGAGGCCAACGGGGGTTTTCGGGAGACTCTGCTGTCCGCACGCTCAGCACGGTCGGTGCCGAGGAGGTGAATCGAGGTTTGGTGAATCACAGTAGAACCCGTTGGCTGGGTGCGACAGTCCTGACAAGCGGTTGTGCCGGTCTTGTCGGATTGACGTCGATGCTGAACGCTGCGCCCGCTTCTGCCGACGACGCTACCGCTGACGGTACCGCGCTGATCATGGGCTACTCCGGCACGCCCGATCCGGCTCAGAGCTACGTCGACGAGGTCATGAAGCTTTTCATACCTTCGACCGCTAATTTCACCGGGCAGCCGCTGTACCCGGGCTACGACCCCGTCATTCAGGTCACAACCGAGAATGACGACTACTATTCGGGGCTCACCCAAGGGGTTGGTCAGCTCGACCAGGGAATCAGCCAGTACCTCCCCGACGGCAAGGTCGCCGTGTTCGGCTACTCGGAAAGCAGCTCGATCGCCACCCAGGAGATGATCAACCTCGACAATCTGCCCAAGGGCCAAGCACCCGATCCCAACGACTTGAGCTTCGTGTTGACCGAAGACTTGAACAACCCCAACGGCGGGATCTTCACCCGGTTTCCCTTCACCGGCCTGCCGGCAACGCCGTCGGACACGCCCTACCACACCGATATCTACACTCTCGAATACAGCGGGACCTCCGACTTCCCCAACGATCCGACGAATTTCCTGGCAGAGACCAACGCCATGGCCGGCTACGTCTTCCTGCACCCGTTCCTGATACCCGGCTGGCCGACGTCGTTCGACCCGTCCGACCTCGCCGACGCTGTGCGAGAGCCGGTTTCCCAGGGGTATAACGGCGCCACCGACTATTTTCTGATTCCGACCCAGAACCTGCCGCTGTTGGCGCCGCTGCGGGCGATACCTGTGATCGGGCCGGCGATGGCTGACGAGATTCAGCCTGATTTGCGGGTGCTGGTGGACCTGGGCTACAACCGCGCCGACCCGGCCGATGTCGCCACCCCGGCCGACGTGTCATCCCCATCCATCGATTGGACCGTCGTCGACCACAATCTACAACTTGGGCAGCAACAAGGAATGACAGCCGCCGAGGTCGACCTGGGAATGTTGCCACAGTCCGATATGCCAAATATCTACCCGTTCGTGCCGGATCTGTCAGGACTGATGTCCGACCCCGGTATGACAGGCTTGACGACGGCTTCGTCCGCGGCGGACGTGTCACCGCTCGCCGCTCTGCTCGGGGACTTGGGCGGAAACCTCGACATCACCACCCTGTTGTCGGATTTCGCCACGCTGTTCTGACATCCTGTCGGGCGATTACGGTTAACCTTGTCGAGAGCCCGCCAGATGACGAGAACAGGTTGCGCTCGTGACGGGCGCGACCAGCGGCATCGGAGAGGCCACCGCCGATCGGCTGCACCAGCGGGGTTACCGGGTGTTCGCGGTCGGCCGTAATCCGCGAGGCTCTCGACGCGCTGCGGAAGCGGGGTTTACAGGCCCGCGCCGCTCGATGTCACCGATGAGGCCGCCGTGAGCCGAAGTCGTCGAGGAGATCCACGCCGACCACGGGGCCGTCGACGTCCTCGTCAACAGCGCCGGATTTCCCCTCACCGCGCCCCTCGAACAGGTGGCGTTGAGCGACCTGCGCTGCCTCTTCGAAACCAACATCGTTGCGATGCTTCGTCTTTCGCAGGCCGTCCTGCCGGGCATGCGCGCCCGCGGAGCGGGCAGAATCGTCAACATCGGCAGCACCGGTGGACGATTTACCAGTCCCGGGCGCCGGCGGGTACCACGTCGTCAAATATGGCGTCGAGGCCCTGTCGCTGGCTCTGCGTGCCGAAGTGGCGGAGTTCGGTGTCCGGGTGGTGCTGATCGACCCAACCGGAGTATGGACCAGGCTCGTCGAATCCGAATTGCAAGCCGAGCATTCGTACACCGACGATGACCCGTACGGCGAATTCAAGCGCCGCTACGCCGGGGCGGCGCGGAACCTCACCAAGACACCGGGGGTGATGATCGGCGCCGACACCGTCGCCCGCGCGGTCGTCCGAGCGGTGGAAGCCAGAAATCCCAAACCCCGCTACGTCGTGGGGGTATCCGGAAAGGCCACGCTGTTGGCCCGGGCGCTGTTGACCGACCGGATGTGGGAGTGGGTCATGATGAAAGGTCTCCGCGGCTGAGGATAGCCGACATCATCGCGTCGCTCGGCGTGAATGCCGCTGCGGCACAACCACACCGTAGCCGAAGCGTGCGCGCTCACGCGATCGGCACCAGCTGCGCGAAGGCCTGTTACAACCCGAACAGGCCACTCAGGCTGCCCAGCGCCAGATCGGCGAGCAAGGTGCCGAACGTACCGCGAACGAAGAGGCGGGCAACTCCTGTATCCAGTCATTGGTAGCGTAAGTCAACCGGCGTGTAGCCGCTGGGTCCGCCAGATACTGGAAGAAGTCCTGCACACTGCTGCCCGCTGTCCCCGGGAAATCGATCCCGGCAAGATGTTCTGTCTGCATCGCGTCGATGAAACTCTGCACCGACGGCCTGACCGGGATGGCTCTCGGGGTCCAGATCGCCCCCGGCGGGTCGGACGGCGACGGTTCGCCGAAGTCGAAGCCTTCCTGATAGTGCTTCGAACCAATTGGATGCGTTGACACGCGGTCTCCGTCGGGCCGTTGGCCGAGCCGAATGGGTTCTCGAGGCCATAGGGGCCGGTGGATGGGGTGTTGAAAAGGTCGAGCCACTGCTGGATGGAGGAGTCCGGCGACCCGCGTTCATGCTCTCGAGAATCCCCTGGGGAGTCAGGGAGCTGGGCACGTCGCAGGTGCCCGGGCAGAAGGGGCTGCCCGGAACAAACGGGTCGAAGGAGACGACGGACCCCGCGAGGAAGGTCTCCAGGGATTGGCCGACATCCTGGAAGGTCGGAATGTCGAAACCGCTGAGGTACGTGCTCGGGTCGATCGGGTCCGACAGGTGGGTGAAGAAGTTCTGGAAGGGCTCCAGCAGATTCATCTTGAAGTCCAAGCCGGACCACGGCATGATCGCTGACCGGATTGCCGTTCCCGGTGAGCTCCCCGGTCGGAATTGTGCCGTAGAAGGTATTGCCGTCCGGGAAGGACATGCCCGGTACGGACCCGCCCGGACCGACACCCGCGGACGGGTCGGCGACGTTGCCGAAGTTGTACCCCGACGTCAGATCCGACAGCGGCACCTGGAACCAGTTGTCGATCAACGGATACTGCTGCTGCCCATCGAGGATGAACAGGTCCACAGGGCATGGTCGATACCGGTGGAACCCGGTGATCGGGGCTGTCGGTGCCAGAGGATCACTCCAGTCCGCGGCGCTGGTTGCGCTCACCGGAATCTCGGCGTCCAGCAGCAACGTGATCTGTTGGCCCAGCGGCAATGTGCCGTTGAGCGCTTCTTGTACATCGACTGGATCCAGGGCGTCGACTTCAGGCTGGCCTTGGCCGGTGATCCCCGGGAACGGAATCGCCATGTCAATCGACCGACTGAAGTGTCCGCGGGTCGCCCGGGTCCTCACCCCAGATGTTGGTGGCGCTCGCGGTCAACCAGGTCCCAGTGAAAAGCAATGAGTCCCCGAACTGGTTGATCGCGTCCAGTTCGTTGCCGGGATGTTGACGATGTCCTGGAACAGGTTGAACGGAACATCGATAAGGGAGCCGGAGTCGACCAGACGGACGTCGATGCTGCGGGTGGGGGGCTGCAGCGGCTGCGACCCCACCGGCGTGACGACATAAAGGCTTACCGCCGAGAGTGCCGCACCCGCCACCGCATACGGACGCGTAGCAGCATGCATAGCGCCCCCCCTTCCGGTCGATATGCCTTAACGGATGTTTAACCTACACTAAGACGATCCCAGCCTGTGAAGAATCCGGCAGAACTGTCCGACATACCGGATAAGACAGCTTCGTCGCTCTCAGGTGGCGATCCTAGCGCATTGCCATTACGCGTCGAGGTGCGTGACCTCGCGAATTGGCTTGCGGGTCATCGGCCCGTCATCCCGGCAGGCCAGCCGAAAGTCACGGTGCAGCAAGGGGTTACGTAGAGCGCCACACCCAGTCGTCTGCGCCCCGACGCTCCGGCTCAAAGGTACCGGTCACTTGGACGTCTTCCTGCGGTGGCGGCCGATTCTGATTCGAGAATTCGCTATCAGAACATACTGAGCAGCGTCGCCGCCAGATCGCCTGGCATTTGTGCGGCGATGTCGCTGCCAAGACCCGGCAGCAGCGCGCTGATGTCGGCACCAAGGCCGGGCAGAAGTGCGCCGATATCAGTGCCAAGGTTCGGCAGCAGTGCGCTCAGGTCGGCGCCAGCGGCCGGCACAACTGCGCCGACATCAGCACCAAGTCCACCGATGGTGGTCAGGCTGCCCAAGTCCAAGCCCTGTAGCAGGGTGTTCAAATCCCCGAGCAGATCGGTCGGATTAGCGAAGTCGATCAGTGTGAACGGGCCATTCGAAGTGAAGCCGCTCACGCCCAGATCACCAAGCAGGATGCTGAGCCAGTCCGGCGGCGGCGTGAAGTTGCTCACGTCGAGCGGGTAGGTGAGCGGCGTGAACCCAGACAGATTCGCCAGCCCATGGATGAAGTCCTGAATTCCACTGCCCTGCATGAAGTCAATAAGGTTCTGTAGGGCTGGACCGACCGCGACTGGATCCGGATTCAGGGGACTGTTGGGAAGCGGATTGCCGAAGTCGAACCATTGTTGGGCTCCGGTGAACACCTCGTTGGCGAAGTTGATCCCGGCCTGCGTCGGACCGTTATCCAGTTGTGTTAGCCAGGTATCAATGGTGTTGTTTCCCGGCCAGAGGTCACCGATCGCCTTGACGAGGCCCGCTTGGGTCAGAAACTCCGGCAACGTGCATGCTCCCGGGCACGATAGGACATTCCCGGGAACGTAGGCGTCGAAGTCGACGACCGACCCCGCGACGAGACTTTGCAGCGTTCGGCCGATCTCCTCGAAGGTGGGAATGTCGAAACCGTTGAGGTCGGGCGGGGCCATCAAGCTGTTGAGGAAGTTCTGAAACGGCGCCGCCAAGTCCAGCTTGAAGTCCAGGTTCGACCACGGCATGAGGTTTGCGATCGTCCCGTCGGCCAGCGTGCCAACGTGCGTGCCGGGAAGTCCGAAAGAGTCCAATACTGCTCCACCTGGGCCCACGCCCGCAGATGGGTTCACGACGTCACCGAAGTTGAAGTTGCCGCTCGTCAGGTCCGAAATAGGTACCTGAAACCAGTTGGCGAACAGCGGGTATTGCTGCGAGCCGGTCAGGGCCGATAAGAACCAGATTGGCCGGTCGATCGCGGTGAGGCCGGTAATCGGGGGCACCGGCCCTAAGGGATCGGTCCACGTGGCACTGCTCGATGCGCTCACCGGAACCTCGGCATCGATGAGCAGGGCCAACTGCTGGCCCAGGCCCGCTGTGCCCGCAGCATCCGCTGTCGGATCGATTTCCGGTTGACCTAGCCCCGATACGGCTGAGAACGGGACCAACATGTCAGTCAGCGCCATGAAACGCCCTGGGTCGCCCGGGTCCTCACCCCAGAGGTTGGTGGCGCTTGCCGCCAGCCAGCTGCCGGTGTGAAACAGCGAGTCCGCGAACAGGTTCAGGGCCCCGACTTCGTTGCCCGGAATGTTGACGATGTCTTGAAACAGGTTAAACGGGATGTTCAGTATGGAGCCGTCACTTGAAGTCAGACGCGTCTCCAGGCTCAGAACTGGTGTCTCCGGTAGGCGCGTTGCGATCGGTGTGAGGGCGACTACACCGCCCACCGCGAATGCCATCCCCGCCGTCATATATCGACGCGCAGCACCATGCATTGCGCTTCCCCTGGGTGTAGACCGACGGGCTCACGATACCCCAGAGAACACGACAGATGGAATGGAAATTAGCCTGAGTGGAACCTAATGGTTTGGCTCTGCGGTGCTAATAATCCACTCAGAATCGTATCGGCCACTCCTACTGGCAAGTGGAAATGATTTCCGATCGCAGAACCCCAGCTCTCGAAGTTGTGTCAGGCGCCGAGCCAAGCGTGGTTGCCGTAGACGTCGAGATGCGTTACCTGATTGACCGGTTTGCGCGTCGTCGGCCCGTAGTGGCCGCGGGGCCACCCCAAAGTGACGATGCAGCACGGGTTTACCGCCGCCGGCAAGCCCAAGATCCTGCGTGACGAGTTCCGGCTCCAAAGCGGCAAAGTGATCAGGGAAGCACCCAGTCCCATGGCGCGGGAGGCGAGCAACAGATTCTGCACGCTGGGATATATCGAGCCCCAATATGCCGACTCGGCCGCATGGGGCATCCGCACCACTGGCAGTCGCCCCTCACGGGCGCCCAGTCTTAGACAAGCGACCACCAGTACCGGGATCTCGGTGAAGTGATTGATCTGCCACTGCACCGCGCGCGCGATCTTCGCCATCGACTCGTCGCGGGCGATGGCGCGCCGGATCACCACACCGGACTGAACCTTCCAGGCCTGCCGGTATCGTTTGGCCAGCTTCTCTTTGACGCGGCGGTCCTTCACCACGACGAACTCCCAGTTCTGCCCGTCGTTCCCGGTCGGTGCGCGCAGCGCCAGTTCGACGCACTTCAAGACGACCGCGTCGTCGACCGGGTCAGGAAGCACCCGTCGCACCGCTCGCTGCGTCATCATCGCGTCCAGCAATGGCATCTCAAGTCGAGCCAGCGCTTCCGCTGTGGTCGGCACAACAGCGGACGGATCGACCGGGACAGCGGGGGTCTGCGGCGTTTCAGGCATATTCGCTGATCCACGTCGTGGTGAAACGTTGAACCTTCGGAAGTCCCTGGGCGAATTCGCGCGCCAGGAAGCTCTCGATCGGGCCGCCCACCAACGGGACTTTGAATTCCACCGTCGCCTCGGTGGTCACCCGTGAGCCGCTACCCGCCGGTGCCAGCACGGCCGTGCCGTGCCCCGACCCTGGCGCGCCGACCACCTTGACCGTGACCTGCCCGCTGACCGTGCCGTCGCCGGTCGGCGTCCACTCCTCTGTGCTCAGCACCTTGATGTCGCTCCGGTAGAACTTGGTGAGGATCCCCGGCAGCTTGCCATGGCGCAGATCCTCGGTGACCGCGACCCGCACGCTGCCGTCGTCGCCGACCAGCAGCGAGTTCAGCGTTTTACTTCCGCCGCCGAAGGCCGCCAGGCGGGCCGACCAGTAATTTTCGTCGCGGTAGGCCGTCTGAATCTGTTCGACGCTGGCCGGTGATTCGAACGTCAAATGAAACGAACGAGACATTGACAGCTACTCCTACTCGTCGAACAGCCGATTCGCCAGGCCGGCGGCGAAGCTGCGGGTCTGCTCCAACTGTTCCGGTTGGACGTTGGTGGGCGGGATCCGCACCCCCAGGTACTTCTCGCGGTACCGCCCGGTGCCCAGGTAACTGGTCAGCGACAGCATCGAGCGAATCGGGTCGCCCGGATACGTGAAATGCAGTTCGTCGACATAGTGGCCGCCTTGGGCCTCGGCGAGCTCACGCACCGCCGCCAGGTTCTCCCGCCAGTACTGGCGGCACACGACGAACACCGCGAACGGCTTGCCGGACAACAACGTTCGCGATTCGTCAGAGGTGAGAAACGAGCGGAGCGGCATGCTGACGGTCTGCCACCAGGTCGGTGAGCCGATACAGATCAGGTCGTAGTCGCTGCTTCGCGCGGCGTCCGGGGTGCGGATCTCTCCGGTGGCGCCGCGTTTCTGCGCCGGCAGCACGCTGAGCATGTCGGGCCACACATGTCGCATCGGAAACCGTGAAAACCGCCCGGCGTAGCGCTGGTCGGTGAACTCGATCCCGGCGTGCTGCACGTCGCAGCCCCGCTCGGCGAAGACGTCGCCCGCGGCGTCGAGCACTTTGAGTGACTGCCCCGTATAGGTGTAGTACAGCAGCAAGACCCGGGGCCGCCGTTCGCTGCTTTGTTCGCCGTTCGTCTGCGTCACCGCGCCTCCTTGGTCGACCGTTCGTTGTGTCCATGGCGGGGCCGCGGATCGCCCGGATTACGCTCGCACCCGTGACCGACAAAGTTTCGCCTGACCTCAGCGGCCCCGCGCAGACGATGCTGACCACCCTGTACCTCAAGGCGCTCGACGCCGACTTTCACCGGCCTGTGCTGGGCGACGACTACGCCAAGGAAGCGATCAGCCGAATCGACTACGACTGGCAAGGACTCGGTGTCGGCGCCAAGTGGGCGCCGTTTTTCACGGTGCGCACCGCGCAATACGACATCTGGACCCGCCAGTTTCTGGCCGTGCACCCGCATGCCACTGTGATCCATCTCGGCTGCGGTCTGGACAGTCGGGTGTTCCGGGTGGATCCCGGCTCGGGTGTGCAATGGTACGACGTCGACTACCCGGCGGTGATTTCGCTGCGCGAGAAGGTGTTTCCGGCCCGTCCGCGCTACCACCTGATCGCCGCATCGGCCACCGAACCGTCGTGGCTCGACCAGGTACCCACCGACCGCCCGGTGCTGCTGGTGGCCGAGGGAATCAGCATGTACCTGACCGAACAGCAGGGCGTCGCGCTGCTGCAACGCATCGTCGGTGGCTTCGTATCCGGCGAGCTGCAGATCGACTTCTACAACTGGCTGGCGATCAAGTCGCAGAAAACTTCCACGTTGGTGCGCCGGTCCGGTTCGACGCTGTACTGGGCGGTCAACAGCCCGGCGGATATCTTGAATCGGGTTGACGGCCTTCGGTTGCTGACCGCGGCCACTTTGTTCGACGCGACCACGTTCGACCGGGCATCGGCCTCGTTCCGGCTGGCGAAGCGCCTGGTGCCCGCGGTACCGCCGTTGCGCCGAGCATTGCAATACCACCGCTACGCCTTTGGGCCCGTCAACTGACACCGCTTGCGGCGTGCTGATCGGCGACTCGGCACAGCAATGAACGGATGGTCTCGATGGACCGTTCGGGCGCCGGCCCGTGCGAGTGGTATTCGACGTTGAGCTGTCCGGCGTAGATCTGGGTGAAGTAGATCTCGATGCCGGCGCTGACGGCGAAGTACAACTCGCCGTGAGTGGCGGTCACCTCCACGTCCGGAGGCGTACGGACAGGCGGGACGAGACCGTTGTCGGAGAACAACACGACATCGGGTAATCCCGGTGCGTTGCCGACGTACTGCGGGCTGAAGTGCAGCCGGGACTGCTGGATTACGCCGTCCGCCAGGTCGGCCCGGAACGTCTCCGCGATGTCGCGGGCAAGGTCGATCACCGTCGTCCGGTGGTCGATCTCGGCCAGATAGGTGCCCAGTCCGATCGGGTTCGTGCACCCGGTCGCCGACACCGGCGGGGACAGAAAATAGCGCAGATCGACCGTGTAGATGAAGGGCACCGGGATGTTGCGTCTGCCCCGAAGTTCCCACTCCGCCAACAAGATCACGGCAGACAGCATGGGGTGCAGGCCGAGTTTGTGCGCGCGGCACAATTCGACGAAGTCGGTGGTCTGCTGCTCACCCAGCCGGCAGGACACCATCGGAACACGAACCGGCGCTGCCGGTTTGATGCCGGTATCGGCCCGGCGGGACGGTGGCAGGTCGTAGGCGAACACCGCCGGGATGAACCGCTCGATACCCGAGCGCCGCTGTTTGTGAATGCCCCGTTCGGCGAGCACGGTTTCGACCGAGTCCGGGGCGGGTTGGGCGGTGATCGGACGGACCTTGCCGACGCAGACCAGGTCGGTGTAGAAGGACAGCAATTCTTCGATGAGGCTGTACATGTGGTGGCCGTCGGCGAGGGCGTGATGGACGTACAGTGTCGGCTGCGCCTGCCCGTCGCGAACGGTCAGCCGCAGTGCCACCAGTGACACCGTCTGATCGAACTGCGGCGGCGGCGCTTCGGCGTCCGGGCCGTTGAGCTCCACCACCTCGATCTCCGGGGGCATCAGGTCGTCGGCGACGATCTGATGCCGCCCGTCGGGGCCACGCTCGAGCCGGGCGGTGAGCACCGGGTGCGCTTCGAGCAGCATGTCGAACGCATCCGCCAGCGCATCGACGTCTATCGGGCCCCGGACATGCGCGCTCAGTCCCACGAAATTCTGTGTCTCGGCGAGCATCTCCTCACTGTTGGCGAGCTTCCGGATGACCGACGATGGAAACACTTCAGGCTCCGGGGCGGTGATCGGCCGCTGCGCCGAGTTTGGTCGGCTTGTCGATGGTGCGCATTGCCGGTGCCTATCCGCCGCTGTCCGCCGACGACAGATCCACCAGGGCCAATTCGTCGCTGGCCGCTGCCATTTCGTCCTCCGCGGTCGCCTCTCGGACCAGCCCCAGTGCGGCCCGGGCGAACCCGTCGGCGAGCGACTGGGCGGTGGCCGCATCGACCCTGCGGGTGTCATACCACCAGTCCAGGTGCAGCACATCGGCCGCGCGGTACACGCGAAGCTCGACCGCATGACCGAGGCCGGGGTTCACCTCACGTACCGACAACGCGGTGTCCGCGTCGACCTGCACGGGAGCCGCGTCGGACGGCAACGACGGCAGGTCCGGAATGGTCCCGAGGTAGGCGAAGGAGACATCGGCGGGGCGAGCGGCGCCGAGCACTCGCGCGGTAGGTGCGTACAGGTAACGCAGCAGCCCGTACCCGATCCCGTAGTGCGGCACGGCGTTCAGCGTCGCGTGCACGTCGTCCAGCAGTTGCCGGGCGCTGATGCTTTCGCTGTCGCAGTTAAGCGCGACTGGGTAAACGGTGCTGAACCAACCGACTGTGCGGCGCAGGTCGACGTCGGGTTTGAGCACCGACCGCCCCGGGCCACTCAGGTCGACCGACACCGCTCCCCCGCCGATCGTCGTCGCGATCGCGCGGCTCAAAGCGGCCAGCAGAATCTCCTCGATCGGCACCCGCAGGCGCCGCCGCGCATCGTCGACCTCGGCGGTTTCCGACGGGTCCAGTGTCGACGACAGCCGCGCCAGATCGGCTACCCCCGGCGCTTCGGCGACCTCCGTGCCGGCCACTCGCACGGTGGCCGCCGTCGCGGTGTTCAGCCAGTAATCGCGGCTTTCCACGACGGCCGGATGCACGGCCAGCCCGGCGCAACGCTGCGACCACTCGCTCCACGGGGTGCTGGCGGGCTGTAGCGCGATCTGGTCACCGGCCAGCCGTTGCCCGAAAGCGGTGAAGATATCGGTGAGCAAGATGTCCCGGGACGCGATGTCGGCCACCATCGCATGCACGCTGATCGCGAGAAAGCACGAGCCGCCGGGCGGCCCCTGCACATAGGTCGCGGTCAGGGGCGGATCGGACAGATCTTGTTCGCCGATCTGCTCGTTCAGTAGGGCCAGCACCGCTTCCCGCTCCTGCGTGCTGCCCGGCGAAACCTCGTCGGGCAGCGACCGGCTGACCAGTTCGCCGAACTCCCGCGGTTCACCGACGACCTGTTCCCAGGTGCCGGCGCGTTGCAGCAGTCGCAGCCGCAACGCATCGTGGTGCGCCGTCACGGCGGTGAGTACCGCCCGGACGTCGTCGACCGGCACGTCGGGTCGCAGGCGCAGGATCAGCGGAACCCGCCACTGTCCGCGTTCGGCGATCCCGTGTTCGAGGAAGTAGGCGATGTTCGGTGGAACAGGGGGGTGCACGGCGTCGCTCGGCGACTGGCGGGCCAACCCGCCGGCCGCGTAGCGGGCGCTGAGGGTTTTGGCCAGCGCGGCGACGGTTTGGTTTTCGTACAAGTCTTGCGGGGTGAGATCCAGCCCTTCGTTGGCGGCAGTCATCGCGACGCTGATCGCGACGAGCGAGTCGCCACCCACTTCGAAGAAGTTGGCGTTGCGCTCGACGGTCGGAACACCCAGGCATTGGGCCCAGATGCGCTGCAACGTCGCTTCGATCGGCGAACGGCCGTTGGTGGCTGCCCCGCTGTGCTCGGCGGCTCCGGCCGCCGGCGGGGCCGCCGCCCCGTTCGTCGCGGCCGGCTCCGCCGCCCATCTGCCCGGTTTGTGATCCACCCAGTGCCGCTGCCGCTCGAAGGGGTAGCCGGGAAGGGAGACGAGTTGCGGCCGTTCGCCCCCGCTCAGCGGTGTCCAGTCGACATCGATCCCCGCTGACCAGAGCTGCCCGAGCGCGAGCAGGAAGGTGTCGCGGTCGTCGCGGTTCTGGGCGTGGTGGCGCATCAGGCGAACGGAGCGGTGACTCTCAGACCACTTCGGGTGCCGCATGGCCGAGGCGGTCAAGGTGCCGCCCGGACCGACTTCGAGCAGGACGCGGTGGGGGTCGGCAAGCAGCACATCGACTTCGTCGGAGAACCGGACGGTCGCCCGCACCTGACGCGCCCACGTCGCGGGATTGGTGGCTTCGCCGGCGGCCAACCAGGTTCCGGTGACATTGGACAGCAGGGGGATTCGGGGCTCGTGCAACGTCTGCCGGGACAGAAAACCGGTGAACTCCGGAACCATCGGATCCATCAATCGCGAATGAAACGCATGCGAAGTGCGAACCCGCCGCGCCACGATGCCCTGTTCGCCGAGCCGGGCGGTGAAGGCACCGATGTTCTCCTCGGACCCGGCGACCACACACCCGCCCGGTTCGTTGACCGCCGCGACGTCGACGCCCGCCGACAGGTGCTCGGCGATCGCGTCCGGACCGAGGGCCACCGCGACCATCACTCCACGAGGCGCGGCATGCATCAACCGGGCCCGCATCGACACCACTTTGACGGCGGTTGCGATGTCGAACACGCCGGAGACGGCACCCGCAACGTACTCGCCGATGCTGTGCCCCGCCAAGGCCGCCGGCCGAACGCCGTAAGTCTCGATCAGCTTCGCCAGCGCGTATTCGACGGTGAACAGTGCCGGTTGGGTCCGGTCCGTCCGCTCCAGGTTGCGGGCGGTCCCGTCGAAGATCTCAGCGCGCAGGTCGATGCCCAGCTCCTCGCCGAACCCAGCGGCGCACTGGTCGAAATGCTCGGCGAAGACCGGCTCGGACTCGTACAGGCCCCGCGCCATCCCGATGTGCTGCGCGCCCTGACCGGGGAACAGGAACACGACTCGTGTCGAATTGTCGGCTTGGCTGTCGGCCGGGCCGGTGCCCGAGCCGGATTCGCCGACGAACACGTTGGCGTGTTCGGGTTCGGCCAGCACCGCCGCCGCGTCCTGCCGATCCTTGACGACAGCCGCCAGGCGGACGTGCTCCTTGCGGCGGCGGGTCAGCGTGTAGGCGACGTCGGGCAGGCTGGCCTCGTCCGAGCCGGACAGCTGAGCAGCCAGCGCCGAACGTGACTGCTGCAGCGCTTCGGCGCTGCGCGCCGACAGCACCAGCACCTGCGGACTTCCCTGCCCGGCAGCCGGCGGAACCGCTGCCCATTCTTCGAGGACAACGTGGGCGTTGGTGCCACCCACACCGAACGAACTGACTCCGGCCCGCCGAACGCCGTCCCAGTCCCAGGGGCCGTACTGGTCGCGCACCACGAACGGCCCGCGGTCGAGGTGCAGTTCCGGGTTGGGGCTGGTGTAGTGCAGGGTCGCCGGTATCGCCCGGTGCTTGAGGCAGAGAATCGCCTTGATCAGGCTCGCGATCCCGGCCGCCGACTCCAGGTGACCGATGTTGGACTTGACCGAGCCGATGAAGCACGGACCGGGCCGGGGGGTTTCCGAAGCGCCGAACGCAAGGCGCAGGCCCTCGATCTCGATGGGGTCACCCAGCGGCGTGCCGGTCCCGTGCGTCTCGACGTAACTGATGGTGGAGGCGTCGACCTCGGCGATCGCCTGCGCCTCGGCGATGACATCGGCCTGACCCGCGGAGTTGGGGGCGGCGAAGGTCATCTTCGTCGACCCGTCGTTATTGAGTGCCGAGCCCCGGATCACGGCGTGGATGCGGTCCCCGTCGTCGACCGCGTCCTGCAGCGACTTCAGCAGCACCACACCGACGCCGCTGCCGAAAATCGTGCCGTCCGAACGCACGTCGAACGGCCGGCAATGGCCGGTCGGCGACACCATCGAGCCCGGCTCGTGCCAGTAGCCGACGCGGTGCGGGATCCGCAGCGACGCGCCACCGGCCAACGCCATCTCGCATTCACCGTTCAGGATGCTCTGGCAGGCCAGATGCACAGCCACCAAAGCCGACGAGCAGGCGGTTTGAACCGACAGCGCGGGGCCGCGCAGGTTGAACTGGTGGGCCGCTTTCGTCGCCAGGTAGTCCTTATCGTTCTGCAACGACAGGTTGACCATCTCGAAGGTGACGCCCTGCCCCAGCACCAGGTGCGGGTCCTGGTTGGACATGATGTTGTGCAGCAGGTAACCGCTGGTCGTGCTGGTGGCGTAGACGCCGACCGAGCCCTCGATCTCGGCGGGGTCGTAACCGGCGTCTTCCAGCGCATGCCACGCGGTCTGCAGGAACAGCCGATGCTGCGGATCGGTCATCCGAGCGGCTTGCGGGGTGTAGCCGAAGAAGTCGGCGTCGAAGTCGGCTATCCCTTCCAGTAGCGCGGCGCGCCGCACGTACGCGTGGTTCGCCAGCGCGTGCTCGGTGATGCCTTCGGCCAGCAGGTCGTCCTCCGACAGGGTGACGATCGACTCCTCGCCGCGCCGCAGATTCTCCCAGAACTCCGACAGCGTGTTGGCGCCCGGGAATCGGGCGGCCATGCCGACGACCGCAATCGCGTTCGGCGGCAGTTCGCCGTAACTGGTCACACTCGGTCTCCTACCTTCCGCCGCGCCGCGGCTCGTTGCCGCGCTGCGGCGCGCTGCTTGGCTCGATCGCGAACGGGACTGGCGCTGCCGGAGTGGTCCTCCTCGGTCAGGCCCAGTTGCCGGATGAGATCGGTGGCCAGGTCAGCCAGTGCGGCGCCCTGCAGCAGCAGGGCCACCGGTGGTTCCACTCCGAAGTCCCCACGCACGGTGTTCCGGATGCGCACAGCCATCAGGGAGTCCATGCCCAGCTCGGTCAACGGTTGGCTGGCGTCGATCGTACTGTCTTTCGGGTAGCCCATGATCGCCAAGATGCGGGTGCCCAGGCGTGCGGTGACGACCCGGTTCGCCTCTGCCGCGTCCATCTCGCGCAGTGCATCTGGGCCGGCCCAGTCGTCGTCGTCGCTGTCGATGTCCAGCTCCTCGGCCAGGGCGGCGAAGTAGCCGAGTTGCGCAATCTCGGGGAAGGCGGCCGCCGCCCGGTCCAGCCGCAGCCGGGCCACCCCGACCCGGCTGAGGCCGCTGCCGAGTATCGCCTCCAGCGCCTCGATGCCTTCGGCCGGAGCGATGGGATCCAGGGCGCTGAACGTCAACGAGCGAGCGACACCGATGTCGGACCACTGGCCCCAGTTTATCGTCGTCGCCGGCAGTCCCGCCGCCCGGCGCCAGGCGACCAGACCGTCGAGCCACGCGCTGGCGGCCGCGTACGCGCCCTGACCGGGCGCCCCCAGCAGCGATGACGTCGACGAGAAGCCCACCCACCAGTCCAGTCGCCGGTCGGCGGCCGCGACGTGCAGCCGCAGCGCGCCGGCCGCCTTCGGCGCCCACACCCGCTCCAGGGTCTCTCTGTTGAGGGCTGCGACGATCTGGTCGTCGATGACCGCCGCGCCGTGCACCACTCCCCGCAACTGGAGGCCGGTCTCCTCGGCAGCGCTGACCAGGCGCTCCGCGACGCCGGGCGCGCAAATGTCACCGAGAACCACGGCGATCTGCGCGCGCTGCGAGAGCTGGGCGACGATCGTCTGCTGCTCCGCCGACGGCTCGGAGCGCCCGTTGAGCACGACACGACCGGCGCCGTTGTCGACCAGCCACCCGGCGACGACCAGGCCGATACCGCCCAAACCACCGGTGACCAGATACGCGCCGTCGCGCCGCACCACGTGCTCCGGCGTGCCCGCCCCCAGTTTGGCCCGGGAAAGCCGTTCGGCGTAACGCTTTTCGCCACGCCAGGCGATCACGTCGTCACCGGCGGCCAGTCCCAGCTCGGTGATCAACGGTGCCAGGTTGCCGTCGGGCAGGTCGACCACTGTGGTGTGAAGGTCGGGGTGCTCGTAGGCGAGCACCCGGACCAGCCCCTTCAGGGCGGCGATCGAGGGGTCGCCCGGCTCGTCGGCGCTGACCGTCAGTCCGTTGCGGGACACCAGCCAGAGGCGGGGTGGTTTCCCGTGCCAGCCGCCGACGAGGGCGCGCACCGTCGTCGAGACGGCCCAGGCCAGGTCGCGGCCGCGAGCCGATGCGTCACCGGGTTCGGTGCCGCTGAACTGCTGCGGTCCCGCGAAGACGATCACCCCCGCCGGCGGCAGCTCGGGGTCCGCGGCGGTCTTGGCGAACGCCTCCAGCACCTCGGACTCGCCGAACAGATCAGCGCTCAGTACCCGCCGGGTCGGCGAGCCGAAAAGGGTCTGGAATTGCGCTGCGGTCTCCGGGGACTCGGCCCCGTCGGTCAGCACCAGCCAGCTGCCGTCGGACGACGCTGGCGCGGCGGCGCTGGCGGGCACCGAGACCCATTGGGTGTCGAGCACCTTCTGGGTCAGCGGTATCGGCACGGTGCGGCGCTGCACCCGCTGCAGGTAGATACCGGCGATCTCGGCGGTCGGTGTTCCCGCCTCGTCCGTCAGCACGACGCGGCCGGAGATGCCGCCGCCGTCGCCGTCGAGGTTCACCAGCTCGGCTCGACAGCGGGCGCGCCGGCCGACGTCGCCGAACACCCGGATCGTCTCGAACGACACCGGCAGGTAGGTGGCCTCGCTGGAATCGGTCAGCGAGTCGGCGGACATCGCGGCGGCCAGGCCCTGCAGCGCGGCGTCCAGCAACACCGGGTGGGCGCGGTAGCCGCGATGCCCGGTGGCCTCGTTCGGCAGGGCTATCTCGATGTCGGACGAGCCGTTGGGCTGGGCGACGATGCGGGTCAGCGCCGCGAACGCCGGCCCGTGATGCAGGCCGGTGCGACGCAGGGCGGAATACAGATCCGCAGGCGAAACGACCGTGCCGCCCGCGCCGAAACCGGTCGGTGACGGCGGCGCCGCGGGCTGCACTTCCCGAACCCTGGCGACCGCGTGCCGAATCCAGTTGCCGGTGGCCGACCGGGAGTGGATCTCGACCCGGATGTCGGCGTCGGCGTCCCGGGTCAGTTCGGTCGTTATCTGGGTCTGCTCACCTAGCGGCAGCATCTGCTCGACTTCGAGCCGGTCGACCCCCACCGACTGCACCGGAAGCCGCAGGGCTTCGCCGGCAGCCGCCAGTGCTATTTCGGCGTAACCGGTCGCGGGCATGACCGGCTGGCCGTGCACCTTGTGGTCCGCCAGCCAGGGCACTGCTTCGGTGCCGACTTCGGCCTGCCACACATGACCGCGACGCGACGGGATCTCGACGTGCGTGCCCAGCAGCGGATGAGCAGTGGCGGACTGCCGGCTCGCCGAGAACGGAGCGGCCCAATAGCGCGAGTGCAACCACGGTGTCGGTGGCAGGTCGACGAGTCGCCCGCTGTCATCGGCGGATTGCGTCGTCGACGGCGGTCTCACCGTCGCCAGCTGAGTGTGGAAGGTGAGCGTCTCCGGATTGTCCCGGGCCAGCGTTGCCGCCACCGCAACGTCGCCGCGCGGCCTGGCTGATTCCAGAATTCCGGTGATGGCATGCGTCAGCAGCGGGTGCGGACTGATTTCGACGAAGGTGGCGTGGTGTTGCGCCGCCGCCGTCACCGCCTGACTGAACCGCACCGGATTACGCAGATTGACCACCCAGTAGTCCGCGTCGAACGCCGGTGCCATCCCGTTGGTTTGGCCCACCGTGCTGATCAACGGAGTCTTCGGGGTCGTCGGCGCCAGCTCCGCCAGCGCGCTGCGCAGCTCGGGCAGGATGGGATCGACGGTGGGATGGTGCGAGGCCACGTCCACCTCGATGCGCCGCGCCAGCCGGCCCTGCGCGTCGACTGTCGCGATCAGCGCATCGACCTGGTCGGGCGGCCCGGCAATCACCGTCTGCTGCGGGGCGGCGTAGACCGCTACCGTGATGTCGGGGCGGTCGGCGATCAACTTCTCGACCGCCTCGGCTTCCAGTTCCAGCAGGGCCATCGCGCCCTGGCCTGACAGCCGCGACATCAGCCGCGACCGGGTGGCGATCACCTTCAGGCCGTCGGCGGGGCTCAGCGCCCCGGCCACCACCGCCGCCGTCACCTCCCCCATCGAATGTCCGATCACCGCATCAGGTTCCACGCCGTAGGAGCGCCACAGCGCCGTCAGCGCCAGCTGCATGCCTACCAGCACCGGCTGAATCCGGTCGATTCCCACCACCGGCTCGCCGGCGACCAGCACCTCTCGCAGCGAGAACCCGACCTGCTCGACGAAGGCCGGCTCCAGCTCGTCGATCGCAGCGGCGAACGCCGGTTCCTCAGCCAGCAGCTGCTGCCCCATGCCGGCCCATTGCGAACCCTGCCCGGAATACAGAAACACCGTTCCGACCCCGGTAGGCGCCTCCCGCGGGCTCACCACGCCTGGTGCCGGGCGCGCGGCCGCGATCGCGCGCAGCCCGGCGACCGCCTCGTCGCGGTCCCGCGCGCAGACCGTCGCGAATTTCTTTTTGCGGCTGCGGTAGTGGTTGACGGTGTGAGCGACGTCGGCCAGCGGCACGGTTGCCCCGGGCCCCTCGATCCAGTCGGCCAGCGTCGCCGCCCATGCGGCGATCCGCTGGTCGGTCTTGCCTGAGATCGTCAAAGTGGTGATTGGCGAACGTGATTCGGGGCTCGCCTGCGCAACCAGCTCGGGTCCCTGTTCGATCACCACGTGGGCGTTGGTACCGCCCAGCCCGAATGACGACACCGCGGCGCGGCGTGGGCCGCCGGCACCGGGCCACGGGCTGAGCTCGGTGGGCACGAACAACCGCGTGGGTGCGGGGTCGATCGCCGGATTCCACTGCGAGAAATGCAGATTCGGCGGAATCTGGGCCCGCTGGACCGCCAATACGGCCTTGACGAATCCGGCAATCCCGGCGGCCGCCTCCAGGTGGCCGATGTTGGTTTTCACCGCGCCCAGTGCGCACGGTCCGTCGCCGCGGCCGTAGACGTCGGCCAGCGCTTCAAACTCGATCGGATCGCCCAACGCGGTTCCGGTGCCGTGCGCCTCAATCAAGTTCACCGAAACCGGTGTCACGTCCGCGCTGCGCAACGCACGAGTGATCACGTCGCTTTGCGCGATGGTGTTCGGCGCGGTAAGACCGTTGGAGCGGCCGTCCTGGTTGATCGCCGAGCCCCGCACCACCGCGAGGACGCGGTCCCCGTCCCGCACGGCGTCGGTGAGCCGCTTGAGGACCACGATGCCGGCTCCCTCACCCCGGACGAACCCGTCGGCCCTGGAATCGAAGGAGTGACAGCGGCCCTGCGGCGACAACATGCCCCACTTGGCCATAGCGATCTGGGTTTCCGGTCGCAGGATCAGGCTCACGCCACCGGCCAGTGCGAGATCGCTTTCCCGCAGCCGCAGGCTCTGGCACGCCAGGTGGATGGTGACCAGCGACGACGAGCACGCCGAGTCCACCGCAACCGCCGGTCCCCGCAGCCCCAGCAGATACGCGATCCGCCCGACGGCAACCGCGTGGGCGTTGCCGGTTGCGGAGTAGGCGTCGATGGTGTCCGGGTTGGCCGCTGAAATCGTCTGATATTCGGTGTAATAGACACCCATCATCACCGCGGCGCGCAGTCCCGCCAGCTGCTCGGTGGCGATGCCGGCATGCTCCAACGCCTCGAAAGCCACTTCCAGCATCAACCGCTGCTGCGGGTCCATGGCTTCGGCTTCGCGCGGGGCGATTCCGAAGAAATCGGCGTCGAAGCCGGCAACCTCGGGTAGGAAGCCGCCCCACTTAGACGACATCCGGCCGGGCGCGAACTGGTCTGGGTCGTAGTATTCTTCGGCATTCCAGCGGTCCGAGGGGATCTCGGTGATCCCGTCACCACCGTTGGCGAGGAAGTTCCAGTAACTCTCCGGGCCGCCTGCGCTACCGGGGAACCGGCAGCCGATCCCGACGACCGCGACCGGCTCGGCAGCAGCGATCCGGGAAGCCTTCTCGAACTGCTGCGTCAGCGCATCCCGCTTGTCGGCGGGCATCGCCGAGACTCTGTCGAAAATGGTTCCCATCAGAAAGCACCGCTCTCACTGCCCGCCGAAGCCGACTCCACCTGATCGAACAACTCATCGAGCACACTGATCTCCGGCTCGAGCGCCAGCTCGACGGCGCTGTTCGCGTGGCCGTCCTCCGGCGGCGCGTAGAGGTGCGCGAGCAGGTCCGCCAGATACGCCGCCAGCGACGCGATGGTCGGGTGGTTGAACAACATGTTCGCCGACAAGTCGACACCCGCCAGTCGCTGGGTGTCCCGAACGACCGTCATCGCCGTCATCGAGTCGAGTCCCAATTCGGGGAAGGGCTGATCGACGTCGACCGCCGAAGGCGACATCCGCAATTCGCGGGCCAGAATGGTTCGAAGCCGCGACTCGAGCTCGCCGCGCCGGTCTTCGGCTGGAATCGTCGACCAATCCGCGACCAGAGCGTCCGACCGATCCGCCTCATCGGCCGTCTGCCGGTCGGCCGCAGCGGACGTGTCGAATTCTGTGACCAGGTTGGTGAAATAACCGAGTTGTCGGAATTCTTCAGTGGTGGCCAGCGCGCGATCGAAGCGTAGCCGCCCCACCCCCACTCGAGTCAGCGCCCCACCGACCAGCGACTGCAGCGCCTCGACGCCCTCGTCCGGACTGATCGGGTCCATAACGCTCAGCGACAGCGAGCGGCCGATCCCGACGTCTGCCCACTGGCCCCAGTTGATCGCCATCGCGGGCAGACCTGAAGCGGATCGCCATGCCACTACAGCGTCGAGCCAGGCATTGGCCGTGGCGTAGGCCACCTGCCCCGGCAGACCCAGCAGTGCCGCCATCGAGGAGAAGCCCACCCACCAGTCCAGTTGCCGGTCGGCGGTCGCGGCGTGCAGCCGTAACGCGCCGGCCGCCTTGGCGGCCCACACCCGTTGCAGGGTCTCCCGGTTGAGCGCCCCCACCAGCCCGCCGTCGATTACGCCGGCCGCGTGCACGACTCCCCGCAGCGGCATCCCGGTTTCTTCGGCCGCCGCCACCAGTTCCTCGGCCATTCGGCCGGTGGCGATGTCACCGCGCACGAACACGATGTCGGCGCTTCGGCGCAGCTCGGCAAGCGCCTGCTGCTGGTCAGCCGCGGGTTCGGTTCGGCCATTGAGGATCAACCGTGTCGCGCCGCGCTCGATCAGCCATCGCGCGACGACCAGACCCAAGCCGCCCAAACCGCCGGTGACGATGTAGGAGCCGTCCGGGCGGACAACCGCACCAGTCCCGCCGGTGTCAGCCTGGGTCCGAGCCAGCCGTTCGACGTACCGGCGGCCGTCGCGCCAGGCGACCAGATCGTCGTGCGCCGGTGCCACCAGCTCTCTGATCAACACCGCGGCCGGTGACTCGGGATCGCCGGTGTCGTCGAGATCGACGAGGGTGGCGCCGACGTCCGGTTCACCGGCGAGCACCCGAGCCATTTCCCCGGGGAACCGCCAGGTCCGGATCAGGCCCTTGAGCGCACCGATCGACGGGTCGCCCGGCTCACCGCCGAGAACGGCCAGACCGCGCCGACTCACCAACCACAGCCGCGGTGACGTGCGCCAGCTGTCGACGGCGGCACCGGCGGCAGCCGAGATCGCCGTGATCAGCTGGTGCACGCGGGAAAGCGTGCCGTCCGGGTCGCTGTCGTCGAACCGGTGTGTGCCGACGAAGACGACGATTGCTACCGGCTCGGGCTCTGCATCGGCGGCATTGGCGACGGCGCCGGCCACGGCCGACTCGTCGGACAGTTTTTCGCTGATGACCTGCCGCGCCGGCGAGCGCAACCGGCTGGTGAAGTCCGCGACGAGTCGGGTCGTCTCGGCGTCGTCGTCCGCCAGCAGCAGCCAACTGCCCGCGGCGGGCGCGGAGTCCGGCCGCGGCGCGGCAGTCGCCACCCAGTCGGTGTGAAACATCTTCTGCTGCAGCGGTATCGGCATCGTGCCCGGGTCTATCGGCCGCAACTCGATACCGGTCAGCCGCGCTGTCACAACGCCGGTGTCGTCGGTGAGAGTGATGTGCCCCAGACGGCCGCCCTGCTGCTGCTCGACCCACTCGGCCCGGCACCGTGCTCGCCGTCCGACCTGCCCGTAGATCTGGATCGTCTGCAATGACACCGGCGCGTATGCCGTCTCGGCCGGGTCGTGGGCGTCGGCTGGCGCGCCGGCAACCAGCGTGCGCAGCGCCGCGTCGATGATCGCCGGGTGCACGCGGTACTTCGGATGGTCCGAGACGGTGTCGGGCACCACGATCGCGGCGCTGGACTCGACGTCCTGCCCGGGCGGCACTTCGGGGTCCGCAACCTCGACGCGGGCCACCGCGTAGCGACGCCACTTCCCGCCGCCCGGATTGGCGTGAAACTCCACGGTGATCGCGCCGTCGCCGTGATGCAGTTGGGTGGTCACGCGCATCCGGCGGTCCAGGGCCAGCGGCTGTTCGATCGTGAGTTCGTTGACCACGACGGCGTCGGCGGCCCGGCCGAGGGCTTGGCAGCCGGCAGCGAGCGTCATCTCGACGAAGACCGCCGCCGGCAGGACTGCCCCGCCGTGTCCGGGCTGGTCCGTCAGCCACGACAGCCTCTTCGCCTCGATCTCGGCCTGCCAGACGTGATCGCGTCCGGAGGGCATCTCGACATGCGCACCGAGCAGCGGATGCTCATCCGGCCGCTGTTGATCGAACGCGTCTTCGTCGACCCAGTGCTTCGAATGCAGCCACGACGAGGGCGGGACGTCGACGAAGGGGCGTCGGCCGGTCGTGGGCGCCTGCACACCGAGACCGGCGATCTGGGTGTGCAGGAACACGGTTTCGTCTTCGCCTCGCTTCAGGGTCGGGGCGACGACGACGTGCTCGGCCGACGAAGTCGGCGCCAAGGTGTCGGTGATGGCATGGGCGAGCAGCGGGTGCGGGCTGATTTCGATGAAGGTGCCGTGGTCGCGGCCTGCCATCGCGACGGCTTGGGTGAACCGCACCGGCTGGCGTAGGTTGTCGACCCAGTAGTCGGCGTCCAGTGTGGGCGCGGTGGTCTCGGCGATGGTGGAAAAGAACGGGATCGTCGGGGCCTTAGGCGTCAAATCGCCCAGCGCGGTACGCAACTCGGGCAGGATCGGATCCATCAACGCGGTATGCGACGCGACTTCCATGTTGACCCGCCTAGCGAACCGCTCCCGGGCGGCCACCGCGGCGATCACCGCATCGACCTGCTCGGGCGGTCCGGCGACCACGGTCTGGCGCGGCGACACATAACCCGCCAGCTCCACCCCGCCATACCCCGCGATCAGCTCCGCGCTCGCCTCGGCATCCAGCTCGAGCAACGCCACCGCGCCCAGCCCGGCCAGCCGCGACATCAGCTGCGAGCGGACCGCGATCACCCGCAACCCCTGCGCCGGAGTCAGCGCCCCGGCCACCACCGCCGCGGTCACCTCCCCCATCGAATGCCCAATCACCGCATCGGGTTTCACACCATAAGAACCCCACAACGCGGTCAACGCCAATTGCAATCCCATCAAGACGGGCTGCACCTGCGCGTCACCGGTCACCGGCCGGCTCTCGGCCAGGATCTGCCGCAGGGAGTAACCCACCTGCTCGACGAACACCGGCTCCAGTTCCTCGATCGCGGCAGCAAACGCGGGCTCCTCGGCAAGCAACCGCTGCCCCATGCCCGACCACTGCGAACCCTGACCCGAATACACAAACACCCGGCCCGACAGCGCCGGCGTAACCCGCGTCTGCACCACACCGGGCGCCGACTCCCCCACCGCCAACGCCTGCAACCCCGTCACCGCCGCAGCCCGATCCCGAGCAGACACCGCAGCAAAATGCCGATAACGGGTGCGGTGATGGGCCAAAGTATGCGCCACCTCCGCCAGCGGCACCTCGACACCAGCACCACCAAGCCACTGCGCCAGCATCGCCGCCGTCGCGGCAACCCGCTGCGGCGTCTTACCCGACACCACCAACGTGCTCACCACCGGCTCAGGCTGGCGCGCAACCGATTCAGCCACCGGAGCCTGCTCGATCACCACATGGGCATTAGTGCCACTAACCCCAAACGACGACACCCCCGCACGCCGCGCCCGCGACACCGACGGCCATGCCCTCCCCTGCGCAGCCACCTCAAAGCGCGACGCCCCCGCCACCGCATGCGGAGTCAACCGCTCAAAATGCAAATGCGCCGGAATATAACCGCGCTGCACACACAACACCGTCTTGATAAAACCGGCAATCCCCGCCGCGGACTCCAAATGCCCCACATTGGTCTTCACCGACCCCAACACCAACGGCGCCCCACCACCACGATCGCCGAAAACCTCAGCCAACGCCCCCAACTCGATCGGATCACCCAACGCCGTACCGGTACCGTGCGCTTCGATGTAGTCGATGTCGGCGGGCTCCAAACGCGACGCCGCCAACGCCGCCCGCAACACCGCCTGCTGAGCCGGACCATTGGGCACCGTCTGCCCACTACTGGGACCGTCCTGATTGACCGCCGACCCCCGCACCACCGCCAACACCGAATCACCATCGCGCACAGCATCACTGAGCCGCTTGAGCACCACCACCCCGCAGCCCTCACTGCGCACATACCCATCAGCGTTGGCGTCGAAAGTCTTACACCGGCCATCCGGCGCCAACATCCCCCACCGCGACGTAGCGATACTGTTCGCCGGATTGAGCATTAGGTTCACCCCGGCGGCCAGCGCGTGATCGCTTTCTCGCCGCCGCAGACTCTGACAAGCCAGGTGCACCGTCACTAACGACGACGAACACGCGGTGTCGACGGCCAGCGCCGGCCCGTGCACCCCGAGGAAGTACGACAACCGCCCGGCAAGGAAGTTTCCCGCAGTGCCGAAGGGAACGTAGGGGTCGAAACCTTGCAGCGGAACCTTTGCTGCATAACTGACCAAGTAATCGGAAGTGGTAACACCGACGAACACCGCGGTCTGGCTGCCGCGGATCGACGGTGCGGTGATGCCGGCGTGCTCCAGCGCCTCCCACGCGACCTCCAGCAGCAGCCGCTGCTGCGGATCCATCGCCGCCGCTTCACGCGGCGAGATGTTGAAGAACTCGGCGTCGAACTCACTCGGGTGCCACGACGTCAGGAACCCGCCGTCGCGGCTGGCGATGGTTCCCGGGGTGGTGTGGTCCGGCGCGTAGAAGGCGTCGGCGTCCCAGCGATCGGCGGGCACCCGCACCACGCCGTCGCCGCCGCTTTCCAGAAACCGCCAATACTCCGCCGCGCTGTCCACCCCGCCGGGCAGCCGACACCCGACACCCACCACAGCGATCGGCTCGGTGTCACCTTCTTCGGCGATCGCCAACCGAGCAGTCAGATCGTCGATCTTACGCAAAGCCTCAGTGATGATCGCCCGACGATCCGGCGGTGCAGCAGTCATGACGCTCAGCCCAACCTTTCGGAGAGTTGTCTGAGCAGTTCGTCGTCGCTGAGATCGTCGTAGGCGTCATCGGTGTCCTGCTCGGCCACCTCAATGAGCTCCGGAAGGATGGTGGCCAGGTAGCCGGCGAGCGCGTCGACCGTCGGATAGTCGAACACGACGGCGGCCGGCAGCGACAGTCCGAGGCTGCCGACCAGCGACCGTTGCAGGGTGACGCTCATCAGCGAATCCATGCCGGACTGGAAGAACCCCACCGACGGGTCCAGCAGCTGCGGCGACGCCAGCCCCATTGCCGCGGTGGCCTGCGCTCTGACATGCGCGGCCAGCAGGTCATGGCGCTGCGCCGGTTCGCACTCGCTCAGTTCGGCACGGAAGGCCGTCGAGGGGGCGTGGGCCTCCGCGTCGGCATCGGCCGGCAGCAGGTCGTCGACGATGTGCAGCGCCGCGCGGGTGCGGTACGCGGTCGCGAGCCGCGACCAGTCGGCGGCGACGATCACCGAGCGCACCGGAGCACTCGGTGCGCTGACCGACGACAGCGCCGCGATGGCTACCTCGTCGGACATGGGCTCCAACCCCGAGTCGACGGTCACTTGGCGTTCCTGATCGGACTGGTTGTCGGTCAACGACTTCCACAGACCCCAGTTGACGGTGGTAGCCGCCAGCCCGGCCGCCCGCCGTGCGTAGGCGAACGTGTCCAAGAAGGTGGTGGTGGCAGCGTAGTGCGCTAGCCACCGTGAACCGGTCACTCCTGAGATCGACGAGAACAGCACGAATCGGTTCACCGGATGCCGCAGCGACAGGGTGTGCAACACCGACACCACATCGAGCTTCGGCCGGAACATCGCGGTGACGTCGGCGTCGGTCATGTCGCGCAGGGTCACCGGCCCGCCTCCGAAGGCCGCGACGTAGATGCCGTGCAGCGGCGGCAGGTCGGTGCCGAAGCGCTCGAACAAGGCGGCCATGGCGGATTCGTCGGCCGCATCGGCGGCCACCGTCACCAATGTCGTGCCTGTGGCCGACAGGGTGCTGGTCAACTCGTCCAGGCGCGTTCCGGGGTTGCGGGACACCGCGACGATAGTGCCGACGCCGGTGTCGGCGAGCTGGCGGATGAGGTGGGGTCCGATGTTGCCGGTGGCTCCGATGACCAGATGGCTGCCGTGGCTGTCGGGGTCGCCCGTCGACGGCGGCGGCGGGTAGGCCCGGCGCAGCCGCGGCACCAGGCGCTCACCGGCCCGGTACACCACCTGGTCGTCGTCACCGTCCTGCGCCTCGGCCACCAGGTAGTGGGCGGTCAGGGCGGCGGGCACCGATTCGTCGACGTCGACGATGCCGCCCCACATCTCCGGATGCTCCAGCGCCAGCGAGCGGCCCAGCCCCCACAGCACCGCGTGCGCAGGATTGGCCCGGTCACCGGCACCGACTGGTTGCGCGTTGCGGGTCAGGAAGAACAATCGCGGCTGCACCGCCATCGCGGCGATCGCGGTGATCAGTGTGCGGGCGTTGTGGAATAGGGCATAACCGGATGCGGCGTCGAGCCGGCCCCCCGACACCGGCGGCGCGAACAGGACGTGCGTCGCTCCGGCGAGGGCCGTGCTCAGCTGGCCGCCGGCCTCGTCGACGCCTGACAGGCCCAGCATCGACACCCGGGACGGGTCATCGAGGACCCGACCGATCTCAGCGCCGATCTCCGACTCCCCGACCACCAGCCAGGAGCTGTCCGCGCCGGTGTCGGGTGTCGGGTGCTCGCGTGCCGGCCAGGCCAGTTCGTGGTACCAGTCGGCCGGAATGGGGCCTTCGGTCGGTGCGCCGTCGCGGTGCAGAACCGGGGAGCCGTTCGCCGCGACGCGGTGGGCCGGAACCGCTGAGCTGACGCTGACCCAGTGCCGGGTGTGATGCCACGGCGTGGTGGGCACCACCGGGTGCGGTTCGGGTGGATGCGGAGTTTGCGGCGGACTGGTCGTGTGCACCGTGTTGAGGTTGGTGTGGAAGCTGACGGTGTCGTCGCCGTCGCGCCACAGGGTGCCCACGCTGTGGTGGTGGTCGGTCACCGAGTCCAGTGTGTCGCTGATGGCGTGCGTCAAGATCGGATGCGCGCTGACTTCGACGAAGGTGCCGTGGTCGCGGGCCGCCGCGGCGACGGCCTGACTGAGCCGCGCCGGCTGGCGCACATTGGCCACCCAGTACTCCGCGTCCAGCAGTGGATCGGTGGTGCCCTCGAGGACGGTGGAATAGAACGGCACGGTAACGATCTCCGGTGCGAGGTCGGCCAGTGCCGCCCGCAGATCGGGCAGGATTGGATCCATCAGCGCGGTGTGCGAGGCGACTTCCATGTTGACCCGCCGCGCGAAACGGTTCTGCGAACTGACCCGGGTGATCACCGCGTCGACCGGCGCCACCGGCCCGGCGATCACGGTCTCGCCGGGCGACACGTACCCGGCGACACTCACCTCGGGGAAATCGGCGATCAACCCGGCGGTGGCCTCGGCATCCAGCTTGAGCAGTGCCACCGCACCCTGCCCGGCGAGCTGCGACATCAGCCGCGACCGGATCGCGATCACCCGTAGCCCGTCGGCGACGCTCAACGCCCCCGCCACCACAGCCGCCGTGACCTCACCCATCGAATGCCCGATGACCGCATCGGGGTGCACTCCGTACGATCGCCACAATTCGGTCAGCGCTAGCTGCAACCCCATCAGCACCGGCTGGACGCGGGCGTCTCCGCTGACCGGTTCGCAGTCGGCGATGATCCGCTGCAGCGAAAATCCCACCTGCTCGACGAAAGTCGGTTCCAGGTTGTCGATCGCCGCCGCGAACACCGGCTCGTCGCGCAGCAACTGGCAGCCCATACCCGCCCAGTGCGAGCCCTGCCCCGAGTAGACGAACACCGTCCCCGCACCGCACGACCCGTCGTGCGGGCCCACCACGCCGTCGGCCGGACGTCCATCGGCCAGCGCCAGCAGACCGGCCACCGCCTGGGGGTGCTCCCGGGCGCACACCGTCGCGAACCGGTCGTGGTGGTCGCGGTGGTGGTTCATCGTGTGCGCTACGTCGGCCAAGGGGACCTCGGCGCCGACTCCGGCCATCCACTCGGCGAGCATGCCCGCCGTGGCCGCGATCCGCTCGGGTGTCTTGCCGGTCACCACCAGGGTGCTGACCGGCGGGGCGGGTTCGCGGGCGACCGGTACCGAAGCCGGCGCCTCCTCGATCACCACGTGGGCGTTGGTGCCACCGAACCCGAACGAGGACACCCCAGCTCGCCGGGGCCGTGGCAGAGCCGGCCATTGTTGTTGCTCGGCGACGACTTTCAGCTTGAGCTGATCGAATCCGATGTGCGGGTTGGGTGTCTGGAAGTGCAGGTTCGCCGGGATGGCGGCCTGCTGCACGGCCAGCACTGTCTTGATGAAGCCGGTGATGCCGGCCGCGGCCTCAAGGTGGCCCAGGTTGGACTTGACCGCACCGAGCAGCAGAGGCGACTGCTCCGGCCGGCCACGGCCCAGCACTGTTCCCAGCGCGCGCGCTTCGATGGGATCGCCCAGCAGCGTTCCGGTGCCGTGGGTCTCGACGTAGTCGACTTCCTGCGGCTGCACTCCGGCGCTGGCGTAGGCGGCGCGTAGCACCGCCATCTGGGCGGCCGGGTTGGGGGCCAGCAAACCGTTGGACCGGCCATCGGAGTTGACCGCGGACCCCCGCACCACGGCCAACAGCCGATCCCCGTCGCGCACCGCGTCACTGAGCCGCTTGAGCACCACCACGCCGCAACCCTCACCGCGGACGAAACCGTCTGCGGCGGCGTCGAATGCGTGGCAGGCGCCAGTCGGTGACAGCGCGCCGGACTGATCGAATCCCCGGAAGACCGACGGTGACATCAAGACGTTGACCCCGCCGGCGATCGCCAGATCGGCGTCCTGCATCCGCAGGCTTTGGCAGGCCAGATGCAGGGCGACCAGGGACGACGAGCAGGCGGTGTCGACCGTGAGCGACGGGCCGCGCAGGTCCAGGAAGTACGACAGCCGATTGGCGATAATGCTCAGCGCACCACCAGCGTTGCTCCAGGCGTCGACGTTCGGCAGATCGGCCGAGGCGAGGTAGCCGTATTCGGCGATGCTGGCACCGACAAAGACGCCGGTTTGAGAACGGCGCAGCGAACTTGGCGGTATCCCGGCGTGTTCCAGGGCTTGCCACGCCACTTCCAGCAGCAGCCGTTGCTGCGGGTCCATTTTCGCCGACTCTCGCGGCGAGATGTCGAAAAAGTCCGCGTCGAAGGCGTCGATATCGGACAGAAACGAGCCCCACCGCGTGGTGCCGGCCAATGCCTCCGCCACCCCCGGGGAGCCGTCGTCGAACGGCAGCCAACGCTCCCGCGGCACCTCGCTCACCGCTGAGCGGCCGTCGGAGATGAACTGCCACAGCCCTTCCGGCCCGTCGATACCGCCGGGCAGCCGGCAACTTAGGCCGATCACGGCGATCGGCTCGTTCGTGCTGCTGCGATCACCCTCGACGACGGGGTCGACGTCGTCGACGGCCTCGGATCCGGTCAGGAACTGCGCCAGATCACCGATCGTCGGATGCTGCCAGAACTCGACGGGTGAGACCCGCCGGCCCAGCAGCTCGGTCAGCTCGCCGGAGAGGACGACCGCGTCGCGGGAGCCCAGGCCGAGGTCGTTCATCGACGCGTCGAAGTCGATGTCCTCGAAGCTGCAGCCGACCGTCGTCACCAGATAGTCGGCCAGCCAGTGCCGAAGCGATTCCTCGTCGAAAGCCGCTGTCATGCCGATCCGCCCGAAATGCACTCGATACTCATCAGATACCGCTCTCGCTGCTGGCCGAAGCCGATTCCACGTGATCGAACAACTCGCTCAGCACACTGTCGTCCGAGTCGGAGAACACATCGAGGTCATCGTCCGAGGTCGGCTGCGGAAGCACCTTTTTCGCGAGGTGCTCGGCCAGGGCCGAGATCGTCGGATGGTTCCACAACATTGTCGCCGACAGCTCGATGCCGACGAACTGTTCGGTCTCCCGCCGCACCGTCATCGCCATGACCGAGTTGAGGCCCAGCTCGGCGAATGGGCGCTGCGCGTCGAGTTCGGCCTCGGGTAGGCGAAGTTCGCGGGCCAGGATGCCACTCAGTCCGGCCTGCAGTTTGCTGAGCACCTCCTCGGCGGGCATGTCTGTCCACACCATCCGCGGCGGTGCGGCGTCCGGCGCTGTCGAAGCGGCCGAACCGTCGGCCTGAGCCGACCGCAGCGGAGCCATGACGGCCTGCGCCACGTCGTAGCGCTCCAGCTGCTCCCAGGCAGCGAAGGCCTCGTGCGCGTTGACCGGCCGGGAGCCCACCCGTTCGAGTTCGTGCAGAACGACTTCGGCGTCTTTGGCGAAGCCGAGGCCACGCCAGGCCACCCAGTCCAGGCTGACGGTGTGGCAGCCCTGCCGGTGGCGCGCCCGGGCCAGCGAGTCCAGATAGGCGTTCGCCGCCGCGTAGGCGCCCTGGCCGGGCACGCCGAACACCGTGCCCGCCGAGGCGATCAGGAACAAGAAGTCGAGGGTGCCCGCCGGGAATGCCTCGTTCAAGACCTGTGCGCCGGCGACTTTGGGCCACATCGTGCGCCGCAGACGGCTGTCGGTGACCTCGGTCAACAGCTGGGCTTCGGTGAGCCCGGCGGCGTGAATGACACCGCGGACCGGCGGCGCACCTTCCTCGTCGCGGCGGGAGAGCAGCGAGTGCACCGCGTCGGGCGATCCGACGTCGAGCGCCACCGCATCGACGGACACCCCACGCGTCTCCAGCGCCCGGATAACGGCGATCTTCGCGCGGGTACCGGAGTCGTTGGCGTCGCTGTCCCATTCCCGCCGGGGCGGCAGCGGGGTGCGTCCGGCCAGAATCAGCCGGCGTGCGCCGCGGTCGGCGAGCCACCCGGCCATCAACAGTCCGAGTTCACCCAAGCCGCCGGTGATCAGATAGGCCGCATCGGGACGGCACCGCAACGGTTCTCGTGTCGGAGGACCCGCGACCGGCACCAGGGCGGGGGCCAGCAACTCGCCGTCACGCAGCGCGAGGACGGACTTGGCCGGCGTCGGCAGCACGGTAGCCAGGGTCGCTGCGCAGGCGTCGATCCGGTCCTCGTCGGAGAGGTCCACCAAACCACCCCAGAGCTGCGGCTGCTCGGCCCGGATGACCCCGGCGACTCCCCACAGGCAGCCCTGGCGAACCGCCGCCACCGAGCCCGCTTCGCGGACGCCGCGAGTGAGGATCCACAAGGTGGCGGGGTTGCCGTCATCCCGCTGGACCAGCTGGCCGACCACCGCGGCCACTTCCGAGGCGAGCCGGACCGCGCAGTCGAGGTCGGTCTCGGTGGCCGGCGATCCGGGTTCGGCCACGTAAAGCACGTAGCGCGCGTCGGAGATGTCGGCCGCGGCATAGCCGGCGTGGCCGAACCGGTGGCGGAGCGCGTCGGCCGAATCGCCGTGGCCGACAACGGCGAGCGTCGCCGTGCCGTCGACCGCCGGCGCGGCACCGGTGTGCTCCTCGGCGGGTTGCCAGTCGAGCGCGTGGGCTATCGTCCAGTCCTCGCCGGCCGAACCCGTCGACGCGCCAACCGGATCCAGGGCGACATAGCGAAGCCCGCGGATGTGCAGGTGCGGCGCGCCGTCGGGTGCCCGCACCGCGATGTCGACGGTGAGTTCGTCGTGGTCGCCGGCGCGTCGGCGGACGTCGACCACACCGTGGCCGTCACCGAGATCACCTGCTGTCCAGACGTCGTCCGCCGTGGCCGGCAACATCAGGGCAGCGTTGGAGCTGTCCACCAGTCGGGCCAGCTGCACAACGGCGTCGAGCACGGCAGCCGTCGAACCATCGGCGAACTCGACATCGGCTGACAGCCTGCCCGGCCCTGAGCGGCAGTCGCTGACCGACCACTTGAAGGTCAGCCCCCCGGTACCCCACACCCGCTGCAGTTCGGCTTCGACGGCGGCGGGATAGCTCGACAGCTCACGCTCGCCGGCGACGGTCGCATCGCTCAAAGGATTGGGCTGCCGCGTGATTCGGGCACTGCCATGCCGGACCCAGCGATAGTCCGGGCTGTACGCCGCGGGACTGGAGGACACGGTGAGGGCGTCCCCGTCGGCGACCACCTGGACGATGCGCGGCTGGTCGACCGCGATCGGCAGTTCGAGTCGCACATCTGTGACGGCTGCCGCGGCATACTCGGCGGCCGCGGCAAGCAGGGTGTGCAGCACCACGGCGGCCGGCACCACCTCGCCGTCGCCGAAGGTGTGTGAACCCGGGTACGGCTTGGTTTCCGGCGACAGCCGCGCCTGCCACAGCCGCGTCGGCGGTGTGGTGGCGACGTCGATGTGGTCGGCGCCGAGCAGAGTTCCCGACTTCGGCGTGGATGCCGTTGCGGCGGACTGCGTTTGCACAGTAATCCAGTGCCGTGCGTGCTGCCACGGTGTGCTGGGCAGCACCGGATGCGGCTCGGGCGGGTGCGGCAGGTCCGGCGACTGGTCGGTGCGGACGCTGTTCAGGCCGGTGTGGAAGCTGACGGTGTCGTCGTTGTCGCGCCACAGCGTGCCGACGCTGTGGTGCTCGGCGGATTCCAGTGTCTCGGTGACCGCGTGCGTCATCACCGGGTGCGGGCTGATTTCGATGAAGGTGCCGTGGTCGCGGCCTGCCATCGCGACGGCTTGGGTGAACCGCACCGGCTGGCGTAGGTTGTCGACCCAGTAGTCGGCGTCCAGTGTGGGCGCGGTGGTCTCGGCGATGGTGGAAAAGAACGGGATCGTCGGGGCCTTAGGCGTCAAATCGCCCAGCGCGGTACGCAACTCGGGCAGGATCGGATCCATCAACGCGGTATGCGACGCGACTTCCATGTTGACCCGCCTAGCGAACCGCTCCCGGGCGGCCACCGCGGCGATCACCGCATCGACCTGCTCGGGCGGTCCGGCGACCACGGTCTGGCGCGGCGACACATAACCCGCCAGCTCCACCCCGCCATACCCCGCGATCAGCTCCGCGCTCGCCTCGGCATCCAGCTCGAGCAACGCCACCGCGCCCAGCCCGGCCAGCCGCGACATCAGCTGCGAGCGGACCGCGATCACCCGCAACCCCTGCGCCGGAGTCAGCGCCCCGGCCACCACCGCCGCGGTCACCTCCCCCATCGAATGCCCAATCACCGCATCGGGTTTCACACCATAAGAACCCCACAACGCGGTCAACGCCAATTGCAATCCCATCAAGACGGGCTGCACCTGCGCGTCACCGGTCACCGGCCGGCTCTCGGCCAGGATCTGCCGCAGGGAGTAACCCACCTGCTCGACGAACACCGGCTCCAGTTCCTCGATCGCGGCAGCAAACGCGGGCTCCTCGGCAAGCAACCGCTGCCCCATGCCCGACCACTGCGAACCCTGACCCGAATACACAAACACCCGGCCCGACAGCGCCGGCGTAACCCGCGTCTGCACCACACCGGGCGCCGACTCCCCCACCGCCAACGCCTGCAACCCCGTCACCGCCGCAGCCCGATCCCGAGCAGACACCGCAGCAAAATGCCGATAACGGGTGCGGTGATGGGCCAAAGTATGCGCCACCTCCGCCAGCGGCACCTCGACACCAGCACCACCAAGCCACTGCGCCAGCATCGCCGCCGTCGCGGCAACCCGCTGCGGCGTCTTACCCGACACCACCAACGTGCTCACCACCGGCTCAGGCTGGCGCGCAACCGATTCAGCCACCGGAGCCTGCTCGATCACCACATGGGCATTA
>CAVYEX010000010.1:0-9082 GCA_963767765.1 uncultured Actinomycetota bacterium | reverse complement strand
TTCGATTGAAACGCCGATTGCACCAGCCCAGGATCAACGCCGTTCGGTGCCGCGCCGCTGGTGGCGTAGACGTAGGTTGAGGTGCGGAAGACCGTCTGCAACGTCGTGAACACGACTACCAGCGGCAGGACGTAGGCGACGGCGATGGCGACCAGCACCCACGTCGTGGTGGTGCCGTTTGCCTGAACAGCAGCGACTCCGAGCGCAATGGCAGGCAGCGCGAACAGCAACTGAACCCAGAAGAGCCCGCCTGCGCCCGTGAGAGTTTCGCCCCAGGTGCGTCGCATGATCGCCGATGAGCGCTCGACGGCATGAATCGGGCCGACACCCTCGACGACCACTACGGGCACGGCGAAGTAGACCGTCACCCCCCATGCGGCCTCGACGAGGTCTCCGATCAGGCGTCCGACGAAGCCGAGTTCCTCTTCGGCGAACCACGCCAGCATAGTGAGGAAGGCTCCGACGGTGGCGGCCAGAAAGGTCCAACCCACAAGCTGAGGTATCCGTTTGGTTGCGGCGGCCATACCGACCCGCACCGACGCCTTATGACCTGAGAAACACTGCAGCGCAACAAAAATCATGGCGGCGTTGCAGAACACCACCACGAACGTGCAGACGAAGTACCACGCGAAGATCACCGCATAGGTGACGCCCACTTGCACACCGTCGGGTACCCGCCGGACCGCCTCGCTGTCGGTCACGAGGGCCGCCGGGATACCGAACGCAGCTGTCACCGCCCAGAGGGCGATTCCGGAGACGACGGGAAACGCCAGCAATCCGGGGTTGCGCCTGAGCACGGTCCAGCTTTCCTCGGCGATCCGCCAGCCGCGATGACCGATGCGGACTGGCTGCACCGGATGTTGCTGCGACGGGGAGTCGAGCCGCGCGTCCATGCGCGGATGCGTCGAGTCATCCCACCGTGTGCCGTCCCAGTACCTCCTTCGGTCTTGATCGAGCGGATCGGGGTACCACCCCCACAGCGGCGAAGCCGCGCGTCGCCGGCGGGCGGCCTGAAACGGCCACGCGACGGCCAGTCCCAATCCCGCGAGCCAGCTGCCGGACCACACGAGCAGGCACACGGCACCGCCCAGTCCACGACTGAAGAAGTCGACTGCCACGGCAAGGGCGAAGCCGATGATCGGACCGCCGAATATGCAGAGCGCGATCCACCCCATTCGGTGCAAGGGACGGATCGGATGGCGGGGGTGACCGTTACCGTCACTGAGCCGGTCTTCTTGTTTGGGCGGCGACATGGCGGCGGCGTCAGTCATCGATTCGCTCCCGTGCAGGGGGTGTTCGTTGCCGCCTCAAGGCTAAGTCAGGCCGCGACCATCGTGGAGTGTTGCGGCCCGAAAGCATGCCACTATGGGTGTTTCCGGGCGAGCCGTTGCCGGAAGCGGCGCGGGCTCAATTCGAGCGGACGAAAGGACGGCGATGTTTAACTCGGTGGGATTCGCGGTGCCGGCCGCGTGTGCCGCGTTAGTTCTCGGGTGGACGGGCCGGGCACACGCCGATCCGCCGGTCGACTACTTTCAAACACCGTCGGGAAATATCGCCTGCATGCTCGGGGGGTTCGACGGCGGGGTCGCATGCGATATTGCGCAGCACACCTATGCTGCGCCGCCGCGTCCCGCTGACTGCGGCCCGACTTCCTTCGGCGATCGCATCCAGCTGCTGCCGGGCCAGACGCCGACGATGCCCTGCCACGGCGACACGGTGAAAAATCCCGGTCAAGAGCAGACACTGGATTATGGCCAGCAGGTGTCGTCGGGTCCCATCACCTGCGAGAGCCAGTCCGACGGGATGACGTGTACGGATTCCGGTACCGGGCATTTTTTCCGGCTCGCGCGCGACTCCTATCAGATTCAGTGATCCTCGACCATGCAGGTCACCATCGATCCACGCCGCTTCGACGCCGTCTTGTTCGCTCTCGGCCGAGCCCACGCCCACGGTGTCGCAAAGCTGGGACGCGAACTTCAGAGCGTCGGTGTCGGCGTCGAGGAGCTGGACGCTGAGGACGGACTCGTCGAGGCTGCCCAACGGTTGGCAGCCCGGCCCGGCCGATGCGCGGTGGTCACCGACTCCGAGGTCGCTGTGGAAGCGGCGCGCGACGGCGGATTCGCGCTGGTTGTCAGCGTCGGCCGCGCCGGCGGTGACGCGGTCGCCGGCGACCTGCACGAGATCAAGGTGCGAGCCGGTGACCGACGGATGTCCGAGCTCCCCGATGCGATCTATGCCTTGACTGCGCCCGACAGTGTGGTGCGCGACCGGCGGCTGGCAGTGTTCTACGACTTCGACGGCACGCTGTCCGAAATCGTCGACGACCCGGCGGCGGCTCGCCTGGTCCGTGGTGCCGCCGAGGCGCTGCAGTCGTTAACCGCCCGCTGTCCGGTGGCGGTGCTCAGCGGGCGCGACCTGGCTGACGTTCGGCAGCGGATCGGCCTACCGGGGATCTGGTACGCGGGTAGCCACGGTTTCGAGCTGACCGGACCCGACGGCGCTCACCATCAGAACGAAGAGGCAGCGGCGACTATCCCGGTGCTCGGGGGGGCGGCCGCCACGCTGCGCGAGCGACTCGGCGGAGTCGCTGGTGTTGCTGTGGAGCACAAGCGGTTTGGCGTGGCGGTCCACTATCGCAACGCTGCGCGTGACCAAGTCGGCATGGTGCTGGCCGCGGTGCGCAGCGCCGGACAGCGCGCCGAACTGCGGGTGACGACGGGGCGTGAGGTCATCGAGTTACGTCCGGATATCGACTGGGACAAGGGCAAAACGCTGCGTTGGGTCCTCGACCAGATTCAGACCACCGAGTCTGGGTCGCTGCTGCCGGTTTATCTCGGCGACGACATCACCGACGAGGATGCTTTCGACGCGGTGTGTGACGACGGGGCCGGAATTATTGTGCGACACAGCGAAGATGGCGACCGGGCTACGGCGGCCACCTATGCCCTCGAGAGCCCGGCGAAGGTCGCTGAGTTCACCGAGCGGCTGGCAGCCCAGATTGACGGACGACGCGCGCAGGACGGCTGAGTTCAGCTGTCGTCGTCGTCTTTGTCGTCGTCGCTGTCGTCGTCGTCTCGTCGCTGTCGTCGTCGTCGTCGCTGTCGTCGTCATCGTCGCTGTCGTCGTCATCGTCGCTGTCGTCGTCCTTGTCCGACGCGATCTCAACGGTGGCCCAATGGCTCGGAGAGAGCAGTACCGACCATTGCCCCTCCTCGCGGCCCAACTTGAGTACGCCATTTTCGACTTCCCACTTGGTGCTGTCGTCGTAGTCGGTTTCGTGCCCGTCGCTGTATGTGAGTTTGAAAGCCATGCTCGGAGCCTGCCATGAACCCGGCTCGCGCGGGTGCGGATTTCGCGCCCCGTTACCTATCAGATCGCGACTCAGCAGGGGTCCTCGAGCCTAGCTGCATGCGTCTACGTTTCCGCGTACTCGGCTGCGCCGTCTTCGAGCACGACCCGCGGCTCGGAGCCGTCGGGGCCGGCCGCCTCGGTGCGGAACACCGCCCGGCCCGGTTCCGTGCGCCAGATCACCGTGGTCAACGTCTCGCCGGGAAACACCGGGGAGGTGAATCGCGCGGTCACCGAGGTGATCGCGGCGGCATCGCCCCCACCGAGCTCGGCGACCAGCGCGCGACCGGAGATCCCGTAGGTGCACAGCCCGTGCATGATCGGCTTGGGGAAGCCGGCCATTTCCTTGGCGAACCACGGGTCGCTGTGTAGTGGGTTCCGGTCGCCGGAGAGCCGGTAGATCAGCGGCTGGTCTTCCCGGGTCGGCAACGCGACGCGGGCATCGGGCTCTCGATCAGGTATCGCCGGTGCGCTGGGCCGCTGCCCGGGCTCTCCGCCGAACCCGCCGCCACCGCGGATGACCAGCGTCGTCATCGTTTCCGCGATCAGCTTCCCGGAGTCCGGATCGCTGCCCCGGCCACGCAGGAAGACAATCGCGTTCTTGCCCTCCCCCTTGTCCTGGATGTCGGCGACTTCGGTCACCACCGACAACTTGCCCGCAGCCGGCAGCGGCGCATGCAGCCGCACACCTTGTGACCCGTGCAGCAGCATGGCCCAGTTGAACGTGCCGATTTTGCCTGCGGCGCCGAAAGCCGGGCAGCAGATCACCGCATAGGTCGGCAGTGTCTGCAAGCTGATGCCGTGACTGTTCTCGGTGGTGAACGACAGGTCTTCAGTCCCGGCCCCGACACCGAGGGCATAGAGCATGGTGTCCCGATCGGTCCACTCGAACAGCACCGGATCCGTTACCGCGCCGACGGCATGTGGGTCGATCGCCATGAGGGCCTCCTTCGAAGTCAAGTGACGCCGTTTCTTCAACCCAACCATGGCAAACCCACCACATCGAGAGTCTCGGCAGGGCAGGCTTATCGCCATGGCCAACCGCACCCGCAGCGTCATGTGGAAAGCAGCAGTCTTACTGACCGCGATCATGGCGGTCGGCGCCTGCTCCGGAACACCGCAGGCGCGCAGTATCACCTTGACGTTCATCCGGCACGCCGAGTCTGAGGCCAACGCCGACTGGCGTCATCAACACCGAAGTGCCCGGCCCCGGCATCACCCAGTTGGGCGAGGGCCAGGCTCAGCAAGTCGCGCATAACTTGGCCCGTAACCACTACGACGGCATCTTCGCCTCGACGATGATCCGGACCCAGCAGACCGCCGCTCCGCTGGCCCATGAACTCGGCAAACAGGTTCAAATTCTTCCCGGTTTGCGCGAGATCGACGCCGGCTGGTTCGACGGCAAGCCTCAATCGATGGCCAAATCGACATATTTACTTGCCCCGCAAGACTGGCTGAAGGGCGATGTCACTGATGCCATTCCCGGAACCGATCCTCCGCTCACCGGCAAGAAGTTCAACGATCAATTCAGCGACGCTGTACAGACGATCTACAAGAGCAAATTGAAAAACCCGGTCGCTTTCTCGCATGCCAACTCAATCATGTACTGGACGCTGATGAACGTCAGCAACGGCAACAACGGCCTGGCCACCCAGCGTTCGCTACAAAACACCGGCAAGGTGGTCATCAAAGGCAGTCCGGCAGATGGCTGGACGCTGGTGGAGTGGGCCGGACTGCGCGACTTCAGCTACTGACGGCAACCGACCGCGTCACATTGCGTTGACGAACGTCGGCGCCAACCGCAACGATGGCTCGCATGCGGTATGTCGTTACCGGCGGTACCGGGTTTATCGGCCGCCGGATCGTGTCCCGACTTCTAGACACTGATCCCGATCCGCAGGTGTGGGTGCTGGTTCGCCGCCAGTCGCTGGGCCGCTTCGAGCGGCTGGCCCCCGCCTGGGGTGACCGGGCGAGACCGCTGGTCGGCGATGTCACCGATCTCGAGTTGACCGACGAGCGCTCGCCCAGATCGGGAACGTCGACCACATCGTGCACTGCGCCGCGATCTATGACATCACCGCCGGCGAAGCCGAGCAACGGGCGGCCAACGTCGAAGGCACCCGCACAGTCATCGCACTGGCGCGCCGGCTGGACGCCACGCTGCATCACGTGTCGTCGATCGCGGTGGCCGGAACGTTTCCGCGGCGAGTACACCGAAGCCGACTTCGATGTCGGCCAGAAGCTGCCGACGCCGTATCACCAGACGAAATTCGAAGCCGAGTTGCTGGTGCGCTCGGCGCCGGGGCTGCGCTACCGCATCTACCGGCCGGCGTGTCGTGGTGGGAGACTCGCGCACCGGCGAGATGGACAAAGTCGACGGGCCGTACTACTTCTTCGGCGTGCTGGCCAAGCTGGCGCCGTTACCCCGGTTCACCCCGATCCTGCTGCCCGACTCCGGGCGCACGAACATCGTCCCGGTCGACTACGTCGTCGACGCACTGGTCGAACTGATGCACACCGAAGGCCGGGACGGCGCGACCTTCCACCTGACCGCGCCGAAAGCCATTGGGCTGAGGGGTATCTACCGCGGCGTCGCCAACGACCGCCGGGCTGCCGCCGCTGCGCGGGTCTCTGCCACGGTCGGTGGCTGCGCCGCTGCTCAACGCACGCGGGCGGGCCAAAGTAGTGCGGAATATGGCGGCCACTCAGCTCGGCATCCCCGCCGAGGTTCTCGACGTCGTCGACCTGGCACCCACTTTCACCGCTGAGCAGACCCGGAACGCGTTGCGCGGGACTGGGATCGCGGTACCGGAATTCGCCGATTACGCACCCAAGCTGTGGCGCTACTGGGCCGAGCACCTCGACCCCGACCGGGCGCGCCGTGACGATCCGGCCGGTCCGCTGGTCGGGCGGCACGTCGATCATCACCGGCGCGTCAAGCGGTATCGGCCGGGCTTCGGCGATTGCGGTAGCGCGGCACGGCGCGACGGTATTCGCGCTGGCCCGCAACGCTACCGCGCTGGACGAGCTGATCGCCGAGATCCGCGCGGACGGCGGCGCGGCCTACGCCTTCACCTGCGACGTCACCGACCCGGCGTCGGTTGAGCACACCGTCAAAGACATCCTGGGCCGGTTCGACCACGTCGACTACCTGGTGAACAACGCGGGACGCTCGATCCGGCGCTCGGTGGTCAACGCGACCGACCGGATGCACGACTACGAACGAGTGATGGCGGTCAACTACTTCGGCGCGGTGCGCATGGTGCTGGCACTGCTGCCGCATTGGCGGGAGCGCCGATTCGGCCACGTCGTCAACGTCTCCAGCGCCGGCGTGCAAGCCCGTAACCCCAGATACAGCTCGTATCTGCCCACCAAAGCGGCGTTGGATGCGTTCGCCGACGTCGTGTCGCTACGGAGACGCTGTCCGACCACATCACGTTCACCAACATCCATATGCCGCTGGTGCGCACACCGATGATCACGCCGTCACGGCGGCTCAACCCGATACGGCCGATCAGCGCCGAACGCGCCGCAGCCATGGTGGTGCGCGCACTGATCGACAAACCCGCACGCATCGACACCCCGCTGGGGACGCTGGCCCAGGCCGGTCATTACTTCACGCCCAAGCTGTCACGGCGGATCTTGCATCAGCTTTATCTCGGCTATCCCGACTCGGCCGCGGCACAGGGTCTGCCCACGGGTGCTGCGCCGTCGCCGCGGCGCAAACCTGAACGCCCCGTCCGCGCCGTCGCCCGGATGCGCGCACCACGGCCCGTCAGATGGGCGGTGCGGTTGCTACCCGGCGTTCATTGGTGATGCGGCGACCGCGTTTAGCCGTATCGCGTCGCAGGTATCCCGCCGCGGTGGGAGATGACAGCAACGTTCTGTGCGCACCCGACACCGACACCGACCTGGTCGCAGCCGCCATTGCACAGCTCACCTCGGTAGGGGTATTCGCGTTGTCGCCTGCCGATCTGGCCACGGCCCTCGGCGTGACCGCTGACGCATGGACTCGGTTTGCGCTGCATTGGGAGGATCTGGGGCCGGACCGTTATGCGGCCGAATTGGGCGTGCGGCGGCGACGCCGCTACGGGCTGTACACGTTTTCCGACGGGCTCGCGACCCCGCAGCCCAACGTGGTGTTCGTGCAGCCGCAGAACTCCAATCCGCTCTACATCGACCGCGACCGCCACTTCGAGCCACTGACCGAGGCGTTCATCCATGATCCGCTGCTGCCGAAACTGCTGACGTTGTTGGGCCGGTTCGCCCGCGCCCTCGACGATGTGGCGGAATGGACCGTGAAGGTCCATCCGTTCCGGGTGCTCGCGTCGGCCGACGGCGAAGGACAGCCGACGCCCGAGGGTCTGCACCGCGACGGTGTCACGCTGGTCACTTCGCTGCTGATCCGGCGAAGCAATGCGGCCGGCGGCGAAAGCTCGGTGTTCGACCTGGCCGGCCACCGGCTGCTGACGGCCACCCTTGCCGAGCCCGGCACGCTGATGGTGGGCGACGACCGCAGCACCATGCACGGGGTGTCGCCGATCCGGCCGCTGGACCCGGCGCGGCCGGCGCTGCGCGACGTTCTGGTGATCACATTTGCTCCACGCTGAGCGAGGAACCGCCTGGCCGGTGTTCGCCGACGTCGACACCGGAGTGGATGATGCGCTGGCGTTGATCTACCTGCTGGCCAGTGCCGACGCCGAGCTGGTGGGACTGGCTTCGACAGGAGGAAACGTTGCGGTTCAACAAGTGTGCGAAAACAATCTCGACCTGCTGGCGCTGTGTCGGGCGAACCAGGTCCCCGTCGCCAGAGGCGCCGACCAGCCGCTGCGCGGCCCGACGGGCTTTGCCCGCAATGTGCACGGCCGGAACGGACTGGGCTATGCCGAGCTACCCCACAGCGATCACCCGCTGGCCGACCATGACGCCGCGGCCGCCTGGATCCGGGCGGCACACAGGTATCCGGGCGAGTTGGTCGGACTGGCCACCGCCCCCCTGACCAACTTGGCGCTGGCGGTGCGCGCCGAACCGGCATTACCTGGTTTGCTGCGCCGGCTGGTGATCATGGGCGGCGCGTACGACTATCGCGGCAACACTTCCCCGGTGGCTGAATGGAACATCAAGGTCGACCCGGAAGCGGCGGCCGAGGTCTTCACCGGCTGGGATCCCACGAACGACGCTGCCCCAGCTGAGCTTCCGATATTGTGCGGCTTGGACCTCACCCGGCACGTCGCGATGACCCCGGAGATTCTGCTGCGGCTGGCGTCGGCGGCAGACTCGACCACGACGGCGCTCAGCGCCGACGACGAACCCGGCACCCGGTCGGTGGCGTCGAATCCGTTGATCCGGATCATCGAGGACGCCATGCGGTTCTACTTCGAGTCCTACCGCAGCGTGGGCCACGGATATCAGGCGTCCCTGCACGACCCGTTGGCCGCCGCGGTCGCCCTGGACCCCGAGCTGGTGACCACCCGGGCGGCGACGGTTGCCGTCGAGCTGACCGGGACGCTGACCCGCGGCATGACGGTTACCGACTGGTCGGGTCGCTGGGGCCGGAAGCCGAACGCGCAGATAGGTATCGGCGTCGATCCGGCGGATTTCTTCGACCGGTTCATCGAGCGGGTGGGGGCGTTCGCGCGGCGGCTGGGCTGATCCGCGCCGATGATCAGCCGCCGTGCGCCCGGTGCAGCGACGGCTGTGCGACCGGACCTATCAGTGCCATGACCATCTCATA
>CAVYEX010000009.1:0-25258 GCA_963767765.1 uncultured Actinomycetota bacterium | reverse complement strand
GCCTGACCGAGCCCGGTGCCGGATCGGACGCCAGCGCGTTACGCACCCGGGCGGTCAAGCAGGGCTCCGGCAAGAACGCGACTACGTTCTCGACGGCGTCAAGCAGTTCATCTCCGGGGCCGGGGCCTCCGATTTGTATGTCGTGATGGCACGAACCGCAGCGGACGGCCCCCGGGGGATATCGGCTTTCGTTGTCGAAAAGGGCACGCCGGGTTTCAGTTTCGGTGCGCAGGAAGAGAAGATGGGTTGGCACGCCCAGCCAACGGCTCAGGTCATCCTCGAGGGGGTGCGGGTGCCGCGGACGCGATGCTGGGTGGAGCCGACGGTGACGGCGCCGGGTTTGGCATCGCGATGAACGGCCTCAACGGCGGGCGCATCAACATTGCGGCGTGCTCGCTCGGCGGCGGGCAGGCCGCATTCGACAAAGCCGGGTCTTACGTGCGCGAGCGGCAGGCCTTCGGCGGTGCCCTCCTCGACGAGCCGACCATCCGGTTCGCCCTTGCTGACATGGCCACCGACTTTGAGTCATCACGAATGCTGTTGTGGCGCGCCGCCAGTGCCCTCGACAACGACTCCCCGGACAAGGTGGAGTTGTGCGCGATGGCCAAACGGTATGTCACCGACGCCTGTTTCGATGTCGCTGACCGGGCGCTGCAGTTGCACGGCGGCTACGGCTATCTGCGCGAGTACGGTCTGGAGAAGATCGTGCGCGATCTTCGAGTACACCGAATCCTGGAGGAATCCAATGAGATCATGCGGGTGGTCATCGGCCGAGCTGAGGCCGCCCGCGCCCGCGCCGGCACGTAGAAGGGCTGCAAGGTGACGACGATCGCTTTTTTGGGGCTGGGCAACATGGGCGGCCCGATGTCGGCCAATCTGGTGGCCGGATCCCACCGCGTCCGTGGCTTTGACCCGGTGCCTGCCGCCGCCAGGAGTGCCGCAGACAATGGTGTGACGGTGCTCGGCAGTGTCGCCGAGGCGATCGACAGCGCCGACGTCGTCATCACGATGCTGCCCAATGGTGACGTCGTGAAACGCTGCTACGCCGAGATCCTTCCTGTCGCAGCGCCGGACACGCTGTTCATCGACAGCTCGACGATCTCGGTCGACGACGCCCGGCAGATTCATGCGCAGGCCGGCTCGCAGGATTTCGCCCAGCTCGACGCGCCGGTCTCCGGCGGAGTACGCGGGGCGGTGGCCGGCACGCTGGCGTTCATGGTCGGCGGTGACGAAGCCGCCCTGCAGCGGGCCCGGCCGGTGTTGGAGCCTATGGCGGGCAAGGTGATTCACTGCGGCGGACCCGGCGCCGGTCAGGCCGCGAAGGTGTGCAACAACATGGTGCTGGCTGTCCACCAGATTGCGATCGCCGAAGCGTTCGTGCTTGCCGAAAAGCTGGGGTTGTCGGCGCAGTCGCTGTTCGATGTGATCACCGGTGCGACCGGCAATTGCTGGGCGGTACACACCAATTGCCCGGTGCCCGGCCCGGTACCGACATCGCCGGCCAACAACGGATTCAAGCCGGGCTTCGCCACCGCGCTGATGAACAAAGATCTCGGCCTGGCGATGGATGCAATCGTCTCGACCGGCGCGTCGGCACCGCTGGGAAGCCACGCCGCAGACATTTTCGCCAAGTTCGCGGTCGACCACGGCGACCTGGACTTCAGCGCGGTGATCGACGTGGTGCGCGGAAGCTAGGCAGCCGGCGACAGCCGCTGCTGCCGGATGCCCCAGCGCCGGTGCAGCCGACGGCAACCATCCGCGGACGATGTGTCGGTGTCCTCGTAGCCGCCGGTCATGACGACGGTAGGCAACCCCGCCGCGCTTGCCGCCCCGGTGCTATGCGATGTTCCGCCGATCGCGAGTGCGCTTTCCGGCGTCACGCCAAGCTCCCACAACGCCAGCCGGTATGGTTCGTCGTCGCTGTCGGCGTCGTCGATGTCGTCGCCGCTGACGATGGTTTCGACCAGGCCGTCCCCGACCAGCTGACGAACCAGTGTCTCCGTCGACTCGCGGCAGCGCCTGCTCACCACGGCCACCGGGATGCCGGCGAGGAACAGGCTCATCACCAAGTCGATCAGGCCGGCTTTGGGTGCCAGATCGTCGTTGTCGCGCCCGGCGTCGGCAAGCGCGGTGTCCGCGTCGAAAACGACCGCACGCAAAGGGTGGACGTCGGCCTCGACCGGGCGTCCCCGATCCCACCAGAACGTGCGCCTCACCGTAACCGCCCCCACAGTTCGCATGCCGGTAGCCTGCCGGGACACGGCACCGCGGGCGTCCCCCATTAGGGGGATTAGGGTGGCCAATTCACCCTATGGTGTTGCCATGGCGGAGACCGGACGGGCCGGCGAACCGGTGCGGCTTGTGCTTGTGGACGACCACGAAATGGTCATCGAGGGTCTCAAGGCGATGCTTGCCGCGTTCAAGGACCGGGTGCAGGTTGTCGGCCAGGCGGTCGGCGCCGAACGCGCCATGAGCGTCATCGAGGACCTGCGGCCGGACGTCGTGCTGTGCGACGTCCGCATGCAAGGATCCAGCGGACTGGATCTGTGCCAGCAGCTGCGCGAACGCGACCCAGACCGCAAGGTCGTGATGCTGTCGGTCTACGACGACGAGCAGTACCTGTTCCAGGCGCTACGCGTCGGTGCACGCGGGTATCTGCTGAAGAGCATCGGCAGCGACGAACTGGTAGGTCAGCTGGAGCTGGCCCACCACGGCGAAACCGTCATCGATCGCAAAATGGCGGCCCGTGCGGTCGATACCGCCGCCCGGTTGCAGCGCGACGAGTTCTGGCCCGGCGCGCGTCAGGGGCTGACACAACGCGAAAGCGAGATCCTGTCCTGCATGGTGAACGGGTTGTCGAACCGCGGCATCGCCAACAAGCTGGTGATCGGTGAGGAAACCGTGAAAAGTCACCTGCGTTCGATCTACCGCAAGCTGGGCGTCAGCGACCGCACCGGCGCAGTGGCGACCGCGCTGCGTGAAGGCATCTACCAGTGACTCCGGCCGGGCTTCCCCGTGGCGTCCGCGGCCCGAATGCCGTGCGTGACGTCGTCGACGCCGACCGTGAGCTTGCCTTGCTACGGGAGCTGATCCAGGCGGCGTCCAGCGGCCCGGGGGTCGAGCCGCTGGCGGCGGCGGCCGCGCGGATGATCACCGCCGCCACCGACACCGACGTGTGTTTCGTGCATGTGCTCGACGACAGCGATCGCTCGCTGACCCTGGCCGGGGCCACCCCGCCGTTCGACAATCAGGTCGGGAAAATCCGGCTGCCGCTCGGATCGGGCATCTCCGGCTGGGTGGCCAGCCACCGTCAGCCGGTGGTGATCAGCCACGACAAAGAGGCCGATCCGCGCTATCTGCCCATCCAGTCGCTGCGCGGCCGAGATTTCACGTCGATGGTGTCGATGCCGATGGAGACCGATCCCGGTGGGCTGGTCGGGGTGCTCAACGTGCACACCGTGCAGCGCCGGGAATTCACCGACAGCGACGTCGAGCTGTTACGGGTGATCGGCCGGTTGATCGCCGGAGCGCTGCATCAGGCGCGCTTGCATCGACAGTTGGTGGCTCGTGAACGCGCCCACGAGTTGTTTGTCGAGCAGGTGATCGAAGCCCAGGAGATCGAGCGCCGCCGGCTGGCCGGTGACATCCACGACGGGATCTCGCAGCGGCTGATCACGTTGTCCTACCGGCTCGACGCGGCCGCGCGCGCGGTCGGCGACGACCCGGTCGAAGCGTCCGAACAGCTCGAAAATGCGCGGGAGCTGGCCCGTTTGACGCTGGAAGAGGCGCGCGCCGCGATCGGCGGATTGCGTCCACCGGTTCTCGACGATCTCGGTCTGGCCGGCGGCCTGGCCAGCCTGGCCCGATCGATACCGCAGCTGAACACCGAGCTCGAATTGTGCGACGTGCGGCTGCCCGAGCACATCGAGCTGGCGCTGTACCGCATCGCGCAAGAGGGCCTGCAGAACATCGTCAAACACGCCCGCGCCACGATGGCCAGGCTGCGTTTCCTGGTGGAAGGTGATGACGCCCGGCTCGAAATTGCGGACAACGGCGTGGGTTTCGACACGTTCGAGAATCCGTTGGGCGGCGACGAGATGGGCGGCTACGGCGTGTTGTCGATGTCGGAGCGGGCTGAGCTGGTCGGTGGACAGCTCAACATCCGTTCCCGGCCGGGCGTCGGGACCACGGTGACCGCGACCATTCCGCTGCCGGCGCTGCTGGACTGATGGCGCGAGCAGTCGCCGAAGGCGCTACTTCGCGTCCGGCGGCCCGTGCGAAGCTGTTCTCGACGAGGTCCCTGTTGACTTGGGCATACCGGATGACCTGGGAGTCGAGCTGTCGGTTGCGTGGCCATCCTGCTGGCTGCGAAATCCGAAGCGTTGGCTCACCCGGCGCTTGCGTCTCGATTGAGGTCATCGGAGTCGACACCGTGGTGCATGCGATGCCTTGACGCCCGCAGCGCCGGGAGCCTTCACCGCCGAACCGGCCACTACTGAAGCACAGCCGACGACCGACAGCGCCACCACACTCAGCGAGGCCGATCCCACCGCCTGCGCTAAGCGCAACCTGCGCATCCGTCGGTTTTCTTGCTGGATCGTCCAACACTCTAGCCACGGGGCCAAGTCCGGCTGCACTCGAAGGTTTCCTGCCGATCAGAAGTCCCCGGCGCCGCGGCGCAGCGTTTCGATGGACGACACCAACGCCTGTGACTCCGCTGCCGACATTCCGATATCGGCGAACACCTGCTCGTTGAGTGTGACCGTGGCGTCCTCAACTCTTGAGCGGCCCAGGTCGCTGATCGAAACGAGTGTGGTACGCCCGTCGGTGGGATGGGGCACTCGATTTACCAGCCCGTTGGCTTCCAGGCGACGGATCGCATGCGTGACGCTGGTGACGTGCACCTGCAGCCGGTCGGACGCCTTGGTGATCGGCAACGCTCCGCTGCGGCTGAAAGCTAGCAACCGCAGTAATTCGAAGCGGGAAAAGCTGAGGTCGTAGGGGCGCAACGCATTTTCGACGCGGGCCAGCAAGATTTGATGCGCGCGCATTACCGACGTCACCGCCACCATGCCTTGCGCCACGTCACCCCACCCGGCGCGCTCCCAATTGGCTCTCGCCTGAGCGATCGGGTCTTTGTCAGATGTAGACGCGGTCACGCCCTTTTCTTACCGCACTTTTGGAAGGGAATTGGCCGCTAAGTGACGATGTGGGCTGATGCCCTAGGAGGAGCCGGGCAATCAGAGTCAGCTTGGCGACTTTACCACTGCGGCCAGCACCGCTTTGGTGGAGGCTCGGCTTCCGACGGTGATCCGCACGCCGCCGTCGTCGTAGTAGCGGGCGTGCAGCCGGGTGTCGCCGAATACCTCTTGCCAGGGTCGCCCGACGGCCGGCAGGTACACGAAGTTGGCGTGCCCGTCGGTGGCGTAAACGCCCATTGCCCGAAGGCGCCGACACAGGTAATCGCGCTCACCGGTGATACGGAGAATGCGTTGCCGCAACTGGTCTTCGGCGTCGTAGGACGCTGCCACCGCGACCAAGCTCGTGATGCCCATCCCGAACGGCAATTGCATGCTCCACAGGGTTGTGGCCATCTCGGGTGAAGCGAACCCGTAGCCGATACGAAGTCCAGCCAAACCATAGGCCTTCGAAAAAGTTCGCAGTACAACGACATTCGGAAAGCGCCGAATCAGGTTTGGTCCGTCGATGCGGTGCTGCGGGGCGACAAACTCGACATAGGCCTCATCGAGCAGCACGACCGTATCGTCCGGCACCCGCCGCAGGAATCGCTGTACATCCGCGACAGGTTCCAGGGTGCCGGTCGGATTGTGCGGCCGACACAAGACCACGACCCTGGCATCCGCCGCCGCCTCGGCCATTGCCTCCAAGTCGTGGTGACCGCGCTCGTCGAGCGGAACAGCGACCGATGTCAGGCGCGCCATCTGCGCGAAGATCGGGTATCCATCGAACGTCGGATCGCTCAGCACAATCCGATCACCGGGTCGCGTCACCGCATGCAGGACCTGCATCGTCACCCCGCTCGCTCCCGCTCCCAGCACGACCTGCCCGTCGCTGACCCCGACGTGCCCAGCGATGAGTGTTCGCAGCTGCTTGGGCAAGAATTCCGGATACCGGTTGGCAACGTCGATCGAGCGCATCAGGGCCGAGCGCACCGACGGCAGCGGCGGAAACGGGTTCTCGTTGAGCGACAACGCGAATGGATCGGTCGCGCTCGGCAGCGCGTCGAGAACGTCCATGGTGACAGAGCTTGCCTGCAAAGTGGTTGACATCATCCTCGACCGCCCCAGCGGACCGCCGCGGCACCGGCGAAGTCACCGGCGTGTGCGAAGGCGGCCATCATCACGATGTCGCCGGCCTTGACCTGACCCTCAGATGTTGCACGATCAAGGTTGATCGGTATGCCGGCGCCGAACAGGTTGCCGCACTCATCAAAGGTGTCGCGATGATGTTCGCGCGGCACCTCGAGCGCTTCGCGCCAGTTGCGCAGAAACACCCGGTTGGGCTGATTGGTCACCAGCAGGTCGATGTCTTTCGACGACAAGCCGATTCGGTCACAAACCGCGAGCGCGACTTCGGGAACCTGCCGATTGCCGCGAGCGAGCACCTTGGCGATCTTGGTTTCGGTGAAACCGATGCAGCCTTCTCCGGGCCCGGCTTGCCACCACTTGCGGGGCGGGTCGATGGCGATCGTCATGTCGCCGGCATATTCGCCGTAGGTGCGGCACTCGATGTCGAGGATTGGTGAATCGTTGGACAGGGTGACCAAACCCACCGCAGCACCGTCACCGGGTACCGACGACTGCGCCTTGAGTCGGACGCCGGGCTGGTCGAAAATCTGCCCGGCAGCGTTCTGCGCGACGGCGATCAGTGCGGTTCGCCCTTCGCCGGACGCCAGGAGTTGGCGCGCCACTTTGAGTCCCAACACGAACGCCGCGCAACCGCCGTTGTGCAGATCCAGCACCCAGTTGGGCCGCATGCCCAAGCGGTGCGCAATGCCGCCGCCTCCGCCGTAGAACGGCATGTCGGGCAACTGTGTGTGGGTGATCAGCACGTCGACGTTCGAGAGGACGTCCTGGCCGTGCCGTTCGATCAGACCCTGTGCGGCTTGCTCGACCATGTCGACTGCGGTTTCGTCCGGCCCGACGTGATGGCGGAACTTGGGCGCGCGGAACATCAGGTTGGCAGCCAGGTCGTCTGCACCGGCAAATTGCGCGTAATAGTCCGCGCCGATGGGCTTCCCGGGCAGGTAGGTGGAAACGTCGGTCAGACTGACGGTGGGTTGATTCATGGCAGTGCTCACTTCATCCAAGCCGGCGTGATCGGCAGGCCGTTACGGTGCCGGTACTCGGCGATTGTCTTGAGGTTGTTCAGCTCCAGCCCATGACCGGCGCCGAAGATGTCCCAAAAGTCGCCCACCCAGCCCGTGCGGTGTGGCGGACCGGCCTCGGGGTAGGGGTTGTGGTCGTAGAACGGATGGTGGCAATTAGTCCACAGCACAACGGATCCGGGCTTGTTGAGTACGACTTGTGCATCGAGGACCCGCATCAGGTAGATCATCCACAGGTGCTTGCCCTGGTCCCAGGCACAGTGGTAGTCGACGGTCCGCGCCTCGGCGTTGGCCACTGTCCGGGTGTAGATCTCGGTGTCCGGAAGCAGCCGGTCGTAGGCCAGCCACAGCCCGGGCTCATCAGTGGGCGTGAAGTCACGCAGGGTGTATGTCCACTCCTCGAGACTGCGGGTATCGGCCAAGTATGCGAACAGCTCGTCAGATGGGCAGTCGACGTAGTCGTTGACCGTGCAGTACTGGCCGAAGACTTCGTCGTGCGGATACATCGACCGCATCTTCGCCATGAACATCGGGGCGGTCTGTTCCAGGGGCGAGGTCTCGATACGGACCACTCCCTCGATCGGCTCGGTGGTACCGGTGTGAGTGTGAATGTCGTCAAGCGCTGGCAGAGACATCAGATCTGCTCTCCTCGTGGGTTGTACTTCTCTGTTGGTCAACGTGATTGCCGGCTTGTTGGTTCAGGAACGCGGCGAATGCCGGGATTTCGTCGGCGGAGCACTCGATGCTGACCACCGACGGACCCTCTATGGCTACCGCCCGTTCAAGTGCGCCGGGCAGTGCGTCGATTTCACGTACCTCAACCGACGACAGCCCGGGGAACATGGCCGCCAGGCCGGCCCCAAGTTGGCTGGGGGCGAAGCGGTTGTAGCTATAGAGGTCGTCGTAGAACAATTGCTCGCGGGTCACGCACATGGCGTGGGCGTTGTTGTTGAATAAGACGAACGTCATCGGCAGCCGATACTGCACCGCGGTGTGCACCTCCATGCCGTGCATGAAGAACGCACCGTCCCCGGCAATCACCACGGTGCGCCGGCTGGGCCCTTGGCTCTTCGCGCGAGCACTCATCGCACGCCCGAACGCCATGCCGATGCCGGCACCGAAGCTGTAACCCATGCCGCCCATGCCAAGCGCCACGGCGAACCGGCCGCCGCGCCGAACGGGCAGATAGTGAACGGCGGAGGCGCCGGTGTTACCGGCGTCGACGACGATGTCAACTCCGTCGGGCAACGTACGATCGAGCGCGACCATGGCATCGTGGTAGCGCACACCCGGACCGTGGAAGGCCGGCGGCTGTAGTTCTTTGTAGGGCACCTCGTCAGGCACGCGCAAACCGGTTGGCCGCCCATGCCCGGACAGCGCATCTGTCAGCGCGGTCAGCGACGAGCGCAGATTGTCGGTATGGACGTGGGTGCAGGCGAGGTATGGCGGCGCCGAGCCGATCGACACCGTGCGCACGGCCGCCAGCGCACCGTCGAGGCCGGCGCGCGCGGTCACCGAGAGCCGAGTGCCCACAACCAAGCACAAGCCGCTGCCAGCCACCGCCTCGGCCACGCCAGGATGCCCCATTACACCGGTCACTCCCAGCGCCGACGAAGATCCGAAACCCGGGGTTCCGGTCACATCCTTTGCATCGGGCACGCATGCGACCCGGGCGCGCAGTAGGGCGCGCAGTTCTTCCAGTTCGCCGCGCGCGTTGTCGCGGGCCACTTGCTCGCCGGCGATGATCGTGACCGGTCCGTTGGCACGGCGCAGGGCGCGCACGATCGGATGGCAGTCACCGATGCTCGCCTGCGGCCGCTCGATGCCGTTGAGCACATGACCGCCATACCCGTTGATGTCCATCTTGGCCTGCTGAACATCTTTGGGTAGCAACAACACCGCCGGTCCACCGGTTCGCGCCGCAGCGATGGCGGCAGGCAATGCGGAAGCAATGTCGGCGGGCTTCAACACCCGCCGGCAGAAGACTGATACCGCGGAAAACAACGCCTCGGCATTCAACGAACCGTTGCGGCCACTGGTGTCCTGAAAGCTGCCCCGGCCGTCCATCGTGGTCGCCGGCTGACCCACTAACGCCAACACCGGCACCCGGCTAGCCAATGATTCCCCAAGGCCGGGAACAAGGTTCAGTGCCCCGCCGCCCGAGGTCGCGGCCACTATCCCTAAACCGGCGCCGCTGCGGCTGTACCCGTCGGCCATCGTGGCCGCGGAAAACTCGTGTTTGGCCAGCACCGCGGTGATGTCCGAACAGAACTGTGCGGCATCGTAAAGATCTTCGATGTTGGCGCCGTCGACGCCGAATATGTAGTCGCTGTCGGTTCTCGCGAGGTGCTCGACGATGTGGTCGACCACCCGGTGTTGCCTGGGCATCTGCTCACCTAACTTGTGACGATGCCCGTAACACGACTCCCTAGTAGCTTTAGTTCACTCCAAATCGAAACTTTTTACAGCGAGCGCTGCAGCAGCACCTTGTCGTTGTCGACCAAAACTACTTGCACGGCTGCGATTTGATCTGCCGGAATTGAAATGCTGCCAGCGGGCGTTGCCGTGTGACCGGGCTCGGCCACCCACGTCGCCAGCCGGGTATGGCTGCCGTCGCGACCCACCACAACCATCGCCAGCGTGTCGTGGTGAGAATTCACCGGAGCCAGGCAGACGCAGTTCAGGTCGATGTAGGTTCCCCAGTGCTGGGTGCTGACCGACACCGTGGAGGCCAGCGCGGTAGTCCCCACCTGCGCCATCGGTTGTGCCGACACGGTCGCCTGTGGCGGCGTGGGCACCCCGGTGATGGAATGGCCTTGTACGCCGATGAACACACCAATCGCCAGCACCGCGGCCGCGGCGGCCGTAGCCGTCCACGTCAGCATGCGCGACCGGCGCCGCCGCCAGGCTACCTTCGCCAGTAACGACGGCAGCATCTCTGCAGGGAACGACGGTTCCTCAGACATGTGGTCGGCCTCCGCCATCGCGGCGACCTCGTCACCGTCGAGCCGTGACAGCAGAGCAGGCATGCCGCTCAGTTCGCCAACGGCTTCCCGGCATGACAGGCAGCCGGCCATGTGCGCTTCGAATTCCCGCCGTTCGTTGGATGACAGTGATCCCAGCACGTATGCGGCATCCCACATCGCGTATTCGTCATGCCCGGTTGGGTTACCGTCACGCGGCAGCCCGGGCCGCCATTGCGGCGTCATCGTGTAACTCCCATCTCGTGGCACGTCAGACATTCGGAGCCGACGGCCGTTTGGATGGCTAATCGAGCCATCATCGTGTAGCCCCCATTTTCTTCGTTCACCGTGTGACCCCCATTTCCTGCATTGTCAGTCGTATCGCCCGTAGCGCGTAGTGCAGCCGTGACTTCACGGTGCCTTCGGCGATGTTGAGATCGTCGGCGATCTGCGCCGTGGTCCACCCCTGGTAGTAAGACCGGCGCACCACCGCGCGGTGTTCGGCGGATAGTTGTGCCATCGCGTCGGCGATCAGCATTCGGTCCAGGGTTTCGTTGACCCGGTCCGGACCGGCCTGCTCAGGTGCGTTGTCCAGCGAAGTGACTTCCTTGCGGGCCCGGGCGGTGCGGCTCTCGTCGATGACTATGTTGCGGGCGACGGTGAACAGCCAGGCCCGTGCCGATCTTTCGGTGTCGCCGATGACCTCCGGATGCTGCCACGCCCGCAAAAGCGTCTCTTGAACCACGTCTTCGGCCCGACTCGGATTACCGGTCAGCCGGAGTGCATAGCGCCACAAAGCCGGTGCATGCTCGTCGTAGATTGCCTTCATCAAGGCGGCTTCCGCACCCGCCGGGCTGCTGACGTTAGACAATCTATTCACCTCCTGCCGGTGACACGGGTGAAACGTCCGTTCGGTTCACAAGCGGCCCAGTTGCCGCGACTTATTCAGCAGGCAAGGCGCCAGCCCGGGCCTTGGGCACCGCAGCACTATGCTTCCAGTGTGCCGCGCCAACGCGTCAGACGCGGCCCATCCAGCTGTGAAACCGGCCCTCCGGGTCGTAGGCCGAGCGCACCTTGTCGAGGCGTGCCATGTTCGATGGGGCGATGAACCGCGCCGGACGCCGGCACAGATTCTCGTCGGCCAGCGAGATGCCAGTGGCCAAATGTGACATCGCCGCCATGTTGGACCCCGCCCAGTCGCGGTACCGAACATCGTCGGCAGGATCCTGCCAAATGGTGTAAAGCGCCAGATAGATCTCGTCTTCCAGGCCGTACACCATGTCAGCCCTATCCGGGGACGTCTTCCAGCCAGTGAAAATGAAATGCGAGGGATGTGGTGGCATCGTTTCGATGATTCCGCGGATGCCGGGCAGTAAGTCCTCTGCGGAAGCCGCCGTGAACATGCTGTCGGCGATATAGCGATGCCCCTTCGGATAACTGGTCATCACCGCGGTGTACCAATTGGCCAAGTTCGTCGGCGCGTAAGCCAGGCTGACAATCGCCTTGTCCACGACCGGGCAGGTGCCCAGCAGGGCAAGGGCTTTCGTCGCCTCCTCCTCTGAACCGGCGAAGACCGGCGCGGCGATCGTGATGCCGGGCTGGTTGAGCCCGGCTCCCGGAAAGCTGCGGGCGGTGTGGATCTGCAGTTCAACGCGGTCGTCCAGCTCGGAACTGATCGAGCGTCCCCAGGTGAACACCTCATCGGCGACTTCGATCGGGTACATGTACAGGCAGGTACCCCAAACCGGCGGCCGTGGGTAAATGCGCAGTGTGAAAGAGGTAACCACACCGAAGAAGCCCGGCCCCGACCCGCGGGCTGCCCAATACAGGTCGGGATGGTTCTCGGCATCACAGTAGATCAGTTCACCGTCGGCAGTGACGACCTCCAGTCCGAGTACGCTCTCGCAAGCCGGTCCGAGCACCGAACTGTTCCAGCCGTATCCGCCCTGCAGAAGATAGCCACCGAGGCATATGCCCTCGCAATGACCCGCGGGAAAGAAAAGCCCTCGTGCGTCGAGGTCGGCCGCAAAGACGCTGGCAACCTTGCCCGGACCGACGTCTGCGGTCATCCGATCCGGCTCGACGGTGCAATGAACGAGGCGACTCACGTCGAGCAGCAGGCCACCGTCGCGCAAGTGACTGGCCGCCCAGCTGTGGCCGCCGGACCGTACGCCGACGTGATGTCCGTTGGCCCGCGCATAACGGATCGCCGCGACGACGTCACCGGTGTCGTGCGCTTGCACAATCACGTCCGGAAAACGCTCCGGCACAAGGCCATTCCATACCGTGCTTCGACGGGCCGTTTCGTATCCTTCAGCGCCGCGAAAGTAGGTTTTCTCAGTGGGAAGTAAAAGCATTGCGCTCCCTCGATTTCGCGCAGGCGTGTCCGCTTGGTGTGTTAACGAGACACCGCCGTCAGACGTTCAGCACGGCTCCCCAGGGGCCGTTTGAGGTACGCCGCGATTTCGCTAGCCAGAGGTGTGGCGTTCATTCGGATCGCCCGGAGTGGACCGTTGGGCGGAATGCCGTATCCGATTGCGAACATTCCGTCGCCGACGTGTGAGGCAAAGCCGCCGCGCGGATTGCCGTGCTCGTCGAGGACACCAAGGTGCCCGACCAAACCATTCAGATTCGTAGAGAACCCAGTGGCGGCGATGATCGCCTGGGGCGCTACGGACGTGCCGTCGCCGAGAATCACGCGGTCGGATTCGACCGCCGTGACGGCGCTGACCACCTCTATGCGCCCGCTACGCACGAGTTTGATGAGCTCGTCGGCCAGAGTGGGGATGCGCCCTCGCTTTTCCACCGTCGCCTTGAGCCCGAGCGGTGGCCGCTGAAAGCCGTAGGCTGACAGGTCACCCAACATCAGACGGTTGACGCGGGCGATCAGTGGATCGATCATTCGCGCGGGGACTCGTGAGGACAGCTCCAGGAAGATATCCGACGGAATAGGTCCGATGGCGCGCCGCACAAGGTGCGGGGGTGTGCGGACCGCCAGCCAGATCCGACAGGCGCCGTCGTTGGCGAGTTGGACGGCAATATCGGCGGCAGAATTCCCTCCGCCAACAACGAGGACGTCGCGGCCACGGTAGGGCCAAGCGCTGGTGAAGTCCCCGGAGTGCACAATCTCGCCGTTGAAGCGCTTAAGTCCAGGCCAGCTAGGGAGGGTGGAGGCACTGTAGTTGCCCGTGGCGAGGACGAGCGCCGGGGTTTGGATTGCACCCGACGACGTGTCCAGTTGCCACATTCCGTCGCCACGGTCGACGCGGTGGACTTCACACCCGAGCATCAGCGCGATGTTCTGCCGCTGAACATAGCGATCGAAATAACGGACCATGTCTTCCTTGGTCGGCCAACGGCCGGCGTCCAAGGGAATCCGTTGTCCGGGAAGGTGCGACAAGAACCCGGTTGTGTTGAGGCGGAAGTTGTCATAGCGCCTCCGCCACGAAATCGCCGGTGCCGCTGCGCGTTCCAGAACGAGCGCTTTGAAGCCATGCTGATGGTCGAGTTCGCGTGCAACCGCCAGACCCGCAGGTCCTGCCCCGATCACAACGGCGTCGGGGTTGTCCTGGATCTCTATGGTCATCCGCGATCTCCAGTCATCTTCTGGTCAGGGAGGGACCTTGGGTCCCGGTTGTAACACGATCCAGAATTGGCTGCGGTTCATTTTGATCGGAAGAGGACCGCTGCACCGTCGACCGGCCCAGTGCTGCGTCGGCGATCGGGTCGCCGCGGAACCCCCTAAGAGGCGCGCCGAGCGAGCCGCACGCGAGCCACGGGTTCACCCCAAAGGCAGATCGCTCCGGTCAGCCGAGAGTCAGAATCCGGGGTCCGTTGTCGGTGACCGCCACAGTGTGCTCCCAGTGTGCCGCGCGGGAGCCGTCGAGGGTGGTGACCGTCCATTTGTCGTCGAGCACCACGGTCTTGCCGGACCCGAGGGTCAGCATCGGCTCGATGGCCAGCACCGATCCCGCCGCCAGCAGGGGACCTCGGCCGGGCGACCCTTCATTGGGCAGAAATGGGTCCATGTGCATCTGCCGGCCGATGCCATGGCCGCCGTAGCCCTCGACGATCCCGAACGCGCAGCCGTAGCGCGCCTCGGCGGCGTGGGTGGCGGTCTCGATCGCGTGCGACACGTCGGTCAGCCGGTTGCCGGGAACCATCGCCGCGACACCGGCCTCCATGGATTCCCTGGTCGCGTGCGACAGAGCCTCGTCCGTGTGGGTGAGTGGTCCGACGCCCAGTGTGATCGCGGCGTCACCGTGCCAGCCGTCGAGGATCGCACCGCAATCGATCGATACCAGGTCACCGATGCCGAGGGTCTCGGCTGACGACGGGATGCCGTGCACCACCCGGTCGTTGACCGATGCGCAAATCGACGCCGGGTAGCCGTGGTAGCCGAGAAAAGACGGCACCGCCCCGGCGTCGCGGATGACCGATTCGGCAATGGCGTCCAGCTCCAGCGTCGAGACGCCGGGCATCGCCGCTGATTGCACTGCCCGCAGCGCTGCCGCCACCACGGCCCCGGCCGCGGCCATCGCTTCGAGCTCACCGGCGCTGCGCTGTGGCACGACTTTGCGGTTGCGCAGCCCTGCCAGAGCGATCACCGCTACTTCCCTAGCGCTTTCAGCGCGCGATCGAACACCTCATCCAGGGAGCCGACGGCGTCGACGGCCTTCAACTCGTCGCTGTAGTACTCGATGACCGCATCGGTTTGATCGTGATAGATCTTCATCCGGTTGCGGATGACCTCCTCGGTGTCGTCGTCGCGGCCGCGTTCCTTGAGGCGCTCGAGCAGCACCTTCTCCGAGACGCGGAACTCCAGCACGGCGTCGAGTTTGGTCCCTCGGCGTTCGAGCATGTCGTCCAGCGCCTTGGCTTGCTCGATCGAGCGGGGATAGCCATCCAGGATGAACCCGGCGTCCACGTCTGACTCGTCGAGGCGCTCGTCGACAAGCTTATTGGTGATCTCCGACGGCACCAGGTCGCCGTTCTCCAGGTAGCGCTTGGCTTCCAGACCCAGTTCGGTGCCGGCGTCGATGTTGTGCCGGAACAGGTCGCCGGTGGAGATCTGCGGAACCTCGAGTGCTTCGGCCAATTTCTTGGCTTGCGTGCCCTTCCCCGCCCCGGGCGGCCCGAGCAATACAACTCTCACTTCAGGAACCCTTCGTAGTTGCGCTGCATGAGCTGGCTCTCGATCTGTTTGACCGTATCCAAGCCGACGCCGATCATGATCAGAACCGCGGTACCGCCGAACGGCAGGTTCTGCACGGTGCCGGTATTGCCGATCTGCAAGAACAGGTTGGGCAGCACCGAGATCACGCCCAGATAGATCGAGCCGGGCAAGGTGATCCGGCTCAGCACGTAGCGCAGGTAGTCCGCGGTCGGCTTACCCGGCCGGATTCCGGGGATGAAGCCACCGAACTTCTTCATCTCGTCGGCGCGTTCGTCGGGATTGAACGTGATCGACACGTAGAAGTACGTGAAGAAGATGATCAGGCCGACGTAGATGCCGATGTAGACCGGGTCGGCCGGGTTCGACAAATAGTTGCCGACGAATTTGTCCCACCAGGTATTGCCGGCACCGCCGCTGCCGCTGCGCACCAGCTGGGTGATCAGATGCGGGATGTAGATCAGCGACGAGGCGAAGATGACCGGGATGACGCCGGCCTGGTTGACCTTGAGTGGCAGGTACGTGGAGGTGCCGCCGTACATGCGCCGGCCCACCATCCGCTTGGCGTACTGCACCGGGATTCGGCGCTGGCCCTGCTCGACGAACACCACCCCGACGATGATGATCAGCGCCGCCACGCAGACCGCGGCGAAGACCGCCCCGCCTCGGCTGTCCAGGATGGAATTGCCTTCGGACGGGATCCGGCCGGCGATGCCGGCGAAGATCAGCAACGACATGCCGTTGCCTATCCCGCGCTCGGTGATCAGCTCACCCATCCACATCACCAGCGCTGCCCCGGCGGTCATCACCAGCACGATGACGACCAGGGTGAAGATGCTCTGGTCAGCGATGATGTTCAGAGTGCAGCCCTGCAGCAGCCCACCGTTGGCAGCCAGCGCCACGATGCTGGTGGCCTGCAGGACCGCCAGCGCGATAGCCAGGTACCGGGTGTACTGCGTCATCTTGGCCTGACCGGAATGGCCTTCCTTGCGCAGTTCCTCGAACCGGGGGATGACGACGGTGAGCAGCTGCACGATGATGCTCGCGGTGATGTAGGGCATCACACCGACCGCGAACACGGTCAGCCGCAGCAGCGCGCCGCCGGAGAACAAATTGATCAGCGAGTAGATCTGCGCCGCATCGCCACCGCTGACCTGCGCGATACATTTCTGCACATTCGGATAGTCGATTCCCGGGGACGGAACGGACGCTCCCAGCCGATACAGCACCACGATGGCCAGCGTGAACAGAATCTTCCGTCTCAGGTCGACTGTTCGCAGCGATGAGATGAAAGCCGAAAGCACTCTTCCTCCTGCGCAGCCGTGCTCTTGGGTCGCGGCATGCTAAACGGGGCTGGTCTCGCCAGCACGGGTAGTCCTGCGTCACGCACCGAGCCCCGCCCGCCAGGAGCTGCGAAGTCGCGCGTCGAACAGTCTACGACCCTAACAGCGCTGGCACCGGCCACCCCAACCAGGCGTACGGTTCGGCGTGCTCTTTATATTGGCTAAATATCGATGTTCTGCAAAAGAGATGACGGTAACGCGTATGGGTAACGCTCGCTTCGAGGGTGACAGCTGGGATCTGGCTTCCAGCGTGGGTGCGACGGCGACGATGGTGGCTGCCGCCCGAGCGGTAGCCAGCCGGGCGCCCAACGCGTTGATCGATGACCACTTCGCCGAGCCGCTGGTTCGCGCGGTCGGCATCGACTTTTTCGCCAAAATGGCCGGCGGTGAGCTGGATCCGACGGATCTTGACGAAGACGCCGCCCTCGGGATGCAGCGATTCGCCAACGCCATGGCGATCCGCACCGACTATTTCGACGGATTCTTCCTCGGGGCGACGCAGGCGGGCATCCGGCAGGCCGTCATCCTGGCGGCCGGGCTGGATTCACGGGCCTACCGGTTGGCTTGGCCGACCGGTACCGCCGTCTACGAGATCGACCAGCCACAGGTGATCGACTTCAAGACCACGACTCTGGCCGGCCTGGGCGCACGGACCACAGCGGACCGGCGGCCGGTGGCGATCGACTTACGCAACGACTGGCCCGCGGCGCTGCAGGCCGCGGGCTTCGACCCGGGATCACGCAGCGCCTGGATCGCCGAAGGACTGCTGGGCTACCTACCGCCCGACGCCCAGGACCGGCTGCTCGACCAGATCACCCTGCTGAGCGCCGGGGAGCCGGTTGGCCACCGAGGGCCTGCCCGACATCAACCACATCAAAGAGGAGGAGCTCCGGCGACGCATGCAGCGTCATTCCGACCGCTGGAGCCGGCACGGCTTCAGGCTCGACATGGCTGACTTGGTTTATTTCGGCGACGGACCGATGCCGGTGCTTATCTGGCCGATCACGGCTGGGACGTCACCGCGAGCCCCGCCGCTGAGCTGCTGGCCGCGCACGGACTGCCGCCCGCCGACGCCGAGGACTCTCCGGTCGGCGACGTCATCTATCTCAGCGCCGAGTTGACCGAGGATCAGCCGTGACACGCAACGACACCGATAGTTGGGATTTGTCCACCAGTGTGGGTGCGACGGCGACGATGGTCGCCGCCGCACGAGCGTTGGCCAGCGAAGGAGCCAACCCGATCATCAATGATCCGTTCGCGGGGCCGCTGGTCCGCGCCGTGGGTATCGAGTTCTTCGTCCGCGTCGTCGACGGCGAGGTCGATCCGTCCCCGGCCGAGGGCGAGAGCCCCGTACCTGATTTGCAACAGGAAACCGACTCGCTGGCCGTACGCACAAAATTCTTCGACGACTTCTTCGTCGACGCCACGGTGAGCGGCATCCGGCAGGCGGTGATACTGGCCGCCGGCCTCGACTCTCGGGCGTACCGATTGCAGTCGGCCGCTGGCAGCGTCGTCTACGAAGTCGACCAACCGCAGGTCGTCGACTTCAAGACGGCCGCCATGTCGGAGTTGGGCGCGGTGCCGACCACGGAGCGGCGGACCGTCAGCATCGATTTGCGTGACGATTGGCCGAATGCGTTTCGCGCCAGCGGTTTCGCTGACGACCAGCCGACGGCGTCGAGCGCCGAGGGCCTGCTGATGTACCTGCCGCCGGAAGCCCAGGACCGGCTTTTCGACCACATCACCACCCTCAGCGCGCCCGGCAGCCAGTTGGCGACCGAGTTTCATCCCGAGGGCGGTATGACGATGGCCGAACGCGCGCAGGCCTTCAACGACAGGTGGGCCAGCCTCGGCTGCGACATCGATCTGTCCGGGCTCTTCTATGAGGGCGAACGCAGCAATGTCGTCGAGTATTTGAGCGGACGGGGTTGGCAGGTGGTCACTCGGCCGCGGCGGGAGTTGTTCGCCGATTACGGGCTGACTTTCCCCGAGGACGACGGGCTCGCCGCACTCCGGAACATCGTGTCGGTGGTCGCGACGCGGCGATGAGAATCTCAGCGGATTACGAAGGCAGAAAAGCCGACCATGGGACGGCCGCTTGGCCAGCTCGAGGAATCTCTGGTAGCGCTGCTCGACAGCGCCCGTCCAAGCGGGATCCGGTTCGACGACGCGATCGGTGCCGGCCCACCTGCGGGCGTCGACGATCGACGACTCTTGCCCGATCGCCATCCGGCCGACAAACGCCGCGCCGAGGGCCGCGCCGTCGGCCACCTTGGACAGCTCCACCGGACGGCCGGTGGCATCGGCGATGGCCTGGATCCAGGGCAGCACCCGGGTGCCACCGCCGGTCGCTATCACCCGTGACGCCGGCGTTCCGCTCAGCTCGATGAGCTGACGCACAACGAAGCCCGACGCCTCGTAGGCGGCCCGTCGCACCGCGGCGGCGTCATGGGTGAGGTCGAGCCCGTCGAGCACCGCGCGCCGGTCGGGATCGTGCCAGGGTGTGCGCTCACCCCGCACGTACGGCGACCAGACCGGCACCCGATCGGGACCCCCGCTCGCCGGATCACCGCGACCCAGCAGCCGGTCCACCCAGTCCAGGAAAAGCCCGCCGGCGTTGCTGGCCCCGCCGATCTGGCTCTTGCCGGCAAGGTCAAGGTGGGAAGGGTCCACAGGCCCGGCACCTGACGCCACTGCGGAATGGTGACCCAGACGATCAACGTCGTCCCGCACAGGACGAGTACGTCGCCGTCTTGGTCCGCGCCGGCGACGATCTGCTCGCACAAGGCGTCGATCGCACCGACCGCCAGCACGGCGTCCGTTCCGCGACCTGCCCGACGGCCGAGCCGGTCGCCGCCACCCGGGCATCCGGTCGACCGTCACCCCGCACTCGCCACAAGCAGCGGGGCTCCAGCCGGTGCCGTCGAACAGTGGAACGGTCGTGTAGGCGGTGGCGAAATCGATGACCGGTTCGCCGCCCAGCGCGTAGGCGGCGACCGCCGGTGCCGGCCAATACCCGGCCGCCGCGGGCGCCTCGATGGCGATCCAGCGCAGGAACCCCGCTGCCTCTCCCACCGGCGGCAATACGTCGTCTTGCGCCGCCTGAACGCGCCGCGGCTGTCCCCGTACAGCAGGCCCGGCGTGATCGGCCAGCCATCGGAGTCCACCGCGGTGAACGACGGCACCATCGCCGAGACCGCCGCTGCCGTGGCATCCGGCCGGGCCAACCGGTCCAAGGCGGTCAACGGTCCTTGCCGCCACGCATGGTCGGCGTCGTGCTCGAGCCGATCCGGCGCCGGTACCCGCAACTGGTGTGCGATACGCGCCCGCGCCACCACTCGGCCGTCTTCATCGGCGGCGACTGCTTTGACCGCCGTACTGCCGATATCGATGCCGATTGTGACCTCTGCGCGTGACACGGGCGTCACCGTACGCCAGCATGGCAAGCGTGACGCGCGCTTTGGTGACGGCCCCGTTGCGTGGGGCAGGCCTGGACGAATTGCGTCGACTGGCCGATGTGGTCTACGACCCTTGGATCGACCAGACGCCGTTACGGATCTATTCCGCTGAGCGACTGGCCGAGCGAATCTCGGCCGAGCGCGCTGATGTGGTTGTGGTCGAGAGTGATTCGGTTGCCGGGCCGGTGTTCGAGCTGGGGTTGCGGGCCGTGGCGTCGACCCGAGGCGATCCCAACAACGTCGACGTGGCCGCGGCCACCGCCGCCGGGGTTCCGGTGCTTTTCACCCCCGGCCGCAATGCCGACGCAGTCGCCGAGATGACGGTGCGCTGCTGTTCGCCGCAACCGCCACCTGCTGACGGCTGACTCAGAAGTACGTAGTGCCAACATCTTTCGCGACGGCACCATTCCTTATCAGCGTTTCCGGGCCTGGAGCTGGCTGATCGCACCGCGGGACTGATCGGGTTCGGCGCCGTCGGCCGGGCGGTCAAGTGGCGGCTGGCGGGTCTGGTCTACCGGTCATCGCGTATGACCCGTACAACGACGAAGCTCGGCACAGCCTTGATGACCTGCTTGCCCAAGCTGACATCGTGTCCCTGCACGCCCCGGTCACCGCCGACACCACCGGCCTGATCGGCGCCGGCCAGTTCGCGGCCATGCGCGACGGGGTCGTCTTCCTCAACACCGCCCGGGCCCAGCTGCACGACACCGACGCGCTGGTTGACGCGTTGCGCAGCGGCAAGGTTGCGGCCGCCGGCATCGACCACTTCGTCGGTGAATGGTTGCCGGCCGACCATCCGCTGACGGCATTGCCCAATGTAGTGCTCACCCCGCACATCGGCGGCGCAACGTGGAACACTGAGGCGCGGCAGGCGCAGATGGTCGCCGAGGACCTGGAAGCGCTGCTTTCCGGCCGGACCCGACCCATATCGTCAACCCGGAGGTGTTGGCATCGTGAGATTCGTCGAGCACGCCGAAGCCGCTGTGCTGGCGGCGGCCAAGGACATGCTGCGTCGGGGACTGATCGAGGGCACCGCGGGCAACATCTCTGCTCGCCGTGAAGACAGCAACCTGGTCATCACCCCGTCGTCCGTCGACTACGCAGAGATGACACTCGAAGATCTGGTGGTCGTCGACCCTGAGGGCAACGTGCTGGCGGCCCGCGACGGACGGTTCCCGTCGACGGAGATGAACTGCACCTGGCGTGCTTCAGCGCTTTGGACGACATCGGCAGCGTCGTCCATAGCCACCCGGTATGGGCCACGATGTTTGCGGTTGCGCACCAAGATATTCCGGCGTGCATCGACGAGTTCGCGGTGTACTGCGGCGGTGACATCCGCTGCGCGGAGTACGCCGCATCGGGCACACCCGCGGTCGGACATAACGCGGTCAAGGCGCTGGAGGGCCGGGCGGCCGCGCTGATCGCCAACCATGGGCTGGTCGCGGTGGGTCCCCGACCCGACCGGGTCTTGCATATCACCGCCCTGGTGGAACGCACCGCCCAAATAGCCTGGGGTGCAAGGGCTTTGGGGGGACCGGTGCCCATTCCTGACGACGTCAACGCCGGCTTTGCCGGCATCTACGGCTATCTGCGCGCCAACCCCAGGTAGCTGCGCCTCAGACCAGGTAGTACAGGTCCGGTTCGTCGCCTTCGGTGGTGTTCGCCCCTACCAGTGCCGCTTCGGAGTGTTCGAGCGCCAGTTTGGCGCGGGCGTAACGCACGGCGTTGAGGGTCGCCGAGTAATCCTGTTCTTCTTCAGGAAATAGCTGCTCGGCGGGAAACCAGCTGTCGACGCCGATGTTTTTGAGGACGGTCAGCATGTCCGGCGCACGCCCGCCAGCAAGATCGCCACTCCGTTGCCGTTGTGCTCGCGCACAAAATGTTCGAGTCGATCGATGGACACCGCATCCGGATTCCGAACCCGCTTGAGCCGCAGAATGACGAACTTGGTGTGGCCGACCTGAATTCGTGTCCTCACTGTGTCGAGGTGGCGGTCGAGTATGGGCGCCGCCGCGAAGAACAATTCGCCCTCGAGGTCATAGATGACCAGAGCGGAATCGGCCGGGTCGGTCGATATCCGTTCGCGTACTACGCGCTCGGGTGTGACAATCAGCTCCGCGGCATTGAGTTTGGACGCACGGCGCACAAACAACAGGATCGACAACGCAATTCCGAGCAGCACCGCCTTATCGAGGTCGACCAACACTCCGGTGAGGGCGGTGACGATCACCAGCCCGGCGTCGTAACGCGACGCTCTGATGGTGGCGACCAGCCGCCGCGCGTCGACGAGGCGAACCGCCGTCACCAGCAGCAAGCCGGCCAGGGCGGCTTGCGGAATATAGTGCAGCAGCGGCGCGAACAGCAGCAGGGCCGCGGCCACCGTCGCCGACGCGATGATCCCGGAGAACCTCGTTGCCGCACCCGCCTGGAAGTTAATCGCCGACCGAGATAACGAACCCGATCCCGGCAGGCACGAAAGAAACCACCGGTGAGGTTGGCCAGGCCCTCGGCCAAGATCTGGCGGTTGTAGTCGATTTTCTGCTGCGACTGGTAGGCGATCGCTTTCGCGATCGACAGCGCTTCCAGCAAGCCGATGAACGCGATGGCCAGCCCGCCTTGCGACAGTTGGGCGAGCGAGGTCAGGTCCACTTCGGGAATGTGCGGTACCGGCAAACTCTGCGGCACTTTCGCCGCGAGCGACACCGCCGTCTTGCCGTGGCTGTTCGGAACCGACCACCCCGCGGTGTACGCGACGACGGCCGCGACCACCAGCACCGTCAGCAGATCGATTTGTGGCCAGCCGTAGCGTTGCACCAGCCGGCGCACGACGACGGCCAGCACCACGGCGGTGACGCTGAGTACCACCGCCCGGAAGTTGATGGCGTCACCGTGGAACAAGGTCAGGTACACGCGATGCAGCAGCTGTATCTTGCCGCTGCCCTTGTCCTTGACACCGACGGCATTGCCCAGTTGACCGACACCGAGCAGGAAAGCCGCGGCCAGCATGAAACCGACGATTACAGATTCGGAGATGTAGCGAGTCAGATCGCCCAACTTGAAAACCGCGATCAGAATTTGGATGGTGCCGGCCAAGACGCCGAGCACGAACAGTGCCTCGAAGAGCGCGTTGCGGTTCTCCGGATCAATGAACGCCAGCGAACTGAACACGAGCAGTGAGATGGCACTGGTGGGCCCGTTGATCAAATGCGACGACGAGCCGAACAGCGACGCGACAGCCGTCACCACGATCGTGGAGTAGACGCCGAATCGTGGATCCACGCCGGCGATCAGCGCGTAGGCGATGCCCTGTGGCAGGGCGACGGCGGCGACGGTGAGGCCTGCCACCAGGTCGCGCCGCCCCGCGGCTAAGGGGTACCGCACTGCAAGACCCATGACGATTACGCCTTGGGCGCGGACGACGTGGTTGAGATGACGTCGATCACGCCGTTGTCGGCAAAGAACTTCAGCCGAGCATCATCCCAGTCCTTGGCGATGGCGGTGATTGGAAACAGCGCAATGTTGGGCAACCGGTCGGAGTGCCTGGCCAGAATCGCCGGTTTCACTGGCCGGTAACCGAATTCGGCGAAGACCTCCTGCGCGGGATCGGTGAACAGGTAGTTCAGAAAAGCCCTGGCATAAGTCGCCGTCTTCTCGTTCCTGTCGTTGGCGTCGACCCAGGCGACGGCCTGCTCGGCGCGGATGCTCACCGGCGGGTAAACGATCTCCAGTTCGTCTGTGTTCTCTGCGGCCTCCCGCAACGCCTCGTTCTCCCACGTCAAATGCACGTCCCCAACGTGTCGATCCGCGAAGGTGGTGGCCGATCCGCGGGCACCGGAATCGAAAATCGCTACGTGTCGATAGAGCGACTTCAGGTAGTCCAGTGCCTGCGCCGCGTTGCCGCCGCGGGTGGTGATTGAGCCCCAGCCGGCCAGGAAGCTGAGTTGGCCATTGCCCGACGAAAGCGGGTCGGGGGTGACGACGGAAACATTGTCCTTGACCAGATCGGGCCAGTCGCGAATCGCTTTCGGATTGCCTTTGTGCACGACGAACACCACGGTCGAGGTGTACGGCACCGAATTGTTCGGTAGTCGCTTCTGCCAGTCCGGAGCGATCAGATTTTGTTTCTGCAGCGCGTCGACATCGCTGATGAGCGCAAGCGAGACCACGTTGGCCTTCTGCGTGCCGTCGATGACGCTGCGGGCCTGTCGGCCGGAGCCGCCGTGAGATTGCTTGAAGGACAGCGTGACACCGCTCTGGTGGCGATACTGCTCGGTGAAGGCTTGGTCGAGTCGGCCATACACCTCGCGGGTGGGATCGTAGGACACGTTGAGGATCTGGTTGGGGGTGTCGTCCGGCAGATTCTTGACGGTGATGGCGACGGCGGCGACGACGATCGCCACGACACCGAGAAGGTTCAGCCAAGTTATACGCGGCCTCCAACCGGGCCGCACCTGCGGCTGTTCAGTGCTGGCTGGCATCGCCGCGCCTTCCCCCCGCGCGGGAACGCGTCAAACAGTCCAACGCTAGCGATCAGCGTCCGGTGAGACAGTGAAGAGAATCGGCCTGATTAATACGACAGGTCACCGGGACGGCGCTTTAGCGCGCTCGAACGCCACCTTCCCCGCGCCGGACTCGCCCTGGTTGGCGATAGCCAGGAAAGCCTCGCGGCACTGCTCGAGCGGGAAGGTGTGGGTCAGCATGGCTCGCGGATCTATCCGGGGCTGATAAACGCAGCGGGCCAATGTATGGGGCGGCCTCGGGCGCTCGGTCATGACCGTGTGGTCGTCGCCGCGTTCGTCCTCAGCAGTAAGGACCGAACCAGCGGACGCGGTCCGTACGGCTCAAGCAACTGACTGGCCGGGCGCGGACGAACTCTTGCGGCCACCAGAACCAACGTCCCAGCAGCGCGGCGATAGACGGCGTCATGAACGCACGCACTACCAAGGTGTCGAACAACAGGCCCAGGCCGATGG
>CAVYEX010000008.1:0-131262 GCA_963767765.1 uncultured Actinomycetota bacterium | reverse complement strand
CGGTCATCGTCATCACCTCCCGTCACCGCGCCGTAACCGGCCATGACACCCTATCGAGGCGTCGAGCCTGCGCTCACGGCGTTCGTTCTGCGTCTACGGCGACAATCCGGCGTTCACCCCGGCCACCAGCGCAGGCTGGGCATTCGGTAAGACCCTGACGCCACCGGTCGGTTGCCGACGCCGACGCCGCGGCGCGCCCACTCGCTCCACAGCTGAAACCCAAGTGTCGCAGATGAATCAGTCAACTCCGTGGCGACTCAGCTATCACTCGTTGTGCAGCTGAACGCGCCGCTGCTACATCGACTGCAAAGTCAGCGGCGGGCCAGGATCGGCTGACAGCGGGATGTTCTCACGCTGCATCAACCAACCGGCGATGTTGTGGAACAGCGGCGCGGCCGAATGGCCCGGCGTGCCGTCCGGGTTGCGCTCCGGATTGTCCATCATCACCCCGACGACGTAGCGCGGGTCGTCCACGGTGGCCATCCCGGCGAACGTGATCCAGTAGACATTGTCGTAGTAGCAGCCGCAGGCCGGGTTGATCTGTTGGGCCGTACCGGTTTTCCCGGCCATCTGATAGCCGTCCACCGCCGCCTGCGGACCGGTGCCCTGCTGATACCCCATCGGGTCGCGCTGCACAACCGCCCGCAGCATGTTGCGCACGGTCTGTGCGGTCTGCTCCGACACCACGCGAACACCCTGCGGCCGAGGCTCTTCGGTTCGAGTGCCCTCCGGCCCGATGGTGGCCCTGATGATGCGCGGCGGCATCCGAACACCGTCGTTGGCGATTGTCTGATACATCCCGGCCATTTGCAGCAGGGTCATCGAAAGCCCCTGCCCGATCGGCAGATTGGAGAACGTACTGCCCGACCATTGATCAATGGGTGGCACCAGCCCGGCGCTTTCACCGGGCAGACCCACATTGGTGCGCTGGCCCAGCCCGAACCTGCGGAGCATGTCGTAGTACCGCTCCGGACCAACTCGCTGAGCCAGCATCAAAGTGCCCACGTTCGAGGACTTTCCGAATATCCCCGTCGTGGTGTAGGGCATCACGCCGTGATTCCATGCGTCGTGCACGTTGACACCGCCCATGTTCAGCGAGCCCGGCACCTGCAGCACCTCATCGGGGTTGGTCAGTCCGTACTCGATCACCGACGACGCCGTGACCACCTTGTTCACCGAACCCGGCTCGAACGGTGACGACACCGCCAGGTTGCCCATCTGCCGCTCACCCTGACGGCCGATGTCCTGCGACGGGTCGAAAGTGTTGTCGTTCGACATGGCCAGTACTTCACCGGTTTTGGCGTCCAGGACGACGGCGGACACATTTCGTGCGCCCGACACATTCCTGGCTTGCTGCACCTGCTGCTGAACGTAGAACTGTATGTCGTCGTCGATGGTGAGCTGCACCGTGGAACCGTTGACCGCCTTGTGCTGGTTGCGGTAGCTGCCCGGTATGACAACACCGTCGGACCCGCGGTCGTAGGTGATTGAGCCGTCGGTGCCGGCCAGCACCGCGTCCATCGAGTCCTCCAGGCCCAGCAGGCCGTGACCGTCCCAGTCGATGCCGCCGACGATGTTGGCCGCCAGTGACCCACCCGGATACTGGCGCAGGTCCTGCCGTTCGGCACCGACCTCGGGGAATTTGGCGGTGATGGCGGTCGCGACCGCGGGCTCGACCGCGCGGGCCAGGTAGACGAACGTCTCGTCGCTGCGCAACTTCTTCAGCACGGTGGCGTTGTCGGGCTTGTTGTTCAACCGTGCCGACACTTCCTGGGCGATGTCGCGCAGCCGCTGATCGGGGTCGGGAGCGGCGGCGTTCTTCTGCTTGGCGTCGGCCAGCTGCTTGTGGATCCTGCGCGGCTGGAAAGTCAGCGCGCGAGCTTCGATGGTGAACGCGAGTTGGTCGTTGTTGCGGTCGACGATGCTGCCGCGCACCGCTTTTTCGACGTCGGTTACCTTCAGCTGGCTCGCGGCCTCGGCCCGCAATCCGGCGGCCTTCGGCACTTGCAGGTAGAACAGCTGAGCTGCTGCCACGATCAGCGCAACGAAGATGACGGCGTTGCCGGCGCGGTGCCGAAACACGAACGACGCGCCGCGGGTACCCAACTCGGTCGCCTGCCGGATGCGGCGAGCCCGAGCCGACCGCGTCTGGGTTACGACGGTGACCTCCGCGGCCCGACGGGATCGTTTGGCCTTTACTGATTTTGGCGTGCGCGCGGAGGCGGGCTTGGCTTGCTGGCCTTTTCGCACGGCACGTGACCGGGCTGCCCTCGTGGGCGACGGTTCCTTGCGGGTCACTGCGCGGCTCCGGGGGTGGTCGGGCTGACCGGGCCGAATTGTTCACCAACCGGCCCCGGGACCGCCGGCGGGGCGGCCACCGGCGGTATGACGGTTGGCGGGACAGCGGGAGCCGGCGCCTGAGGTGCTGCCGCGGGCGGCTCAGCGGCGGGAGCCGGTGACGGTCCGGCGACCGGGCCGGGCGCTTGCGGTTGAGGTGCTCCCGGCGCTGCGGGGGCGCCCGCGTTCGGCAGGTGCTGGGTGCCCACGGTCGACGCTCCGTCGGGTGCGCGGACGAGCACCTCGGGTCCGGATGCGGGCAGCGGCTGGTTACCGGTGCCGGGGGGCACCCGGATCGGGGTCTCGACCGGATTGCCCGGCGGCTTGGGGCCCGGCGGCTTGTCGTCCGGCAGCTTGGTGTTCAGCGGCGGCGGTGGGGTGCCCTCGGCGGGCTTGGGGGTTCCGACGACCACCCAGTTGCCCGACGGATCCTGGACGAGGTGAGCGGTGTCCCGGGTCGGGATCATCCCGAGCTTGCGGGCCGCTTCTGCCAACGCCGGCGCTGCCTGCCCCTCGAGCACGTCGCGTTCCAGCGCCTCCTTCTGTTGCTGCAGAATCTGATTGCGCACCCGGGCGTTGCCGAGCTGGTAAGAGCGTTCGGCGGCGTCAGTGGACAGCCACAGCGTCACCGCCAGCCCTAACGCAAGCGAACCGATGACCAGCACGACGAATGGCACTTTGCTGGCCAGCGTGCGCGGTCTCAAATCGACCGACGTCAGGCGGGCCACCAAACGCTCGCGCAACGGCGGCCGAAGCACTTTGGGCGACTTCGCCTTTCGCGCCTTGGCCCGGGCTTTCGCCTGGCGGGCGCTGGTGGGACGCGCGGGGCGCTGCGCCGGGCGGGGAATCGGCGCGGTCTGCGGCCCGGAACGCGCGCCCCGCGCCTCGCGGGTAGGCGCCGACGCTTTGCCTTGGCGCGGTCGCTTCGGCCGCGCCGCCGTCGGCTCTGACCCGCCTGCCTTGTTGCGACGCATCGGCGTTTGACGTTCAGCGCTCATTTCCGCCCCTTCTTGCTGTCGGCTCGGCCCGGTTGCGTTCGTTCCAAAGCACGCAGCCGAACGGCGGCGCTGCGCGAATTGCGCTCCACCTCGGCCCGATCAGCGCGTTCGGCACCGCGGGTCAACGACCGGAATTGCGGCGCGTGGTCCGGTAATTCGATCGGCAGATCCGCGGGGCTCCGCGAGCTGACCGCCTCCGCGAAGACGCCTTTGACGATGCGGTCCTCCAGCGACTGGTATGCCAGTACGACGATCCGACCGGCTACCGCCAGGGCATCGAGTGCCGCGGGCAGCGCGTTGCGCAACGAGTCGAGCTCGCCGTTGACCGCGATGCGCAACGCCTGGAACGTCCGCTTGGCAGGATGTCCGCCGGTGCGACGAGCCGGTGCCGGAATCGCCTCGTAGAGAACTTCGACCAGCTCACCCGTCGACGTGAATGGCGCCCGCGAGCGGCGGCGCACGACATGCGCGGCGATGCGACGGGCGAACTTCTCTTCGCCGTACCGGCGCAAGATGTCGGTCAGCGCCGCCTCCTCGTAGCTGTTGAGGATGTCGGCGGCGGTCAGCGGTGAACCGGTGTCCATTCGCATGTCCAGCGGTGCGTCGTGGGCGTAGGAGAAACCGCGCTCGACACGGTCGAGCTGCATGGACGACACACCCAGGTCGAACAGCACCGCGTCGACTGAACCGGTGGCCGCATGCCCCGATTCGTCGAGCACCGAGGCGAGCTGGTCATAGCGGGCCTGCCGCAGCGTGACCCGGTCGGCGAAGGATGCCAGCCGGTCAGCGCTGATGGCCAGGGCGGAGGCATCGCGGTCCAGGCCGATCACCTGCAGCCCGGGCAGCGACGTCAGCAGCCGCTCCGCGTGCCCGCCGGCGCCAACGGTGGCGTCGAGCAGCACTGCGCCGGAGCCATCGGAGCCGTGTCGCGTCAATGCCGGTGTGAGCAGCGCGACGCAGCGGTCGAGCAGGACAGGCACATGACCGAAAGCGCCCGCGGGATCAGACACGACTACACCTCCTCGGGCGACCCGCTGCGCCTGGCTTCGCCAGCCTTGCGATCGCCCGGCACCTCCTCGGGCGACCCGCTGCGCCTGGCTTCGCCAGCCTTGCGATCGCCCGGCACCTCCTCGGGCGACCCGCTGCGCCTGGCTTCGCCAGCCTTGCGATCGCCCGGCACCTCCTCGGGCGACCCGCTGCGCCTGGCTTGCCCCTGCATCGAGGACCCTGTCCGAGAGCACGAACCTGGCGTTGGGGAAGTACGTCAGGGTCGGTTCGGGCAGAGGCCACGTTGCACGGGCACGCGCCTCAGATGATGTCGCCGAGTGCTTCATCGCTGGCCGCGGAGAAGTTCTCTTCGTGCATCTGCTGGTACTGCTGCCAGGCCTGGGCGTCCCAGATCTCGAGGTAATCGACCGATCCGATGACCACGCAATCCTTGGACAGGTTGGCGTAGCGGCGGTGGTCAGCTGACAGCGTGACCCGGCCCTGGCCGTCCGGGTGCTGTTCGTCGGTACCGGCGGCCAGGTTCCGCAGGAAAGCGCGAGCTTCGGGATTGCTGCGCGACGCCTTGCTTGCCCGGCGAGCCAGTTGCTCGAACGCCTCCCGCGGGTAGACGGCAAGGCTGTGGTCTTGGCTCTTGGTGACCATCAACCCCCCTGCCAACGCGTCGCGGAACTTGGCGGGCAGCGTCAGCCGCCCCTTGTCGTCGAGCCTGGGCGTGTAGGTGCCGAGAAACATCTCGCCACCTCCCGCCGGGCCGCGAAGCTTCCCTCACTCCGCTTCGCACCACAATACCCCACAATCCCCCACTTCATGCCATTTGAGGGCTAGCAGTTGCATGACTTCCCCACCTACTGCCACGCGTTGTGTCAAGCGGCCGACGCGACACCCAACACCAGGGGTAAAAGCCCAGCTCAGCGCCGGGTGGGGTGAAGTGGGGCCGCTTCGCAACTGCCGAGCCTGCGCGCACGGCGTTCAGCCTGCGTCCAGGGCGTGATCGGCGAAACGGCGCACGCCCTCACCGCAGACTCGGCGATCGGAGTGCTCAGTGCGTGACAGCAATACGGGGCAGCCGCAGCTGCCCCGTCAACCTCGTCAGACCTTTACTCTTCGAACCGCCGGCGGAACCGGTCCTCCATGCGGCTGGTGAACGAGCCGCCGGACCCCTTGGCGCGACGCTGGCGCGCCGCCGGTCCCGACGCCGGCCGATCCCGCCGGCCGGAAAGCCGTGGACCGGTGATCGCGTAGACCACCCCGGCGAACATCACCACGAAGCCGAGAACGGACAGGACAGGAAAGTCACCGATCATGGTGGCTCTGAATGCCACACCCGAAACCAGCATCCCCAGACCGACAACGAACAGCGCCGCACCTTGCAACCGCCGCCGGGTGGTCGGCGCGCGCAAGCCGCCGCCCCGGACACTCGAGGCGAATTTCGGATCCTCGGCATAGAGTGCGCTCTCGATCTGGTCGAGCATCCGCTGCTCATGATCGGAGAGTGGCATTCGTCCCTCCTTGCCGACAGGCTGTCTCTAATCAGAAATATGGCGATGCCCCCTGACTGGGCAACTAACTTCAGATGATACGAGGTTGATTGGCGCCGTACCACCGGTTCGGCCGCCATTGTGGCTCCCGGTGTAACGCGAGCCCGGACGGCCGGAGCCCGCCGAGCCGATAATGAGACTGATGCACCGATCATCGACCCGCAAAGGAAACCGCGACTTGGCGACTTTCCTCGTCGACCTGCCGCCGCAGGACATGCAGCGTCGTCTGGGCGACGCGCTGGGGGTCTATATCGACGCGATGCGGTATCCCCGCGGCACCGAGAACCAGCGCGCCGCCATGTGGCTGGAGCACACCCGCCGCCGCGGCTGGCAGGCGGTCGCCGCCGTGGCGGTCGATCACCGCGACGTCGAGCAGCCGGCAGCCGCGGAGCTGGCCGGCGCGCCGATGCTCGGTGTGGCGTACGGCTATTGCGGCGCGCCGGATCAGTGGTGGCAGCAGCAAGTCGTGCTGGGTCTGCAACGCAGCGGCCGCACCCATCCGGAAATCACCCAACTGATGTCCAGCTATTTCGAACTGACCGAGTTGCACATTCATCCCCGGGCGCAGGGCCGTGGCTTGGGCGAGGCGTTGGCGCGCCGGCTGCTCGCCCGGCGCGGCGAGGCCAACGTTCTGCTCTCCACGCCGGAAGCCAACGGCGAGGCGAACCGGGCGTGGCGGCTCTACCGGCGCCTGGGCTTCACCGACATCATCCGCGGCTACCACTTCGCCGGCGACCCGCGGCCCTTCGCCATCCTGGGCCGCAGGTTACCGCTGGAGTCGCAACCGGACGCAGAACCGGGCAGCAGCCCATCCCGCTAGCGGGTTCTGGCACGATAACCCGGTGCGTGTCAGGTCCACCCGGCTGTCGGCCGGTCCGAGGCATCGCCGCCGGCTGCTGGCGATCGCGCTGCTGCTCGTGGTGCTGCCGATCGTGGCCGGATGTGTGCGCGTCCGAGCGTCGATCACGATCTCACCCGACGACCTGGTGTCCGGGGAGATCATCGCTGCGGCCAAACCTCGCAACGACAAAGACCAGGGTCCGCAGCTCGATCCCAATGTGCCATTCAGCCAGAAGGTCGCGATCTCGAAGTACGAAAGCGACGGCTACGTGGGGTCGCAGGCGGTGTTCTCCGACCTGACCTTCGCCGAGCTGCCGCAGCTGGCGAACATGAATCCCGACGCCGCCGGGGTGAACCTGTCCCTGCGCCGAGCAGGCAACCTGGTGATTCTGGAGGGCCGGGCAGATCTGACATCGCTCACCGACGGCGACGCCGACGTCGAGCTGAGCGTGGCCTTCCCCGGCGCGGTGACGTCGACCAACGGCACCCGCGTCGAGTCGGACGTCGTCCAGTGGAAGCTCAAGCCGGGGATCGTCAGCACCATGAACGCCCAGGCCCGCTACACCGACCCCAGCACCCGCTCCTTCACCAACGCTGCTCTCTGGCTGGGTATCTCGTCGTTGGCCGTTGCTGCGGTGGTGGTCGTCCTGGCCTGGCTGAGCCGCGACCGCTCCCCCCGCTTCAGCACCGACGACCGGCCGCCGCTGCGCAAGCGGATCGTCTCGTACCTCGAGAAACGGCTAACCTGACCCGGCGCCCACGGCTGTCGGCGACCAGTAGGCCAGCATCTCGGCAAAGGTATCGAAAGCGGGCTTGGACACCCCGTAGGTCGCCTCGAGGTGAATGCTCAGCGGAAATCCCAGCTCGGCGACACCGTCGATCACCCGCTTGTACAGATCGAGCATGAGCCGGCGCTTGTCGGCGGGTTCACTGCCTGCCATCGTCTTGACGAACTCCTGCTCCTCGGCCACTGCCGCGTTCCCGGGATCCTGGATGAGCCAGTTGATCAGGCCCACCCGGCTCTCGACCTTCGGCACGAACCCGAATGACAGCAGGATCTCGGGCCGATGATCGCACCGCTCGGCGAACTCAGTCAGGAAGCGCACGATCGCATCGGAGTACAACAGCTGTGTCAGGGCGAAGTTGGCACCCTGATCGCATTTGAAGTTGAACCGGCCGTGCTCACCTTCTCGCGTGGGAATCATGATCACCCCGCGGTTGGACACCAGCTGGCGATAGATCGACAACGCATCGGTCGGTGCGACGCCAGACCCCTCGCCGTCCTGCATGGTGCGGGGCACGCCGACAAAGACGATGCCCTCGATTCCGGCGCCGCTCAGCTCCAGGAGACGGCCTCGCAGCGACGGCTCGTCCATGAACGCGGTGACCTGGGTGCACAAGCCGTTCACCTCGGGCAGGAGCGGTTTGACCATGCTCCAAAAACTCAGCACGTCCAGCTTGGGCTTCATCTCGATCGGGCGGTCGTCGTCCTCGGCGATGATCCCGGGAATCATCACGTGCCCGATCCGCCCGTCCAGGCCGCACTCGATGGACAGTTGCCGCACCTTCCGCGCTTCTTCGGTCGCCTGCTCGGAGCCGCGGTCGGCGTTCGGCGGCACCAACTCGAGCGCGACGGTGTTGAGGGTCAAGCGTTGCTCCTGATCGACGTGTCGTGTCGGCGCGGGCGAACCGGCGTAGGTGACCCGGACAGCATAGGCGGCGGCTTCTACCCTTTACTGTTGGAGCACTGCTGGCCGGACGCCACAAGTGAGAAAGGGGTGGCGCGCTGAGTGTCGAGGCAGCGGCGACCGTCGAGTTGGCCGGCGCGATCACCGAACACCTGCGGGGCTACCTGCAGGATCGGCGTGGCGACGCCGCCTATATAGACGGTGAGTACGACGGCCTGATCGCCGTCCTGGAGCGCTTCGTGCTCAGTGGCGGCAAGCGGTTGCGGCCGATCTTCGCCTACTGGGGCTGGCGCTCCGTTGCCCCCAGCGAACCCGATGCCGAGGCCTGGTTGCTGTTTTCGGCGCTGGAGTTGCTGCACGCCTGCGCGCTGGTGCACGACGACGTGATCGACGGCTCGGCGACGCGCCGCGGCAGGCCGACCGCCCATGTGGAGTTCGCCGAGCTGCACCGCGCCCGGGGCTGGCGTGGCTCAGCGGACCAGTTCGGGGTGTCGGCCGCCATTCTGCTCGGCGATCTGGCGCTGGCCTGGGCCGACGACATCGTCGCCGGCCTCGAGCTGCCGTCGGACGCCCGGCGCCGCGTGCGCCGGGTGTGGGCCGACATCCGCACCGAGGTGCTGGGCGGCCAATACCTCGACATCGTGGCCGAGGCCAGCGGGGCCGAGTCGGTGGTGTCCGCGCTGACCGTCGACAGGTACAAGACCGCGTCCTACACCGTGACGCGGCCCTTGCAGCTCGGGGCAGCCGCCGCCGCCGACCGCGCCGACGTTCTCGACCTCTTCCACCGGGTCGGCGCCGACCTGGGTATCGCGTTTCAACTGCGCGACGACGTGCTCGGGGTGTTCGGTGACCCCGCCGTGACCGGTAAGCCGTCCGGCGACGATTTGCGGTACGGAAAGCGCACGGTGCTGCTGGCCGAGGCGATGACGCTGGCCGACGACAATGACCCGGTGGCCGCCGGCTTGTTACGTGACTCGGTCGGAACCGATTTGTCCGACGCGCAGGTCCGTGACTTGCGCGCGGTCATCGAAGGAGTGGGCGCGCTGGCCGCGGTGGAGCACCAGATCGAACGGCTCACCCGGCAGGCCTTGGCCGCGCTGGCCGACGCACCGATCGATGCGACGGCCAAAGCGGGATTGTCCGCGCTGGCCGAACTGGCCGCCAACCGGTCGGCCTGACGACATGTCCACCCCGGCTAGCGCCCCGGTGACGCATTCGGAAGAGCCCGCCCCGCAGGGTTTTACGCGACTACGGGAATTCGCCGCGGCACCGGAGGGCCGGCCGGCTTTGCAGGGCTTCGTGGGCGCGCTGCTGATCGCCGCGGGTGGGTTGGGCGCGGGCAGCACCAAGCAACACGACCCGCTGCTGGAGTCGCTGCACCTGTCCTGGTTGCGCTTCGGCCACGGGCTCGTGCTGTCGTCGGTGCTGCTGTGGCTCGGGGTCGCTGTGATGCTGATCGCCTGGTGGCGCCTGGGCCGCCGCGTGCTCGCCGGCGAGGCCACCGACTACACCATGGTCGCGACGACCGGCTTCTGGCTGGCACCCCTGCTGGCATCGGTGCCCGTCTTCAGCCGTGACACGTATTCCTATCTGGCGCAGGGCGCCTTGCTGCGCGACGGCCTGGATCCTTATGTGGCCGCACCGGTCGATGACCCGAACCCGTTGCTGGACAACGTAAGCCCGATCTGGACCATCACCACCGCACCCTACGGGCCGGCGTTCATCCTGATCGCCAGGTTCATCACGACGCTGGTCGGCGATCACGTGATCGCCGGAACCATGTTGTTGCGGCTGTGCATGTTGCCGGGGTTGGCACTGCTGATCTGGGCGACACCGCGAATCGCCCGCCACCTGGGCGTCAGCAGCCCGGCTGCGCTGTGGATCTGCGTGCTCAACCCGCTGGTGATCATCCACCTGATGGGTGGAGTGCACAACGAGATGCTGATGGTCGGTCTGATGACAGCGGGCATCGCGTTGACGTTGCAGCGTCACTTCGTCGCCGGTGTCACGGTGGTCGCGGTCGCGGCGGCGGTCAAGGCGACAGCGGGGATAGCTCTGCCGTTTTTGGTGTGGGTGTGGGCGCGTGCGCTGCGCGACCGGCGGCGCTACCGGCCGCTGCCGGCATTTACCGCGGCGACTGCCGCGTCCGTAGTGATCTTCGTCGCGGTTTTCGCGGTGTTGTCCGCCGTGGCAGGAGTAGGGCTGGGATGGCTTTCGGCACTGGCCGGTTCGGTGAAGATCATCAACTGGCTCACGGTGCCGACGGCGGCGGCCAACCTGGTGCACGCTATCGGAGGACTGTTCTTCCCGGTCAACTTCTACGCCGTGCTGCAGATCGCTCGGATCATCGGCATCGGCATCATTGCGATCTCGCTGCCCGCGCTGTGGTGGCGGTTCCGCGGCGACGACCGTGCCGCGTTGACCGGCATCGCGTGGGCAATGCTGGTCGTGGTGTTGTTCGTGCCCGCCGCGCTGCCGTGGTACTACAGCTGGCCGCTGGCGGTCGCGGCCCCCCTGCTGCAGTCGCGCAGGGCGCTGGCCGGCATTGCGGCGTTCTCGACATGGATCATGGTGATCTTCAAACCCGACGGGGCGCACGGCATGTACTCCTGGGCGCACGTCGCGCTGGCGACCACGTGCGCGGCGCTGGCCTGGTACACGTTGTATCGCGCGCCGCTGCCCAACCCGCCTGCGACGCAGCGCATTTCAACCGAGGATCAGTAGGCCATCGCTTGCGCTCGGCGCACCACTTCGCGAGCCTGGTGGGCGTGCAGCGCGTCGACCGGGCGGGCATTGGTCACCGCATCGCGGGTGCCGTCCTTTCTGACGGTCAGCGACGGGTCGGGGGTGAACAGCCAGCGCACGATGTCGGTCTCGTGGTAGCCCCCGTCATGCAACACCATCAGCAATCCGGGCAGGCTCTTGACCACTTCGCCGGACTCGGTGAAGAAAAGCTGAGGCACCACGATGTCCCCGGCACGTCGCACTCCGATCAAATGCCCCTCCCGCAGCTGCTGGTGCACCTTGGTGACCGGCACACCGAGCAGCCGGGCAACGTGCGGCAGATCGTAGGTGGGCTCCTCGGGATCCAGAACGTCGTCGCCGGCCGGAATACTGCTCACCGCGCTGAGTCTAGAACTCCCGCCGGTCTCCCGAAGCCACGCTCCCGCAGCAAGCGAGGCGCCCGCCTACCATTACTCGGATGGTGTTCGACCCACTGGAGGGCGTGCTGCTGGACGGCCGGTACCGCGTCGGAGCGGAGATAGCCGCGGGCGGCACGTCGACGGTTTACCGTGGCCTCGACCTGCGACTCGACCGCCCGGTGGCGCTGAAGGTGATGGATTCGCGCTACGCCTCCGACGAGCAATTTCTGACGCGTTTCCAGCTGGAAGCCCGCAGCGTTGCCCGGCTGAAGGATCCCGGGCTGGTCGCCGTCTACGACCAGGGCATGGATGCCCGTCATCCCTATCTGGTGATGGAACTCATCGAAGGCGGCACCCTGCGCGAGCTGCTCTCCGAACGGGGCCCGATGCCGCCGCACGCCGTCGCGGCAACGCTTCGCCCGGTGCTGGGAGGGCTGGCCGCGGCGCACCGGGCGGGGCTGGTGCATCGCGACGTCAAGCCCGAGAACATCCTGATCTCCGACGACGGCGAGGTGAAGATCGCCGACTTCGGGTTGGTCCGCGCAGTCGCGGCGGCCAAGATCACCTCCACCAGCGTCATTCTCGGCACCGCGGCGTACCTGTCGCCCGAGCAGGTGCGCGACGGCGACGCCAGCCCGCGCAGCGATGTCTACGCGGTCGGCATACTCGCCTACGAGTTGCTGACCGGCCGGACGCCGTTCACCGGTGACTCCGCTTTGTCGGTCGCTTACCAACGACTCGACGCCGACGTGCCGCGGCCGAGCACCGTGATCGCCGGCGTGCCGGCACAATTCGACGAGCTGGTGGCGCGCGCGACCGCCCGCGACCCGAGCCAGCGGTACGCCGACGCCCTGGTCATGCGCGCCGAACTCGACGCGATCACCGACGAGCTGGCCTTACCATCGTTCCGGGTCCCGACGCCGACGGAGTCGGCTCAACACCGGTCGGCAGCGCTGACCGATCAGCATGCGCCGCCACAACACCCGGCACCGGTTCGCCATCCGACCCGCCAGCTCTCCCGCGTACTGTCGGATGATTCGCAGGCGCCTATCGACGACCAATACCCGGCCACGACACGGTATTTCGGGGGCATCGAGATGAGCGAGTTCGTCTGGGCGCGCCAGCACGCGCAGCGCATGGTGGTGATCTGGCTGGCCATCGTGCTGGCGGTCACCGGACTTATCGCCGCGGTGGCGTGGACTCTCGGCAGCAACCTGAGCGGACTGTTGTAACAGCCGAGTGGCCAGTTAATGCACGCGCGTGTGCAAAAGACGTGCAGTAACTGGCCACTCGGCCGGAAAAAAGGTTAGTCGCGCAGCATCTCGGCGACGAGGAACGCCAGCTCCAGCGACTGCTGGGTGTTCAACCGCGGGTCGCACGCCGTCTCATAGCGGCCGGCCAGGTCGGTGTCCGAAATGTCCTGTGCCCCACCGAGGCATTCGGTGACGTTCTCGCCGGTGATTTCGACGTGAATGCCGCCCGGGTAGGTGCCCAACGCCCGGTGCACCTCGAAGAAGCCCTGCACTTCGTCGACGATGCGGTCGAAGTGGCGGGTCTTGTAGCCGGTCGAGGACTCGTGGGTGTTGCCGTGCATGGGGTCGCATTGCCAGATCACCTGGTGTCCGGTGGCTTGCACTTTTTCGATGATCGGCGGCAGCAGATCGCGCACCTTGTTGTTGCCCAGCCGGCTCACCAGCGTCAGCCGGCCCGGCTTGTTGTGCGGGTCAAGCCGTTCGACGTACTCGACGGCCAGTTCAGGGGTCGTCGTCGGCCCGATCTTGACCCCGATTGGGTTCGCGATCACCTCGGCGAACGCGATGTGGGCGCCGTCGAGTTGCCGGGTGCGGTCGCCGATCCACAGGTAGTGCGCCGACAGGTCGTACAGTTGCGGCTCGCCGTCCGCACCGTCGGACAACCGCAGTAACGCGCGTTCGTAGTCGAGCACCAGAGCTTCGTGGCTGGCGTAGATTTCGGCGGTCTGCAAATTGCGGTCGGCGACGCCGCACGCGCTCATGAACTTCAAGCCGCGGTCGATCTCGGCGGCCAGCGCCTCGTAGCGGGCACCCGCCGGCGAGGTCCGGACGAATTCCCGGTTCCAGTCGTGCACCAGATGCAGGGAGGCGAGCCCCGACGAGGTCAGCGCGCGCACCAGGTTCATCGCCGCGCCGGCGTTGGCGTAGGCGCGGACCAGCCGTGACGGGTCGTGCTCGCGCACGGTGGCGTCGGGGGCGAAGCCGTTGATCATGTCACCGCGGTAGGACCGCAAACCCAGGGCGTCGAGGTCGGCCGACCGCGGCTTGGCGTACTGGCCGGCGACCCGGGCCACCTTGACCACCGGCAGGCTGGCGCCGTAGGTCAGCACAACTGCCATCTGCAGCAGCGTGCGGATGTTCGCCCGGATGTGGGGTTCGGTGTTGTCGACGAACGTCTCGGCGCAGTCGCCGCCCTGCAGCAGGAACGCCTCGCCGCGCGCGACTTGGGCCAGCATGTCCTGTAGCCGCACGATCTCCGAAGCCACCGTCACCGGGGGCACCGCCTCCAGGACCGCGCGCATCGCCTCGGCCTGTTCGGCCGGCCAGCTCGGCTGCTGCGCCGCCGGCTTGGCCAACGCGGCGTCCAGCCGGGCCCGCAGCTCCGCCGGCAACGGAGGCAGCGACGGCAGCTGCTCGATCGGCACGTCGACGGTCCAGTTCACCCGTCCATGGTAACCGGGCGCCATAGCAGCTTGATTAGGGCGAATTTGTCGTGATCAGCCGGAATCGCCGCAGCTGATCGCGGGCATCGACCAGCGCGTCATGGGTGTCCGGTGGTCGTGGCGGCATCCGGGGGCGCCCCCGCTCTTCCCACAGCTGACGTAGCTCCCGGGTGAACCGGGGTATCGCCGCCGGCAATCCGGTCATCGGCCCCCACAGCTGGCACAAGGCGACGTGATCGTAGGCCGCGACCCAGGCCCACAGCTCGATCGGCTCGCGGCCGCCGACGCCGAAAAAGTCTTCGAGGTCCGCGCGGATCTGGGCCCTGGAGCGCCACTGCTGCGACGCCGGCGGCGGCAGCTTCGGCAGCACGTGGGTACGAACCCAAGTCCCGGCCCGCTCGGGATCGAATTCAGTTGACACGCCGTAGTATTCGCGGCCGTCCTCGGCCGCTACCCCGATCGAGATCAGGTCGATCGTGCGGCCATCCTCGATGAATTCGGTGTCATAGAAATACCGCACAGCCGTCTGCTAGTCGCTGACCCCGCCGGCCAGGGCGGGTTCGGCCCCTTCCGGTGGCGGCGCGGGATGCACTTCGCGGTCCAGCAACGCATCGACCGCCCGTCGGCTCGGCAGCCGCGGCGTACCGGCGATGGTGTTCTGCAGCCACAGCTTGGCCCGCACGATCGGCCGGCGCAGGTAGCGTTCCCGTTCCAGGGCGCGCCGCATCTTGTCCAGGTGCCTCGTATAACGCCACCGGGCCCACGGCGCATGCGGACGCGACAGCCGAACCGCTCCGACAACCAGCAGCACGACGAAGAACATGCCGATCAGACCGGTCCACACTTTGCCCTTCAGCAACACCACCAGAGCCAACGGCGGTGTCAGCACCATCCCGGCGATCACCGCCGCCCGCATCAGCGTGTCGTGGGTGGTGTCATGCCAGAGGTTGACGAAAAACATCAGCGGATGCAGACCGAGCACCAGCAGCCCGCCGACCGCAATTCCGGCGAACACCGCGTCCACCGAGGTCCGCCCGTCCTCCTCCCAGTAGACGTCGGACAGATGCAAAATCAGGGCGTACTCGTCGAGCACCAGCGCGGCCCCGATCCCGAAGAAGATCGCGGCAGCCGAGATCTCCAGCTGATTCCGGTCCAGCGATAGCGCCACCAACGTCACACCGGAGACCATCACCATGACCACCCCGACCACGACGTGGTGGATGTGCTTGGACCCGACTTGGACGTTCCGCGGCTCCCACCACTTCGGTGGCCGGCCGAAGGCGGCGCGGTGACGGATGTAGCGCACGCAGCTCCGCGTGATGGCAAACGTCACGATGAACGCGATCAGGCACAACAGCAGGGGCAGCCGGCCCCGGCCGATGATGTCCGCCTGCAACCACTCGAGCACGTACGAAAACGTACGCCTGCTGGCGACGCCGCGGCGCTCGGCACGCCAAAGGCACCGATAGTCTGTTGCGCGAGATGAGTCATTGGGGTTCGCCTGACGGGGCCGGCCGGCGGGGGCGGACCGCCCTTCCCGGGTCAGCTGCCTGGGGGGTGTGCTGGCTGCTGGTGATCGCCGCCGCCGGCTGGGCCGCCTGGGATCTCTACGGGCATCTGCCCTACCGAATCGACGTCGACGTCTACCAGATGGGTGCGCGAGCCTGGTTACACGACCGACCGTTGTACGCCGACGGCGCACGGTTTCACACCCCGACCGCCAACCTGCCGTTCACCTACCCGCCGTTGGCGGCTATCGCGTTCTGCCCGTTTGCCTGGTTGGGAATGCCGGCCGCCAGTGTCGCGATCACCGGTACGACGCTGGCCATGCTGTTCGCGTCGGTGCTGATGGTGTTGACCCGCCTCGACGTCTGGGCTTCGTCGAGGCTGCTGCCCGGACCGGCGTGGGTACGCCGATGCTGGCTCGCCGTGGCGGTGGTGGCGGCCGCGGCGATCTGGCTGGAACCCATCCAGTCGAATTTCGGTCTAGGTCAGATCAACGCGGTGCTGATGACGCTGGTGATCGCCGACTGCCTGCCGCGTCGCACCCCGTGGCCACGGGGACTGCTGCTGGGCCTGGGTATCGGGCTGAAGCTGACCCCCGCGGTGTTTCTGCTCTACTTCCTGCTGCGCCGCGACAGACGGGCGGCGCTGACCGCGGTCGGGTCGTTCGCCGCGGTCACGGCAGCCGGTTTCGTCCTGGCCTGGCGGGACTCCTGGGAGTACTGGACCCACACGGTGACCGAAACCGACCGCATCGGGACGGCCACCCGCAACACCAACCAGAATCTGGCCGGGATGCTGGCGCGCCTGGGTTTCGGCGAACACGACCGCTTCCTGCCGTGGGCGGCCGGGTGCCTGCTGGTGCTGGCTCTGACGGTGTGGGCCAGCCGGCGGGTGTTGCAGGCGCAGGAGCCGGCCCTGGCGGTGATGTGCATCGCCTTGTTCGGCTTGGTGGTCTCACCGGTGTCGTGGTCGCACCACTGGGTGTGGATGTTGCCGGCGGTGCTGGTCATCGGCTTTTTGGCCGGGCGCCGTCGCAGTGCGGCGCTGGGTTTGGTCAGCGCCACCGGGATCGCGCTGATGGTGTGGCCGCCCATCGATTTGATGCCGGAGAACCACGAGACGACCGCCGCCTGGTGGCGTCAGCTCGTGGGAGCTTCCTACTTGTGGTGGGCGCTGGCGGCGATCGCCACCGCCGGGACGACGGTGTTCGTTCATTCCCGGCCGGAGCCGTCGGAGACGCCGAAGCCTGAGCCGGTACCGGCCCTCGGCTGAGCCGACGGTTAGCCGGCCGCCCTCTCGGGGATGCGGGCGGCCTCGTCCTCCGCGCCGTCCTCGGCACCGTCACCATTTTTTATGGTCGCGGCGTAGATGTCGACGTACTCCTGACCGGACAAGCCCATCAGCTCGTACATCACCTCGTCGGCGACGGCCCGCTCGATGAAGTGGTTGCCGGCCAGACCTTCGAACCGGGCGAAGTCCATCGGTTTGCCGAACCGAACGGTGACCCTGGCGAACCGCAGGGTCTTGCTGCCGGGCGGGTTGACTCGGTTGGTGCCGATCATCGCGACCGGTATCACCGGAACGCCGGTGTGCAACGCCAGCCTGGCCAGCCCCGTCTTGCCCTTGTACAGCCGACCGTCGGGTGAACGGGTGCCCTCGGGGTACATGCCCAGCAACTTTCCTTCGCCGAGGATCCGCGCGGCGGTGTCCAGCGCCGCCTGCGCGCTGTCGCCACTGCTGCGGTCGATCGGGACCTGTCCAGTGGTGCTGTAAAACCAGCGCAGAATCGCACCTTTGAGCCCCGAACCGGTGAAATACTCCTGCTTCGCCAGGAAGGTGATCCGCCGCGGGGAGACCAGCGGAAGGTAGAAACTGTCCGCGACCGCCAGGTGGTTACTGGCCAAGATCGCCGGCCCCGAGCGCGGAAGGTTCTCCAGCCCTTCGACTTTCGGCCGTCCGAGCAAGGTGAACAGCCAGCCCATGAAGACGTACTTCATCAGCCAATACCACATGGGCCCTCCCGATCACCGACACCGGATGGTGTTGAAGGACAACTGTACCGACCCGGTCTGGCCGCGACCATAAGTCGGAGCTGAGGAAGTTATTCCTCCACGGTGACCGGGATGGAGTGGTATCGGTTCTTCGGCGCACCATTGCCGGTCGGGCCGCCGGCAGCGTTCCCGCCCGGCGGGCCTTCCGGCGGCGGTGCCGCCGACGGCTCCCCGGATGTCTCCGGGTTCTTGTCAGAATTTTTGTCCAGGTCGTCGACCATCGACCGGACCAGCGACAACAGCGCGCCGCTGTGATCGGCGATGACGGTCAGCATCGGGTGCTGTTCACCGGTCACCAGTGCGGCCACCGCACACACCGGGCACCAAACCTGCTGGCATTTGCCGGCGCCCACGCCGGCGCCGACGCGAGCCGCTGCGGCACGAACCGCGGGATCGATACTGTCCACGATGGACTGCGCTAGCTTCCGCAGTTCCGGACCGATGTCACGGTGACCGGCGGTCATTTCGGCCATACCTCCGGATCTGGTCGGAAACGAACTGTCAGTTCTGTGCCTCGAAGGTGCGCGTCGAGCACTGTGCATCGCCGGAGTACGGACGCCAACCGAACCCTGCGCCGCATCCCACCGGCACCGATGATCAAGTCGTCGTCGACCCGGCCCAGGGCGAGCGCACCGGAATCGAGTTGTGGCAACTCTAGCCGCATCCGGTAGACCGAGCCCAGCCCGGACCCCGACTCCAGGTCCACCACCGGGCGCAGCGGACCCGGGAGCGCCGATCCGTCGCGACGACGCGCGCTGTCGAGCAGTTCTCCGAGGGCTTTCGGCCCGATCGGCTCACCAGCCACATGCGGTACCTGCAGCAGTTCCACGCCGCCGATGGTGCCGTCGAGCTGCTGCAGGACCGCTCGCTGCTCGCAGATGCGTTCGGCATACCAGTCGAACGCCGGGTGGTCGGGCAGATTGCGGTATTCGTAGGAGTCGTCGCGCAGCAGAACCTGGTTGACGATTATCTCCTCGACCCGCACGCCCATCAGCGCCAGCGACCCCAGCGTGCGGACCGCTTCGGCCGCCACCACCCGTTCGGGCGTCAGCACCAGGTGGGCGCCGACCAGTGTGCTGTCGGACAGCAGTTCGCTGAGCCGCTCGACGCCGGCACTGATGCGCTCCAACAGTTCTGCCACCGCAGCCGAACGGCCGCTGTCGCCGGCGCTGAGCCGCCGATGACGCGGCCACGCGCGCTCGACGTACAGCGCGAAGGTGGCGGGCAGCGTCAGCATCCGCAGCGCGTCGGCGGTGGACGCGCAGTCGACGACGATGCGATCCCAGCGTCCGGCGCCGACGAGCTCGCCGACCTCGTGCAAGCCGAGCACCTCCTGAACCCCAGGCAGTGCCGACAGCTCCTCGGGGGCGATCATGCCCAGTTCGGACTCGGGCAGTTGCCGGTCCAGGGTGTCGACGACGTCGCTCCAGCGCGCTTCGAGCAGCGCCAAGGTGTCCAGGGCCAGCGCGTCGAGGAAGCCGCCACCGGAGTCGGCCACCCCGGTGTCAAGGTCGGCCAGCACGCGCACCGGATCGCGCCGACCGGTGGGCGGAACCGCGACACCCAGCACGTCGCCCAGCGAGTGCGCCTGATCGGTGGACACCAGCAGCACCCGCTGGCCGGCGCGCGCAGCGGCGACGGCGGTGGCCGCCGCCAGGGTGGACTTTCCCACCCCACCCTTGCCTACGAACAGACTGGTGCGAGTGCAGGAGGGCTGCTGCTCATTCACCCAGCCTCACTCAGCCTCGACTCGTTTCTTCAGATCTTTCAGCGCGGTGTCGGTCAGCCGGCGTTCGGCCTTGCGTTTGAGCAGCCCGATCATCGGGATGGCAAGGTCGACGGTGAGCTCATAGGTGACATTGGTGCCAGAACCCTTGGGCGCCAGCTGATACACGCCGTCAAGGGACTTGAGCAGTGAGCTCGACACCAGCGACCAGCGCACCGACCCGCGATCTTTGGGCCAGTCGTAAGACAGCACCAGGGTGTCTTTGAGCACGGTGGTGTCCAGCACCAGCCGAGCGACCTTCGGGTAGCCGTCCGGGTCGGCCTCGAGTACTTCGGCCTCTTTGTATTCGGAGACCCAGTCGGGGTAGGAGCCGATGTCGGCGATCACGTCCATCACCGTGCCCGGATCCGCGTCGATGTAGATGGTCTGCGCCGTCTTCTCGGCCACCTGATCGATTCCCTCTCCCCCGCGAGCGGGTCCGGCGGGCTGCCCCCCCTTTCGCAGAAACGGTACTCCCCGGGCGGTACCCGACCGGTCAAACCACCGGAGAAACCCCGACCGCCCGGTTGCGCTCGAGCGCCTCTTTGACTTCGAAGGCCATGTTCTTCCCCGCCACTCGCCGGCGGTGCGTCATCTTTGCCAGGTTCATTCGGGCCAGCTGCCAGGCCGACACCCCGGCCGGCTCCGCGTGCAGGAAATAGTGCAGCAGCACGCCGTCCAGCGACGGCTCCAGCCACACTTCCATCGTGCCGGTCAGCGCACCGGTCACCGCCCATCGGACGCCCAGCGGACCGCGGTCCTCCACGACGTGCAAGCCCAGGTCAGGCCACCACCGCAGCCAGCTCGCCCGGTCGGCGACGGCCTTGCCCACGGCCACCGGGTCAGCGGCCACGAACGTCTCGTCGGCGACCTGGATGCTGTGCATCGCCTCAGCTTCACATACGCCCGCCCGGACGCATGCCGTGACCCGTGGTCGCGTCGTGCCGCTCGGCGGTTGCCGCGCACAATGAGCCTCATGAGCGACGAGACCCGCCCGGCGGTCGACTCGTCGTCGCGGCCCATGTGGTTCCGCACGGGGTACCGGTACTTTCCCTACGCTGCGCGGCAGTCGGGCCAGTGGTGGGTGCTGCGCAAGAACTACGGCTTCCCGGAGCACGACATGTACACGTTGTTCGTTGACGGCCGTGCCGCACTGGATGTCACGGGCGACGTCAATCACCGCATCCCGCTGGCCGCGGCCATCGGCGCACTTGGCCGCGCTGACTCCCCGGCCGGCGAGCCGGTCTTGGCGCCTGATCTGGCCGAGTCCGCGGTGCGCGCGGTGGCCAACTACGTCGTTTACGGCAGCGAGGCCGACGACCCCTGCGTCTGGTGTGACCACTTTGCCGAGCGCAATCCCATGACCCGGGACGACTGAGCGGCGCCACCCGCACTGGGGTTCCGTGACCTGCCGCGTCGCAGCATTAGGCTGGACGGCGACCAATCGGCTGCACCAGAAACCGTCAAGCGAGGTCCAAGCGTGCGTGAGTTCAGCGTTGCCGCCCCGTTCACCGTCGGCGAGCACGACAGTATCGTGACCGCGGTCTTCGACCACGAGCGCGACGATCCGGAGTTCGCGATTTTTCAACGGCTCGTGAACGGCACCTGGACCGACGTCAGCTGCGCTGCCGCGGCCGCCGAAATACGTTCGGCAGCACTGGGTTTGATCAGCCTCGGAGTGCAGGCGGGTGACCGGGTGGCGATCTTGTCGGCGACCCGGTTCGAGTGGGCGATTCTCGACTTCGCGATCTTGTCGGTCGGCGCGGTGACGGTGCCAATCTACGAGACGTCGTCCGCGGAGCAGGTTCGCTGGGTACTGGAGGACTCCGCGGCGGTGCTGCTGTTCGCCGAGACCGACGCGCACGCCACAATGGTCGCCGAACTCGCCGGCCACCTACCGGAGCTGCGACGGGTGTTGCACATCGAGGGATCGGGACCCACCGCGCTCGAGGTGCTCGCCCGCGAGGGCGCGTCGGTCGACGCGGCCGAGCTCACCACCCGCGTCAACGCTCTCGGCAGCGCCGATCCGGCGACCTTGATCTACACCTCGGGCACCACCGGGCGGCCCAAGGGCTGCCAACTCACTCACTCCAACCTGGTGCACGAGATCCGCGGCACCAAAGAGGCGGTGCCGACCCTGCTGAGGGAAGGCGAGCGGCTGCTGATCTTCTTGCCGCTGGCCCACGTGCTGGCGCGAGCGCTCACCATGGCGGCGTTCGCGAACAAGGTCACCGTCGGGTTCACCAGCGACATCAAAAATCTGGTGCCGATGTTCTCGGTGTTCAAGCCGACGATCGTAGTGTCGGTTCCGCGAGTGTTCGAGAAGGTCTACAACACCGCCGAACAGAACGCCGACAAAGACGGCAAAGGCCGGATCTTCGAGGCGGCCGCGCAGACGGCCGTCGACTGGAGCAAGGCCAAAGACGGCCGCTTCCCGAGGCTGCGGCCGGGCTTGCGGGCCAAGCATGCGGTGTTCAATCGGCTGGTGTACGGCAAGCTGCGCGCCGCCCTCGGCGGCGACTGCCATGCGGCCATCTCCGGCGGCGGCCCGCTGGGCGCCCGGCTAGGCCACTTCTACCGCGGCGTCGGGCTGAACGTGTACGAGGGCTACGGGCTCACCGAGACCAGCGCGGCGATCACCGTCAACCAAATCGACGGGGTCAAGATCGGTACGGTCGGAAAACTGGTGCCGGGCAACAGCATGCGCATCGCCGACGACGGAGAGCTGCAAGTGCGCGGCGGGGTGGTGTTCAGCGGCTACTGGCAGAACGACCAGGCCACCGACGAGGCCTTCGACGACGGTTGGTTCAAGACCGGCGACCTGGGCGCGGTCGACGACGACGGGTTTCTCACCATCACCGGCCGCAAGAAGGAAATCATCGTCACCGCCGGCGGCAAGAACGTCGCTCCTGCGGTGCTGGAAGACCAGCTGCGATCGCATTCACTGATCAGCCAGGCGATGGTGGTCGGCGACGCCAAGCCCTTCGTCGGGGCGCTGATCACCATCGACCCTGAAGCTTTCGACGGCTGGAAGCAGCGCAACGGCAAGGGCGCCGACACGTCGGTGGGCGATCTGGCCACCGACCCCGACTTGATGGCCGAAGTGGACGCGGCCGTCAAGCAGGCCAACCTGCAGGTGTCGCACGCCGAGTCGATCCGCAAATTCCGGATCCTGCCGGTCGACTTCACCGAGGAAACCGGCGAACTGACCCCGACCATGAAGGTCAAACGCAAGGTGGTCGCCGAGAAGTTCGCGCCCGACATCGAGGCGATCTACAGCAAGGACTGACCGTCCATGCGCCGAACGTCACGCCAGAGTGACGTCGAGCGCCGAAAGTCACGCCAGCGTGGCATTCGGCGCACTCAGGCCTGCAGCAGGCCGGCCAGCCGGGCAGCCAGCGTGTCCCACTGCCAATGCGCCGTTACCCAGTCCCGCCCGGCGGCGCCCAGCGCCGCCGCACGGTCGGGTTCGGCCAGCAGCCCGACGACCGCATCGGCTACCTGATCCACCGACTGCCCGTCGACGACAAGTCCGGTGTCGTTGTGCCGCACGGCTTCCGGTGCTCCTCCCGAGCGGCCGGCGACCACCGGAACACCGGTGGCCGACGCCTCCAGATAGACGATGCCCAAGCCTTCGACATCCAGCCCGGCGCCGCGGGTGCGGCACGGCATAGCAAACACGTCGGCCATCGCGTAGTGGGCCGGCAGCTCGGCGGTCGGCACGCCGCCGACAAAGGTGACGTGTTCGGCCACCCCGCACCGCCCGGCCAGTCGCTGCAGTGCCGACAGGTAGGGGCCGCCACCCACGAGGACCAGCGCGGCGCCATCGACCCGCCGGCGAATCGACGGTAACGCCCGGATCAGCGTGTCCTGGCCTTTGCGCGGCACCAGCCGCGATACACACAGCACCACCGGGCGCTGGCCCAGCTGAAACCGGGCCCGGAGATCGGCGCGGGCGGCCGGGTCGGGACGGAACCGGTCGGTGTCCACGCCCGGGGGCAGGTGTTCCATCACCGTGGCGGCGCCGAACGCCGAGGCGGTTCGCGAGCGGGTGTAGCGGCTGACGAAGGTCAGCACGTCGGTGTTGTCGCCGATACGACGCAGCACCGAGCGGGCCACCGGCAGCATGGACCAGCCGACTTCGTGGCCGTGCGTGCTGGCCAGTACCCGGGCCGCGCCGGCCCGGCGCGCGCGGGAGGCGAGCAGCGCCAAGGGTGCCGCGGCCCCGAACCAGACGGTGTCGATGCCCTGCGCGGCGATCAGCCGTCGCATCCGCGTATCGACGGAGGGATCGGGCAGCATCAGCGTGCCGGGATGGCGCACCACCTGGTAACCGGTCGCTCGGGCATCGAAGACGTCGGCGTCCTTCCAGTGCGGGGCGTACACCGTGACCGCGTGCGTGCCGGCCAACCGATCGACGAACTGGCCGAGGTAGGACTGGATACCGCCGGGCCGCGGGGGGAAGTCGTTGGTGACCAGCAGGACCCGGGACACCGGCCCAGGCTAACGGCCCGTCCAGTGCTGCCAGCGCGCGACCAATTCAGCGGTGTCGAGGCCGAGCACGTCGCGTACGGCGGTCGCCACGTCGGCATGGCCCACCGCGCACGCGGCCTGGTACAGCCGGCGCAACGTCACCGGACCGTAGGTGTCGGCGACGAAGCGGGCGAACCACCAGGCCCGGTCATAGCCCAGGGAGCGCTGTGGGCCGGGCGCAGCCAGGTCAGAATCCGACGGCAACGCCGTGGGCGGCGGGAGGGGCGCGGGCCGTGTGGTCTGCGGTCGGGCGACAAAGTCGGCTACGCCTTCGGTGAGCCAACGGGGCGCATCGACCGCGGTGTCGACGCGCGCGGCGTAGTGAAACAGCTCGTGGGTCAGCACGATTCGCAGCGACTGTTCGCTCATCGTCGCCGCCGCCGGCGCGAACACGATCCGCTGCCCGAGCACGGTCCGCCGGGCGGGGTCGACGCGGTCGGCGACGGCTATCGCCGCGATATCGGCCCACTGCGCAGCATCGCCACCGCCCGCCTCGGCGGCGAACTGGGTCTGCGAGCCGCTGGCCACCACCGTGATCTCGCGCGACCAGTCACTCCCCCAGAAACCGACCACCGCGTCGACCGCGGCACCCATGTCCGCCGCCACCCGATCCAGCAGCGACCTCCCGGCCGCACCGCCCTGGTTGATCAGAAGTACGCTGCGACCGGCCGCGACGACCGGTGACGGGGGGACGCTGATCCCGGAAGGTTCCGGCCCGGGCGGGCCGGCGGTGTGCCGCGGTGCGTCGATGAGCACGGCCAGCGCCGCGATCACTTCGGCGACCAGGACGGCCGCCAGCAGCGCCGGCCGCCGTCTAGTAACGCCGAGCGTTGTTGATCGGCCCTGACGAGCCCATCGGCACCACTCGCACCGGCTGGCCGTAGGTCGAGGAGTGAATCATCATGCCGTCGCCGACGTAGATGCCGGCATGGGAGGCGTCGGAGTAGAAGGTCAGCACGTCGCCGGGCTGCAGGTCGGACAGCGCTACCGGTTGTCCACCCTGCGCCAGCGCCTGGCTGGAATGCGGCAGCGCGATGCCGGCCTGCTGGAACGCCCACATGACCAGGCCGGAGCAGTCGAAACCGCCCGGCGCGGCGCCGCCCCACACGTACGGCGAGCCGATCTGGGTCATCGCCGCCTGTACCGCCGTCACTCCCTCGCCGGTGCCCTCACCACCACCGGGCGCAGCGCCGGGGAAACCTGGCAGACCCGGAAATCCGGGTGCACCGTTGGGCGGCGCGGCGTCGGGCGCCGGCTCGGCCGGACCGGCCGCTCCCGGAGCCAGAGCTGTCGGCGCGGGCGCCGCGGCGGCAAGTCCGGCCGGTCGCGCCGCGGGCCCCGGATCGGCCAGCGCGGTACGCTGCCCGGGCGAAAGCGCCAGGTACTGAGATTTGACCACCGCGATCTGCAACTGCAGCTGGCTCTGCTTGCTCTGCAGAGTTGCGCGGACCGCGGCGGCCTGTTCGGCGGCGGTTCGGGCGTCGGCAGCAGATTTGGCCGACTCCTGCTCGGCCTTCGCCGTCTGGTCCGAGGCCGCGCGGTAGCTGGTCATTTGAGTCGCCATCTCCGACGAGATGACCCGCTGGATCGCCAGCTTGTCGATCAGTTGCTGCGGCGACTGCGCGGTGAGGAATGCGTGGATGCCGTCGGTGCGGCCGCCCATGTACATCGCGGCAGCAAACTCGTTGACGGCGGATTGGAACGTTGCCAGCCGTGCTTTCGCAGCGCCCAGAGCACCTTGATCGTCGGCGTGCTTCTTGTCCGCAGCATGCAGCGTCACCAGCTTCTTACCCAGATCGAGCTGAGCTGTGTGCATCGCCTCGGTAGTTTGCTCGGCTTGACGGGACAGCTCGTTGAGCTTTGCCAGCGCATCCCCGGATGGGTCGGCCCGCACATCGGCGCCGAAACCACCTGAGAAGAATGTAAGTGCGCCGACAGCAACAGCAACGGCAATTCGGTTGGAAGAACGTTTAGTCCAGCATCTGCCGAGGAATTCAGACCCCAAAATTTCGCATCCTCTAACGCCCGTCGACGTCGCCGCCGATCTTGCTTCAGGTCTCAGATAGGTTACGAAACGGCATCGGCAATGTCCAACAGCGAAATATTAAGAAATCGGCAAGATTGAGATGCTGCCTGCTCGTCACGCCACGCCGGGAGCGGATCGGTGGATCGGCACCAGGCGCAGGCGCGGGGCCAGGCCGACGTCGGCGAGCGTCTCCAGCGCCGCGCACTCGTCGTCCAGCAAAGTCGCTGGAACACCTAACAACACGCTGACCACGCAGTCGCTGCAGGCTGGTCCGCGTACTGCGCAGTCGTCGCAGTCGATCACCACCGATCCGGTCGGCTGCGGGCCCGGGCCGGCCGACTCCGCGGGCTCTGACGTGCTCGTTCCGGTCATGTGGCGGGTCCTTTCGCTGCGGTCGGTGCGTCTGCGGGAACGCTAACCCAAGGCACTGACACGTTCGGCTGCTGCGGCCGACCCGGGTCCCGGCGTGGGAACCGGCGCGTGTCGGTACCGGTGCTTAACGTCCTGGCCGTGAGCGCGACCGGTGGGACGCAGCTGAGCTTCGCCGAGGACAACCCGGCGTTCGACGTGTCACTGCGAGAAACCACCTTCATGGTCGTCGACCTGGAGACCACCGGCGGGCGGATGACCGGCACGGCCGGATCGGCGCCGGACGCCATCACCGAGATCGGTGCGGTCAAGGTGCGCGGCGGGGCCGTGCTCGGCGAATTCGCCACCCTGGTCGACCCGCAGCGCAGCATCCCGCCGCAGATCGTGCGGCTGACCGGTATCACCACCGCGATGGTGTCCGCCGCGCCGACCATCGAGGCGGTGCTGCCGATGTTCTTCGACTTCGCCCACGGCTGCGTGTGGGTGGCCCACAACGCCCGGTTCGACGTCGGCTTCCTGCGCGCCGCCGCCCAGCGCTGTCAGCTTTCCTGGCCGCAACCGCGGGTCCTGTGCACCGTGGCGCTGGCCCGTCGGGTGCTCAGCCGGGAAGAGGCCCCCAGCGTGCGCCTGGCTGCGCTGGCACGACTCTTCGCGGTGGCCACCGAGCCCACCCACCGCGCGCTCGACGATGCCCGCGCCACCGTCGACGTGTTGCATGCGCTCATCGAACGGGTCGGCAACCAGGGTGTGCACAGTTACGCCGACCTGCGGTCGTATTTGCCCGGAGTGACCGCCGTCCAGCGCCGCAAGCGGGTGCTCGCTTCAGCTCTTCCGCACCGGCCGGGGGTGTACCTGTTCCGGGGCCCGGGCAACGAGGTGCTCTACATCGGCACCGCAAAAGACTTGCGGCGTCGGGTGATTCAGTACTTCAACGGCAGCGACCAGCGCACCCGGATGAAAGAGATGGTGGCGCTGGCCGAGGCCGTGGACCACGTCGAGTGCGCGCACGCGCTGGAAGCCGGTGTCCGCGAGTTGCGCTTGCTGGCCGCGCACGCGCCGCCGTACAACCGCCGGTCGAGGTTCCCGCATCGCTGGTGGTGGGTGGTGCTCACCGAGGAGGCGTTTCCCCGCCTGTCGGTGGTGCGCGCACCGCGTCACGAGCGTGCCGTCGGCCCGTTTCGCTCGCGCGCGGACGCGGTCGAAACCGCCGAGCTGTTGGCACGGTTCACCGGTGTGCGGACCTGCACCGGGCGGCTGGCCCGCTCGGCCCGGCACGGTCCGGCCTGTCCGCGGCTCGAGGTGTCGCCCTGCCCCGCCGCGCACGACATCACGCCCGCCCAGTACGCGCCGGCGGTGCAGGACGCCGCCGCGCTGATCGACGGCCTGCACAACGGCCCGCTGGCCGCGGCGGTGCAGCAGGTCGGCGCGCTGGCCGACCGTCACCGGTACGAAAGCGCGGCCCGGCTGCGCGACCGCACCGCCGCCGCAGTGCAGGTGCTGTGGCGCGGACAGCGGCTGCGGGCGCTGGCCGCGGTGAGCGAGCTGGTGGCGGCCGCGCCGGACGGTGCCGGCGGCTGGCAACTCGCGATCATCCGACACGGCCAGCTCGCCGGAGCAGGCACAGCCGCGCGCGGCGTGCCGCCGATGCCGGTCGTCGACGCGTTGTGCGCTGGCGCGCAGGCGATCCTGGCGCGCCCGGCTCCGCTCGGCGGGGCGCTGGTCGAGGAGACGGCGCTGATCGCCCGGTGGCTGGCCGCCCCCGGCGTACGCATCGTGCGCACCGGGTGCGACCCGACCGGCCACACTGGCGCCAACGAGCAGGCGGGCTGGGCATCACCGCTGCGATCAGCGGGACCGTGGGCGGCGTGGGCCGACGCAGCCCGCTCGGCCCGGCTGGCCGCTGAACAAGCGCTATGGGACGGCCCGCCTCCTCGGTCCGCTGCGCGGACAGCCCCGTCACCGGGCGGACGCGACTGGGATTCAGAGTTGCTGGGAGAACCGCGCCCAACGCGCGAGCAGCTGTTCGGCCGCGCCGGTGTCGATGGCGGCGGCGGCGCGCTGCAGCCCGTCTTCCCACGCCGGCAACCATTCGGCGCGGCTGGATAGCCCGCTGTGGGCGACGATCGCTCCGGCGGCGTTGAGCACGACGGCATCGCGGACCGGCCCCGGCGTCCCGGCCAGTACCGAACGCGCCTCGGCCGCATTGCTTTCCGCGTCGCCGCCTACCAACTCCGCGATGTTCGCACGCGAGAATCCGAAACCGGTCGGGTCGAAACTCAGCTTGTCCACGGTGCCGGCCTGCACCCGCCAGATGGTGCTCGTCGTTGTGGTGGTCAGCTCGTCAAGTCCGTCGTCGCCGTGCACCACCAGGACACTGGACCGCCGGGTGGCGAACACTCCGGCCATCACCTCGGCCAGGTCGGCGAACGCGCAGCCGATCAAACCGGCCCGCGGGCGACCCGGGTTGGTCAGCGGCCCCAGGAGGTTGAACACCGTCGGCACCCCGATGTCGCGGCGGGCCGCCGACGCGTGCCGGAACGACGGATTGAACTGGGGGGCGAAACAGAAGCCGATCCCGATTTCGGCGACACTGCGCGCCACCTCGTCGGGCTCTGCGTCGATGCGCACCCCGAGCGCCTCGAGGGTGTCGGCGCCGCCGGACAGCGACGACGACGCCCGGTTGCCGTGCTTGACCACCGGCACGCCGGCGGCAGCCACCACGATCGCCGCCATCGTGGACAGGTTGACGGTGTTGACGCCGTCGCCGCCGGTGCCGACCACGTCGACGGTCTCGGTGCCGATCGTCTCGAGCGGCAGCGGGCGGGCGTGGCGCAGCATCACGTCGGCCAACTCGCCCACCTCGGCCGAGGTGGGGACTTTCATCCGCATGGCCACGCCGAACGCCGCGATCTGAGCCGCCGTCGCGGCGCCGGCCATCACCTGTTCCATCGCCCAGGCGGCCTGGCCGTCGACCAGGTCATGTCCGGCCGTCAAACGGCCCAGGACCTGCGACCATGATGGCCCTGACAATGGCCGCGACCCACCCGCGCCGCCGGGGGGTGAGGCAGATGACACGGCCACGCGCCGATGGTCCCACGGAATTGCCGCCCCGAGTGGAGATCATCAACTACAAAGCGTCATACTTGCGGATGTGACCAGCGCTGTGGGGACCTCGGGTACTGCGATCACCTCGCGGGTGCACTCGCTGAACCGGCCCAACATGGTCAGCGTCGGCACCATCGTGTGGCTTTCCAGCGAGCTGATGTTCTTCGCCGGCCTGTTCGCGATGTACTTCACCGCGCGCTCCCAGGCCGGCGGCAACTGGCCGCCCGCGCCGACCGAACTGAATCTCTACCAGGCGGTTCCGGTCACGCTGGTGCTGATCGCCTCGTCGTTCACCTGTCAGATGGGCGTCTTCGCCGCCGAACGCGGCGACGTGTTCGGGCTGCGCCGCTGGTACGTGCTCACCTTTTTGATGGGCCTGTTCTTCATCCTCGGTCAGGCCTACGAGTACTACCAGCAGGTCAATCACGGCACCACGATCCCGGGCAGCGCCTACGGCACCGTGTTTTACCTGGCCACCGGTTTTCACGGGCTGCACGTCACCGGCGGCTTGATCGCCTTCATCTTCCTGCTCGCGCGCACCACTATGAGCAAGTTCACCCCGGCGCAGGCGACCGCCAGCATCGTCGTCTCCTACTACTGGCATTTCGTCGACATCGTGTGGATCGCGTTGTTCGCCACGATCTACTTCATCCGATGAGCGAGCGTGAGGCGAAAAGGAGTGCTCGGTTGAAGCGACTGCGGTTGAGCCGGTTGAGCGAACGCTCACGCCGGCGGATCCGGCGCCGGTTGTCGGCCGGGATGCTGCTGGTTGTGGGGCTGGTCATCGCCGGCGGGCTGGCCGCGGTCCTGACGCCCAAGCCTCAGGTGGCCGTCGCCGATGATTCGAAGGACGCGCAGTTGCGCAACGGCAAGCAGTTGTTCGAGGTCTCCTGCGTCACCTGCCACGGCGCCAACCTGCAAGGCGTTCAGGACCGGGGGCCCAGCCTGGTCGGTGTCGGCGAGGCGGCGGTGTACTTCCAGGTCTCGACCGGCCGGATGCCGCTGGTACGCGGCGAGGCCCAGGCGCCGCGGAAAGACCCGATCTACGACGACAAGCAGATCGACGCGCTGGCGACATACGTCCAGGCCAACGGCGGCGGCCCGACGCTGGTCCGCGACGCCGACGGCAGCATCGCGCAGGCCTCGCTGCGTGGCAACGACCTGGGCCGCGGCGGCGACCTGTTCCGGCTCAACTGCTCGTCGTGCCACAACTTCACCGGCCGCGGCGGCGCGCTGTCCTCGGGCAAATACGCGCCCGTCTTGGACCGCCCGAACGAACAGCAGATCCTCGCCGCGATGCGCACCGGGCCGCAGAACATGCCGAAGTTCTCCGATGGCGAGCTGTCGCTGGACGCGAAGAAGGACATCATCGCCTACATCAAGACCGTGACCGAGGAGCGCCAGCCGGGCGGATACGGCCTCGGCGGGTTCGGGCCGGCCCCCGAAGGTATGGCGGCCTGGATCGTCGGCATGGTCGCCGTGATCGGCGCGGCGCTGTGGATCGGGGCGCGAACATGAGTGACGTCAGCGACCCGGTCGGCGCCGACACCGACGCCGCACCCGCCAAGGAGCCCGACGAGGCGACGCTGAACGCCATGTCGCGCGAAGAGCTGGTCGAGCTCGGCGGCCGGTTGGACGGCGTTGAGATCGTCTACAAAGAGTCACGCTGGCCGGTCGACGGCACCCGGGCCGAGAAGCGGGCCGAACGGCAGGTGGCGATCTGGCTGTTGCTGGGCGGGTTCTTCGGGTTGGCGCTGCTGCTGGTGTTTCTGTTCTGGCCCTGGGAGTACAAGCCGCTCAAGGCCGAGGGCAGTCTGCTCTATTCGCTCACCACACCGCTTTACGGTCTGACCTTCGGATTGTCGATTCTCTCGGTGGCGATCGGAGCGGTGCTCTACCAGAAGAAGTTCATCCCCGAGGAAATCTCAATCCAGGAGCGCCACGACAACAGGTCACCGGCCATTCACCGCAAGACCGTGGTCGCCAACCTGACCGACGCGTTCGAGGGCTCGACAATCCGGCGGCGCAGGCTGATCGGGATGTCACTGGGCATCGGGCTCGGCGCATTCGGGCTGAGCACCTTGGTGGCCTTCCTCGGCGGGCTGATCAAGAATCCGTGGAAACCGGTCGTCCAAACCGCGACCGGCAATAAGGCGGTGTTGTGGACGTCCGGTTGGACCCCCATGTACCCCGGCGAGACCATCTTTTTGAGCCGTGCCACTGGTCGCCACGGCGGGCCGCCGTTCGTCAAGATCCGCCCAGAGGACATCGAAGCCGGCGGTATGGAAACGGTGTTTCCGTGGCGGGAGTCCGACGGCGACGGCACCACTCCGGAATCGCACGAACGGTTGTCGGCGACCATGATGGGTGTTCGCAATCCGGTGATGCTCATCCGGCTACGCCCGAACGACACGGCCAAGGTCGTCAAACGAAAGGGCCAGGAAAGCTTCAACTTCGGCGAGTATTTCGCCTACACGAAGGTCTGCTCGCATTTGGGCTGCCCGGCATCGCTGTACGAGCAGCAGACCTACCGCATCTTGTGCCCGTGCCACCAGTCGCAGTTCGACGCACTGCACTACGCCAAGCCGATATTCGGTCCGGCGGCTCGCGCGTTAGCGCAACTGCCGATTACCATTGACACCGACGGGTACATGGTCGCCAACGGCGACTTCATCGAGCCTGTCGGCCCGGCGTTTTGGGAGCGTAAGACGACATGAGTCTTATTCCGAAGGTGGACGTGGGTGCGGCGCTGGCGCGGCAGGCCGACGATATTGATACGCGGTATCACCCGGCGGCGGCGGTGCGCCGCCAGCTCAACAAGGTGTTTCCCACGCACTGGTCGTTTCTGCTGGGCGAGATCGCGCTGTACAGCTTCATCGTGTTGTTGCTCACCGGTGTGTATCTGACGCTGTTCTTCGACCCGTCGATGGCCGAGGTCACCTACAACGGGATCTATCAGCCGTTGCGTGGGGTGGAGATGTCGAAGGCCTACGAATCGACGCTCAACATCTCTTTCGAGGTGCGCGGTGGGCTGTTCGTGCGCCAGGTGCACCACTGGGCGGCTTTACTTTTCGCCGCCTCGATCATGGTGCACTTGGCGCGGATCTTTTTCACCGGGGCGTTTCGCCGGCCCCGGGAAGCCAACTGGCTGATCGGGTCGCTGTTGTTGATCCTGGCCATGTTCGAGGGCTATTTCGGCTACTCGCTACCTGATGACCTGTTGTCCGGGATCGGGCTGCGGGCGGCGTTGTCATCGATCACCTTGGGCATGCCGGTGATCGGCACTTGGTTGCACTGGGCGCTGTTCGGCGGTGACTTCCCCTGTGGTGGTGTGGGTTACAACTGCGCCGAGGGCGGCATCCTGATACCACGGCTTTACGCCCTGCACATTCTGCTGCTGCCGGGGATCATCTTGGCCTTGATCGGTATCCATCTGGCGCTGGTGTGGTTTCAGAAGCACACCCAGTTCCCCGGGCCGGGTCGCACCGAGACCAATGTGGTCGGGGTGCGGGTGATGCCGGTGTTCGCGGTCAAATCCGGTGCGTTCTTCGCGATGACGGTCGCGATCCTGGGCCTGATGGGCGGTCTGCTGCAGATCAACCCGATCTGGAACCTGGGCCCTTACAAGCCCTCCCAGGTGTCGGCGGGCAGCCAACCGGACTTTTACATGATGTGGACCGAAGGGCTGGCCCGCATCTGGCCGCCGTGGGAGTTCTACTTCGGCCATCACACGATCCCGGCTGCGGTGTGGGTGGCCACGCTGATGGGCGTTATTTTCGTGTTGCTGACGATCTATCCGTTCCTGGAGAAGCGGTTCTCCGGTGACTACGCCCATCACAACCTGCTGCAGCGCCCGCGCGACGTGCCGGTGCGCACCGCGGTGGGTGCCATGGCGATCGCGTTCTACATGGTGCTCACGTACAGCGCGATGAACGACGTCATTGCCTACAAGTTCGACATCTCGCTTAACGCCACCACCTGGATCGGGCGCATCGGGATGGTGGTGTTGCCGCCGATCGTCTACTTCGCCGCCTACCGCTGGTGTGTGGGGTTGCAGCGCAGCGACCGCGGTGTGCTCGAGCATGGCATCGAGACCGGCATCATCAAACGACTGCCGCACGGGGCCTACATCGAACTGCATCAACCGTTGGGACCGGTCGACGAGCACGGTCACCCGTTGCCGCTGGCCTACCAGGGCGCTCCGGTGCCGAGCAAGATGAACCGGCTCGGCTCGGCCGGTTCACCGGGCTCGGGCAGCCTGCTGCGCGCCGACCCGCCCGCCGAGGACGCCGCCCTGCGCGAAGCCCACCACGCCGGCGAACACCGCGCCATGCTCGCCCTGCGTGAGCGTCAAAACGGCTCCAACGGCTCGACCAACGGACACCGCAACGGACATCGCAACGGATCGTCCAACGGCGAACCGCACGAGGTCGACCGGCACTAGCCGACAGGCACTAGCGGCCGAGCATGCGGTGTGTCTGCTGCAGCTGCCACCACAGCAGCACCGGCATCGTCGCGGTGACGACCCCGGCCACGCCGTAGCCGGCCCAGGACAGTCCATACCGTCCCACCGCCATCAGGTAGGTCGCCGTCGCCACTGCGATCAGCGCGACTCCCATCACGGCCAGCAGGCTGACCGCGCCGCGAAGCCAGATGCGGTCCACCTCTGCGTTCGACAGCCCCGCGGCGGACCCCACCGACGGGATCCGCTCGGTGCTGCCCAGTTCAGTGGTCACCGCAGGCACGGCTGATCCGCGGTCGACTGGCTGCCCACTTGCCCGCGGCGCGGCCGAGCCCGTCGTTTCCGTCGCGGCGAACCTTTCCCGGTTGGTACGGCGCGCGCGGAGCAGGACCGGGACCGCACCGGCGATCACCAACGCCGACACGATGATGACGGCGTACAAGAACCCCGGTGTGTGCTGGCTGCCCGCCGACCTGCTGAACCCGCGGTTGAGCTCCGCCAGCGCCACCGCAGCGGCGACGGACATGCCCACCAGAACTAGCCAGACGCCGGCGCACACACCGACCAGGATCCGGTCGGTGGCAAGCGGCGACACGACCGCCCCCTGGCGCCGATCTGCCGAGAATCTATCGGCCATCTAACAACTCGTCTGCGGTGCGTTGGTGGTGCTGGAAGCCAGCACCGTTCCGTCGCTGGCGGTGATCGAGCAGTTGAGCCGGCTGTTGCGCAGCAAGCTGGATGCCTGCACCGACCCGACATCCGAGGTCGAGATGGGCGTCAAGGTGATCGACCACGGGATGGGCACATTGGGTAACGTGCGCCGCTGCCCGGACGTGTCGACATAGGTGATTGTGACGATGTCGAACGGCGCCTTGGTCCCGGTCACCGAGTAAGTGATTTGCTTGGGACCGGCCGGAGTGGTCGTCGTCGGTGGCGGGGGCGGCGGCGGGGCTGCCGTGGCCGGCGGAGGTGCGGAAGTCTCCGGCGGAGGCGTCTCGGTCGACGGCGGCGCAGGCAGTTCGGTCGTCGAGGATGTCAGCGGCGGCGGTGGCGGTGCGATGGTGCTCGCAGGCGGCGGAGCTGACGGCGGGGTGGTGACAATGATCTCGTCCTGAAACGGAGGCGTGGACGGGCCGGCCGTCGGCGGGGTGGCCAGCTTGCTGGTGTCGGTGCGGGCGAACAGCAGCGACACCGACACCACCAGGGCGATGGCAGCCAAGATCGCCGCGACGCCCACCACCCAGGGCCACCGCGGCGGGGCGTCCTCCTCGTCGTGGTCGGCCGCGTCGTAGCTGTCGTAGTCATAGAGGTCGAAATTGACGGGCACATAGGGCCCGCTGCTGAATTGCTCGGACTCCGGAGCCGAATAGGCTTGCGAGAACGCGTCGGTTTCACCGGCTCGCTTGGCCTCGTCGGCCGGCCTCAGGTCGTCGCGGCCGGGTGGGGCGTCGGGACCTGGTTCATCGCTGAGCTCGTGCCCAGGCTCGGACTCTTCGGAGCCCACTCCCGGCGGATTCGGCCCGCTCATGTTCGCCTATCCTGTTCCACTTACGTCAATCAGCGCGCGACGCCGGGGCTGTCTTGCCAGCCGCGCTGCGAGTTTCCATGTGCTTCGGCAACCCTACCCAACCCGATTCGGCATTCGACTCGTGGCGAACTGGCCGCGAATGAACTGGTGCCCCGATTGTGACCTTGGGCGGGAATGCCGTCGTTGCTCAGTGCTTCTCGGGCCCGACGTAGTACTCGAAGACGAGTCCGGCGGCCGAGGCCAAGATGAAGACCACTCCGGCGAAGATCATCCACGTCAGCCACAGCGCCACTCCGACGGCGGCCACCGCACCGGACAGGGCGATCAGTATCGGCCACCAGCTGTGCGGGCTGAAGAAGCCCAGTTCGCCTGCGCCGTCGCTGATTTCGGCACCTTCATAGTCTTCGGGCCGGGTGTCGAGCCGACGCGACACGAACCACAGGAAAGAGGCGATGATCAGCGCCATGCCGGCGGTGAGCGCCAGCGCGGTGGTGCCGGCCCATTCCAGTCCGCTGGGGGCGAAGAAGGCGGTCAGCACGCCGTACAGGACGGTCGCCAGCACGAAGAACCCGGCGATGAACTCGAACAACCTGGCTTCGATGCGCATGGACGTTTCCTACTTGCTCGCGATGTCGGAATGCTCGCCCCGACGGGTGTCGAAGGGGTGTGTGGTGACCGCGAGCGGCGGCTGGTGGATCATCTGCAACGCTTGAGCGTTGGTCTTGCCCGCTCTGCGTTGGTCCAGATAGGCCTTGAAGTCGTTGGGCCCGACCACCCGCACCTCGAAGTTCATCATCGAGTGGTAGGTGCCGCAGAACTCGGCGCAGTGGCCGACGAACGCGCCGGGCTTCTCGATCTCGGAGATCTGGAAGACGTTCGTCGTGGCGTTGGCCCTCGGGTCGGGGAACACGTCGCGCTTGAACAGGAACTCCGGCACCCAGAAGTTGTGGATGACGTCGTCGGAGGCCAGCTGGAATTCGATGCGCTTGCTGGTCGGCAGCACCAGAATCGGGATCTCGGTGCTGGTGCCCACCGTCTCGACCGTATCGAAGTTCAGGTAGGTCCGGTCCTCGGTGTTCAGGCCACGGATGGGGCCGACCCGCTCTTCGCCGCGCTTGTCCACGCCTTGCGGCCTGGACACCATCGCCTGCTTGCGAGCAAGGTCGGCGCCGTCGAAATGGTAGGTGCCGTCTTTGAAGTCGACCTTCTGGTATCCGAACTTCCAGCCCCACTGGAAGGCGGTGACGTCGACGACCACCTCGGATCCGGACTTCAGCGCCAGCATCTTCTCCTGCACCACGATGGTGAAGTAGAAGAGCACCGAGATGATCAGAAACGGGGTGACGGTCAGCACCAGCTCCAGCGGCATGTTGTAGCCGAACTGGCGAGGCAGGTCGGTGTCGGTCTTGCGCCTGCGGTGGAAGGCCGAGGCCCAGAAGATCATTCCGAATACCGCCGCGCCGATCACCAGGGAGGCGATGACCGCTCCGATGAACAGCTGCCGGTTGACCGTCGCCTCCGGGGTAATGCCCTTGGGCCACCCGAGCGCCAGCGCGTCTGACCAGCTGCAGCCGCTCAAGGTCGCCGTCAGCGCGCCCAGAATGGCGGCCTGCACCAGCCTCCGGCCGGGGCCGCGGCGGCGAGACGAACGGCCTGGACCGCACGGTGTCACGGTGTCGCCTCCTCCAGTCACAAGCTGCAGCAATCGAATACTACGCAGCGTAGACCACGCAGTGGCGGGGCCGCTCTGCGGCATACTTGGCCCAATGTGTGGACTGCTGGCCTTCGTGGGCGTCGAGGCCCCTGAAGCCGCTGACGCGGTTGCCGATGCGTCGCACCTGATGCGCCACCGCGGCCCCGACGAGCCGGGCACCTGGTCGGACGGGCCGATCGTTTTCGGTTTCAATCGGCTGTCGATCATTGACATCGCGCATTCTCATCAGCCGCTGCGATGGGGGCCACCGGAGACTCCTGACCGGTACGTGCTGGTGTTCAACGGCGAGATCTACAACTATGTCGAGCTGCGCGCCGAGCTCGCCGCGACCCACGGCGCCGTCTTCGCGACCGACGGCGACGGCGAGTCGATCATCGCCGCCTACCACCACTGGGGCACCGAGGCGTTGAACCGGCTGCGGGGCATGTTCGCCTTCGCGCTGTGGGACACCGTCACCGGCGAACTGCTCTGCGCCCGGGACCCGTTCGGCATCAAGCCACTGTTCATGGCGACCGGTCCCGGGGGCACCGCGGTGGCCAGTGAGAAGAAGTGCCTGCTGCAACTGGCCGACCTGGTCGGCTTCGACGGCCACCTCGACCCGCGTGCCGTGCAGCACTACACCGTCCTGCAGTACGTGCCCGAGCCGGAAACCCTGCACTCCGGTGTTCGCCGGCTGGAGTCTGGGTGCTATGCCCGGATTCGGCCGGACCACGCGGAACCCGAGATCGTCCGCTACTTCGTGCCCCGGTTCGGCGCCGTGCCGATCAGCCGCGGAGACGAGCAGGCCCGGTATGACGAGATCACCGCCGTGCTGGAGGATTCGGTCGCCAAGCACATGCGCGCCGACGTCACGGTTGGTGCGTTCTTGTCCGGTGGTATCGATTCGACCGCGATCGCCGCGCTGGCCATCCGGCACAACCCGCGGTTGATCACCTTCACCACCGGTTTCGAGCGGGAAGGATTCTCCGAGATCGACGTGGCGGTGGCTTCTGCCGAAGCGATCGGCGCCCGGCACGTCACCAAGGTGGTCAGTCCGCAGGAGTTCGTCGCCGCGCTGCCCGAAATCGTCTGGTATCTCGATGAGCCGGTCGCCGACCCGGCGCTGGTGCCGCTGTTCTTCGTGGCCCGCGAAGCCCGCAAGCACGTCAAGGTGGTGCTCTCCGGCGAAGGCGCCGACGAACTGTTCGGCGGTTACACGATTTATCGTGAACCGTTGTCGCTCAAGCCGTTCGACTATTTACCCAAGCCGCTGCGCCGCTCGATGGGCAGGGTGTCCAAGCCGCTGCCGGATGGTTTGCGCGGCAAGAGCCTGCTGCATCGCGGATCGCTGACGTTGGAGGAGCGCTACTACGGCAACGCCCGCAGCTTTTCCGATGAGCAACTGCGGGCGGTGCTGCCCGGTTTCCGGCCGGAGTGGACCCACACCGACGTGACGGCACCGGTGTACGGCGAATCAGCCGGCTGGGATCCGGTGGCCCGCATGCAGCACGTCGACCTGTTCACCTGGCTGCGGGGCGACATCTTGGTCAAAGCCGACAAGATGACCATGGCCAACTCGCTGGAGCTGCGGGTGCCCTTTTTGGACCCGGAGGTGTTCGCCGTGGCGTCCCGGTTGCCGCAGACCGCGAAGATCACCCGGACCACGACGAAATACGCGCTGCGGCGCGCGCTGGAACCGATCGTGCCCGCTCATGTGCTCAACCGGCCCAAGTTGGGCTTCCCGGTTCCGGTCCGGCACTGGTTGCGCGCCGGCGAGCTGCTGGAGTGGGCCTACGCGACCGTGGGTTCCTCAGCCGCCGACGAGTACGTCGACCTGGCTGCGGTACGCCGCATGCTCGAGGAACATCGTTGCGGCACAACCGATCACAGTCGGCGACTGTGGACGGTGCTGATTTTCATGCTGTGGCACGCAATCTTCGTCGAGCGCAGCGTCATCCCGCAGATCCGCGAGCCGCACTACCCCGTGCAGCTGTGAAAGCACCTGGATTTCCCCGCCACCAGACGCAGTGTCAGGCCAGCGCGCCGGCGATCTCCTGCGCGGCCTGCGTGCCGTACGCACCGGCCAGCCGGTTCACCGCGTCCTCGCGGTCCCAGTCCCACTCCTGGGTGCCGGTCGACTCCAGCACCAGCACCGCCACCAGCGAGCCGAGCTGCGCCGACCGTTCCAGGCTCAGGCCCGCGCTGCTGCCGGTCAGGAAGCCGGCGCGGAAGGCGTCACCGACACCCGTCGGGTCGACCTGGCTGTTCTCGGGCACCACGTCGACGTGGATTGTGGTGCCGTCCCGGTCCACGATGTCCACACCCTTGGCGCCCAGCGTGGTCACCCGCAGCCCGACCTGCGCCATGACGTCGGCCTCCGTCCAGCCCGTCTTCGACAGCAGCAGATCCCATTCGTAGTCGTTGGTGAACAGGTAGGTGGCGCCGTCGATGAGCTTGCCGATCTCGTCACCGGAGAGGCGAGCCAGCTGCTGCGACGGGTCGGCGGCGAACGCCAGACCGAGCTTGCGGCACTCTTCGGTGTGCAACACCATCGCTTCGGGGTCGTTGGCCCCGATGATGACCAGGTCCGGCGTCCCCACCGCCGACACCAGGTCGGCCAGCGAGATATCGCGGGCCTCCGACATGGCACCGGGGTAGAACGACGCGATCTGCGCCATCTCCAAATCGGTGGTGCAGACGAACCGCGCGGTGTGCGCGCTGTCGGAAACCAGCACGTTGTCGCAGTTGACGCCATGCGATTGCAGCCACTGGCGGTATTCACCGAAGTCGTCACCGACCGCGCCGACCAACACGGCATCCCCGCCGAGCACCCCGATAGCGTAGGCGATGTTGCCGGCCACACCACCGCGGTGGATCACCAGGTCGTCGACGAGGAAGCTCAGCGACACTTTCTGCAGGTGGTCGGCGAGCAGCTGTTCGGAGAACCGGCCAGGAAACCGCATCAGATGGTCAGTGGCAATGGACCCGGTCACCGCAATCGTCACGAAAACTCCACCCTTCGTTTGAACAAGCTCGGCCAGCAGCTTACCCAGCCGGCGTCGCGGTCACACCGTGGCGATGCCCGCCGTGCGCTAGCCTCGGCCCAGAGCCTTGACAACCTCAATGCTGCTGACCACACCGTTTGGTCGTCCCGTCCCCACCGTAGGAGAACCCCGTATGGCCGGCCCCCGTACGCCGAACCATGGTCCTGCCGCTCATGGACCGGCCTTGGCCGACCCGCACCCGAGCCAGCCGATCCCGAGCCATTCGGCCTATGGGCCGGCGGCGACCGGATCGGAGTATCTGAGCGCTGCCTATCCCGGGCCGCTGCCGCCTCCAGTGCCCTACCCGCAGCGCCGGCGGCGACGCGTCGTCATCGTCGCCCTGACAACGCTGGCCCTGATCGCCGCGATGACGCTGGCTATCTGGTACGGGTCGCGGCAAGGCCGCTCCGGCGGCGGCACATTGTCCGACGCGACGGCCAAAGTGGCGATCCAGGATTACCTGAGCGCTTTGGAGAACCGGGACACCGACACGGTGGCCCGCAACATGTTGTGCGGCATCTATGACGCCGTGCACGACCGGCGCTCCGACCAGGCGCTGGCCAAGCTGAGCAGCGACGCATTTCGCAAACAGTTCGCCCAGGCCGAGGTGACTTCGATCGACAAGGTCGTCTACCTGTCCAGCTACCAGGCGCAGGTGCTGTTCACGATGCGGGTGAAGTCTGCCACCGGATCGGTGCGCGACCAGGTCCAGGGGCTTGCCCAGCTGCTGATCCAGCACGGCGACGTTCTGGTGTGCTCCTACATGCTGCGCACCGCGGGCGCCTACTAAGCGACGGACCCGCGGGTCAGTTGAACGAGTCGCCGCAGGCGCAGGAGCCGGTGGCGTTCGGGTTGTCGATCGTGAAGCCCTGCTTCTCGATGGTGTCGACGAAGTCGATCGAGGCTCCTTGCACGTAGGGGGCGCTCATCCGGTCGACCGTCAAGATCACACCGCCGAACTCCGCGGTCAGGTCACCGTCGAGCGTCCGATCGTCGAAGAAGAGGTTGTAGCGCAATCCGGCGCACCCACCGGGCTGGACCGCGATGCGCAGCGCCAGGTCGTCGCGTCCCTCCTGGTCCAGCAGTGACTTCGCCTTCGCGGCGGCGGCGTCGGTCAAGATCACACCGTGGGTCGTGGTGCTCGACTCGCCTTGAATGGTCATTGCTTCTCCCTATGGTCCTCAGATCCGCGTCCCGGGCCGTGCCGCCGGTCTTCGCCGGCGCCAGCCCACCTGGTCAACGGTACCTTGTCCGGCTGCTATTCCCCGAACGTCGCCGCCGCACGGGTTGCCAGGTCGGTGAGGTGGCGGGCGGGTTCGGCCAGCGCCGAGCGCACCGAGCCGGCATGGTCTGCCAGCGAGTACGCGACGTCGATCCCGGCGGCCCGCAGAACGGCCTCGTCCAGGCACACCTGACCCGCCAGCACCAGCAACGGCACCCGCCGTGGCCGTGCGGCCGCCGCCAGCGCGCCGATGACCTTGCCTCGCAGGGACTGGTCGTCCAGCCGGCCTTCGCCGCTGACGATCAGGTCCGCGGCGGCGACGTCGCCGATCAGGCCGGTGTGCTCGGCGATGATCGCGGCGCCGGATTCGCGGCGCGCCCCCAGCGCGAACAACGCCGCGCCGATCCCGCCCGCCGCGCCGGAACCGGGTTTGGCGCTCACCGCCCGCCCGGCGGCCTGGTCGAGGTCGCGGCCCCACGCCTGCAACCGCCGTTCCAGCAGCAGCTCCGTCGCAGCGTCAGCTCCTTTCTGCGGCCCGAAGACGCGGGCGGCACCGTGCGGACCGAGCAGTGGGTGGTCGACGTCACTGGCGGCGATCAGCTCCAGGCCTGCCAGCCGCCGCCGGGCGGCGGGCAGCCCACCCAGTTCGTCGACCAGCCCGCGGCCGCCGTCGGTGCTGGCGCTGCCGCCCAGCCCGACGACGATCCGCCGCGCCCCGGCGGCCACGGCGGCCACCAGCAACTGGCCCACCCCGCGGCTGTGGGCCGCCACGGCGCTTTGCGGCGACGGGGGGCCGCCGAGCAGATGCAGGCCGCAGGCCTGCGCGCACTCCAGGTAGGCCGTCGCAGGATGATCAGCCGACTCCGGATCGAACAGCCATTCGGCTTGAATGGTGGGGACGTCGACGTCCAGCGGTCCAGCCACCCGCAGCCGGCGCCGCACGCCCAGCCGGGCCGACAGCACGTCGACGAAGCCGGGGCCGCCGTCGGACTGGGGAACGCTGATGCACCGGTCGCAGGGCCGGGCCCGCTGCCAGCCGGTGACGATCACGGCGGCGGCCTGCACCGCGGTCATGCTGTCGCCGTAGCTGTCCGGGGCGACGAGCACCCGCAGCGCCGGCGGGCGAGCCTGGGCGTCGGCGCCACTCACCCAGCAAGCGTAGGACCGGCACCGAGAAGTAGCCTGGCGGTTGTGAAGCTGCTGGGCCGCAAGAAGGGCAACGTCGACGACGACACCGCCGCCGTGGTGGGCGGCCCCGTGCAGGTCGCGGCCGAGAGTGTCGGCAGTACCCGCACCACCGCGCCCAAAGGGCGGCCGACCCCGAAACGCGGTCAGGCCAAGTCGGGGCGGCGGGGCCCCGTCGCGCCCGCCCCGATGACCGCCGCCGAAGCCCGGGCCAGGCGAAAGGCGATGGCGCGGCCCAAGCTGGGCCGCGACGAACGCCGGGCCGAGAACGTGGCACGGCGGGCCCGGGCCACCGAGCGGCGCGAACGCATGATGGCCGGCGAAGAGGCCTACCTGCTGCCGCGAGACCAGGGCCCGATCCGCCGGTTCGCGCGCGACGTGGTGGACGCCCGCCGCAATCTGCTCGGTCTGTTCATGCCCTCCACGCTGGGGCTGATGTTCATCATGCTCGGCGTCCCGCAACTGCAGCTGTTCATCTCGCCGGCGATGCTGCTGCTGACCGGCCTGATGGCCATCGACGCCGTTCTGCTGGGCCGCAAGGTCGGCAAGCTCGTCGACGACGAGTTCCCCGGCAACACCGAAAGCCATTGGCGGCTGGGCCTTTACGCCGCCGGTAGAGCCTCCCAGCTGCGCCGGATGCGAGCACCGCGCCCCCAGGTCAGCCGCGGCGGCCGCCGCAGCTAGCCGTGCGGACCTTGGCCCTCGGCGGAATCCGGTCGGGCAAATCCCGCTGGGCCGAGGCCGCCATCGCCGAAACGCTGGCACCGGGCCAACCGGTGCGCTATCTGGCCACCGCTGCCACCGGTCCCGACGACCCAGCTTGGTCACAGCGGGTGGCCGAGCACCGCCGCCGCCGGCCCGCGCACTGGACGACAGTGGAGAGCGTCGAGGTGGCAGCGCAGTTGAGATGTCCTCCGCAGCTACCGACACTGGTCGACGATGTCGGCGGCTGGCTGACCGCCATGCTGGATCGCCGCTGCGGCTGGCAGGACGGATCGGTAGCCGTCGACGCCGATGAGCTGGTGGACGCGGTCGCCGGGTTCGCCGCGCCGCTGATGCTGGTCAGCCCGGAGGTCGGGTTGACGGTGGTGCCGGCCACTGCCTCCGGCCGCCGCTTCGCCGACGAACTGGGCACGTTGAACCAGCGACTCGCCGAGGTGTGCCAGCGGGTGGTGCTGGTCGTGGCCGGACAGCCGGTGTCGATCAAGCCGGGCCTGCCTTGACGGGGTTCGCGCCGGTGCCGTCGCCCGACGCGGAGGCCGCCGCGGCCGCCCGCGCCCGCCAGCGCACCCTGACCAAGCCGTTCGGTGCGCTGGGCCGCCTCGAAGAGCTGTCGGTGTGGGTGGCAGCCTGTCAAAACCGTTGTCCCCCTGCGCAGTTCGATCGTGCCCGGGTAGTTGTATTCGCCGGCGACCACGGGGTCACCAGGTGCGGGGTGTCGGCCTACCCGGCGGAGGTCACCGCTCAGATGGTCGCCAACATCGACGCGGGTGGTGCGGCGATCAACGCGTTGGCCGGTGTCGCCGGCGCGGCGGTGCGGGTCGTCGACCTGGCCGTGGACGCCGACGCGCTGTCACCGCAGATCGGCGCCTACAAGGTGCGGCGTGGCAGCGGTGACATCACCCGAGAAGACGCCTTGTCGGCCGCCGAGACCGCGGCTGCGATCGAGGCGGGTCTCCGGATCGCCGACGAGGAAGTCGACGCGGGCGCCGATCTTCTCATCGCCGGTGACATGGGCATCGGAAACACCACGCCGGCAACGGTTCTGGTGGCGGCATTGACAGGTGCCGAGCCGGTCGCGGCGGTGGGCTACGGGACCGGGATCGACGACGCCGGGTGGGCGCGCAAGACGGCGGCCGTGCGTGATGCGCTGTACCGGGCCCGCGCGGTGTCACCGGAGCCGGTTGCCTTGTTACGTTGTTGCGGCGGCGCCGATTTGGCGGCCATGGCGGGTTTTTGCGCGCAGGCCGCGGTGCGGCGCACTCCGCTGCTGCTCGACGGGCTGGCCGTGACCGCCGCCGCGCTGATCGCCGACCAGTTGGCGCCTGGAGCGCGGCAGTGGTGGCAGGCCGGTCACCGCTCCCCCGAACCGGCGCACGCACTGGCGCTGGCTCGGCTGGAGCTCGAGCCGATCGTCGACCTGCGGATGCGGCTCGGCGAGGGCACCGGTGCCGCGATGGTCCTGCCGGTGCTGCGCGCCGCCGTCGCCGCACTGACATCCATGGCCACCTTCTCCGCCGCCGGCGTCTCGCCCCGGAGCGATCGGTGATCCGTTCGCTGACTTCGGCTTTGGCGTTCGGAACGGTGCTGCCCGGTGTCGGCGACCGGCGGCTGAGCGGCGGCACCGTGACCGCCCTGCCGCTGGTCGGGGCGGTGCTGGGTGCGCTGGCCGCCGCGGTGACCTGGGCCGGCGGGGTGGTGTTCGGCCCTGCCAGCCTCCTGCCCGGACTGCTCGCGGTCGCTGCGCTGCTGGCCGCTACCCGCGGGCTGCATGTCGACGGGCTGGCCGACACCGCCGACGGGCTGGGCTGCTACGGACCGCCGGCCCGCGCGCTCGCGGTGATGCGGGACGGATCGACCGGTCCGTTCGGGGTGGTCGCGATCGTGTTGGTGATCGCTCTGCAAGGGCTGGCGTTCTCGGCGCTGACTCCCGTCGCGGTCGCGGTCGCGGTGTGCGCCGGCCGGGTTGCGGTCGTGATCGCCTGCCGGCGCTCGTTCGCCGGCCGCCGAGGGCAGCACGCTGGGTGCGAAGGTGGCCGGTACCCAACCGGCGGCGACCATCATCGCCTGGGTTGCGCTTCTGACCGCGGCTGCTTTGTGGGCAGGCCCGCGGCCGTGGCAGGGTCCGCCGGCGGTGCTGGCGGCGCTGGCCTGCACGGCGGTGTTCGTGCGGCATTGCGTGCGCCGGTTCGGCGGCATCACCGGCGACGTGTTGGGCGCAGCGAGCGAACTGACCACGACGGTGGCCGCGGTGCTGCTGGCCGGCGCAACCTGATCACGGGAAGTTGTATGCTCCGTCGTTCGATCGTGGGACCATATGTGCTACCCAGACCGCCTGCGCGGTGGAGATCGTAAAGTACCGACTGATGGGCGGATCGTAGTGGCTCACCATGATTTGCCGGTCCGGGCGGCGGTGTCGGTGAAATGCGGCTGAGCCGTCGGTTGACCCGATTTTTATCCGACTACCGCTGGTACCTTTTGGCGATCGCCATCGCCGCGGTGTTCGCCCTGGGATCCGTCGGGTGGTTCGAATTCCTGGCCGAGGAATACCCGCACAAGCACGTCGACTTCAGCGACGCCGCCTACATCAGCATCAAGGACTTCTTCATCGATGCTCCGGATAAAGCCCAAGTGCCGGTAGAAGCAGACGTTGCGCGGTTCGTCGCGCCGCTGGTCGCCGGGTGGGCCACGATCAGCGCACTGGGAGTGCTGTTTCGCGACCGGCTGCAGCAGCTGCGCGCCCGGAGAATGCGCGACCATGTCGTGGTCTGCGGCCTCGGAGATTACGTCGGCAGTGTGTTCCTGCGCGATTTGCACGAAAACCGCGTCCGGGCGGTCGTCATCGAAGTAGATGCCACCAATCCCGACATCGAAGCGTGCCGCACACTGGGTATCCCCGTGATCGTCGGTGATGCCCAGCGCCGACGGACGTTGCAAGCGGCCGGGGCTCAGCACGCCAGCCGGGTGCTGGCGATCACGCCCAAAGATTCGGTCAACACCCAAATTGTCGCCACCGTACGTAGCCTGCCGCGGCGCCACTCGACAGAGCAGCGGTGCCTAGCCCTCATCACCGATCCAGAATTCTGCCGTTTGCTGAGGATTCAAGAGACGCAGCGCGACGACCCGGAACTGTCAGTGGACTTCTTCAACATCAACGAGATCAGCGCGCGCCTGCTACTCGAGGACCACCCTCTCGACATCGAGCACGGCCAGCCTCATATCCTCGTTGCTCACCTGGACCCGTTAGGCGAGTGGTTGATCTACCATGCCGCCCGGGCCTGGTATGACGCCCGCGCCGACAGCCGTCAGCCGCTAGTGGTAACTGTGCTCGACGAACAGCCGAAGGTTCGCATCGACGCACTGCTCGGCCAGCATCCGGCGCTGGAAAACTATTGCGAATTCTTCCCTTTCACGCCAACCAATCGTGACATCGGCCGCCTGCCCGAGCATCACAGCGACCCGCGAACACCGGAGATCAGCCGGGCTTTCGTGACCGCCTACCGCGACGAGCAGGCATTCGAAACTGCATTGAGACTGCGCCACGAATTGGACCCGGCCATCCCGGTGGTGGCGGTTCTGTCCCGCCGGCACGGCGTGGCCGGCCTGCTCGGCGAAGTCAAGGACGCCGGGGCGTTGTCGTCCATCGACGTCTTCTCCAGCATCGACCGCACCGCTACCGCAGAGTTCGTCCGGGTCGGCTCGGTGGAACCGATGGCGCACGCGATCCACGAACTGTGGCGCAAGGACCAGATCAGGGTCAACAAGCCCGCGCCCACCTGGGACGACCTCGACGAGGCACGGCGGGAGTCCAGTCGCGACCAGGCGCGCCACATTCCCGTCAAGCTGCGCCTGGTCGGTTGCGCGATCGCACCACTGCGGGATTGGGATGCTAAAGAATTCACTTTCGAGCCCGACGAGCTCGACATGCTCGGCGTCGCCGAACATGAGCGCTGGAACAATGACCGCATCGCCGGCGGCTGGACCCTGATCGACATGCCGCAGGCCGATGACCCCGAGCAGGTGAAGCTCCTGCTGGAAGAAGCTAGGCGCCGCAAGGAAACTCCCTATCTGTTGCCCTGGGACGAGTTGCTCCGGCTATACCCCGACATCGCAGAATACGACCGGATGTTCGTGCGGAGAATCCCGACCATCCTCGCCTCGGTAGGTCTGCAGGTGATCCGCACGCCGACCGCGGCGAAACCGGCCACGTCACACCGGGTGCTGCAGCCACCGCGCCGCTGACCGCAGCGCAGGCGCAGTCACACCGGCCTCTAGCGTTACTGGGTCAGGGTGCATTGCCTTGTAGAAAGTGATATCGCATGCGGTATCGCCTTGGAGCAGGGCGTGCTGCTCGGGCGAGGGCGGGACAGTCACCGACGTGACTTGTGAGGACAAAACTAGCGGGACAGCCGGACCATCCAGCCGTGGGTGTCGGCGAAGGTACCGCGCTGGATGCCGGTCAGGGTGTCGCGCAGCGCCATGGTGACCTCGCCGGGCTCGCCGTCGGCCACCGTGAAGTCGCCGTCGCCGTACTTCACCCGCGAGATCGGGGTGATCACCGCCGCGGTGCCGCAGGCGAACACCTCGGTGATCTCACCGGCCACCGTCTTCTTCTGCACCTCGTCGATATCGATCTTGCGCTCTTCGACACCGATACCGGCGTCGGCTGCCAACTGCAGCAACGAGTCCCGGGTGATGCCGGGCAGCAACGACCCGGACAGCTCCGGGGTGACCAGCCGGGCCGAGGCGCCGCTGCCGAACACGAAGAAGATGTTCATCCCGCCCATCTCCTCGATGTAGCGCCGTTCGACGGCGTCCAGCCACACCACCTGGTCGCAGCCCTTCTCGGCGGCTTCGGCCTGCGCCACCAGGGACGCGGCGTAGTTGCCGCCGAACTTGGCCGCGCCGGTGCCGCCAGGGCTGGCCCGCACATACTCCGTCGACACCCACACGGTGACCGGTTTGATGCCGCGCGGAAAGTACGCACCGGCCGGTGAGGCCAGCACCAGATACCGGTAATGCCTGGCCGGTCGCACGCCGAGGCCCGGCTCGGTGGCGAAGATGAACGGGCGTAGGTACAGGGACTCCTCGCCGCCGGCGGGCGGCACCCACGCCTGATCAACGGCGATCAGCTGACGCAGCGACTCGACGAACAACTCCTCGGGCAGCTCCGGAATGGCGATCCGCCGGGCCGAGGTTCGCAGCCGGGCGGCATTGGCCGGCGGCCGGAACGACACGATCGACCCGTCGGGCCAGCGGTAGGCCTTGAGTCCTTCGAACACCGATTGCGCGTAGTGCAGCACTATCGCCGACGGGTCCAGTTCGATCGGGCGGTAGGCGGTCACCTGCGCGTCGTGCCAGCCCTGGCCGTCGGTGTAGTCGATCGACACCATGTGGTCGGTGTGGTGCCGGCCGAAGCCCGGGTCGGCCAGGATGGCGTCGCGCGCCTCATCGCTGGTCGGCTCCGCGGTGCGCACCACGGTGAACTCGAGCAGCGCGCTAGTCATGTGCGCCGCTCCTCCTCAGAGCAATGCTCTGCATCGTCGCGGCGGGGTCATGTGCGCCGCTCCTCCTCAGAGCAATGCTCTGCATCGTCGCGGCGCGGGTCATTCCGCGATTGTATCCGGGGCTCAGCGGGTCTTCGCGGCGACAAACGGCGGACGCACCACTTCGCATTCCAGCGGGCGGCCCCGCACGTCGACGTTGACGTGCTGGCCGTCTTCGATGCCGGCCTCGGTGTCGATCAGCGCCAGCGCGATACCGACTTTCAATGTCGGAGAGAACGTTCCGGAGGTGGTGACGCCGATCTTGGTGTCCCCGTCGAGCACCGGCAGATCGGGCCGCAGCACACCGCGACCGATCGCGCGCAGCCCTCGCAGCAGCCGCCGGGGACCGGCTGCCTTCTCGGCCAGCAGGGCGTCGCGCCCGAAGAACGCGTTCTTCTTCCAGCCGATCGCCCAGCCGCACCGAGCCTGTAGCGGGGAAATGTCGGCCGACAACTCGTGGCCGTGCAATGGATATCCCATCTCGGTGCGCAGCGTGTCGCGGGCACCCAGTCCGGCCGGTTGTCCGCCGGCCCTGTCGACAGCGGCGAGCAGCGCGTCGAACACCGTGTCCGCCGAGTCCCACGGCGGCAGCAGCTCGTAGCCCTGTTCACCGGTGTAGCCGCTGCGGCAGACGCGCACCGGCACGCCGTCCAGCGCCGCGTCTCGATAGGCCATGTAACTCATGGCCGTTGGCAGGCCCACTTCTCCCAGCACCTCCCCCGAGCGCGGGCCCTGCACCGCCAACACCGCGAAGGAACGGTGTTCATCGGTGACGGTCAGCTCCGCGGGGGCGGCTGCCTGCAGCGCGGCAACCACTGCGGCGGTGTTGGCGGCGTTGGGCACCAGGAAGATGTCGTCGTCAGCGACGTAGTAGGCGATCAAGTCGTCGATGACACCGCCGGAATCGTTGCAGCACAGTGTGTATTGGGCTTGGCCCGGCCCGATCCGGCTCAGGTCGTTGGTGAGCGCGGCGTTGACGAACTGCGCGGCGCCCGGGCCGCGGACCGATGCCTTACCGAGGTGGCTGACGTCGAAGAGGCCGACGGCGCAGCGGGTGGCGTTGTGCTCGCCGACGGTGCCGGCATATGACACCGGCATCAGCCAGCCGCCGAATTCGGCGAAGGTCGCGCCGAGCTCGCGGTGCCGGTGTTCGAGCGGTCCGTGTTGCACGTCGTTGCTCACGGGCACCCACCCTAATCGGGCAGTGAACCCGCCGCCGCGGGCGACCGAGTCAGAACAACGACGGCAAGATCTCGACGAGGTAGTTCGCGCCGGTGGCGTTGGCGTTGAGCATGTCAGCGAAGATTGCGGCGTTGGACCCGGCGTCGGCGATGTCGCTGCTGCCGAAGATCTCGGCAAAGTCGTAGTTGCTGGCCAGCGCCGTGCTGGTGCCGCCGGCCAACGCGGTGCTGTCGATGCCGTAGACGGTCGCGATGTCGCCGCTGTTGTTGTTGGCGGTGGCAGTGCTGCCGTCGCCGATGGCAGAGGCGAAGTCGCCGATGCCGCCGGCGGCATTGGCGACGGCGCCGTTTACCACCCGCGATCGCGATGTCGCCGATGCCCGCGTCGGCGGTGGCGAGGTTGCCGACGGTGGGAAACAGGCGCCTTTCGTCGTTCGCACCGTGTCGGGTGCGGATTTGCAAGTGATTGAATGCTTTGGACATCGGGCTGTGAAGGGTTGGCGTCGGCTCACCAAAGGTTCATGCGGAGTTTTACTCTGTCTAGCCTGCAGGCAGCCGAGCTACACTGTTGCATCGGGTTACGACGTTGCTGTGCAACGGGTTCGACGGCTCGACATGGTTGACGGAGTGCGCGCCGGCCGCTGCTGCCGCCGCGACGGGTGTCGGTCGATAGGGTGGTCCGAGTGAGCACCTCACCGAGCTATGCCCCGCCTGCTGTCCCCGCCGTAACCGTCGCCGCATCGCTGCCCCGACGCGGCGCCGGTGCGGCGGTGCTGGTCGTTCCGGTGGTCTCGTCCGGCGAGGACGATCGGCCGGGCGCGGTCGTCGCCGCCGCCGAGCCGTTTCTGCCAGCCGACGCGGTGACCGACATCGAGACCGGGCTGCGTGCGCTGGACGCCACCGGCAGCGCCGAGCAGGTGCATCGGTTGGTGGTCGGGTCACTTCCGGTGGGCAGCGTGCTGACGGTTGGCTTGGGCAAGCCTCGTGACGAGTGGCCGACGGACCTGATTCGCCGGGTCGCCGGCACGGCGGCAAGGTCGCTGGGCGCCGCCGAAACGGTCATCACCACGCTGGGCGAACTTCCCGGATCCGCTGTGGTCGCCGCCGCCGTGGAAGGCGTGATCCTGGGCAGTTACCGCTTCACCGCGTTCCGCAGCAGCAAGACCGCGCCGAAGGACCCCGGTCTGCGCAAGATCACCGTTCTGTCCACCGCCAAGACCGCGAAGGCCGAGGCCGCCCACGCCGCGGCGGTCGCAACGGCCGTCGCGACCGCACGCGACTTGGTCAACACCCCGCCGAGTCACCTGTATCCAGCCGAATTAGCAGCGCGTGCACAGTCGTTGGCCACTGCGGCCGGCCTGGACGTTGAGGTGCTCGACGATAAGGCATTGCAGAAGGCCGGCTACGGCGGAGTGATCGGTGTCGGCAAGGGCTCGTCTCGGCCGCCGCGGTTGGTGCGCCTGACGCATCACGGATCGCGGCTGGCGAAAAACCGCAAGCGGGCGAAGAAGGTGGCGCTAGTCGGCAAGGGCGTCACCTTCGACACCGGCGGCATCTCCATCAAACCGGCCGCCTCGATGCACCACATGACCTCGGACATGGGCGGGGCGGCCGCGGTCATCGCCACCGTCGTAGCAGCCGCCGAACTCCAGCTGCCGATCGACGTGACCGCTACCGTGCCGATCGCCGAGAACATGCCGTCGGCGACCGCGCAGCGCCCCGGCGACGTGCTCACCCAGTACGGCGGCACCACGGTCGAGGTGCTCAACACCGACGCCGAAGGCCGGCTCATTCTCGCCGACGCCATTGTCCGCGCCTGCGAGGACAACCCGGACTACCTGATCGAGACGTCGACGTTGACCGGCGCGCAGACGGTGGCGCTGGGCGCGCGGACCCCGGGAGTGATGGGCAGCGACGACTTTCGGAATAAAGTCGCGGAGATTTCTCAACGGGTCGGCGAAAACGGTTGGCCGATGCCGCTTCCCGACGATCTCAAGGACGACCTGAAATCCACCGTGGCCGATCTGGCCAACGTGAGCGGGCAGCGTTTCGCCGGGATGCTGGTGGCGGGGGTGTTCTTGCGTGAGTTCGTCGCCGACGGGGTGGCTTGGGCGCACATCGATGTGGCCGGCCCCGCCTACAACACCGGCAGCCCGTGGGGGTACACCCCCAAGGGCGGAACCGGGGTGCCGACGCGGACCATGCTGGCGGTGCTCGAAGACATCGCCGCGAACGGCTGACGATCATTCGGCCTGCGGTGCTGCCGGTTCGGTATCAGCAGGATCGGAAGCGAAGAGCTCCAAGCTCTCCACGCCTTTCTGAAACGACAGCGCCGTGCCCTGCGCCAGCAGCATGACCGCGAAGACGCCGACCCACAGCCAGGCTTCGCCGGGCGAGATATGCGCACTCAGGTTGGTGGTCGGTAACGCGGTGACGGAACGGATCACGACGCAGAGAACGACGGCGACGGTGACGTAAGGGATGACCGTTCGGATGGTATGCCCGGTGCGACCGATCGGTTCGACAGATCGCCGCCGCGTCATTCCGCTACGCCACAACACCGCGCTCACCAGCGCCAGGGCGAGTGGAATCGGAAGCGCGAAAAAGCCGACATCATCCCATAGCGGCTGCAGCGGCTGGTGTTTCGCGGCGTCGCCCAGCGACACTGCAAGGTCGGCGAGCGTCGCCTCGACGAAGAACACGGCGATCGGAGGAACGAGGACCGCCACGATGAAGGTGCAGTGCCGGGCCAGCTTGCCGGCTGAACCGGAGACGAACTGCACCAAGGCGTACAGCAGGAGGTAGACCGAAGCCACGAACGAGATCGACGACAGGATTTCCGCGGACGCGGCCCTGCCATCGGTGAGGGCACACCCACGCTCGCCGGTCAGCAGACTGTATTGCACGGCGGCCAGGAACAGGCCGAGGAAGCCGCTGACCAACGCGACCCCAGTGAGGGTTTCGTGATCGATCTCTCGCGGGTTGGGCACATTGCCGCCGGCCCGTCGCTCGTAGGCCCGGTCGACCATCAACGTGATGACGACGAACGCGAAACCGGCCAGCAAGCTGGCCAGCTGCGCATAGCTGCGGGCGACGCTCGAGATGTCGAAGCCAGTCCATACGACGCAGGGCTCGACTGTCAGTCCGGTGGCCATCGCTGCACGATGCTAGCCGCAAGGGCAGCGGATCAGCCCTGATTGTCAGAACAGTGTCAGCAGCTCTGACCAGAAGTCGCTCAGCGAGGCCGTCGAGCCCAATCCGTCACCGAGCAGCTCAGCAGCGGCGGGAGTCGGCTCGAACACCGCGTCGAACGGTCCTGCATTGGCCACGGCCTCAATGCCGTTGCCGGTGGCGGAGGCCAGGTCGATGCTGCCGCCGGTGGGGTCGGTGCCCAGCAGCCCCGCCAGAGCCTCGCTGGCGTTGCCGTTGGCGAAGGCGGCATCTACGTAGCCGGGGTCGGCCTGTGAGCCCCCGGTTTCGGCAAGGGCGTTGATGCCGTTGGCGAACGCCGCGTCGACGGCGCCGGGGTTGTCGATGGCCTCGCTACCGTTGCCGGTCGCACCGGCCAAATCGACGGTGCCGAGAGTGTTGGCGGTGCTGTCGACGCCTTGAGCGGTGGCGATGTCGAGGAAGCCGTCGGCGTTGGCACTGCTGCCGGCGCCGTCGGCGATCGCGATGCCGCCGAACACCGAGCTGGCAGACGCAGTGCCTTCGTGGAACAACGGGATGCCGTCGATGCTCACCGCGAAGTTGCTGGGATCGAAAGCCTCCGCGGGTGCGCCGGCCGCCAATCCCGCGACGGAATCCGCCGGCGTCGCCGCGACCGGTGTGGGCTCGAAGACGGCGTCGAAGGGTCCGCTCTGGGCAAACGCGGAGACACCGGTGCCGGTGGCGGACGCCAGGTCGACGGTGCCGGCGGCGCCGGGGACACCACCGGCGACAGCGGCGCTGGAGTCGCCGTTGGCGAAGGCGGCGTCGACGTAGCCGAGGGTGCTCGGCGTCACTCCGCCAGCGTGGGCGAGACTTCCCGATCCGTTGGCGAACGCTGCGTCGACGGCGCCGCTGGAAACCGCTTGGCTGTTGGCGCCGTACGCCCCGGCCAAGTCGACTGTCCCGTTGTCGCCGGCCTGACTGTAGACACCCTGCGCGTCGGCGATGTCAAGGAAGCCGGTGGCGGAGGCGGTGCTGTGCGCGCCGTCGGCGATCGCGATACCCCCGAATCCCGACTGCGCGACGGCGTTGCCGGCCGAAAAGATCGGGATGCCGTCGATGTTCACGGCGAAGTTGCTGAAATCGAAAGGTACTGCCGCCGCTGATCCCACGATGGCATCCGAACCGCCGGTGGGATCTGCCGAGGCGACCCCGGCGGCGGCCAAGGCGGCACCGAAGCCCAGCCCCACCGCCACTACGCTTGCCCGACCTATGCCGCGAGCATTTCGCATGCTTTTCGCCTTCCCTCGGTCGCAGACCATCGCGTGAGCAATATTTCAGTAATTGAAGTACTCAGCGACAAGCTGTGTCAAGGGAATTCTTCAGGTTGCTTTAAGGTATTTACCCCTACTTCACCAAGAGCGAGAGGTATCTGCGGCTCAGCGCGCGCCGCGGCCAGCCGGTGAGCCCATCGGCGCGCAGCGCCGCGTTGGCCGCGTTACGCCCGCACGCACCGTGCACCGACCCGCCGGGGGTCGCCGATGCGCTACCCAGAAACAGCCGCTCGATCGGTGTTTCGGCGCGCCCCATGCCGGGCGCCGGGCGAAAGATGAGCATCTGCTGCAGTTGGGAAGTGCCGCCGTTGACCGAACCGCGGTACAGATTCGCATTACTGGCTTCCAAGTCTGACGGGCGCTGCACGAACCGGCCGATCAGCCGGTCGGCGAAACCCGGCGCGTGCTCTTCGATCACGTCATCCATCGATTCGGCAAGCCGGTCCGCCGACTCGTCGTCGGCCACGGTGCGCGGCAGATGCGTGTACGCCCAGACGCTTTCGGTGCCCTCGGGTGATCTGGTCGGGTCGGCTGTCGTTGTCTGACCCAACAGCATGAACGGACTTTTCGGCACCACCCGGGTGTTCAAGTCCGCCATCCAGCGCACCAAACCGTCGGCGTCGGCCCCGAGATGGACGGTGCCGACACCGTTCAAACTCTGCGATCGCCATGGAATCGGTTCGCGCAACGTGTAATTGACCTTCAGCACCGGTGGATCCCACACGTAGTGCTGCATGTCGCGCAGCAGGTTGTGGGGCACCGCGTCGCGCGGCAGCAGGTCGCAGAACAGCCGCGGTGCCGTCACATTAGCCACCACCGCCCGGCGCACGCGCACCGAACTCCCGTCAGCGGTGGTGACGCCGACCGCCCGGCCGCCGCGCACCTGAATTCGGGAGACTTCTCGACCGCATTCGATTTGCGCTCCGGCCGCCCGGGCCCGGCGGACCAGCGCCGCGGTCATCTCACCCGACCCGCCGACGGGCACCGGCCAGCCGACGTCCTGGCCCAGCATCGCCATCAAGAAGCCCATCACCCCACTGCCGGGCGCGTCGGGCGGGATGTCGGCGTGCATGGCGTTGCCCAGCAACAAGGTTCGCGGCGCCTCGCCGACGAAGAGCTGTTCAGCCATCGCGTTGGCCGGCTGTACCAGCAGGTTAGCCAGCCTGATCGCTTCGGCGGTGCCGAGCCGACGAAGCAGCTGCAGGACCGGTCGGACCGGCGGAAACGGCGACAACAGCGCGTCCATCAGCGGCGTCCTGATTGTCTGCCACAGCGTGACGATCCGCCACCAGTTCTCGCCGTCGGACCGCTCGCGACGCTCGAACTCGGCCGCGGTGCGGGCCGCGTCGCGGTAAAGGATGGGCGGGTCGTCGTCGTCGCCGCTGCGCGGATGCCCGACCACCGCCGGGGCGTGCGACCAACGCAGTCCGTGGTCCTCCAGCCCCAGTGCGGCGATCGCCGGTGACGCCGCTGTCATCGGATAAAAAGAGCTGTACAGGTCGGTGACGAAGCCGGGTGTCAGTTCGGCGCTGCGCACGGCGCCGCCGGGCTCCGGTTGGGCTTCGAGCACCAGCACGTCCCAGCCGGCATCGGCCAGCATCGCCGCGGCGACCAACCCGTTGTGCCCGGCACCTATGACGACCGCATCGACTGAATCTCCACGGCCACCGGCCATTTACTTGACCTGGCTCGGTTCGAGTCGTTCGGCGATAGCGGCCAGCCGCAGCAGACACTCGCGGTTACGCGGAAAGATTCCCAGCAGGTTCAGTCGATCGGGGATGAAACGCAGCGGTCCCTCCACCGGCACCTCGATCATGTGAATCCGGCAGCCTGTCGGGGTCTCCTCCAGTCGCATGGTGATCTGCATGGCACCGAGCGTGCCGAGCCCGGCCCGCAAGACGAGCTCGTGAGGCGGCGCGGCGCTTTCGACCGAAGTCTGGTCATTGATCACCAACGGCCAGATCCCGACGGAGTGGCGGATGGCCGCACCCGGTTGGGGCCAGCTGGAGTCGACGGCACGAGTCCGGCTGTTGCCCACCACCCACTGCGAATAGGTCCAGCCGTCGGCCATCACGTCCCATACCTCCTGGACGGACGCGCTCACCTCACGGGTGGTGGCCATGTCTTCTTTCGCTGTCATCGAGGTCCTTTCACCACAGACACGTGGGTCGCGGGTACCCTCAACCGTCGCGATCAATGCATCGGCGCGGGCGCCGCTGCTACAGCACCCGCGCGCGTGCGGTGCTGCGCAGCGCTTGCGGCAGCACCCGCGACAGCCCGTACAGCAGATACGCTTCCGGCGTCACCGGCCGTACCGGGGTGTCTTTTCGCACCGCCGACACGATGGCCTTGGCCACCTTCTCCGGACCGTAGCGTCGCGCGGCGTACAACCTTTCCAGCTGCGCACGCCGCCCCTCGAGCCGCTCGCTGCTGCTCTTCGGGGCGTCGAACCGGGTGGTGTGCACGATGTTGGTGTTGACCACACCGGGGCAGATGGTGGTGACGCCGACACCGGCCGTCGCCAGTTCGGCGCGCAGGCAATCGGAGAACATGTACACCGCCGCCTTGGAGGTGCAGTAGGCGCTCAGCGACGCCGACGGCGCGTAGGCCGCCATCGACGCGACGTTGACGATATGCCCACCGGCGCCGCGCTCGACGAGCCGCCGTCCGAAAGCCCGGCAGCCGTTGATCACACCGCCCAAGTTGACGTCCAACACCTTGTCGAAGCCGTCGGGCGGGGTGTCGAGGAACCGGCCGGCGTGCCCGATCCCGGCGTTGTTGACCACGATGTCGGGCACGCCGTAGGTGGCGCACACCTGCTCGGCGAATGCCTCGACGGCGTCCGGATCGGCCACGTCCAGCCGGTAGGGATGCGCGATCCCGCCGCGCGCGGTGACCTCGGCGGCGGTGTCCTTGGCGGCGGCCTCGTCGATGTCGCTGACCACCACCTCGGCGCCGCCGGCGGCGAACGCCAGCGCGGTCGCCCGGCCGATGCCGCTGCCGGCGCCGGTCACCGAGACCAGGGTGCCGGAGAAGTCGTCGCGCCGGCGGCCGCCCTGCGCGCGCAGCAATCCGCGGCTGGGCGGGCCGCCCTCGACGAAGTCGGCGAACTCCTGCACCGCGGTCGCCAGCGCCTGCGGATGCGACATGGGCGACCAGTGACCGGCTTTCAGGTCCCGACGCCACAGCTGCGACACCCAGCGGGCGGTCGCGTCGTAGCCGTAGGGGCGCACGTACGGGTCCTCGGTGTTGACCACGAGCTGCACCGGCACGTCGACATAGTGGTCACGGCGGGGGCCGGCGAATGACCGGAAATAGTTGGCCGGGTAGGTCTTCACCGAGTTCGCGGCGTCCCGTGCCAGCTGCGGAGAATGGTGAATCCGGTCGGCGGGGATACCGTCGACCAGCCGTCGCCGGATCAGCGCGCTGGACAGTGCCGCCCGGATCAGCAGCGGGGCCAGCAGCGGCACCGAGAACGCCGCCATGTAACCCAGCCGCAGCGCCTGGCTCAGCGCCCGCAGGAAGGTGCGCGGGCGGTAGGGGCGGCGCAGGCCGCTGAAGATGTAGTCGACGAGATGGTGCTGGCTGGGGCCGGACACCGACGTGAACGAGGCGACCCGGTCCCGCGCGCCGGAACGGCCCAGGTACTCCCACACCCCGACCGATCCCCAGTCGTGGCCCACCACGTGGACCGGCTGCCCGGGGCTGACCGCGTCGACGACGGCGTCGAGGTCGTCGGCGAAGTGCACCATCGCGTAGGCGGACACGGCCTTGGGCACCGTCGACGCACCGACGCCGCGGTTGTCGTAGCGCACCACCCGGAAGCGTTCGGTCAGCAGCGGGACCACGCCGTCCCACAGCACATGTGAGTCGGGCCAGCCGTGCACCAGCACGACGGTCGGGCCGTCGGGATTGCCCTCTTCATATACCGCGATGCGAACACCGTCGGCGCTGTCGACGAGGCGCTCGGCCACCGGTTGTAGTGCTGACAAGAAGACCTCCGCGCGCGCTGACTGCCGGACAAGCGGGTTCGACCTTGCCCGCGGCCCTGTCGGGTGTCAAGCGCCTGCGCCCTGGCTGAATGGGTGGCCCGCCGCAGTGACAGGATGGGTTCCGGCCTGCCGCGTGATGCCCAACTGGTACACCTGGCTGTAACAAGCCAGAGGTCAGCCGTGTCGAGGAGATTGATCGATCGAGGAGTCAACAGAGATGGCCTTCTCAGTCCAGATGCCGGCACTAGGTGAAAGTGTCACCGAGGGGACGGTCACGCGCTGGCTCAAGCAAGAAGGCGACACGGTCGACGTCGACGAGCCGCTGCTCGAGGTGTCCACAGACAAAGTCGACACCGAAATCCCGTCGCCGGTGGCCGGCGTGCTGACCAGGATTGTGGCTCAGGAGGACGACACCGTCGAGGTCGGCGGTGAACTGGCGGTCATCGGTCACAGCGCCGACACCGGTGACGGTCAGGCTGCGCCACCCGCGGCCGAGCCGGCCGCCGAGCCCACGCCCGAACCGGCACCCCAACCACAGCCCGAGCCTGCGGCGCCGGCCTCCGCTGGCGATGGTGGCTCGGCTGCCGACGGTGGCGACGCCGCTGACTCTCAACCGGTGCTGATGCCTGAGCTCGGCGAGTCGGTGACCGAGGGCACGGTGACTCGCTGGCTGAAGAAAGTCGGCGACTCGGTGCAGGCTGACGAACCGCTGGTGGAGGTGTCCACCGACAAGGTGGACACCGAGATCCCGTCGCCGATGGCCGGCACGTTGCTGTCGATCACCGCCGAAGAGGACACCACCGTCGAAGTCGGCGGCGAGTTGGCCAGGATCGGCAGCGGGCAACCTTCCGCGACGACACAGCCCGCCGCGCAGGGACAACCTTTCGACGCCGGACCAGCCGTCCGCGGCGCCGGAGAAGAAGACGCCGCCGGCACCCGAGCCGGAGCCGGAGCCCGAAACCGGCCCGGAGCGCCAGCCGGTGGCCCAACCGAAGCCCGCCGCAGAGCCTCCATCTGCACCGGCGCCGCAGCCTGCCGCTCCGGCGCCGGCCGCCGCCTCGGGCGGGGCACCCTACGTCACCCCGCTGGTGCGAAAACTGGCCGCCGAACACCACATCGACCTGGGCGAGGTGTCGGGCACCGGCGTCGGCGGGCGTATCCGCAAACAAGATGTGCTGGCCGCGGCCGCACAGAAGGAAGAAGCCAGCAGGGCGCCCACACCGGCCGCACCGGCCCCCGCCGCTGCTGTCGCTTCTGTCCCGGCTGCCGCCGCCGTGCCGGCTCCGGCGCTGGCGCATCTGCGTGGCACAACGCAGAAAGCCAGCCGTATCCGGCAGATCACCGCCAACAAAACTCGCGAGTCTCTGCACGCCACAGCGCAACTCACCCAGGTGCACGAGGTCGATATGACCAGGATCGTGGCGCTGCGGGCCCGCGCGAAGGCCGGATTCGCCGAACGCGAAGGCGTGAACCTGACGTATCTTCCGTTCATCGCGCGTGCGGTCATCGACGCGCTCAAGGCGCACCCCAACGTCAACGCCAGCTACAACGAAGACACCAAGGAAATCACCTATTACGACGCCGAACACCTTGGTTTCGCCGTCGACACCGAGCAAGGACTGCTCTCCCCCGTGATCCACAACGCCGGTGACCTGTCGCTGGCCGGGCTGGCACGGGCGATCGCCGACATCGCAGCCCGGGCCCGCTCGGGCGACCTGCGACCCGACGAATTGTCCGGCGGCACTTTCACCATCACCAATATCGGCAGTCAAGGCGCGCTGCTCGACACCCCGATCCTGGTGCCGCCCCAGGCCGCGATGCTGGGTACCGGGGCCATCGTCAAACGGCCACGGGTCGTCGTCGACGACAGCGGCAACGAGTCGATCGGGGTGCGCTCGATCTGCTACTTGCCGATGACCTACGACCACCGGCTGGTCGACGGCGCCGACGCCGGACGTTTCCTGACCACCGTCAAGCATCGGCTCGAAGAGGCGGCATTCGAAGCCGATCTGGGACTGTGAAAAGCGTTGTCGCCATTGCGGGTTCTTCGGGACTCATCGGCTCGGCTCTGGTGGCGGCGTTGCGGGCCGACGACCACCAGGTGCTGCGGATCGTGCGGCGTACGCCCGCCCACGCCGGCGAATTGCACTGGAACCCCGAAAGCGGTGAATTCGACGCCAGCGCCCTGAGCGGGGTGGATGTCGTGGTCAACATGTGCGGCATCAACATCGGCGGGCGGCGCTGGTCGGGGGCGTTCAAGCAGAACCTGCGCGATAGCCGGATCACCCCGACCGAGGTGCTCTCCGCCGCGGTTGCCGACGCGGGGGTTCAGGTGTTGGTCAACGCCAGCGCCGTCGGCTACTACGGCAACACCAAGGACCGCGCGGTCGACGAAGAAGGTTCTGCGGGAGACGGTTTCCTCGCCCAGCTGTGCCAGGACTGGGAAGCGGCCACCGAGGTGGCGGCGCAGGCCGGGAGCCGGGTGGTGCTGGCCCGCACCGGCGTGGTGCTGGCGCCGTCCGGTGGTGCGCTGAGCCGCCTGCGGCCGCTGTTCGCCGTCGGCCTCGGTGCCCGGCTGGGCAACGGCCGCCAGTACATGTCGTGGATCAGTCTCGAAGACGAGGTGCGGGCCTTGATGTTCGCGATGTTTGACGATGGCTTGTCCGGGCCGGTGAATCTGACCGGTCCCGCTCCGGTCACCAACGCCGAGTTCACCGCGGCGCTGGGGCGTGCGGTGCACCGGCGCGCTCCGCTAATGGTGCCGGGTTTCGCCGTGCGCGCCGCGCTCGGCGAGTTCGCCATCGAGGGTCTGCTGTGCGGCCAACGGGTGATCCCGGCCGCCCTCGAAGGGGCGGGATTCGTGTTCCACCACAACACCATCGGCGAAGCGCTGGGCTACGCCACCGCCCGCCGCAGCGCCGCCTAGCTTGGGGTTGCGGCCATTCGCCGCGCCTTTCCGCTTTGGGTTGGCCCGCCGAGCGTCACGCCAGCGTGGCTGCGCCAGGCGAACGTCACGCCAGCGTGACGGTCAACAACTGAGCTGGTGCTGAAGTGACGGCCCTGTCGGCATAGGCCACACTTCGGCCATGGCGGTGCCATTTATCGGCAGCGAGGCCGTCGCCAACGGTGATCTGCTGAAAAGTCAGCTTCGAACCAGCTACACCAAGCTATTTCGCGACGTTTACGCCAGCCCTGGATTCGAGCTGACACCACAGGTTCGCGGATACGCGGGTTGGTTGTGGTCCAGACGCCGGGGCATCATCGCGGGCCTGTCGGCGTCAGCGATGTACGGCGCCAGATGGGTTGATCTCACAGCTCCACTGGAAATTATCCACAGCAATAGAAACCCTCTTCCGGGGTTGAGAGTTCGCGGCGACCGCATCGAGCTCGACGAGGTCAACACGCTCGACGGCGTTCCCTTGACGACCCCTGCCCGCACTGCGCTCGACCTCGCATGCTGGTATCCAGTCGGCGAAGCCGTGGCGGCTATCGACGCGCTCGGCCGGGCAACCGAGCTGAAGACGGCAGACATAGAGGGACTAGTCCAGCGCTATAAGGGCCGGCACGGCATCCATCAAGCGCGACTTGCGCTCAATCTCCTAGACTTTGGTGCCCACTCGCCGCAGGAGACGTGGCTTCGACTGCTACTCATCGATGGCGGTCTGCCCAAACCCCAGACGCAGATACCAGTAGCAGATGAGTTCGGTAACGTCTTCGCTTACCTAGATATGGGTTGGGCAGATGTCAAAGTCGCGGTCGAATATGACGGCGACCAACATCGTCTCGACCGGCGACAGTACAGCTGGGATATTCGGCGACGCGAAATTCTTGAGTGTCGCGGCTGGATCGTCATACGAGTGATCGCGGGTGACCGGCCGGCCGACATCGTCCGACGAGTCCGCGCCGCTTTGGCTCGCCGACCGTCACGTTGGCGTGACGACCGCCCTCGACGGCCACGCTAGCGTGACGGTCGGCGGGTGACGGTCGGCAGGCAACGGAAGGCGGTCGGCGCAGCAGCCGACGGGTAATCTCGCGGAGGTGAGCTCCACCCGGTCGAGCGTCGCCCCGATCGACGTCCGCCAGCTGGGCCGCGTCGACTATCGCACCGGCTGGCAGCTGCAGCGTGAACTCGCCGAAGCTCGAATCGCAGGTGGCCGCGACACTCTACTTTTGCTGGAACACCCGCCGGTCTACACCGCCGGGCGACGCACGCAGCCGCACGAGCGACCCGCTGACGGCACGCCCGTTGTCGACACCGATCGCGGCGGCAAGATCACCTGGCACGGCCCCGGTCAACTCGTCGGCTATCCGATCATCGGGCTCGCTGAGCCGCTTGATGTCCTCAATTACGTTCGCCGGCTGGAAGAGTCACTGATCACGGTGTGCACCGAACTGGGTCTGCAGGTCGGCCGCGTCGACGGGCGGTCGGGAGTGTGGCTGCCCCCCGCCCAGGAGCGGCCGGCGCGCAAACTCGCCGCCATCGGGGTGCGGGTAGCGCGGGCGACCACGCTGCACGGGTTCGCACTCAATTGCGACTGCGACCTGGATGCGTTCACCCCGATCATCCCGTGCGGCATCGCCGACGCCGGCGTGACCTCGCTGTCGGCTGAACTTGGTCGCCGAATCGGTGTCGACGACGTTCGCAGAACGGTCGCCGACGCGGTGTGCGACGCCCTCGACGGTCGCCTCGCGCCGACCTGGTCTAGTGCCGCCCGCGTAACATCGGCCCCATGACCGTCGCCCCTGAGGGCCGCAAGTTGCTGCGGCTGGAGGTGCGCAACGCCCAGACACCCATCGAGCGCAAACCGCCGTGGATCCGAACCCGGGCGCGGATGGGCCCGGAGTACACCGCGCTCAAGAAGCTGGTGCGCCGCGAAGGTCTGCACACCGTCTGCGAAGAAGCGGGTTGCCCCAACATCTACGAATGCTGGGAGGACCGCGAGGCCACCTTCCTGATCGGCGGCGAGCAGTGCACTCGACGCTGCGACTTCTGCCAGATCGACACCGGTAAACCCGCGGCCCTGGACCGCGACGAGCCGCGGCGGGTCGCCGAAAGTGTGCAGGCGATGGGCCTGCGGTATTCCACCGTCACCGGGGTGGCCCGCGACGACCTGCCCGACGGCGGGGCGTGGCTATATGCGGAGACGGTGCGGGCCATCAAGCGGCTCAACCCGTCGACGCGCGTCGAGCTGTTGATTCCCGATTTCAACGGTGACCCCGCCGCCCTGCAGCAGGTTTTCGACGCGCGCCCGGAAGTATTGGCGCACAACGTCGAGACCGTGCCGCGCGTCTTCAAGCGGATACGGCCCGCCTTCTCCTACGACCGCAGCCTCGGCGTGCTCACCGCGGCCCGTGACGCCGGGCTGGTCACCAAGAGCAACCTGATCCTGGGCTTGGGCGAGACGCCCGACGAGGTGCGCACCGCGTTGGTCGATCTGCTCGACGCCGGGTGCGAAATCGTCACGATCACCCAGTACCTGCGTCCGTCGGCGCGCCACCATCCGGTGCAACGCTGGGTGCCACCGGAGGAGTTCGTCGACTACGCCCGTTACGCCGAGGGGTTGGGGTTCGCCGGCGTACTGGCAGGACCGCTGGTGCGGTCGTCGTACCGGGCGGGGCGGCTGTACGAGCAGACTGTGCGGGCGCGGCCGGCCGTATCCTGATCCCATGGCGAAATCCCGTAACGCGCAGGCGGCCAAGGCTGCCAAAGCCGAAGCCAAGGCAGCCCGCAAAGCCACCGCCAGGGAACGTCGGGCTCAGCTGTGGCAGGCGTTCAACATGCAGCGCAAAGAAGACAAGCGCCTGCTGCCGTACATGATCATCGCCTTCGTGCTGGTCACCGGGGCATCGGTGGCGGGCGGGGTGGCCGCCGGCGGGTTCACGATGGCCTTGATGATCCCGCTGGGTGTGGTCCTCGGCGCCCTGTTGGCCTTCATCATCTTCGGCCGCCGCGCGCAGCGGTCGGTGTACCGCAAAGCCGAAGGCCAGACCGGTGCGGCAGCGTGGGTGCTGGACAACCTGCGGGGCAAGTGGCGGGTGACGCCGGGGGTGGCGGCGACCGGTCACTTCGACGCTGTGCACCGGGTGATCGGCCGGCCCGGCGTCATCCTCGTCGCCGAGGGATCGGCCAGCCGGGTCAAGCCGCTGCTGGCGCAGGAGAAGAAGCGCACCGCGCGCGTTGTCGGTGAGGTTCCGATCTACGACGTCGTCGTCGGCAACAATGACGGTGAGGTGCCGCTGGCCAAACTGGAGCGCCATCTCACCCGGCTACCGAACAACATCACCGTCAAACAGATGGATTCGCTCGAGTCGCGGCTGACTGCCCTGGGTTCGCGGGCCGGGGCGGCGGCCATGCCGAAGGGGCCGATGCCGACTGCCGCCAAAATGCGCGGCGTGCAGCGCACCGTGCGGCGCCGGTAGCCGATGAATCAGCGGCGTACCACAGCGGTGGCAGTCACTCGATCCTGAATGCCGCGGCCGTCGGCGTCGACGAAGAGCGCCGGTATGACCAGTGCGACCAGCAGCCCACGCACGACGGCGCGGCCAAGACCGACGTGCTCTCGTCGATCCACCGATGCCACCACCAATCCGCAGGCCAGCTGTCCGGGAGTGAAGCTGAACAGCCGCACGGCGACTACACCCAGAACAAGCCAGATGACGCTGGCGGTCGTCTGCCAATCTCCGGTGAGCAGAAACTTCTGGGCGGGCACCGGGCCGAACGTCGCGACGAGGCCGGCAAGACCCACCGCTATCAGCCAATCCAGCGTCAGCGCAGCCAACCGATGACCCATCCGGGCCAGTGACCGCGGGCCGTGCTCGGGCAATCCCAGTGATTGGCCCGGATATGGATCGATGCGGGCCATGATCTCCACTGTAGAGCTGGGTCCCGACCGCCGTGGCCACAGCAGCCCCCGTCGCGTAACCTCAGCGCAACATAGGGGTGATTGACGGGCAACATGGCATCCATACGGTCTGGTCGAGCCACCACTGTGCGGGGCCAGTAAAGGAGAGCGCTTTCAAGATGACCGCATTAGACGCGAAGCCCGCCACCCGGGAGAACATTTCGGTGTCGGCGAAAACCGCCGACGACCTCGTCAAATTCATCGCTGACGAGAAGGTCGAGTTCGTCGACGTCCGGTTCTGCGACCTGCCCGGGATCATGCAGCACTTCACCATTCCCGCGTCGGCGTTCGACGAGAGCGTGTTCGAAGACGGGCTGGCCTTCGACGGGTCGTCCATCCGCGGTTTCCAGTCGATCCACGAGTCGGACATGATGCTGCTGCCCGACCCCGACACGGCGATCATCGACCCGTTCCGCGCGGCCAAGACGCTCAACTTGAACTTCTTCGTGCACGACCCGTTCACCCGCGAGGCGTACTCACGCGACCCCCGCAATGTGGCGCGCAAAGCCGAGAACTATCTGGTCAGCACCGGCATCGCCGACACCGCCTTCTTCGGGCCCGAGGCCGAGTTCTACATCTTCGACTCGGTGGCATTCGACTCGCGCACCAACGGGTCGTTCTACGAAGTTGACGCCGTTTCCGGTTGGTGGAACACCGGCAACGCGACCGAAGCCGACGGCAGCCCCAACCGCGGCTACAAAGTCCGCCCGAAGGGTGGTTACTTCCCGGTGGCGCCGGCCGACCAGTACGTCGATCTGCGCGACAAGATGCAGACCAACCTGATCAACGCCGGTTTCGAGCTGGAGAAGGGCCACCACGAGGTGGGCACCGGCGGCCAGGCCGAGATCAATTACAAGTTCAACACCTTGCTGCACGCCGCCGACGATCTGCAGCTGTTCAAATACATCGTCAAGAACACCGCCTGGCAGAACGGCAAGACCGTGACGTTCATGCCCAAGCCGCTGTTCGGCGACAACGGTTCTGGCATGCATGTCCACCAGTCGTTGTGGAAAGAAGGCGGTCCGCTGTTCTACGACGAGGTCGGTTACGCCGGTCTGGCCGACACCGCCCGGCACTACATCGGCGGCATCCTGCACCACGCGCCGTCGCTGCTGGCGTTCACCAACCCGACGGTGAACTCCTACAAGCGGCTGGTTCCCGGCTTCGAGGCGCCGATCAACCTGGTGTACAGCCAGCGCAACCGGTCGGCGTGTGTGCGTATCCCGATCACCGGCAACAACCCGAAAGCCAAGCGGTTGGAGTTCCGTTGCCCCGACTCGTCAGGTAACCCCTACTTCGCGTTCTCGGCGATGCTGATGGCCGGCCTGGACGGCATCAAGAACAAGATCGAACCGCAGGCGCCGGTGGACAAGGACCTCTACGAGCTGCCGCCGGACGAGGCGGCCAACATTCCGCAGGCACCGGTGCAGCTGTCCGCCGTCATCGATCGGCTCGAAGCTGATCACGAATACCTCACGGAGGGCGGGGTTTTCACCCCAGACCTGATCGAGACGTGGATCAGCTACAAGCGCGAGGTCGAGATCTTGCCCGTCCAGATCCGGCCGCATCCGTACGAGTTCGCGCTGTACTACGACGTGTAGGCCAGCTACCCGCTCTGACCTGGTGTTTCAATCCGACTAGGACGGTTTCGCCGCAGAGCGCCCGCAGGATCTTCGCCAGACGACGCCATCCGTGCCGCGATCACACCACCGATTGCTGCGCGGGTGGTTCTCGAAGCCGAGTACCGGTTGCTGGCCGAGTCGGGGCTGCGTAGGAAATGAGGTCGCGTTGTCGGGCGGGCTTCCGGCAATGAGCTTGGTATGACTGCGTCTGTCGTGGGATTCTGCTGGGGTGTCCGCTGATCAGGCGGTCGCTGCTCCTTCGGGAGTGGTGACGTTCTTGTTCACCGATGTTGAGGGTTCGACCCGTCGGTGGGAAGCCGACGCGCAAGCGATGCGGGCGGCGCTGGCCGCCCATGATCAGGTGTTGCGCAAGGCGATTGAGGCGCACGGGGGCTGGTTGTTCAAGCACACCGGCGATGGTGTGTGCGCCGCGTTCGCCTCGCCCAGGTCAGCGGTGGAAGCGGCAGTGGCAGCACAGCGGGAGCTGGAATTACCGGTGCGGATGGCCATCGCCACCGGCGAAGCAGAACTCCGCGAGGGCGACTACTTCGGTGCCGTGCTGAACCGTGCGGCGCGGGTGATGGCCGCCGGGCACGGCGGTCAGATCCTTTTGGCCGAGTCGACCGCAAGTCTGCTCTGCAGGGTGGATCTGGTGGATCTGGGGCCGCGACGGTTGCGGGATCTGCCCACTCCGGTCGGGGTGTTTCAGGTCCGAGCGCCGGGCCTGCAGACAGAGTTTCCCGCGTTGCGGGCGCTGGATGCTAGTCCGGGAAACTTACGGCCTCAGACCTCGAGCTTGATCGGGCGTGAGTCGGAGGTCGCCGAGCTGCAAGCGGCGGTGAAGGCTCATCGGTTGGTGACCTTGACCGGGGTTGGTGGGGTCGGCAAGACCCGCCTGGCGGTCGAGGTCGCGGCCCGGCTGGCCGATGAATACCCCGACGGCGTTTGGTTTTTCGAACTGGCTGCGGTCACCGATCCGGCGGCGGTGCCCGATGCGGTGGCGGCGGTGTTGGGCATCACCCAGCAACCGGGCAAGAGCCTGGCTGAGAGTGTGGCGGCCGCGCTGGAGGGCAGGGTGCGGCTGTTGGTGATCGACAACTGCGAGCACGTCCTGGATGTTGCGGCCGATCTGGTCGAGGCTATCTTGGCACAGTCGGCCACGGTGAGGATTTTGGCCACCAGCCGCGAGGGGTTGGGGGCCGCCGATGAACAGATATGGCGTGTGCCATCGCTCGATGTCGGTGTGGGAACCGAATCCGCCGCCGTCAACCTCTTTGTTGAGCGTGCCCAGGGTGTCGCGTCGGATTTCTCGGTGGCCCGCCCCGCCGACGCGGACGCGGTAGTGGAGATCTGCCGCCGTCTGGATGGTATTCCGTTGGCCATCGAGCTGGCGGCCTCGCGGATGCCATCAATGACGGCCAGCGAGGTGCGTGATCGTCTCGATCAGCGGTTCCGGCTGCTGGTCGGGTCCCGGCGCGGCCTGGCCCGCCACCAGACGCTGCGCCACGCGGTGCAGTGGTCCTACGACCACCTGGAGGACGCCGAGAAAGATCTGCTGGAGCGGTGTTCAGTTTTCGCCGGTGGATTTGATCTCCACAGCGTCTGCGCCGTGACCGGGTCCGACGATCCCGACGACTACGCGGTCCTGGATCTTCTGGACGCCTTGGTGCGCAAGTCGCTGCTGGTGGCTGATCGGTCATCGGGGCGGACCCGGTTTACGATGCTGGAGACGATCCGCCAGTTCGCCGAGGAGCAACTCGTCGCAAGCGGAGCTGCAAACTCGGTACGTACCGCGCATGCCCGTCACTTTGCCGGGCGCGAAGCCGACATTCTCGCTTTGTGGGACAGTCCCCGGCAGCGGGATGCCTACGCGTGGCTCAGCGTCGAGCTGGCCAATCTGCGTACGGCGTTTCGGTGGGCCGCCGACCAGGGCGACCTCGACGCCGCCGCCGCCATCGCCACCTACGCGGCGTTGCTCGGCACTCTGGTCGACAATTACGAGCCGTTCGCCTGGGCCGAAGAGCTCATCGAGCCCGCCCGCGCCGTCGACCATCCCCGGCTCGCGTCCCTGTACCTGGAGGCGGTGATGTGTTGGATGCCCGGACGGATCGAGGCGGCTGTCGGCTACGCCGACGCGGGCCAGCTAGTGATCGGCAGCGGCCGCCACGACGAAGTGGCGTTCGGCTTCGAGGGCGCGCTGGGCGCTGCCTACGCGGTCATCGGCCAGCCCGAACGCTATGTCGAGTGGTGCCGCGCCCAGCTCGAACGCGGCCGTGACACCCACGGATTCACCAGGGCACACCTGGTCTTCTCATTGGCGATCGCTGGCTGCGGTGAGGAGGCGAGGGCCGCCTCGACCGGCCTGATCGAGACCACCGAAGCAACCCGCAACCCCGGTGCGCTCGCGTTGGCGCTTTACGTGCACGGCATCGCGTTCCGCGACGCCGATCCCGTCGTCGCACTGGACGCCCTGCGCCGGGGCCTGGTGATCGCCCAAGATAGCGGCAACCGCTACATCGAGTCACTTCTGGCCATTATTGTTTGCAACCTCGAGGTCGAGCACGGCGAACCGCTGACCGCGCTCGACTACGTCACGCTGGCCATCCGCAACCTCCACGACGCCGGCAACACCACCGCAGTCCGCACCGCCCTGGCCGTCCTCACCGCTCTGTTCGACCGGCTCAGCCACTATGAACCGGCGGCAACCATCGCCGGGTTCGCCCTCAGCCCCCTCACCGCAACGCTTGCTGAGTTCAATGCCGCGATCGCCCACCTGCGCGATGTCCTCGGCGACCAGGCCCACGAATCGCTGGCCCGCAAGGGCGAAAAGATGACCACCGCCGAGATGGTGACGTACGCCTGCGACCAAATCGACCAGGCCCGAACAGAACTCGAACGCCCTAGTTGAGTTGCGCGAGTCGCGTGCCCAACGCGAGAGCGGCGCAGCATGTTCTCCATCACCTCAGCAGCCTGCTCGGCCAAGACGCGGTACGCCGTCGCCCTGCTCACGTCGAGGGCGTTGGCAATCGTGCTCGCCGCGTGCGTGCATTTCCTGCACCAGCGCCGCCTTGGACTTGTCGAGCGTCTTTGGGCCCGGCCAGTGTGCTGGCCCCGTGCCGGTAGGACATGGGTTCTCGTGGCCGGATCCCCTCGATGTGCAACGTGGCAGCGCGCCTCATGTGGCATTCTGCGGGTGTGTCCGCTGGTGCGGCGGCTGTCCCTTCGGGGGTGGTCACGTTCTTGTTCACCGATGTGGAGGGTTCAACCCGTCGGTGGGAAGCCGACGCCGATGAGATGCGGGCGGCGCTGGCCGCACACGATCAGGTGTTGCGCTCCGCGATTGAGACGCACGGAGGCTGCTTGTTCAAGCACACCGGCGATGGTGTGTGCGCCGCGTTCGCCTCGCCGCGCTCTGCGGTAAATGCTGCGGTGGCCGCCCAGCGGGCGCTGGAGTTACCAGTGCGGATGGGCATCGCAACCGGCGAAGCAGAACTCCGCGAAGGCGACTACTTCGGCGCCGTGCTGAACCGTGCGGCGCGGATGATGGCCGCCGGGCACGGCGGTCAGATCCTGCTGGCCGAGTCGACGGCGGGTCTGCTCAGCAGAGTGGATCTGCTGGATCTGGGGCCGCGACGGTTGAGAGATGTGCCTATTCCGGTCGGGGTGTTCCAGGTACGAGCGCCGGGCCTGGAGATGGAGTTTCCACCATTACGGGCGCTCGATACGACGCCGGGAAACCTGCGACCTGCCACCACCAGCTTGATCGGGCGCGAGTCCGAGGTCGCCGAGATCCAAACGGCGCTCAAAGCGCATCATCTGGTGACACTCACAGGCGTAGGTGGAGTCGGTAAGACCCGCCTCGCGTTAGAAGTCGCTTCTCGGCTGGCCGACGAGTTCCTTGACGGGGTCTGGGTTTTCGAACTCGCAGCGGTCACCGATCCGGTGGCGGTGCCTGACGCCGTGGCGGCGGTGTTGGGCATCACCCAGCAACCGGGTAAGACCGTCAGTCAGTCGGTGGCCGCTGCGTTGGAGGGCCGGGTCCGGCTGTTGGTGATCGATAACTGCGAGCACGTTCTCGAGGCCGCCGCCGACCTGATCGAAGCCATCCTCACGCACTCGGCGAGTGTACGTATCCTTGCCACCAGCCGTGAAGGACTCGGAGTCCCCGACGAGCAGGTGTGGCCGGTGCGCTCGCTGGACGCGGCAGCGGGAATCGACTCGGCGGCGGTGAGCCTGTTCGTCGAACGCGCTCAAGGCATTGCACCGGGCTTCTCGGTAGTCGACGGCGATGAAGCCGCCGCAGTCGTCGAGGTTTGTCAGCGCCTCGACGGGATTCCGTTGGCCATCGAACTGGCCGCCTCGCGGATGGCCTCGATGACCGCCGGTGAAATGCGTGATCGTCTTGATCACCGGTTCAGGCTGCTGGTCGGCTCGCGGCGCGGCCTGGAACGCCACCACACGCTGCGCCACGCGGTGGCGTGGTCCTACGACCTTCTCGATGACACCGAAAAGACAGTGCTGGACCGCTGTTCGGTCTTCGCGGGCGGATTTGACCTCCAAAGCGCCTGCGCGGTAGCCGGATCCGATGACCTCGACGAGTACACCATCCTCGAGGTACTCGACGCTCTTGTGCGCAAGTCGCTGCTGATCGCCGACCGGTCAGCCGGGCGGACCCGATTTTCGATGCTGGAGACGATCCGCCAGTTCGCCGAGGAGCAACTCGTCGCCTCTGGTGCCGCAACCGAGGTTCGGGCCGCCCACTCGCGGTACTTCGCCGGACGCGAAGCCGACATCATGGCCCTGTGGGACAGCCCCCGACAGCGTGCTGCCTACGACTGGTTCAGCGTCGAACTGGCCAATCTGCGCACTGCGTTTCGCTGGGCCGTCGACCAAGGCGATCTTGATGTCGCCGCCACCATCGCCACCTATGTGGGGTTCCTTGGCGCTTTGGTCCAAACCTTTGAGCCGATAGCCTGGGCTGAAGAGCTGATCGAGCCCGCCCGCGCGATCGACCACCCCCGGCTGGCGTTCCTGTACGTGATTGCGTCGCTGTGCTACACGACCGGACGGATCGAGGCGGCTGTCCGCTACAGCGACGCCGGCCAGATCGTTCTCGGCAGGAGCCGCGAGGCCCTGCCGTACGGCATCGAAAGCCTCCTCGGAGTTGTATACCTAGTCACCGGGCAGCCCGAGCGCATGGCCGAGTTGTGCCGCGCCCAGCTCGCACGCCGCCGCGACACCAACGTCCACATCCGGGCATGGCTGGTTACCGCCCTTGCAGTGGCCGGTTCCCGTGGGGAGGCAACGGATTCCGCGGATGGCCTAATCGAGGCTATGGAGGCAACAGGCAACCCGTGTGTGCTCGCGTCGGCGCTCGGTGCCAACGGTGCCGCTTTCCGTGACGCAGATCCCGTCGGGGCGCTTAACGCCCTCGGCCGGGGTCTGGTGATCGCTCAAGACAGTGGCAACCGCGCCCAAGCGTCAGCCCTGGCGCCGGTTCTGGCACACCTTGAGGCCGAACACGGCGACCCGGTGGCCGCATTCGATCACCTCACTCTGGCAATCCGCAATTACCACAATTCGGGCAACACCACGACGATCCGCATCCCGCTGGCCGTCCTCGCCGTTCTTTTCGACCGGCTCGGACACTACGAACCGGCGGCCACCATCGCCGGGGTCGCGCTCAGTCTTTTCTCTGCGGCGGCGGTCCCCGAAATCACACCCGCGATCGCCCACCTCCGCGATGTTCTCGGCGATCCGGCCTACGAATCGCTCGCCCGCAAGGGTGAGGCGATGACCACCGCCGCCATGGCGACGTACGCATACGACCAAATCGACCAGGCCCGAACAGAACTCGAACGCCCTGGTTGAGTTGCGCGAGTCGCGTGTCCAACGCGAGAGCGGCGCAGCATGTTCTCAGTCGCCCTCAGCGGTCTGTTCGGCCAAGACGCGGTACACCGTTGCCCTCCTCACGCCGAGGGTGTTCGCAATCGTGCTCGCGGACTCACCGCTCGTGTGCATGCGCAGGGCCAACGCGGCTTTCTTGTCGAGCGCCTTCGGCCGTCCGATGTGCTGCCCGCGTGCCCGACGCGCCTCGCGGGCAGCGGTGCGGCGTTCCCGGCCCAGCTCCAGCTCTAGTTCTGCCAGGCTGGCCAGCACACCGGCCACCATTCGACCGGTGGCGTTGGACGTATCGATGCCTTCCCGCAACGATCGCAACACGATTTGCCGGTCGCGCAGCTCGCGAATCGTTGTCATGACTTCGGCGGCGTTGCGGCCCAATCGATCTATCCCGACCACGACGATGGCGTCACCTTCCCGCGCATAGTCCAGCAATGCGGCAAGGCCGGTCCGCTGCTCGCGAGTCGACGTCCCTGACAGTTTGTCGCTGTAGACCCGCTCGGGGTTCACACCGGCTGCGGTGAGGGCGTCGAACTGTTGGTCCGAGGTCGCCTGCGGGGGCTGCATTCCCTCGATGTCCGACGCGGCAGCGTGTCTCATGTGGCATTCTGCGGGTGTGTCCGCGGCTGCGGCGGCTGCTCCTTCGGGGGTGGTGACGTTTCTGTTCACCGATGTCGAGGGTTCGACCCGTCGGTGGGAGGCCGACGCGCAAGCGATGCGGGCGGCGCTGGCCGTCCACGACCAGGTGTTGCGTCAGGCGATTGAGGCGCACGGGGGTTTCCTGTTCAAGCACACCGGTGACGGGGTGTGTGCGGCGTTCGCCTCGCCCAGGTGTGCGGTGGATGCCGCCGTGGCTGCGCAGCGGGCGCTGGAGTTGCCGGTGCGGATGGGCATCGCAACCGGCGAGGCCGAGCCACGAGAAGCGGACTACTTCGGTGCAGTGCTCAACCGAGCCGCGCGGGTGATGGCTGCCGGGCACGGCGGTCAGATTCTCGTGGCGGAGTCGACGGCGAGTCTGCTCAGCGCAGTAGATCTCGTCAATCTGGGGCCCCGAAGGTTGCGCGATCTGGTCAGTCCCGTAGGCCTGTTTCAGGTCCGAGCGGCGGGACTTCGCGTGGACTTTCCGCCGTTGCGGGCGCTCGATACGACTCCCGGAAACCTGCCGCGTGCGACCACCAGCTTGATCGGACGGGAGTCGGAGGTCACCGAGATCGAAGCGGCGATCAAGGCCCATCGGTTGGTGACGCTGACCGGGGTGGGTGGGGTCGGCAAGACCCGCCTGGCGGTGGAGGTCGCTCGCGGGCTCGTCGATGATTTCCCCGACGGGGTCTGGTTTTTCGAGCTGGCCGCAGTCACCGACCTGGCGGCGGTGCCCGACGCGGTGGCGGCGGTGCTGGGCATCACTCAGCAACCGGGGAAGACCGTCAGTGAGTCGGTGGCCGCTGCGTTGGAGGGCAGAGTGCGGCTGCTGGTGCTCGACAACTGCGAACACGTGCTGAATGCCGCCGCCGATCTGATCGACGCCATCCTGGCGGCTTCGGCAACGACCAGGATTGTTGCCACCAGCCGCGAAGGACTCGGCATCGCCGACGAGCGGCTGTGGCCGGTGCCCTCGCTCGACGTCGGGGCGGGCGTGGACTCGGCCGCGGTGGCCTTGTTCGTCGAACGCGCGCAGCACGTGTCTCCGCGCTTCACCGTAGGCGACGATGGCGAGGCGGCCGTGGTGGTGGAGATCTGCCGTCGCCTCGACGGGATCCCCTTGGCCATCGAGTTGGCGGCCTCGCGGATGGCGTCGATGACCGCCAGTGAAATGCGTGATCGGCTCGATCAGCGGTTCCGGTTGCTGATCGGCTCGCGGCGCGGTCTGGAACGCCACCACACCCTGCGCCACGCCGTCGCGTGGTCCTATGAGCTGCTCGACGACACGGAAAAGGCGCTGCTGGAGCGGTGTTCGGTGTTCGCCGGGGGATTCGACCTCCAAAGTGCCTGCGCCGTCATGGGTTCCGATGATGACTTCGCCACCCTGGATCTGCTGGATGCGCTGGTGCGCAAGTCGCTGTTGGTCGCTGACCGGTCTTCGGGGCGGACCCGGTTTTCGATGCTGGAGACGATCCGCCAGTTCACCGAGGAACAACTCGTCGCCCGCGGCGAAGCATCCGAGGCGCGGGCCGCCCACTCTCGGTACTTCGCCGGACGTGGAACCGACATCATGGCCCTGTGGGATAGCCCCCGCCAGCTGGAGGCGTATAACTGGTTCACCGTCGAGCTGGCCAATCTGCGCACCGCATGCCGCTGGGCCGCCGACCACGGCGATCTTGATGTAGCCGCCACCATCGCCAGCTTTGCGGGGTTGCTCGGCACTGCGGTCCTAACCCTTGAGCCGATAGCCTGGGCTGAAGAGCTGATCGAGCCCGCCCGCGCGGTCGACCACCCCCGGCTGGGGTTCCTGTACCTGATTGCGTCGCTGTGCTACATGACTGGACGGATCGAGGCGGCTGTCCGGTACAGCGACGTCGGCCAGATCGTTCTCGGCAGGAGCCGCGAGACGCTGCCGGGCGGCATCGAAGCCTGGCTTGGACTTGTATACCTGGCCATCGGGCAGCCCGAGCGGATGGCCGAGTTGTGCCGCGCCCAGCTCGCACGCCGCCGCGACACCCACGTCAACATCAGGGCATGGCTGGTTGTCGTTCTTTCACTGGCCGGTTCCGTTGGGGAGGCGATGGATTCCGCGGATGGCCTCATCGAGGCTGCGGAGACAACAGGCAACCCGTGTGTGCTCGCGTGGGCGCTCGGTGCCTACGGTGTGGCTTTCCGTGACGCGGATCCCGTCGCGGCGCTTGACGCCCTCGGCCGGGGTCTGGTGATCGCGCAAGACAGCGGCAACCGCACCGTCGCGTCAGCCCTGGCGCCGTTTCTGGCACGATTTGAGGCCGAAAAGGGCGGCACCGTGTCCGCATTCGATCACCTCACTCTGGCGATCCGCGGCTTCCACAATTCGGGCGACACCGCAGCGATCCGTGTCCCGCTGGCCGTCCTCGCCGCTCATTTCGACCGGCTCGGACGCTACGAACCGGCGGCCGTCGTCGCCGGGTTCGCGCTCATTCCTTTCTCCGCGGCGGCGGTCCCCGAGATCACCACCGCGATTGCCCACCTCCGCGATGTCCTCGGTGAGGCGACCTACGAGTCTCTCGCCCGCAAGGGCGAAACGATGACCACCGCCGCCATGGTGACCTACGCATACGACCAAATCGACCAGGCCCGAGCAACACTCGAGCACCCGGGCTGATTTGCACGAGTCGCGTGTCGAACGCGAGAGCGGCGCAGCACCCTCTCCTTCAATTGACTTTGCGAGTCATTCGAAGAATCATGCGATAACCGCCCTCTATAGGGCTACGACACACCGCCCCAGCAGAAATTTGTACATCACCTCACTGGACGCAACTGGAACCGCAGTAGGACCGCAGGGTTTAGCTAGCTGGTCGGCGATGACCTAGCCGACTGCTGTCCGGGTGAACTCGTCGGCGTCGGACCACATGTGCCGTAGCAGTCGAGAATTGTTCGCGCGGTCGCGTGGCGCATCCGAGCGTGCACGGTCTTAGACGATCCAGACTTACCAGACCACTACTTCGGCATCGCTCGCCGTCGTGTAGCAACGAGTCGACGTAACCACCGCACCGTCGCTGAAGTAGGCGGGATACTCACCCTCGCAGTCCATTGCATAGGTCTCTCCGGTAACCGGCGAGTACGCCGGGAAATGGTGGGACATGCCCGAATTGAAGAAAGCCTGTCGCACGTTTTCCGCGAAGGGACAGGTGGTGTGGCCGCCGACTACGCCCTCATGCCCATCGGGGCACATATCGAAAACATCGGCTTTGGCGTGGGGCGCCAATGCCGTGCTGAGTGCAAACACGGCGAGCGCCCCGATCATATAGACGGCCGCGGCCATGATCTTGATTAGCTTGGTCATGGCCAACGGTATGACGAAACGAATCCGGAAATCGGAAAATGAGCAAATCGCGCCGCTACGCTGATAAAGCCTGCGAGCGCCTTTGAGCTGCGCTGAGGCGTGAACCGTAGCAAGTATGGCTAATTTGCCGGCGCTTCGGCGCGGGCAGCTAGTGTGTCGGCTTCCCCCTCTGCGGACAGCTCACGGATTTTTCGTCGATTAACCCCGACACTTGTAAGCCGTCTGATACCTCAGGTCATCGCCTCGGCCCAGTCGATATGGCCTTCAAAGCCAAGCCTTCTGGCCATCTCGCCGTAACGATCCCGGTATTCGCGATAGCCCGCCTCGTCACCGTGGGCGCGCTCTAACACAGCGCGGAGCCGCAATAGCCAGATGTCGCGGATGACCAGACCCGGTTCGCCGTGCGCGGCCGCCAGCTGCTCAACGGCTGCCTCGGCTTCTGCCAAGTCACCGTCGGTCCCACGGTCGAGCAGCGTCTCCACCAGAACGCCGGTCGCGCGAACCCCGAACATCAGCAGCCGTCCGTTCCAGAACAACTGGCTGACAGCGGCACGCATGAGCGATATCGCCTCATCGCGATCGCCGCGCCGAGCCCGCTCCTGCGCCAGGCACACGTTGATGATCGGCAACAAGTTTCGGCTCTGTCCTCGGCGTTCGTACACCTCGCTGATCTCGCCCAGCAGCTGCTGACCCCGGTCATGCTCCGCGTCGGTGTCGCGGTGTACCAGTGCGGCGCCGAGCGACATCCAAGCGAAGTTGAGCGCTAGGTCGTCACCGGATCGTTCGGCACCCCGCAGGGCGTCGTCGATGTCGCGCATCGCGGAATCATCGGGCCGCAGAACGCCGTTGAGTATGCCCGGAAAGTAGACATAGGCGGTGGCCCCGGAGTACGACATGGGATCGGAGCGGCGGGCCATGGCCAGACCGTGGCGCTGGTCGTCGCGCCACCCGGGAAGGCCCAGCCAATAGCGGGCCATACCCCTGGTGGTGAAGTGCAGTGCCAAGGGACATCCGAGGATGAAATTTCCCTGCGATGGGTCACCGTCGGCCAGATCGATAGCCCGTTGCGACCATCGCAGCACCTCGGACCATTCCGCGCTGCCGGTCTTCGCCCGGATCAGCGAGGGCGAAAGGCCCACGGTCAAGGCCGGACTACCGAGCGATTCGATCAGGGCCCAGGTCTCCGACGCCTGCTGCGCGGCCTCGGCTATCCGGCCCTGGTAGAACAGGTCGTGCCCCCGACCGGTCATCGCGATGGCCAACGAGGCTTTGTCCCCCGCGCCAGCGCACAACTCCCGCAACTCCTCGAAAACTGCGTCGGGGATATGTTCGTGCACTCGCCAGGCCACCGCAAACAGCATCCTGCGTGGGGCAATGCGCCTAGCTGCCCGGTTCGGATCGCCGGCGGGTAGGGCGTCGGCGATGGTTCGGGCGCGCTCCCACCTCAGGTGCGCGGCGGCGATGTCGCGGTTGGTCGCCCAGGTTGCGGCACGGATGTGCCAGCCGTAGGCGCCGTGCAGATCACCGGCGGCTTGCAGGTGGTCGGCGATCAGCGCCGCGTTCTGGTCGGCAGATTGCGGCTCGCGGGCTTCGATCGCCAGGGCCAGCCGTCGGTGCGACTCGGCGCGATCGGATTTCAACTGGGCTTCGTAGGCCACGGTCCGAATCAGCGGATGGTGGAACGAGTACTCAGCCGTCGGCGCGAACCGCACCTGCTCGATCAGTTCGGCGGTGATCAACTCGTCGACGCGATCGTCGACACCCAAGCTGGCCAGCAGATCAGAGCCGAAGCGAGACCCGATGACCGCCGCGGCGGCGAGCGTGCGTTTGGCCGCTGGGGGTAGCCGGTCGATGCGGGCGCCGATGGTGGCCTGCAGCGTAGCGGGTACTTGCACCTCGGTGACATCGGTGCGGCAGGAGTAGTTTCCGCGCTCACCGACCAGTACGCCGCGTTCGGCGAGCTCCCGGGTGATCTCCTGGGCGAAGAACGGGTTTCCCGCCGCGCGTGCGGTGATGATGCGGCCGATCTCGGCGACAGAATGATCCGGACCCAAGAGTTCAGCGACCAGAGCGGAGCTTTCGGCGTCACTCAGGGGTGCCAAGGTGATGCTGCGCGCACCGGGCACCCGGCTCAACGTGCCCCGATACTCGGGGCGGTAGCTGATCAGGACCAGCGAGTGCGTTTGCGGGATCACCTCGAGGAAGTCGGCCAGCATCGATTCGCTCGCCGCATCGATCCAGTGGGCGTCTTCGATGACGTAGAGGGCGGGTGCGGTGCGGGCCTGTGATGCGGCGTTGACCAGCGCTGTCAACCGTCGCCTGCGAGCATCCGGATCGATCTTGGGCAGGGCGAAATCAGGATCGGCGATGCCCAGCAGGTCGTCGAAGAGGGCCATGTCCTCGGGATCCGCGTCGTGGACTTGGGCCCGCACCTGGGCGCGGGCCACCTCCGCCTCGAGGCCCTCGACCCCGGTCGCCGCGCGCAACAGCCGGGCCACCACCCGGAAGGAGACGTCGGTGGCGTGTGATTCGCAGAAGGTCGTGAACACTGCCACCGTGCGGCGGCGGGCTGCCGCGGCGACCTCGTGCGCCAGACGGCTTTTGCCGATGCCGGGTGATCCCGCCACGCTCACCACACCGCCGTGACCGTCGACTGCGCGGTCCAGTAATTCGTCCACGGTGGACAATTCCGATCGTCGACCGACCAGAGTCGACTCACCAAGGCCGACAGCACGTTGCCCATCGCCCATGCCCAGCAGCCGATAGGCCGCGACCGGCTGTTCTGCACCCTTGATGCGGACCAGTTCGACTGCGCCCAGCAGCGCGGCGCCGTCGACGAGTCGCTTCGTCGATGCGCTGAGCATCACCCCTCCCGGCGGGGCCACCGATTCCATCCGTTGAGCCATGCCGACCTGCTCGCCGACGGCGGTGTAACCGAGCGATCCGGAGCCGATCTCACCGGCGATCACCTGCCCGGAGTTAAGGCCTACCCGCAACTGGAGGTCCACGCCGTCGCGTTCTTCGATGTCGACGGCGAGCCGCTTCGTTTCCTGCTGAACCCCCAACGCGGCGAGACTGGCGCGAATCGCGTGGTCTTCCAGTGCAACTGGCGCGCCGAATACGGCCATGATCCCGTCGCCGGTGAACTTGTCCACGGTGCCGCCGTACCGTTTGACCATCGCCGAGCAGCGGTCGACGAGTTCGGTGATGATCTCGCGCAGCCGCTCGGGACCGACTGCCGCGGCGATGTCCATGGAGTGCACCACATCGGCGAACAGAACGGTTACCTGCTTGTACTCCGGGCGAGTGCCCTCGTGCGTGACGGGTACACCGCAGCCATCACAGAATCGCGCACCCGGACGTGGCTCGCTACCACACGTGCGGCACGCGGTCGCTGCGGTCATCGGACTCTCCGCGGCTAGGCCCCCGAGTTCCTGATTCAACAGCATAGGTCGCTGCTCGGGTGAGAGAACAGGTTTCAGGTACGGAGCTTCGGTGCTGTCGACCGTTCAGCGGGCCGACTTTTACACCCGATCCGAACCGTCAGTAACTCTGGGCCGGTTTGAGCTGGTAACCGCCGGGGTTGGCCGCGACTGCCTCGGCGCATTCAGCGAAAATCTGTGACGTCTTCGAATCGCAAAAGGCGTGCTGCAGGTCGCCGAGTACGACCGACTGCCCGCTCCCGTCGGTCACCAATTGACTGTCACGAGGGGTGCCTCCGAGCCAGAATCTCTCCGGGGTGAGCTGTACCTCCTGGGCGCACAGGGACGAAGTTTGAAACTTGCCTTGGCACACGAGTGTTCGCATCTGGCCGACGGTCATTGTCTGCTGATCCGCAGATGTCACGAGCGCGTCGTCGTCGGGATCGGCGGACACCGGCGCCGCAAACTGCACACTACCGAGCAATGACGCGGCGAACGCTGTGCCGAACAGGAAGACTTTCATCTCGGTCTCTCTCGTGATCGCTGCCCGCGAGCATGCCTTCGCGGAGCATAACGCCTGCCGCAGAGTCTTCTCACCTCGTTTGCCGGTGGCACCGGCCGGCTCGGCAAACCTGTGCCAAGCCCAGGTCACGATTCGCCCTGTATCACGGCGTGCATGGCAGTGCGCCCGTATCGTCGGCGCATGGCGATGCGCAATCTGGAGGCCAGGCTCAGCACGTATTCGCAGACAGCCCTGGCCGTCTTCCGAATAGTGGTCGGGCTGCTATGGCTCTGCCACGGCCTGTCCAAAGTGATCGGCTGGCCGATGGGACCAGCTGCGCCGGTGGGCCTGTGGCCGGATTTCTACGCGGGTTGGATCGAGCTGATCACCGGCGCCTTGATCACTCTGGGCCTCTTCACCCGCGCCGCGGCGTTCGTGGCCTGCGGTGAGATGGCGGTCGCGTACTTCACCGTGCACTTCCCGAATGGTTTCTTCCCGATCACCAATGGTGGTGAGGGCGCGGTCCTGTTTTGTTTCGCCTTTTTGCTTCTGGTCTTCCTGGGCGCCGGTGCCTATGCGTTGGACGCCCGCCGGCGCGGTGCTGCGTTCGGCGGGCCGAGCAGGGGTATCGGCACCCGCGGAGGCGTCGCCGGTGGTGACTGGGCGGACAGACGTGCCGCGAGCCGCGGCACGGCCGGCTGGCGAGGCTCGCGCGCGGATTCGCCGTTGAGCCGCTGGTGGCAAAACCGGCGGTTTCGCGGTCGCTGATACCCGCTTCGGTGCGGTCAGCGCCGGATTGGGACCAGCATCGGCACCTGTCTGCGGTAGTCGCGGTATTGGCCGCCCAGCGCCGCGACCAGGTCGCGTTCCTCGATGTGCACGGCAACGAGGATGTATCCCGTCATGGCCACGGCGAACAGCAGCCGCCCCACCGTCATGGTCGGCGCCGCCCAGAACGCGAGGAGGAAGCCCAGCATCAACGGGTGCCGAACCAGTCGGTAGAGCAGCGGCGTCCGAAACGGTACCTCGGTGTAGGGCTGCCCGCGCCAGGCCAGATACACCTGCCGCAGCCCGAACAGGTCGAAGTGGCCGATCATGAAAGTCGCGATCAGGGCGATCGCCCACCCCGCCCAGAACAACACCCACACTGCGATCCGGACCGGCGCAATGCGGACATCCCAGACGTGCGCAGGCAGTGAGCGCCATTGCCAGAAGAGGATGATCAACACCACACTGGACAACAGGACGTAGGTGCTGCGTTCGATGGGTCGCGGTACGACGCGTGTCCACCACCGTTTGAATGCCGGCCGTGCCATCACACTGTGCTGGACGGCGAACAAGCCGAGCAGCAGCGAATCAACTAGAGCCGCTTCGCCGTTCGCCGCTGCAATGGCGCGATCGACCGTACGGGGAACCGCCATGCCGCCGACGAATCCGACGAGGTACAGGAACGAGACGAGGAAGAGCAGGTAGGCAACGGTGCCGTAGCCGATCGCCAACACCGACCCTGTCGTGTTCCGCCTCGTCGTGGGTTGCGTCATGTCAACACCTCGTTTACGCAGTGCCGGCTTCTCGAAGAAGTGAACGAACCATCTGTAGTTCTCGTTCAATGGATCACTCTGCCCGCAACCAACGGAAAACGCATGAGGCGTTTGCCTCAATCGCCGGAAGCGACCAGTCCGTGTTGCAGCGCGTACATGCTCGCCCCGATGCGATTGGACACCCCGATCTTGGCGTAGGTCCGCTCGACGTGGTTGCGAGCGGTCTTTTCACTGATCACCAGCGCGGCCGCGATCTCCTTGTTCGAAGCTCCACGCGCCACCAGGCCCAGCACTTCGACTTCACGAGCGGTCAACCCGTCCGGTCGCGGGCTGGGCCGTTCCGGCCGACGCCCGGCCGCGTGCAACACCGCATCGACCGCCACCGGGTCAAGACCGCCGGCGCGCACCGCTTCCCGCAGCCGACGTTCGGCTGCCGGCGCGGCAAGCGCAGCACGGTAGGGCCGTGGCTCGCGGGCTGACTGGTAATTGACCGCCGCGGCCAGCAGACGATCGGGCAGGCCCAACGCCGACCCGCTCAGGCCACGCGGATACCCCGAACCGTCGAGCCGCTCATGATGGTTTCCGGCCAGCTGCGCCACCCGCTCCAACCCCTGGACCTGGCTCAGGATCCGTACGGTGAGATAAGGGTGCAATCGCACCCGCTCGAATTCACCGGCGGTCAACGCACGTGGCTGAGACCAAATCTGGTTCGAGACACCGATCCGGCCCAGGTCGTGGACGTAGCCAGCGCGACGGGTCAGCTGTATCGCACCGTTATCGAGCCCGGCGACAGTCGCGGCGTCGGCGGCCAGCCGCGCCACGGCTTGCGAATGACCGTGTGTGAACGGGCATTTCAGATCGACGAAGTCGCCCAGTGCGGACAGCAGCAGGTTCAGCGAATCTTCGTCCAACTCGTTGCCGGCGATCGGGCGCCTCCTGCAGTGCGGCAGCCCAGACGTCGCCTGCGGCCGGTCCGGCCAGCAGCGTGTCGGCTTCTTCGAGAAGCGTGTCGACTATCTGCGGGTCGAACTGACCGCCGCGCCGAGCACGCGCCATTGCGACCGCGCCGTCCACGCCGTAGGCCCGCTGATGGATTTCGGCCATGTCGGCCAGCTGAGCGACTCGCATCGGCACCGGAATTTGCTCGCCCCGAACGCCGCTGGGTAGCCCGCCACCGTCGTGCCGCTCGAACGTGAACGCCAGGGCCGCTTGCACGTCGGGCCCCAAACCGAGCCGCTGCGCAAGCAGTGTCGCCGAAGCGCAGTGCGAGCGAACGAGACGCGACAGCTGCCCGCGGGCGTTGACGAACAGCGTCGCCAACATCGACAGCCGGCGGGTCAGAGGTTCCCCTCGCGCCACATTGCCGATCAGGAACCGCAGGTACGGCAGTCCCGACCAGTCCACCAGAGCCGAATCGCGTCGCACCGCAATGTCGTCACCGAACCACTGTGCATATTCGTGCGAATCGGCATGACATCCGATCCACATGACCAGATTGGTGTAGTACGTACAGTCTCGCTGCTCCCGGTCGAGACCGAGCCGGTCGGCGATCCGTGTCCCGATGAGCGCGGCACGCAGCATGTGTTCGCTCGGCTGCCCCAGCCCAAGGTCGATCGCAACGGACAGCGCCGCCAACAGCTCAGCGCGGCTGGATGATTCTTCTCGCGCTTGAGCGGGCGCCATGCGTCGATTCTGCGCCGCACCCCGATGATCAGTGCAGAATCGGAAGAAGCCCCGCGGCGAAAACCAGGTACAGCAGAGCGACGCAGCCCAGTCGTGCCGGAGTCAGTCTGTTGACGCGCAGCGCCACCATCAAGTACAGGATGGCGGCCATGGTGATGACCCCGGACCAGAGCAAGGCATGGTCGAAACGCCAGTCGGTGAACAGCAGACCCAAGCCGCTGGGCACAGTCGCCTGAATCATCATCGCGCCGGAGATATTGGCGAGTGCGAGCTGTGTCTTGCCCTGGCGGGTCCAGATGACGGCGTTCATGATCTCGGGTAGCTCGGTCGCGATCGGCGACAGCAGCAAGGCGGTGACCGCTCCCGACAATCCGAGCATCGGACCGATCGCGTCGAGTTGGTGGACGAAGATCTGCGACGCGACGAAGATGACCGTCAGTGCACCCAGTGTCTGCACGACAACCGCCGTCGTGGCCGGTTGCTCGGCTCGGCGCTGCAGCTTCAGTGGCGCCAATGCCGCATCCTGATCCAGCAAGTGACCGCTGCGGATCTCGCGCCAGAAATAAAGGGCATACACGGCGAAGAACACCAGCCCAAGCCACGGCTTGATGGTGAACGCCACCAAGCCCAGCGTGACTTTCACGACGAACACCGCCATGAACCAGCGCTGATCCCTGCGCAGCCGTGCCGCTTGATCGCTATCACCTAGCACGCCGTCACCGTGCGCGTCTGACGCCGGTTCGGCGCGCGGCGCACCAGTCGTCACAAGTTGGCCGCGACGGGCGCGGCGCCGCACGAAGAGCAACGCGCCCGTAACCCCATAGGCGATGGTCGCCAGCACCAGCGGACCACCCATGGCCGCGCCGACACCGATATTGCGGATCTGGGCGGTGGAACCGGTGGTGACGGCGACGAGCGTGACCACCGACTCGGGCAGCGCGGTACCGAAAGCGGCCAGAATCGTGCCGACCGCCATGCCACCGAGATTGAGCCGTCGGCCCAGCCATTCAACCGCGTTGACGAACCAGTCGCACGACAGATAGATCACCGCCGCACATGCAATCAGCAGCACGACATGTGTCACGGTGGACTGCCTTTCACCCGAACGCCATCATCCTTCCACTCATTTCGTCACATTCGCAAACGACAAACTATTTCGGGACAGTGAATTCGACCGTCAGAGATGCGCCACAATGGGTATCGCCATGGCAAAGCGAAAAAAGGGCCCATCCGAAAAACTGGATTCGGCGCTCCCCCGTTCGGAGCCGACGCAGCCCCAGCTGACATCGGCAGCCAGTACCTTCGCTCTTTTGGGTCACCCGGCGCGGCTGCACGTGCTGTGGCTGGCCGCGTACGGCGAGCAGGATGTGACCGCCCTCGCCGAACGTGCCGGTGTCGGCGTGGCCACTATGAGCCAGCACTTGACGAAGCTGCGCCTGGCTGGCCTCATCAACGTCCGCCGGGAGGGCCGCCGGCACATCTACACCGTCGACGATCCCCATGTGCTCACGCTGGTCGACCAGATCTTCGCTCACATCGCGCCGGACGGCGGCCTCGCGCCTGACCCGCCGGCCTGAGTTCTCAGCGGACGGTGGCGAAGAACGCGCGAACATCGTCGATGAAGAGCTCGGGCTGTTCGAGTGCGGCGAAGTGGCCGCCGCGCGGCATGGCGGTCCAATGCGTGAGGTTGTAGACGGCCTCGCACCAGCGTCGCGGCGTGGGCAGGATCTCTTTGGGAAATGCGGCGACGCCGGTCGGTAGCTCTACCCGGCCGCCGGAAGCGAAGCTGCCGTAGCTCTCCCAGTACAGCCGGGCTGAGGACGCACCGGTGCCGGTGGCCCAGTACATCATCACGTTGTCCAGCAGCTCGTCGCGGCTGACCGCGTTTTCCGGATGCCCGTCGCAGTCGGTCCACGCCCAGAACTTTTCGACGATCCAAGCCAGCTGCGCTACCGGTGAGTCCAGCAGTCCGTAACCCAACGTCTGGGGCCGAGTCGACTGCTGCTTGGAATAGCCGGTGCCCCAACGGCGGTGCTCTGCCATTGCCGCCAGCGCTCGGCGTTCATCGTCGGCGAGATCAGATGTTTTGTTCGGCATTGCGATTGGCATGTTCAGGTGAATCCCGATGCAGTGACCGCGATTGCGACCCATCTGAGTGGTGACGGCAGCACCCCAGTCGCCGCCCTGGGCACCGTAGCGGTCGTAGCCGAGGCGGCCCATGAGTGTCTCCCACGCCTGCGCGATCTTCTCGACGCCCCACCCGGTCCGGGTCGGTTTGCCGGAGAATCCGTAACCGGGCAGAGAGGGGCACACCAGATGAAACGCGTCCTCGGCGCGTCCCGACGGTGGATTCGTCAGCGGCTCAATGACTTTGTGAAACTCGACGATGGAGCCGGGCCAGCCGTGCGTGATCACCAGCGGGAATGCATCCGGATGGGGTGAACGCTGGTGGATGAAGTGAATGTCCAATCCATCGATGTCGGTGACGAATTGGTCGAATCGGTTCAGCGCTGCTTCACGCGGGCGCCAATCGTAGGTTTCGGCCCAATAGCCGGCCAGCTCGCGGGTATACGCCAACGGCATGCCTTGGCTCCAGTCGTCGACACACTCGCCTTCCGGCCATCGGGTGTGCGCCAATCGTGCCCGCAAGTCATCCAGGACTGCGCCGGGGACGTCGATGCGGAATGGCCGGATCTCAGCCATCCGCTGGCGTCACAGCACTCGGTGAGGCGACCTGCCCAAACGGTAACCCGATGGGAAAGACATCTCGATCACTCGGAGTTGATGGTCTGCTTTCGACTCGAGCTCCAGCACAACGCAGCTGTCATCGATGGCCTTGGATTCGAGAACGATGTAGTGCTGACCGCCACCGTTGATGTCGGTGACCGGGTCACCTGAGCGCAATGCCTCGACGGGCACCAGTTCAGGATTCGCGAGGGACTCCACGCCGACAAGGTTAGGCCAACTAGGCGAGCGACGAAAGGCTTAGTTCTTCGGCGCGTTAGGAAGAGACCTCAAATTTCTACTATGCGCCGTACATCCGTCGGTTCATGAAGCGAACTTCCTCGGCACCCTGACCACTCTTCCACGTGAACACGGTGCCATCCACGGTTTTATGCTCGCGCGCCTCCCACGACTTCTCCGGATCGTGCCCGGAGTCGAGGATGCATGGAGCGCCGTCCGCCATCTTCAGACCGCATGGTTTAGGTTCGCGATTCTCCCTCCACATTGGTCACCTCCCTTCCTGCCGCTGGGCCTTGATGCGCACCCCCGAGCGAGCTTTTTTGGAAAGCGCCATAGTCAGTCCTTTCGCGCGAGTGTGCTCCACCATGCTCCACCTTCGGTCGTGGTGGCTGTCGGCCGTTGCAGAAACCCGAGGCCGAACCGATCACCGAGTCATGGACTTTGCTGGACACCAGTAGATCGCTCGACGCGTCCTCAGAAGCCGAATTACCGCTCGACTAGTGCGGCCGAGCCCACCGCGAAGAACCCTCAGCGCTCAGCCACACCACTCGCGCACATCTTCGGAGTACTGGTCGAGCGGACCGGTACAGCGCTGCCCCGGCGGGTAATTGACACGGGCATTCATGAGGTCACAGGGAATGTAGACCTGTTTGCCTTTGGGTGTGTTGCTGAGACATTCCGTAGGCGGCTGGGCGTGAGCCTGGATGGGGACGATAAGCGTCGTCGCCATTGCAACGAGCGCCCATACGACACGGCGACACTTCATGAAGGCTCCTTCCTCTCGGCGTGCGACTGCTAACCGGGATGGCCGATTACTGGCTTGGGTAAACCGGCGGTCGGGCCAGCGGCCGCAAATGAACAGCGTATCGAGCCGCGGTGGGTCGCGCGACTAGCGCAACGGCCGGTGCAATGGCAACCGGTGACCACGACCCTCTACACGGGCGGGCGTCCAGTCATCCAGGCGAAGGCTTTGCCTCTGTGGCAGGTGGTCGACCACATAAGGTGGACCGATGAACAGCAGTACCGCGCCGCGGCGTCCGTGGTGGCGCCGAAGGGCCATCATGATCTCGGCTGTTCTATTGACCGGAGCCTTGATTGCCGGAGCTGTGGTCATCACCAGGCAACGGCACGAGAGTACTCAAGGCGCTCCCAAGCCGCCTACGAGCACTGCCCACCGCGAACCGAAATACGGTGTTCCAGTTGTGGTTCCGCTCAACGGCCTCATAACTCCTGGCGGGATGGCGGTGGACGCGGCCGGTGATTTCTTCGTCGCCTACTATGAGCACAGCCGGGTGCTGAAACTGGCAACGGGCTCGTCCTCGCCTGTGGTGCTGCCGTTCACCGGCTTCACATTCCCAGGTGACCTGGCAGTTGATGGCAACGGTGATCTGTTCGTCTACGACGGGAACCGTCGTCGAGTAGTGAAACTGGTGGCGGACTCGCCTACCCCGGTGACGCTGCCGTTGACCGGCCTGGCCCCAGGCGGTGTGGCGGCGGATTCCACCGGCAACCTCTACGTCGCCGACGTTGACAACAACCGGGTGATGAAGCTGGCGGCAGGCTCGTCTACCCCCGTCGTGCTGCCTTTCACCGGCCTCAAGACTCCCAGAGATGTGGTAGTGGATGCCACCGGCAATCTCTTCGTCACTGACATCGGCAACCTCCGCGTACTGAAACTGGCCGCTGGTTCGAATGTGCAGACCGTCCTGCCGTTGGGGCCGCCGGACGACTTTCCCGAAAGTTTGGCGGTGGATAACAGCGACAACGTGTACTTCACCACGAACCAGCTGAAGAGGCTGGCCGCCGGCTCGTCCACTCCCACGGTGCTGTGGGGCGACCAATACCACTACGCAAGCGGTCTGGCTGTTGATACCGTCGGCAACATCTACTTCCTCGAGCGACTTTCCGAGGGCACCAGCCGGGTATGGAAACTGCCGGTGGCGTGAGACGCCGCGCTGCAGGCGTACGAGCCAGGGCAACCCTTAAACGAGCGCCAACTCCTTGCGGAACCGCTGCATGCCGTCGATTTTCTCGGCCAGCGAGGCGTCAGGTCCGGCGTAGAACATCCACGGCATGGTGAGGATCCCGGTGATACCGGCGGCCTCGGCACGCTGGTAGTCGCCGACGGTGAATGCGTCGGTCAGCGGCGTCAAGATGATGAAATCCTCCATCGACAAACCCTTTTCGGCGCGCAGTGAACGCAGGCGGGCGGCCACCTCGATGGCGCGGTCGGTCTTGATCAGGTCACCGATCCAGCCGTCGTAGCGGGCGGCGCGTCGAAACGCGACCTCGCTGAGCCCTCCGGCATACACCGGGATGCGCGGCGTTGCCGGCTGCATTTCGAGGCGTGGCGTCGAATAGAACTCGCCGTCGAATTCGGTCCAGCCCGGTTCCCACAGCGCGCGCATCAAGTCGATCATCTCGTCGGTGCGCTTACCGCGGGACTCGAACGGCTGATCCATCAGTTCGAATTCCTCCCGGCACCAGCCCACCCCGATACCCAGCTCGACCCGGCCGCCGGCCAGAACAGCCGCGGTGCCAATGGCTTTGGCCGCTGAATAAGGATTGCGCATCGCCGGAATGTAGACGGTGGTGACGAATCGCAGCCGGGTCGTCACCTGGGCCAGCGCACCGACCAACACCCAGGGATCGGGCCAGTCGGTGAACGGCTGCCAGCGCCGCTGCCCGTCTCTGGTATAGGGGTAAGGCGTGTCAAGGGTTTCCAGGTTGACGACATGGTCGGGGATGCCGATGCCGTCATAGCCGAACTCGTCGGCGGCCTTCGCGATCTCGACGATCTCGCCGGTGTTCAAGAATGCGCTGCTGATGTAGTACTTCATCCGGCTTCCCGCGCCCACGCCGGCCTGATGAAGATGCCTTGCGCTTCGGCAGTGACACCTCTTCCGTCGGAAATGCTGCCGCGCACAAACGTTTTGACTTCTTCGACGCTTTCGATCACGGCTTCGGAGTGCAGCCGGCCCAACGGTGTGCCACGCAGGTACTTCACCGTGATGGTGCCGGTGAACAGCGGCTTGGTCAGACCCTCGCTGGCCGCTTCGCCGAGGACGTGGTCGAGCACCATGGCGCAGACGCCGCCGTGCACCAGACCCGGCGGCCCCTCATAGGCGGCCCCCAAATCGAAGTCACTCCAGCATCGCCCGTCGTCGTCGCGGTGGATCGTCAGCGGCGGAGCAATCGGATTGCGCATACCGATCACGGCGTTACCCCATACCAGCGGACGTTCGCCGACGGCGTACCGCAGCACGGAGGATCCGTCGATCTGTTTCTCGCGCAACGTCTTCGTGATCGCTTCGATCCTGAGGCGGGCATCGTCGATGGTGCCGGCGTCCACCGCCGTGACGATGGTGGCCTCGATGAGGTCGCGTACCGCGTCGGTCAACGGGCCGTACAACGCCGTCAGCTGACCGTGCTCCTCGGCGGTGATGACCTCGTACTCGACCTGCACCGACCAGCCTCCTGCCTCAACTCCCGAAGACCCTGCGCACCACAGCCTTGGCGCGCCGCGTCACCCGCAGGTAGTTGTCCAGGAACTCGCTGCCGTCTCCGCCCGGCCAGCCGGCCGCGACCGCCACCGCATTGAGCAGCCGCCCAGGGCCGGGCAGCTGGTCGGTCGGCTTACCCCGCACCAGAGTCAGTGCATTGCGGGCCCGGGTGACGGTGAGCCACGCTTCTCGCAGCTGCTCCACATCGTCTTCGGCGATGAGTTCTGCCGCAGCGATCGCGTCCAGGGTTTGCAGAGTCGAGGTGTTGTGCAATGCCGGGATGCCGTGCGCGTGCTGCAGCTGGATCAACTGCACCGTCCACTCGATGTCGGTCAATCCTCCGCGTCCCAGCTTGGTGTGGGTGTTGCGATCGGCGCCGTGCGGCAATCGTTCGGCATCGACGCGGGCCTTGATCCGCCGAATCTCTTGAACGGCTTCCGGTGACACTCCATTGGCCGGATAACGGGTGTCATCGGCCATCAGCACGAACCGCCGGCCCAGATCCTCGTCGCCGGCGACCGGGTGTGCCCGCAACAACGCCTGGATCTCCCAGGGTTGCGCCCACTTGGCGTAGTAGGCCCGGTAAGCGGCCAGCGTGCGAACCAGTGGGCCGTTGCGGCCTTCCGGCCGCAGGTTGGAATCCAGATGCAGCGGCGGGTCGACGGTGGCCGTGCCCAGCAGTGCCCGTAGCTGCTCGACAACCGACGTCGACCATTTCACCGCGTCCGCGTCCGGAGCGCCGCCGGCGGCCTCACAGACGAAGATCACGTCGGTGTCCGAGCCGTAGCCCAACTCGCCGCCACCCAGTCGTCCCATCCCGATCAGGGAGATGGCGGCCGGTGGGCTCCCGTCACAGTTGGCGCGGATCACCGCCTCCAGGGCCGCCTGCAACACCGCCACCCGCACCGAGGTGAGCGCATGGCCGACTCCGACCACATCGAGCATGCCGAGCAGGTCGGCGGACGCGATGCGGGCCAGCTCGCGGCGGCGCAGTGCACGGGCGGCCGCGATCGCCCGCACCGGGTCGGCGTGGCGGCCCGCGCAGGCGATCAGCGCGGGCCCGAAAGCGCCGGGCTTGACGTCGAGCAGCTTGGGCCCGGACGGGCCGTCGCCGTACTGCTTGATGACCTGGGGTGCCCGCATCAGCAGGTCGGGGACGTAGGCCGAGGTGCCCAGCACGTGCATCAGCCGCTTCGCCACCGCGTTCTCGTCTCGTAGCGTGGACAAAAACCAGCGCTGGTCGGCCATCGCCTCGCTGAGCCGCCGGTAGGCCAGCAACCCGCGGTCCGGGTCGGGTGCATTGGACAGCCAGTACAGCAGCTTGGGCAGCAGCACCGACTGCACCCGGCCGCGGCGCCCGCTGTGCTTGATCAACGCCGCGAGGTGGGTCAGCGCAGCCTGGGGCATTTCATAGCCGAGTGCGGCAAGCTGACGCTCGGCCGCGGCCGGTGTCAGACCGCCGGCGAAGGCCAGCCCGTCGGGGCTGATCGATTCCAGCAACGGCTGGTAGAACAGCTTGGCGTGCAGCCGCGACACCCGCACGGTCTGCCGCTTGAGTTCCTCGCGCAGCACCCCCAGCGCGTCGTGGGTGCCGTCGGGGCGCACGTGCGCCGCGCGCGCCAGCCACCGCAGCGCCTCGTCGTCCCCGGGCGGGGGCAGCAGGTGGGTGCGCTTGAGCCGCTGCAGTTGTAGCCGGTGCTCGAGCAGCCGCAGAAACTCGTAGGAGGCGGTCAGGTTCGCGGCGTCGTCGCGTCCGATGTAGCCGCCGGCGCCCAGTGCCGCCAGCGCGTCGACGGTGGAGGCTACGTGCAGCGAATCATCGTTGCGGCCATGCACCAGTTGCAGCAGCTGGACCGCGAACTCCACGTCGCGCAGACCGCCGGTGCCGAGTTTGATTTCCCGGCTTCGGATGTCGGCGGGCACCGTCTGCTCGACGCGGCGGCGCATCGCCCGCACCTCGGAGACGAAGTCGTCGCGTTCGCTGGCGCGCCACACCAGCGGCATCACCGCGGCCAGATACTCCTGCCCCAGCTCGTCGTCACCGACAGCCACCCGGGCTTTGAGCAGCGCCTGAAACTCCCAGATCTTCGCCCAGCGTTGGTAGTAGGCGGCATGCGACTCGACGGTGCGGACCAGCTCACCGCACCGGCCTTCGGGCCGCAGTCCGGCGTCCACCTCGAAGAAGACGTCGGAGGCCAGGCTCATCATTTCGCCGGCGACGCGGGTGGTCACCGAATCGGCACGCTCGCCGACGAAGATGACGTCGACGTCGCTGACGTAATTAAGTTCTCGCGCACCGGATTTGCCCATCGCGATGACGGTCAGCCGGGGCGGTGTGTCCGTTCCGCACACCGTCGTCTCAGCCACCCGCAAGGCTGCCGTGAGCGCGGCGTCGGCAAGGTCGGCCAGGTGAGCACCCACCGCGGAGAACGGCAGCACCGGCTCGTTTTCGACGGTCGGCGCGAGGTCGAGGGCGGCCAGCACCAGCAGTCGATCCCGGTAGAAGGTCTGCAACTGCGACCGGCAGCCGGGCTCGCTGATGCAGTCCAGAAAAGACCGCTGCAACTCGTCGGCCGACGGCAGCGTCACCTTGCCGGTCAGCAACCGCCACGACCGCGGGTTGGCGACCAGGTGATCGGCCAGCGCCAGCGACGAGCCGAGCACGCCCAGCAGCCGGCCCCGAAACGCCCGGTCGCTCAGCAACGCGGCATTGAGGTCGGCCCAGTCGACACCGGGGGTTTCCGCGAGCCGGACCAGGGCACTCAGCGCGGCGTCGGCGTCCGGCGCCCGGGACAGCGACCACAGCAGACCGATGTGCGCTTCATTGTCGTCAGAGAAGTCCCAGCCCAGTTGCGCCAGCCACGAGCCGGCCCGGGAGTCGACCAAACCCAAGCGGCCCGCGCTGGGGAGCTTGGGGCGCTGCACCGCGGAGTTGGTCACGACCTCGACGGTAGCGCAGACGCCCTACAGTCCCAGGTAGGTCTTCAATTCATACGGGGTGACCTGGTTGCGGTAATTCGCCCACTCCGTGCGCTTGTTGCGCAAGAAGAAGTCGAAAACGTGCTCCCCCAACGCTTCGGCCACCAGCTCCGAGGACTCCATCTCCTGCAACGCCCGGTCCAGGCTGCTCGGTAGCTCCCGATAACCCATGGCGCGTCGCTCATCGAGTGTCAGGTCCCACACGTTGTCCTCGGCCTGCGGAGCCAATGCGTAATTCTTCTCGACCCCGCGCAAACCGGCGGCCAGAATGACGGCGAACGTCAGATAGGGGTTGCACGCCGAGTCGGGGCTGCGGACTTCGATGCGTCGCGAGGAGATCTTGCGGGGGCTGTACATCGGAACCCGCACCAGCGCCGAGCGGTTGGCCGCCCCCCACGACGCGGCGGTCGGCGCCTCACCGCCCTGCACCAGCCGCTTGTAGGAGTTCACCCACTGATTGGTGACCGCGCTGATCTCCGACGCGTGCTCGATGATCCCGGCGATGAACGACTTGGCGACGTCGGACAGTTGCAGCGAGTCGTCGGGGCTGTGAAAGGCGTTGACGTCGCCCTCGAAGAGGCTGATGTGGGTGTGCATCGCCGAACCGGGGTATTGGCTGAACGGCTTGGGCATGAACGTCGCCCGCACGCCTTCTTCCAGCGCCACCTCTTTGATGATGTAACGGAAGGTCATCACGTTGTCGGCCATCGACAGCGCGTCGGCGTAGCGCAGGTCGATCTCCTGCTGACCGGGCGCTCCCTCGTGGTGGGTGAACTCGACCGAGATGCCCATCGACTCCAGCGCGTCGATCGCGCGCCGGCGAAAGTTCGACGCCGAATCGTGCACGGCTTGGTCGAAGTAGCCGGCGTCGTCGGCGGGGATGGGCACCGACTCGTCGGCTGGGTTGGGCTTGAGCAAGAAGAACTCGATCTCCGGATGGACGTAGCAGGAGAACCCGAGGTCGCTGGCTTTGGCCAGCTGGCGCCTCAGCACGTGGCGCGGATCCGCCCACGACGGCGAGCCGTCCGGCATCTTGACGTCGCAGAACATCCGCGCCGAATGGTGCTGCCCGGACGGGGTGGTCCAGGGCAGGATCTGGAACGTCGACGGGTCCGGGTGCGCCACGGTGTCGGACTCGGAGACCCGGGCAAAGCCTTCGATCGAGGACCCGTCGAATCCGATGCCCTCCTCGAAGGCGCCTTCGAGTTCGGCCGGTGCGATTGCGACCGACTTGAGGAAACCGAGCACGTCGGTGAACCACAGCCGGACGAAACGGATGTCCCGTTCCTCCAGCGTGCGGAGCACGAATTCCTTTTGACGGTCCATGTCCGCCAGACTAGGCAATTGCTGTTAGTTCTGTGTTACCAACGTCGCCTAGCAGCGAAAATTATCCGGCGGCGGCGCCGCGTCGACGAAGTAGCGCATGACCGCAGCATCGATGCACTTGTTGCCGGTGAACACCACGGTGTGCTGGCTGCCGTCGAACGTGATCAGCGGGGCGCCGAGCTGACGAGCCAGGCTGACCCCCGCTTGGTATGGCGTGGCCGGGTCGTGGGTGGTGGACACCACGACCGCCTTGCCGGGTGCCACCGGCGCGGCCGTGTGCGGGGCCGACGTCGCCGGCACCGGCCACATCGCGCACAGGTCGCGAGGCGCGAAGCCGGTGAATTGGCCATAGCTAAGGAACGGCGCGGCCTGGCGGATTCGCCGGTCGGCGTCCACCCAGGTGGCCGAATCGGTTGGCGACGGCGCGTCGACGCAGCGGATCGCGTTGAACGCGTCCTGCCCGTTGTCGTAATGGCCGGCGTCGTCGCGGCCCTGGTAATCGTCGGCGAGCAGCAACAGATCGCCCGCATCGGTTCCGCGTTCCAACCCGAGCAACCCGCTGGTCAGGTACTTCCAATACTGCGGGGTGTAGAGGGCGTTGATGGTGCCGGTGGTCGCATCGGCGTACCCCAGGCCACGTGGATCCGCTGTCTTTGCCGGCGCGCTCACCAGCGGGTCGACCAGCTCGTGGTAGCGGCTGACCCACTTGGCCGGGTCGGTGCCCAGCGGGCAGCCGGCCGAGCGCGCGCAGTCGGCGGCGTAGTCGTTGAAAACGTTCTGGAACCCGGCCATCTGGTTGATGTTTTCCTCGACCGGTCCGACGGTGGGGTCGATCGCGCCGTCGAGGACCATGGTGCGGACATGGTCGGCGAAGTGCTCGAGATAGGCGGTGCCCAATTCGGTGCCGTAGCTGTACCCGAGGTAATTGATCTGCGCCTCACCCAGCGCCTGGCGGACCGCATCCATGTCGCGTGCCGCCGAGGCGGTGCCGACGTTCGCGAGGAATCCCGGGCCCATCCGGTCGACGCAGCCCTGAGCCAGCTGCTGATTGAGCTGTTCGATGTGCGCGACACCAGCGGGGCTGTAATCGACCATCGGCTCGCGGCGGTAAGCGTCGAACTCGGCATCGGTTCGGCACCGGATCGCCGGGGTGGAATGTCCGACACCTCGGGGGTCGAAGCCGACCAGGTCGAAGCTCTGAGTGATCGGGCTACCCGCCAGCGCCGGCGCCAATCCGGCGACGCTGTCGACCGCTGAGGCGCCCGGGCCGCCCGGATTGACCAGCAACGAGCCGATTCGCTTGCCGGTCGCCGGTATTCGGATCAGCGCCAGCTGCAGCTGGGGTCCGGCCGGGTTGTCGTAGTCGACGGGTACCGGAACTGTGGTGCAGCGGGCGGTGGGAATGTGGCTGGTGTCGTCGATAACCCCGGCACAGCCGGCCCAGTTGAGTTGCGGCGCGCCGGCTTCGGGGTTGGCTTTGGCCGGCGGGACGGGTGCGACGACGGCCGCGGTCAGCAGGGCGAAAAAGAGCAGCGCCGAGCCCAGAGGTCCCGACCGCCACATGGCTCACATCGTCGCATGCGTGGCGCAGCCGCGGGTCGGCCGCAGGTCACACCTTGGTCTCGTCTCGGCAGCGTGACCGGTCAGCACCTCGCGCCGGCGGGTGGGACCGTGCCGTTGAGCAGGTAGGCGATCGCTTTGTCGTCGATGCAACGGTTGCCCTGGAACACCACGGTGTGCTGGGTGCCCTCGTAGGTGAGCAGCGCGCCGTGCAGTTCTTGGGCCAGGTCGACCCCGGCCTGATACGGCGTCGCCGGATCATGCGTGGTGGACACCACTATGGTCGGCGCCAGGCCGGGTGCGGAGATCGAGTGCGGCTTGCTCGTCGGCGGCACCGGCCAGAAGGCGCAAGCGCCCAACGGCGCGTCCCCGGTGAACTTGCCGTAGCTCATGAACGGCGCCACTTGCCGATAGCGGCGGTCCTCGTCGACGACCTTGGCCCGGTCAGTGACCGGAGGCTGATCGACGCAGTTGATCGCCACCCGCGCGTCGGTGGCGTTGGTGTAGTTGCCGTGCGGGTCGCGGCGCATGTACATGTCGGCCAGGGCGAGCATCACGTCGCCGCGGTGCTGGGTCAGCTCGCTCAAACCGTCGGTCAGATGCGGCCACAGCGTCGGTGAGTACAGCGCCATGATGGTGCCGACAATCGCGTCGCTATAGCTCAGCCCACGTGGATCCTGGGTGCGGGCCGGCTTGCCCACCAGCGGGTTGTTCTTGTCGACCAGAGGGTCGACCAGGTCGTGATATACGGCCACCGATTTGGTCGGGTCGGTGCCCAGCGGGCAGGAACTGCTCTTGGCGCAGTCCGCGGCGTAGGCGTCGAACGCACCCTGAAAACCCTTGGCCTGACGCAGATCCGCCTCGACCGGGTCGGCATTCGGGTCGACGGCGCCGTCGAGGATCATCGCCCGCACATTCTGCGGGTACGCCTCGGCGTAAGCCGAGCCGATCCGCGTTCCGTAGGAGTAGCCGAGATAGGTGAGCTTTTTGTCGCCCAGGGCCGCGCGGATCGCGTCCAGGTCGCGGGCCACGTTGACCGTCCCGGCGTTGGCCAGGAAAGCCTTGCCCATCCGCTGCACACAGCGGCCGACGTAGGCCTTTGTCTCGCCTTCGATCTGCGCCACGCCCTTCGCGCTGTAGTCGACTTGCGGCTCGGTGCGCTGGTGGTCGTTCTCGGCGTCGGTGTTGCACCAGATCGCCGGCCGCGACGATGCCACCCCGCGGGGGTCGAAACCGACCAGGTCGAAGCGTTCGCGCACTTGCGGCGGCAGAGCCTGGACGAGGTCGATGGCGGCCTCGATGCCCGACTCGCCGGGGCCGCCGGGGTTGACGACCAGCGATCCGATCTTGTCCCGGGTGGCCGGGAAACGGATCAGCGCGAGCAGCGCGGCGTCCCCGCTGCTGCGGTGGCTGTAGCTGACCGGCACCGCAACCTTGCCGCACTGCGCTCCCGGCGGCAGCTTCACCTCGGCGCCGCTGGCCACTCGACATGGTTGCCAGGTGACGGGCTGGCCGATCTTCGGCCCCGCCAGCTTCGGGCGTCCGCTGACCATGCGGGTGCAGCCGGTGAGCAGCAGCGCGGCGATCAGGGCGGCGGTCAGCCAGGAAACGACTGTGCGCGCGAGTGTGCCGCGGGGTGGCAGGCTCATGGCACCCTATGCTGCCATGCGTCGGTGACCGGTCCCGGTGACCGGCACGGCGCTGCTACCCGGTGGCAGCGAGCAGCTCGGCCATTCCGACTTCGAAGTCGTCGGCCAGGTCCCACAGATCGGGTAGCAGGTCGGGGCAGGAGATGATGCCGACGTTCAGCTTGCCGGCCAGCGACATCACGGTGATGTTGAGACCCGAACCATGGAATATCGGCCCGAGCGGATACATCGCGTCAATCTCGCAGCCCAAGAAGTACAGCGGCAGCTGCGGGCCCGGGACGTTGGACACCACCACGTTGTGCACCGGTCGGCTGCGGGTCAGCCGGGTACCGGCGTAGGTCCGCATCGCCAGACCGAACACCGCCGGCGCGGCGAATTGGGTCCAGTCTTGCAGCAGCGTCGCGCCGATCGCCGAACTGTGCTCTTTGGCAACGGAATTCGCCTCGGCGATCGCCGCCAGCCGCTCGACTGGGTCCGCGATGCTGCTCTGCAGGCTGGCGAACATGCCCGACACCTGGTTGCGGCCGGGGCGGTCCGATTTACCGTGCACCGAGACCGGCACCATGGCCACCAAAGACGACTCGGGCAGTTCGCCGCGATCCTGCAGGAACTTGCGCAGTACCCCTGACACCAGGGCCATCACCACGTCGTTGACCTTGACGTCGAAATGGTTCTTGACCTTCTTGATGTCCTCCAGATCCAGCTGCGCGTAGGCAATGTTGCGCTGGCTGGTCACGGTGGCGTTGAACGCCGTCGGCGGCGCGGCGAATGGACGGGCCATCGTCGACCCGCTGCGGGCCCGCGCCACCGTCTTGGCCACCGAAGACACCGTGGCGGGCAGCACGTTGGCCAACGCCAGCGGGCGGGACGCGAACTTCACCAGCCCGCCCAGCGCGATCTCGATTTGGTTGCCGCCACCGACCCCGTCCACCGGATCGGGCGCCGGCGCGTCGGCTTCGGTGCTGCACAGCTGCGACATCAGGTTGGCGCCGGTCACGCCGTCGACCCCGGAGTGGTGCACTTTGGTCATCACCGCAAGCCGGTCGGCTTTCTGCGAGTCGGGGCTGGCGCACGCTTCGATGACCCACATCTCCCACAGCGGGCGGGTGCGGTCCAGCGGCAGCGATGCGATGTGCCCGCACACTTCGGCCAGTTCCGCGCGGCCGCCCGGCGGCGGCAGGCCGATGCGGTGCAAGTGCCGGTTGACGTCGAACTTCTGGTCGTCCACCCACACCGGGTGGTCGAGGTTCAGCGGGCTGTTGGCGAGTTTCTCGCGGAATTGCGGCATTGCTTTCAACCGCAACGACAGCGCGTCGCGCAGCCGGTCGAACGTGTAGCCCCCCGGCATCGTCGAGGCATCCAGTTCCAGGATCGAGCACACGTGCATATGCTGGGTGGAGCTTTCCAGGTAGAGGAAACTGGCGTCGAGTCCGCTGAGCCGCTGCATTGAAGTGATGGTAGTTGCGGGGCCCCCGGGCAGTGCCGGATTGCCGCCAACCGCAGTACCTGTGAGCAAGGCTTGTCCCAACGGATATAGGTCGCCGCCGTCGCAGGTGGCAGAATGGCCATGTCAGCGAACCCGGGGACCGAATCGGCCACGAGGATCGACGCGACGAACACTAGGGACAACGATGTCTGAGCAGACCGTTTACGGCGCCACGTCCGCCGAAGCACCGCGGACCAAAACCCGCATTCATCACCTGCAGAAGATGAAGGCCGAAGGCCGCAAGTGGGCGATGCTGACGGCTTACGACTACTCCACCGCCCGCGTCTTCGACGACGCCGGAATTCCGGTGCTGCTGGTCGGTGACTCGGCCGCCAACGTCGTCTACGGCTACGACACCACGGTGCCGATCGCGGTCGACGAACTGGTTCCGCTGGTCCGCGGGGTGGTGCGGGGCGCACCGCACGCGCTCGTGGTCGCGGATTTGCCGTTCGGCAGCTACGAGGCGGGCCCGACGGCCGCGCTGGCCTCGGCGACCCGGTTTATGAAGGAAGCCGGTGCGCACGCGGTCAAACTCGAAGGCGGTGAACGGGTCACCGAGCAGATCGCCTGCCTGAGCGCGGCCGGCATCCCGGTGATGGCCCATGTGGGGTTCACCCCGCAAAGCGTCAACAGCCTGGGCGGCTTCCGCGTGCAGGGTCGCGGCGACGCCGCCGAGCAGACCATCGCCGACGCGATCGCCGTCGCCGAAGCCGGCGCTTTCGCCGTGGTGATGGAGATGGTGCCCGCCGAACTAGCCACCCAGATCACCGGCAAGCTGACCATCCCGACGGTCGGTATCGGGGCCGGCCCCAACTGTGACGCCCAGGTGCTGGTCTGGCAGGACATGGCGGGGCTCACCGGCGGCAAGACCGCGCGGTTCGTGAAGCGGTTCGGTGAAGTGGGTGCCGACTTACGGCGGGCAGCCGAGCAGTACGCCCACGAAGTCGCCGCCGGATCCTTCCCTGCCGACGAGCACAGCTTCTGAGCTATGGCAGGCTGATCGCGTATCCCAACCGCAGCGCGTGCGGTCCCATCGGAGGCGAAATGCTTGTCCAGGCACCGAAAACATCGCGTTACGCCGAGGTCGAGCGCAAGTTCGACGTCGTTGAATCCACGGTCACCCCGTCGTTCGAGGGCATCGCCGTGGTGGCCCGAGTCGAGAAGCCGCCGGCTCAAGAGCTCGACGCGGTGTACTTCGACACGCCGGCCCGTGACCTGGCCGCCAGCCGCATCACCCTGCGCCGCCGCACCGGCGGCACCGACGCCGGCTGGCACCTGAAACTGCCGGCCGGACCGGACGCGCGCACCGAGGTTCGCACACCGCTGGGTGCAGCGGAACGCGCTGACGAGGTGCCCACGGAGTTGCGGGACGTGGTGCTGGCGATCGTGCGCGACCGGCAGCTCGCCCCAGTCGCCCGGATCCGCACGATGCGCGGCTTGCAGATCCTCTACGACGACGACGGAGCCATGCTGGCCGAGTTTTGCGACGACCAGGTCACCGCGTGGTCGGACACCGACAGCCAAGAGGGCGGCACCGAGCAGCAGTGGCGGGAATGGGAAGTCGAACTCGCCGACTCCGATGCGCCCGCCGATGTCGACCTGCTGGACCGGCTGGGCAATCGGCTGCTCGACGCGGGTGCGCTGCCGGCGCGGCACGGCTCGAAGCTGGCGCGGGTGCTCGGCACCGAGCCCAACGGTTTGCGCGACGGTGCCGCGGATCCGGTGTACCGCGCGGTGGCCGAGCAAGTGGAGCAGCTCGTGGTGTGGGACCGTGCCGTGCGCGCCGACGCCGACGACGCCGTCCACCAGATGCGGGTGGCCGCCCGCAAGATCCGCAGCCTGCTACAAGCCGCCGGCGGGTTCGAAAGTTCCTCCGAGGGCTGGATTCTCGATGAACTGCGGGAACTGGGCCGGGTGCTGGGCATCGCGCGGGACGCCGAAGTCCTGGCCGAGCGTTACGGGAAGGCACTCGACCGGCTGCCCCCGGAGCTGGTGCGCGGACGGGTGCGCCAACGACTCGTCGAGGGAGCGAAGCGGCGCTACCAGACAGGTCTGCGCCGCTCGTTGATCGCGATGCGCTCGCAACGCTACTTCCGGCTGCTCGACGCTCTCGAATCGCTGCGCACGCAACCGCCACCGGCCGCGGCGGAGCAGCTGTCGGCGCAGGTCGTGGTCGCCGACGCCTACAAGCGGGTACGCAAGGCCACCAAGGCGGCGGCGCGGGCCGGCGAGGAGGACCTCGACGAGGCGCTGCACAAGATCCGCAAACGGGCAAAACGCCTCCGCTACACCGCCGCCGCGGTCGGCGCCATGGCGGTGTCGGACGAGGCCAAGGCAGTGCAGTCGCTGCTCGGCGACCACCAGGACAGCGTGGTAAGCCGCACCCATCTGGCGCAGCAGGCCGAGGCGGCGCATAAAGCGGGCGAGGACACGTTCACCTACGGCGTGCTCTATCAGCAAGAGTCGGACTTGGCCGACAACCGCCACCAGGAACTGGAACCGGCGCTGCGCAAACTCAAAAAGGCGGTGCAGCGGACGTAGCGATGGCGCGGGGCGGACGAGCTGGCCTGTAAGCCGGATTCTGTTCCGCGCGCCTCCGGAGGCGCACAGTGGCGACCATCCATCTGGACACACCGTCACCGGGTGCCTCGAGCGGCCTACCCGCAGACTCGGGCGAGCAGCCCTCCGACGCCTGCGCGACCGCACCAGGGGTGCGGTCTTCTTGGCCTTGCTTCGGGTGGGGTTTACCGAGCCATCCCGGTCACCCGGAATGCTGGTGCGCTCTTACCGCACCGTTTCACCCTTACCACCGCGAACGGTGGCGGTTTGTTTTCTGTGGCACTTTCCCGCGAGTCACCTCGGATTGCCGTTAGCAATCACCCTGCTCTGTGAAGTCCGGACTTTCCTCGACGTGTCGCCGAGCCTTTCGGATCGGCACGCGCCGCGGCCGCCCAGCCAACTCGTCCGCGACGATCACCGTACTCGCTGCGAAAAGCTCAGACCAGGCGCCGTCGTCCTGTCAGAACGGCGGTGGATCGTTGCAGGCGGCGATCTGCTGGGCGCGCTCGGCCACTTGATAAGCGATGCGGGCTTCGTTGACAGCCCGCTCGCGGGTATTTCGAGTGGCGCGGTCTTGAGCCCTGGTTCGGCGACGGGTCGGCATCATCACTCCGCGCATCGCGCTTGGTGGTTGCTTCGATGTCGGCGCTGACACTTCGCCGGTCGGAGTGCTTAGCACCGGGAAAAACGTGCCGCCTACTGGTGCCGTGCTGTAGATGTGACCGCTGGGCGCCGTCCATTCCACTGTGCCGTCAGGTAGCTGACGGTCCGCCCAGCCGCCGACGCCCGTGTAGAACGTCTTGAGCAGATGGTGTTACCGATTTGAGAAAGTACACTTCAGCCAAAAGGATCGATCCCATAGCCCGGCCTTTCAACCCGGTTGTTCCCTAGGTCGTCAAGAATCGACGCATCGCGGCTAGTTGATCGGCGCGGAACTGCCGCGCGACTGAGGTTTGTGGTCCGACGACGTCGAATCCATGGAAGCCACCGGGAATGATCCGGAGCTGTGTCGGCACTCCGGCTGCGCGCAGCCGGTTGGCGTAGCTGACACACTCATCGTGAAGGAGATCTGCAGTGCCAACGCCGATCCAGGTCGGCGGTAGATCCGACAAGTCGTTGCGTCGTGCCGGTGCTGCGTATGCGCTCACGCCGTCCGCTCCTGGTTCACGACCTAGGTAGGACTGCCAGCCGAACGAATTGTCTTGCGGTGTCCAACCTCTCGCTGCGGTGGCGGTCGATCGTCGAACCGTTCGATCGTCGAGCATGGGGTAAATGAGGATCTGCCCAGCCAAGCTGACCAAACCCGCGTCCGCGCAGCGCAAGCTGACCGCCGCCGCCAGACCACCACCAGCTGATTTGCCGGCGACCAGAATCCGCCGTGGATCGATGTCGTCACGAGCGGCCAGCCATAGCAGGGCGGCGTAGCAGTCGTCGATCGCTGCCGGGTAAGGATGCTCGGGGGCGAGTCGATATTCGACGCTGACCGCCAGGGCACCAAGATGCGCGGCCATCCTCCGCACAGCGCGGTCATTCATCACCGCCGATCCCGTCACGTAACCTCCGCCGTGAATCCACAGCAGAGCAGGCGGCCTGTCGCTCAGTCCGCTCGGCCTGTGAACCCGCACGCTGGCGGTGGCCGACACGGGAACGACCTCCGCGTCACGAAGCGCCGCTATCCGACCCGCGAGTGCCATTCCCGCTCGCATAGGACGCAAGTGCCGCGCAAATAAGCCTCTTCGGTAGGGCAAGCAACGCTCAGCTGTTCGAAGCCAATGACTGGTCGGCATCAACCCCTCCTGCCGACCAGCGTCAAGCTGCCTCGATCCCACCGATGTCCATGGTCGCTGACGATAGCGCGACCACCCAGCCTGCTACTCCGATGATCTAACGACCGAAGAGTTGTCTGCTGCGCCTGGCATCGGACACGCGAAGAACGTTTCACCACCATCGGCGACGCCGCCGCCTCCTCGTACCTGGCAAGGCGCGCGATTATCCTTTCGCAATGGTATCGACAGTGTCAGGGAAGATCGCATTCGTTACCGGTGGCGCGTCCGGCATTGGCGCCGCATTGACGACAAAGCTGGTCGACGGGGGCGCCGAGGTCTGGATCGCCGATCGCCAAGTCGGCCCGGCGGAGGAGCTTGCGAAACGCCTCAACAGAGTTGGCGGAAAGGCGCACGCGATCGAGCTGGATGTGCGCAACTACTCATCGTTTGAGCGCGCCGTCGCCGAGACGGTGCGGCAATCCGGGCGGATCGACTATCTGTTCAACAACGCAGGCATTGTGGTCAGCGGTGAGGTCGACTCGTACACGCTCAATGACTGGAAAGACGCCTTCGACATCAATCTAGGCGGCGTGGTGCACGGCATCCAGGCGGTCTATCCGCTCATGATCGAGCAGCACTCCGGCCATATCGTGAACACAGCCTCGATCGCCGGTCTCGTCACAATGTTAGGTCAGGCCAGCTACACCGCCACCAAGCACGCCATCGTCGCGATCTCCAAGTCGTTGCGCGTCGAGGCCGAGCGCCACGGCGTGCAGGTATCGGTGCTGTGTCCCGGCATGGTCTCGACCCCGATGCTCCGCAAAAACCTGATTTGGGCAATGGCACCCGAACGGTTCGCCGAGCGCGCCCTTCGTGCCGTGTTGCGTGGAGACGCGATCATTGTGGTGCCATCGTGGTGGAAGGGATTCTGGTACCTGGAGCGGTTCTCGCCAACGTTGTCGATGCGCGCCGCGAAAGTCATACTTAAGCGCATACGTGAAATGGAGTCCACCGCCTACTGATCCGCTGCCTGTCTTATGGTCAGGCGCACGTTCCGGCGTGGCCACGTTCGGCAAGTCCGAATGTAATCGTTGCTTATGGAACCGGCAGAGCAGCTTCAAGTTCGACGGATGCGTGGCACCCAATGGATAGGGAACCGTGTGGTCGACATCGCAGACCTCGGCGGGCCTGTCGCAACCGGGGAACCGGCAGGTCAAATCCCGCAGCCGTACAAACTCCGCCAGCGCTGCAGACGGCCGATATCGGGGCTCGGGCTCCGACGACGGCACGGACAGCGGTTTGAGCTTGGCGCTGCTAGCCAGGTCGCGCAGCACGGGTGCTGGTAGAGCCCCGAAGCCGGGCAGGTAGGCCGGCGCCTGCGACTGACCGGCAACGGTGGAGTGTTCAGCCAAGACGTGAATGACGACGTCCGTACCCCGGGGCCGTTGCGCAGCAGAACAATCCGGCGATCCACAGTTGCACCGCATGTCGCTCAGCCCGGCCACCAACGCGCCCACGGCATCGGCGCGACGCTGAGCCTTGGTTCGCGGATCGGCTGGACAGACGGTCTCGGCCAATGCATCCAGCTTCTGCCCAAGCGCGGCGCCGTCACACCCCTGCAGCTGAGCCCACACCGCTGCCAGACCCGAATCAGTGGGTGCTATCTCGACATAGCGATTCTCGTTGCGCGGCCGTGGCACGCGCGTGCCGGCCGGGTCGAAGCGCAGCACCCACATGTCGATACGTTCGTAGAGCCTGGGCGCCGAAAGCCGCATCCACTTGGGCGCATGCCTGGCGACCGCGGCGTCCAACTTGGCCAGGAGAACAGGATCGTCGACCAATTCGCTGCGATACACCACCGCAGCCATCAAACGAAAATCTATGAGTCCGGAAGCGAATACTTCGGCGACCCGGGGCAGCCGCTCACGCAGCGCAATCGCATAACGCAGTCGACCGCGCGCCCGTCCCGCGCTGATCCGCAGTGCAGCGGCCACCTCGGCGACGACGTTCTCGTGCCCGTCAATCGCCCAGTTCGACCGGTCGACGTCATCCTCGGGAGCACGACGCACATACAGCTCACCGATGGCAGCCAACTCACGAGCGCACAGCGCATTTTGCATCCGCGCCGCGGCCGTGACGGCCGCGACAACGCCCGCGTCGTCCAGCTCAACCAAGCAGTCGCCGGAAACGCCGGGTGCATACGATTCGAACATACATTCGATTCTACACCGTTCCGCGGACAAATCCTTTGGCACGTTGCGTTACCCACAGCATGGCCGTCTGGCTGAAGGTTTCTTCAACTCAACGATCGCGGCGGGACGACCCCGGGTCGAGTGAAAGCCGCAGCCGGCCGCGCCACCGTGCTGATCCCGGAAGCACTGCTGACCTGGCACCTCGCGTCGATGGCCGCGCGGTCGTCGTTCGCGTTGCCGAGCCGCGCCGGCGTCGTGGGTAATGTCAGCCCATGACCCAGGTCCTGCACACCCAAGTGTGCGTTGCCGGTGGCGGTCCGGCCGGCTTGATCCACGCCCTCTTGCTTGCGCGCGCCGGTATTCGTGTCGTCGTTCTCGAAAAGCACAGCGATTTCCTGCGCGACTTCCGCGGCGACACCGTGCACCCGAGCACGCTGCGGGTCCTCGACGAGCTGGGACTGATCGAGGAATTCCTGCGCATGCCGCACACCAAAATCGACCGAGTCGCCTTCGATACCGACGGCTCCATCCGCACGTTCGGAGACTTCAGCGCGCTCAAGCGACTCGGCTTCAAACAGCCGTACATCGCATTGATGCCACAATGGGACTTCCTCGACTTTCTCGCTCAAAAAGCCTCGCACTACCCGGAATTCACCTTGATCCGGGACGCCGAGGTCACCGACCTCATCTTCGACGGGGATCGCGTAGCCGGTGTCCGTACACCGGCACACGAAGTGCGTGCGGAGCTAGTCGTGGGCGCAGACGGGCGCGCGTCCACAGTGCGATCGGCCGCCAACCTCGAAATCGCCGTGGCGCACTCCCCGATGGACGTGCTGTGGTTCCGGTTGACCTGGCGCCCCGGTGATCCCCGAGAGTTGTTCGGGGTGATCCGTACGGGGCTGACGATGGCGATGATCTATCGTGGCGACTACTGGCAGGTCGCCTATCTGGTGCCCAAGGGGTCCAACCCCCAAGAAGGATCCTTGGAGAAGTTCAAGGAGCGCTTGGCCTCAGTACAACCACAGCTGCGGGAACACGTCAACGACCTGCGCTCCTGGGACGACATCAGGCGGCTCGACGTGCGGGTGGACCGGCTGAAGAAATGGTGGCGGCCGGGGCTGCTCTGTATCGGTGATGCCGCCCATGCCATGTCACCGATCGGCGGAGTCGGTATCAACCTCGCCGTTGCCGACGCGGTGGCCGCGGCGAATATCTTGTGCGCCCCACTGCGGGAAGGCCGACCGACCAACGCCGACCTCGCCAAAGTTCAGCGGCGGCGCGAACTGCCCACCCGGATCATCCAGGCTTTTCAAGTTGCCGTGCAGAACGCCGCAATCAAGCCCAACTTGGATGGCGACCTATCCCCGATCGCCGTGCCGAGGATCGTCGGCCGCGGCCCACTGCAATACCTTCCGCCGGTCATTGTCGGGCGTGGCTTCCGGCCCGAGCATGTTCGAACTCCGGACGTGCACGCCGGCTGAGGGGACGACACCCCTGATCAGGGCATTGCCCAATGCCGCAGCCGGTGCCAGGCTAAGCCGCATGACAGACACCGACGGCTACGTCGACCAGGCGGTGGCCGGTCTCGCCGACCCGCAACCGATGTATAAGGCGCTGCGCGAGTCCGCCCCGGTGTTCCGGTCGCCGCAGGCGATCGTCTTCAGCCGGCTGTCCGATATCGAGATGGCACTCAAACGCACCGACCTGTTCTCGTCGAACATGGACGCAGTCGATCTGGGCAACCTGCGGCCGCTGATACCGCTGCAGATAGACCCGCCCGACCACGCCAAGTACCGGCGAGTCCTCGACCCCTTGTTCACCCCGCGTGAGATGGCGCGACGGGAGCCGCTGGTCACCGAGCTGGTCAATCAGATCATCGACGACTTCGCCGGCCGCGGTGAATGCGACTTCCACGCCGAATTCGCAGTCCCGTTGCCCTGCACCGTTTTTCTGCAGCTGCTCGGCCTGCCGCTGATCGACCTCGAGACTTTCCTGGAGTGGAAGGACGCGGTGATCCGCCCCGTGGGCGCCACCGGCTACGACGACCGCCACGCCGCCACCGCCCCGGTGGCTCAGAAGATCTACGACTACTTCGAGGACGCGATCGACGAGCACCTCGTCACCCCGCGCGACGACGTGCTGTCCGCGATGATCGAGGCGCGCGTCGAGGGCCAGCCGCTGTCGCGTGAAGAACTGCTCGACATCTGTTTCCTGTTCCTCATCGCGGGCCTGGACACCGTCACCGACTCGCTGGACTGCTTCTTCGTCTACCTGGCCCGGCATCCCGAACACCGCCGGCTGCTGATCGAGCAGCCCGACATCCTGCCCAGCGCTGTCGAAGAACTGCTGCGCTGGGAGACGCCGGTGCCGGGCGTGGTGCGGGTGGCCATGCAGGACGTCGAAGTGGGTGGCTGCCCGATCAGCAAGGGTGAACGGGTCAGCCCGCTGCTGGGCGCGGCCAACACCGACCCGGCGGAATTCGCCGACCCGGAGATTGTCGACTTCCGCCGCAATCCGAATCGGCACCGGGCTTTCGGGGGTGGTCCGCACCGCTGTCTCGGGTCGCATCTGGCGCGCATGGAACTGCGGGTGGCGCTGCGCGAATTCCACCGTCGCATACCGGATTACGAGATCAAGCCGGGCGCCCAGCTGGCTTACACCGCGGCCCTGCGCTCGGTGGAATCGCTGCCGCTGGTCTTCGGCGCGGCCACCTCATGACCCGCGTCGGCTACGACGCAGAGCGCGACGATCAGGAAAAGCGACGCCAATGAGGCATGTCGCCGTCGACGCGGACCGCTGCGTAGGGCACGGTCGCTGCTACAGCCTGGCGCCCGACGTCTTCGACGCCGACGAGGAAGGGCATTGCGTCGCCCGCGTCGACAACGTCTCCGGCGAGCTGGAATCCGAGGCGCTGACCGCCGAGCAGAACTGCCCCGAGGAAGCGATCACACTGTCGGCCGCCGCAGGCGGCGAGCGCCACAGCCACACCGCGGTGCAGGCCAGCACAGCGAGCAAGACGACGACATAGGTGCCGGGAACGATGTCGTTCCGGATGCCTCCGGGCCGCAACGACAGCACACCCGACTCGTGGTGCTCACCGAACGAGGTGAACCAACCGCCGAGCAAGGCCGACAACGCCCACAGCGCCCACACCGAGTAGGTGGCGCGGAGTAGGTAGGCCCGGTATCCGAAATGCACCAGGAGCGGGGCGAACCAGACCCAGTGATGGCTCCAGCTGAACGGGGAGGCGGCGGCCGAGGCCATCCCGACGATGGCCAGACCCAAAACGGCATGGCCGCGCCGGTAAGCGATTGCAGCCAGCGTCACCGCGGCTACGGCCAACACCACCGCCGCGACGGCGGCCGCCGCGGGGGCGACGTGCAACCGCCCCAACAATCCGGTCAGGCTGCTGTTGGCAGTGCTGGTGAACGGATGCTGCGCAATGCGGCCCGGGTCGTCGAAGCCGCGCCGCAGCCAATAGAACGTCGAGCCCGCGGGCAGCACCGCGAACCCGACCAGAATGGTTGCCGCGAACGTGGCGCTGGCCACCAGCGCGGCCCGTATCCGCCCGGTGGCGGCCAGGTAGACGATGAACAGCGCCGGGGTCAACTTGATGCCGGCCGCCAGGCCTATCCCCAGTCCACCCCATCTGCGCTGCGCCGGACCCAGCAGGTCAGCCACCACGATCGCCAGGATGACGATGTTGATCTGACCGAGCTGGAGGGTGAGCCGGATCGGTTCCAGCCAGAGCACCAGACCCAGCAACAACACGGCCAGGCTCCACAGGCCACCGCTGCCCGCCGGCGCCGAAACCGTCAGCATGCGCCGAATGGCGTACCACAACAGGGCGCACGCCAAGGTCAGCCACAGGACCTGCACCGCCGGCTCGCCGACCAGAGCCAATGGCAGAAAGCACAACGCCGCGAACGGCGGATAAATGAACAGCAACTCCTTCGAATTGCCGGTCAAGCCAACGGAATACAGGTCGAGCCCGTGCCACACCCGCAGCGCGGCGAAGCGATACACCTGTAGGTCCACCTGCGTCGCCAGTGACGGCAAGCAGACATAGACCACGACGTAGAGCAGCACCGCCGTCGCAAGCACCGCCGGCCCGCAACGGCGAAGCCAGGGCGAAACCGTCAGCGCCGCCGGCGTGCCGCCTCCCACGAGTCACCAAGGTAGCGGACTGTCCGGAAACCGGCGCTACCGATCGAATTCATGCCTATGTCCGCTCAACCGCGCAACATCTGACAGCATGGAATGGCTACGCGGTCAAAGCGCACGTCCTACCTACCGCCCTATCGCGAAGCGAGGGAGTGCAGAGTTGAATGTCGGACGGTGGTGGCGCGAAAGCGATCACTTCGACTGGCTGACTCTTTACTTGAACACCAGAGGGATCCGTCTCATCTGGCGCGCAATGATCGCCGCCGTGATTGGCTCGATCGGCGTGCTTCCGATGGCGATACTGACCCGGCCGGCAGTGCCGCACTACCCGGCAGCGGTCATCGTGCTTCCGGTTGCCGGCGGCTTCGGCGTTGTGGTGGCCATGTTCTTTTTGATCCGCTGGCCCTCCCGGGGTCAATCGCTGTTCTTCTCCCTTGCCGGCAGTGTGTGCATCGCGGGAGCCTGCCTGGTGCTGGGCGACCCCCTGGCGGGGCTGCTGGGCTGTAGCGCGTTCGCGGTGCTCGGCAGTTACATCGCGTTCTTTCACACCGCGCTGGACATGGTGGTGAACTTTGCGATCGCGGTGACCACCGCCGCGGTGCTCACCGGGCGCCTGATGCACTATTACGACGCCGTGCTGGCAGGTTGCGGGCTCCTGCTGATCGTGGTGCTCAATGTGGCGTTTCCGTTTGCGGTGCAATGGCTGGTCCGGTCGCTGGGCAGTGACTTGAGACGTTCCAGTCGCGACACGCTCACCGGTCTGCTGATCCGCCGGGCCTTCTACCAGTCGGCGTACGCGTTGCTGCTGCGCCGCCGGCACGGGGCGTACTACCTGGGCGTGGCGATGGTCGATCTGGACCAATTCAAGCGTCTCAACGACACCCATGGCCATGCGACCGGAGACAAGGCGCTGGTCGCAGTGGGCGGCGCCCTTCGTCTGGCGTGCCCACCCACCGCGATGATCGCCCGCTTCGGAGGGGAGGAATTCGTCGTCGCCGACACCTTCCGCACAGCCGACCTGCTGCACTTTGCCGAACGACTGCGCACCGCCATCGCCGCCATCAGCCACCCGGTCACGGCCAGCATCGGGATCGCCAGCGCGCCGTTGCGAGCCAGCTTCGACCCCGCTGAACGCGAACTCATCGACGATCTGGTCAACCTCGCCGACACCGCCATGTACGCCGCCAAGCGAGCCGGCGGAAACCAGAGCCGCTCCACCCACCTGCCGCACGCCGACCTGCAGGGTAGCCCGGCTTAAGTCGACCTAGTGGAGATAGCTGGTCTGGTTCACCAGCCGCACCGACGACGCCCCGTCCGGATAGAACTCCGCGATGCTCAGCGACGCCAGATCCAGATGCAAGCGGTACAAGATCCCCGCGCCGGCGTCGAGCGCCATCCGCAGCAGCATCTTGATCGGGGTCACATGCGACACCACCAGCACCGTCGAGCCGCCGTGCTCGGCGACGATCCGATCCCGGGCACCGCCAACCCGCTCCCCGACGCTGTCGAAGCTCTCACCGCCCGGCGGTGTGGTGCCGGTGTCGCGCAGCCAGCGTCGATGCACGTCCGGGTCACGCTCGGCTGCCTCGGAGAACGTCAGACCTTCCCACTCACCGAAATCGGTCTCGATCAGATCGTCGTCGACGGCCACGTCCAGGCCGAGGCCCTTGGCGGCCGTCGCCGCGGTGTCGTAGCACCGCTGCAGCGGCGACGACAGCACCGCGGCGATTCCCCGGCGCTGAGCCAGATACCGCGCTGCCGCGTCGGCCTGCCGCCGACCGAGCTCGGTCAGCGCCGGGTTGCCCCGTCCGGAATAACGCCGCTGCACCGACAGCTCGGTCTGTCCATGCCGCAACAACAGCAGCCGGGTGGGCGCGCCGCGGGCACCGGTCCACCCCGGCTGTTGCTCGGAGGTCTGCACCTCGGCCGCGGCGTCCATCGCCTCGTTGGCCAACCGATCGGCATGTGCGTTCTGGTCCCGTGGAATCCAGTAGTAGCTGATCCGGTCGAATCGGGAAGCGAGAGCGCGGGCCTGGCTGTGCAGCGCCGCCAGGTCGGGATGCTTGACGCGCCAGCGGCCCGCCATCTGCTCGACGACCAGCTTGGAATCCATCGACACGGCGACCTCGCCGGCGCCCAGTTTCGCGGCCTCCTCCAGACCCGCGATCAGCCCGCGGTATTCGGCGACGTTGTTGGTGGCCCGGCCGATCGCCTGCTTGCTCTCCGCTAGCACGGTCGCGTGATCGGCACTCCACACCACCGACCCGTAGCCCGCGGGACCCGGGTTCCCGCGTGACCCGCCGTCCGCCTCGACCAGCACCTTCACTGACCGAAGTCCCTGACTCGCAGCAGGATTGCGCCGCATTCCGGGCAACGCAACACATCGTCGTCAGCGGCCGCCGATATCCGCGCCAGCTCGCCGCGGTCGATCTCGAGCCGGCAGGCACCGCACCGACGGCCCTGCAGCGGTCCCGCCCCCGGACCTCCCCCGGCACGCTGGCGTTCATAGAGCGCGACCAAATTCGGATCGAGCGCCGCGATCAGCTCGTCGCGCCGAGACGAGCGCTGGTGGCGGATCTGGTCGATCTCGGTCAGCGCACAATCAAGCGCCTCGCGGGCAGCGGCCAACTCGTTCTGCAGGGCGTCGATCGCCGCCAACTCGGCGGCTTGACCGGCTTGCAGCTCTTCGCGGCGCTCCATGACTTCCAGCAGCGAATCTTCCAGACTGCTCTGCCGCCGCTGCAGGGTGTCGAGCTCATGTTGCAGCTCTGAAAGCTGCTTGGCGTCGCGCACCGATTGCAGAAGTGTCCGGTCGCGGTCCTCACGCTGACGTACCGCGTCGATCTCGGCCTCGAAGCGCGCCACCTGCGCGTCCAGGTCCTCACACGCGATCTGCACGGCGGCCAGCCGATCATTGGCGGCACCGTGGTCGGCCCGGACCCGTTCGTATTCCTGCCGTTGCGGCAAGTGACTGCTGCGATGCTGGACGCGCGACAGCTCAGCATCCAGTTCGGCCAGTTCCAGCAGCGAACGTTGATCGGCCACTGCAGCTTTCATAGACGACCTCTTCGGCTGTCGGGTGTCATAGGTTCCACGGGTCGGTGCGCACGGGGCTGACCCGTACCGTCAGCGCCGCACCGAAAGCCGCCGTCAACACGTCGGCGGCCTGTGCGCACCAAGGGTATTCGCTGGCCCAATGTGCCACGTCGATCAAGGCCACAGCCGACGCCCGACGGTGCTCGTCGGCCGGGTGGTGCCGCAGGTCGGCCGTGACGTAGGCCTGCACGCCGGCCGCCGCGACGGCGTCCAGCAGCGAGTCCCCCGCGCCGCCGCAGACCGCGACCCGCGACACCGTCAGTTCCGGGTCACCGCACCCGCGCACTCCCCATGACGTGGCGGGCAGCGCGGCGCCCACCCGGGCGACGAGGGCGCGCAGCGGCTCCGGCTCGGCCAAGGTGGCGACGCGGCCCAGCCCGACGCCGGCTGGCGGTGCTGCCAGCGTCACGATGTCGAAGGCGGGTTCTTCGTAGGGGTGGGCGGCTCGCATCGCCGAAGTCACCCGCGCCCGGACCCGTGCCGGGGCGATGACCTCGATCCGGTCCTCGGTGACCTGCTCGACCACCCCGACGCTGCCGATGGCAGGTGACGCGCCGTCGTGCGGCAGGAACTGCCCGGTGCCGGTGACGCTCCAACTGCAGTGTGAATAGTCACCGATGTGCCCGGCGCCGGCTGCGAACACCGCCGCGCGCACTGCGTCGGCATTCTGCGGCGGAACGTAGATGATCCACTTGTCCAAATCGGTGCGCGTCTCCAACGGTTCCAGCACCGTCTCGACCGTGAGCCCGAGTGCCTCCGCCAGCGCGTCGGACACCCCGGGCGCCGCGCAGTCGGCGTTGGTGTGCGCGCTGAACAGCGAACGGCCCGACCGGATCAGCCGGTGCAGCAAGGCGCCTTTGGGGGTGCTGGCCGCCACCGTATCCACGCCACGCAACAGCAGTGGGTGGTGTGCGAGCAGCAGCCCGCCGTCGGGCACGTCGTCGACGACTGCCGCGGTCGCGTCGACGGCGATCGTCACCGAGTCGAGGACGTCGGCGGGGTCACCGCACACCAGCCCGACCGAGTCCCAGGGTTGGGCCAATCGCGGCGGGTATGCCTCGTCGAGCACGGCGATGACGTCGGCCAACCGCACGCTCATCGGGCCGTCCCAATCTTCGCGCAAGCGCTCATCGGGGCCCCCACGCTCAGCATGTCCTCGGCGATCGCCTCGACCAGCAGCGGCCACTCCGGGCGGACCGCCGCCCGCAGATACCGTCCGCCCAGACCGACGAACGTGTCGCAGCGCCGCACCGCTATCCCCTTGTCAAGCAGCCGCATTCGGATCGCCTCGGCCCTGGGAGTGTGGAACAGCACAAACGGGGCGCGACCGTCGACGACGTCGATCCCGACCGATCGCAACCCGCTTGTCATCTCCGTGCGCAGCGCCGCCAACCGCTCGGCGCCGGCGGCGGCCTCGGCCACCGCCTCCGGTGCGCAGCAGGCCGCAATGGCCGCCTGTTGCAAGGTGCCCACCGGCCAGTGCGCCCGCCGCGCGGTCAGCCGGGCCAGCAGCGCTGGCGCGCCCAGGGCGTAGCCGACTCGCAGGCCGGCCAGCGACCAGGTCTTGGTCAAGCTGCGCAGCACCAGCACGTCGGGTAGTGGTTCGGCGGCCAGCGTGTGCGGTTCGCCGGGGACCGCATCGGCGAACGCCTCGTCGACCACCAGGATGCGGCCGGGCCTTCGCAACCGCAGGAGCTGCTCGCGGGTGTGCAGCACCGAGGTGGGATTGGTGGGATTGCCGATCACCACCAGGTCGGCGTCGTCGGGCACCTGCGCACCGGTCAGCGCGAACGGTGGCGCCAGCACGACATGGTGCACCGCGACGCCGGCCGCGGTCAGCGCCGCCTCGGGCTCGGTGAACGACGGCACGACCACCGCGGCGCGGGCCGGGCGCAGATTGGCCAGCAACGCGAAACCTTCGGCCGCACCGGCCAACAAAACCACCTCGTCGGGGCGGCGGCGATGCCGGGCGGCGACGGCTTCGCGCGCGGCGCGTTCGTCGTCGGCGCCCGGGTAGCGCGCCAGGTCCGGCAGGCGGGCGGCCAGCCGGTCGAGCAGCCAACCGGGCGGCTGGTCGTGGCGAACGTTGACGGCGAAGTCGAGCATCCCCGGCCCGGCCGCCTGATCACCGTGATAGCGCAGACTCGCCACAGGCCAAACAGTAGTCGGCCATCGAGGACAATAAAGGCGTGACTGACACGGTGGCCACCGGCCAAGAGTGTCCGCAGCTGGTGATCTTCGACCTGGACGGCACGTTGACCGACTCGGCGCAGGGAATAGTGTCCAGCTTCCGGCACGCACTCAGCCAGATCGGAGCGAGCGCCCCGGACGGCGACCTGGCCCCGCGCCTCGTCGGCCCGCCGATGCACGACACCCTGGCGTCGATGGGGCTCGGCGAGCACACCCAAGCCGCGATCGCGGCCTACCGTGCCGACTACAGCACCCGCGGCTGGGCGATGAACCGGCTGTTCGAGGGCATTGCGCCGCTGCTGGGCGACCTGCAAGCCGCTGGCGTGCGACTGGCCGTCGCCACCTCGAAGGCCGAGCCGACCGCGCGCCGCATCCTCGAGCATTTCGGTCTCGACAGCTATTTCGAAGTGATCGCCGGGGCCAGTGTGGACGGGTCGCGCAGCAGCAAAGCCGAGGTGCTGGCGCACGCCCTGCGTCAACTGCAGCCGCTGCCGCAGCGCGTGTTGATGGTGGGTGACCGCCGGCATGACGTTGACGGCGCGGCCGCCCACGGTATTGAGACGGTGGTGGTCGGCTGGGGCTACGGGCAGGCGGACTTCGCCGCCGACGGCACCCCGGGCGCCGCCTACGTGGCGTCGGTCGCCGAGCTGCGGCAGGTGCTGGGTGTCTGAGCCCGATTCGACGACCCGAGGCGCCCGGCTGGGTGGCCGTGGTGGCCCGCAGCTGCATGTCACGTTCGTGTGCACCGGCAACATCTGTCGGTCGCCGATGGCGGAGAAGATGTTCGCTCACCAGCTCGAGCAGCGGGGCCTGTCTGGCGCGGTCCGGGTTTCCAGCGCCGGAATCGGCGACTGGCATGCCGACGAATGCGCCGACGACCGGGCGGTGTGGGTGCTCCGGACACACGGATACCCGACCGAGCACCGCGCCGTGCAGGTCGCTGACGACCACCTCGCCGCTGACCTGGTGGTGGCACTGGGTCGCGATCATGTCCGGATGCTGCGGCACTTGGGTGTCGACGACGCCCGGATCCGGATGCTGCGGTCCTTCGACCCGCGCTCGGCCGCCCATCCCCTCGATGTCGACGACCCTTACTACGGCGACCACGACGACTTCGAGGCGACGTTCGCCGTCATCGACGCCGCGCTGCCCGGGTTGCACGACTGGGTGGATCAGCGGCTGGCGCAGAACGGGCAACACTGATGCGCCGCTGGGCTTTTCTGCTGCGGCCGGGATGGCTCGCCCTGGCGGTGGTGGTGGTCGCGTTCACGTATCTGTGTTTCGCGGTGCTGGCGCCCTGGCAGTTGGGCAAGAACACCAGAACGTCGCGGGAAAACAGTCAGATCGAGCGGTCCCTGAGCACACCACCTGTGCCCCTGAACACCCTTGTCCCGCCCTCGGGTTCGTCGGCGCCGGATACCCAGTGGCGCCGGGTGGCGGCCACCGGGCACTACTTGCCGCAGGTGCAGGTGCTGGCTCGGCTGCGGGTGGTCGACTCCGGGCCAGCGCTGGAGGTGCTGACCCCATTCGTCGCCGACGGCGGCCCGACCGTGCTGGTCGACCGCGGGTTTGTGCGGCCCGAACAGGATTCCCGGCTGCCGGCCATTCCCCCGCCGCCGGATGCGACGGTGACTATCACGGCCCGGTTGCGCGACTCCGAGCCGACCATCGCAGGCAAGGAGCCGTTCTCCGACAACGGTGTCCGCGAGATTTATTCGATCAACACCGATCAGGTGGCGAAACTGACCGGCGTGACGCTGGCGGGGCCGTATCTGCAACTGGTCGACGGCCAGCCCGGCGGATTGGGGGTGATCGGCGTACCGCACCTGGATGCCGGCCCGTTCCTGTCCTATGGCATTCAGTGGATCACGTTCGGCATCGTCGCGCCGATACTGCTGGGCTACTTCGTGGTGAGCGAGATCCGGGTCCGACGCGGCGAGGTGCCGCGCGGCGCCCCCGCGCAGCCGGCGGCGCCGCAAACCGTCGAGGAGAAACTGAGCGACCGTTACGGTCGGCGCCGGTGAGCAGCGCCGCTCAGCACCAGTACCGCCGCCGCCTGAACCACCCGGGACAACAGCACCGCCCGGCGTAAATCGGACACCGACGGTGTCGGCCCGTCACCGAGAGTGGGCCGGATCTGGAGTCCGTAGCGGTACTGGGTAGGGCCGCCCAGTCGTACGCCGAGCGCGCCCGCGAATGCCGACTCGACCACGCCGGCGTTCGGGCTGGGATGCCGGGCCGCATCACGGCGCCAGGTCCGCACCGCTCCGGCCGGCGAGCCACCGGCGACGGGTGCGCACAGCGCCACCAGCATCCCGGTCAGGCGGGCGGCGGCATAGTTGACCATGTCGTCCAACCGTGCCGCGGCCCAGCCGAAACGGGCGTAGCGGGGTGAACGGTGCCCGATCATTGCGTCCAATGTGTTGATGGCGCGGTAGGCCAGCACGGCTGGCAGGCCACCGACCGCTGCCCACAGCAGAGGAGCCACCTGCGCATCGGAAGTGTTTTCGGCAACCGACTCCAGCGCCGCGCGGGTGAGCCCGGGTAGGTCGAGGCAGGTCGGATCACGTCCGCAAAGCGACGGCAACAGCAACCTTGCGGCTACGGCGTCCTCGCTTTCCAGCAGCACCGCCATCGTGTCCGCCGTCCGCAGCAGCGACGTCCCACCCAGCGTCACCCAGGTCGCCGCGGCGGTGGCCGCCGTCAACGACAACGGGCCACGTCTGCCGGCTTCGCGCTGCAGCACCGCTCCCATCAGGCTGACTGCGCTTACCGCGACGCCGGTATGGATTGCGCCCGCGAGCTTGCCGTCCCGGTACGTGAGCCGCTGCAGTGCGGTGGCAGCAGCGCCGAATCCGGCGACCGGGTGGCCCCGGGGTGGATCACCCAGCACGATGTCGGCGAGGAAACCGAGGAGAATCCCCGTTCGGCGGGGCGACACACGCACCTCGGCAGCGTCTCACACCGTGCGCGCCTGACGGATTCGCTCGCGTCGCCACCGGATTTTCGACATTCGACAAATAAGGCGGCGTGTCGCGACCGCAATTACACTTTTGTCGCATTAATATTACACTTATGTCGCATAGACACCGGCGGAAAAAGTTTTCGCCATTTTCGTTTAGAATTCCGACAGCGGGCTAAACCCCTATCCATACCAAGCGAGCGGGCGCGCAAGTGCCTACCTTAATTCAGGAGTGTGATCACCTTGGGGATGTTCTCCTTCGGGATAGCGGAGATAGCCTGCGACGAGCGCGACTACGACACGTGGGCCGCCACCTTCGCCCAGATGTCCGACCGGTTGGACGTCCTGGAAACCGCCGTCGCCGCGGTTCGGAGTCTCTGCCAAAGCGGCGAGACCCGCAGTGAACAGATCCTCGAGGTGCTGGAAAAGCACGGCGCGCTGAACAAAGCGCCGCACGGGCGGTTCGTCGCGGCATAACAGGGCGGGCAGTTCTCGCCCTGGCTTCACCCACCTGCTCGACTCGACCGTGTTTAGTGGTAGGACTCGCATTTTCTTTGGAGCGCCTCAGGACAGTCACAGTTATGCGCTTGTGCCATTTGTCAGTGTTTCAGAATTCTTCAGTTTCTGCTTAGAATGACCCCGCGGACATTTTTGGCAGACTGGTCAGCGCCGAACGCTGAGTTGACGCGTCAGGTGGAGAGAACCGCCCTTCTAGACGAGCAGAGCAGCGGATGCGGTAGCGCCGGTTGGTAGGCCGCCTTGGCGCGCGCTCGCTCGCCGCTATGACGAGAGCGGCGCTCTCAAGCCCCTCAGCATTCGAGAGGGCGGATACAGCGCCTCAAGATATGTGTATCGTCACCACATGGTCGTTTGGCATGGGGGCTACCGGCCGTCGTTGCTGTCCTGAATCGGAGCGAGCACCCGCCCGTTCTCCTTGGACCGCGGACTCACATCAGCTGGCGTTGGGAAGGATTGGCGATGACTGAGGTAGACAACTATCAGGTGCGCCACGAGGGCTACCCGACCTACCGGCGCAAGGTCCGCTTCGACTGGTCGAACACGCCGATGCACTGGGTCCCCGACGACCCGTTCACCACACACTCGTGGAATGTGTTGCACCTGCTCTTACCTGAAGGTGAGCGGCAGTTCATCAAAGCTGTTAACGAGGCGGCGCCGTTGGTCGACGACCCCGACCTGAAGGCGGCGATCAAACCGTTCGTGCAGCAGGAGGCTTGGCACGCCTGGGCGCATCAACTTGTGCTCGATCATCTGGCCGATCAAGGCCTCGACACCAAGCCCTACATCGAAAATCTGAAGAAGTGGGGAACGGCGGGCCAAAAGCAGCACCCCGAATGGCCGACCCGTCTGCAGCGCTGGTGGCTCTACCGGCGCCTGGCCGACGTGGCCGCGATGGAGCATTTCACCGCGGTGATGGGCCAATGGCTGATCCAGAACCGCGGCCTGGCCGATGCGGGATCCGACCCGGTCATGCTTGATCTGTTGTGCTGGCATGGCGCCGAGGAGGTCGAGCACCGCTCGCTGGTGTTCGACGTCTACCAGCACGTGTGCGGGAGCTACCTGATCCGGGCGGTGTCGATGCTCTTCACCGGTCCGCTGTTCCTGTACTGGTGGCGGGCAGGAGTGCGTTACCTGATGGCGAACGACCCGACCACTACCGCCAAACCGCGTCGGGGCGATTGGACCCGGGCTGCCCGCCAGGGCAAGATGCCTGGGCCGTGGAAGATCACGGTGGCCTGCGGACTGCGTTACTTGCGGCCCAGCCATCATCCCAGCACCGAAGCTTCCACCGAGATGGCGCTGAAGTATTTGGCCCAGTCGCCGGCGGCGCGGGCCGCCCACGAGGCAGCCCAAGCCCTTCAGCGGTCCGTGTCTGCGGAAGACGCAGAATCGAAGAGCCCAGCCTAGAAAGCGCCGCGGTAGCATGTACCACTTCGTCAAGGACTGAGGTGGGCGCGGACGGGATCGAACCGCCGACCGCTGGTGTGTAAAACCAGAGCTCTACCACTGAGCTACGCGCCCGTGCCGGGCAGGCTACACGGCCGAACGTGGTGTTCCCAAACGCGGCGACCTACCCCTTCAACGCGGCTAACGCCGCCGTCCACACACTCTGATCGCGGGCCTCGCCCGGTTGTTTCATCTCGGCGAATCGGATGACGCCGGACCGATCAACCACAAACGTGCCCCGGTTGGAGAAGCCGGCGTCGGCGTTGAACACCCCGTAGGCCTGACTGACCGCGCCGTGCGGCCAGAAGTCCGAAAGCACGGGAAAAAGGAACCCGTTCTCGGTTGACCAGATCTTGTGCGTGGGCGGCGGGCCCACCGAGATGGTCAGCGCGACGCTGTCGTCGTTGTCGTAGTCGGGCAGATGGTCGCGCAGCTCGTCCAGCTCGCCCTGGCAGATCCCGGTGAACGCCAACGGAAAGAACACCAGCAGCACATTCTTGGCGCCGCGGTAGTGACTGAGGGTGACGGGTTGCTGATTCTGGTCGCGCAGGGTGAAGTCGGGAGCTTCTGCTCCGACCGCCAGCATCAGCGGCGCCCGGCCCGCGACTTCGGTTGCACCAGCCGGCTGGCGCTCCAGTCACCGAGGTTGACCGACGATGTGGGCATCAGGCCGGCGGTGGGCGCCGACTCGGCGATCTCGGCGGGCAGCACATGGCCGGGTTTGCCGGTCTTGGGTGTCAGCACCCAGATCACGCCGTCGTCGGCAAGGGGGGTGATGGCGTCCATCAAGGTGTCCACCAGATCGCCGTCACCGTCGCGCCACCACAGCAGGACTACGTCGACGACCTCGTCGGTGTCCTCGTCGAGCAAGTCAGCGCCGCAGGTGTCCTCCACGTCGGCGCGGACATTGTCGTCGGTGTCCTCATCCCATCCCCACTCCTGGACAACCTGCCCTGAATGGATGCCCAGTTTGCGGGCGTAGTTCGGGGCGTCATCCGCCGCGACCACCGTAAAACCTCCCTCAGCCGACACTTGTCCGTCTGTGCGCCGTGCGATGCGCACTATCGTCGCACAGCGCGACGACCCCTACACGACCAACTTCCACCGATCTCACGAGGCGGCGATGCATTGCTGGACCGCTTTGGACTTGGTGTCGTTGAGCTGATCCACCCGCCGGTTGAACTCCGACGTCGCGGCGTGCGTCGCGATCGCGTTCGCCACTCCGCGGGCGGCGTCGACGTAGGCGTTGAGTGCGTCACGCAGGCCGGCGGAAAGTGCGTCGCTGAGGCTGCCGGTGACAGCGTCGGCGCTGTGGTTGAGCGCGTCGATCGCCGGACCCTCCTGCGGCCCGGTGTTGCCGCCCGCGTTGTACGCGGCGACAAAGGCGTTCACCTTCTCAATCGCGTCTTTACTGGTGCTGGCAAACGCCTCGCACGAGGTGCGCACCGCCCGCGTCGTCAGTGACTGCTGACGCTGAGTCTCCCGGATCCGCGACGTCGCCGACGAGGCCGAGACCGACGCAGACACCGAAGCGCGGTAGGCCGGCGCGACGGCGGTATCGACTGTTCCGCTGCCTCCGGTGACCGTGGTACATCCGACGATCGCCAGCAGCACCGTCGCCGCGCTGCCCAGCAGCAGACCGCCGATCCGGAGATGGCGCAAGCCCCGCGATGGCCGATTGCCCGGTTCCCTTGAAGCACCCCTGCCGGTCAGCACAGCCCGTGACGTTACAGGCTCAGCCGCGCAGGCGTTCGAAGGCGCCGAATTCTCCGATCGGCGCGCCCGCACCGGCAGGTTCGGCGCCGACTCGCGCTCGCCGACGCTGCCGGTGCGGCACGATAGGAGGACCATGAAAGGCGAACAGCCACGATCGACCGCCACAGCACAGGAGCAGCGAGTTGACTACCGAGTTCGTCCGCCGTGACCTGGCGCAAAACTCCAGCGGTGCAACCGAACCCGACCGGGTGCGGGTAATCCGTGAAGGTGTGGCCTCGTACCTGCCCGACATCGACCCCGAGGAGACCTCGGAGTGGCTCGAGTCATTCGACCAGCTGCTGGAGCGCTCCGGGCCGTCGCGGGCGCGCTACCTGATGCTGCGGTTACTGGAACGCGCCGGTGAGCAGCGGGTGTCGATCCCCGCGTTGACGTCGACCGATTACGTCAACACCATTCCCACCGAACTCGAGCCGTGGTTCCCCGGCGACGAGGACGTCGAGCGCCGTTACCGAGCCTGGATCAGATGGAACGCAGCCATCATGGTGCACCGTGCGCAGCGCCCGGGCGTTGCTGTGGGCGGGCATATTTCGACCTATGCCTCGTCGGCTGCGCTGTACGAGGTCGGCTTCAACCACTTCTTCCGGGGCAAGTCACAACCCGGCGGCGGGGACCAGGTTTTCATCCAGGGCCACGCCTCCCCGGGCATCTATGCGCGCGCGTTTTTAGAAGGTCGACTCAGCGCAGATCAGCTTGATGGCTTCCGCCAGGAGCACAGCCACCCCGGTGGGGGTCTGCCTTCCTATCCGCACCCGAGGTTGATGCCCGATTTCTGGGAGTTCCCCACCGTGTCGATGGGTCTGGGACCGATCAACGCCATCTATCAAGCCCGCTTCAACCACTACCTGCACGACCGCGGCATCAAAGACACTTCCGATCAGCATGTGTGGTGCTTTCTGGGCGACGGGGAGATGGACGAGCCCGAGAGCCGGGGGCTGGCGCACGTCGGCGCGCTGGAGGGTCTGGACAACCTGACGTTCGTAATCAACTGCAACCTGCAGCGCCTGGACGGCCCGGTGCGCGGCAACGGCAAGATCATCCAGGAATTGGAGTCGTTCTTCCGCGGCGCCGGCTGGAATGTCATCAAGGTGGTGTGGGGCCGCGAATGGGACACCCTGCTGCACGCCGACCGCGACGGGGCCTTGGTCAACCTGATGAACACCACCCCGGACGGTGACTACCAGACCTACAAAGCCAACGACGGCGGCTATGTGCGCGACCACTTCTTCGGACGTGATCCGCGCACCAAAGCGCTGGTGGAGAACCTCAGCGACCAGGACATCTGGAACCTCAAACGGGGCGGCCACGACTACCGCAAGGTCTACGCCGCCTACCGGGCAGCCAGCGAGCACAGGGGCCAGCCGACCGTCATCCTCGCCAAGACCATCAAGGGCTACACGTTGGGTAAGCACTTCGAGGGCCGCAACGCCACCCATCAGATGAAGAAGCTGACGCTGGACGATCTGAAAGACTTCCGGGACCGCGAACGTATCCCGATCAGCGACGCTGCGCTCGAAGAGGACCCGTACCTGCCGCCGTATTACCACCCCGGCGAGCAGGCCCCCGAGATCCGTTACCTGCTCGACCGGCGCCGCGCGCTGGGCGGTTTCCTGCCGGAACGCCGGACCAAGTCGAAAGTGCTGGCGCTGCCGGGCCGCGAGGCCTACGCGGCGCTGAAGAAGGGGTCCGGCCACCAGGAGGTGGCGACCACCATGGCATGCGTTCGCACGTTCAAAGAGCTGTTGCGCGACAAGAACATCGGGCCTCGGCTGGTCCCCATCATCCCCGACGAGGCCCGCACGTTCGGGATGGACTCGTGGTTCCCGAGCTTGAAGATCTACAACCGCAACGGTCAGCTCTATACGTCGGTGGACGCCGAACTCATGTTGGCCTACAAGGAAAGTGACTCCGGTCAGATCCTGCACGAGGGCATCAACGAGGCCGGCTCGACCGCGTCGTTCACCGCCGCCGGAACCGCGTACGCCACGCACAACGAGCCGATGATCCCCATCTACATCTTCTATTCGATGTTCGGCTTTCAGCGCACCGGTGACGGACTGTGGGCCGCCGCCGACCAGATGAGCCGCGGTTTCCTGCTGGGCGCGACCGCCGGGCGCACCACCTTGACCGGCGAGGGGCTGCAGCACGCCGACGGACACTCGTTGCTGTTGGCGGCCACCAACCCGGCGGCGGTGACCTACGACCCGGCGTTCGCCTACGAGATCGCCTACATCATCGAAAGCGGACTGGCCCGGATGTTCGGCGAGAACCCGGAGAACGTCTTCTTCTACCTCACCGTCTACAACGAGCCCTACTCCCAGCCGCCGGAGCCGCCGAATTTCGACCCCGAGGGTCTGCTGCGGGGCATCTACCGCTACCGCCCGGCCGCGGAGCGCCGGACCAACACCGCCCAGCTGCTGGCGTCCGGGGTGGCGATGCCGTCGGCGCTGCAGGCCGCCGACATGCTGGCCGCCGAGTGGGACGTCGCCGCCGACGTGTGGTCGGTGACCAGCTGGAGCGAACTGAACCGCGACGGCGTCGCCGTGCAAAGAGAGCAGCTGCGCCACCCAGGTCGCCCGGCCGGCCAGGCGTATGTGACGAAGGCCCTGGCCGACGCGCCCGGCCCGGTGGTCGCGGTGTCGGATTGGATGCGGGCGGTGCCCGAACAGATCCGGCCGTGGGTGCCGGGCACCTACGTCACGCTCGGCACCGACGGGTTCGGCTTCTCCGACACCCGGCCCGCCGCCCGCCGGTTCTTCAACACCGACGCCGAGTCGCAGGTCGTCGCGGTGCTGGAGGCGCTGGCCCGCGACGGCGAGATCGACCCGTCCGTGCCGGTCGCCGCCGCCCGCCAGTACAAAATCGACGACGTGCAGGCCGCGCCCGAGCAGACCTCCGATCCTGGCCCGGGCGCCTGACCGGGACCGCGAAAGTGCAGCTGACGACGCGAAGGTCGCGTGGGCGTCGGTAGCCCGCACTCTCGCGCACGGAGTTTTGGCAAGAACATCCAGGAATGCGGCGTAGCTTTTAGCTATGCCCGACAACCAAGTTGTGCTGTCACGCTCGACGCTGGAGCTGCTCGACAACATCCCCGAGTCCCTGCTGCGACGGCTCAAGCAGTATTCGGGCCGGCTGGCCACCGAGGCGGTCACGGCGATGCAGGAGCGGCTGCCGTTCTTCGCCGACCTGGAAGCGTCGCAGCGGGCCAGCGTGGCCTTGGTGGTGCAAACCGCCGTCGTCAACTTCGTCGAGTGGGTGCAAGACCCGCGCAGCAATGTCAGCTACACCGCGCGGGCGTTCGAATTGGTGCCCCAGGACTTGACCCGGCGGATCGCGCTGCGGCACAGCGTCGACATGGTGCGCGTGACCATGGAGTTCTTCGAAGAAGTGGTCCCGCTGCTGGCCCGCGACGAGCAGCAGCTGACCGCGCTGACGGTAGCGATTCTGAAGTACAGTCGCGACCTGGCCTTCACCGCCGCCTCGTCCTACGCCGACGCCGCCGAAGCCCGCGGAACCTGGGACAGCCGGATGGAAGCCAGCGTGGTCGATGCGGTGGTGCGCGGCGACACCGGGCCGGAGCTGCTGAGCCGCGCGGCCGCCCTGAACTGGGACACCACCGCACCGGCGACCGTGGTAGTCGGCACCCCGACGTTCACCGGAGACGGCGCCGACGGCCAGGAGGGACGCCGCAAAGCCAGCCAAGACGTGCGGGATGTGGCCGCGCGCCATGGGCGGGCGGCGCTGACCGATGTGCACGGCAGTTGGCTGGTGGCGATCGTGTCGGGTCAATTGTCGCCGACAGACAAGTTCTTCAACGATCTGCTGGCCGCGTTCTCCGACGGCCCGGTGGTGATCGGGCCGACCGCTCCGATGCTGACCGCCGCGTACCACAGCGCCAGCGAGGCGATCTCCGGGATGAACGCCGTCGCCGGCTGGAGCGGGGCGCCGCGGCCGGTGCTGGCCCGCGAGCTGCTGCCCGAACGAGCGTTGATGGGCGACGCATCGGCGGTGGCGGCGCTGCACACCGACGTGATGCGACCGCTGGCCGACGCCGGGCCCACCCTGACCGAGACGCTGGACGCCTACTTGGACTGCGGCGGGGCCATCGAAGCATGTGCCCGCCAGTTGTTCGTTCATCCAAATACCGTGCGTTACCGTCTGCGCCGGATCGCCGACTTCACCGGCCGCGATCCCACGCAACCCCGCGATGCCTACGTGCTTCGCGTCGCGGCGACGGTGGGCCACCTCGCCTACCAGATGCAGCACGCCAGCCTCGGCGGCACCCCCGGTCTGCTCCGTCGAGGGTGACAGGTCGCGACGCGGTATCGGTGACGTCGCATCCGAGGATCGCTTTGTAGGGTCTCCACAAAAACCTAAGACAAGGTTCATATTCTGATACACCCCGCAAAACCGTTTCCACAGTGTTCTCTTAAACACGTGATTGCTTTGCTCGCGCCCGGACAGGGCTCGCAGACGCCGGGGATGCTCTCGCCGTGGCTGGACTTGCCCGGTGCGGCAGACCAGCTCGCAGCCTGGTCGAAGGCTAGCGACCTGGACCTGATCCGGCTTGGTACCAGCGCGTCGGCCGAGCGTCCAGCATCAGCTTCTCCCACAGCGCGCGCGGATCGCGCTCCGGCACGCCCCACTCCTCGTCGTGGTAGACGCACATCAACGGATCGCTCCCCGCCCACGGACAGCGCCGCGGCTGCTGATCAGACATGTCCGGCTATCCTGCTTGCCCGGTGCCCGTTCACGAGCGGGCATCATACGCCGCCACGGTCTAGGTGCAGGCTACGCGAGCGCGCCACCCGCTCACATCCGAGGGCCTCCCCGCTGCCCCTGTCGCTCGCTCTCGGCCTCACGCTGGGCCAGGCGCTCGCCGGCCCGCTCGCCCGCCTTCAGCGTCGCTGTCAGCCCGGCCACCCGGTCCAGCGCCGGCTGCTGCTCGGGTGCGACCGACGCTGCCGTGACCGCACCGGCCCGTCCCCCGGCCCGCAGCATCTGGCGCACGCCCTCCTCCCCGAACCGCCGCTCCACCGCCGCCCCGAACGCCCGCAGCTCGGCCGCGACCGCCTTGTCCGCCTGCACCGCCCGCCACGCCTCGCCGCGCGCCTTCTCGTCCCTGGCCCGCGCCGACGGCGCCCAGCGCCGCCTCGGCCCGGTCGGACAGGCGCGGGATGCCGGTCGCGTCCGCCGCACGCTGCGCCTCCACGCTGCCGCGATAGGCCCGCTCCGCCCGCCCCTCGGCCTCGCCGATGCGCTCCAGGCTGCCCGGCAGCGCGCTCGCGCCCCGCTCCGCCATCGCGCGCTCCTGCTTGGCCGCGGCGGACGCGAACCACCCCACCTTGCCCCGCAGCTCCCCGAGCTGCCCCGGCTCGCGCGCGATCCGCGCGGCGGCACTGGTCCAGCCCTCGCGCTTGACCAGCTCGTCCAGCGCCGCCCGCGCCGCGTGCGGGTCCCTGTAGGCGCCCTGCAGGTAGCTCCACCGCGCCTCGCGCTCGCGCTGCACCGCCTTGTCCGCCGCCACCGCCGCCGCGACCTCGCCGGCGTGACGCCCCGCCCCAGGCTGTCCCGGCCCTGCCCGAGCGGGTCCACGTAGGGCGGGATGAGCCAGCCCTCGGGCAGGCTTGCCCCTGCCCTGCCCCGGCTGTACGCCGTCGCACGCCGGTCCGGCTGTGCCGTCGCCCCCTGCGACCGTGCCGGGCGCTCGCCGCGTCGGCTGGCCTCTGCCCCACCCCGGCCTGCTGCCGCAGCTCGGGCCGCCAGCTCGTCCGCCGTGGCCCACGCCACCGACGCCGCGCGCACCTCGCCGCGCGCCATCTGCCGCGCGAGCTGGCGCGCATCGCGCGCCGTCTCCGTCGCCACGAACACCTGCGCGCTCTCCCGCTGCCGGGTCAGCGCCACGTAGCTCGCCGCCGCCCGCCAGTGATGCGTGTGCAGCAGGTAGGTGTGGTCCAGCGTCTTGCCCTGGCCCTTGTAGATCGTCCCCGCATAGCCGTGCCGGAAGCCCTCGAACTCCGCCGCTCGACCAGGTGACGGTGCCGGCCCTCCTTGCCGGCCGGCGCGTCCAGCCGCGCCGACACCTGCCCCGTCGCGGCGTCCAGCCCGGTGATGGTGCCGGCATTGCCGTTGTAGATGCCCAGCTTCTTGGCCGTGTCCGTGAACTGCACCCGGTCGCCGACCGCGAACGCCGCCGCGCCGTGCTTGGTCTCCAGCACCACGTCCGGGCTGCCCAGCTCGCCCCGGTCGCGCCGCACCTGGCGCAGCTCGGCGTTGAGCCGGTCCACCTCGGCGTTCGTGTAGGCGAACACGAACCGGCTCGCCGCCGGCTCGGCCGCGCTGTCCGCCTTCCACCGCTCGACCAGCGCGGCCCGCGCCGCGTCCTGGTCCGCCGTCCACGTCACCGCGCCGTGCCGGTCGAACGCCTGCACCGCCGCGTCGAACCGGCCCTCGGCCAGGTCGCGCGCCGCCTGCCGCTGCCAGCCCACCCGCTGGCGCGTCACCTCGGTGATCTCGGCCGCCCCGTGCTGCTTGCGCAGCTCGGTGAACAGCCCGCCCCGCTCGATGCTGGCGAGCTGCCGGTCGTCGCCGGCGAGCACCACCTTGGCCCCGGCCGCGCGTGCCTCGGCCAGCAGCTCGCCGGTCACGCGGCTGTCCAGCATCGCCGCCTCGTCCACCACCAGCACCGTGCGCCGGTCCCAGCCGGGGCTGCGCCCGTTCTTGATCGCGAACAGCGCCGCGTGGACCGTGCCCGCCTCGCCGAACCCGTCCGCCTTCAGGTCCTGCGCCACGGCGTTGGTGGGGGCCAATCCGACGACACGGTACCCGGCCCGCTCGTGCGCCTCGCGCACCGCCGCCAGCGTGTAGCTCTTGCCCGTCCCGGCCCGGCCCTCGATCAGCTTCAGCCCGCCCGCGGCGACCGCGTGCTCGAACGCCGCGCGCTGATCCTCGCGCAGCGTGCGCGCCTCCAGCGCCGCCTCCTGGTGCCGGGCCGTCGACGCCCCGGTGGTGCCCCGCCCCGGCCACCGCCGCCCCGTCCGCGAGCGCCGCGCGCTCCTGCTCGCGCACCGTGCGCGTCGTGAACCGCCCGGCCGCCTCGCCCGTCTCGCGGTCGTGCAGCGCCAGCACGTCCCGGTGCCCCAGCACCGCCGCCTTCGCGGCCGCGATGTCGCGCGCGGCCTGCTCGTCGCTGCCCACACCGGTCCCGTCCGGCCCGGCCCCGAGATGCTTGGCGAGGTAGCGGTCCAGCTCGCGCTCGGTGAAGGTGGCGTTGTTGCGCGTCAGCGCCGCCAGCACCTGCTCCGGGTCACGCGCCGCCTGCTCGTTCGCCGCCCGCAGCACCTCCGCGCGCGCGACCGCCGGGCTGTCCACCTTGCGCATCCGCACCGGGCCGATGTGCTCGCCGGGGTGCGCCGCCGTCGCGTCCACCCGCAGCTCGATGCCGTGCTCCTGGAAGTAGCGGTCCTGGTGCGCGCGCCACAGCTCGCCCCAGGCCTCGCCCTCCGCCACCACGGCGCGACCGCCCGCCCGGCGCACCTCCGGGTCCAGGTCGCGCGCCTTCTTGGCGGCGAAGCCCGTCGCCCTCGACCCGGCGGGTCGTGATCAGCAGGTGGGCGTGCCAGTTGGTGTGGTCGCCGCCCGTGCCCTCGGCGTAGGCGCCCTCCCCTTCCCCGCGTTCCTTGTGCGGCGCGTGCACGTCGAGCTGCACGGCCAGGCCCTTGGCCACGAAGTGCTCGCGCGGCGAACGAGCGGGCCAGCTCGATCCGGTCCTCGGTGGACAGCTCGCGGTCGGCCGGCAGCGCCAGCACGATCTCGCGCGCGACCTGGGTGTCCTTGCGCCTCTCCGCCGCCTCGGCCGCGTTCCACAGCACCGCGCAGTCGGCGAAGCGGGCGTCCGCGCCCTCGGGCAGCAGCACCTCGTGGTGCTCGGGCGCGTCGCGGTGGCGGAAGTGGAACAGCTCGCCCGTGCGCTCGGCCTCGATCGCCTCGCGGGCGTTGTAGGCCGCCGAGCGCACCGCGTTGCCGCCGGTGGCGCGGGACAGGTAGCGGGCGCGGGCGAAGGCGATGGCCACGCGGGCAGCGTAGGCCAGGCTTGTTTCGCTTCGCAAGCCGCGTTCCGGAGGAATGCATATTGCGTCTGCACCGCTTCGCTTGCTCCCTTCGGTCGCCGCGCTCCGGGTGCAGAACCCGCTGCGCGGTCTTCCGGCCTGCGCACCGGCCTTGCTCACCCGTTTGCGCAGACTCCCGGCCGGGTGGAGCCGGGCCATCCGCATCGCCATACCGGAGCGGGGATCGGCAGAGGTCAGGCATGGCACGCGGGCCGGCAGCAGACGAGCGACAAGCAGACATCTTCGGCATCCCTGCCCCGGAGCCAGCCGCCACGGCTCTCGCCCTGCGCCAACCCAAGCCCAAGCGGGCGCCAAGCGTCGGCCACCCTCCCAGGACAATCAGGATGCACCCGGCGGGGATAGTCTCGATGCGCTCGCCGCCCGCCTGTCCCCGGCCGAGCTCGACCAGCTCGTCGCCGCCCTGCCCGACGACGGCTTGGCCCACCTCGTCCTCGCCACCGTCCGCCAGCTCCGGCGTCGGCTCGCTCGCAGCGCTGGACGTGGTGGTGGCAAGAGCCGCACCTCCGCCCTGGAGCGCACCGCCCGGCAGCTCGCCGCCGAGCTGGGCGGGCAAGCTGGAAGCGATGACGCTGAACCGCCGCACTCGCGATAGCCTGCGACCTATTCCTCCGGCTCGGTCGTGAGCAGCAGCGGGTAGCCCCGCTCGCGGGCCGCATCCATCGCGTTCGTCGCCTTCGCCTCGGCAACCTCCTTCGTGAACACCGCGACCACGCACACTCCCCGCTGGTGCGCCGTCGTCATCACCCGCCGGGCCTGCTCCTCGCTGAGGCGGAGTTCCGCTTTCAGCACCATGACCACGA
>CAVYEX010000007.1:0-63755 GCA_963767765.1 uncultured Actinomycetota bacterium | reverse complement strand
CAACTGGCCACCAACGGGAAAACTCACTCACCTTCCGCAACCGAGCACCCGAGACCGCAGTACGGTCACCAATCGGGGCACCAGACCGGCATGTCCGTCCGGTGCCAGGAAGCGCTGATCGATCGGGTGGCTTACCGCCGGAGCGAACGGAAGGAGTCCAACCTATGCGTCAGTCGACACTCGCGCTGGTTGGTGCCGGTATCGGCGTCGTCATGCTGGCCGCGGGATGCAGCAGTAGCAAAAGTGCCCCGGGCCCGGCACCGGCCACGACGTCGGCCGCCAAGGCTCCACTGGCCGAGGCGGCGCTGCAGGGGCTTTGGCTCAGCCCCGCGGAGATCAACACCGTCATGGGCGCCACCGACATGGAGGTGGCCGGTACGTACAACACCTTCGTAGACGACACCAAGACAGTGCCGGACAAGGCCTGCCGGGTCACCGCTATCGATGCAGACGTCGACAGCTATGCCGACAGCGGCTGGACCGCTATGCGCGAGCAGTCACTTCGCGAACGCGGCCCCCACCCTGCTCACTACGCCGATCAGGTCGTAGTGTTGTTTCCCTCCGCGGACAAAGCAGCCGCCTTCTACACCGCCACGGCGCAACGCTGGCCTGCCTGCGAAAATCGCGAGTTCACCCGTACCCCTCCGGGCAAAACCAGCCAACAATGGACCGTCGGTCCGATCTCCAACAACAGCGGCACATTGAGCAACAACATCACAGAACAAGGTGGCAGCGGGGAACTGTGCGAACGGGCGGTGACGGTGAGCAACAACGTCGCTGTCGACATCTCGACGTGCAGTCACAGCAACGCGGCCGGCACCGCGATCAACATCGCTCACCAGATCGCCGCCAAAGTAGCCAAACAGTAGTGCCCGCCTGCCCACTATCAGGGCGGCGGCGAGTCCGGCAGTTCCGGACAGAGTTCCTTGTATGGGATCGTCGACGATGACGACACCCAATCGCGCCACTGTTGTCGCGACATGTTGGCGGTCAGCTTGTCGCACAGATCCTGCGGAGTTGCGGACGTGACCCAGCGGCGCACAGTGGAATCGTCGCTGCCCGAATAGATTCGGCGGCCGTCCGGGCTGAACTTCACGCTGTTCACCGCGCCGGTATGACCGGTCAGCGGATTGCCGATAGGCTCATGGTGATCGATATCCCACAACTGCAGCGTGTTACCGCCGCTGCCGGTGACCAGCTGGTGGCCCAGCGGATTAAAAGCCAGACTCCACACCACATCCCGCTCCGGAAGCGGATCACCGATTTGGGTTTGTTTTTGCACATCCCAGAATCGCACGGTGTTGTCGGCGCTACCCGAGGCCAGGGTTCGTCCGTCCGGGCTGAAAGAAACAGTCCACACCGGGTCTTGATGGCCGGAAAGTGTCACGATCAGCTGTCCTGTTCGGATGTTCCACAACCGCACCATCGTGTCGTCACCGCCGGAGGCCAGCGTGCCTCCGTCCCGGCTGAACGCGAGCGAGTAGACGCGGCCTTGGCCCGCTGTCCACGGGTTGCCGATGGGCCGGCCGGTGTCAGCATCCCATAGGCGCACAGTCTGATCGTCGCTTCCCGAGACGAGAGTATGTCCGTCCGGGCTGAAGGCGACCGCGTACACCTTGCCCTGGTCGAGGACCATCGGAAGGCCGATCGGCTGGCCGGTCCCGGTGTCCCACATTCTGATTGTCTTGTCATCGCCGCCGCTGAGCAGGCGGCGGCCGTCGGGGCTGAACGCTACGCTGCGAACCGCGTCGGTATGACCAACAAACGTATGAAGCTCTCTATCGCTTGTGGTGTCCCATAGTCGTACGGTGTGGTCGTTACTGGCGGTGGCTATCTGGTGACCGTCTGAGCTCAGCGCGATCCCGCGGATAGGAGCGGTGTGCTCGGTCAGCGGCTCGCTTTCGTCCAGATTCCAGAACCTGATCGTGCCGTCATTGCTGCAGGAGATGAGCCGTCGACCGTCGAAGGCGACCGCATTGACTATCCCGTCGTGGCCGGTGATCGGGTCGCCGATCGACTGGCCGGTGTCGGCGTTCCACACCCGCAGTGTGTTGTCACGGCTGCTGGAAACCAGCTTTTTACTGTCGGAACTGAAGACGACGTCGTACACCGATCCGTTATGGCCGGTAAGCGGTCCCGAAAGTTTCACGCGCGTGCGCGCATCCCAAACGATCACGGTGTCATCCCGGATCCCGGCCGCGAGCTTTGAGCCGTCAGGGCTGTAGGCCACACTGCGCACCCGCATGGTCTGAACGTCGATCGGGTCGCCCATCGGCTGCAAAGTCTTTGCATCCCAGAACCTCACGGTCTTGTCATCGCTGCCCGATGCGATCTGCGTGCCGTCGGGGCTGAATGCGACGGAGTACACATCGCTGGTGTGCCCCCTCAGCTGAGCTATCCGCTGCTGAGTCTTAACGTCCCAGATTCCTACGGTGCCATCAAAACTCGCCGACGCAATTCGGGTCCCATCCGGGCTGACCGCCACGCTACGTACCGCTCGCTGGTGACCGATCAAGTTTTTGCTGAGCGGTTGGCCCGTGTGCACATTCCACAACCGAATGGAATGGTCGTCGCTACCGCTGACCAAAAGGTTGCCGTCCGGGCTGAACGCCAGACCCCATATCGACTGCGAGTGGGCGTCACGCAGCGGCGGCATGCTCAGTTGATGGGTACGCAAGTCCCAAATTCTGATCCAGCCGTCCCCGCTGCCGCTGGCCATCACGCCGCCAGCCGGACTGACGGCAATGCTGTAGACGGGCATGGAAAGCTTGATGATCTTGTCTGTGCTCCCCTCGGTTGCCACTGTGGAAAACAGCACGCCCCCTTCAGACGCCGGATTCAGGTAACGGCCGGCTAAAAGCTCCTGAAACGCCCGATCATCGGTGCCTGCCAGCGTGTCGGCCAGCATCGCCTCGGCCTCCGCGATGAGCTTGGTTCCTTTGGCATGGCGAGAACTGTCGACCGCCTGGTTGCGCGCGTTCCATGCCAACACCGAGAGCACGACAGCGGCGACCAGCAGCACCGACAGGCCGCCGATCGCGCCGCGAGCCCATCGCATCGTGCGTCGATGTTCGCGAAACGCCTGCGACGAGAGCTCGTGGAAGTCGATTTCCCGAACCTTCGATGTGATGCTCAGCGCGGCGTACTCGAGGCTCGACCCCGGATCTGTCCGGTCGACGGTGGCCCACACCGGCTCTCGGTCGAACTTGTCCTGCAGAAACGGCGCAATGGCGGTGGAATTTCCAGAGAAGCGGCTGCTGTCGGCGTCCCAGCTCAGATCTCCGGCGGTATGAATGATGAAGATCGTGTCGAGTGAGCGGTTGGCTATCCACCATTCGACTTCCCGGCGTACCCACGTCGAATTCGCCGACTGCGGTGAGGCGATCAGGATCAGCCACGACGCACGGGACAAGCCATACTCGATCCGATCCCACAGCTTGGTTCCTGCCGCGATGCTGGTCTTGTCGAAGAAGACCCGCACCAGAGGCGGCCGGTACCACTTCTTGGCGACCTTCTCGATGCGGTTCTGTAGCGCAGAAGCGATTACCCGGTCTTCCGCCCCGCTGTAGGAGACGAACGCATCAAAGCCGGCGTCGACTGATTTTCGGCCGGAAGGCGCAGGGTGGTTCGGCAGGTAATTGATGGGGGCGGTCGCGCTCCATGGCTTGATCGCTATCTCCCCCCGCGCGAACAACGATTACCTGTTGGTCAGCGTAGTCGGGACGTATCGAACGGGCGCCTGAATGCTTCGACTCAGGGCGCAGCAGCCGGTAGCGGCGGCAGGTCGAAGAACCACGCCGAGGGCGGTGGTGACTGTTGCTTTTCCGGCGGGGCCGGCTGTTGAGGGCAGTAGGTGTTCACTGCGATCGCCGTGAACTGGGTCGCCCCAGAGGGGGTGAATCCCGGGTTTTCCTGAGTCACGTCATTGATGACATCGCTTTCCGGCCGGCCCTGGGCCATCAGCCCACACGCATTTCTGGCGACTGCGATTGCGCCGGCGGCAGTGTGATAAGTGATGCCGGCTTGATCCAGCGCGGTCAGAAAATTCCCATCAAGCCCGGAATCGGCGCCGCCCGGATCGGCGTGCACCGGCGTGGCCAGGCCGATGACCGCAGTAAAACTCGCAAGCACTACCAGCCGTCGCATGGCTATATCCTCTTACAGCGCGACGCCGTTGTCCCCCTAAGATCCAGTTATGGATGACATACCTCCGGATATGATCTCGGCTGTCAGCGACGCGGCATCGAATCTGCTTGTGATACAAGGTGTAAACGGTGTCGACATCGGCCTGACCGATGACGGCGAGTTTACTGTTCGCCTACTGGTATCCGATCCGGACAATCCGCCCGACGACCTACCCGCCGATATCGGGGGATTCTCCTATGTTCTGGTCGCCGGCCAGCCCGGCCAGGAATCGGGGGCGGTCCCCGACGGCGCCAAATATGATCCCGTGATCGGCGGCGTGCAGATCGCACCCGCGGCTATCGTCGGTGGGAATGTGCACAGCGGCACCCTTGGGTGTGTATTCCGCAACGCTGGCGGTCAGCCGGTCGGCGTCAGCAATGCCCATGTGTTGTGCGGCGGTGTCGGAGATGTGGTCCAGCAGCCGGCGCCGTCCACCGACCCCGCGCCGGCCCTGGAGCGGCTCGGTACTGTCGCCGCGTGTCTGGCACCTGACACGCCGTCGTTCACCCCCGGTGGGCTGGTGTCCGGGAACTGGGATGCGTCGCTGTGCCTGATCGAGACCGGGCGGGCGTCCACCGTCGGCGAGATCGTCGACCTCGGGGCCGCGACTGGGATTTCGTCTCCTCGATTGGGAGACCGAGTCCGCAAGCGAGGCCACCGCACCGGCGTGACATACGGCATCGTCGAGGGCCTGTTCGGGGCGTACGTGGCTAACGACAGCGCCGGCAATCCGCTGTGGTGGATGCTCGGCCAGGTTTGCATCGCGCTCATCCCTGACAGCAGCCTCAACCCATTGGGTGTGTGGTCGCGAGGCGGTGACTCCGGATCGGTGATCATCAACGACAGCAATGAGATTGTCGCGTTGCATTGGGGCGGCGACGCCAATAGTCGCGGGTACGCGTCGGATTTTTCGACTCTTGCTGTCGCGCTTAGTATTTCACTGTAACCGCAGGAGGGTTGCGCAGCATATGCCGGATGCCGACATCGATCACGCCTCGACTGGGACGCCGGGCTTTGAACCCGATGACGGATGGGTGCCCGCTGATAAGCGATTGTTGGGCTTGGACCGGCGCACGGTAGCGCCTACCTTGACGGTCCTGGCGTTGGCCTTTCTGATGGCGGTGGTGTTGCCCCTCGTCAACGCCGCGGTGCCCTACCGCGACATCGTCAACGCGGGCGATGTGCTCGAGCTGAAAGGCGATATCACCTTCGTTCCCGAGGCCGGCTGGGGGATCACATCGGGTGTTCGCGCTGGTCACGGCCCGTTGTCGGGGGAGTATCCCGACGACGCGACTGTCGTGAACAGCGACGTGACTTTCACAATCCGCACGGCGATTTTCGACGGTGATGCCAACGCGCTGCTCGACCAGATCGAGAGGACCTCGGATGCGCTGAACCGCGGTCGCGGCCTTCACGTCACCGGCCGGCACGACACGATCACGACCGATCAGGGCAAGCAGGGTGCGACAGCGTCGATCACCGGACCGCAGAAGGGCGGCGTCATCGCCGCGTTCGTGTTCGATGGGCGCGGCGTGGCGGCCGAGGCGACCGGACGGGCCGATAGCGGCGCGAAGGTCACGGCGGTCGTTTTGAGCATGATCCGCAGCATCAGCCGCGGACAGGCTGTTCAGTGACGGCGCCGGTCATCGACCCGGACCGGGTCCGCGCCATCGCGCTAGAACTGTCCGGTTGGGGCCGGCGGTTCAGGTTTTATCAGCCACGCAACTTCGCGTTCTGGGCATATCTGTTGCTGGTCACCGTGGGAGCGTTCGGTTTCGGCTCCAAGCTCGCACGCGAGTACAACGCCTACGGCCAGGCGATCGGGCTGGCGGTGACATTATTCGCGATCTACGCCGCCCTGTTCTGGTGGTTCACCGTGCACATCGACCGGTACGCGAAACTCCCGGCCAAGCTGATGGTCGTTGCGTTTCTGTGGGGCGCCTTCGCTGCGACCTGGGTCTTGGCGGGGATCGCCAACGACGCGATCCTCGCCTTGTACGCGAAAGCCTTCGGCCAGGCGTGGGCACTGGATTGGGGTCCGGGCTTGGCGGCGCCGTTCACCGAGGAACCGGCGAAAGGCGCAGGGTTACTGCTACTGATCGCATTGGCCCCGCGGCAGGTTCGGACCGCCTTCGACGGATTCATCCTGGGTGCGTTCATTGGATTGGGATTCCAGATCCTCGAAGACATCGCCTACGCGATGACCTCGGCCGGCTCGCAGTTCGGAGCGAATCAGGTCGAAGCGTCGATGTCGACGATCGTGGTCCGAATGGTCAGCGGAGTGGGCGCGCATATCGTTTACAGCGCCATCTTCGGTGCCGGTCTGATCTATCTGCTCGGCCGGCCCGCGGAACCGCGCCGGCTCGGCCGGGGGCTGCTGTTGGTGTCGACGGCGATGCTGCTGCACGGGGCCTGGGACACCGCGACGGCGATTGGTGGCGTGAGCCCGTTGGCGTTATTGGGCCTACTCATCGCCGTGATCGTCATCGCGCTCGTCGTCGCGGCGCGGGTGTACCGGTTGACCGTGACACGCGAACGGGACTTCTTGCGCGACGTAATGGCGCCCGAGCAGGCCCGCGGCGTCATCACCGCGGCGGAACTCGTCGCGATGGCCGGTAACCGCAAAACGCGTAAGGCGTACCGCAAGGGCGCCCGCAACCGTCGCGACCGCAAACGCGCCCGCTACGTCCTCAATGCCGCATATGACCTCGGCGGCGCGCTAGCCGCTGCGCGTGGTGCGGACACCGACCGGGTGCGTTTCGCCCGTGCTGAGATTGGGAGAATCCGCGCCGGCCTCCCACCGCCTTGGTGAGTTGACGGCGTCGAGGCAGACCCGGCGTTGCAGCTATGACAGCTGAGCCCGCGTCGTGTTCTCCGGTCGAGGGCTTGGGTGTTTGTTTTCCCCGACGAGGAATGCAATCCCTAGCCGCCGCAGTAGTTGTGGGTGGTGTCGTTACAGCAACTTCAATCCTGCATCTTCCCCATGCTTCCTGAAGGGCCACACCGTTATGCCTGAAACAGAAGCCGGTGCCCCGGTGTAGGGGCAACCGATGCCGGTGACGAGCTTGATCGTCACCGGCTCGCCCACGGCGTCACTGCTCAAGTTCGAAGCAGCGTTCACGCTTGCGGTGGCGGTGTCACCCGAGACTGATGTCAGCATGAAGTCGACGGTGTCCGTTGGCGCGTCGGCATAGTCGTCGTGCCCGTTGCAGGCGCTTGGGCAGGCGGCGATCTTCATGCACCCTCATAACTGAGCGGTGCTCCATGGCGGCCCGGAACTATTGTTCTCGTCGAATTAGGCGCTTAGCCAATAAATGTCACGGAACCACCGTGCAGCTATGTCGCCGCGTGGCCGGCGCGCGCAGCCGCGCGTCACGCGGCCTCCGTATGCTCGGCGGCGGTCACGACCACCCCGTCAGCATGTGATCGCCGGCATCCCAAGGTTTTCGCTACCAGCGTTTGATCTTAGGAAAGCCGCGTAGGCTGATATGTGTATCGAGGTAATAGGCCACCGGTTCGGTTGCTGTTCTCGCTACATTCGCCGCCCGGCTGTGCCGGGCAGTCAGGAGCCTCATCATGACGGCGACCTCGGCTCAACCATTCCCAGCGGCTCGCGGAACAGCAATCCGCTCGCCATACGAGAATCGCGTGAAACTCGTGCAGGACACGTTGACGACCTACTCAGCGCTTGACCAGGAGGGTGCAGGCAAAGTCGCGGTAGAGGTACTGCGTGCGCTGGATTCCATTCCGGAAAAGATACGCTGAAGCGTTCGTCCACCGGTAATTCTTCTCGGCAGGACCCGTCGGGCACCTGACGTTGGCGCAGGCGTACAGGTGCCACTTTGTGACATGCTCAGCCGGCTCCTTCGTTTCGGAAGATGCAGGTCCGTCTTCTCGCGCAGAAGAATTTGAAACGGCTAGCACCCCGGGTTGATCGCTCGTCACGGCGATACCGTGACCATTCCTCGGCCGAGGCGGCTCGCAGTGTCTTTGATCCGTCATAGCTGACGGCAACATCAGCGTCGGGTGACTGCCTTGGAGCCGACTCAACCGAGCGGTCCGTCGGCAAAGCCGAAAGAGTCATCGACCGATGCCCGGAAAGCAGCGCCACCGTTCTGTGCGCAAAGGCTCTGTCGGGCAACCTAACTCAAAAAGGCTGATATGCATGCAGCCCCACCAAGTCGTTACTTGAGGTCGATGTCAAGCGGTGCCGCGCCGATGGGGGATTCCAGCTTGAGCGCAGCCAGAACCCTTGAGCGCAGCCAGAACCAACGCGCCGCAACACGCCCCGGTAGCCGCTACAGTAGAACCGCCTACTGGTGGGCACTTTCATATAACTGGACCTTGATCATTTGCGGTGAGCGCCGTCATCTGAGGTTTCGATAGATGTAGGGCGGCCCGTTACACATCGACCGAAGGAGTCGCAAGTAAAAGGATGAATCGGTCCTCCGTCAGCTCATCGAGCGCCTCAGTAAGATTGAACGAGATGTGGCGGCGATTTTGCGACGCGTGAAGCGGCTCGAATATCTACGCGAAAACGACCGCCGAGCGATGAACACGATGAGGCGCTAGCATCCAAATCGAAAGTTCCAGAACGGCAGCCGATCCGAGCCACAGTGCCGATCCGGTGGCGGCTGGGGTCAGGCCCCCGACCGCGGGCTTGCCGCTTAATATGCGAAGGGCCGCTCGTGGTTGAAGTGGCCGCCGGGCTTGAGGTCGTCCAGACTAGCCAGCGCCGACACCATGTCGTCACGCAGAGACCGGGCCAGGTCGGCGGAGAACCCTTCGCGCACCACGACGCGCAGCACCGTGACATCGGTCGCATCGGCGGGCATCGTGTAGGCAGGTACCTGCCAGCCGTAGGACCGCAGCGCGTGGGAGACGTCGAACTCGGTGTAGCCGAAATCGCCGGCCAGCCGTATGGCGATCACCGGGATGGTCGAGCCGTCGGAGATCACCTCGAAGTGCTTGCCCATGCGCAACTCGTCGGCCAGCCAGCGCGCCGTCGACGATAGGCACCCCATCACCTCGGTGTAGCCGGCGCGGCCCAACCGCAGGAAGTTGTAGTACTGGCCGATGACCTGGCTGCCCGGACGGGAGAAGTTCAGTGTGAATGTCGGCATGTCACCACCGAGGTAGTTGACCCGGAACACCAGGTCCTCAGGCAGGTGTTGGCGGTTACGCCAGATCACGAAGCCGAGACCCGGGTAGGTGAGGCCGTATTTGTGGCCGCTGACATTGATCGACACCACCCGCGGTAACCGGAAATCCCACATCAGGTCCGGCTGCAGGAAAGGCACCACGAATCCGCCGATGGCCGCGTCGATGTGCACCCCGACGTCCGCGCCGCCATCGGCGGCGAGCTTGTCCAGCACCGCGCAGATTTGCGCGACGGGTTCGAGTTCGCCGGTGAAAGTGTTGCCTAGGATCGCGACCACTCCGATGGTGTCCTCGTCAACAGCGTCCAGAACCTGCTCGGGGGTGATCACGTAGCGCCCCTTGGCCATCGGCAGGTATTTGGGCTCGACGTCGAAGTAGCAGCAGAACTTCTCCCAGACCACTTGCACGTTGGAACCCATCACCAGGTTCGGAGTGCGGGTTTTCCACCCGGTCTTGGGGTTGTCACCGACACGCTGGCGCCACCGCCACTTCAGGGCCAGCCCGGCGAGCATCACCGCCTCGCTGGACCCGATGGTGGAGACCCCGGTGGCGGTGGCCGGGTCGTCGTCGGACAGTCCCTCGGCGTGGAACAGGTCGGCCACCATGGACACGCACCGCGACTCAATCCTGGCGGTGGCCGGGTACTCGTCCTTGTCGATCATGTTCTTGTCGTACGTCTCGGCCATGAGCTGGTCGGCCTCGGGGTCCATCCAGGTAGTGGCGAAGGTGGCCAGGTTCAGTCGTGAACTGCCGTCCAGCATCAACTCGTCGTGGATGAACCGGTACGCGGCGGCGGGCTCCATCTCTTCATCGGGCAGCCTCAGCGCGGGCACCGGCGTAGTGGACAGCCGCCCGGTGTAGGCGGGAAAGATCGACGGCGACGCGCTGAGCTTGTGTGGCACCTAGAGATCCATTCATGTTCAGTCGACGCACCACTTACCGTCACCAACCGCGAGCCTCGCTTGCGGTTGGTGACACCGCTGAGGACCACCTTTGTGCCAGTTCAGCCGGCTCAAGACCAGCGCCCCCCGGCGGGTAGGGCTGTACGTCAATTCGACGTGCTGGCGACCTCGGGGGACCCGTTGGCAATCGGCACCGACCCGGGTTGAGATGCGGCCGTCGGGGTCAGCGCCGTCGCTGCGGTGGTTTCGCGGGCGAGGAAATTGCCGAGTTCGCCGATCGCGCTCATCAACGGCGCCGGGAACACCACGGTGGTGTTCTTATCCACGCCGAGTTCGACCAGCGTCTGCAGGTTACGCAACTGTAGCGCCAGCGGATGTGCCATCATGGTGTCCGACGCCCGCCCGAGCGCCGCGGCCGCCATCGACTCACCCTCGGCGGCAATGATTTTCGCGCGCTTCTCCCGTTCGGCCTCGGCCTGGCGAGCCATCGCGCGTTTCATACTCTCAGGAAGCTGGATGTCCTTGAGTTCGACCAAGGTGACCTCGACACCCCACTCCAACGTAGCCACATCCAGGATTTCCCGGATGTTGGCGTTGATGACATCGGTCTCAGCGAGCGCTTCGTCGAGGGTGTGCTGACCGACGACCTTCCGCAACGTGGTCTGTGCGATCTGATTGATCGCGGCGTTGACATTCTCGATAGCAACCACCGATTTCACCGCATCCACGACCCGGAAATAGGCAACCGCAGAAATGTCGACGCTCACGTTGTCGCGGGTGATAATGCCCTGCGATTGGATCGGCATCGTCACAATTCGCAGTGACACCCTGAACAGCCGATCGATCGCCGGAATGATCACCGCCAGGCCCGGTTCCTTCACCCCGACCACTCGTCCCAACCGGAACAGCACACCCTTCTCATATTGGGTCACCACCCGAATCGACAGTGCCAGGACGATCACTGCCAGCACGACCAACGCGATGACAATACCGAAAACGTTCATTGGTCCTCCTTCGCCGACGCGAGTTCGCGTCGACATCTCGATCCGGCAGCCGCGTTCAGCCGACCCGAAGAACTCGACAGGTGGAGGACGCTCCACCAGATATCCCTGACGTTACACCGTAGGCGGACGATGTAGAACAACAGCGTTGGCATCGCTGAGCACTCTTCCAAATTCCGCTTGGTTTTCGGGGTCGTTCGTACCGGACGGTGAGGTTGGTTGGTCTTGGAGGCTAGCCAATGCCGCATCGACGTTATCTACGGTGGGCAGCGAGCCGTCCGGGTCGCAGATTCGTAGCAGTCGGGATACCGCAGCACCAGGTACCAACTTCCAGCTCGTTCCAGTGCGCGCACAGCGCACGGATACTCTCAGCAGCGCCGAGAAACCCTCTATACCAAAGAAATCGAGGTAGGACAGATCGAGGACGAGCCCGCGACAACGCACGGTATTCGTGAGTGCGTACTCGGCCAGGGTGCTTGCGTTCGTCCCGTCGATGTCGCCGCGGGCGCTGACGATGGTCACCGTCGACGTGGGACAGCGAGTGTCCCATCGCGTGAAGTGACGCTGCTGCGGCGTGGAGAAATGGCCTCGTCCGCCAGAGCGGAACAGGTGGAAAACTACATCGGTCATGGTGATCCAGCCGCGCAGATAATCACCGGCGTGTCAGGCTCGGAGCTAACGCTCCTTGGGTTCAGCGGCGGACGGCTGGACTCATCCCGGACCAGCTGAAATTCTCAGCCACCATGACGCTACACCGGCTGGAAGGGTCCCCGCACTAGTGCGCAGTCTCTCAGGGCCGAAGTTTGGAAACGGCCACCCAAATCGCCCTAGGATGGGGTCATGTCGTGGCGGGTGCGTCCCGGGTAGATGGCTGGTCGCCAATAATGCCCGGCCCCGGCAAGATCACGAAGCAGGTACCGCCCATGGCGGAAGTCGCCGAGGACGCCGATAGCCCGCAGCTAGCGTCCCAAACATCGGAGCAGTTCAGTGCCGATAACGCCGACTTGCGGGCGGGGATCGGCGATCTCGCGGGTCTGGTCACCGATCATCTTGGGTTGCCTGAGTTGCTGGCGGAAGTGGCGCTATTCGCGGTGCACGCAATACCGGGCGCCGACGGTGCTGGGGTGACGTTGCTGCATGTCGATCGGGTGGACAATATGGTCGCGGCGTTGGCGGCAAGCGCGCCATTTGTTGCCGAGATTGACGAAATCCAGTACGGGACTCTCAACGAGGGACCTTGCATTACTGCGGCGCTGGAACGTCGCACGGTGCGCTCCGGTTCGTTAGGTGGGGAGAAGATGTGGCCGCGGTTCGGTCCGCGGGTGGGCAGATTGGGGGTGCACAGCGCGCTGTCGCTGCCGCTGCTGCTGCCTGATCAGGTGGTCGGGGCGATCAACGTATATGCCTATGGCAAAAACGTTTTCGATGAGCACGCCGCCGAATTCGGGGAGTTGTTCGCTAAACCAGCGGCTGTTGCTGTGCACAACGCGCAGATTCTCGCGGACACGCTTGCTTTGACTGCTCAATTGCAGACGGCCCTGTCCACCCGCCCGGTGATTGATCAAGCGATCGGCCTGATCCGCGGACGTACCGGGCGCAGCGCGGAAGAGGCGTTCACTCAGCTCCGCGCGATGAGCCAATCCGAACATCGCAAGCTGGCCGAGGTGGCCCAACACCTTGTCGACGACGCGGTGCGCCGCGCCCGCGCCCGACACAACGCGACCTGAGCCACATCCGTTACCCCTGCGCTCGGTGATCGGAGAGCTGGTCGACGGCAAGATTTCCAACCGCGCCTGCATGACACCTCCGGATGGCCGCCAACACCGCAGGTTACGGTGTAGGTCAACAACGTTGACAAACCTCGGGATACGGCGTGTACTGGGGGATAACACCCGAATCAGAAGGCATCGACATGATCGTCATCGTTGGATTGATTGTCGCGCTAGTCGCCTCGACGGTCGTGCTCGCCAAGCTGAGCACTGCATGCGGCACCCACGACAAGCTTCCCCGTAGTGGGTAGCGGTTCGGCGGCCATGTAGTTCCTGTCGAGGGGAGTGGTCGGGGCGATGACGCCGGTATGGCTGAGCGTATCGTTGGCCGGCGCGCGCGTCGGCAATGCCGGGCCTTGTCAGCACGGACCATGTTGTGCCACAGCCCAACTGATTGAAGAGAGTCAACCGTTGGGTTAGAGAACCCAGAGACGAGGTCACGGTGAGCGCAAACGAGAACCAGCGGCGAGACGTCTTCGCCGAGCACACCTTACACATGGGTGCAGGCTTCAAAGAACAGGAGCGGTCGCACGTACTCGCGACGTTGTCGGGGCTCGGGGCGCGCCTGGGACGGTGGAATCCAGCTGATGTGGACGTGGAAGTCTCGGTACAAGACCGCGGCGGCAAAGAACAGCGCGTCACGTTACGTACGACGCTGCCCGGTCGTCCGCAGGTGCTGGCGGTTGCCGACGATCCAGACCTGACGCGGGCTCTGGGCGAAGCGAAGCGTGAGCTGATCCGTCAGATCGAGCATCAAAAGTCGGCGCGCGAACCGATGAATAACCGTCAACTCAGGAATAAGTCGATCAGGCATCCTGGCGCCGCTGCGGCGGCGGACGCGCATGCAGCTGAATGAAGAAGGTCGACGATTGTCAGACCCGTCACGGCGGGGACGTTTCGTTGTCCAATCCGGGATTTGGCCGCTCTATGACGGAAAAGGGGGGCACTATGAATATTAAGCGGCTAGTCGTCGCACCCGCCCCCACTATGTGCGCCTTGGGCCACCCCAGGGCCCGGGGGATGGCGATGGAGGCGCTGGGCACCGCTGACGCCGGCAACGGTGCAGCCATTGACAACGACGAGGTCATCGGCGCAGCCCCGGGCCAATTCCCGAAGAAGGGAAGGGAATGAAGAAGGACAACGCAGACCAATTTGAACGAGAATTGATGCAGCCGCTGGCCGAGGCACTCCGCAAGAGGTTCGGTGATGCGGCGGAGGTCCACGTCAACAATGAGCCGCGCCTGAACGATGACTGCGTCGAATACGCCACGTGGCTCGAAGTCGTGCTGAACGAGGCACGAACTGAAGTCATCTTTCGGCCCCTCAGCCGCGAAGACTTCTCTGCGGTATGGCAATGGGGAAAGAACGGCCGATTTATTTTCCCGATCCCGCAGGCCGACAGTGATGCTGGCGTCAGCGCCCGAACGTCCATTGACGCTGTCGCCGAACGCATCCGGAAAACGGCGAGCATGTGGCATGAGGAACCGCCCGAGTCATTTGACTGGTCGGTCACCTAAGCAGCTTGGCGCCGAACGTTAGGCTGGCCGCTTCTTGACGGGAGCGGACTTCTTCGCGGTAGCGCGCGGATCTGCGGGAGCTTTGCGTGTCCGCAGTGGACTTCTCGCGGGGACGAGCGCGCGTGTGGTGCGCTCCAAATCTGCGCCCTGGCCGGTCTTTTCCTCGGCAGCCTTCCTCAACTCGCCCACCACATCTTCGATGCCTCGCCCGAGGGATGCGACATCCTCGATGTTGTCGGGGCAAGCGACGACGCCCACGGCAAGGGTGTCTCCGTAGGACACGGCGGTGATGTTGAGGTTGGCGCCCTCAAACAACGGTGCCAGGGCATGGATGCCGAGGACCCGTGAGCCGCCGCAGTAGATCTCTTCAGGTGGGCCCGGAACATTGGAGGTAATCACATGAGCGACGGGCGGGTGGAATCGCGATAGTTTCAGGCCGGTGTACAGACTCGCCACTTGGCCGATGATCACCGGGGGGACGAGATCGATGACGTCGGCGAGGTTGACGGGCGGCGCTGCGCTTCGTCGGTTCTTGATCCGCGAGGTCGCGGCGCAAATGCTGGCTAGCTGCTCCGCTGGCTCGGCCAAATTTACCGGCAGTTTGACGACGGCCGGCGACCAGCTGTTAGAGGTGTCGTCACCGGCGTTGCGGGTCGAGATCGGCATCAGGGTGCGCAGGGGCTGCTCGGGCACCGTGTCGTGTGCTTGCAGCCATCGGCGGATTGCCGAGGTTGCTGCGGTGAGGAACACATCGTTGACGGTGACACCGAACGCGTCGGTGATGGCGCGCAGATCATCCATCGCCACGGCCGCGAACGCGACGCTGCGACGCGCTGTGATCGGGGCATTCAGCACCGTCCGTGGCGAACTCTCGTCAACATCTCGCGGCGCATCCGGTCGATGCTTGCCGCCGTTCGCGAATTGTTGGCGGACCGGTCGCAACGCGATTCCCACCATTGACTTCACCGCGCCGGGGGCCAGCCTCACAGCGATCCGAACGCCGACGGCGGTGTTGGCTGCGATCTCGTCGATGATGTCCAGCGCCATCGCCACCGCAACGGGCATCCTGGGAGGGGCACGCTGTGCCATCGCCGCGAATTCCGCGTCTGGATCGGTGGTCATCAGTCGGGGCAGCATCGAGGTCACCGCTCCCACACCGTCCGCCATGGCGTGCGAGAACTTGATCACCACCACCAGTCGTCCGTCGGCGAGACCCTGCACGACCCAGGCTTCCCACAGGGGGCGATCGCGGCGAAGGTGTTGCGTGTGCAGCTCGCCGACCAGTGCGGTCAGCTCCCGCATGGTGCCGGGCTTAGGCAGCCGCACACAATGCAAATGGTCGTCGACATTGAAATTGGAGTCCTCGATCCACACCGGCTGCCCCAAGCCGAAGGGTTTGGTGAGCAGACGCTGCTGAAAACCCGGCATCGCCGCCGTGCGCTCAGCCACCAGCCTAAGAATTGCCCGGGCGGCCAACTCGCCTCGTGCTGTCGGGTCGCAAAACATCACCGCCATCACGTGGGTGGGCATCACCGACGTTTCGCCGTGCAGCGTGACCCCGTCCAGACCGGTCAACCTGTTCATCTTCTTCCTCCAATTGCTAGCCAAAGCTTTAGCTCATGCGTGATTGACGGGTAAGTTTTCGCCGGCGCCGCTGTCCGATCGCCAACCAAAACCCTTGACTTACACGGCAACTACGAAGCCGCTGTCTCGTCACTCCAACGGCGCTCCGCTTACCCTACACCGTTGGCAACAGATGTCCACCAACAGCGTTGACAGCGGTAGATATCTCGGCGCCGCGCCGACGGCAAGTAGGTAGGCGTCGTCTTATGTGGATCGGGGCGCCCCGTCGTAGGTCCGTTTTGCGGTTAAGCCGGTAAGTAGGAGGTCGAGGCCGCGGTCGAGTTCAGCGGCGCCATCGTAGGAGGCCAGGGCTGTTGCCAGCGCACGCACTTGAGGAAAATCGGTGATCGGCAGCCGGTGCAGGCCGAGGCGCAGCACATCGTCGGTTTCCTCGGGTCGTTCGACGACCTCTTGGAGCTCGTTGAGGACGTGGCCATGCAAAAAGCCGAACAACAGCCGATAAATATGGAGCGCGTCGACTCCGCTGAACCCGGCGCCCATGAGCAGCGTCAGGACGTCTTCTAGGGGGCGCAGCATTCCGGGTGGTCGTTGCCCGAGCGGGGTGGCCAGGGGCCGAGTGACCAACAACGGCATCACGTTGGGGTGTGTGAGGGCCAGCCGGCGAAAATCATGGGCAACGCTGTGCAATTGGGCAGCCCAGTCCGGGTCGGCGGTGTCCACCGCTAGTTGCGCGAGCACGGTCTCGGCGACGCCGTCGAGCACCGCGGCCTTGTTTGGTAGGTGCCGGTAAAGCACGGTCGGATCCCGGCCGACCGCGTCACTGAGCCGGCGCATCGATAACCCGTCCACGCCGTCGCGATCGATGATCGCCAGCGCGGTCTGCAGGATCAGCGAGCGGCTGATCTGTCCGTTGTTTTCGCCGCCGGCTCGCACCGACGCGTCATCACCGGCAGCGTTCGCGCCAGGTCTGGCGCTCGGCCGTTTCCTCATAGCAGCACGACTTTCTTTCCGGAGCAGTACTGTGCTTTCGACCCCATGTTACACGTATGTCAATAGTGTAGGTCAACGGCGTTGCCGCGGTTGTAGACACGGCTTCAGCAGGGCGTTCTCGCAGCTCGACTGGAACTTTTCAGGCATTGTTCGCTGCCCGGCCACATTGTTCGCCATTGCTGTCCGTCAACGTTGTTGACACGGGCACTACTGGGGCGTGTACTGGAGTTCTAACAAAAATCAACGGAGGGCATCGACATGCTTGTCATCGTCGGATTAGTCGTACTCGTTATCGCGGTGATCGTCGGATTGGTCGGTGTGCTCGCCAACGCGGGCACCGCGCACCCGTTGACCGAGAACTTTTCGGTATTGGGCTATCACGTGACCGGGTCGACCGGGACCTTGTTCCTGTTCGGAATCGTGGTCGGGGCGGTTGGGCTGCTGGGATTGAGCGTGCTGCTGGCCGGTGCCCGCCGCACTGCGCGCCGCGGACGCAACGCGCGCCGCGACCTGCAGAGCTCCCAACGCGAAAACGCGTTTCTGAACCAAGACCGCGACCGACTGCTCGAACACCAGCAGCACGGCGGCGCCAGTTCGATCGCGAACTCGAACGGGGCGACGAACCGCCGGCCCAGGGGTCGACTGTTCGGCGGCTTTGCGCGCCATCGGCAACCGATGAGCAACGGGCACGTTGACGGACCCGATAGCCGGCCAAACCCGGTCGAAACTGTCAGCCCGCAGGCGCGGTCTGTAACCACCGCAAACGAAGGAGTCGGAAATGAGCGTCGGTAAGAAAATCGCGCACAAGGCGCAAGCCACCAAGGGGACCGCCAAGAAGTTCTTCGGTCGCGCCACCGGCAACACCCGCCTGCGCACCGAGGGACGCGTCGATCAGGCAAAAGGAAACACCAAGCAGGCAGGAGCGAAAATGACAGACGCCTTCAAACACTGACTCTCAACTTTCAACTATTTCTGAAAATCCATCGAAATTAGGTAAATCTCATGATCGTCCTCGGAATCGTCCTTGTCGTTCTCGGACTAGTCCTCCCTGTTCTCGTCCCCACCTTCGCCTACGCGCATCTCGTCTTGGTCATCGGGGTCATCCTCCTGGTCATCGGCTTGATACTGATGGTGGTAGGACGAATGGGACACGCCGTTGGCGGCCGCCGCCACTACTACTAAAGCGGTGAGCTTAACCAACGTATGGAGCCGAACTGGCTCCTAGCACAGCACTGGGCTCGGCGATTGCGGGCAGTTCTGCCCGGCCTCACCGCGCGGCCTCGCTGGTCGACAAAGGCCGCCTGCGGGAGTCGCCGTGTGTGAGTCGTTGTTCCCGTTGTTCTTTACCGAAGAAGTTGAAAGCCGGAGGGGATAGAGGAAACAATGGCGATTACTGACGTTCCGTTCTTCGCCCACTTGAGCGACACCGACATCGAGAACCTGGCCGTTGAGCTAGACACCATCCGGCTAAACATCGAGGACTCCCTTGGTGAGCGCGACGCGCGCTACATCCACCGCACCATCGCCGCACAACGTGCCCTTGAGGTCGCCGGCCGGCTCATGCTGGCCGGGAGCTCCAAACGCTCGGCATGGTGGGCGGGAACAGTGACCCTCGGCCTGGCCAAGATCATCGAGAACATGGAGATCGGTCACAACGTCATGCACGGCCAGTGGAATTGGATGAACGATCCTGAGATTCACTCCTCGACATGGGAGTGGGACATGAGCGGGGCCTCAAAACACTGGCGCTTCACCCACAACTATCAGCACCACAAGTACACCAACATCCTCGGCATGGACGATGACGTGGGCTACACCGTCCTGAGAGTTACTCGTGACCAGCCCTGGGAGCACTACAACATTGCCAATTTGCTATTCAACGCCATCCTCGCGCTCGGGTTTGAATGGGGAATCGGCCTGCAGCCGATAGAGTTTGGCAGGATCCTCAAGGGCGGCTCCGAACGCAAAACCACCGTCTTGCAGATCCGCGAATTCTCTGCAAAGGCCGCAAAGCAGCTGTTCAAGGACTACGTCGCGTTTCCGATGTTGACCTCGTTGTCGCCGGCGGCGAGTTATAAGTCGACGCTGAAGGCCGACGTGGTCGCCAACATAATCCGTAACATCTGGGCTGACGCAGTGATCTTCTGTGGGCATTTCCCCGATGGCGCTGAGAAATTCACGAAAACCGACATGATCGGCGAAACCCGGGGTCAGTGGTATTTACGCCAGATGCTGGGTAGCGCCAATTTCGACGCCGGGCTGGTGCTGCGGTTCATGAGCGGCAACCTATGCCACCAGATCGAGCATCACCTTTATCCCGATCTTCCCAGCAGCCGGTTGCACGAGATTTCGGTTCGGGTACGCCAGGTCTGCGACAAGTACGACCTCCCATACACCACGGGTTCATTCCTTCTGCAGTACAGCAAGGCGTGGCGCACCATTGCCAAACTGTCGCTGCCCGACCGCTACCTCCGCGATACCGCCGACGACGCCCCAGAGACCCACAGCGAGAAGATGTTCAGTGACTTGGCGCCCGGTTTCGCGGGGACCGACCTGGCGTCGGGGCACCGTCGCGGCCTCAAAACAGCGATTGCAGCGGTGCGGCATTGGCGCCGCGGTTCCACCGCGTCGCCAATGCCGTAATGAATGAGCACCGCCTGCGCGCCAACCCGCGAACACTTCACGATTCAGCGGCGGGCAGCATCGCTCTTTCGAGCCGGCCGTTCGTGTGTGGGCCGTGGAATCTACGCGTTGACCATGTTGAGTAGATGGTCAACGGTCGAGTCGTTATTCGGGGCGGCCGCGGCCATCATGGTGGTATGGGCGTGGCCCGGATCGGTGTGGGGCGGGACTACCAGCAGCAAGATCTTGCTGCGGTTGACTGCCAGGACTTCGAGGGTGTTTATCGGTTGAAGTCGGTATCCATCGAGTCGTACCCTGCGTCCGCCGGTCGCGAGTTTAGCTGGTAACTTTGCCCACTCGCTGAGGTTGTAAAGCACGCGGTCGATGGCGCCGAGCCGAACCGACAGCACCGCAAGTAAGTCCGGAAGCTCCTTGGTGAGGTCGTCACTGTGCGGCCACCAAGCCCCATCGACGTACCCGGTTGAGGGCGCCTTCGGCTTCAAGCGCAACCGTGGCGTGTAGTCCGGCGGCGTGACGTGTCGACCGGCCTGAGGTTGGGTCTGTTCTAGCGTCATGGCGACGCTCCTGTCTTGGCCGCGAGCCGGCCAAATTTCATTCGAATCGGCGACGACACAACCTCAAAGCGGCCATGTGCGAAATACCGCCGACCCTTGCCAGTCTACTCCCTGGGTCCAGAATTTGAGCCTGACGTAACGAACGCAGGGACCGGCGATCCCAAGCGTTCCTGACGTCAGCCGAACGGGAAAGTGCCGAACATCGCGGCTCAGGATGAGGCGGAAGACAATTGCCGAAGAACCAACGGCTGCTGTCGAGGCCGCGGTTCGTCGGACTCCCGCGACCGCGGTGCCGCGGCCGGCTGCTGGCGGTTGCGGCATAAAGTCCCCACTCGAGCGCACGGTCGTCGCAACGTCGCTGTCCGCTTTCGGTTAGCCACTGGTGTACAGTTGGATGGAGCGTATTTGGTCCAGTGGGGACCTTTCAACGTGGTTGTCTCCTGAGTTTACCCGCCGATCAGCTGAGCACGGCATAATGCGCTCGTTCAGTCGGCACTACCCTAAAAGGAAATAGCGTTATCGACTATTCGACTTTGTTTTCTCATCCCGACGCGCCGGAGATTGTTCGCTCATGCGACACCGGTGCAGATCCAGCAGAGCACCCCAGTTTTTCAGACCGGCCCCAGGCAGATCCTTCGTGACGATGCTGTCGCCGTGAACGGCTCTTCCGACAGCTGACACGCCATGGGGCTGGTGCGAGAACGCACCAGCCCCATTGTTTGTGTCGGCATTTAAAGCGCGGTCACCCCGACCGCTTGGGGACCTTTGCTGCCTTGCTCGATGTCGAATTGAACACGCTGGGCTTCCTCAAGCGTCCGAAAGCCGCTGGCGCGGATCTCGGAATAGTGGACGAATACATCCTCCGCGCCGCCGTCAGGAGCGATAAAACCAAAGCCCTTGTCGCCGTTGAACCATTTCACAGTTCCCTGTGCCATTTTACTTAACTTCTCTCATTCACAATGGATGAACCAAGAACATCCCTCATAATTCTAGCACTTAAGACGAAATTAGATAAACCCTGCGGCCCAGCTCCTTCTTAATGATCGGGGCTTCGCCTCTGGCCTGCGGTGCTCGGAGCCAGATCGCTTGCCGGGCTTGAGCCCGCGCGGCAGGGACCCGTCGGTCGCCACCAAAGACGTGCCCGAAGTGGGGTAGCCATCCGAGTACGACGCATCATCTCAGTCGTCCCGCGTGATCCCACAACAGGCAAGGGCGGTTATTCGCAGACCCCCCGACTCACAGATGAATCGCGTCTCGCTAAATTCGGCACGGTGTCGTCGAACGGAGTCTCATGAACGCGCGTGTTGAGCAGTTGGAGTTTCAAGCAGAGGCTCGCCAACTGCTGGATCTGATGGTCCACTCGGTCTACTCGAACAAGGATTCGTTTCTGCGGGAGTTGATCTCGAACGCTTCCGACGCGCTGGACAAGCTGCGGCTCGAAGCGTTCCGCAACAAGGAGCTGAACGTCGACACCTCCGACCTGCATATCGAGATCGAGGCCGACACCGAAGCGCGCACCTTGACTCTCCGCGACAACGGCATCGGGATGACCCGCGCGGAGGTCATCGACCTGATCGGCACGCTGGCCAAGTCGGGCACCGCCGAGCTGCGGCAGCAGTTGCGGGAGGCCAAGAACGCCGCGGCATCTGAAGAACTTATCGGCCAGTTCGGCATCGGCTTCTACTCGAGCTTCATGGTCGCCGACAAGGTCGAGCTGTTGACCCGCAAGGCCGGCGAGAGCGAGGCCACCAGGTGGGAATCCGGCGGCGAGGGCACCTACACGATCGAGTCCGTCGATGACGCCCCGCAGGGCACCTCGGTCACCCTGCATTTGAAGCCGGAAGACGCCGAGGACGAGCTACACGACTACACCTCGGAGTGGAAGATCCGCAGCCTGGTCAAGAAATACTCCGATTTCATCGCCTGGCCCATCCGGATGGAAGTGGAGCGGCGGACGCCGGCGGAAGAGGAAGGCGGCGACGAGGTCGTCACCATTGAGACCGAGACGCTGAACTCCATGAAGGCGCTCTGGGCCAGGCCCAAAGACGAAGTCTCCGAAGAGGAATACAAGGAGTTTTACAAGCACGTCGCGCATGCCTGGGACGACCCGCTCGACGTCATCGCGATGAAGGCCGAAGGCACCTTCGAGTACCAAGCCTTGCTGTTCATCCCGTCGCACGCACCGTTCGACTTGTTCAACCGCGACGCCCAGCAAGGGATACAGCTGTATGTCAAACGGGTGTTCATCATGGGCGATTGCGATCAGCTCATGCCGGAATACCTGCGCTTCGTCAAGGGTGTCGTCGACGCGCAGGACATGTCGCTCAACGTGTCCCGTGAAATACTGCAGCAGGATCGGCAGATCAAGGCCATCCGTCGCCGGCTGACCAAAAAGGTCCTCACCACCATCAAAGACCTGCAGTCCGACCGGCCCGACGACTACCGCACCTTCTGGACACAGTTCGGCCGAGTGCTCAAAGAGGGCCTACTGTCGGACTTCGACAACCAGGACACGCTGCTGCGCATTTCGTCATTCGCCTCAACGCACAGCGACGAGGAGCCCACCACCCTTGCCGAGTATGTCGAGCGGATGAAGGACGGTCAGCAGCAAATCTTCTACGCCACCGGGGAGACCCGTCAGCAAATTCTGAAGTCGCCGCACCTCGAGGCATTCAAAGCGAAGGGTTACGAAGTGCTTCTGCTCACCGATCCGGTCGACGAGGTCTGGGTGGGAACCGTGACCGAGTTCGATGGCAAACCGTTGCAGTCGGTCGCCAAGGGTGAGGTAGACCTCGACTCGGACGAGGAAAAGACGGCGCACGAGGCCGAGCGGGAGGAGCAGGAGAAGGATTTCGCCGGCCTGCTGACCTGGCTGAAGGAGACGTTGAGTGAGCACGTCAAAGAAGTGCGGCTATCCACCCGGCTGACCGAGTCCCCGGCCTGCCTGATCACCGACGCGTTCGGCTTCACACCGGCGCTCGCCCGCCTCTACCGGGCTTCCGGCCAGGAGATTCCGGTGGGTAAGCGGACCCTGGAACTCAACCCGAAGCATCCCCTGGTGACCGGCTTGCGGCAAGCCCACAGTGACCGCGCCGACGATCCCTCCGTCGCCGAGACCGCCGAACTGCTCTACGGCACAGCGCTTCTCGCTGAAGGCGGCGCGCTGGAAGATCCGGCCCGATTCGCCGAACTGCTGGCTGACCGGTTGGCCCGCACGGTGTAGGAACCAGCTATTCGGGTCCTCGGGCAATCGCCCGGTCGGGATCTGAGCTCCACTCGGACCACGACCCGGGATACAGCGCTGCTTCGATGCCGTCAGCAGCCAGCGCGGCAATCGTGACGGTCGCGGTGACGCCTGAGCCGCAATAGATTCCGATGCGGTCACCGGCAGCCACGCCCCGGCCGGAAACCAGTCGGGCGAGCGCGTCCTCGCCGAGAAAGGTTCCGTCGCGGCCCAGGACAGCACCGCTGGGCAAGTTCTGCGCACCGGGAATGTGGCCGGCAACTGGGTCGACCGGCTCGACATCGCCCCGGAAGCGTTCTGGCGAACGGGCGTCGAGCAGCGTCATACCCGCATCGCTGACTTGCCGCGCCGTCACGGCAGGTCGGCTGCCGGTATACAGGTCACTGTGCCGCACAGTGACATCGCCGAGTTGCGGGGTGACGGGGCCGGTGTCCAAACGGCCGCCGGCCGACCGCCACGCAGACAGTCCGCCGTCCAGGATGCGAACATCCGGTAGCCCGGCGGCGGTGAGCAGCCACCAGGCCCGCGACGAGCCCGCGCGGTGCCAATCGTCATATGCCACCACCACTTCGTCCTGCCGGATGCCCCACCGGCGGGCGGCCGCCTCGAGGCTGCGTCCCGACGGCAGCGGATGCCGGCCCCGACCGGTGATCGTGTGATCGCTGAGCTCGTCCTCGAGCGACACATACACCGCACCCGGCAGATGGCTTTGCAAGTAGGCCGGGTATCCGTCGGGTTCGTCGAGCTTCCAGCGCACATCGAGGACCCGCACCGGCCGGCTGGTTGCGAACAGGCGGGCGAGCTCGCTGGTGTCGATCAGCACCCGGGCCCGGGCATCCACCACTTTCGCTCCTGGTGTCTCACGGCGGCTGTGACGAGCATAGCCACCCGCCGGCGGGGGTGCCGTCGTCGATCGCCGGTCACTACACTGCTTAAGTCATGGCCATCCGGCGCGCCGTGCTCATCATCGCCGACATCGGCGGATACACGCGCTACATGAATTGGAACCGTCAGCATCTGGCCCACGCCCAGCTGACGGTCGGGGCGCTGCTGGAGTCGGTCATCGACGCCGGCTGCACCAGGTCTCAAGGTTTGAAGCTTGCCAAGCTGGAGGGCGACGCGGCATTCTTCTGGGCACCGAATGGTGACGCCAAAGTGCTTGTGTGCGAACGCCTATCGAAGATGCGCCAATCGTTTCTGGCGCGAAGGGAAAGGATCAGGAAGGATGCCATCTGCGGCTGCGACAGCTGCGCGCAGCTGGACAACCTGACGCTCAAGTTCGTCGCCCACGAGGGGGAAGTGGCGGAACAGAAAGTGAAGCGTCATGTCGAACTCGCCGGCGTCGACGTCATCCTGCTGCACCGCATGCTGAAGAACCAGGTCCCGGTGCTGGAATACGTGCTGATGACCGACCCGGTCGCGCAGTGCCTGGACGACTCGATGCGGCAGATGTGTAAGCCGCTCATCCATGACTTCGAGGGCATCGGCGAAACGTCCACCCATTATCTCGACCTGGCCGGCTCCGCCGGGACGCCGGTGCCGGCGGCGCCGGAGCGCGGCACCTCTGGGCGGCTGGGGATGAAGATGCGGCTCGAGTTCAGCACGCTGCCGTTCATGCTCGGCTTCAAGAAGCCCGCGGCAGGCTTTCGAAACTTGGGCCGTCGCGGCAGCGATCAGCAGCCCGCCGGATCGGTTCGAATCACCCCTTGACGAGGGTGAACTGTGCGACCTCGGAGATGTTGCGCTGGAAGAAGTCCGAGCAGCCTGTTAGATACTTCATATAGCGTTCGTAGACCTCGGCGGATGTCACGGCGATCGCCTCGTCGCGAGCCGCTTGCAGGCGGGAAGCCCAGATGTCGAGTGTGCGCACATAATTGGCGGTGAGGTCTTGCCGGTCGGCCACCGAAAACCCGGCGGCGGCCGAGAATTCGACGACATCCTCGTCGCAGGGGACCGACCCGCCCGGAAAGATCTCCTTGGCGACGAACCGCATGAACCTCAGATCGGTCATGGTGATGGGGATTCCCATTTCCGGCCAACGTTTCAGTGGGTGGCCCATGATCGTCTGCAGCACCATGCGCCCGTCGCTGGGCATGATGCGGTGACACAGTTCGAAAAACGCCGCGTACCGCTCCTTCGGAAACGCTTCGAACGCTTCGATGCTGACGATGCGGTCTACGGCGCCGTCGTACTCTTCCCACCCGTGCAGCAGGATCTGTCGGGAACGGTCGGTGTCGATCCGGTCGAGGATGTCTTGACCGAGGGCGCACTGGTTCCGGCTCAGGGTCAAGCCGATGACGTTCACGTCATAGTTCTCGATGGCCCGCTTCATCGCCGAACCCCAGCCGCAGCCCACGTCCAGCAGCGTCATACCGGGCCGTAGATCCAGCTTGCCGAGCGCCAGGTCGAGCTTGGCCAGCTGAGCCTCTTCGAGCGTCATGTCCTCGCGCTCGAAGTACGCGCAACTGTAGGTCCGTGACGGGTCCTGAAACAGCCCGAAGAACTCATTCGACGTGTCGTAGTGGGCCTGCACGTCCTCAAACGCCGGCCGCATCGTCGTCACACCTGTCTCGTTATCTGCCATCCGCGATTCCCCTTGTATACGCCGCGTCGACCGTATCGCCTAGCTGGCCGCTTTCTCGCAGGTGAACTGGCAGACATCGGTGTAGCCCTGCCGGAACAGGTCAGCGCAACCGGTCAGGTATTTGAGGAAACGCTCGTAGATCTCCTCGGAAGTGATGGCGATAGCTTCGCTCTTCTTCGATTCGAGGTTGGCGGCCCAGGTGTCCAGGGTGCGCGCGTAGTGCGGCTGTAGGCGCTGCTTTCGGGTCACGGTGTATCCGGCCTTCACCGCATGCTGCTCGACCTGCGCGGCCAGCGGGAGACGCCCGCCCGGATAAATCTCGTCCATGATGAATTTGATGAACCGCACCCGCGACATGGTCAGCGGCAGCTTCTTGGCCTGGATCTCTTCGTCGCTCGGAATGATGATGGTGTGCAGCAACATGACGCCGTCGTCGGGCATCCAGTTGAACGTCTTCTTGAAGTAGTCGTCGTACTTGTTGAAGCCGAAATGCTCGAAGGCCCCGATCGATACGATCCGATCGACCTGCCCCTCGAACTCCTCCCACGGCTGTAACCGCACCTCCATGCGGCGCGAGCTCTTCGAGTTGGCGAACCAGTGGTTCTCGATGTGCTGCTTCTGGTTCTCCGACAGCGTCAGCCCGATGACGTTGACGTCGTATTTGTTGACCGCTCGCATGATCGTCGAACCCCAGCCGCAGCCGATGTCGAGCAGAGTCATCCCCGGTTGCAGGCCGAGCTTGCCCAGCGCGAGGTCAACCTTGGCCATCTGTGCCTCTTCCAGCGACATGTCGTCGCGTTCGAAGTAAGCGCAGCTGTAGGTCTGCGTCGGGTCCTGCCACAGTCGGAAGAACTCGTTGGAGATGTCGTAGTGAAATTGCACCTCACCAGCGTCAGACCCGCGGGTCTTCGCCGCTGACTTGGACAACCACTTGGACTGAGGCTGCGGGGTCGAGCTGTGCGTTGCGTCTGATGTATGCGTCATTGGCTGTCCTCGAAGAACTGGTAACGCGATCCGGTCTGCTGCTAGGCCGTTTAACGTGTAGAGAGGCTACCCAAGCGATGCCGCATGACAAAAACAACGCCGCTGGACAGGTGCAACAAGAATAAGGCCTACCTGCTCACAGAGCAGCATCTACCCGCCGGTCGCGACCGGCGCGTCGGCTCGGCGCCTGCGAGTGACCAGATAGCCCGCCGTGATCAACTGGCCGACGGTGATCGAGTAGACGCTGGCTCGTTCCCACATGGCGGGCGGCAGAACGTGGATCGCGGCGACCCGCATCTCGGTCACCAGCAACAGAAAGCTGACCAGGCCGAGCGCGCCCAGTCCGATTAGGACGTCGCGGTACCACCGTGGCTTATCGGCTCGCGGAAGGAACGACGAGGCCACCAGGATGGCGGCGTTGCCGCCGAGGATCGCCAGCAGTGCGCCGGTCTCATGAACCCGGATACTTCCGTCGGCGTGAGCGACGGGTCCGCTGTGCACGGCAGCCACCATGACGTTCCCGATTGCGTTGGCGGCCGCGAGTGAAAGAAAAAGACCAGTCCGCCGACGCCCGGAAGCGCACGCGATCAACACCGCTCCGAGGAAAAAGAGGATGCCCTGCACAATGAAAGCGGTGTTCATCAGATAGGCCAGCGAAGACTCGGTCGGGACGCCGAGATCGCTGATGAGAGCGTGCGTGTAGCTGTACGGCGTCCGATACCCGCAGGCCGCAATGGCTTCCAGCGTCAGGTACCCCACGCCTGCGACAGCCCAGGCGATTGCTGCACTCACGGTGCACCACCGTCGCCGGTCGATCACCCGTCGCGGCCTGCCGGGATGGTAATGACGTCGCCGCTGCTGTTCAGAGCGCTGTGGTTACGGCCCCACACCAGATAGAAGAGCGAGGCGACCAGCACCCAGCCGCTGAAGGCTATCCAGGTGTACCAGTGCAAGCTGTAGAGGATGCCGGCGCAGGCCGCCACCGACAGGATCGGGGTGACCGGGTACCAGGGCACCGTGAAAGCGCGGGGCAGCTCCGGCTCCCGGACCCGCAGAATAATCACCCCCACCGACACCACCATGAACGCGGTCAGGGTGCCGATGGACACCATTTCGGCAAGACGGTCCAGCGGCACCAGGCCGGCCAGCAGCGCCACGACTAGCGCGACGATCACGGTGGTGCCGACCGGAGTCCTCGTGCGCGGGTTGACCTTGGCGAAAGCCTGGGGCAGCAGTCCGTCGCGGCCCATCGCGAACAGGATGCGGGTTTGGCTGTACATCGTCACCAACGTCACCGAGAAAATCGAGATCACTGCGCCGGCCGCCAGCACCGTGCTGGCGACGAGGTTGCCCGTGATGTGGTCGAGGATCACCGCCAGCCCGGCTTCCTGGTCCTTGAAGTCCCGCCACGGCTGGCTGCCCAACGCGGCCACCGCGACGAGAACGTAGACACTTGTCACGATCACCAGTGCGGCGATGATCGCGCGGGGCATCGTGCGCTGCGGGTCCTTGACTTCGTCGCCGGCGGTCGACACCGCGTCAAGACCGATATACGAGAAGAAGATGGTGCCTGCGGCCAGTCCGACGCCCGACACACCGAACGGCGCGAAGTCGGCGAACCGTTGAGTCCGGAACGCGGTGAACGCGATGATCGAAAAGAGCAGCAACACACTGAGCTTGGTCAGCACCATCACCGCGTTGATTTTGGCGGATTCACTGGCTCCCCGGATCAGCATGAAAGCACACAAGCCCACCAATACGATGGCGGGCAGGTTGACCACACCACCATCAGCCTCCCATGGCGCAGCCGAAATCACCTGCGGGAGGCGGAAGCCGAAGACATTGCTGAAGACCTTGCTCAGGTATTGACTCCAACCGACCGACACCGCGGCGGTGGAGACGCCGTACTCGAGCAGCAGGCATGCCGCCACGCCCACTGCCGGCAGTTCCCCGAGAGTGACATAGGAATACGAATAGGCCGAGCCGGCAACGGGTACCGCCGACGCCAACTCGGCGTAGCACAAAGCGGCCAGTCCCGCCGCGACCCCGGCGACGACGAACGAGACGACCACCGCCGGGCCGGCCTGCGGCACCGACTGCGACAGCACGAAGAAAATGCCCGCGCCGACCGTTGCACCGACACCGAACATGGTCAGTTGGAAGGTGCCCAGACTGCGCTGCAAGCCGACCGAGGTTTCGTCCGCGACCGGCCCACCGCTCACCGGTCGGCGCCGCAGCATCTGCTGCGGCAGGCTGAGCGCCGGCATGGTGCCTCCTAGCGGGATGGTCCGAGTGTGCGCGACGGTGCGGGCGTCGGCAAACCGGCAGGCTGCCTGCTTCGGCGCGATCCGGACGCCGCTCGATACCACACCAGATGAGCGACATCCCACACCGCCGGGCTGTTTGGCCCCGGCACCGCTCGGGTAACAATGGCGCCATGACCAGCGCAGAAGCCCTCGCTCCCACGCCCACCGGTGAAGTGTGGAGGGGGCGGGCCTATCCGCTTGGTGCCACCTACGACGGCGCGGGCACCAACTTCGCTGTGTTCAGCGAGATCGCCGAGCGGGTCGAATTGTGCCTCTTCGACGACGAGGGCACCGAAACGCGTATTCCGCTCCCCGAGGTCGACTACTACGTCTGGCATGCCTACATCCCGGGAATCGAACCGGGACATCACTACGGGTATCGGGTGCACGGCCCCTACGACCCGGGCGCCGGGCTGCGGTGTAACCCGAACAAGTTGCTGGTGGACCCCTACTCCAAGGCCATCGATGGCACGTTCGGCTGGGATCAGTCGCTGTTCAGCTACAACTTCGGCGACCCGGACAGCCGCAACGACGAGGACTCCGCTGCCAACATGCCCAAATCGGTGGTGATCAACCCCTACTTCGACTGGGGCAACGACCGCCCGCCCGGCCACGAATACGCCGACACGGTCATCTACGAGGCGCACGTCAAGGGCCTGACCCAGACTCACCCCGACATTCCCGAGCAGATTCGCGGCACCTACGCCGCGGTGGGTCATCCGGTGATCGTCGAGCACCTGAAAAGCCTCGGTGTCAACGCGATCGAGCTGATGCCCGTGCACCACTTCGCCAACGACTCCACCTTGGTCGACAAAGGATTGTCGAATTACTGGGGTTACAACAGCATCGGTTTTTTGGCGCCCGACTCGAAATACTCCAGCTCCAACACCGCGGGCGGGCAGGTGCAGGAGTTCAAAGCCATGGTGCGCACCCTGCACGAAGCGGGCATCGAGGTCATTCTCGACGTCGTCTACAACCACACCGCCGAGGGCAACCACATGGGCCCGACGCTGTCGATGCGCGGTATCGATAACGGCGCCTACTACCGGCTGGTCGACGACGACAAGCGCTACTACATGGACTACACCGGCACCGGAAACAGCCTCAACGTCGGCCATCCGCACGCGCTGCAGCTAATCATGGATTCGCTGCGGTACTGGGTGACCGAGATGCACGTCGACGGGTTCCGTTTCGACCTCGCCTCCACGCTGGCCCGCGAGTTCTACGACGTCGACCGGCTGGCGGCGTTCTTCGAACTCGTGCAGCAGGACCCGGTGGTCAGCCAGGTCAAGCTGATCGCCGAACCGTGGGATGTCGGCCCGGGCGGCTACCAGGTGGGCAACTTCCCGCCGCAGTGGACGGAGTGGAACGGCAAGTACCGCGACACCGTCCGCGACTTCTGGCGCGGCGAGCCCGCCACGCTCGACGAGTTCGCCTACCGGTTGACCGGGTCGGCCGACCTCTACGAGCACACCGGGCGCCGGCCGGTGGCCTCGATCAACTTCGTCACCGCTCACGACGGGTTCACCCTGCGTGATTTGGTGTCCTACAACGAGAAACACAACGAGGCCAACGGCGAGGACAACAACGACGGGGAAAGCCACAACCGGTCCTGGAACTGCGGGGCGGAGGGCGATACCGACGACGCCGGCGTCAACGAGCTGCGCACGCGTCAGCAACGCAACTTCCTCGCCACGTTGCTGCTGTCCCAGGGCGTGCCGATGATCTGCCACGGCGACGAGCTGGGCCGCACACAGGGCGGCAACAACAACGGCTTCTGCCAGGACAACGAGATCACCTGGATCGACTGGGCCTCGGCCGACGCCGATCTGCTGGAATTCAGCCGCGCCGTCTCAGAGCTGCGCGCCAACCACCCCGTCTTCCGGCGGCGGCGGTTCTTCAGCGGTAAGCCGGTGGGCCGCCGCGGCGAGGCCGGATTGCCTGACATCGCCTGGTTCACCCCCGACGGCGACGAGATGACCGGCGACGACTGGGGCGCGGGCTTCGCCAAGTCCGTCGCGGTCTTCCTCAACGGCCACGGCATCCCTGACCGCGATGCCCGCGGACAGGCCATCGCCGACGATTCGTTCTTGCTGTTCTTCAACGCCTACCACGAGCCGCTCGAATTCACTACGCCGCCAGCGGAATTCGGCAAGGGCTGGACCGTGGTGGTGAACACCGGAGCCGTCGGCGCCGGCGGTGGCGGCAGCGACGAGGAGCTGGGCGCCGCAGCGACGTTCACGGTCGACGGGCGCACGACTGTGGTCTTGCAGGCCGTATTGGGTGAGGAGTGAGGCCGGCCACGAAATTCTCGCCGCTAACCTACGACAGCGTAGGTTAGCGCCATGGGTGAGTTGAATTACCTCGAACTGCACGGCGACCGGATCGCCTACCGGGATGCGGGTGAGGGTCCGGTCTTGCTGCTGATTCACGGGATGGCGGGCAGTTCCGCCACGTGGGACGCGATCATTCCCCGGCTGTCGGCGAACTATCGCGTCATTGCACCCGACCTGCTAGGCCACGGCATGTCGGCCAAACCGCGGGGGGATTACTCGCTGGGAGCCTTCGCGGTATGGCTGCGCGACTTTCTCGACGAACTCGGGGTGCAGCGGGTGACGGTGATCGGGCAGTCCCTCGGCGGTGGAATCGCGATGCAGTTCGGCTACCAGCACCGCGACTACTGTGAGCGGCTGGTCCTGATCGGCAGCGGTGGCCTGGGCCCGGACCTGAGTCCCGTGCTGCGATTTCTGTCGGCCCCCGGTGCCGAGCTCATCATGCCGGTCGTCACACCGCAGCCGGTGCGCAAACTCGGCAACAAAGTGGCGTCCTGGCTGTCCTCGGCCGGGATTCAGGCGCCGCGCGCCGGTCAGATGTGGCAGGCGTACTGCTCGCTGTCGGATGCCGAGTCCCGGCATGCGTTCTTCCGGACGTTGCGCTCGGTGGTGGATTACCGCGGTCAGGCCGTCAGCGCCCTGAACAAGCTGCACCTGACCGGCGACATCCCGACGCTGCTGATCTGGGGAGATGCCGATCGCATCATCCCGGTGTCGCACGCCTACGCCGCCCGCGACGCGTTGACCGGGTGTCGCCTCGAGGTGCTCGACGGTGTCGGACACTTTCCGCACGCCGAGGCGCCAACGGCGGTGGCGGGCATTCTCGAAGACTTCATGGTCGCCACGGCCGGCGAGCCGAACCTGGCAGTCCGGAGCTGATCCACTCCCTTATCCCGCGTCTCGGGTGCACTCGTCGGTTTCGACACCCAACGTGCCGAGCATGCCGGTCGCTGCCCGCTGCCAAGTGAACTCCTCGGCGCGACGCCGCGCACCGGCCCGGCGGTGGTGCTCGGGCCGTTCGACGAGGGCGCTGACCGCCCGCGCGATGGCGTCCGGGTCGTTGTCGGCCCACGCGCCACTGTCCGCGGTGACGATCTCAGCGAGTGCCGAAGTGCGGGAGACCACCGCCGGGGTGCCGCAGGCCAGCGATTCCAGCGCGGCCAGCCCGAACGTCTCGTGCGGCCCGGGTGCCAGCGTCACATCGGCGGCCGCCAGCAGATCGGCGACGGCGTGCCGGTCGGACACGAACCCGGTGAAGGCGACCGGCAACCCGACGGCTTGTCGTTCCAACCGGGCTCGCAGCGGGCCTTCACCCACCACGAGCAGTCGGGCGTCCACGCCCGCCTCGCACAGCGCAGCCACGGCGTCGATGCTGCGGTCGGGACGTTTCTCCACCGACAGCCGACCGCAGTGCACCAGCAGGATCTGTCCGGGGGCGGCCCAGCGCCGCCGCAGCAGCAGCGAACGCCGGCGCGGGTGAAAGGTCGCCAGGTCCACTCCCAGCGGAACGGTCGCGGTGTTCGTCGCGCCGATCCGGTCGAATTCCTCGCGAGCGAACGCCGTGGTGCAGACCACGGTGTCGTAGTCGGCGGCGGTACGGGCGTTCGCGAAGTCGGCGAATTTCTGCGCGGTCCGACGCGGAAGAAACTGGCCCGCAAACCGATCCAGCCGCTCGTGGGAGATCATCACGGTCTTGGCGCCGTGTTCACGGCCCCACCGCCCCAACGAGCGAAGCGTCAGTCGGTCGGAGACTTCCAGCGCGTCAGGCCGCAGTGTGGTCAGCAGCGCCCGCACCGGCGCCGGCGACACCGCGCGATAACCGCCGGTGAAGGGAATCAGTCTGGCAGGCACGGTGATTCGTACCACGCCGCTGTGCAGGCGGGTCCGGTCCGGGCGCCGTCCTGGGACGATCAGATAGACGTCGTGACCTCTGTCGCAATACTCCGCGCCCAGGCGGTCGACCGCGGTGCGCAGACCGCCGGAGCGGGGCCCGTAGAAGTTCGCGACCTGCACAACACGCATACCTCGAGGACAACCGGCACTCGTGAGCGGACGGCGCTGTGACGCCGACGGGTGTGTGAACAGTCCCTGAATTCACCAGTGTGGTCCCGCGCCGGGCGACGAAACCGGCTGATCGCCAACCCGCAGCTGAGCGGCAACGGCAGCTGAGAGCGCTCGGGTCAGGACGCGTGCCGCGCGCCGCCGTCCGCGCTGCTGGCGAGCGCTTCAGCGCGGCGGCGCTCCAACGCCAGCCGGTCTTTGCTTCGCAACATCCGCAGCATTGACACCAGGACCAGCCCGCCGATGCCGTTGCCGACGACGGTGTAGCTGAACCAGTACAGCCAGTCGAGATACCCAAATGGCGAATCGCCGGTGACCAGCGCGCCGAAAATCAACAGGGAGTCCAGGATCGAGTGGAACAGTTGCAGCCCGGCGAGCAGGAACGCCGCGGCGACGGCCGCTGCGATCTTGGCCAGCACCGAGTCGGTGCCGTGCTGCATCCGGGTCATCAAGGTGATGACCATCCCGGCGAGCACTGCCAGCGACAGGGTCTGTGCCGTCAGCGGCGCCGTCGCGAACCGCGCGGCCGTTTCCACCGCCTGCGCGTGCAGCTTCGGGAAGGCGGTCATGATCAGCCACATGATCAGCCAGCCGCCCACCAAGTTGGCCACCAGCGTGCCGCCCCACAGCTTGGCCAGCTGCCGCAAGCTGGCGCGCTTGGCGGCCACACTGGCCACGGGCACCAGGAACCCCTCGGTGAAGAGTTCGCTGCGGCCGAGCAGCAGCGCGAGGAATCCGATCGAGAACGCCACCCCGGCCACCAGCACGTTGTGGGTGTCGTGCAGCACGGAAAGGTACGCCAGAATTCCCATCGCGACCTCGGTACCGCCGAAGAAGCCGGTGACCAGCACGCCATGCCAACTGCGCTGCAGTCGCTGGGTGCCCTCGTGCACCATCCGGGTGAAGGCATCCTCCAGCTGGTCTTCGATGGGGCTGCCGGATTCCTCGAACTCGCCGATGCTGGTCTGACCCACACCACGGATACTAGGCAGCCAGCGCCAGCACCGGCCGTCCGAGCCGCTGGTTCGTCACAGCAGCCACATCCGTCTCCTACCTGTCGCGGCGGCAGTCACTGACGTGACGGCTGGGCTTGAACTGACCCAATGGCCGAGGCGTCAGCGCCGCCCGATTTTCTCGCGCACCGTATCGGCGATGAAGCGCGCAGACGATTCCGGCCGGAACGCTTTGGCTGCGCCAGTGAGCCGGTCGCGGGCCTCCGCGCTCAACTCGATGTCAGCCGCGGCGACGTTGAACTCGAGTTGCTCGACGCTGGACGCTCCGGGGATGGCGACCACGCCCGGCAGGCTGATCAGCCAGGCCAGCGCCACCTGAGCCGGTTTGGCGTCGACGTCTTTGGCGATGTCGCGCAGGGTCTGCAGCAGCGGCTCGATACGGCGCAGATTCTCGGTCCCGAACAGCCGGTTCGCCGCGCGCACGCCACCGGGCCGGTTGTCGACGCCGTACTTGCCGCCGAGTAGCCCCTGCGCCAACGGGCTGTAGGCGATCACCACACGGTTCTCGCGTTCGGCGAACGGGACCAGGTCGTGGAGCGGTTGCGGGTGGGCGAGGGAAAAGCTGACCTGGTTGCTGATCACCGGTCGACCGAGCGCGGCATCGGCTTTCTGCCACCGGGCCAACGAGTAGTTCGAGACGCCGGCCGCACCGATGTCCCCACTGTTGAGCAGGTCGCGCATGCCCGGCATGATGACCGAATCGGGCACCAGCGGGTTGGGCTGGTGGATTTGGTAGAGCGGAATCCGCTTGAGCTGCAGACGGCGCGCACTGGCGTGCGCGCGCTGCCGCACGACCGGCGGGAACGGCGCAACCGGCATGATCTTGCTGGCCACGGCGACGTCGGTGCGCTCGTCGCCGAGTGCTTCACCGAGGATCTTTTCACTTTTGCCCAGCCCGTAGATCTCGGCGGTGTCGAACAAGGTGACTCCCAGCGAACGGGCCCGGCGCACGATGTCGCGCGCGGCGCCCGAGGCGTAATTGTCGCCGTATCCCCACTCGATCGAGCCGAACTGCCAGGTGCCCAGGCCGATCCGGCTGACCGAACCAACGCCTTCTACATCGACGTATTTCATGCGTCCAACGTACTTGGTTGCCGTTGGCGCACCCCGCGGTACATGCCCCACTGCACGATCCACGGCATCACCACCCGTTCGACCGACCAGGACGGCAAGCGGAACGCATGGCCCGTCGGTAAGTACACCTCCAGTCCATCGGCCTGGATGCCGAGCAACGAACCCCACCGCCGTCCCGGTGTGCGGAATGCGCGCAGCGGCCGGCCCGCGAAACCGGCTCGAATATTGTGCGCCACCAACGCATCTCCGCGGTTCCGTGCCGAGCTGCGTAGCGCGTCGGTGGCCGCGATGTCCCCGACCGCGAAGACGCCGTCGCAACCGGGCACCCGCAACTCGGGCGTCACCCGAACGAAACCGCGCTCGTCGAGCACCTCCCGCGGCAGCCACCCGGAATTGGGCCGGACCTGCCCGATGGCCCACAGCACCGCCGCTGCCGACGCCGCCGGTTGGCCGGTGCTCCAGTGCACCACGCCGCTGGTGATCTCCTCGCCGGTGAAGTCGTCCGGGAGGACCGCGCGATGCTGCGGGTGCAGGCCCACGCCCAGCTCGGTCAATCGCGTTTGGATGCGCTGCCACACCCGGGGGTGATAGTCGCGCAGGCCACGGTCGCCGGGGAAGTAGAGGTCGATTCGCTTGTCCGGCCAGGTGGTCGCCAGATTGGCGGCGCTGCTGATCGCCGCCGCACCGCCGCCGACGACGATCACCGATGCGGCCGCGGCGAGGCGGTCATGGGAAGCACCCAGTTCGGCACCGATGTCGGCGGCGGCTTGCAACGTCGGCCGGCGCCAGAAGCCATTGCTGACACCGGTGCAGATCACCAGCGCGTCGTAGTTCTCGACCAGTTCGGCGCCGTCGACGTCCTTGACGAACACCGCGCGCGCCGCAAAATCGACGCCGGTCAGTTCTGCCTGCACGGTGCGCACGCGATCCAGGCGGCGAAACCGGTCGAACGGGATCCAGTAGTCGCGCGCCCAGTCGTCGGGCCGCGACAGCCGCACACCAAGCTCCTGACCGCTGACCAACGCGGGTTTGACCGAGATGCCCACCACGTCGGCGTGCCGGGAAAGCCGGATCGCGGTCAAGACGCCGGTATCGCCCAGTCCGGCGATGATAACGCGGTTACGGCTCATCCCGGGGAGTATGCCGATGACGATCGGCGCCGCCGCAACGAGGTGCGCTGACAGCAGACGAATATGTAGCGGAAACCTCGTGCTCGGCGGCGGCGGACGCGCCGGCGTCCCTGGGAAGCCTGCTACGCAGTCACTCGGTGTCGGCAGGATCGAGCAACCGCACCTCCTCGAGGTCCATATCCGCTTGCACCTCGCGCAGCACGATGTCGTCGATGTGGTTTTGGTCCCTTAGTTGGGTGACCGCGCGGCGCTTGTGTTCGAGCACCCCGAGACGGACCTGCCGAACCAGGGCATATTTCTCCACCAGATCGTTCGTTTCCGCCGAGCCGGTTCCCGCGGCGATGACTTCGGCGTGTCTCTCGTACTCGTTGCGCAGGCGGCGCAACAACTCTTCATTGGCGCCGAGTTGGCCGGCCACCACGGGCAGCGCTTCCAGGGCGGCCTCGGCGCTACGCGTGCGGGCCAGCTGCAGCTCTTGGGCGTGCGCGATGTCTTCGGGCATGCGGGCCCAGCGCACCACGACCGGCAGGGTGCTGCCCTGCACCAGCACGGTCACCAGGATCACCACGCACACGATGAAGATGAGCAGACTGCGATCGGGGAAGCCGGCACCGCTGCGCGTCGTGGCCGGAACGGCCAGCGCCGCGGCGAGCGACACCGCCCCGCGGAACCCGGCCCAACTGGACACCGTGCGCTGACGCCAGCCGACCCGGCGAGCGCGCTGTACCTCGCGTCGATCCACCGCCCGAAGCAACACGGTGGTCAGCTCCATCCACGCGAACCGGCTCGCGATGACGACACCGGTGACAGCCAGCGCGAGTACGGCGGCGCGGCTGAGTCCGCCGTCGACGCCGGAGATGCCCCGCACCGCGCCGGGCAGCTGCACTCCGACGAAGACCCACAGCGAGCCGTTGATCAGAAACGTCGACAAATCCCAGAACGCGAACGCCTGCAGGCGGGATCGGGCCCGGATGACACGCGGCCCGACATACGTGATCACGAGGGCAGCCACCATCACCGCGACGACACCGCTGCAGCCGATCGCCTGGGCGAGCAGAAACGCCGCAAACGGCGTCAGCACGCTCAAGGTGCCTTCTTCGAGCGGCGCATCGAGTCGACGGCGCAGCAGCGTCACCAGTGCGCCCACCAGCAGGCCGGCAGCGATACCGCCGAAGTAGGACCCGACGAACCGGCCCACCACCGCGATAGGCCCGATCGCGGGGCTGCCGGTCGCCACCGCCACGCTGACCCCGAACAAGACCAGAGCGGTCCCGTCGTTGATGATGCTCTCGGCGCGCAGCACAGTGAGGGCCCGGCGCGGCAATCGCTTGGCCAGGCCGGCCACCGCGGCGGCATCGGTAGGGGAGAGCACCGCACCCAGCACCGCGGCCGCGTGCGACTCCATGCCGAGCGCCCGCGCCGTCCACGACACCGCCACCGCCGTGGCGATCACCAGCCCGACACTGGACAAGACGATCACCCGCAGATTCGCCCGGATCTCGCGGAAGCTGGTGTTCATGCTTTCCCAGTAGAGAATCGCCGGCAAGAACAGCAGCAGCACGATTCGCCGTCGAGCCGAATACCGCCGAACCGCGGGATCAAGCCCAGCAGGGCGCCGAGCAGGATGAGCAGAACCGGAGGACCTACGCGATACCGCTGGCCCAGGATGGTTCCCAAGACCACGGTGGTGAAGAGCGATACCACGACGACAAGCCCGAACACCAAGACATCTTCCCGTACGGGCGCGCACGCCTAGTTCGCGGCGTCAGAAGTCAATCACAGATAGACCTCGTTGGCGGGTACCGCGGCCACACCGAGTTCGGCCGCGGCCGCGTCGATCGCTTGCTGCGCGGTGTCGAGCTCCACCTGGCCGTCGGAGGTGAAGTAGGGACCGATGTAGCGCTCGTAATGCCGTCGCGCTTCGTCAAGCGTCAGCCGGCTGATCAGCGAGGCAATGTACTGGGTGCACAGACCGGGCTGTTCGGAGACTGTCTTGAGGGCCCGCCGGTTGGCCCGCAACACGGCCTGCAGCGCGGGACTGTCCAGTGGGACGTGGGCGGGGTCCACGGCGACGCCCACGGTGGGGATCTGAAAGTGATCGCCGACCCAGGCCAACAGATGGAGGCCGGTCTCTTCGGCGATCTGTTCCGGTGAAAGCGTGCTACCTACGTAGGCTGCGTCAATTGAGCCGTCCCTCAGGCGTCGTAGGTCCATTTGATAGTCACCCGGAGCGCGTACCAGACATCGCAGGTCTCGGTCGGGGTCGAGGCCGTGCTTGCGCAAGACGATCCGGGCGAACAAACCGGGGGCCGTGTGAGCCGCGTGGACCGCGAGGCGTCGCCCGCCCAGATCGGCCATGGATGTCACGTGGGCGCTGCCGAGAAACCAGAACAGCGGACGATGGGTATTGACGCTGAGAATCTTCCAATTGATGTTGTCGGTCAGCCGCGATAACAGGGCCCGGCCCAAACCGATCGTGGCGCCGCGTCGTACCCGCTCCGTCTCCCAGCCGGCCCCGTCTCGAATGGCGACGTGAACGCCCTCGTCCTCGTAGTAGCCCTCTTGGTCGGCGAGGTAGGCGACCAGTTCCTCGTGGATGCCATGCCCGACGTAGGTCAAATCGATTGTGTGCACGGCCAATTCCTTCACTGACTCGTGTGGTTTCTGCTGCGACAGAAGGTTTCAGTCCATGCCGAGGCCGCCGTTGACCGGAAGATAGTGGCCGGTGGTAAAACCGGAATCTTCACTTGCCAAGAAAGCGATCGTCTTGGCAACCTCGTCGGGGCGAACGAGGCGCCCCATGGGGTTGGTGGCGCCGAGATTACGCAATTGCTCCGTCGTCAGTTGCCCGGTGACCTTCGTTTCATCAACTGTGGCCGGCGCGACAAGGTTCGCGGTGATGCCGTGCGGCGCCAACTCAAGTGCAATGAATCGAACAAACTGGTCTAGTGCCGCCTTCGCGGTGCCAAGTGTGATCATGCCGTCTCGGGGCCGACGCGACAAGCCCGTGCTGAGATAAACCAGCCGGCCGTAGTTGCGCGAAATCATACCGTTAACAACAGCTTTGGTGATCAAAAACGCGGCACGCAGCTCCCGCTCCAACTTGCCGCCGAGCTGCTCCCATCTCAGATCGGCGAACGAGGTCACGTCAAAAGGAATCAACGCGTTGTGCACGAGCACATCCACCCGGCCCCAACGCTCTTCGGTTTCACTCACCATTGCGGCGAGGTCGTCGGCATTGGTGACATCGGCCTGGACTGTTATGGCCTCACCACCAGCCGCGGCGATCGCCGTCACCACCTCCGCGGCCTGCGAGGCACTTTCGCGATGGTTGACGACCACCCGAAATCCCCGCTCGGCGAGAATCGATGCGGTCGCCGCGCCTATTCCGCGGCTGGCTCCGGTGACCACCGCAACACGCATCAGTTTTCTCCTGGACAGGCCGACCGGATGTTCACGCGGTAACCAGACTGTTCATGAGCAGCGGTGTCCCGAAGTATCCAACGTCGGGGTCCACGACGACTGTCTTGGCCTCGTCTCGCCGAGCCAGGACATCGCGGGCCAGCTGCTCGAACGAAATCTTCTCCGGCCCTCCGACATTGATGACGCCACCCAATGGTTCGCCTGTTGCCACACGGGCGACCTCACCCGCAAGGTTAGCCGCGGCGATCGGCTGTATCAGCGCGTCCGGCACACGCACTTCGTCGCCTACCGTCATCGACACCACGATCGCGTCGGCGAACTCCGCGAACTGGGTGGCCCGAACGATCGAATAAGGAACTTCCGACTCTTCCACGAGCTTCTCCTGGGCGACCTTCGCCCGCAGGTATCCGCTCTTCAGTAGGTGGTCAGCACCGACGATCGACACCGCAACGTAGTGCCCGACGCCGGCGGCCCTCGCGGCAGCCTGCAAGTTGGTGGTGGATGTCGTAAAAAATTCCATGGCCGGATCGTCGTCGAATGACGGAGAATTGGAGACGTCAACAACCACGTTGGCCCCAGTCAGGGCGTCGGCGAGGCCCTCGCCGGTAAGTGTGTCGACGCCAGTCCTCGGCGACGCTGCCACCGCTTCGTAGCCGTGGTCCCTCAGCTTTTGAACGACGATTGACCCTAAGATACCCGTGCCACCAATGACGACGATTTTCATGCTCTTGGCCCTTCACGAGAATCCGCGCTCCTGAAGACTGCGCAATGTATGGGAGTCTAAGACCTTTGTCCTCGGCCCGAAAGACGTTGTGCTTGCCTGGTGTCGGCGATTACCGGCGCGCTGACCCGGTCGCCGGCTCACCCGTCGCCGCGGACCGGCCCAACTTCTCCAAACAGATCATCGCCCACCTGGGCCTGGCAGCAACCGAGGCAAACGTGATTCCCACCACCGGAATCTCAATCGGAACAACGCAATACGTCAACTTCATGTCGGTACGCCAATGGGGTTAACCGGGGTTATGGTCGACCAACTTCTCGGCGATCGCCGGCTCCGGCCGACAACGGTGAGAACTGGACGATCGCGCGGTCCAGTATTCGGTCAAGCTTCTTCCCTGGTCCAACGGGCACGACCTGTATTTCAACCTGTCGCTGTGGTCGACCTACGCCGTGATGTTGATGCATGCGACATTGTCCTGAGGGCTTGATTCACCGCTGGCGCAGGGTGAACACCCGGTCGTTGTGCCCGGCGACGTAGACCGTGCCCATGGTGTCGACCGCCAGACCCCACGGAAAGTCAAGCCCGGTGAACGGCAGCTGGACTTGCGTCGACGAGTTCGCCGGCAGTTTCAGCACCCGGTTGTGCCCACGGTCGGTGGCGTACACCGCGCCCGAGCCGTCCAGCGTCACCCCACCGGGATTGGCAAGACCGGTGAACGGCAGCGCGGATTGAGTACGGGTGTCCGAAGGCAGCGCCAGCACCCGATTGTTGCCGCTGTCGGCGACGTAGACCGTGCCGTTGCCGTTCACCACAGAACCGGTCGGGCCGCGCAGGCCGGTGAACGGCAAAACCATTTGCCTGTTCGAACCGGCGGGCAGCGCCACCACCTGATTCTGGTCGGTGTCGGTGACATAGACGGTGCGACTGTTGTCCACCGTCAGACCGGTGGGATTACTCAGACCGGTGAAAGGCAGCTCGATCTGCCGCGTTGAGCCGGCGGGCAAGGTCACCACCCGCTTGTTACCGGCGTCGGTGACGTAGACGGTGCCGCTTTGGTCGGCGGTCACTCCAGTCGGCTGGTTGAGGCCGTCGAACGGCAGCACCGCCGGATCACTGGAGCCCGCGGCCAGCGCCAAGACGCGATTATGCGGGGTGTCAGCGACGTAGACGGTGCCGCCGTTGTCCACCGACACGCCCTCGGGGTCGTCGAGCCCGGTGAACGGCAGTGTCGCCTGGCCGGCTCCCGATCCATCGTGACCGCGGTCGCGCAGGGCGACGACGCTGACCGCGGTGGCCGTCGCGGCGACGAGCAGGACCGCGGCGGCGATGAGCACGGATCTGCGGCGCCACCACGCCGTCGCCGGCGTCGTCGGCACCGGCGACGGCCGGGCGGGTGGGCGAGGCGGTACCACCGGCGGCGCGGCGGTGATCGGCGCGGCCAGTGCAGCGCGAGCGTCCTGCGCCAGCTCCATGGCCGTCGCGTGGCGCTGGTCCAGGGATTTGGCCATGCCTCGGGCGATGACCCGGTCGAAGGCGACCAGTCCAGGGTGCACGGCGGACGGCCGTGGCGGCGGGTCGTTGAGGTGAGCCGTCAGCTGCTGCTCGACACTGTCGCCGGGGAACGGCCGTCGCCCGGTCAGGCACTCGTAGAGCACACAGGCCAACGCGTAGACATCCGAACGGGCATCGACGTGGTCGTCGGTGAAGCGTTCCGGCGCCATGTAGAAGAAAGTGCCGACGACTTCACCGGCCGATGTCAGGCCCATTTCCCCGGCGGTGCGTGCGATGCCGAAGTCGATGAGAACGGCGAAGTCGTCCTCGTCGAGCAAAATATTGGACGGCTTGACATCGCGGTGCAACAGCCCCACCCGGTGCGCGGCATGCAAAGCCCTGGCGATCTGCTCGACAATGTCGACCGACCGGGCCGGTGATAGCGGTGGCCCTTCGGCCAGCACGCTCTGCAAGTCGCGGCCTTCAATCAGCCGCATGTCCACGAACAGCCGTCCGTCTATCTCGCCATGCGTGTGAATCGGTATGACGTGCGGGCTGTTTAGCCGCGCCGCAGCATAGGCTTCGCGGCGGAAACGCTGCTGGAACACCGGGTCTGCCGAGGCGTCCGCGGGCAAAATTTTGATCGCGACGACCCGGTCGAGGGAGGTGTCGTGGGCCCGCCACACCTCGCCCATCCCACCGCGTTGCAGCAACTCGATCAGGCGGTACCTGCCGAACGGGATCCCCGCCAATAATCCCTCCCACAGCAACCTGTAAGCAACCAGTCAGCACCATATCGCCCCGTCGTCGAGAGCCGCAAACGGCTGGACAGTGCGACCGAGTGGTCAGGTGTCGAAGTCAGGACCTATCAGATCGTTGGCCGGTTCGTCCGGCCGATGATTGGGCTGCGCGGAGACGTGCAGCCAGAAGCCCGGCGGGTAGTAATCCGACCAACGGCCCGGGGTCGAGTAGTGAACCCCGAGCACACCACCGAGCCGGAACTCGTACGTGTCACCGTCCCCGCAGTGATGCGGATCTTCTTCACCGTTGAGCCAGACCTTGAACGCCATGCCCACGAGTATGGCGCGGCGTTCAGCCGACGAGCACTGACCAGCGGTTCGTCACTGAGAGGGCACGCAAACGGTTCTGGCGGGCTGTCCTGACGCGGTCGCCTGGCTCACCAGGTTGCCGTTCACCAAGATCCGGCACGTGATGGTTCCGGTGGCGTGGCCTTGGGCGCTGATCAGCAGCGTGTGGCCCGGCGGGAGGTCTTTGAACTCCTTCGACCACGGCAACGTCACATTGGTTTCATGGGCCTGGTTGTAGTCGATCTCGTAGGTCAGGTATTCGGCGGTGCCGGGCGTGCCGCTCACCTCATAACGAACCGTCGGCGCGTTACCTCCGCCGGCGTTCGCCATCGGTGTGGCAGCCCCGCCGGCGGCAGCCAGAATCCCAGCCACAACCGCGGCCACCCCCGCGGTGCGGCGTCTCGGCTGCGGTGTGTGACGTAACGCTGGTCTGCTCATGGTTGTTCATGGTGCCCGGGAATGTCCGGCGGCGGGCGCTTTCGACAGTCCTTTTCCACACCGGCGCGCTGCCCGCCCGCCTAGGGTGAGTTCGGTACCGGAGCGGAAGGTGGTTGATGGCCCACGCCAAGCGCATCGTGGTCTGGGGTACCGGCTTCGTCGGCAAGCTGGTGATCGCCGAGATCGTCAGACACCCGTTGTTCGAGCTGGTCGGGGTAGGGGTCAGCAACCCGGCCAAAGTGGGCCGCGACGTCGGCGAGATCTGCGGGCTGCCGCAGCCGGTCGGCATTGCGGCCACCGACGACGTCGACGCGCTGATCGCGCTGGAACCGGACGCCTTGGTGCACTACGGTCCCACCGCGGCCCACGCCGACGCCAATATCGCTCTGATGACCCGGTTCCTGCGCGCCGGCATCGACGTCTGCTCGACCGCGATGACGCCGTGGGTCTGGCCGACCATGCACCTCAACCCACCGAATTGGATCCAGCCCATCACCGAAGCGTGTGAACTGGGCGAGTCGTCGTGCTTCACCACCGGTATCGATCCCGGATTCGCCAACGACCTGTTTCCGTTGACGCTGATGGGTGTCTGCGCGGAGGTCGACACCGTTCGGGCCTCCGAACTGCTCGACTACACCAACTACACCGGTGACTACGAGAACGAGATGGGCATCGGGCGCGAACCCGAGTTCCGGCCGGTGCTGGAGAACCGCGATGTGCTGATCTTCGCCTGGGGCGCCACGGTCCCGATGATCGCGCACGCCGCCGGGATCATGCTCGACGAGATCACCACCACCTGGGACAAATGGGTGACGCCCACCGAACGCAAGACTGCCAAAGGCGTGATCCGGCCCGGGCAGGTGGCCGCGGTCCGGTTCACCGTCAACGGCCGCTACCGCGGCCGGACCCGCATCCAGCTCGAACATGTCAATCGCATCGGCCACGACGCCGCGCCCGAGTGGCCGTCGGGCAACCAGGACGACGTCTACCGGGTGGACATCAGTGGAACGCCCAGCATTTTCCAGGAGACGGCGTTTCGGTTCACCGACGGGTCCGGGCGCGACGCCGCCGCCGCCGGCTGCCTGGCGACCGGGATGCGGGCGCTCAACGCGGTCCCCGCCGTCAACGCGCTTTCGCCGGGGTGGGTGACCGCGCTCGACCTGCCGCTGATCGGCGGCGCGGGCACCATTCGCTGACCAACCGGTGCCTATACATTGGTTGCCGATGTGCGGGACGTGAGCGAACCCCGCCCGGATTGGACGACATGGCAGACGCAACTAGACCGGCGCTAGGCCTCAGCATCGGGGCGACCAACCTGGCGGCGGTCACCGCCGATCGCGCGGTCACCCGCAAGCCGGTGCTCACCCTGTATGCCCAGCGGCCGCCGGAGGTCGGGGTGCCGTCGGAAAACCCGAACCTCCACGAGCCGGGCCTGGTGATCACCGACTTCGTCAACCGGGTCGGGTCCCCGGCCGGGGTGGTCGCGGCCGACGGCTCGACACACCGCAGCGAGGCCCTGGTCGCTGATGCGTTGCGCGCCGTCGGCGCCGCGGCGACCAGCGGACAGACGCTGCCCGAGGCGGTCGTGGTGAGCTATCCGGCGCACTGGCAGCCGCCGGCTGTGAGCGCGCTGCACACCGCGCTGGGACCCGGATCCGGTTGGCTCGGGGAGCCGGTATTGGTGGACGACGCCGCGGCGGCCATCTTCGCGCTGCAGACCAATCCCGGCCTGCCGACCAGCGGTGTCATCGCGGTCTGCGACTTCGGCGGCAGCGGCAGCAGCCTCACCCTCGTCGATGCGGCCAGCGGCTATCGGCGCATCGGTGCCACCGTGCGCCATGATGATTTCTCCGGCGACCTGATTGATCAGGCGCTGCTCAACCACATCGTGGCCGAGCTTTCCGCTTCAGGATCATTCGACGCGTCGGGCACCTCGGCGATCGGTTCGCTGACCCGGCTGCGCGCCGATTGCCGGCACGCCAAAGAGCAGCTGTCGTCTGTCACGGTGGCCACCCTGACTGTCGACTTGCCCGGCTACCACGGCGACATTCACCTGACCCGCGCCGAACTCGACGACGAGATCCGCCAGCCGTTGTACGGCTTCCTGGCCGTGCTGCGGAATAGTCTGCAAATAAATAACCTTCAGGCTTCGGGGTTGGCTGCGGTCGCCGCGGTGGGCGGCGGAGCGAACATCCCCGCGGTCACCAGAACGCTGTCCGAGCAGCTGCAGGTCCCGCTCGTCACCGCCCCGAGGCCGCATTTGACGGCTGCTATCGGCGCCGCGCTGCAAGCCGCTCACCCGCCCGCCGAACAGCCCGCCACGGCTTTGGCTCCGGCCGTCGAGGCGGTGCCGCCGCTGCCCGACCCGACGACGGTGTTGCCGCCCCCGGCGGAGTCGAGCGCGACGCCGGCGCTGGCGTGGTCGGAAGCCGGCGACGACACCGGTATCACGCCGTTGATGACAGGGGAGTATCCGCCCGTCGACGCCGGGCAGGCGCCGGCCAGCACACCGGCGCCCTACGGGCCGGAGGCCGCGCGCGATGAACCCCGCTCCGGCGTGCCGTGGTATCGGCGTGCGCCGGTGCTGGTGCTCGCCGCCGCCCTGGTGCTGCTGGCGATCACGGCCGCGATCATGATGGCGCTGCGGCACAGCGGTGGCGCAACACCGACCACGCCGGCACCCGGCGTCACTGGGAGCACATCGGCACCGGCAACCTCCGGCTCGCAAAGTTCGACGCAGAGTCAACCCTCGGACACCAACCAGCCGCCGTCGTCGACCACCGAATCTTCGACGGCGCCACCGTCGTCATCCTCGACGACGCAGACGACCACCACGCCGCCGTCGTCTTCGACTCAGACCACTACCACCCCGTCCACGAGCCAGGTCACAACGACGCAGCCGCCGTTCTCGCCGAATCGACCTATTTTCCCGGTCTTTCCGCGCAATCCCGGCAGCCCCGGGGAACCGGGGATGGGCGGGCGCTAGGCTTCCCAGCCCCGGGAACCCGGGATGGGCGCGCGCTAAGCGTCAGTCCTCGTCCGCGGATTCCTTTTCCTCGTTCGAGTGGTCCTCGGACTGCGCGTCGTCTTGCTCGTCGCTGTCCTGCTCGTCTTTGCCGTCGCTGTCGCCGTCTTCGCCGTCGCTGTCGTCTTTGCCGTCGCTGTCGCCGTGTTCGCCGTCGCTGTCGTCTTTGCCGTCGCTGTCGCCGTGTTCGCCGTCGCTGTCGCTATCGTCCTCGTCGCTGTCGTCCTCGTCTCTGGCGAACGGAGCCTCGTCGGGATCACCGAATTTCGGGTTGCCGTCGTCGTCGAGCCAATCGTTGACCGCGGTGCCGGTGATGGTCCGGTCGGTGCCGGGCATCACCGCCGTCTTCTGCTCCTTATAGGCCTCGGCCATCTTCTTGACTTCTTCTTTGCCCTCTTCGCTGGGCTCGGTGGGCACGTCAGACTTGTCTTCGCCATCACCGTCGTCACCGGCGTCGCTGTCGTCTTCGCCGTCGCCGTCGTCGTGCTCGTCGCTGTGGTCACCATCGTGGTCACCGTCGGCGTGCTCGTCGTCGGCGTGGTCCTCGTCGGACTTGGTGTCCTGTTCGCCGCCGGTTTCGGTGTCCTGCTCGTCGTCGGTCTTCTCGCCGTCCTGCGCGCTCATCGCCTTGACCTCCCTCGAGTTACGGCCCCTTACCCAGCGATTCCTGACCATACCTGCTGGTGTGATGCCGGAAAGCCGTTCGCGGGTTTCGCTCATCCTGAGTGCTCAACGACGACGATCCGCCTTCGGGTCACTCCTGTCACAACAGTCGGGGGACACCCGTTGTGCCCGCCTTCGAGCGATTAGGCCAGCTAATCGCTCAGAGCCGGGCACAACGGATATTGCCTGCGGTCTCAGGCTGGAGTGGCAGCTGTGACGCGCGAGACGGCCCTCGAGCGGAGACTTCAGTGCCCGCGGGCCACCCAGTCGTCGTAATGCACGATCTCGTCGCCGACGGTGGTGGTGTCGCCGTGGCCGGTGTACACGACGGTGTCGCCGGGCAGGGGGCCGAGTCGCCCCGAGATCGACCCGAGGATGGTCGGAAAATCCGAGTAGGAGCGGCCGGTAGCGCCGGGACCACCCTGAAACAGCGTGTCACCGCTGAACACCGCTCGCAGGTCCGAGGCATACCAGCACACCGACCCCGGCGAGTGGCCGGGTGTGTGCAGTGCGCGCAGTTCGGTGCCGGCGACGACAACCTTGTCACCGTCCGACACGGTGCGAAAGTCCTTTTGCGGGTGAGTCATTCGCCATAACACCTCGTCGGCCGGATGCAGTAGCACCGGGGCGTCCAGTGTCTTGCCCAGTTCTGGCGCCACCGTCACATGGTCGTTGTGGCCGTGCGTGCACACCACCGCCACCACATTGCGCCCGCCGACGGCCGCCACGATCGGCTTCGCGCTGTGGGCCGCGTCGAACACGACGACGTCGGAGTCGTCGCCCACCAGCCAAATGTTGTTGTCGACTTCCCAACTGCCGCCGTCGAGTTCGAACGTGCCGTGCGTGACGACTCGTTCGATGGGGCGCTTGACGCTGGCCATCAGAGCATCACCAGCGAGCGCAGCACCTTGCCCGCGTGCATGTTGTGGAACGCTTCTTCGATGTCGCCCAGGCCAATTCGTTCCGATACGAAATCTGCCAACGGTAACCGGCCCTGCAGGTAAAGATCGATCAGGGTGGGGAAGTCGCGTTCGGGCAGGCAGTCGCCATACCATGACGACTTCAGCGCGCCGCCGTGGGAGAAGAAGTCGATCAGCGGCATGTCGATGCGCATGTCGGGCGTCGGAACTCCCACCAGCACAACAGTTCCCGCGAGATCGCGGGCGTAGAACGCCTGCTTCCAGGTCTCGGGGCGCCCGACGGCGTCGATCACCACGTTGGCGCCGAACCCGTCGGTGAGGTCCTGAATCGTGCTGACGAGTTCTTTTTCGTCGAGCTCGGCGCTATTGACGGTGTGAGTCGCGCCGAACTTGCGCGCCCACTGCAATTTGGTGTCGTCGGTGTCGACGGCGATGATCCGCTTGGCGCCGACCAGTGCGGCGCCGGCGATCGCGGCGTCGCCGACACCGCCGCAACCGATCACCGCGACTGTGTCGTCGCGGGTGACTGCGCCGGTGTTGATCGCAGCACCCAAACCGGCCATCACCCCGCAGCCCAGCAGGCCGGCCACCGCTGGGTCGGCTTGGGGGTCGACTTTGGTGCATTGGCCGGCGTGCACCAGCGTCTTGTCGGCGAAGGCCCCGATGCCCAGCGCCGGGGTCAGTTCGGTGCCGTCGGTCAGCGTCATCTTCTGTTCGGCGTTGAAGGTGTCGAAGCAATACTGCGGGCGGCCGCGTTTGCAGGCGCGACATTGGCCGCACACCGCTCGCCAGTTCAGTACCACAAAATCACCCGGTTCGACCGCGGTCACGCCCGGCCCGACCGCTTCGACGGTGCCGGCGGCCTCATGGCCCAGCAGGAACGGGTAGTCGTCGTTGATGCCGCCGTCGCGGTAGGTCAGGTCGGTGTGGCAGACCCCGCACGCGATGACGTCGACGATGGCTTCGCCCGGGCCGGGATCGGGAATCACGATGTCGACCAACTCGACTGGCTCGGCTTTTCTGCGGGAGATCACCCCACGCACCGTCTGGCTCATGGTCCTTAAGGTAGCGGCGGTTAGGCTTCCCCGCGATGCCCGCCCTGGACGCCCTCGACGACTGGCCGGTCACTGCGGCCGCGGGCGCGGTGGTGGGACCGTCGGGCGTGTTGGCCAGCCACGCAGATTCCCGACAGGTGTTTGCGCTCGCCTCGGTGACCAAGCCGCTGGTGGCCCGGGCCGTGCTCGTGGCGATCGAGGAGGGAGTCGTCGAGCTCGACACCCCGGCGGGGCCGCCCGGCGCCACCGTGCGCCACCTGTTGGCTCACGCGTCGGGGCTGGCGATGCACGCCAACCATCAACTGGCCAAGCCGGGCACCCGACGGATGTACTCCAACTACGGCTTCACGGTGCTGGCCGAGACGGTGCAGCAGGAATCCGGTATCGAATTCAGCCGGTATCTGGCTGAGGCGGTGACCGAGCCCCTGAATATGGCCGACACCCACTTGCACGGCGGCGCACAGGCCGCGGGTTTCGGCGCGACGTCGACGGTGGCCGATCTGGCCCGGTTCGCAGCCGATCTGCTGTCCCCGTCGATGATCTCGCCGGAACTGCACGCCGAGGCCACGGCCGTCCAGTTTCCGCACCTGGACGGGGTCCTGCCCGGATACGGCGTGCAGCGGCCCAACGACTGGGGGCTGGGGTTCGAGATCAAGGACGCCAAGTCGCCGCACTGGACCGGCACGTCGAACTCGGCGCGCACCTACGGTCACTTCGGCCAGTCAGGCACCTTCTTATGGGTTGATCTGCAGTCACAGCTGGCGTTGGTGGTGCTCACCGACCGGGATTTCGGGGAGTGGGCGCTGCCGCTGTGGCCCGCACTGTCGGATCAGGTGATATCCGACCAGGCTGCAGACTAGCGCAACAGGGGTATCACAGGGCACAATAGACTCGCTAGACCCACAAGTATCACCGAGCATCCCGCTCAGCGGTTCACCAGGTCGTTGGGGAAGACGTCCCTCGTGAAGCCGAAGGAGCAGCAGATGCGCGCGTCGAACCAGTTCGCCGAGGTGACGACGGGGGTGGTGTACATCCACGCCTCGCCCGCCGCGGTGTGCCCGCATGTCGAGTGGGCGCTGACCTCGACTTTGGGTACCCCAGCCGCCCCGGCGAACCTCAAGTGGACGCCGCAGCCGGCGATGCCCGGACAGCTTCGTGCGGTGACCAACTGGGTCGGCCCGGTCGGCACCGGTGCGCGACTGGCCAACGCGCTGCGGTCCTGGTCGGTGCTGCGCTTCGAGGTGACCGAAGATCCTAGCCCCGGTGTCGACGGGCAGCGCTTCAGTCACACCCCGCAGTTGGGCTTGTGGAGCGGCACGACCAGCGCCAACGGCGACATCGTGGTGGGGGAGTTGCGGCTGCGGTCGATGATGGCCGACGGGGCCGACGCACTGGCCGCCGAGCTGGACTCGGCGCTGGGCACGGCGTGGGACGAGGCGCTGGAGGCCTATCGCGACGGCGGCGACGCCGGCGAGGTCAGCTGGCTGACCCGGGGAGTGGGGTAGGCCCCCCGCGCAGAATTTGGAGCGCAGCCGGCACCGCCGAGATCTCCGCCGGCAGCGCGCAGGCGTAGTCGCCGTCGGCGTAGGCGTTGATTCCGGGCGACTCGACGTGGATCGTCGTGGCTCGCTCGGTGCTGACGTCGGCCAACTCGACGTGGGTGCCGCGGAAGACGGTCGGGAACAGCCGGATCAGCCGCACGCGCGACGCGGTGTGCACCATCGTGATGTCGAGCCGGCCGTCGGCGTGGTCGGCGTCGGGACAGATCAGCATGCCCCCGCCGTAGCTGCGGGTGTTGCCGAAGGCGGCGAGGGTGAGGTCGGTCGCGATCTCCCGCGCACCGCCGTCGAGAACCAACCGGAACGGCAGCAGCCGCAGCCGGGAAAGCTCGGCGAACATGGCAAGGTTGTAGCGCATACGGCCGTGCGGCCAGCGCATCCGGTTCACCCGATCGCTGACCAGCGAGTCGAATCCCGTCGCAGCCACCGTGCCGAACCACGTGACGCTGCCGTCGGCGGCGCTGATCCGCCCCAGGTCGACCGTCTCGGCCCAGCCGTCGGCGACGATGTCGGCAGCGGCTTCGGGACTGTTGGTGGGCAACCCGAACTCGCGGGCGTGGTCGTTCCCGGTGCCCGCCGGGATGATGCCCAACGGGACGTCGCTACCGGGGAGCGACTGCAGTGCTTCACCGATCACGCCGTCGCCGCCGACGACCACCAGCGCGTCGCTGCCCCGCTCGACGGCCGCGCCGACCAGCCGGCGCGCGTGCTCGGCAGTATCGCCGACGATCTCTTTTGCGGTGATGCCGCGCTGCCGCAACCGGTTGATCGCTCGTTTCGCCGCGTGCGGCGCGTTGCCGTGTCCCGACGCCGGATTAATCAGCACGGTGACCTGCCCGATCTGCCGCCGGTGCAGCCGGGGGGTCACGGAATCAGCTTGCCCGGGTTGAGAATGCCGGCGGGGTCGAGCGTCGATTTGACCGCTTGCAGCAGCCGGACTCCCAGTTCACCCACTTCGTCGTGCATCCAGGGCCGGTGATCGGCGCCCACCGCATGGTGGTGGGTGATGGTGCCGCCGGCTGCGACGATCGCCTGCGAGGCGGCCGCCTTGGCGGCGCGCCACTGCTGGATCGGATCACCCCGTTGGCCGGCGACCACGGTGAAATACAGCGAGGCGCCGGTGGCATAGACGTGCGATATGTGGCACAGCACCAGGGCCGGCGTGCCGGATTCGGCGAGGGCGGCGGTCAGGGCGTCGGTCACCGCGGTCTTGAGCGCGGGCAGATTAGACCAGTCGGTGGCTGTCTCCAACGTTTCGCACAAGGCGCCCGCGGCCAGCAGCGAATCGCGCAGGTACGGTGCACCGAACCGGCCGTGCTCCCATGCCCGCGCCGGCGCCTCGCCCAACGACGTGCCGGCGTGGCCCGCCAAGATGGCCCGGGTTTCGGCGTGCCTGCTCTGAACGTGTGCTTCGCTGCCCTCGAACACCGTGATGGCCAGGCAGCCCCCGGTGACCTCTTTCTCTCCGATCGACTCGGTGGTGGCCAGGTTGACCCCAGTTTCGGCTTCGTCAGAAAGCCGGATCACCGTCGGGCCGGCGCCGGTTTGCGCGACGTCACGCAGCGCGGCGGTGCCGGTCGCGAAGTCGGGGAACGACCACGCCTCGTACCGGACAGCGGCCGGGGTGCGATGCACCCGCAACCGCACCCGCGTGATGATCCCGAACACCCCCTCCGAGCCGATCAGCAGCTGGCGCAGGTCTGGGCCGGCCGCCGACTCAGGTGCCCGACCCAGGTCGAGCACCCCGACCGGCGTCACCATTCGCAGCCCGCGGATCATGTCGTTGAACCGGCCGTAGCCGGCCGAGTTCTGGCCCGACGACCGGGTAGCGGCGTACCCGCCAATGGTGGCGAATTCGAAGCTCTGCGGAAAGTGCCCCAGCGAAAAGCCATGCCTGCCGAGCAGGTGTTCGGCTTGCGGGCCGGTCAGGCCGGCACCCAGCTCGGCCTGACCGGCGACCTCGTCGAGACGGTGCAACTGGTCGAAGCGACGAAGATCCAGCGACACCACCGCGTCGAATGTGCCGCGCACGGGGTCGAGTCCGCCGACCACGCTGGTCCCGCCCCCGAACGGGACGACGGCGATGCCATGCTGCGAGCAAAACCGCAGGATCGCGCTGATCTCGTCGTCGTTGCCGGGCAGCAGCACCGCATCCGGTGCATCCTGCACACCCGAGCCGTTGCGCCGCAACAGGTCCGGGGTGGATTTGCCGCCGGCGTGCAACAGCCGGTCGCGATCGCCGATCCGACAGCAGTCCGCCCCGACGATCGCGGCGAGTCCGTCGCATTGAGCGTCGGTCAGAGCCGAAGGTCGCAGCCGCACTTCGTCAGCGCGCGGCTCGCCCGCGTCGGACGCGCTGACGCCCAAGGCCTGCTCCAGCAGCGACCGGATACCGTCCGGCAGCGGTTTGGCCGCGGTGGGGTCGCCCCAGGCGTTCCACTTCATCGGCGGCAGCAGACTCTCGTGCATACGTTACAGTATTACACATGCTGTCAATCAGTAATATGCAGTCGAGTACCGCCGACCGGATTCTGACCGCGGCCGCCAGTTGCGTGGTCGACTTCGGCGTCGAGCGGGTCACGCTGGCGGAGATCGCGCGGCGGGCGGGCGTCAGCCGGCCGACCGTCTACCGCCGCTGGTCCGATACCCGGTCGGTGCTTGCGGCGCTGCTGACCCGGCACATCGCCGCCGCGGCCCGCGAGGTCCCACCGGCAAGCGAGGATCGGAAAGCGCTGGTGCAGCGCATAGTTGCGGTGGCCGACCGGCTGCGGCACGACGACTTGGTGATGGCGGCGCTGCGCTCGGAGTTGGCCATGGTCTACATCACCGAGCGGCTGGGCACCAGCCAGCAGATGCTGATCGACGCGCTGGCCGCCGATCTGCGCGCCGCCCAAGGGGAGGGCAGCGTGCGCCCCGGCGATCCGCGCCGGCTCGCCGCGATGGTGTTGCTGATCACCCAGTCGACCATCCAGTCCAGAGAACTGGTCTCGTCGATACTCGACAGTGACGCACTGAGCTCGGAACTGACCTACGCCCTGAACGGATATCTGTCCTGATGGCCAGCCCGACCGCACTGAACGCGGCGCGTCGCAGCGCGGATCTGACCGCGCTGGCCGACGGCGAACCGCTCGACGTTGTGGTGATCGGCGGCGGCATCACCGGAACCGGCATCGCGCTGGACGCGGCGGCGCGCGGGCTGCGGGTGGCGCTGGTGGAACGCCAGGATCTGGCATTCGGCACCAGCCGGTGGAGCTCCAAGCTGGTCCACGGTGGACTGCGGTACCTCGCCACCGGCAACATCGGCATCGCCCGCCGCAGCGCGATCGAACGCGGCATCCTGATGACGCGTAACGCTCCGCACCTGGTGCACGCCATGCCGCAGCTGGTCCCGCTGCTGGGCTCGATGGGCCGAACCGAGCGGACGTTGGTGCGCGCCGGATTTCTCGCCGGTGATGGCCTACGCTGGCTGGCCGGCACACCGACGTCGGTTCTGCCGCGCTCACAACGGGTTTCACCCCAACGGGTGCTCGACATGGCGCCCGCAGTCCGCTCTGACGGCCTCGACGGCGGGCTGCTGGCATACGACGGGCAACTGATCGACGACGCCAGACTGGTCACGGCGGTGGCCCGCACCGCGGCGCAGTTCGGTGCCCGCATCCTCACCTACGTGACCGCGTCACAGGCCACCGGAACGTCGGCGCGCCTAACCGATCAGCGCACCGGTGAATCGTTCGACGTCTCCGCTCGCGCCGTCATCAGCGCCGCCGGGGTGTGGGCGAGCGACGTCGACCCGGCGCTGAAGTTACGGCCAAGCCGTGGAACGCATCTGGTGCTGGACGCCGCCACCTTGGGCAACCCCGTTGCCGCGCTGACTGTTCCGATACCAGGTGAGCTCAACCGTTTCGTCTTCGCAATGCCCGAGCAGCTGGGCCGGGTCTATCTCGGACTGACCGACGAGGACGCGCCCGGAGCGGTGCCCGATGTGCCGCAACCGACGCCGGAAGAGATCCGTTTCCTGCTGGACACCGTGAACACCGCGCTAGGCATCGCGCTGGACGACAGCGACGTCATCGGTGCTTACGCCGGACTGCGGCCGCTGATCGATACCGGCGGCGGCCGCACCGCCGATGTGTCACGGGAGCACGCGGTGGTCGAGTCGGACTCCGGCGTGGTCAGCGTGATCGGCGGCAAGTTGACCGAATATCGGCATATGGCGCAAGACGTACTGGACTACGCCGTCGCGGTGCGCGGCCTGATGGCCGGCGCCTGTCGCACCCGCAACCTGCCGTTGCTCGGTGCCCTGACCAATCCCGGGTCGGCGGTGGCGTTGACCACCGACCTGCCGGCATCACTGGTCGCGCGCTATGGCGCCGAAGCGGCCAATGTGGTGGCTGCCGCCACGTGCGAGCGGCCCACCGAACCGGTCGCCGAGGGCATCGACGTGATCCGCGCGGAGTTCGAATATGCGGTGACCCATGAGGGCGCGCTGGAAGTCGACGACATCGTCGATCGCCGGACGCGCATCGGTTTGGTTGCGGCCGACCGGGCCCGGGTGGTCGACGTGGCCGAGGAGTTTCTGGCGCTGCGCTGAACGTGCGTCACATCAGGCACATCAGTCACAGCAGAGGAGGGGTTCACCTGGTGTCCGCCTCAGCGCGACAATTGCCGGCCGCTTGCCCGTTGTCGCTCGGAGGCGGGCACAACGGATAGTGCTTCTCCGGCGGGAAGGTTGTGGCCGCTGTGACCCATGATGTTCGAGGTACATCGGTTATCGTGGCTACGACGGAACTGTGCGGTTTCGAGTAAGGCGGACCATGAGTATCGATCGAAGTCAGGCGGCGGGCCCCGGCCGGCCGGCACGAAGGTCGCGGCGCCTCGATCCTTCCCGGGACGCAGCCATTCTCGAGGCGACGCTGGTGGGCGTGGCGGAACTCGGCTACGACCGGTTGACCATGGACGATATCGCGTCGCGAGCCGGCGTCGGGAAGGCTGCGATCTATCGCCGGTGGGAATCGAAGGCCATGGTCGTGGCCGATGCGATCGCCGACTGGCGACGACGGCTCGGTCCCGTAGAGCCGCCCGACACCGGCAGCCTCCGCGGCGACATCGCGGCACTGGTCGCCGCCGTGCCAGAGCTGAACTCCTCCGACTACAGCACAGTTCAGGTCATCGTCGGGGTGGCGACGGCATCGATACACGACCCTGTTCTGGCGGCCGCCCTGGACGACCTGGTGCTCGCCACGCCCCGGCGCATGATCGGAGCGGTCCTCGGGCGTGCGGTGGCCCGCGGCGAAATCCCGGCCGACCGCGACCTGAGCCTGATCCCCGACGCGGCCATGGGCCTCAACGTACTGCGGGTGCTGACCGGGCGGCCCCTCGACCGGGTATTTGCTCGGCGGGTGCTCGAAGGCGTAATTCTGCCGCTTTCCGGCGCGCCGGCGCCTTAGCAGTTGCGCAGCGCGCCACGGCGTGCCACAGTCAACCTTAGGCGGAACTATGCAGTTCCGTCTCAGGGAGGCGGCATGAGTGTCAACGTTCCGGTGCTGATCGTCGGCGCCGGCGCAGGTGGGCTATCGACGTCGGCGCTGCTGGCCCGACACGGTGTTCGATCGCTGGTGGTCGAAAAGCGCCGGGAGGCGTTCATTTACCCGAAAGCACGCAACCTCAGCTTCCGGAGTCTGGAGATCCTGCGCGGGCTGGGCCTCGCCGACGAGGTACACGCGGTCGCCGAGGGAGTCTCAGACATGCTCAGCAAGCCGACGTTAGCCAGCACCGAACAGAAGCAGGCGTTCGACACCCAGGCATTGTTCTCGCCCTTCGCAGCACTGAGCCCCGAACCTGCGGGGCAATATTGTCCGCAGAGCGCTTTCGAACCGATGCTGCTTACCTACATCCGCCGACGCGGTAGCCGAGCGCACTACAACACCGAATTGTGCTCGTTGAAGCAGGACGAAACCGGTGTCGAAGCCGTTGTGCGGCACCGTGATTCCGGGACGTCGCAAACACTGCGCGCCGACTATCTCGTCGCCGCCGACGGCGTGCACAGCCCGATCCGCGAGGCGCTCGGCGTGACGACCTCCGGCTACGGGGCACTGCCGATCTACGTTGTCTTCATCTACTTCCGGGCGCCGTGGCGCAAGTTCGTCCCGCAGCTCGGCGACGGCGACGCGGTGCAAGTCACCAACACCGATGTGGACGGCATCTTCCTGCCGGTACGCGAGGACTTCGGCATGTTCATCACCACCTATTTTCCTGGTAGCGGGGAGACGGCCGCTCAGTTCACCGCACAGCGTTGCCGCGAGCTACTGAAGAGAGCGATCGGGGAGCCGGTCGACGTGGAGGTCATCGACGTCGCGCCGTGGCAACCCTACGAGCGGGTGGCTGACCGATTCCACAGCGGTCGAGTGTTTCTGGTCGGCGACTCGGCCCACACGATGCCCCCGTTCAAGGCGGGGGGAGCGAACACGGCCATTCAGAGCGCGCACAACCTGGCCTGGAAGCTGGCCGCTGTACTCAATGGCACGGCTGATCCCGCGTTGCTGGCTACGTACCACGAGGAGCGGCACCCGGTCGGGCGCTTCAATGCACGCCAGTCACTCACCGGGCCGGCAGTAAGCTTCCTGAGGTTGCACGACAAGGGACCGGGGTTGCCGGCTGACGAGGAAGCGTCGATGTTCGCCCTGCTCATCGGCTACCAATATCGTTCGGCCGCTGTGGTTTCCGATGGTCCCGTGCCGGAGGATTTCGACGCCGTTCAGCTGGTGGAGGAGCTGCGCGGGCAAACGGGCACCCGCGTTCCACATGCCTGGGTGTGCCGCAACGGCCAGCGCGTCTCGACACTCGATCTGCTCGGCGGAGGATTCACAGTCGTCACCGGATCGGCCGGGGCGCCGTGGATCAGCGCAGCGCGCACCGTCTCCGCCGCTCTGAACGTCCCGATCGACGTGCAGAGCATCGGTCCCGGTAGCGACGTCGGCGACGCCGAAGGCCGGTGGGCTGAACTGACCGGTCTATCGCCCGATGCGGCTTTGTTGGTGCGTCCCGACGACTTCGTCGCCTGGCGGGCCGCTGCCCTCCCCGCCGACCCCGAAGCCGCGCTGCGGGAAGCTGTTTTGTCCATCCTGTGCCGCGGATAACGGCCGTCGACTACAGCGGAATGTTCTTGTGCCGGCCGCGCCGCGCCGGCGCCTCGGCCAGCGCCTCGGTCAGCTTGCTGCGGGTGTGTGCCGGGTCGATCTTCTCGTCGACGACCCCGATGTCGATGGCGCTGTCCACACCACCGGCGATGCGCTCATGCTCCTCGGCGAGCTGGTCGTGCAGGGCTTCCCGCTCGTGCTCGGGCGCGGCCGCCAACTTCTTCTTGTGCAAGATGCCCACCGCTGCTTTGGCGCCCATCACGGCGACCTCGGCGTCCGGCCACGCGAACACCTTGGTGGCGTTCAACGACCGCGAGTTCATCGCAATGTAGGCCCCGCCATAGATCTTTCGCGTAACCAGGGTGACCCGCGGCACGGTGCACTCGCCGAACGCATGTAACAGCTTGGCGCCGCGGCGCACGACACCGCCCCATTCCTGGTCGACCCCGGGCAGGTACCCGGGAACGTCGACGACGACCACCAGGGGGATACCGAACGCGTCGCACAACCGCACGAAACGGGCTGCCTTCTCCGCACTTTCGGAGTTCAGGCAGCCGCCCAGCCGCAGCGGGTTGTTGGCCAGCACCCCGACAGTGCGGCCCGAGAGCCGACCCAGCCCGATCACCATCGAGGGCGCCCATTTGGCCTGGAATTCGTCGAACGGCGCATCGTCATCGAGCAGCGCGGTCACGATCGGGTGCACGTCGTAAGCCCGGCGAGGTGATTCGGGCAGCAGGGCGTGCAAGTCGGTGTCACCTGCCTCGGCTTTGCTGCGATCGAAATGCCCTTGCTGGCAGAATAATCCGACCAGTCGGCGCCCGCGCACATACGCGTCGGACTCGTCGTCGGCCACGATGTGGCACACCCCGGACTTCTTGTGGTGAGTCTCGGGGCCACCGAGCGAGGCCATGTCGACGTCTTCACCGGTCACGCTGCGCACCACGTCGGGCCCGGTGACGAACACCCTGCTCTCCGGCGCCATCACGACGACGTCGGTCAGCGCCGGACCGTACGCCGCGCCGCCCGCGGCGAACCCGACGACCACCGAGATCTGCGGGATGTAGCCGGAGGCCCGGATCATCGCCTCGAAAACCAATCCGACGGCGTGCAGCGCCCGTACGCCTTCGGCCAGCCGGGCACCGCCGGAGTGCCAGATCCCGACGATCGGGCTCTGCTCCTCGATGGCGGTGTCATAGGCGTCGACGATGTGCGAGCAGCCCTCCAAGCCCATTGCGCCGCCCATCACCGTGCCGTCGGTGCAGAACGCGATGGTGCGTAAACCGTTGACGGTGCCCGCCGCCGCCAGCACTCCGGAGCGGTCCCGCTCGTGCAGCAGCTCGACGCTGTCGTCGTCAAAGAACGCGCTCAGCCGCCGCAGCGGATCACGGGGATCGAGCGACTCGCCGACCGCCTCGGGGGCCACGATCGTCATCGCAGGTCTCCTGTCGTTGTGCAGCTGAACCGTCAGTATTTGCCGAAAGCCAGAGCGACGTTGTGTCCGCCGAACCCGAACGAGTTGTTGATGGCGTAGTTGTACGTGCCGGGCCGGGGTTGGCCGGCCACCACGTCCAGGTCGATCTCGGGGTCGAGATTCACCAGGTTCAGGGTCGGCGGCACGATCTGATCGCGCAGCGCCAGCACCGTGAGGATCGATTCCACCGCGCCGACCGCGCCCACCGAGTGGCCGAGCGCGGCTTTGGGCGCATAGACCGCCGGGTAGTGGCTTCCGCCCAACGCGTTGTGGATGGCTTTGCTCTCGGCGAGGTCGCCGACCGAGGTGCCGGTGGCGTGGGCGTTGATGTGGTCGATGTCGCTCGGTTGCAGGTCCGCGAGCTGGATCGCCCGGCTTATCGCGTGCCCGGCGCGTTCCCCGTTGGGATCCGGCGCAACCATGTGGAAGCCATCGGAAGTGACGCTGGCGCCCATCAGCCGGGCCAGGATGTTGGCGCCGCGGGCTTTGGCGTGCTCTTCGGTCTCGATGACCATCAGCGCGCCGGCCTCGCCGAACACGAATCCGTCGCGGTCCTTGTCGAACGGCCGGCAGGCCCCGGCCGGGTCGTCGTTGTTCTTCGACAGCACGATGCGCATCGAGGCGAACGCCGCAATCGGCACCGCCTCGATCCGCGTTTCCACGCCACCGCAGATGGCCATGTCGGCCTCGCCGAGCACAATCTGCTGCCAGGCCCGGGCAATACCCTCCGAACCCGACGCACATGCCGACACCGGAGTCATCACACCGGACTTGGCATGCCGTTCCAGCCCGACCGCGGCGGCGGCACCGTTGGGCATGTACATCTGCACGACCAGCGGGTGCACCGCTTTCATGCCGCGGGCCCGCATGTCGTCGTAGCCGAAGATCAGCTCCTCGGTGGACCCCAACCCGGTGCCGATGGACACCGCCAGGCGGGTGGTGTCGACCTCCGGCGCGCCGGCGTTGTCCCAGACCCGCCGGCCCAGCACGGTCGCCATCTTCTGCAGATAGCCCATCCGGCGGTTCTCGATCCGGGTGAGCTGGCTGTCGAACTCCTCGAGGATGTGCCCGCCGATGCGCACCGGCAGGTCGTACTCCTCGACGAACGGGTCGTCGAGTGTGCGGATGCCGCTCTGGCGGTCCAGCAGCATCTTCCACGTGGTTTCCGCGTCAGATGCCACCGCGGTCGTCATGGCGGTGCCGGTGACGACCACATTGGGGAAGCCTTTCCCCGTCACAAGTCCTGGCGATGTGCTCATAGGTGTCGCGAAGGTTCCTTTCGTTCCCTTAATAACGCCCGAAGGCGAGCGCGACGTTGTGTCCTCCGAAACCGAACGAGTTGTTGATCGCGTAACGGTAGTCGCCGTATCGGGGTTCACCCGCGACGACGTCAAGGTCTATCTCGGGATCCGGTGTCTCGTAGTTCAGCGTGGGCGGGATCACGCCGTCGCGCAGCGTGAGCACGGTGAGCGCCGATTCCAGGGCCCCTACCGCGCCGATGGAGTGGCCCAGTGCACCTTTCGGCGCGTAGACCGCGGCGTGCTCGCACTTGGCTTCCCGGATGGCGTTGGCCTCGGCCGTATCGCCGATCGGCGTCGCCGTGGCGTGGGCGTTGATGTGGTCGACGTCCTGCGGCGACAGACCGGCCAGCTCGAGCGAACGTGCCATCGCCCTGCCGGCCCGCACGCCGTCCGGCGCGGGAGCGACCATGTGGAAGGCGTCGGAGGTGATACCGGCGCCCAGCAGCCGGGCCAGTGGCTGGGCGCCGCGGGCCTTCGCGTGCTCCTCGGTCTCGATGAGCATCAGCGCGCCGGCCTCGCCGAACACGAACCCGTCCCGATTCTTGTCGAACGGCCGCGACGCACCCTCGGGGTCGTCGTTGCGGGTCGACATCGCCCGCATCATGGAGAACGCCGCGATGGGCAGCGCCTCGATGTTGCCCTCGACACCGCCGCAGACGGCGATGTCAGCATCGCCCATGACGATCTGACGCCACGCGTGCGCGATGGCCTCCGAACCCGACGAGCAGGCCGAGACCGGAGTCACCACCCCGGCGCGAGCACCAAGTTGCAGACCGATGACGGCCGCTGCGCCGTTGGGCATGATCATCTGTACCGCGAGCGGGGACACCTTTCGGGGCCCACCCTCGTTCATCAGGTCGTAGCTTTCGACGATTTTCTCCGCGCCGCCCAAACCGGTGCCTACTACGACGGCGAACCGGTCCGGGTCGACCTCGGGGGTGCCTGCGCTGTCCCACAACTGACCCCCGAGGTACTTGGCCAGCCGCTGGACATAGGACATGCGTCGCATGTCCAGCCGGCCCATGTGGTCGTCCACGGCTTCTTTGAGGTGGCCACCGATCTTGACGGGCAGGTCCCACTTGGTGACGAAGTCGTCTTCCAGGACGTGGATGCCGCTCTCGCCGGCCAGGAGCGCCTTCCACGTGCTCTCGATGTCCGGCGAGATCGACGTCGTCGCCGTGACGGCGGTTACCACCACACTGGGGTAACCGCCGTTCGCAGTGGAAGGCTTGGTCACTTGCTCTCCGCTTCCAGCCGGGCGCGGACGGCCTCGACCTTCTCCGGGTTGTCCGACTGGATCTTGGCGCGGATCGCCTCGGCCGCTTCGGGGTTCTCTTCCTCGAGCTTCTGGATGTATTCGACGACGTCACCGACGGTGCGCAGACCGGCGAGGTCTTCGTCGGGGATCTTCACGCCGTATTTGTCCTCGGTCTGCACGGCGATCTCCACCATCGACAGGGAGTCGATGTCCAGGTCGTCGACGAACGACTTCTCCGGCGTCACTTCGGACGGCTCGATACCGGTGACCTCTTCGATGATCTCGGCGAGACCGGCGATGATTTCTTGCTGACTGACAGGCACAGCGGTTCCCTTCGTGGTGTTTTCTATAACTGGTGATGAAACGTGCGATATGTGGTTGTGCTGGCGGTTGCGGCGTGGGCTAGTGCAGCCCGGCCAAGCCGTCCAGATCTGCGGGAGATTTGACGGCATACGCCGGCACGCCCCGAAGTTCGCGTTTGGCTATGCCCGCCAGCGTGCCCGCGGGCGGAAATTCCACGATCGCCGTGACATCGTTCTGGCGGAAAGACTCGGTGCACAGATCCCAGCGCACCGGCCGAGTCAATTGCGCGACCAGCTTCTCGATCGCCTCGGTGGCCGAGCATACCGGCTGCCCGTCGTAGTTCGACAGCAGCGTCGCGGTGGGTTCGGCGATTTCCATCCCCGCCGCCGCGGCGGCGTAGTTGTCCAGGGCACTGGCCATGAACTCGGTGTGAAACGCGCCGGCGACCCCCAGGGCGCGCACCCGCGCTCTCACGGGCGGATCCTCGGCGAGTTTGGTCAAGGCGTCCAGTCGGCCGGCGGCAACGATCTGACCCGCGGCGTTGCGGTTGGCCGCGACCAGATCGAGCTGCTCCAGACGGGCGAGCACCTCGGTTTCGTCACCGCCGAGCACCGCCGACATGCCGGTTGGTTCCACTGCACACGCCTTGGCCATCTCCGATCCCCGGGTGGCGGCCAAGGCGACGGCGTCGTCGGGGGAGATGACGCCGGCGATGGCGTACGCCGCGATCTCGCCGACCGAGTGACCGGCGACGATCGTCTTGTGGTCAGGCTCCAGGCTGAGCAGTCCCCGCCTGATCAGCTCCTGGTGGGCCAGCAGGGTCGCCGCGACCACCAGCGGCTGCGTCACCGAGGTGTCGGTGATCTCCT
>CAVYEX010000006.1:0-421615 GCA_963767765.1 uncultured Actinomycetota bacterium | reverse complement strand
GGCGGGCAGTCGCTGTAACAACGTCGGCAGTGCCCGGCTCGCGGTCTCACGCACGGTGAGCGTGGCGCTATCCGACAACGGGGTCGGCTCCGGGTTGACCTCGATCACCACCGTGCCGCGGGCCAGCGCCAAGTCCGGTAGTCCCGCCGCGGGATAGACGATGCCCGACGTCCCCACCACCACCAGCACATCCGCCGTCGCGACCGCCTCCACGGCCCGCTGCCACGGCTTGTCGGGCAGCTGCTCGCCGAACCACACGATGTCCGGGCGGATCAGCCCACCGCAGTCACAAAGCGGCGGCGGCACTTCGATTGCCGGCTCTGTCATTTCCGGTAGGGCTCCGGTATACGCCGAATCGCATGTCGCACAACGAAAGGCGGAGAGGCTTCCGTGTAGATGGTGTACCGGGGCGCTACCGGCCCGCTCGTGCAAGTCGTCGACGTTCTGGGTGACGACGCTGACCTCTGCGTGGTCTTGCCAGGCCGCGACCGCTCGGTGCCCGTCGTTGGGTGCGACCCGGCCCACCAGGTAGTGGCGCCACAGATACCAACCCCAAACTCGTTCGGGGTTCTGCTGCCAACCGTCGACGCTGGCCAGCTCGTACGGATCGAATTTGGCCCATAGTCCGTTCTTGTCGTCGCGAAACGTCGGCACGCCGCTTTCTGCAGAGATTCCCGCGCCGCTCAGTACCGCGATTTGCACCCCACCAAGATAGCGGCACTGCGCCATACTGGGCAGGTGGAGCTGGGGGAGTGGCTGCGGGTCGATGCGCGCGCAGGTGCGCCGCTCTTCGATCAGCTCAGGACTCAACTCATCGACGCGATCCGGGCCGGCAAGGTGCCGCCCGGTGCCCGGCTGCCGACCGTGCGTGAGCTGGCGGGGCGGCTCGGGCTGGCAATCAACACCGTGGCACGCACGTATCGTGAGCTCGAATCAGCGGGAATAGTCGAAACTCGAGGACGCTTTGGTACTTTCGTCGCCCGGGCTGACCCGACCGACGTCGCGATGTCCGCGGCGGCTCGGGCCTATCTCGAAACAGCCCAGGCTCTCGGTCTGGGTTTGGCCGACGCGGTGCGCTATCTGCAGACCAGCGCTCGAGACTAAACGAACGCGGCATTTCCCCGGTGTATCCGGGACGGGTCACCGCACCACTTTGGCCAGCGTGCGCAGGTTGCGTGTGGTCGTCGAAGACTTGTAGCGCTTCTTTCCCATAGTTTTGCCGATGGTGCTGTCCAGCGTGCCGTTCTTGGGCACCTGCCAATAGATCACCCCGTCACCGCGAGCGATCTTCTCGTCGGGGCCGGGCCGAGACCCCAGCGCGGCGAGCTCGTCGAGCACCGCGGTGTCGGTCACGAAGGTGACGTAGGACTGGTAGCCGTCCAGGTCGGCGTCGAAGGGGTAGGCGTCGAGGATGGCTCGAACGGTGTCGACGTCGTAGACCAGCACCCACGCGTCATACCCGAACTTGTCACGCAGTGCCGCTTCGGCCTTGGTCCGCACCGTCTTGATCGCAGAAGGTGACTCGAGCAGAACGTTGCCGGTGGCCAAGACGGTTCGGACATTGCCGAACCCGGCCTCACCGAGTGCCGCGGCGACGTCGGCCATCTTGAGGTTGACTCCACCGACGTTGACGCCGCGGAGGAAAGCCGCGTACCGAGTCAAACGGCCGCCTCGAAACCGGGACCCGCACAACGATGTCTGGGCATCTCGTGATGGTAGCCGCAGCAGCGCACGTAGGCTGCTGGCATGGGACGTCAAGTTTTCGACGACAAGCTGTTGGCTGTGATCAGTGGTAATTCGCTCGGTGTGCTCGCCACCATCAAGCGCGACGGTCGGCCTCAGCTCTCCAACGTGTCGTATCACTTCGACGCCCGCAGCACCACCATTCAGGTCTCGATCACCGAGCCACGAGCCAAGACCCGTAACCTGCGCCGCGATCCGCGTGCCTCCATCCTGGTCAGCTCCGACGACGGCTGGTCTTATGCCGTCGCCGAAGGAACAGCTGCGCTGACACCACCGGCTGCAAGCTCCGACGACGACACGGTCGAGGCTCTGATTGCCCTGTATCGCAACATCGCTGGTGAACATCCGGACTGGGATGACTACCGCCAGGCGATGGTCACCGATCGGCGGGTGGTGCTGACGCTGCCAATCAGTCATCTCTATGGCATGCCGCCGGGTATGCGATAACCTGCCGCCATGCCCCCATCACGCTCCGTATCGGACCCGGCGCCGGAGGACGACAACAAGCGCAAGTTCCGGGAGGCCCTGGACCGCAAGAACGCCAAGTCGTCCAGCAGTTCGAGCCACAAGGACGGTGGCGCCAGGCAGTCGCGGGCGCACGGGCCCGTCGAGAACCGGCGGGAATTCCGGCGCAAGAGCGGCTAGAAATCAGACTGTGGTCGGCAAATGCTGCGCGACAACGTTTTTGGCCCGGCTGCCGACCGCCAGGCTTCGTGCTGTGAGCAGTGCCACCAGCAGCACCGCCGTGCAGTAGAGGCCGTCGTCTTTCAAACCCCACCGCACCGAGGCCAACGTCGCCGCACCCGCGACGCACAGCAGAACGCCCACCGCAACGCTGCGTGAGCCCGGCGTCAGAGAGCCCGTGCCGTCCCAACCCGGCAGCGGCGAGTTCTCCAGAGGCCGCAGCGTCGCGAACAAAGCAGCAACCAGCCCGGCCATCAGCAGCAGCTGAACCATGCTGAGCAGCACCAGGTGCGGCTGCCCTGGATAGCGGTACCAGCCCAGCAGGTCGAACATCAAATGGACTCCCAGCAGGGCGGGAATATGCCACAGATACAGTGTCATCGCGCCCGAGTTGCCGATCACGGCCAGCCACCACACCCGTGGCCGCTGCGCCCACCGCGAGATCGCAGGAGCAGCCCAGATCGCCAACGCGCACATGGTGATTGCGTGCCCGGCCAACAGCAGCGACGGCGGGGACATGTTCGCCAGGCGCTGCCCGCCGATTCCCACCAGGCTCACCTCGTACGGACCCACCCAGCACAGCAGAAAGTCGACGGCCAACATGACCACCCCGATCGCGAGCGCGGCGCGCCGAGTGAGCAGATTGCGGCGATAGGCCACCCCGAACATGCCCGGTATCAGCCAAGCCGACATGTTCAGGTATCCGAGCAGCCCCGCCCCGCTGGTGTGCAGCCGGGTGTAATCCACGAGCGCAACGAGTGCGCAGACGGCGGCGACCCCGACGGCGAGTCCACGCGCCGTGGTGATCCGGTACAGCAGCGGCGCAGCGGCCAGCATGATTACGTAGGCGCCGAGAAACCACAGCAACTGGATGCTTACTCCGGCGACCGGATCGAAAACATGTCGGGGCAGAACTGCCCGCAGCAATCCCAGCACCACCGCCCAGAACGCCAGGTAATAGAAGACCGGACGGTACAGCCGGGTACAGCGTTTCATCAGCCATCCGCCCCAGCTGGCCCCAGGTTGCCAGGACAGCACACAGGCGGCCGCCCCGGCGAAGAAGAACAGGGGCATGATCTGAAACACCCAGGTCAGCGCTTGCAAACCCGTCGACGACGCGAGCAGGTTATCCCAGATCAAAACGTGATCGCGGATCATGCTCGTGGCCATGATGGTGTGGCCGGCAACGACGCCGACCAACGACACGATCCGGATGACGTCGATCACCCGGTCGCGGTCCGGCGGTGTCTGCCTGGAGACGTCTGCGGGGGTGGGAAAGCCGAGGCGTTGGGTCATTCCGCAAAGCTAGCCGGGGTAGCGGTAGGTATTTTTGCTCAATTTCCGGCCTTGTGCCGCCTTATCAAGGCGACAAACGCTGCTGGAAGGACGAATTCGACGACGGTCAGCACCTCTTGGAACCAGTGCGGTCGTCCCACTCGGACCAGCGACAGCAACCGGGCGATGCCGCTGACCACCATGACGCCGTTCAAGAGGTGCAGATCGGCGATGCGGATAGGGCGGTTACGCAACGCCCGCAGCCACGCGACGCCGTAACCGGCGAAGTAGACCGAGTAGAACCGCTCGCGCGAATCGACCGTTGCGTTGGCATCGGTCGCGCCCGGCACCGACGCCGTTCCGAGGACGGCGTGGTAGATGCCGATGGCGATGCAGGACAGACCGGTGACCGCAACGAGGTTTCTGAGCTGCCGATCACCCGGCGTCGTCACAGAATTGGTAGCCATGCGGACACGCTCCTTCAACTCGGCGAGGGTGGACTTCCCACACCGTAGGCCGCTTGCGCGCGCCTGTTGAGGATCGCACCGGAAGTCTTTACGAAGGGCAGTATTTGCTCGGGACGCCCGCCAACTGGGGCGTCAACGCCGGGAGTCCTAGACTGAGCGGGTGCCGAAGCTGCAACTGGTTCAAGATCCGGCCGCCGACGCGCTATTGAGTTCCGACTCGTTCGCGTTGCTCGTCGGCATGCTGCTCGACCAACAGGTTCCGATGGAAACCGCGTTCGCGGGTCCGAAGAAGATCGCCGACCGCATGGGTGGGCTCGACCCGCGGGCCGTCGCCGATTATGACCCGGAGAAGTTCGCCGCCCTGTGCGCGGAACGCCCAGCTGTACATCGGTTTCCGGGTTCTATGGCCAAACGGATCCAGACGCTGTCGCAAATAGTCGTGGACCGCTATGCCGGTGATGCGGCTGCCGTGTGGACTGCCGAGAAGCCCGATGCAGCCGAGGTAGTGCGGCGGCTGAAAGAGTTACCCGGTTTCGGCGACCAAAAGGCGAAGATCTTTCTGGCCCTCCTGGGCAAGCAATACGGTGTACAGCCGACAGGCTGGCGAGCCGCGGCGGGGGAGTACGGCCAGACCGGCACTTACCTGTCGGTGGCCGACATCGTCGACGCTCGTTCGCTGGACCGGGTGCGGTCCTACAAGAAGCAGCTGAAGGCGGTCAAGGCGCCTCAGTAGTAAAGGTGGAGTGGAGGACGACAACGTGAAGACGCACATCACCTGCCCGTGCGGCGAGGCAATCGTCGGCAAGGACGAGGACGAGCTGGTGGAACTGACTCAGGCCCACCTCGCCGAGGTGCATCCCGGCCTGGAGTACGACCGCGACGCGATTCTGTTCATGGCCTACTGATTCCGCCGGGGCCGCGAGCGTGCGTGTCGGTACGGTGACACGCCGGGTCAGCGGGACACCTACGCACGCTCGCGGCAGGGTGGCAGGGCGCTAGGGCACCACCGTCGAACCGATCGTGGGCATGAACTGGCACTGCTTGTCCTTGGTGCTGACCTGCCCGAAGATCGTCGACATGATGCTCCCGGAGCCGGTGTCGGCGATCGCGGTCAGCGTCGTGGGGCCTTCCGGATTGAGATCGGGGCGCGGTTTGAGCGTGGCGCTGCCCGACTTACCGGTGGTCAGGTTGACCCAGGTGACATTCAGCGGCAGCTTCTGCACATCCGCGGGACCGGAGGTGCCCACGGCGGTGAACACGTAGGCGGTCTGCCCGGGCCCGGGCCCCGGCAGCGGAATCTTCGCCGGGCCCGCCACCGACAACGCCGGAGCGATCGAGTTGCCACCGTCGGCCAGACAGGCTTGGCCGATCGAGGGATACATGAAGTCCTGCGTCACCGGGGTGTCGGGGCCGAAACCTGGAGCCGCGGCGGTGGGAGCCGCACCATCTGCCGGCGCCGGGGACGGAGCCGCAGCTGCGGCCGGAGCCGGCGCCGAGGACGGAGCCGGAGCTGCGGCCGGAGCCGGTGCCGGGGACGATGCCGGAGCTGCAGCCGGGGCAGGAGCGGCGGACGGGCCGGGGGCCGGGGCCGCCGGTGGCGCCGAAGCGGCGCTGGGCGGCGCCGGAGCGGGGACCGCGGCTGGTCCGGTCGCCGCGGCAGGTGTCGCCACCGGCGTCGGCGCGGTTGCGGCTGCCGGTGGGGAAGTCACCGGACCCGCCGCGTGAGCTGGGTCGATGCCCGTCGGCAGGTGCGCCTGAGCGCCCGGCGTCACACCCGCCGGTGGCACGTGGGCCGCCGGATCCTGCACGAACTGGTTCACCGAGGAGGCGACGTTCTTCGATTCCGTCGGGGCCGTCGGGCTTCCGACGAACGCCGACGCAGCAGCCATCAGCAACTGCGACGCCGACTGGGGATCGGCGGCCGCTTGCTGAATGATCGGGCTCAGCTCCGTCAGCGCCGGCAGACCCGGTAGCTGGGGCGCCGGGCCCGGCTGCGGTGGTGCCGGGTCGGCTGCCGCGCTGGGGCTGAGCCCCAATGCGGCCGTCGATGCGAGGGCGACGACAACGAAGCCCTTGGTCAGGCGACCGGTGCGATTCACGATTTCTCCGTCCTGGGGCGGTTGTCAGCGGTCGGTGTCAGGGCAGTGCGGACAGCGGAACCAGCAGCGCGTCGGTCGGCGCAGCCGGAACACCGAGAGCCGGTGCGGTCGGGGCGCCGTGGGGGAGCGGCACACCGCCCGGTGCCAGCGAAGTCAGCGCACCAGGCAGCGAGATCTGCTGCGGCAGTGGCACCGGAAGGAACGGCAACTGCGGCAGGTCGAGCTGCGCCGAGGGCATCGTGCCCGGCGTGGCGGCCGGTGCAGTGGCGGTACCGGGGATGGTCGAGGGCCGTGGCGTGACGGCGGGTGCCTGCGGCACGACCGAGTTGAGGCCCGGGATACCGGCGGGCGCCGCAGGGACCGCGGACCCCGGCGCAGCCGCGCCGGGTGCCGGCTGCGGCACGGTGATCGACGCGCCGGCCAGTGGCGGCGGTGACACGGGAGCCGGCGGAGGCAGCACGCCGAGGGCGGAGCCGAAGTTCTGCAGAACCTGCGGCGCGTTGGCCGCGGCGGTCGAGAGCTGCTGGCCGATCCCGCCGATGCCGGGCGCCGGCACGGGTGGGGCAGTGTCGGCGTGGGCTATACCGCCGGTCAGCAGCGCGGCCATCAAGCCCCCCAAGACGGCGGTGGCGCGCAACACGGTCCAGATGATTGACATGGCTCTCCCTGGTTTCGACAACAAGTCGGGCCTGATAGTTCGCGTGATGGCAGAGTGACTCAAGTGACACGTGTGGCATTTATTCGATCGTTATGGCATCGAGCGGTGGCGGTGACCCGCTCGCGTGGTGGCACCTCGGGCGGTGGAGCCGATCGAGCCTGCAACAGCGGCGCTGATACTGCGGTGACGGCTACCTCGGTGGTGGAAGTTGCGCCCGGTCCGCAGTCTGGGCGAAGTGAATGCCCTGTCACCTAGCTAGAGTCGGCCAGATAGACACCACATCGGCCGCCGTGGCGGCACCCACCAGGCGCCGGCAGGCGAGCTTGCCTCACCTCGCCGGCCCGGTGTTTCTGGCGCTCAGCGTCGCCGCGCGCCTTGCCTGGACGTACCTGGCGCCCAACGGAGCCAACTTCGTCGACCTGCATGTCTATATCGGCGGCGGCGCAGCACTCGATCATCCGGGCACCTTGTACAGCTACGTCTACGCCGATCAGACCCCGGACTTCCCGTTGCCGTTCACCTATCCACCGTTTGCGGCAATCGCGTTCTATCCGCTGCACCTACTGCCGTTCGGCCTGGTCGCGTTCTGCTGGCAGGTCGGGACGATGGCCGCGCTCTACGGAGTGGTTCGGCTGAGTCAGCGCCTGCTCGGGGTACCCGCCGATCGCGGTCACCGAGTCGCGATGGCCTGGACCGCAATTGCTATCTGGACCGAACCGCTGCGCAGCACCTTCGACTACGGGCAGATCAACGTCGTGCTTGTGCTGGCCGGACTTTGGGCGGCATACACCACCCGCTGGTGGTTGTCCGGCTTCCTGGTGGGCGCAGCGGCCGGGATAAAGCTGACCCCTGCCATCACGGGGTTCTACCTCGCCGGTGTCCGCCGGTGGGGTGCGGCGGTGTTGTCAGCCGTGATGTTCGCCGCCACCGTCGCCCTATCCGCATTGGTGGTCGGCGGTGAAACCCGCTACTACTTCACAAAATTGGTCCGTAACACCGATCGGGTGGGGCCAATCTGTACGACATTCAACCAATCCTGGCGCGGAGGAATCTGCCGTGTCTTTGGCCACGACCTGGGGTATGGCCCGCTGGTGCTGGCCGCCATTGCAGTCACCACCGCGCTGGCCATCTTGGCCTGGCGGGCGCTGAATACCCGTGCCGCGGAACCGGATCGACTGGGATTACTGCTGGTGGTCGAGTTGTACGGGTTACTGGTCGCGCCGATTTCGTGGACCCATCACTGGGTTTGGCTGGTGCCATTGATGATTTGGCTTATTCACGGGCCTCTTCGGGAGCGTCGCGGCGCCCGGATCCTGGGCTGGGGCTGGCTGGTGCTGATCCTGATCGGGGTGCCGTGGCTGCTGAGTTTCGCCCAGCCGACCATTTGGCAAAGCGGCCGAGCGTGGTACCTGGCGTGGGGAGGCATGGTGTACATCGTCGCGACGCTGGCGACGCTGACGTGGATCGCCACTGCGCGACGACATCTGAAGCCGCAGAGAGCCGCTGAGGGTGCAGACAAATAGCGGCGCCGACGCGCGAACCGCCATGGCTGCGCACCGGCGCATCCCGCAATGAAATAACCCCACCCGGCAGTGAAGCCGAGTGGGGTTATCTCGTACCCCCGCCAATCGCTGTCCACGTCGCTGTGGACAACCGACAGCTGTGGCGATCTAGCCCTTGGCCGGACGGCCCCAGGCCGCTAGCTGCGCGACTCGGGGCATCCGGTCAAGTCGGCTGCTAGAAGAGAGCCGCGAGGTCTCCGAGGGCCGTGGTGACCTCAGCGGGCGTGACGGTCAGCCCGAGGTCACTCGCGATCCCTTCGGCGAACGTCACGGCCGCCGGCGAAGTGAGGTCCGCGGCGATGTCCGGAGCCGTCAGGAAGGGCCCGAAGGCTTGATCGGGGTTCGCGAAGCCGCCCGAAGCAAAGAAGCCCGGGTTGAAGGACGGGAACGTGATCCCGAACAGGGTCAAAGTGTCTGAGACCGTCGGCGTTGCGGTGGCTGTGGCCCCTGGGATTTCGGTGTAGACGTTGGTGAAGAGGGACGGTAACGGGGAGTACGACAAAGTGTCGACGATCGCTCCGTCGACCGCGTTCGTCGGCAGGACGGTCACTCCAGGATCGGGCGTGACGCTCGTCAGCAGTGACTCCGCGTTGGTGAAGCCACCTTCGTAAAGAGTCGAGTTCTCCAAGGTCTGCGCGGTGCCGATCACCACGGGGGTGCCGGTCGTCGTGTTGTTGATGTCGAGCAGCTGGTAACCCGAACTCTGCTGGTCGAATGGCGGCATCCCGTTGATCGACGTGATCTGCTCCGGCCCGACCGGGGTGAAGGAGAAGGTGGGTGCTGGTGCCGGTGCTGGGGCTGCGGCGGCATCACCGAGGGTATCGGCGTAGGCGAGGCCGCTCGAGAGGAAAGCGGCGGCGAGCATGCCACCACCGGCGGCGCCGAGGGTAACGGCGATACGGCGTGTGTTCATTCGGGCAACTCCTGTTCAACTGTGGTTGTGGTTGTGGTTGTGGTCAGGCTCACCCCCGACCTGTGAGCAACCTGAGGCTACATAAAACCAAGAGCTATGTGAAGGAAACATGAAGAAAATCTGAGTAATTCTCAGTTTATTGACCGTTCTGTGGCAAGGGACTGCTTATGCGCGATCGTGCGCCGCTGATTGCTTGTGCGTGGTCCAGGCCCACCGGGTGCGAATCTTACTGACAGAAGGTCAATTAGACGGCGCTGAAGTCGATGGCCGATCCGGGCGGATGGGCGACGTTGGTGATTGGTGCGTTAAGGCGTTCTCAGGTTTCAGGCCGGTTTCGCACAGGCGACGACCTGGCCGATCAGGCCTTCATAGACCCTCGCCCGCACACCGACGGAGATGGCAAAGCGGCGATGAGGCTCGTGCTACCGGGAGAGAATCCGGCGACGCCGCTCGATAGCTACCTGTTGAAGCCGCTAGTGCTCGATCGTTGCATCGATGGCGTGTGCCATGGTTACGTCCTTTTCGGTGATGCCGCCTTCGGAGTGCGTAACCAACGCGAAAGTCACGGTGCGCCAACGAATGTCAATATCAGGATGGTGGTCTTGAGCCTCGGCGAGATCGGCCACCCGGCGCACGGCGTCGATGCCGGCGAGGAACGAGGGAAACTTGACGGATCGGCGCAGCGCACCGTCGGCCCGCTGCCATCCGCCGAGCTCAGCAAGCGCGGCGTCGACCTGCTCATCGCTTAGCACCGCCATAAGCCGACGGTATACCGTCTCTCGCGATGCCACACCAGGTCGTTGTCGCCGGCGCGGTCATCTTCGCCGGCGCGGTGTTGGTGGCGCAGCGGCGCCATCCCCCGGAATTGGCCGGTCGTTGGGAACTTCCCGGTGGCAAGGTAGCGCCCGGTGAGAGCGAGTCTGACGCGCTGATCCGCGAACTGGCCGAAGAACTCGGGGTCGACGTCGCCGTCGGCGAACGCCTGGGCGACGACATCGCACTGAGTCCGACGGCCACGCTGCGCGCCTACTACGCGGTTCTGATCCATGGTGAGCCGCACCCACACGATCACCGAGCGCTGCGCTGGGTGACGGCGGCCGAATTGCGCGGCGTCGACTGGGTGCCGGCAGATCGTGCCTGGCTGCCCGCGCTCAACCGCGCTCTGCAGCAGTCGCCGCCCTAACCCCGGGCCCGAAGAGCGCCTCGTCGAGGCTGCGCTGACGGCGCCGACTCTGCGGCGGCGGTCGCCGACACGCCCGTTGGTGGGCCCTGAACGCAGAGTCGACGCAAGAGGTCGCCGTACGCCCGGTTCGCTATCCGGGACCGCCACTGCCACAATCACCGGCGTGGATTTCCGCAACATCGCCATCGTCGCGCACGTCGACCATGGCAAAACAACGCTGGTAGACGCCATGTTGCGGCAGTCCGGTGCATTGCAGGAGCGTGGCGGCCTGACAGACCGCGTGATGGACACCGGTGACCTGGAACGGGAGAAAGGCATCACCATCCTGGCCAAGAACACCGCGGTGCACCGGCATCACCCCGATGGCAGCGTCACGGTGATCAATGTCATCGACACCCCTGGTCACGCCGACTTCAGCGGCGAGGTGGAACGCGGTCTGTCGATGGTCGACGGGGTGTTGCTGCTGGTCGACGCGTCCGAGGGCCCGCTGCCGCAGACCCGATTCGTGCTGCGCAAGGCGCTGGCCGCGCATCTGCCGGTGATCCTCGTCGTCAACAAGACCGACCGGCCCGACGCACGAATCGCCGAGGTCGTCGAGGCCAGCCACGATCTGTTGCTCGATGTGGCCGCTGACCTCGACGACGAAGCCGCCAAAGCCGCCGAAAAAGCGCTCGGGTTGCCGACGCTGTATGCATCCGGACGCGCCGGAGTGGCCAGCACGGTGCCTCCGGGCGACGGCCAGGTGCCCACGGGTGACAACCTCGACCCGCTGTTCGACGTTCTGCTGCAACATATTCCGCCGCCAAGCGGCGACCCGGACGCGCCGCTGCAGGCGCTGGTGACCAACCTCGACGCGTCGGCCTTCCTGGGTCGGTTGGCGCTGATACGCATCTACAACGGCCGATTGCGTAAAGGCCAGCAAGTGGCGTGGCTGCGCCAGATCGACGGTGAACCCGTCGTCGCGGTGGCGAAGATCACCGAACTGCTCGCCACCGAGGGTGTCGAGCGCTCACCGACCGACGAGGCCGTGGCCGGTGACATCGTTGCGGTCGCCGGTATCCCGGACATCATGATCGGCGACACGCTCGCCGATCAAGCTGACCCGGTTGCGCTGCCGCGGATCACGGTGGACGAGCCGGCAATCTCGGTGACCATCGGGACCAACACCTCGCCGCTGGCCGGCAAGGTTTCCGGGCACAAGCTGACCGCGCGGATGGTCAAATCACGGCTGGACACCGAGTTGGTCGGCAACGTGTCGGTCCGCGTGCTGGACATCGACCGACCGGACGCGTGGGAGGTGCAGGGCCGCGGCGAGCTGGCGCTTGCCGTGCTGGTCGAGCAGATGCGACGCGAAGGCTTCGAGCTGACCGTGGGCAAGCCGCAGGTGGTGACCAAGACCATCGACGGCAAGCTGCACGAGCCGTTCGAAACCCTCACCGTCGATTGCCCCGAGGAGTATGTCGGTGCGATCACGCAGCTGATGGCCGGCCGGAAAGGCCGGATGGTGGAGATGGCCAACCACACCACCGGCTGGGTGCGGATGGACTTCGTGGTGCCCAGCCGCGGGCTGATCGGGTGGCGCACCGATTTCCTCACCGAAACCCGTGGCACCGGGATCGGCAACGCTGTGTTCAACGGCTACCAGCCGTGGGCGGGCGAGATCCGGGCCCGGCACACCGGATCACTGGTGTCCGACCGGACCGGGACCATCACACCGTTTGCACTGTTGCAGTTGGCCGATCGCGGTCAATTCTTCGTCGAACCCGGCCAGGACACCTACGAGGGCATGGTCGTCGGCATCAACCCCCGGCCGGAAGATCTCGATATCAATGTCACCCGGGAGAAGAAGCTGACCAACATGCGCTCATCGACCGCCGACGTCATCGAAACGCTGGCCAAGCCGATCGAACTCGACCTCGAACAGGCTATGGAGTTCTGTGCGCCGGACGAATGCGTCGAAGTGACACCTGAGGTGGTCCGCGTTCGCAAAGTCGAACTCGACGCGACCGCGCGGGCACGCAGCCGCGCGCGGGCGAAAGCGCGGGGCTAGTGGTGAGCCGGCCCGCCGAGCGTGAAACGGTCGCGACGGATCGCGCCAGATGTGCCGGCAGACTCGCGCTCGGCGCGATAGGTCGCAGGCAAAGGGCCCCGATACCCTGATGGACGTGCCCAAACCAGGTGGCCGCGTGCCCGCGCGATTCGGCGCGTTGGTCCTGGCATCGGTGGTGGCTGTAGCGGGGTGCACGGTCAGCCCGCCGCCGGCCCCGCAAAGCACCGATACGCCGCGCAGCACGATCCCGCCGCCCCAGCAAATCAGTCAGATCATCATGGGCATCGACTCGATCGGCGCCGGCTTCAATCCCCACCTGCTGTCCGATCTTTCCGCGGTCAACGCCGCTATCAGTGCGTTGGTGCTCCCCAGTGCGTTCCGGCCGATCGCCGACCCCAGCAGCCCGACCGGGTCGCGATGGGAGATGGACCCGACGCTGCTGGTCTCTGCGGACGTGACCAACGAGAACCCGTTCACGGTGACCTACAAAATCCGGCCCGAGGCTCAATGGACAGACAATGCGCCGATCGCCGCCGACGACTTCTGGTATCTGTGGCGGCAGATGGTCAGCCAGCCCGGTGTCGTCGATCCGGCCGGCTATGACTCGATCACCGGCGTGCAGTCGATCGACGGCGGCAAGCAGGCGGTCGTCACCTTTTCGCAGCCGTATCCCGGCTGGCAGGAATTGTTCAGCGACATCTTGCCGGCGCACATCGTCAAGGACGTACCGGGCGGGTTCCCCGCCGGGCTGGTGCGGGCCCTGCCGGTGACCGGCGGGCAGTTCCGGGTGGAGACGATCGATCCACAGCGCGACGAGATCCTGCTCGCCCGTAACGACCGGTACTGGGGGCTCCCTGCCAAGCCCGACCTCATCCTGTTCCGCCGTGCCGGGGCGCCGGCGGCGCTGGCCGACTCGATCCGCAACGGCGATACCCAGGTGGCCCAGGTACACGGCGGTTCGGCGGCATTCGCGCAGTTGTCGGCGATTCCCGACGTGCGGACGGCACGGATCATGACGCCGCGGGTCATGCAGCTCACCCTGCGCGCCAACGTCGCCAAGCTGGCCGACGTGAACGTGCGCAAGGCGATTCTGGGTTTACTCGACGTCGATCTGCTCGCCGCCGTCGGCGCCGGCAGCGACAACACCGTGACGCTGGACCAGGCACAAATCCGCAGCCCCAGCGATCCGGGTTATGTGCCGGCAGCGCCGCCGGCGATGACGAAGGCTGCGGCGCTGGAACTGCTGCAATCGTCGGGTTACCAGATCGACAACGACGCCGCGCCGCCGGGCGATTCGACGACGACACCCACCGGCTCGCCGGAAAGCACCCGCGGCCGCATCACCAAAGACGGCAAGCAGCTTTCGCTGGTGATCGGGGTCGCGGCCAACGACCCGACTTCGGCGGCCGTGGCCAACACGGCCGCCGACCAACTGCGCGATGTCGGCATCGCGGCAACGGTGCTCGCGCTGGACCCGGTGGTGCTCTACCGCGACGCGTTAGTCAACAACCGCGTCGATGCGATCGTCGGCTGGCATCAGGCCGGCGGCAATCTGGCGACGTCGCTGGCCTCGCGGTACGGCTGTCCGGCGCTCGAGGCGACGGCAGTGTCGACCTCCGGTGCGGCGACGACGACTAAACCCGGCCCGGCTCCCGCGCCCGTTGGCGGCACCACCAATCACCCGACGACGCCCACGTCGACGAGCCCAAGCCGGGCCCCAGAGCCCGGCGCGCTGGTGCAGGCGCCGTCGAACATCACCGGAACCTGCGACAGCACCGTTCAGGCCAATATCGAGGCGGCTCTCAACGGCACCAAAAACATCAACGAAGTGATCAACGCCGTCGAGCCCCGGCTCTGGGACATGTCGACGGTGCTGCCGATTCTGCAGGACACCACGATCGTCGCCGCCGGACCCAGCGTGCAGAACGTCAGCCTGTCTGGCGCAGTCCCCGTCGGCATCGTCGGCGACGCCGGCCAGTGGCTGAAAAACGTGCCCTGACCAGCGCACAACAGTGCTGAGACAGAATGCAGTTGAACTTTGCGAACCGCGCCCCTCTCAGCGCTTGCTCAGGTAATGTCCGGTCCACGTCTGTGACTAACTGAGAGCGCTGTCTGCTAGGGGGCTGTCATGAATGTCGCCGCTCGGCCATACTTCGCCGCCGCTGCTGCCCTGACGGCCGGCAGTATGATCGCCCTGACTTCGCCGGCGTCACTCGACCCCGGCACCCAGGCGCGGCCGTTTGCGCTGGCGTCGCTGGGCAGCGACCTAGGTTCGTTGGACGCGCTGGCCCCTCTCGCCGGGATCGTCGGACCGATCTTCGCCGACCCGCTCCTGAACTTGCAGGCACAGGAAATCTCTTCCAACGCCGCGCTCTCCACCGCGGAGTTCGCCTACAACAGCGGCCTTCTTGCCCGCGAAGAGGCGTCTCTCCCGCTCATCACCTCAGCGTTGCCCGGTTTGACCGACCCGGTCGTTCTGGACCACCTGTCCGATGCCAACAACTTGGTGGTCGGCACTGCCGAGAATCTCCTGAACAGCGTCCTCGGTGCGGGCAACATCGACTCTGCGGCCATCAACTCAAGTCTGCTCGACGCCGGGCCGGCCGCGAGCATGGTCGGTGGAGGTGATCCCTTCCTGAGCGGCCAAGTCGGCGGACTCCAGGGCGTCACCGGCAACTATCTGGTCGCCTTCAACCTGGCGATGGGCGGTTTGATGACAATGGATGTCGTTGCCCTGGGCAATGCGTTCCAAGCCTTCGACCAAACGCTCATCGGCGACGAGTTTGCCTTCAACAGCCACTTGTTGCAGGAAGAGCTGTTGGCTGAGCAAGCCGCCTTCGGCGGCAACGACAGCGCCCTCAACGGTGCCGTCGACCGGTTGATCAACATCGAAAATCTGCCGTTGTCGACGGAGGAAAACGCGTTGAACAGCCTGATCGGCGCGGACTACGACAGCAACTTGCCACCGGCCTTCGAGGGAATGACGCTGCCCGAAGCCGTCACCGCAAGCCTGCTCACCGGTGTCGGTGGCACCGCAACCGACCCGACATCGGTCTTCGACACCGGTTACCTCGGCGGGCTCGAGGGCATCGCCGACCAGAATTCGGCGCTGTTGGCAGACCTGGCCGGCCTCGACTCCGCGGGGCTTTCCACCACGTTGGCCGAGCTCGGCAACTTCAACGCCACCGAGTTCACCGCTGCAGTATCCAACCTGTTCGACATCAGCGAATTCGCCAACCTCGCACCAGACCTCAGCGCGATATCCGGCGATCTGGGCACGGTCTCGACGGATATCGGCACAGCCTTATTGAGCAGTTTCTGAACCGCCTCGAAGCTGCTATTCGCGAATTTGGTTGTGGTGTCTAGGTTTCCGTGATCCTCGGCGCACAGTAGGTTCTCGATGCGGCTCGGATAAACGATTGTCGGTGCGGGCCGCAATGGTGTCAGACGGCGCTGACCGGCGCCGTATGCGGTATCACCGTGTCCACGATGCGGCTGAGTTGGCGCCGGTTCGGCGGCGCCCCGGTGAGCATCAAGTGCTGGTTGATCAACGCTGGTCCGACTCGCGCGGTCAGCGGCGTCAGCATGTCCGGATCGATTTCTCCGTTACCTTCGCCGGTTTTCAATATGGACTCGATGATTCGCAGCCGAGGGGCCACCACGGCATCGGCGAAGATAGCGCGAAGCTCGGGGTCGTGGATGAGCTGACCCATGATGGCCAGGCTCGGAAACGCTGTCTTGCCGGAAACCACATCACAGTGCGCGGAGAACGCGGCCAGCAGATTTTCCCGGGCCGAGCGGTCGCGGCGCGGCTCAGGCAACGGTGGCAGCGCGAAAAGAAGCGCCGCCTGCACTAACGCATTCTTAGTTGACCAGCGTCGATACAGCGCCGCTTTGCCGGTGCGGGCTCGCGCCGCAATCCCTTCCATGGTCAAGCCGGCATAGCCTACGTCGGCCAGCTCCGCGAGCGTCGCCTCGTAGAGCGCATGCTCGAGTGCTTCGCCCCGTCGGCGGCTGCGGACAACCTTCGTCTGCTCTGCCATGCAGTGATCGTAGCCGTTGTCGGTTCTTATTGTCGGAGCGTGGCTTTAATGCACCGCCGAACGAAATCGATTACCACTTCGCGAGATTGAGCGGTAGTCAATCCGTGTGCGGATGTAATGGCGACGGTGCGGTCCGCAGCGGGGGGTCAGCGAACCCGACGCCGTCATCGTTGTGCCCGGTAGGCTGCGAATCAGGCAGCCACGGAAGGAACCGGCCATGGACCCCGATCTGGAACCGAACGGCATCACCGGCAAGAGCGACTCCGCATCGTGCAGTGGGTGATCATCCGCCCATCCTGACCCCGACGAAGCCATCGGCTACGGCGACGGGCACTACGGCGTCGACAGATCCCGCCATCCAAGTCGTCATATTGGCGCTGCTGGCCGTCGATGGCGTCCTCTCCGCCCTGGGTGCCGCTTTCTTTCTGCCCTCCTACATCGGCTCCATACCTTTCCCCGCCAGTGCTCTGGCCAGCGGACTGCTCAACGCGGCGCTCGTCTGGGCCGCCATGCGGTGGACAGTGTCGGCGCGGGTCGCCACCCTGCCGCTGTGGACGTGGCTGTTGACCGTTTCGCTGATGACCCTCGGTGGCCCGGGTGACGACGTGATCCTCGGCGGGCGGGGAGTGCTGGCCTACGGCGCGCTCCTGCTCATCGCCTTCGGTGCCGGACCACCGGCTTGGGTACTGTGGCGACGCCGTCACCGGCTCATACCTGACCGGACGACACCGCTGGTGTCGCCCGGCGGTGTCCGCGCCGGCCCGGCCGAGGTCTAATCTGGCGATCACGCCATGCACCGGTGTTCGGACTCGAATGAAAGGTGCGGATGATTTCCCAGCGATCCGACGTTAACCGGGAGTGGCTCTGAACCCGCAAGGCAAGACCGATCTGCCCCGCCCGAGCGTCCCGGCACCAGCACCTACTGAGCAATCCAGCGCGTTACGCCGTGTCCTGCGCAGAGCTCGCGACGGAGTGACGCTCAACATCGACGAAGCGGCCGTCGCGATGACCGCGCGCGCCGCCGACCTGGCCGACTTGTGCCGAAGCGCGTCGCGGGTCCGTGACGCCGGGCTGCAATCGTCCGGACTAAGCGGCCCGACCGGTCACTTGCCGATCACCTATTCGCGCAAGGTCTTCATCCCCGTCACTCACTTATGCCGTGACACCTGCCATTACTGCACTTTCGTCGCCGCGCCTGGCAGGCTGCGGGCTCGCGGAGACGGAATGTACCTCGAACCCGACCAGATCGTCGACATTGCCCGGCGTGGGGCTGAATTGGGTTGTAAGGAGGCGCTTTTCACCCTCGGCGATCGACCTGAAGATCGGTGGCCGGAGGCCCGGCAGTGGTTGGAGCAGCGCGGCTACGACTCGACTCTGAGCTATCTGCGGGCGATGTCGATCCGGGTGCTGGAGGAGACCGGACTGCTGCCGCACCTCAATCCCGGTGTGATGAGCTGGTCGGAGTTGTCGCGGCTGAAACCGGTGGCTCCCTCAATGGGCATGATGCTGGAGACGACGTCACGGCGGCTGTTCGAGACCAAAGGCATGGCTCACTACGGTAGCCCGGACAAAGATCCGGCGCTGCGGTTGCGGGTGTTGACCGACGCGGGCCGGTTATCCGTCCCGTTCACTACTGGTCTGCTGGTCGGTATCGGGGAAACGCTCACCGAGCGCGCGGAGACCCTGCACGCAATTCGCAAGGTGCACAAAGAGTTCGGTCATATACAAGAAGTGATCGTGCAGAACTTCCGGGCTAAGCAGCACACCGCCATGTCGTCGGCGCCAGACGCCGGGATCGACGACTTCCTCGCGACGGTGGCAGTGGCGAGGTTGGTGCTCGGTCCCGCGATGCGTATCCAGGCTCCGCCGAACCTGGTGTCGCGTGACGAGTGTTTGGCATTGATTTCTGCGGGTGTCGACGACTGGGGCGGCGTATCGCCGCTCACACCCGATCATGTCAATCCCGAACGGCCCTGGCCCGCTTTGGCGGAACTCGCCGCCGTCACCTCCGACGCCGGCTATCAGTTGGTGCAGAGGTTGACCGCCCATCCGAAATACGTTCAGGCGCATGGAGGATGGATCGACCCTCGCGTCCAGGGGCATGTCAGCGCGCTGGCCGATCCCGCGACCGGTCTGGCCCGTGACGTCAAGCCGGTCGGCATGCCCTGGCAAGAGCCCGATGATGTCAGTTCCGCCGGCCGGGTGAACCTGCACGCAAGTATCGATACCGAGGGCCGCAGCACGCGGACCCGCACCGATCTCGACAGCGCCTTCGGTGACTGGGATTCCATCCGCGCCCGTGTCCGCGAGCTGGCGCTGCGCGCGCCCGAGCGGATCGATACCGACGTGCTGGCTGCGCTGCGCGCCGCTGAGCGCGATCCCGCCGGCTGCAGCGACGCCCAGTACCTCGCGATGGCAACGGCCGACGGTCCTGCCCTCGATGCTGTTGCGGCACTGGCGGATTCGTTGCGCCGCGACGTGGTCGGCGACGACGTGACCTTCGTCGTCAACCGGAACATCAACTTCACCAACATCTGCTACACCGGCTGCCGATTCTGCGCGTTTGCTCAGCGCAAGGGCGACGCGGACGCCTACTCGCTGTCCACGGAGGAAGTTGCCGACCGCGCGTGGGAAGCCCACGTCGAAGGCGCCACCGAAGTATGTATGCAAGGCGGCATCGACCCGGAGCTGCCGGTATCCGGCTACGGCGATCTGGTGCGCGCGGTCAAGGTCCGGGTGCCGTCGATGCACGTGCACGCGTTCTCTCCGATGGAGATCGCCAACGGTGTCACCAAGAGCGGCCTCAGTGTTCGTGACTGGCTGATCAGTCTGCGCGAGGCCGGGTTGGACACCATTCCCGGCACGGCGGCCGAGATTCTCGACGACGAGGTGCGTTGGGTGCTGACCAAGGGCAAGCTGCCGACGTCGGTGTGGATCGAGGTGGTGACGACTGCCCACGAGGTGGGGCTGCGCTCGTCGTCGACGATGATGTATGGGCATGTCGACACTCCTCGGCACTGGGTCGGTCATCTCGATGTGCTGCGTCGAATTCAGGACCGGACAGGCGGTTTCACCGAATTCGTGCCGTTGCCGTTCGTCCATCACAATTCGCCGCTGTATCTGGCCGGCGCGGCCCGTCCCGGGCCGAGCCATCGCGACAACCGCGCTGTGCATGCCCTGGCCCGGATCATGCTGCACGGGCGCATCGCGCACATCCAGACCAGTTGGGTCAAGCTCGGCGTCGAGCGCACTCAAGTGATGCTCAACGGCGGCGCCAACGACCTGGGCGGCACGCTGATGGAGGAGACCATCTCACGGATGGCGGGCTCGGAGTACGGGTCGGCCAAGACGGTGCCCGAGCTGATGGCGATCGCTGCGGGCATCGGCCGTCCCGCCCGGCAGCGCACCACCACCTACGCTCCCCTGGCGGCGTAACCACTTTTGTGGGCGTGCCGGCATTTTGTGCACGCTCCGCTGAGGCCGGACGGCACCCAGAGCGGGCCGAGGGCCGCCGACCGGGGGCGGTGGTTGAATTTATCTGCAACGTCTAGTATCAGTAATCAACGAAACCGCGTCGGCGCCTGGTGACGCGGTCGGGCATATGGTCACTGACAACACTGAACAGCATTTGGAGAAGACCGTGAGGAGACGCCTGTGACATACACGATCGCCGAACCCTGCGTCGACCTCAAAGACAAGGCCTGCATCGAGGAGTGCCCGGTCGACTGCATCTACGAAGGCGCCCGCATGCTCTATATCCATCCCGACGAATGCGTCGACTGCGGGGCGTGCGAGCCGGTGTGCCCGGTGGAGGCCATTTATTACGAGGACGATGTGCCCGAGCAGTGGGGCCAGTACACGCAGATCAACGCGGACTTCTTCGCCGAGCTCGGGTCACCGGGCGGCGCGGCGAAGGTCGGAATGACCGAAAATGACCCACAGGTGGTCAAGGATCTGCCGCCGCAGGGCGAGGGCGACTGAGCGGCTTGCGCATCCGCCGGCCGGCAGTGTCGGCCGGGCTGCCTGACTTCCCGTGGGACACCCTCGACGAGGCCAGGAAGGTTGCCGGCGCACACCCGGGCGGCATCGTCGACCTGTCCGTCGGCACACCGGTCGACCCGGTCGCCCCGGTGATCCGCGAGGCACTCGCCGGAGCCAGCGCGTCATCCGGCTATCCCACCACCGCCGGCACGCCCGCGCTTCGCGAGTCGATCGTCGCCGCGCTGAGTCGCCGCTACGGCGTGACCGGTCTTTCCGAGGCCGCGGTGCTGCCGGTGATCGGAACCAAGGAGCTCATCGCCTGGTTGCCGACGTTGCTGGGGCTCGGTCCCCCGGACGTGGTTGCGGTGCCCGAACTGGCTTACCCGACCTACGACGTCGGTGCTCGGCTGGCTCGGGCGCAGGTCGTGCGCGCGGACTCGCTGACGCAGCTGGGCCCGAGATCGCCGGCGCTGCTGTACCTCAACTCTCCGAGCAACCCGACCGGACGGGTGCTCGGGGTGGAACACCTGCGAAAAGTCGTCGCGTGGGCTCGCGAGCGGGGCGCCGTGGTGGCGTCCGACGAGTGCTACCTCGGGCTGGCCTGGGAGGCCGAGCCATATTCGGTACTGCATCCATCCGTATGCGATGGCGACCACACCGGCCTGCTGGCTCTGCACTCGCTGTCGAAGACGTCGTCGATGGCGGGCTACCGAGCCGGTTTCGTGGCCGGGGACCGTGGGCTGGTGGCCGAGCTCCTAGCGGTCCGCAAACACGCCGGCATGATGGTTCCGACGCCGGTGCAGGCGGCGATGGTCGCCGCCCTCGACGACGATGCGCACGAGTGCGAACAGCGCTACCGCTATGCGCAGCGGCGCGAGGCGCTGCTGGACGTCGATCCGCTCGGCCGGCTTCACCGTCGATCATTCGCAGGCCGGTCTGTACCTGTGGGTTTCTCGTCACGAGCGGTGCCGCGACACCGTGAACTGGTTCGCTCAGCACGGCATCCTGACCGCCCCTGGCGAGTTCTACGGGCCCGCCGGTGCCCGGCACGTCCGGATCGCGCTCACCGCGACGGACGAGCGGATCGACGCCGCGGTCCGGCGGCTGGCGGTCTAAGCAATCTCACAGGTGCCAGCAGGTACCGTCGCGGCATGGTTCGGCCCGATCCGCCCGACGACCTCGGCCATCCCGACTACGACCTCGAGGCCGTCGACCGGCTCCCTTTCGCAACTCCGGAGAAGTCGCAGCGCTATCGGACCGACAACTACCGCGGCGCCGTCGGGCTCAATTGGTATCGAGCCGACCCTTCCCTGCAGTTCGTGATGGCCTACTACCTCAACCCGGCGGAGCTGGCGTTCGCCGAGCCGCACCTGACCCGTATCGGCGAGCTGATGGGCGGCCCGGTCGCGCGGTGGGCGGAGGAAACCGACCGCAACCCGGCCCGGCTGGAGCGTTACGACCGGTGGGGACACGACGTCAGCCGGGTGATCCAGCCGCCGTCCTTTCTTGCCTCGAAGGCGGCGGTCCTCGATGCTCAGCGGGACCTGCGCGAGGACGCCCGGCGCGTCGGCGTCAACCCGTCGCTGCCGTTGTTCGCCGCCAATTACCTGCTCAATCAAGCCGATATCGGGATGGGCTGCGCATTGGGCACCGGAGGCAACATGGTCAAGTCGCTGGTGGCCGCGTACGCGCCGCCCGACGTGCGCGACCACATCCTGGCGAAATTCGCTTCCGGGGAGTGGGAAGGCGAAACGGCGCAGCTGCTGACCGAGCGGACCGGCGGCTCGGATCTGGGCTCTCTGGAGACAACGGCCCGACGGGGAAGCGGCGACGCGTGGCTTGTCAATGGCCTCAAGTGGTTCGCGTCCAACTGCGACGGCAAGGTTTTCATCGTCTTGGCCAAACCCGACGATGCGCCCGACTCCTCCCGCGGTGTGGCGACGTTCCTGGTCCTGCGCACCCGCCGCGACGGTTCGCGCAACGGGATCCGGATTCGCCGGCTGAAAGACAAACTCGGGACGCGGTCGGTGGCGTCGGGGGAGGTGGAGTTCGTCGACGCGGAGGCCTTCCTGCTTTCCGGCGAGCCGAGCAGCCAGGAAGCTCAGGCCGGCCCGTCCGACGGCAAAGGCCTGGGGCGAATGATGGAGCTGACCAATGCAGCGCGGCTCGGCATCGCGTTGTTCGCCCTCGGCAACGCGCGCCGCGCGTTGGTCGAATCGTTGTGCTACACCCGCCAGCGACGCGCGTTCGGCGACAGGCTCATCGACAAGCCGTTGATGCGCCGCAAGCTGGCGGAGATGATCGTGGACGTCGAAGCAGCCCAGGCGCTGGTATTCGACAGCGTCGGGTTCGCCAATCATCAACAGCCCACCACGGTGCGGCAGCGCATCGCCGTGCCGGTGACCAAGCTGAAGGTGTGCCGTATGGGCATCGCCATGGCCTCGGACGCCATCGAGATCCACGGCGGCAACGGCTATATCGAAACCTGGCCGGTGGCAAAGCTATTGCGAGACGCACAGGTCAACACCATCTGGGAAGGCCCGGATAACATCCTGTGCCTCGACGTGCGGCGGGGAATCGAGCGGAGCCGGGCGCACGAGCCCCTGCTGGCGCGCATGCGCGACGCAGTGTCGGTATCCGATGACGACGACACCACACAGCTGGTGCGGCGTCGCATCGATGATCTCGACGCGGCGATCACAGCTTGGTCCAAGCTGCGGGAGGATGTGGCCGAGGCTCGGCTGTTCCCGCTCGCACACTATCTCGGCGACGTCTATGCCGGTGCTTTGCTCGCTGAGCAGGCGGCGTGGGAGCGAGCCACCCGGGGAGCGGACCGCAAGAATTGCGTCGCACGGTTGTACGCGCAGCGCTTCCTGGCTGATCGCGGGCCACTTCGGGACATCGACCACGAGAGCGACGAAGCGATCGAACGGTTCGACGAACTCGTTGACGGAGCGCTGATGATGGACTGAACGACAGTTGCTCGCCGCGTTTCTGCCCGCGATCGGCGCGCCACATCGTAGGCTTTGATGGAAGCGGGGAGATGTCAAGATTCTGTTAAAAGAATTGGGCAGCGCTGTCGGGGGCGCTATCCGGCGCGCGCGAGGCGGAAGGCGCATCTAGGCTCTTGGCGGGATGCGTGATGATTCGTGAAGACATTTAACTTTGCGTGAGGAATGCGTTGTGACACAGTCGGCCAACGGGCACAAGATATCGCCGTCTTTCTCGGACTCGTGTAAGAGGGCCTTCCTCGGAAGGCCCATGATCACCGATCAGCTTCAGCACGAACGGCTTTCTAATCCCGTTGCACTGGGCGTTCTTTCGCCCGACGCAATTTCCTCAACTGCATACGGTCCCGAACAGATCATGATCGAACTGCTGCCGGCCGCCGGGCTGGCCGCGTTCGCCTTACTACTTCCGATCACCGGTGTCATTCTGTTGATTCTGGTGTTGGTGGCCGCGTCCTACCGCCAAGTCGTGATGGCCTATACCCGCTCCGGCGGCTCGTACGTCGTGGCCCGGGACAACTTCGGACCGCGGGTGGCGCAGATCGCCGCCGCCTCGCTGCTCATCGACTACGTGGTCACCGTAGCTGTGCAATGCGCGGCCGGGACGGTGGCAGTGGTGTCGGCGATACCCGTGCTGGGCCCCTACAGCCTGGAAATGACGATCACCATCGTGCTCGTGATGTGCTACGCCAACTTGCGCGGATTGCGTGAAGCCGGAATGCGTTTCGCTCTGCCCACGTATTTCTTCGTCGGCATGGTGTCGTTGACGATCGTGGTCGGTGTCATTCGCGAAATCTTCTTCAGCTTGCCGAAATTTGATCCCCAGCACGCCGACGGAGCTGTACAGGTCCATCAGGGCGGCGGCCTGATCATGGGTGCGACCGTTCTCATCCTGCTGCGCGCCTTCGCCAATGGCGGCTCGTCGCTGACCGGGGTTGAGGCGATCTCCAACACCGTCAACAGCTTCCGCAAACCGGAGAACGTCAACGCCCGCCGGGTGCTCACCGTCATGGCCTGCATCCTGGGCTTTTTGCTGGCCGGTGTCGCCTGGCTCGCGCACGTCACCCACGCCTTCCCCTACGCCACCGGCTACCCGTCGATGTTGTCCCAGATTGCCCAGGCGGTTTTCGGCAGCGGACTCATCGGAAAAGTGCTGTACTTCCTCGTTCAGGCCGCGACCGCGTTGATCCTCTACACCGGTGGCAACACCAGCTTCAACGGCTTTCCGGCGCTGGCGAGTTTCGTTGCCGAAGACCGTTTCCTGCCGCGGCCGCTGATGAAACGCGGCCATCGTTTGGTGTTTTCCAACGGCATCATTGCGCTGACCGCCCTCTCGCTGGTGCTGCTGATCGGGACCGGGGGATCGGTGAATGCGTTGGTGCCTTTCTACGCGATCGGCGTGTTCACCGGGTTCTCGATGGCCGGTTACGGCATGACCAAGCACCATCTGATCCACCGAGGGCAAGGTTGGCGCCGCAAGCTGGTGATCAATCTCTCCGCCGGAATTCTGTCGACGGTCGTGGTGGCGATCTTCGCGGTGGCGAAGTTCTGGGAAGGAGCCTGGCTCGTTGTGCTGGTTTTCCCGTTCTTGGTCTGGGCGTTGATGCGGCTGAACAAGCAGTACCGCGTCGAGGCCTCCGTGTTGGAGAGGTCGCGCACCGAGCGTCCCGAACTGGCCAGGTATGCGCGGCATAAAGTGTTCGTTCTGGTGGAATCGGTCGACCTCGCCGAGATCGAAGCGCTGCGCTACGGCAACGGACTGCACGCCGGCGATCTGACCGTTGTGCACTTCGTGCTGGACGCTGCCCATGCCGCGCGGTTGCGGGAACGCTGGGACTATTTTGATCTCGAGACTCCGTTGCGGCTGGTGGACTGCCCGGACCGCCAGCTCAGCCGAGCCGCGCAGGAGCTGGTGCTGCAGGCCCTGGAGGAAAGCCCGGGTGCCAAGGTGACCGTGCTGCTGCCGCGCCGGACATACTCGGCCCTGGTGGGTCGGCTGCTCCACGACCGCACCGCCGACCGGATGGCCCGTGCGATCAGCCGCATCCCCGGTGCGACGGCGCAGATTGTGCCTTACGACATCCGGTCCCGGATCGCGCAGGCGAGCCGGGCGCAACGAGAACTTCGGGCCCAGTCGAAGGCTGAAGTCACCACTCCGGAGATGGTGAACGGCAACGAAGCCGTCACTGCGCAGCACACCTTCAGTCAGCAGGCCACTCGAGGAAGTGATGCGTCGTGACCACTCCGGCCGGCGGCCAGGGCATACCGCCGTCTTTTTTCGACATGTGGAAGCGCATCTTCCTCGGTAAGCCGCTGATCAGCGAACAGCTGGCTTCGGAAAGACTGTCCAATCCGGTTGCGCTCGGCGCGCTCTCACCGGACGCGATCTCGTCGACCGCCTACGGCCCCGAGCAGATCGTGGTCGAACTGCTGCCCTATGCCGGGATGGCCGCGTTCGCGTTGTTGCTTCCGATCACCGGTGTCATCGTGGTGATCCTGTTGTTCGTTGCTGCGTCGTATCGCCAGGTCGTAGTGGCGTACACCCGAGCCGGCGGCTCGTACATGGTCGCGCGGGAGAACTTCGGTCCGCGAGTGGCGCAGGTAGCGGCCGCAGCGCTACTGATCGACTATGTCGTCACCGTCGCTGTCCAGCCGGCAGCCGGCACGGTGGCCGTGGTGTCGGCGATCCCGTTGTTACGGCCTTACCACTTGGAAATCACCATCGCTATTGTGCTTATCATCTGCCTGGCGAATCTGCGGGGCGTACGGCAGTCCGGTCGGGCGTTTGCGATTACCACGTATTCATTCGTCGCCATGATCACCCTGACGATCGTCACGGGCTTCATCCGCGAGATGCTCTGGGGCTTGCCCAGATACGTCCCCGATGCTGCGGGAGCTGTGCGCGCCGGCAATGGCGGTGGGCTGGTCATGGGCGCGACGATTCTGGTGCTGTTACGCGCATTCGCCAATGGTGGTTCATCATTGACCGGCGTAGAGGCGATCTCCAACACGACCAACGTCTTTCGTGAGCCGCAAGGCGTCAACGCTCGTCGAGTCCTCACCGCCATGGCCGTCATTCTCGGTTTCTTGCTGATCGGTGTCTCCTGGCTGGCGCACGTCACCCACACAACGCCATACAAGGACGAGTATCCGTCCATGCTTTCCGAGATAGCCCGGACAGTATTCGGCCAAAGCGTCGTCGGAAACGTTTTGTATTTTCTGGTGCAAGCGTCCAGCGCCGCGATCCTGTTCACCGGCGCCAACACCGGCTTCAACGGATTTCCCGCATTGGCCAGTTTCGTTGCCGAGGACCGTTTCCTACCCCGACCGCTGACCAAACGCGGCCATCGCCTGGTGTTCTCCAACGGAATCCTGCTGTTGGCGGGGCTCGCTGTGGCGCTGCTACTGGTTACCGAAGGATCGGTTAAGAAGCTGATCCCGTTGTTCGCGATCGGAGTGTTCGCCGGATTCTCGATGGCCGGCTACGGGATGACCAGACACCACCTCAGGAACCGCGAGCGCGGCTGGCGATATAAGGCCGTCATCAATCTGTGCACCGGCATCCTGTCGACCATCGTGGTCGGGATTTTCTTGACAGCCAAGTTCAAAGATGGCGCCTACCTCTTTGTCATTGTCTTCCCGATACTGGTGTACACCCTGATGCGGCTCAATCGGCAGTACCGTGCCGAGGCTTCCGTCTTGGAGATGTCGCGCACCGAGCGTCCAGAATTCGCGAAGCATGCGCGGCTGCGGGTGATCGTGTTCGTCGACTGTATCGACCTAGCCGAAATCGAAGCGCTGCGCTACGGAAAAGGGTTGCACGCCGACGACCTGCTCGCCGTCCATTTCGTCGTCGACGCCGACCATGCCGCGCGGCTGCAGGAAAGCTGGGAAGAATTCGATGACAACACCCGGTTTCTCCTGGTCGACTGCCCGAACCGGATGCTGAGCCGGGCCGCTCAAGAGTTCGTGATGCAAGTGATGCACGAGAACCCGGGAAGCAAGGTCACGGTATTGCTGCCGCGGCGCACCTTCTCCCCACTGCTGGGCCGGCTGTTGCACGATCGGACGGCGGACAAGATGGCTCGGGCCGTCAGCCGCATACCAGGTGCGACCGCAATCATCGTTCCCTACGACATCGGATCCCGGATATCCCGCCCGGCGCCCTTACCCGGTCGAACAGTCCAACCCGCCGGAAGTCGAAAGGCTGGAGACGGAGATTCTGCGCGTCGACGCCGACTGACGCTGGCCGCCGGACCAGCCGGTCGGGATTCGCGATCATCGACCGACAACCGAGCACGCCCTTTACACTTCTGGCGAACCAGAGGATGGGATGGGACTGAGGTCGTGACGGCGTCGGACGGCGAGCAAGAAATACGGCTGTCTTTCTCGGAAGTCTGCAAGCGGATTTTTCTCGGGAAACCGCTGATTACCGAGGAATTGTCGACCGAGCATCTGTCGAATCCTGTTGCTTTGGGCGCGCTTTCCCCGGATGCGATTTCGTCGACGGCGTACGGTCCCGAGCAGATCCTCAACGAGCTGCTGCCGCACGCCGGCTTGGCGGCGTTTGTCTTGTTGCTTCCTATCATGGGCGTCATCCTGGTGATCCTGGCGCTGGTGGCGGCGTCTTATCGGCAGGTGGTGATGGCCTACACCCGGACCGGCGGCTCCTACATCGTGGCGCGGGAGAACTTCGGGCCGCGGGTGGCCCAGGTCGCCGCTGCCGCGCTGCTGATCGACTATGTGGTGACCGTGGCGGTGCAGGCGGCGGCCGGCACAGTAGCCGTGGCATCGGCAATCCCCAGGCTGGGGCACTACAGCTTGGCGATCACGGTCAGTGTCGTGGTGCTGATCTGCTATGCGAACCTGCGCGGACTGCGGGAAGCCGGGCTGCCGTTCGCGATCGCGACCTACTCCTTCGTCGTGATGATCACGGTGACGATCATCACCGGGGTCGTCCGCCACCTTTTCTGGGGTCTGCCACAGTTCGACCATCAACCGGGGATGGTGTCGATCGGCAATGACCACGGCCTGGTGATGGGCGCGACGATCCTGGTGCTGCTGCGGGCATTCGCCAACGGCGGCTCGTCGCTCACCGGAGTGGAAGCCATTTCGAATACCGTCAACGTTTTCCGCAAGCCGCAGAGCATCAACGCGCGCCGGGTGCTGACCGCGATGGCCTGCATTCTGGGCTTCTTGCTGGCCGGCGTCGGCTATCTGACCTACGCCACCCACGCCTCGCCGTTCGAAAGCGAATACCCATCGGTGTTATCCCAGGTCGCTCGTGCCGTGTTCGGCAAGAACGCGGTGGGCGACACCATGTACATCCTGGTGCAGGTGTCGACCGCGGCGATCCTCTACACCGGAGCCAACACCAGTTTCAACGGGTTTCCCGCGCTCGCCAGCTTCGTCGCCGAAGATCGGTTCCTGCCGCGCCAGCTCACCCAGCGTGGTTACCGGCTGGTGTTCTCCAACGGCATCCTGCTGCTGGCAGCGCTGTCGGTGGCGTTGCTAGTGTTCACCGGCGGGTCGGTCAACGCGCTGGTGCCGTTCTACGCGATCGGGGTGTTCACCGGTTTCTCGATGGCCGGCTACGGGATGAGCCGGCATCACCTCCGGGAACGCGAGCCGGGCTGGCGGCACAAGCTGGTGATCAATTTCTCCGCGGGTGTGCTGTCGACCGTGGTGGTCGGGATTTTCGCGGTGGCCAAGTTTAACGAAGGTGCAAAGTACGTCGTCGTGGTCTTCCCGGTGCTGGTGCTGGGGCTGATCCGGCTCAACCGCGAGTACCGGGCCGAGGCCGCGATCCTGGAGCGGTTCCGGACCGACCGTCCCGAACTGGTGCGGTACGCGCGACACCAGGTGTTCGTCTTCGTCAACAGCGTCGACCTGGCGGTGCTCGAAGCGCTGCGCTACGGAAAGGGCCTGCGTGCCGACGATTTGATCGCCGTGCACTTCATGGTCGACGCGGCGCATGCCAAGCAGCTGCGCAAACGGTGGGATCTGTTCGACTTCGACACGCCCCTGCGGGTGGTGGATTGCCCAGACCGCCAGATCAACCGGGCCGCGCAGAAGTTGGTCGTCGCAGCGCAACATGAGCATCGGAACACCAATGTGACCGTATTGCTGCCACGTCGCACCTACGCCCCGATTCTGGGCCGGCTGCTGCATGACCGCACCGCCGACAAGATCTCCCGGGCGGTGAGCCGGATTCCGGACGCCGCGGCCACGATCGTGCCCTATGACGTGCAATCCCGGATCAGCGCGGCGTTCCCCGACAGCTTCGAGCACCGGATCACCCGAGAACTGGCCAAAGTCGAGGCACGGATACGGGAGGGCGACAACAAGACCGTCGACGACTACGAGCACCCGGAGGGGTCAAGCTCGGTGATCGCGGTGGAAAGCCTGATTGCGGGGCGCCGGGCGACCATCGAAGGCCGGGTCAGTGAGATCGAGGACAACAACACCAGAGGTGGTCGAACATTTCGCAGCATCGTTGTCGGCGACGACACCGGCGACGTCCGGGTCGACTTCCGGCCCGGGCACGGCGGTGACGACATCGCGCCCGGTCAGGTATTGCGGGTCACGGGCAAGGCCCGGCAAAGCGGCAACTCGCCCAGCACGATCGTCGACCCGACGTACCAGATCGTGCAGCAACCCGAGGAAGCGCAGTAACCGCGCGGCGCCGGCGTGCGCGCGGCCCCGAGCTGGCCACCAGCCTTTACGTTTGCTGGCGAATTGGGTAGTAAGTTTTCGACGCCGATGACGGAAGGACAGTCGTGACGAAACTGGCTGCTGTGTTGAGCTCCCTGGCCGGCCTCGTATTCACCGCCAACGGATACCGGCCGCTGAGAAAGCGCGGCTATGGCTCGTTCTATGCCTTCGCCTACGGAGTGTTCGCATCGGAGCTTCCACGCCAGGTGATCACCTTCCACGCCACCGTGTTGGCCGCAGTCAGCCGGTGGCTGCCGCGACAGGTGCGGTTGTTCAGCTGGCTGGTGTCGGCGCTGTCGTGGTCGGCGCTGCTGGGCCTGGATCGCATCGCCCGGCACGCCAACGTGCCGCTGACCGCTGCGCTCGACTCCGAACTCGGCGCCGATCGCCGCACCGAGTCCGGCGATCTGTGGAAACGGCCCGAAGGCGCAGGCACTGCAAAATCACCCGGCGTTTTCCGCACGATGCGGATCTACCGCGCCTACGCGCACGACGCCGACATCAGCTACGGCGAATACGGTTCCCGAAACCACCTGGACATCTGGCGACGTCCCGATGCCGACCGCGGCGGACGCGCGCCGGTGCTGCTGCAGGTTCCCGGCGGTGCCTGGATGATAGGCGGCAAACGGCAACAGGCCTATCCCTTGATGAGCCATCTGGCCGAACTCGGCTGGGTCTGTGTTGCGATCAACTACCGGCTCAGCCCACGGTCAACTTGGCCCGACCACATTGTCGACGTCAAACGTGCGCTGGCCTGGACCAAGGAGCACATCGCCGAGTACGGCGGCGACCCGGACTGGGTGGCCATCACCGGTGGCTCCGCCGGCGGACACCTTTCCGCGTTGGCCGCGCTGACCGCCAATGATCCGCAGTTCCAGCCCGGTTTCGAGGACGCCGACACCAGCGTGCGGGCGGCGGTCCCGTTCTACGGCATCTACGACCTCACCGCGGCCGACGATTCGGTGAACCCCCTGATGACGCCGATGCTGGCCAAGCACGTATTCAAGCTCCGCCGGGGCGACATCGCCGAGCCGTTTCGAGCGGCATCGCCGATCACGCATGTCTCCGCCGACGCGCCGCCGTTCTTCGTGTTGCACGGCGGTAATGACTCGCTGGTTCCGGTCGGGCAAGCCCGAGCCTTCACCGAGCGGTTGCGCGAAGCGAGCCGACAACCGGTCGTCTACGCCGAATTGCCGTTCGCGCAGCACGCTTTCGACATTTTCGGTTCGACGCGCGCGGTGCACGCTGCGGTGGCCGTCGAGCAGTTCCTCGTTGAGATCTACGACCGCAGCAAAGCGGACACCCCCGCGCTGGTACACGGCAAAGCCTGAGCCACTACCCGGCGAGGCGGAAAGCAGCCACCGTCAGTGTCATTCGGCACTGCCTAAAGTGGTCTCGACGAAGACACCTTCGGCCGGCTGTCGCGCACCGGTCGACTTCGGCTACTTTTCGGCGCATCCTGACTGCATGCACGCGACGAGGCCGGACGCAACCGCTCCGCGTCTGATTGCCGACACCTATGGTGCCTTCATCGACGGGCGCTGGATGCAGCCCGATGACGGCCGCTACGACGACGTCTGTCCGGCCACCGAGGAAGCCATTGCCGCGGCACCGGACTCCAGTCCCGCTCAGGTCGACCAGGCCATCGCAGCCGCGCGCGCGGCGTTCGACTCGGGCGTCTGGACCGGCGCGGCGCCACACGAGCGAGCCAGGTGTCTCGATCAGCTCGGCGATGCACTGATCGAGCACTCCGATGACTTCTTCGCGCTTGCCCAACTCGAGTGGGGCTGCACCGCCAACGAGCGGCGAATCCAGATCGACGGCGCGGGATTTATGGTCAAGCAGGCGGCCGACCTTGCGGCCGAGCCGGTCGAGCAGCGAATCGACGGCGCCGGGACCGCGGGGACCGCGGTGCTGCGATACGAGCCGCTCGGCGTCGTGTCGATCCTGACGCCGTGGAACTTTCCCCACATCCTCAACGCCCGAAAGCTCAGCACCGCTTTGGCCGCCGGCAACACCGTCGTGCTCAAGCCGTCGCCGCTCACCCCGCTGGCCGGGCTGGCACTGGCCCGGGTCATCGACGAGCACACCGACATCCCGCCCGGCGTGGTCAACGTCGTCACACCCAGCAGCATCGAGGCCAGCCGCGTGCTCACGACCGATCCCCGGATCGACATGGTGAGTTTCACCGGTAGCTCGGCGGTCGGCCGCGAGGTGATGGCCGCGGCCGGTCACGACATGAAGCGGATCCTGCTGGAATGCGGCGGGAAGTCAGCCAGCGTTCTGCTCGACGACGTCCACGTCACCGACGAACTGCTCGAGCGCATCTTGTTCGAGTCCTGCACGTTTCATGCCGGCCAGGCATGCATTCTGCACAGTCGGCTGCTGGTGCCGGAGCCGTTGCACGACGACATCGTCGACAGTCTGGTCACCTCGGCCCGAGCGCTGCGCGTCGGCGATCCGACCGATCCGGCGTCGCAGATGGGTCCGCTGATCAGCGCCGCACAGCGGCGACGGGTGCAGTCGCATGTGGCCGCCGCCATCGACGACGGCGCCACGCTGGCGACCGGGGGTGCCCGCCCGCCCGACTTGGACACCGGCTTCTACTTTCAGCCGACCATCTTGACCGATGTCGCTCCCGAGGCGCGCATCGCCCAGGAGGAAGTCTTCGGTCCGGTGCTCTCGGTGCTGCGCTATCGCGACGACGACGACGCGGTGCGTATCGCCAACAACTCGCAGTACGGCCTCTCCGGTGCAGTGTGGGGCACCGACACCGGTCGCGCGGTCGGGGTTGGGCGGCGGATCCGCACTGGGCAAATCGCGATCAACGGACACGGCACCGGCGACGCCCCATTCGGTGGCTTCAAACAGAGCGGATTCGGCCGGGAAGGCGGCGGTTTGATCGGATTGCGGCAGTACATGGAGCCTAAGGCCATGGGCCTGCCGGCATGACTGCACCGTCCGCCGGCTCGGGCATTTCGGTGATTCACGACGAACCTGCGGCGCGCCCCGTCGCGAAGATGGCAGGCTGAAGACTATGTCGAAGCCGCTATTCGATCCGGTCGAGCGTCCTCGCCGGTCTAGCGCCCCGTCCTGGCCCTTGTCTCTCACCGACCCGGGCCGCGCCGCGGTCGAGTTCGGGTTGATGTTGGGAACCCGGCCGCTGCGCCGGACACTGCCCGCCGGCGATGGCCATCCGGTGCTCGTCCTGCCCGGCTTGCTGGCCGGCGACGGCTCCACCCGGCCGTTGCGCCGCGTCCTGCGCGACCTGGGCTATCAGGTGCATGGCTGGCGCCTCGGCCGCAACATCGGTCCGACCGCCAGGGCGGTGGCCGGGATGGCTGAGCGCCTCGAAGACCTGGACCGCCGCTATCACGCCCCGGTCAGCGTGATCGGCTGGAGCCTGGGCGGCATCTTCGCCCGTAAAATCGCGCGGCGGGCGCCCTCAGCCGTCCGGCAGGTGATCACGCTGGGCAGCCCGTTTCGGCTCACCAACCATAATCAGACCCGGGCCGGGGCTGCGTTCAAGCGGTTCTCCCACCTGCACGTCGAGCGGGCGCCGGTGCCGCTGCAGTTGGAAACCGAACCGCTGGCCGTGCCCGCGACGTCCATCTACTCCAAGTACGACGGCGTTGTCGCGTGGCAGGCCTGCTTGGACTTGCGTTCGCCGACCGCCGAGAACATCGCTGTCATCGGCAGCCACTTCGGCTTGGGTCACAACCCGGCGGTGATCTGGGCGATCGCTGATCGGCTGGCGCAACCGCAGGGCCAATGGGCGCCGTTCCGCCCACCCGCGGTGTTACGGCCGTTTTTTCCGCGACCGGACGTCCTGCGCGAGCACAACGAGACAAACTCTGCGCAACCCTGCCTGGCCTAGGGACGAAGTGAGGACCGAGCAATGACATTCAATCTCGCCGTTATGCTTGCCGAATCCCGCGCAAGCAACCCCGACAAAACGCTCTGCCACATCGGCGAGCGCTCCTTCAGCTACGCCCAAGTCGATGAGATTTCGGGGCGGATCGCCACCAGCCTGCGCAACCTCGGTGTGGGCCGAGGCGACAAGGTCGCCGTTCAACTTCCCAACCTTCCGCAGTTCTTGTTCGCGTACTTCGGCATCCTGAAAGCCGGCGCCGTCATGGTGCCCCTCAACCCGTTGTTGCGTGCCCGGGAGGTCAGTTACCACCTTCAGGATTCACAGTCGCGGCTGCTGATCACCTTCGAGACTTTCGCCGAGGAGGCGGTTCGGGGTGCGAACGACATCGACGGCTTGGATGTCTATGTGGTGAATATGCCGGGAAACGATCAACGCCCGGACGGCACAAAGCATTTCGACGAGCTGTATTTCGCCGACGACACCGGTGAAGTCGAGCCGACCAACGCCGACGACACCGCGGTGATCATCTACACCTCGGGCACCACCGGTAAGCCGAAAGGTGCGGAGCTGACCCATTTTCAGCTCTTCATGAACTGCACGGTTGCCGGTGAGTTGTTCGAATTCCGGGACGACGACGTGGGTCTGGCGGTGCTGCCGCTGTTTCACGTCTTCGGTCTTTCCAGTGTCCTCAATGTGACGGTGCGCTTCGGCGGCAGCCTGGTTCTGGTACCGCGTTTCGATCCGAAAACGGTGGTCGACGAACTCGCCCACCACCGCTGCACAATCTTCTCCGGCGTACCGACGATGTATTACGCCTTGCTGCAAGCTGATACCGAAAGCCACGATCTATCGGCCATCCGGGTGGCGGTTTCCGGCGGTGCCGCGATTCCCGGTGAGGTGATTCGGGCTTTCGAGGAGAAATTCCCGGGCGTGGTGGTGCTCGAGGGTTACGGCCTGTCGGAGACGGCGTCGACGACGACGTTCAACATCAACGCAGAGCAGCGCAAGGTGCTCTCCATCGGCAAGCCGATCTGGGGCGTGCAGGTGCGCGTCGTCGACGAGAACGGTGACGAATTGCCCTCGGGCACCGACAATGTCGGCGAGATCGTGATCCGCGGGCACAATGTGATGAAGGGCTACTACAACAAGCCCGAAGCGACCGCCGAGGCGTTCCGCAACGGCTGGTTCCACACCGGTGACCTGGCCTACCGGGATGAAGACGGCTACTTTTTCATCGTCGACCGTAAGAAGGACCTGGTGATCCGCGGTGGCTACAACGTCTACCCGCGTGAGATCGAAGAAGTGCTCTTCGATCACCCCGGCGTCGCCGCGGCGGCGGTGATCGGCAAGCCCGATGACAAACTCGGTCAAGAAGTGTTGGCCTTCGTCGTCGCCAAAGAAGGCGAGAGCTTGACGCCCGACGAGCTCATCGCGCACTGCAAGGAACGCCTGGCCGCCTACAAATACCCTCGCGATGTGCGGATCATCGATGAGCTACCGACCGGCCCGACCGGGAAGATCCTCAAAAAGGAGCTGCGGCCGTAGTGCGCGAGGAAAACACGGACCTCTCGACTCGACTGCGCCGGCTACCGCGGACCGCTGCCAAGGTGCAGCGGCGAATCTGGTTCGCGCAGGCGGCGTTTTGGCCGGCGGTCGTTGTCGCCGGCGCCCTGGTGGTTGTGCGGGTGGGCCGCCGGCTGCAGCACCGGCAAGACCATTCGCAAGACCAGATCGCCAATGCCGGCACGCAAGGCCGCCGGGAATAACCAGCACGACGCCGGGGCGTAGCGTCGCTGAGGTGCTGCTGGCCTCGTTGGATCCCGCGACCGGCGGCGATATCGGTGCTGCCGTACGCATCGGCGACGTCTCGCTGAGCCGCGGCGATCTGGTCGGGGCGGCGACGTCGGTGGCCGAGCGGGTCGGTGGGGCACACCGGGTGGCGGTACTGGCGACACCGACCGCCGCGACCGTTCTGGCTGTTACCGGCTGCCTCATCGCCGGGGTTCCGGTGGTCCCGGTGCCGGCCGACGTCGGGCAAGCCGAGCGTCGTCACATCTTGCGCGACTCCGGCGCACAGGCCTGGCTCGGCCCGGTGCCTGATGATCCGGGAGGGCTCGGGCACATCCCCGTGCGGCTACACGCCCGGTCGTGGCACCGTTACCCCGAGCCGTCACCCGACGCGACGGCGATGGTGATCTACACCTCCGGCACCACCGGGCTGCCCAAGGGCGTGCAATTGAGCCGGCGCGCCATCGCGGCCGATCTCGATGCGCTGGCCCAAGCGTGGCAGTGGAGCGCTGAAGATGTGCTCGTGCACGGCCTGCCGCTGTTTCATGTGCACGGACTGGTCCTGGGCCTACTGGGATCGTTGCGGATCGGGAACCGGTTGGTGCACACCGGAAGACCGACGCCGGCCGGGTATGCACAGGCCTGCGCCGAAGCCGGCGGCACCCTTTTTTTCGGCGTCCCGACGGTGTGGTCACGAGTGGTGGCCGATCAGGCGGCCGCCGAGGCGCTCCGGCCGGCGCGGCTGCTGGTATCCGGCAGTGCTCCGCTGCCCGTGCCGGTGTTCGACCGGCTGGCCCGGGTCGCCGGACATCAGCCGGTAGAACGGTACGGCGCGACCGAATCGTTGATCACGCTGTCCACCCGGGCGGACGGTGAACGGCGGGCAGGCTGGGTCGGTCTACCGCTGACCGGTGTTGAGAGCAGGCTCATCGACGACACGGGTGGCGCGGTTGCGTCCGACGGCGAGACCATCGGGCGCCTCGAAGTACGCGGCCCCACGCTGTTCGACGGCTACCTGAACCGGCCGGATGCCACCGCCGAGGTGCTCGACGCGAACGGCTGGTACCGCACCGGTGACGTGGCTGTCGTGGACGACGGCGGAATGCACCGCATCGTGGGACGAGAGTCAGTCGACTTGATCAAGTCCGGCGGTTACCGGGTGGGCGCCGGTGAAGTCGAGACGGTGCTGCTGGGGCATCCCGACGTGGCGGAGGCGGCGGTCGTGGGATTGCCCGACGAGGACTTGGGCCAGCGGATCGTCGCTTTCGTGGTCGGGTCAGGCGACGTCGACCCCAGGGCGCTCATCGACTACGTGGCGCAGCAGCTTTCGGTGCACAAGCGACCCCGCGAGGTGCGGATCGTAGACGAGCTGCCCCGCAACGCGATGGGCAAAGTTCTCAAGAAGCAGCTGCTGGCCAGCGGCTAGCCATGGCGCGAACGTGCACAGTTGCACAGTATTTGCGGCGTGTCGGTGTGCAAACACACACGCTCGCGGCCGGAACTAGTTGGCGTGCAGATCCTCGTTGAGCGCGATGCCCTGGCCATCGCGCGATACCGCCTCGACCGCGCCGCTGATCGAATTACGCCGGAACAACACGTCATTCACCCCGGACAACTCGCGCGCCCGGACCGCGGCGCCGTCGGGCATCGCGATCTTGGTGCCCGCCGTGACGTAGAGGCCCGCCTCGACGACACAGTCGTCGCCGAGCGAGATACCCAACCCCGAGTTGGCGCCCAGCAGACAGCGTTTGCCGATCGAGATCACTTCGCTGCCACCACCGGACAACGTTCCCATGATCGACGCGCCACCGCCGATATCGGAACCGTCGTCGACGACGACGCCCGCCGAAATGCGGCCCTCGACCATCGACTTGCCGAGCGTTCCGGCGTTGTAGTTGACGAATCCCTCGTGCATGACCGTGGTGCCGGCGGCGAGGTGAGCGCCCAGGCGAACCCGGTCCGCGTCAGCGATACGCACACCGGTCGGAACGACGTAGTCGACCATGCGCGGGAACTTGTCGACCCCGTAAACCGCGACCGGTCCGCGGCGGCGCAGCCGAGCCCGCACCACCTCGAAACCGTCGATCGCACAGGGTCCGTGGCTGGTCCACACCACATTGGTCAGCACGCCGAAGAAGCCGTCGGCGTTGAGCCCATGCGGTGCGACCAGTCGGTGGGAGAGCAGGTGCAGCCGCAGATAGGCGTCGTAGGCGTCGGCGGGCTTGTCGTCCAGCGAGCCGATCACCGTGCGGACCAGCACCGTCTCGGTTTCGCGGTCGTCGTCGCGCCCGGCCAGCACCGCTAGCTCATCGGGAACCTGAGCAACCGACAAGCGCGCCGTACCGCTCTCACCCGAGTCCACCAATTCCGGTGCGGGAAACCAGGTGTCGAGGACCGACCCGTCGGCAGCCAGTGTCGCCAGCCCAATGCCCGTAGCTCCAGTCACGCGGCCCACGCTACTGTGCGGGGCCGAACAGCTGCAAAGCACTACGCTTGGATGCGTGCTCAACCTGCGAGGCGACCCGGTCGAACTGACCGCCGCGCTGGTCGACATTCCCAGCGAGTCACGAGCCGAGGACCGAATCGCCGGCGAGGTGGAGGCAGCGCTGCGCGCACAGACGGACGGCTTCCAGATCATCCGCAACGGGAACGCCGTTCTGGCCCGCACGAAGCTGGGCCGTCCTACCAGGGTGTTGCTGGCGGGGCATCTGGACACGGTGCCGGCCGCCGACAATCTGCCCAGCCGCCGAGAAGGCGATCTGCTGCACGGCTGCGGCACCGCGGACATGAAATCCGGCGACGCGGTCTTCCTGCATTTGGCCGCGACGGTCGAGGATCCGGTGCACGACGTGACGCTGATTTTCTACGACTGCGAGGAAATCGACTCCGCGACAAACGGTCTGGGCCGCATCGAGCGTGAGCTGCCGGACTGGCTGGACGCCGATGTCGCCGTCCTGGGCGAGCCGACCGCCGGCTATATCGAGGCCGGCTGTCAAGGCACGCTGCGCGTCATCGTCCACGCGGATGGAACGCGTGCGCATTCAGCACGATCGTGGTTGGGAGACAACGCGATTCACAAACTCAGCGGGGTACTCAGCCGGCTTGCCGGCTATTCGGCGCGCAGTGTCGAGATCGACGGGTGCCGCTACCGGGAGGGTCTGTCCGCGGTATTGATCGAAGGCGGTGTCGCTGGCAACGTCATTCCCGATGCGGCGTCGGTGACGGTCAATTATCGGTTCGCCCCAGACCGGTCGGCCGACGAAGCGCTGCAGCACGTCCGAGACGTGTTTGACGGGCTCGAGGTTCGCATCGAGACGACCGATATCGCCGCAGGTGCCCTGCCCGGCTTGTCTCAGCCCGCCGCCAAAGCCCTGGTACAAGCCGCTGGGGGACAGGTCCGAGCCAAATATGGCTGGACCGACGTATCACGGTTCGCCGCCCGCGGTATACCTGCTGTCAATTACGGCCCCGGCGACCCCAACCTGGCGCACCGCCGCGACGAGCGGGTGGCGGTCGACCAGATCACCGCCGCCGCAGACCTGCTGCGCAACTTCTTGACTCACTGAGCGCGCTGCGCCTGCGCGGCGGCGTCGGCGGCCGCGGCGTGCAGCCCCACATCGTCCAGGTCGGCCGCCACGTCGGCCAGCGTCGTGGCATCGCCCCCAGCCAGTGCGCGGGCGTGTGTCACGGTGAGCCGGCTCAGTACACAATCGACCTCCAGCGACAGGCGTTCGGCCCGATAGACGGCGCGGGTATCACCGAGACGCGCCGCATCCTGCAGCGCGCGCAGCGCAATTGCCAACTGTCCACCGCGCTCGGCGGCCTGCACGCCGTCCCGCGCGGCGTCGATCGCGCCCGTCGCATCTCCGCGGGCCGCCTTCGACCATGCTTTAGCCAGTGCCAGCTCGGGTGCGAACAGTGCCGACTTCAACCCGTGCCGATTCTCCGCCCGGCTGAAAGCTTTGGCCGCCGCGACTTGTTCACCGTGCTGGCCCAAGGCTTGGGCGAGCAGCATCAGCGCCAGCGGACCCCACGAATATCCGGTACGCGACAGCGCGTCGGCGGCCGGCTCGAGCAAGGCGACGGCGGCGTCGAAGTCGCCCTGGGCGATGGCCACGTAGCCGACCAGCACTTGAGCGATCGCCCGGCCGGGCTGCCGCGACTCGGCGAGATCGGTGTAGCGCTGAGCCAGCAAGCGGGCCGCGCGCAGCTGGCCCATCATCAGCAGCGTCGTGACCCGCGCGAATCCGCTGGTGAACCGCAGCAAACCGGGGTGTTCGCCGGATATCGCGCGGGCGGCGTGGGTGTCGACGCCGGCGAACCGGCCGGTGCGCGCCGAGCTGAGCGCGGCGGCCGATGCGGCCCAGCCGACCGCCACCTGATCGGCGTGCGGTGCCGCCAGCACTTCTTCGGCGATCCGCAACGCGCGCAGCGGAGTGCCCGCGTTCATCGCGAACGTTGCGGCCAGCGCATCGAGGGTGGCCTGCCCGGCCAGCGACGCCACCCGTCTTCTCGTGGTCTGCAGAAACGCGGTGGCGCGCTCCGGCTCGTCGAGCATCCAAAACTGGTTAGCCGCTCGCGGCAGCGCCCAAGCCAGCAGATCCTGGTCCGACAACGAGTCGGGATCTACTGCGGCCAGCACTCCGCTCGCTTCGCGACCGCGGCCCTGCCAGCCCAGCGCGTGGGCCAGCGCCAACCGCGCCGCCAGCCCGCCCGACCGCTCCAGCGTCGCGCGCGCCAGCCGCTCGGCCAGTGCCAGGTCGCCCCGCCGCAGCGCCTCCTGAGCGGCGCCGAGTTTGTCGGCGGCCGTGTCGTCGCTGTCGAGCGCCGGCGCGGCCGACCGCAGCTGGTCAGTGTTGCGCGGGTGCGACACTCGTCGATGGTATCGGCGTAGATCAATAGCCGGGCCGAGGTGACGACTGGTCAGCACGGCGGGCTCACCGCGGAGCCGTGTCCAGCCCAGATGTGCCGACCGAACCTGTTCGCGGACAGTCGCATTGGACGCGACCCGCCGTGCACTGAGCCGGTGTCGTGCCGGCGCTGAGTGACGCGCGGCGACCGCTGGTGGCGGGGGCAGGACATGATGGACGGGTGACGGCGGAACGGCGCACAGACATGCTGCAGATCGGTGATTTAGAGCCCACCTTCGCCACCGAACTGGCCGCGCGCTACGACATCCCTAAGCTGCCGGACGGTGCGGCACGGGCCGGAGCCCTGGCCGAACACGCGGACGGCGTTCGAGTTGTGGTGACATCGGGCCCGCCCGGCGTCGATGAGGCCACGATGGCGGCTCTGCCCCACTTGAAGGCGATCGTCAACAACGGCGCGGGCGTCGACATAATCGATGTCTCAGCGGCCAGGCGTCGCGGAATCGGCGTGAGCAACACTCCAGATGTCCTGTCCGACACAGTTGCCGACACGGCGCTCGGGCTGATCTTGATGACACTCCGCCGTTTCGGCGCCGCCGATCGCTATGTCCGGGCCGGTCGGTGGGTGCGCGACGGCCCGTATCCGTACGCCCGCGATGTCAGCGGCCTGCAAGTCGGCATCCTCGGCCTGGGCCGCATCGGGTCGGCGATTGCGGCCAGATTGGTCGGCTTCGACTGTGCCATTGCGTATCACAACCGGCACCGGGTCGCCGGGTCACCGTACCGATACGCGCAGTCCCCGGTGCAGCTGGCGGAGTCGGTCGATGTCCTCGTCGTCGCCACGACTGGTGACCATACGACCCGCCACCTGGTCGACCGCGCCGTTCTCGAAGCGCTGGGTGCGGACGGATACCTCATCAACATCGCCCGCGGCAGCGTCGTCGACCAAGACGCTCTGGTGGCGCTGCTCTTCGGTGGTGAACTGGCCGGAGCAGGGCTCGACGTCTTCACCGATGAACCCCACGTGCCCGATGAATTGCTCGACCTCGACAACGTGGTCGTGTTTCCCCACATAGGAAGCGCCACAGCCCGTACCCGCCGAGCGATGGCACTGCTCGCGATCCGCAACCTGCAGAGCTTCGTCGACACCGGAAAGCTGGTGACACCGGTATTTCGCTAGGCCAGTGATGCCGGCGACGGGGCAGCTCGCCGCTTCGAGTTCCCACCGCGACGACGCCGATCACAGCGGCCACCCGCGTGACCCGGTCGCCGCGGGTCTACCTTTCGCTGTGTGCGCCACACACCGCAGGCTGTCGCGCCGTGGGCGGTTTGCGTCTACTGCGCATCCGGGCCCACCCATGCCGATCTGCTGGCGCTGGCCGCCCGTGTCGGCGCGGCGATCGCCGAGCGCGGCTGGACGCTGGTGTGGGGCGGCGGCAACGTGTCGGCGATGGGCGCGTTGGCGACCGCGGCGCGCAGCCGGGGGGGCTGGACCGTCGGTGCGATACCGAAAATGCTCGTGCAGCGCGAACTCGCCGACACCGACGCCGATGAGCTGATCGTGACCGACACGATGCGACAGCGCAAGCAGGTCATGGAGGAGCGCGCCGATGCGTTTCTCACCCTGCCCGGCGGTATCGGGACGCTGGAGGAACTATTCGAAACGTGGACCGGTGGCTACCTCGGCGCGCATACCAAGCCGGTGGTGCTATTGGACCCTTCCGGGCACTATGACGGGCTGCGAAACTGGCTGAATGGGCTGATGACTGCGGGTTTTGTTGCGCAAGCCGCCCTGGACCGGCTGGTGGTGGTCGACGAGGTGGAGGCCGCGCTGACGGCATGCGCGCCCCGCTGACACGTAGCGTCGGGCCGGCTCGGGTCCTGCAGGGCGGGCCGCAGTAGGTCCGCGGCCCGCGGCGACCCGTGCCGCGCTTGCGATCGCCGCCTAGGCTGGCGCGCCGAACGTCACGTCAGCGTGGCGGTGGGCTGCGGGCGTCGCGCCAGCGTGACGTTCGGTGTACCGCGCTGTGGGCGTCGACCCACTGCGCCCGGCTGCGCCGCGCTTGCGATCGCCGCGGGGCTGTGGGCGGCGACCCACTGCGCCCGGCTGCGCCGCGCTTGCGATCGCCGCCTAGGCTGGCGCGGACTGCGGTTCAGGCGAAACAGGAGACGCGGGTGTCCGAACACAACTCCGGTAACCACACATCGGTAGGGCTGGTTGACATCGTCACCAGGCTGCCCGGGGTGTTGGCCGACGTACCGGTCATGCTGCGGGGAGCCTGCACGGGGCTGCTCGCCCGGCCGACGTCCAAGACGTCGATCGGCAAGGTGTTTCAGGAGCGAGCCGCACGCTACGGCGACCGGACGTTCCTGCGGTTCGGCGACCAGCAACTGAGCTACCGCGAGGCCAACGCCACCGTCAACCGTTACGCCGCGGTGCTGGCGGCGCGCGGAATCGGCCACGGGGACGTCGCCGGCATCATGCTGCGCAACTCTCCGAATGCAGTGTTGACGATGCTCGCGGTGGTGAAATGTGGCGCCGTCGCGGGCATGGTCAACTACCACCAGCGCGGCGACGTCCTGGCGCACAGCCTTGGTCTGCTCGACGCGAAACTTCTCATCGCCGAAGCCGATTTGGTCGACGCCGTCACCGAAAGCGGCGCCACCGGCGCAGAAGCCGTGACGATCGACGAGCTGGAGCGACTGGCCGCCACCGCGCCCACCGGCAACCCGGCGTCGACGTCGGCGGTGCTGGCCAAGGACACCGCCTTTTACATCTTCACGTCGGGCACCACGGGCAACCCGAAGGCCAGCGTCATGACACACCACCGGTGGTTACGCGCGCTGGCCGCCTTCGGCGGTTTGGGTCTGCGTCTGCACCAAAACGACGTGCTCTACAGCTGCCTGCCGCTGTACCACAACAACGCATTGACCGTCGCGATCGGATCGGTGCTCAACTCCGGCGCGGCGCTTGCACTCGGCCGGTCATTCTCCGCCTCGCGGTTCTGGGACGAGGTGATCGCCTACGACGCCACCGCGTTCATCTACATCGGCGAAATCTGCCGGTATCTGCTCAACCAGCCGCCCAAGCCGACCGACCGCGCTCACAAGGTGCGGCTGATCGCAGGCAACGGGTTGCGTCCGGAGATCTGGGAAGAGTTCACCACACGGTTCGGCATCGACCGGGTGTGCGAGTTCTACGCCGCCAGCGAAGGAAACACCGCCTTCATCAACGTCTTCAACATGCCGGGAACCACGGGTATCTCGCCGATGCCGTTGGCCTACGTCGAATACGACCCGGACACCGGTGCGCCGTTGCGCGACGAATCCGGTCGCGTCCGCCGGGTGCCTCCGGGTGAGCCGGGGCTGCTGCTCAGCCCGGTCAACCGGCTGCAGCCCTTCGACGGCTACACCGATCCGGCGGCCAGCGAAAAAAAGCTGGTGCGCAACGCCTTTCGTCAGGGCGACTGCTGGTTCAACTCCGGTGACGTGATGAGCCCGCAAGGTCTGGGTCATGCCGCTTTCGTCGACCGGCTCGGTGACACCTTCCGCTGGAAAGGCGAGAATGTTGCCACCACCGAGGTCGAGGCCGCACTGACTTCCGACGAATCGGTCGAAGAGTGCGCCGTTTTCGGTGTCGAAGTTCCCCGCACCGGCGGTCGTGCCGGAATGGCCGCGATCAAGCTGCGCGACGGCGCCCGATTCGACGGGGAGTCGCTGGCCCGCGCGGTGTATCAACGCCTGCCGGGTTACGCCCTGCCGCTGTTTGTGCGCGTCGTCAAGTCCATGGCGCACACGACCACGTTCAAAAGCCGCAAAGTCGATTTACGCGACGAGGCTTACGGGGCGCACGTCGAAGACCCGCTCTATGTGTTGGCCGGGCGTGACGCCGGCTACGTGCCGTACTACCCCGAATATCCCGACGAAGTCGCGGCCGGAACCCGACCGCAGGGCTGATTCAGCGCCGACTCTGCGCAGGCGGCTTCCATCCTGCGTTCAGGGCGCGCATCGCCGCCTCGTATCGACCCTGACCGCAGTCTGGATGCCGGGGCAGGCGATCGCAGCGTCGGCCCAGCTACCAGGCACCATAGAGGGGTGTGCTCGATGCCGTCGGCAGCAGTCGACCGACAGACATTTTGTGGTCGTCGAGTCGCTGCCGACCGCGCACTGATCATGGCGATCGTCAACCGCACACCGGATTCGTTCTACGACCGCGGCGCCACCTTCAGCGACGACGCCGCCAAGGCCGCCGCGCACCAGGCCATCGCCGACGGCGCCGACGTGATCGACGTCGGCGGAGTCAAAGCCGGACCCGGTGCGACCGTCGATACCGAGACCGAAACCCGACGGGTGTTGCCGTTCATCGAGTGGCTGCGCGGCGCTTACCCGGATCAGCTGATCAGCATCGACACCTGGCGCGCTGCGATCGCGCGGCAAGCATGCCGAGCCGGTGCCGACCTGATCAACGACACCTGGGGTGGCTTCGACCCGCAGCTGCCCGAGGTGGCCGCCGAATACGGGGTCGGCTTGGTGTGTTCGCACACCGGCGGCGCCGCGCCGCGCACCCGACCGTTTCGGGTGAGCTATGGGACAACCACCCGCGGGGTGGTGGATGACGTCGTTCGCGGCCTGCGCGCCGCCGCTGAGCGAGCAGTCGCCACCGGGGTGGCCCGCGATAAGGTGCTGATCGATCCGACCCACGACTTCGGTAAGAACACCTTCCACAGTTTGGCGCTGTTGCGTCACATCGACGATCTTGTTAACACCGGGTGGCCGGTATTAATGGCGCTGAGCAATAAGGATTTCGTCGGGGAGACTCTTGGCGTGGAGCTGACCGAACGGCTGGAGGGGACGCTGGCCGCCACCGCACTCGCCGCCGCGGCCGGCGCGCGGATGTTTCGCGTCCACCAAGTCGGTCCAACTCGGCGGGTGCTCGAGATGGTGGCCTCGATCAGGGGGGACCGGCCGCCGGTGCGTACGGTGCGAGGGCTCGCGTGACAGCGTCGGAGCTGGTCACCGGGCTGCCCGGCGACACCTGGCTGGTGGATCGCAGTTGGACCCGGCCGAGCTGGACGGTCGGCGAGCTGCAGGCCGCCAAAGCCGGGAGGACGATCTCGGTGGTGCTGCCCGCGCTCAACGAGGAAGACACCATCGGATCGGTCATCGACAGCATTTCGCCGTTGCTCGGCGGGCTGGTCGACGAGTTGATCGTTGTCGACTCCGGTTCCACCGACGACACCGAGATCCGGGCCATCGCCGCCGGCGCCCGTGTCGTCAGCCGCGAACAGGCGCTGCCCGAAGTGACGCCGCGGCCCGGAAAAGGCGAGGTGTTGTGGCGGTCGTTGGCGGCGACCCGCGGCGATCTCGTGGTGTTCGTCGATTCCGACCTCATCGACCCCCATCCGATGTTCGTGCCGTGGCTGGTCGGCCCGCTGCTGCTCGGCGACGGGCTGCACCTGGTCAAGAGCTTCTACCGTCGCCCCCTGCAGAGCGGTGAGCTGAATGGCAGCGAAGATGCCGCCGGCGGCGGGCGGGTCACCGAACTGGTGGCCCGGCCGCTGCTCGCGGCGTTGCGGCCCGAGCTGGGCTGTGTGCTGCAGCCGCTCGGCGGTGAGTATGCCGCCAGCCGGGAGCTTCTGACGTCGGTGCCCTTCGCGCCCGGTTACGGAGTCGAGATCGGCCTGCTCGTCGACACCTACGACCGGTTGGGGCTGGACGCCATCGCACAGGTCAACCTTGGGGTCCGAGCTCACCGCAACCGGTCACTGGCCGAGCTCGGGGTGATGAGCCGTCAGGTGATCGCGACCTTGCTGTCACGGTGCGGTGTGCCCGACTCCGGTATCGGTCTGACCCAGTTCTCCGTCGACGGCGAGGCCTATACGCCGCGAACTACTCCGGTGTCGCTGGTGGACCGGCCCCCGATGAAAGCGCTGCGGCCGCGGTCCGGACATACCCGTGCGCCCTGGACCGGGGCATAAGGCACTATCGAGAACGTGGCGCTGGTCCTGCTGTACGTGGTGGTCCTGGTTCTGGTGGCTACCGTGCTGTTCGGCGTGGTCAGCGTGGTGTTCGGCCGCGGCGAGCAGCTCCCGCCGCTGCCTCGGGCGACGACGGCCACGGTGCTGCCGGCCTCCGGTGTCACCGGCGCCGACGTCAACGCGGTCAAGTTCACCCAGGTGCTGCGCGGATACAAGACCAGTGAAGTCGACTGGGTCCTGGATCGGCTCGGTCAGGAACTGGATCTGTTGCGGGGCCAGCTGGCTTCGGTGCACCCCTCGGCTGTTGACGCCGTCGAAGGGTATGACGACGACGGTGGTGAGGCGCCGGCCGAGCGGACCTCCGGGTGACCGCACCCGACGACGGCTTGGTGCGGTGCGGCTGGGCGGAAAGCGCTTCCACGCTCTACCGCGATTACCACGACAACGAGTGGGGCCGCAGGCTGCACGGCGGGGTGGCGTTGTTCGAGCGGATCAGCTTGGAAGCTTTCCAGAGCGGGTTGTCGTGGCTGGTCATCTTGCGTAAACGCGAGAACTTCCGGCGCGCTTTCGCCGGCTTCGATATCGACACGGTGGCCGGTTACACCGATGCCGACGTGGCTCGGCTGCTGTCCGACGACGGTATCGTCCGCAACCGGGCCAAGATCGAAGCAACGATCGCTAACGCCCGTGCCACCGCCGACCTGGGTGGCGCCGATGAGCTCTCCGCGCTGCTCTGGTCGTTCGCGCCGCCGCCGCGGCCCCGGCCTGCCAACCCGTCCGATATCCCGGCGCTCACCGTGGAGTCCACGGCGATGGCCCGCGATTTGAAGCGGCGAGGCTTTCGCTTTGTCGGCCCCACCACTGCGTACGCCTTGATGCAGGCGACGGGGATGGTGGACGACCATCTGCGGAGCTGCTGGGTGCCTCCGGCGGCCTAACGGCAATCGCGGGCGGCGATCGCGAGCACGGCGCGGCAGGGCGCGGCGGGTCGCTGCCGCCAATCCCGCGGCGGAGCTGGGCGCCGGCGGTCCCGACGGCAAATCGCCGACAACCGGGTGTTGTGCACCCGCCGGTGTCGATAGGGAACAATAGGGGGGTGAATTGGCAGTTCAGTGCCGGGTGTCGCGGGAATCGCGCGGCCGTGAGATGCCTGGCGCCGACCGGGTCCGTGACGGCGGGCCAGCTCGATCTTGGAGGGAGCACTCGATGGCGGCGATGAAGCCCCGGACCGGGGACGGTCCTCTTGAAGCAACCAAGGAGGGGCGCGGCATCGTGATGCGAGTACCGCTGGAGGGCGGTGGTCGACTTGTCGTTGAGTTGACCCCCGATGAGGCCGCCGCTTTGGGTGACGAACTCAAGGGTGTCACCAGCTAAACGCGGTCGAACGACCGATCCTCGCCGCCTGAGGACCCCATGGTGCTGCCGCACACCATCTGATAGATCTGCACCGTCTGCTCGGCGATGTGCTCCCAGGAGAAGTCCTCGATGCAGCGCTGACGTCCCGCCGACCCGTAGCGTGCCGCCCTCTCCGGGTCAGCGATCAAGGCGTTGACCGCATCGGCCAGCGCGGCTTCGTATCCGCTGGGGTCATCCGGCTGGTAGGGCACCAGCGAACCAGTGACCTGATCAACGACGACCTCCGGTATGCCTCCCACGTCGGACGCCACCACTGCGGTACCGCAGGCCATCGCCTCCAAGTTCACGATGCCCAACGGTTCGTAAACCGACGGACATACGAAAACCGTTGCTGCGGAGAGTACTTCGCGGACGTGGGCGATGGGTAGCATGTCTCGCACCCAGAACACGCCGGTGCGTCGACGCGCCAGTTCGGCAACCGCAGTGCTGATCTCGGCGTCGATCTGCGGTGTGTCCGGGGCGCCGGCGCACAGCACCACTTGGGCTTGCGGATCGATCCGGTGCGCTGCGGCGACCAGATGAGCGACGCCTTTCTGTCGGGTGATCCGACCGACGAAGGCCACAATCGGACGCCGCGGGTCGACACCCAGCTCGGCCAGCAGAGAATTTTGCTGCACCGGCGCAGCGGGATACCAGACGTCGGTGTCGACGCCGTTTCTCACCACGTGCACCTTGGCCGGATCGAGCGCGGGGTAGAGCCGCAGCACGTCGTCGCGCATCCCGGAGCTGACGGCGATGACTGCATCGGCGGCGCTCATCGCGGTGCGCTCCACCCACAGCGACAACCGGTAGCCACCGCCGAGCTGTTCGGCTTTCCACGGACGCAGCGGTTCGAGGGAATGCGCGGTCACCACATGCGGGATGTCGTAGAGCAGCCCCGCCAGATGACCGGCCAGTCCGGTGTACCAGGTGTGCGAGTGCACCACGTCGGCCGCCGCGGCGGCGTTGGCCATCACCAGGTCGCTCGACACCGTCGCGAGCGCGGGGTTGGCGCCCAGCAAGCGGGTATCGGGCTGGTGCACGAACACGTCCGGCCGAGGGGCCCCCATGCAGTGCACGTCGACTTCACACAGCTGCCGTAACCGTCCGACCAACTCGGTGACGTGGACGCCCGCACCGCCGTAAACCTCCGGCGGCCACTCTCGCGTCATCATCGCCACCCGCATACCCGGCACGCTAGCGGGACGGCGGGGGGAGCCGTCAACGGGACCCGGGCCGCCCGCGCGACGGATGGTCTGGTTTGCGCGCAGATCACGGCGGCAATTCTCTGCAGGGACCGCGCCAAACTCCTTGACGGACAGCCCGTCAGCACGTCATCAAATCGTGATTGCCCTGGCAGCGGTCGAAAGTGCCCGTTAGGTTTGTCACATGAGGGAAGCGCCACAGGTGCTGGGGATCGTCCTGGCCGGCGGAGAGGGGAAGCGCTTATACCCGCTGACCGCTGACCGGGCGAAGCCAGCGGTTCCCTTCGGCGGCGGCTACCGTCTGATCGACTTCGTGCTGTCCAACCTCGTCAACGCCCGCTATCTGAAGATTTGCGTGCTGACCCAATACAAGTCGCATTCATTGGACCGCCACATTTCGCAGAACTGGCGGCTGAGCGGATTGGCCGGCGAGTACATCGCCCCGGTTCCCGCCCAGCAGCGACTCGGGCCGCGCTGGTACACCGGCTCCGCGGACGCGATCTACCAGTCGATGAACCTGGTGTATGACGAAGACCCCGACTACATAGTGGTTTTCGGCGCGGACCACGTGTACCGCATGGATCCCGAGCAGATGGTGCGCTTCCACATCGAGAGCGGTGCCGGGGCCACCGTGGCCGGCATCCGGGTGCCCCGCGCAGAAGCGATGGCGTTCGGCTGCATCGAAGCCGACGACTCCGGACGTATCCGCAACTTCATCGAGAAGCCGGTGAACCCGCCGTGCACGCCCGACGACCCCGAAGCCACCTATGTCTCGATGGGCAACTACATTTTCACCACCAAGGTGCTCATCGACGCCATCCGGGCCGACGCCGACGACGACCGCTCCGATCACGACATGGGCGGCGACATCATCCCGCGGTTGGTGACCGACGGGCTGGCCGCTGTCTACGACTTCTCCGACAACGAGGTGCCCGGCGCCACCGACCGCGACCGAGCCTATTGGCGCGACGTGGGCACGCTGGACGCCTTCTACGACGCTCACATGGACCTGGTTTCCGTACACCCGGTGTTCAACCTGTACAACAAGCGCTGGCCGATTCACGGCGCGTCGGAGAACCTCGCGCCGGCGAAGTTCGTCAACGGCGGATCTGCACAGGAATCGGTGGTCGGGGCGGGCAGCATCATCTCCGCCGCATCGGTACGCAATTCAGTGCTGTCGTCGAACGTCGTCGTCGAAGAGGGCGGAATCGTGGAGGGCAGTGTGCTGATGCCCGGAACCCGGGTCGGTCGGGGTGCGGTGGTCCGCCACGCGATCTTGGACAAGAACGTCGTCGTCGGCCCCGGCGAGATGGTAGGCGTGGATCTGGACAAGGATCGGGAACGCTTCGCCATCAGCCCCGGCGGTGTCGTCGCGGTTGGTAAGGGCGTGTGGATTTAGGCCGACACCGCTCACCACAGGTGTGGCAGCAACCGGTGATGCACCCGTTGCTCGTACTCGCGGTAGCCGCTCAGTTCCTGTTCCAGTAGGACCTCTTCGTCGCGGATACGAAGCACGAGCACGATCACGCCCGGTAGCACGAAGACCAGTCCCCAGTAAGACCCGAGGGCCAACGGGATGCCGACCAGCAGGATGACGTTTCCGGTGTACATCGGATGGCGTACCCAGCCGTACAGGCCGGTAGAAACCAGTGTCTGCTCGGATTCGACGGTGACGGTCGCTGCGGCGTAAGCGTTTTGAATGACCACCAGCATGGCCACGCCCAGCCCGGTCGCTACCAGCACGTCGCCCACCAGCGACACCAGCGCAGGGACCGGCGACCATCGCCAGCGGTGATCCAGCGCACTGACCACGAACATCGCCGGAAAGCAGACGAACATGACGCTGATGACGACCCGCTGCAGCGTTCGCGTTTCCGCGAGCGGGCCGACCGCGCATGCGCCGCTCCAGCGCGGCGGGGTTCTGCGCAGCAAATAGGCACTGGGGATCCAGGTGTAAAACGCGAACACGGCGAGGAAGAACCCATGCCTGCCAGTAGTGCAAAGTCCCCGCCGGCAGGAACAGCAGCAATCCAAACGCAACTAAGTCCCACGCAGCCCCAAACCAAGCACTTCGCAGTGGTTTTCATAGTGACCCCCTAACTGCGTACATCGCGACGCCGGAAAGCCGCTGCGCCCAGCGCAATCAGCGCCGCATCGATCAACGACAACACCAGCAGGGGAGTGGCGGTGAAACCGCGTCCCACGTGCGGGGTATGCCCGAACGGTTCGAGGTCGAGCAGCCACTGCGACACCCCCAAAATGGAACCGAGCAGATATAGCGCAACGAATCCGACCAGCACACCCCATGCCGCCGGTGCCAACCGCGGCGCCGCTCCGAGCAGGGCGACGGTGACCGCGGCCAGCAGCCAGACCGCCGGCAACTGCACCGCCGCGGTAGCCAGCACCGCGGACAGCTTGCCGCTGACATCTCCGCTGGCGACACCGTAGGTCACACCGGCGGCCAACCCGGCAAGGAGCAAGGAAACTGCGGACCCGATCAGCGCGATACTCAGATGACTTGCCAGCCAACGACTTCTGCTCACCGCTCCGGCCAGCAGTGTCTCGGCGCGCTGGCTGCTTTCCTCCTGATGCAACCGAAGCGTCAGCGACACCACGAACGCCGCGGCGCACATGCCCAGCATGCCGAACGCAACGGCGACAAAGGCTTGCGCCAGCGCGTCACTGCCGCCCATGCGGAGGATGGCGCTGCGTACTGCGGTGCTGCTCGCCACCTCCTCAGCGATACCGTGCACGATGCTGCCGATCAACAGACCGTAGAGCCCAAGGCCGGACGCCCACAGCAAGACGCTGCCGCGGTCCAGCCGCCAGGCCAGCCCGAACGCTCCACGCAGCGCCGGCCTAGCGGTTGCGCGACCCGGACGCTGCGCGATGAGTCCGGCACCGACGTCGCGACGGGCCAGCAGCGCATAGGCCAACGCCGTCAACGTCACCGTTGTCAGCATGTGCAGGATCAACACCCACCAGCGGTCGCCGGCATAGGGACGAACCTGCAGTGACCAGCCCAGCGGCGACAGCCACGACAGAGCGCCGGAACCGGCATCGCCGACGGCGCGGACGGTGAAGGCCGCGCCCAGCACGCTAAATGCGGCTCCGCGGGCGATCCGGGCGCTCGATGACAATTGCGCGGTCACCGCCGCCACCGCGGTGAACACGATCCCCGAGCCGGCCAGAGCGGCGCCGAACGCCAGCGACCCCGCCGGCGCGACGTCTGTGCTGAGCAATCCGCCGGCACCGATCACGCCGACGACGATGGATGCACCACAGCACAACGCCAAGGCAGCGGTAAGACTGGCATAGCGGCCGACCGCGGTAGATTCGATCAGTTCGGTGCGCCCGGTTTCTTCATCGGCGCGGGTATGGCGGATGACGGTGAGTATCACCGCCACCGCGATGAGCAGATGGAACATGCCGGCTTTCCAGATGCCGGTGGCGCCCAAACTGTCGTTGTAGACCGGGCCGTAAAGGGCGCGTTGCGCGGGGCTGGCCATGATCGAGGCCACCAAGCCGGCCCGCGCAGCTTGAGTCGGGTAGAGCTTCTCGATGCTGTCGACGTAGACGGTAGCCAGCGGCACCGACAGCAGCCCTACCCATAGCGGTAAAACGACGCGGTCTCGACGCAAGTAAAGCCGCAGCAGCTCAAAAGTACCGGTGACAGCAGAAGTATGCTGATTGCCGGTGACGCGCTTCATGCCCGGACCTTCTGTGTCCTGCGTTCGGGGCGAAACTCGGCGTCGGCGCCGTAGTGCCGCAAGAACAGCTCTTCCAGAGTCGGTGGCTGGCTGACCAGGCTGCGCACCCCCGCGTCGCCGAGCACTCTGATGAGCTCGCCGAGGCTGTCGCTGTCGACGTGGGCGCGCAGGGTTGCTCCCGTCGATGCTGATATTTTCGACGCCCTTTATCCGGCTCAGATCGCCGGGGTCACCGGTCAATTCGGCTTTGATGGCGGTGCGGCTCAGATGCCGCATCGAGTCCAGCGACCCGCTTTCGACGGTTCTGCCCGCGCGGATGATGGTGACCCGCTCGCAGAGGGTCTCGGTTTCCGCCAGTATGTGGCTGGACAGCAGCACTGTGGTCCCCCGATCACAGGCCTCTCGGACGCATTGCCGGAAGACGTTTTCCATCAGCGGGTCCAGGCCGCTGCTGGGTTCGTCCAGCAGCAGCAGCCGGGCGTGCGACGAGAACGCCGAGACCAGCGAGACCTTCTGACGGTTGCCTTTGGAATAAGTTCGGGACTTTTGGTGCGGATCGAGTTCGAAGCGTTGCAGCAGATCTGCGCGGCGCCGTTCGTCGATCCCGCCGCGCATCCGGCCCAGCAGGTCGATGGTTTCCCCACCGGTGAGCGAGGGCCACAAAGTGACATCGCCGGGCACGTAGGCGATCTGGCGATGCAATGCCACCGCGTCGGTCCACGGGTCGGCGCCCAACACTCGGACGCTGCCGGAGTCGGCGCGGACGAGGCCCAGAAGTATCCGAATGGTTGTCGACTTGCCGGCACCGTTGGGACCGAGGAAGCCGTGTACTTCGCCTTCCCGCACACGCAACTCGAGACCGTCGAGCGCGTGGACTCTGCCGAAGTGTTTCCTCAGATCGCGTATCTCGATCGCGGGCCGCGACGTGTCAGGTGGCATCGGCTCCTCCTTCGGATTGGGCGAGAAAACCCTCGTACAGCGTGCGGTCGGCCAACAGGCCTTCGGTATAGACCTCGAGCGAGGGCAGTACCATGTCACGGGCGTAGTCGCGTAGCACTTCGCGCAGATCAGTTGGGTTCTCGTGCATCTGCAGGTACAGAAGAAGGCCGCCGCCGCCGGTGATGGCCAGAAATTTTGCTCTGGCCTTCGGGTCGCGGCTGGGCTTGAGGGTTCCGGCCTGCACGCCTTCGTCGAGATAGACCTCGGCGTTGTCGATCATGGTGCGCCAGAGAGCCATTGCCAGTCCACCACCGGTTTGCAAGCTACGCACCAGATAGGCCGTCAACGGCGCGTACGACTCGATTTCTGACAGTTGCGCGAGCCAGGAGGCCGGGTCGTGCGATTGCACCGCCTGGGACTTCGATCTGCGGATCTCTTCGGCGACATAGTCGTCGCAGGCTTTACGCAGACCCTCTTTAGAGCCGAAATGGTGAATGACCAGTGCGGCGCTCACCCCGGCGGCGTCGGCGATCGTGCGCAGGCCGACCCCGAAGCCGTGCTGACCGAACTGCTCGATGGCCGCATCGCGGATCCGGGCAGCTGCTGTCAGGTCGGCTGAACGCACGTTTAGTATATTAAACGTGCGTTCAGCCGGAGGTCAAGGGTTAACCAGGCAGCGATCACAAAGCCGAGCAGCGGCGCTATGACGCCGAGGCGGTGCGCGTCACAACTGCTCGGCGCCACCGTCCACGAAAAGGGCTGTGCCAGTGACGAAGCTGCTTTGGTCGGACGCGAGGAAAAGCACCGCCGCGGCGACCTCCTCGGGCGTTCCGATGCGGCCCAGCGGGACTTTGGCGGCCTCACCGGCCAACAGGGCCTGCTCCTCACCGGCCGGCGCCAGCCCTTTGAGACCCGGGGTTTCGATCGGGCCGGGCACCACGGTGTTCACGCGGACGCCCCGGCCGACCAATTCGGCCGCCCACGTCCGGCCGAACGACCGGATGGCCGCCTTGGTCGCCGCGTACAGGCCGAACGCGGGTGTGCCGTTGTAGGCCGACGTCGATCCGGTCAACACAATGGACGCACCGGGATTGAGCAGCGGCAACATGGTCTGCACGGTGAACAGCGTGCCGCCGACATTGGTGGCGAACACGGTGGTGAATTGCTCGACGGTGATGTCGGGCAGCTCGACGAACTCACCGCCGCCGGCGTTGGCGAACACGACGTCGAGTCCGCGTCCGCGGCGGCCGATGGCCTCGGCGACCGCGACCAAGTCGTCGCGGTTGGCGACGTCGGCCCGAATCCCGGTTGCCCTCTCACCGATCGAGGCGACGGCGTCGTCAATCGTCTGCTGGTTGCGGCCGGTGAGGAAAACGTGCGCGCCTTCAGCCGCCAGGCGCTGCGCGGTGGCCAGCCCGATCCCGGAGTTTCCGCCGGTGACCAATGCCGTTTTGCCGCCAAGTGATGCCATGATCTGCGGGATTCAGTTGGGCTCAGTTTGGATACTGGAGGCGGCCGTGGCGGTCTGTGCCCGGCGCAGTGCCGCGTTCTCGGCTTGGAGGGCGGCCACCTCCCGGCGCAGCGGGGCGAGCAGCGGTTCGATCTCTGCCGCGGTGAAGCGTTGAGTGATGTGCTGCGGGCAGTTCCAGTCGAAGGCTTCGATGCTGATGATCACCGAGCGTTCTACGTGTCCCCGGTAGCCGGGTACGGCCAAAACTTCGGCGAGTCTCGGATCGTCCTCGACGGGGACGACATGTGCATGGCCGAAGAGCTTGAGTCTGCGTCGTGCGGGATAGTCCACGGCGATCAGCGCCGCTCTGTCGTCGCGCGCCAGGTTGCCGGTACTGATGTATTGCAGGTTGCCTTGGAAGTCAGCCCACCCGATCGTATGGCTATCAATGATGCGCAGGAATCCTGTTGGGCCACCCCGGATTTGCACGTAGGGCCATCCGGTCTCGCTGACCGTCGCCAAGTAGAAACTGTCACGCCGAGACAGAAAGTCGGTTTCCTTCTCGCCGAGCGGATCCGTCTGCCCGCTGGGAGCCTCCCGCTTTGTCTTGCGCTGGTAGAAGGCGCCGCTACCGTAGCGATTCTGGACCTCACGGACGGCTTCGGTGAACGCGATTGTCCCATAGCCCTTGCTCACGGCCTCAGCATCGCACGAACCGACCGCCGCGGCTACGCATGATCAAAGATCGAGGACGGTTGCCTCGGTCGGCTGGGCGCAACAGATCAGCACCGCTCCCGCCGAGGGCGGCTCGAGCGGATCGGGGTCGTAGCGAACCGTTCCGGACACCAGTGCTGTCTCACAGTTATGGCAGACGCCGGTGCGACACGACCACCGAGTCGGTACATCGCACGCCTCGGCGAGTTCCAGCAGACTGGCGTATCGGCCGTCGAAGGCCGCCGCCAGGCCGCTGCGGGCGAACGACACCCGCGGCCCCGTACCGGGTGCTCCCGCCGGCGGATGCGGTGGCCGGGCCGCCGTCACCACTCCAGGATTCAACGCCGCGCCCGCGCCGAAGGCTTCGACATGAATACGGCTCTGCGCCAGGCCCTGCTCGAGCAAGCCGGCGGACAGCTCAGCCATGAATGAAGTCGGACCGCAGACATACGCCTCAGCATTATCCGGCAGCGACATTGCACCGAGTGAGCCGGCAGACATCCGGCCTTCGTGGGTGTAGTCGCGGCCGGCAACGTCGTCGGTGCCCGGCCGGCTGTAGAAGACATGGCATTGACTGTGCGGTAGTTGGCTGAGCAACGCTCGGCTTTCGGCGGCGAAGACATGTTCGGACCCGTCGCGCGCGCCGTGCAACCACCAGACCTCGCGCATCCGGTCGTGGTTCACCAGCCAGTGCAACATCGCCAGCACGGGCGTGACGCCCACACCGGCGGACACCAGAATGACCGCAGCCTCACCCTCGGGCAGCACGAAGTTTCCGCGCGGCGCCGCCACGTCCAGGCGGTCGCCGGTTCGGACAGCGGCATGGATGTATCCGCTGGCCGCGCCGTGTGGCTCCTGTTTGACGCTGATCCTCAGACACGTCGCACCGGGTTCGTTCGATAGGGAATAGCTGCGGACCAGCGCGGCGCCATCACCGGCCGGGAAAATTCGAACTGTGATCGACTGCCCGGCAAGCCAATTGGGCACCTCTGTGCCATCCTCGGCGGCAAGCAACACAGACTTCACCTGTGCTGTCTCGTAGTGAACATCTATGACGGTCATCGACCGGAATCCCACCCAGGCCGGCGGTGGAACCGGGATTGCGCCGGTCAGCCCGACGTTCCCCGAACCGCGGCGCTCGTCGGGCTTGTCGGCTTCGTCGGCCAAGGCCTGCAGCGACGTCTTCCAACCGGGGCTGAGAGCCGGAATGCGCAGCGCGCGTTGAAGTCCGGGGCGTGAATGTCCTGGCAGGTACAGCAGCGCGTCGATGTCGGCGACTGTCACCAGTTCAGGTCCGGACGCTATCTTGACTATGTCGTCGCCGGCCCGCACCCGGCCCTCGGCCAAGACGCGAAAATAGAAGCCGGGCAACCCATCAGCCACCATCAGAGCGGCCATCCGCGGCTCCTGCAGTCGGAGCCCGATCCGATAACAGGTCACCCGCGGCTGAGTGACCTCGAATACCGCCTCGCCGATCTGAAAGCGGTCACCGATTAACACCTCGTCATCGGGCATGCCGTCGACTGTGAAGTTCTCCCCGAAACTTCCCGGCTCAAGATCATCGCGCTGCAGCCGCTGCGTCCAGTGTCGATAGGCGTGGAGCTGATACACCAGCACCGCCCGGTTCTCACCCCCGTGCCCGTCCAGGTCACCCTGCCCGTCACCGTCAATGTTCAACCGGCGCACCATCTGCGGCCCGTCGACCGGACTCTTCCACACTCCGGTATGTACCGTCCGGTTCTTCCACTCGACATCGCGGGGCAGACCTACATTGACGGAGACCAAGCTCGCAGGCACGGGGCGCTCCTGTCTGGCGACCCGTTCGCCGCCATCAGTGCGAGATCGCCGTGAGGATCACCTTTCCCGATCTTTCAACCCCGGACAACCGTCGGTTGACTTAAGCCTCGGGAAATTAGTCGCGAACCGCGGCCAGCAGTCCGTCGCCGAGCGGCACCAGCGCAGGGGTCAGCCGTTCGTCCTCGGCGATGAGTCGTGCCGCTTCCCGAACCGCCGCCACTTGCGGGTCGTGGGCATCGGGGTCGCTGGCCCGCCCGCCCAGCGACGCGCGATGCACCACGATGACGCCGCCGGGTCTCAGTAGCCGGACACCTTCGACGACGTACTCGGGCTGGTCGACCGGGTCGGCGTCGACGAACACCAAGTCATAGGATTCGTCGGCCAACCGCGTCAACACCTCCTGCGCCCTACCGCTGATCAGCCGCGTTCGCGATGGTCCGATGCCGGCCTCGATGAACGCCTGTTTGGCGCTCCGCTGGTGCTCAGGCTCAACGTCGATGGTGGTCAAGACGCCGTCGTCGCTCATACCCGACAACAGCCACAACGCGCTGACACCCACCCCAGTGCCTACTTCGACCACTGCCTTCCCGCCGCTCAGCTTGGTCAGCAGGCTCAGCAGCGCACCCACTGCGGGGGTGACGGCTCCCGCCCCAACATCGGCGGCGCGGTCGCGGGCGGCGGCGAGGATCGCGTCTTCGGAGATCGACTCCTCGGCGTGCGCCGACAGCGATTCGGCCCGACTCTGCCGGACCGTGTGAACGGAGGTGGATCCGGTGGTAACCATGCCCGCAGCGTAAGTGCCGCGGACGCCGAAATGGGTCAGGCGCGCCCGGGAACGGCGCTGCGACACGCCCAACGAAACGGAAGTGATCAAGACCACACTCGAGCGGATCATCCGAGCGCTATGGCCGCCGACGTGGGCTTTCTCAGTGAACGTTCAGTGGGCTCACATTGCGGCCACACGCCGGTACGCGACCGTATCCTCATGGACCGCGACGCGCGCTGCCCCGGGAATACACTCGGGCACCCGGTCGTTGCCGGCGGAGACGAATCTGCACCGCCGCACGACGACGGTCTCACTCCGGAGGACTTGACGATCACCACCTTCACCAGCCCTGCGAGCATGTCGCATCCTGCGAGCTACCGCGACGCCGACTGGGTGGAACCGGCTGAGGAGCCCATCGGCACCGCGGTCTTCGACGCGACTGGGGATGAGGCGGCCATGCCGTCCTGGGACGAGCTGGTGCGCCAACACGCCGACCGGGTATATCGGCTGGCGTATCGCCTGGCCGGTAACCAGCACGACGCCGAAGACCTGACGCAGGAGACCTTCATCCGGGTCTTCCGATCAGTACAGAACTACCAGCCGGGAACTTTCGAGGGCTGGCTGCACCGCATCACCACCAACTTGTTCCTGGACATGGTGCGCAGGCGCGCGCGAATCCGAATGGAGGCGCTGCCCGAGGACTATGACCGGGTGCCGGCCGACGAGCCGAACCCGGAGCAGATCTACCACGATGCTCGGCTGGCCCCGGATCTGCAGGCGGCGCTGGATTCGCTGCCTCCCGAATTCCGTGCGGCAGTGGTGCTGTGTGACATCGAGGGGTTGTCGTACGAGGAGATCGGCGCCACGCTCGGAGTCAAACTCGGCACTGTCCGCAGCCGCATCCACCGCGGCCGACAGGCGCTGCGCGAGTACCTCGCTGCCCATCCCGGGCACTTCGAACGCGCCGGCGCATAGCCGTCTGAGCTGGTCGTAACTGTCCGGTTCCTGCGCGGCGCGCTACATTCTTTTGTAGTGCCGCGAACACAGTGCAGTGTCGAGAGGAGCTGGTGATGCCCGACCGTGGACATGTGTTCCGCCGCGCATTCTCCTGGCTTCCCGCACAGTTCGCATCGCAGAGCGATGCGCCGGTCGGTGCGCCGCGGCAGTTCGGTTCCACCGAGCACCTCTCGACCGAAGCGATCGCCGCGTTCGTCGACGGTGAATTGCGCATGAGCGCGCATCTGCGCGCAGCCCATCATCTCTCGTTGTGCCCGCAGTGTGCCGCCGACGTCGACGATCAAAGCAGAGCTCGCGCGGCGCTGCGCGATTCGCACCCGATCCGGATACCCAGCTCGCTGCTGGGACTGCTGTCGCAGATTCCGAACTCGCCGGCGCAGGAGGTAGCCTCGTCGTCCGACGACGGTGCCGACCGGCCGGGAAGTGCTCCCGGTTGGCGGCGAACGTCACCAGAAGAGTCCAGGCGGTCGCCGACGTCCGACCAGTTCGCCAATGGTCGGGCGCAGGATCGGCGTAAGCGCCGGTAGGGTGGATGAGCCGGCGGGCAACGCCGCCTTGGTGCCGATATCCCGCGTTCACTCGCGCGCCCAGAAGAGGATGCTGTGACCTCCGACCAGGACTACGACCAAGCCGACCGCCTGGCGCCTCGTCCGATCTCCCGACCGCCCGTCGACGCCGCGTCGCGCGAGACGTTCAGCCGTCCGCAGGGCGTGCGGGGATCGTTCGTGTCCGACCGCGTACGGCCGACGAAATACCGGGAGCAATCCGATTACGTTCCGCGTGATCAGCCGCCCGACCAGGTGCTGGCCGAAGCGTTCGGCCGCCCGTTCGCCGACGCCGAGTCGCTGCAGCGGCATCCGACCGACGCCGGAGCCATCGACGGTGAGAAACGCCGAGACCAGCCGGAGGGACCCGAAGACCCGTGGCGGGATCCGGACGCGTCCGCAGCGCTGGGTAACCCGGCGCTGACACGGCCGGGTCAGGAAGCCATACGCGGCGGCGGCGGCAAGCTCGGGGTGCGCGATGTGCTGTTCGGCGGGCGGGTGTCGTACCTGGCGCTGGTCACCCTCGCCCTGATCGCGCTGTTGATCGGGGTGATTGGTGGCGTCGTCGGGCGTAAGACGGCCGAAGTCGTCGAGGCGTTCACAACGTCGAAGGTGACGCTTCCGACGAGTGGCAACACGGAGCAGCCGGCCGGGCGCTTCGCCAAGGTAGCCGCCTCCATCGCCGACGCAGTGGTAACCGTCGAGTCGGTCAGCGACCAGGAGGGCACGCAGGGGTCCGGAGTGGTCATCGACGGCCGCGGCTACATCGTCACCAACAACCACGTCATCTCCGACGCGGCCAACAACCCCAGCCAGTTCAAGATGACCGTGGTGTTCAACAGCGGCAAAGAGGTGCCGACCCACATCGTCGGCCGTGACCCCAAAACCGACTTGGCCGTGCTCAAAGTGGACAACGTCGACAAGCTCACAGTCGCGCAGCTGGGTGATTCGGACAAGGTGCGCGTTGGTGACGAGGTGCTCGCCGCCGGTGCTCCGCTGGGCCTGCGCAGCACTGTCACGCACGGAATCATCAGCGCGTTGCATCGCCCGATCCCGCTGTCCGGGGAAGGCTCGGACACCGACACCGTCATCGACGCGGTCCAGACCGACGCCTCGATCAACCACGGCAACTCCGGCGGCCCGTTGATCGGGATGGATTCGCAGGTCATCGGGATCAATACGGCCGGTAAGTCGCTGTCGGACAGCGCCAGCGGGTTGGGCTTCGCAATTCCGGTCAACGAGGCGAAGTTCGTCGCGCAGACCCTGATCAGAGACGGCAAGATCGTGCACCCGACGCTGGGCCTGAGTGCCCGCTCGGTCAGCAACGCGATCGCCTCGGGTGCGCAAGTGGCCAACGTGAAAGCGGGCAGCCCCGCCGAGAAGGGCGGCATCCTGGAAAACGACGTGGTGGTCAAGGTCGGTAACCGAACCGTGGCCGACGCCGACGAGTTCGTGGTGGCCGTGCGACAGCTGACCGTCGGCCAGCCCGCGCCGATCGAAGTGGTACGCGACGGGCGGCACGTCACGTTGACGGTGACACCGGGCCCGGACACCAGTTAAGTGTTCGCCAACATCGGCTGGGGCGAAATGCTGGTCCTTGTCGTGGTCGGGCTGGTGGTCTTGGGTCCAGAGCGGTTGCCCGGCGCGATCCGGTGGACCGCCACCGCGATGCGGCAGGCGCGGGATTACCTCAGCGGTGTGACCAGTCAGCTGCGCGAGGACATCGGCCCGGAGTTCGACGACCTGCGTGAGCCGCTCAGCCAGCTACAGAAGTTTCGCGGCATGACGCCGCGCGCGGCGCTGACCAAGCACCTGCTCGACGGAGACGACTTCCTGTTCACCGGCAGGCTGGACCGATCATCGGTCGACCGGGCCGAGGAAGCCGCCTCGTTCCCCGCTTCGTCGCCTGGGGCTTCTGAGGTACTTGCCGAGGGAACGGCGCCGCCGTTCGACTCCGACGCCACCTAGTGGCTCGCAGATCAGTGCGCCGTCGGGTTCAGTCCGAGCGACATGCCGGCCAGGCCGCGCCGGCGCGCGGACAATCTGTCGGCGACGCTGCGCAGCTCTTTGCCGACGGGAGAGTCGGGTGCCGTGAGCACCACCGGCACGCCGGCATCACCGGCGTCGACCAGCGCTGGGTCCAGCGGAATCTGCCCGAGCAGAGGGACGTCCGCGCCGACTGCCGTTGAGAGGTTTTTGGCGACGCGACGACCGCCGCCCTCGCCGAAGACCGGCAGCGTGGAGCCGTCCGGGAGGACCAGCCAGGACATGTTTTCCACCACCCCGACCAGGCGTTGGCGGGTTTGCAGAGCGATGGTGCCGGCGCGTTCCGCCACCTCGGCCGCCGCTGCCTGCGGTGTGGTGACCACCAAGATTTCTGCCCCGGGGATCAGTTGCGCCACTGAGATCGCCACGTCGCCGGTGCCCGGCGGCAGGTCGAGCAGCAACACGTCCAGATCGCCCCAGTAGACGTCGGCCAGGAATTGCTGCAGCGCTCGGTGCAGCATCGGTCCACGCCACACCACCGGGGTGTTGCCCTGCGTGAACTGGGCGATCGAGATCACCCGGACACCGTGGGCGACGGGCGGCAGGATCATCGACTCGACCTGGGTGGGCCGGTCAGTGGTGCCCATCATGCGGGGGATGGAGTGGCCGTGGATGTCGGCATCGAGGATGCCGACCGATAGCCCACGGGCCGCCATGGCGGCGGCCAGGTTGACCGTGACCGTTGACTTACCGACCCCACCTTTGCCGGAGGCGACGGCGTACACCCTGGTCAGCGATCCCGGTTGGGCGAAAGGGATGACCGGTTCGCGGGCGTCGCCGCGCAGCTGCTTGCGCAAGGCCGTGCGCTGTTCGTCGTTCATCACGTCGAGGCTCACGGTGACCGCGCCTGTGCCGGGAACGTCGGTGACGGCGCTCGTGACGCGCTCGCTGATCTCGGATTTCTTCGGGCAGCTCGCGGTGGTCAGATAGATCTCGACGTGCACCGCGCGATTCGGCGCGACGTCGATCGCTTTGACCATGCCGAGTTCGGTGATCGGCCGGCGCAGCTCGGGATCGATCACCTTGCCCAGCGCAGCGCGAATGCCGGCTGTCAGCTCGGCGTCGTCGTGGTTGTCAGACATCACCGCCGAGTCTAGTGCGACGACGATGCGGGCCGGACGGCCGAGGAGAAGTCGGACGATCAAGCCGAGTGCGACGACGATGCGGGCCGGACGGCCCGAGGAGGAGTCGGACGATCAAGCCGAGTGCGACGACGATGCGGGCCGGACGGCCCGAGGAGGAGTCGGACGATCAGACCGAGTGCGACGACGATGCGGGCCGGACGGCCTGAGGTCGGATGATCAGCTGACCGGTCCGGGCGCAGGCCCTGGTGCCGGTCCGGCAGGTGCGACGGCTTGCGGCCCGGCGGGCGGAATGCCCTGGGATGGGCCGGGTGGCGAACCTGCCGGTACCGGCTGAGCCACACCCGGCACCGGACTCGGCGCGGGCGCGGCCTGGGGCGGACCCGGCAAGGGACCCGGCGCAGCGACCGGCTGGGGCGAGCCCAGCGGCGGCGACCCCGCACCGGGGGCGCTCGGCGCAGCCTGCGGGAATCCCGGCAATCCGGGTTGGGCCGCGTCCGGCTGCTGCGGGGTCAGCCACGGCGGTAGCCCGGGCGGCGTGTTCGCCGGTTGTGCAGTGTCGGCCGAGGTCGGCTGCCCGATGCAGAACACCGAACACGACGGTGCCCCTTGCGCCGGCGGCTGCCCCGGCCACAGCGCCGCCTGGTTGGGGTTTTGCGCCGAACCCAGGTCGATCAACGGCATCTGCGCAAGCGGATCGGTGGGCGGCAATCCGGTCGCGGTCAACGGCGTATTGGGACCGAGCCCCTCGGCATGGTCCAAGTGCGAATCGGCGATGGGCGGCACCGGACCGGTCAGCGGCGGCAGGTCGACCGGGACGACACCGGTGGCGTACGACGCGGCCCAGCCCATGACGTTGCGCGCATACGGCATCGAGTTGTTGTAGCGCAGGATCGCGCCGAGCACCTGCGACGGGTCGCGTAAATTCAGCCCGCCGCTACACAGGTAACGCGCCGCGGCCAACGTCGAGTCGTACAGGTTCTGCGGATCGGCTCGCCCATCGCCGTCGCCGTCGGCGGCGTATCGCGACCACGTTCCGGGCAGGAACTGCATGGGCCCGATCGCGCGGGCGTAGGTCACGCGGCCACCGCTGTTGCCCTGCACGATCACCTCGTTGCCGGGCAGCGTGCCGTCGAGCGACGGACCGTAGATCGGGTTCACCGCTGTGCCGCGTGCGTCGGTGGCGCCACCATTGGCGTGCATCGACTCGATGCGCCCGATGCCCGCCAGCAGGTTCCAGCTGACTCCGCAGCCGGGAACGGCGGCGGCCATGATCCGCTCGGCGTTGCGGTAGGCCGACAGGGCCATCGCCGGTATGCCCAGCATGCCGGGCGTATTGACCACGACAGCGGGCGGCGGAGCTGACACGGGGGCGGCAGCGGCGATGTGGAAGCTGGTCGGGGGTCGTTGAATGGCGACTACCCGCGGACCGGACCGGTCAGCGGAGGCGGAGCTGACCGCGGCTACCGGGGTGATGGCGGTGCCGTGAACCTGCGGCGCCTGACCGGGGTAGCGCGGGGCTGCGGCCCCGACAGCGCCGGCGAACACCAAGGGGGCGATCACCGCGAGGCCGAAGGCCGGTGTGCGAGTTGCGCAGACAATGCGTCGATGCACGATCCCACCCATGCGGACTGTGCCCTTCATGAGGGCCGGGCCGGCGCCCGTTAATCCCCCTATGCGCACGCGACCGTCCTTTATTTCACATGTGTCGAGACCCGCTAAGCGAGTGAACTAGGTCACCATACATAACTCTCGTCACGGCAGTGGCGACATTCGACACAATGATCTGGTCGTCTCATCTGGGTTTTGTGGCGTGGCGGTCCGCCCCGTCGCCGGCCACTACCGCCGGGGCATCCGACGGGGCGGGTGGTCGGGCCGCCAGCAGGTCGCGCAGGTCCTCGAGCTCGCGTCTTAGCGACTCACGGGCCTTGGCCACGTCGCCGAGCGCCAGCCGCAGCGCCGCCAACTCGCGGGCCAGATACTCGGTGTCGGCTTTGGTTTGCTCGGCCCGGCGGCGATCTTCGTCCAGCGCGACCCGGTCCCGATTCTCCTGCCTGTTCTGGGCCAGCAAAATCAGCGGCGCGGCATAGGCCGCCTGGGTTGAGAACGCCAGGTTGAGCAGGATGAACGGATAGGGATCCCAGCGCAACCCAACCGCGTACACGTTCAGCACGATCCAGACCAGCACCAGGACTGTCTGCACCAGCAGATAACGGCCGGTGCCGAAGAACCGGGCCACCGCTTCGGTGACCTTGCCGACAGCTTCCGGGTCGATCCGCGGCGCGATGAGCCGGGAGCTGCGGGGGGTCGACAAGCGTGCCCGCGCCGAGGACTTGCTCATTGCGGCGCGACCGATGCGTCCAACGCCGGCTCCTCGGTGGTGGCCCGCCAGTCGTGCGGCAGCAGGTGATCGAGCACATCGTCGACGGTCACCGCACCCAAGAGGTGATGCTGGTTGTCGGTCACCGGTCCGCAGACCAGGTTGTAGGCAGCGAAATACCTGGTCAGCTCTGGCAGCGAAGTCTCCGGCGTCAGGCATGGCAGGTCGGTGTCCAGGATCCCGCCCACCAAGGCGGCGGGCTGTTCCTGAAGCAGTCGCTGCAGCGGCACGCAGCCTAGGTAGTGACCAGTCGGAGTGGCGGTCGGCGGACGGACCACGAACACCAGCGACGCCAAGGCCGGGGTGACGTCGAGATCGCGGACCCGGGCCAGCGCCTCGGCGACAGGGGTGTCGGCGCCCAGCACGACGGGATTCGATGTCATCAATCCGCCGGCCGTGTCGGGTGAGTGCTCGAGCAGCCGTCGCACCGAGTCGGAACCTACGGGGGCCATCCGGCCAAGCAGCAGCTCGACCTCGGTCGGATTCATGATCCCGAGCAGGTCGGCAGCGTCGTCGGGCTCCATCTCCTCCAGCACGTCGGCTGCGCGTTCGGTGTCCAGGCGCATCAGCAGATCGGCCTGCTCGTCTTCGGGCAGCTCCTGCAGAACGTCGGCCAACCGGTCGTCCTGCAGGGCGCTGACCACCTCGTACCGGCGCTTGGGCGGCAGCTCGCGGATCGCGTCGGCGACCTCGATCGGCCGCCAACCCTCGAATTGGTGCAGCAGCTGCGCCACCCCTTGTCCCGGCATCGCCAGCGCCGACGGTGTCAAACCCTGCACATGGTGCCAATCGGCGACACGCACTGCGCTGCGCCGCCCGAGCCGTCGCGGCAGGCGGACCGCGACTCGGGTCACCATCCAGTCCCGGGTGCGGGTTTGCTCGATACCCAGATCCGTGATCACCGCGTCGGTGTCGGCGAACTCCGGCAGCTCCGGATCGGTGACCCGCACCCTGGTGTCGAGAACCTGCCCGAGCACCAGCACTTCACCGGGTCGTTGCTCGAACCGCCGCAACGAAACATTGGCGCTGTTGAGGGTCACGGCGTTGGGCTCGATCGCACCCACTCGCAGCATCGGCACGAAGATGCGCCTGCGCGTCGGTACCTCCACGACGAGCCCCAGAACCCGCGGTTGTTGGCGGACGATGCTGATGCTCACCACGACGTCGCGCACACGTCCGAGCGATTCCCCGAACGGGCCGAGCACCAGCATTCGCGCCAGCCGCCCGACGTACACCCGATGAATCGAGGTCATGGCACAAAGGGTAGGAGTGGATTGTGAACCAGGAGTGCCGACCCCGTCGTACCTGTCTGTCGGTGCCGGGCAGCAGCCAGAAGATGATCGACAGGGCCAAAGGGTTGTTCGCCGACGAGATATTCCTAGATCTCGAAGATGCGGTCGCACCCGACGCCAAGAGCGCTGCCCGTACCCGGGTGGCCGCCGCGCTGGCCGGGCCCGGGTGGGCGGGGCAACTGCGCGGAGTCCGGGTCAACGGCTGGACCTCGCCGTGGACCCACGCCGACCTCATCGAGGTGGTGTCAGCCGTCGGCGCGACGCCCGGCGGAAGTCTCGACGTTGTGGTGCTGCCGAAGGTCTCGGAGGCATCCCACATACAAGCCCTGGATCTGCTGCTGACCCAGCTGGAAACCCTGCACGGGCTGGCGGCGGGCGGTATCGGCGTCGACGCGCAGATCGAAGACGCGCAAGGGCTGACGAACATCGACGCGATCGCGGCTGCACCGAGGGTGCAGGCACTGGTGCTCGGCCCGGCCGACCTGATGGCCAGCCTCAACATGCGCACGCGGGTCGTCGGGGAGCAACCGGAGGGCTACGACGTCGGCGACGCCTATCACCACGTGCTGATGCGAATACTCATCGCGGCGCGCGCGCACGGCCTCGCGGCGATCGACGGACCGTATTTGAAGGTGCGCGACGTCGAAGCGTTCCGGCGGGTGGCGGGCCGGTCGGCGGCGCTGGGCTACGACGGGAAATGGGTGCTGCACCCGGATCAAATCGCCGCGGGCAACGAGATATTCAGCCCACGCCAAGACGAATATGACCATGCCGAGCTGGTGTTGGAGGCTTACGACTGGCACACGTCGAGTGCAGGCGGCGCTCGCGGTGCGGTGATGTTGGGCGATGAGATGATCGACGAGGCCAGCCGGAAGATGGCCCTGGTGGTGGTCGCCAAAGGCCGCGCTGCGGGCATGCAACGCCGATGCGCGCCGTTCGTGCCGCCGGGCGGCTAGTGGTCAGGAGGAATGGTTGACCGCGATCAGCATGATCAACGAGATGATGACGCTGATCGCCAGGCCGGAGGCACCCACCGCAATCCCGGCGATCGCCATTCCGCGGCCTGACTGGTTCGTCCGCTTGATCTGGTTGAGCGCCACGATGCCCAGCACGATCCCGATTACCCATGCCGCCACGCCGGAGTAACAGGCGGCCAACAGCGGAAAACCCAGGACGGAAGCAACCAGCGAGCCGATCGCCAAGTTGTTGTTCGGCGCTGTGGTCACCCGGTAGGGGTCGTAGGGATCGGGGAATCCCGGGTAGCCCGGCGGCTGCACCTGATAGGGCGGCGGGTAGTACGGCGGCGGTGGCGGCGGGTAGCTCGGTGGGTATTGGGGGTAATGCATGGGCGGCGGCGGAGTGATCGGCGGCGAGTAGTCGGGATAATCAACCGGCGGCGGGTAGGGCGACGGCTGTTGCGCCTCAGGGCGAGGGTCGAAGGGATGCTCGGGATACGTCATATCGCTACTCGTGCGGTCGCGAGCGCATCACCCGCCGGTGCAGGCGGGTTGGCCGTGCGAGCTCGCCCGCCGGTGTTCTCCGCGAGTGTCGTCATGGGGTTCAACTTAGCGTGGCCCACCGGGTCGCGGTGCACCCAGATTCTCGGCGCGGCACCGCAGCGGGCCGCGCGTTGGCAAGATGGCTATAGGGATTGGCGGGTCGCGGGCAGCGGCGAACCAAAGGTCAGCGCACAGGAGACGAAGAATGACAAGCCCGTTTCAGCCCGGACAGGTGCCCGGCACCCCGGCTGCCAACCGAAGCGCAAGTCGGCGCGCCGCGGCCTTACCGACTCCCCCCAAAGGCTGGCCGGTCGGTTCCTATCCGACCTACGCCGAGGCACAGCGGGCTGTCGACTACCTGTCCGAGCAGGAGTTTCCGGTGCAGCAGGTGACGATCGTGGGCGTCGACCTCATGCAGGTCGAGCGTGTCACCGGTCGGTTGACGTGGCCGAAGGTGCTCGGCGGCGGTGTGCTGACCGGCGCGTGGCTGGGCATGTTCATCGGTCTGGTACTCGGTTTCTTCAGTCCCAATCCGGGATCCGCGCTGGCCACAGGTCTCATCGCCGGTGTGTTCTTCGGGCTGATCAGCTCATCCGTGCCCTACGCCATGGCGCGCGGCACCCGCGATTTCAGCTCGACGCTGCAGCTGGTGGCCGGCCGTTACGACGTCCTCTGCGATCCGCAGAATGCCGAGAAAGCCAGGGACCTGCTGGCTCGCCTGGCTCTCTGATCCCGGTTGACGGGGCTCGCTCGTGACGCGGGCGTGTTGCGAACGCGCTTGCCTGGCTCTACGGTTTCGGCGCGGACGGTCCCGACAGAAGAGAGGCGGTGCGGTGGCGAGTCGCCGCAGGCCTGCACGGCGGGTGGGAGCCCTGCTGAGCATCCTGTCGACGGCGTCGGCGCTGCTGGCATGCAGCTCGGGCGGCCATGGACTGGTGATCAGTTTCTACACCGCGGCCACCGAGACCGCCACGTTCACCGTGGTGGCCAAGCGGTGCACCGACCAGGTCGGGGGCCGCTTCCGGATCGAGCACTTCACACTGCCCAGAGCCACCGACGACCAGAGACTGCAATTGGCCCGTCGTCTCACCGGCAACTACCGGGGTCTGGACGTGATGGCGATGGACGTTATCTGGACCGCGCAGTTCGCCGAAGCGGGCTGGGCGCTGCCGCTTTCCGATGACCCGGCCGGCCAAGCGGAGTCCGATGCGCTCGCCGACACGCTGCCCGGCCCACTGGCGACTGCCACATGGCACCACCGGCTTTACGGCGCACCTGTCACCACGAACACCCAACTGCTGTGGTACCGCGCGGACCTGGTCGACACACCACCGGCAACGTGGGACGCCATGGTCGGCGAGGCGGGCCGGCTGCTCGCCGCCGGGCAGCCCAGCTGGCTGGGGGTGCAGGCGAAGCAGGACGAAGGCCTGGTGGTGTGGTTCAACACACTGCTGGTCAGCAGCGGCGGTCAAGTGCTCTCCGACGACGGCAAGACCGTGACACTGACCGACACGCCGCAGCACCGGGCAGCGACGGTCAAAGCGCTGCAGATCATCAAGAGGGTCACCACCGCCCCGGGGGCCGATCCGTCGATCACCCAGAGCGACAGCAGCAGCGACCGGCTGGCCGTCGAGCAAGGCAAGTCCGCGCTGGAGGTGAACTGGCCGTACGTGCTGGCCTCGATGCTGGAAAACGCCGTCAAAGGCGGGGTCGGTTTCCTTTCCTTGGACAAGCGCGCCGATTTGGCTGACACCATCAACCGCGCCGGCACGTTCGTGCCGACCGATCAGCAGTTCCACGCCGCCTACGAGGCCAGCAGAAAAGTGTTCGGTTTTGCACCGTTCCCTCGCGTCGAGCCGGACCGGCCGGCCAGGGTCACGATCGGCGGGCTGAATCTGGCGGTGGCCAAAACGACGCGGCACCGGGCCGAGGCGTTTGAGGCCATCCGATGCCTGCGCAGTGCCCAGAACCAGAAGTACGTCTCCGTCGAAGGCGGCCTGGCGCCCACGCGCACCTCGGTGTACTCCGAGCCCAAGATTCAAGTGAAGTTCCCGCAATACGACGTCATCCGCCGGCAACTGACTGACGCCGCGGTGCGCCCGGCAACCCCGGTGTATCCGGCGGTGTCGAGCCGGATCTCAGCGACGCTGGCCCCGGTGACCCGGATCGACCCGGAGCGGACGGCCGACGAACTCAGCAGGCAGGTGCAAAAGGCCGTCGACGGGCGGGGCCTGCTGCCGTGACGGCGACAGTTGACCCCCCGGTCGCGGCACGGGCTCCCTCCGCCGTGGCGGCGCGTTCCTCGGAGCGGCGGTTGGCTTTCGTCTTGGTCACCCCCGCGGTGATCCTGATGCTCGCGGTGACGGCGTATCCGATCGGATACGCGCTGTGGCTCAGTTTGCTGCGGTACAACTTCGCCGACGCCGAAGACAAGGGGTTTGCGGGGCTGGCCAACTATCAGACCACGTTGACCGACCGGTACTGGTGGACTGCATTGGCCGTCACGTTGGCGATCACCGTTGCGTCGGTGGCAATCGAGTTGGTCGTGGGCATGGCGCTGGCGCTGGTCATGCACCGGACCATGGTGGGACGTGGGCTGGTCCGCACAGCGGTGCTCATCCCGTACGGGATCGTCACCGTGGCCGCGTCGTACAGCTGGTACTACGCGTGGACGCCGGGCACCGGATATCTGGCCAACCTGGTGGGTCACCACAGCGCTCCGCTGGCCCATCGGATCCCCTCGCTGGCAATCGTGGTTTCGGCCGAGGTGTGGAAGACGACACCGTTTATGGCACTCCTGCTGCTGGCCGGGCTGGCGCTGGTCCCCGAGGACTTGCTGCAGGCAGCACAGATCGACGGTGCCGGGGCCTGGCGACGGTTGACCAAGGTCACTTTGCCGCTGATCAAGCCGGCTGTCGTGGTGGCACTGTTGTTTCGCACGCTCGACGCGTTCCGGATCTTCGACAACATCTATGTGTTGACCGGCGGCTCCGACAACACCATGTCGGTGTCGATGCTGGGCTACGACAACCTCTTCAAAGGCTTCAACGTGGGTCTGGGATCGGCGATCAGCGTGCTCATCTTCGGCTGCGTGACCCTCATCGCGGTCGTCTTCATCAAGGTCTTCGGTGTCGCTGCGCCCGGCGCGGACGGCGGTGAGCGTTGACGGCTGAACCGATCGGCAGTCGACGCCGCGCCGGTTGGGCGGTCATCGACACCCTGGTGGTGCTCTATGCAATCGTCCCGGTCTTGTGGATCCTGTCGCTGTCACTCAAGCCGACGTCGACGGTAAGGGACGGGAGGTTCATCCCGCGGTCGGTGAGTCTCGAGAATTACCGCGGCATATTCGAGCAGAACTTCTTCACCTCGGCGCTGCTGAACTCGGTCGGCATCGGCCTGATCACCACTGTCATCGCTGTGGTGATCGGCGCGATGGCCGCCTACGCCGTGGCGCGGTTGACGTTCCCCGGAAAGCGAATGCTGATCGGGGCGACTCTGCTGATCGCGATGTTTCCGCAGATCTCGCTGGTCACACCAATTTTCAACATCGAAAGCAAAATCGGCCTGTTCGACACTTGGCCGGGCCTGATCATCCCCTACATCACCTTCGCCTTGCCGCTGGCGATCTATACCCTGTCGGCGTTCTTCCGGGAAATCCCATGGGATCTCGAAAAGGCGGCCAAGATGGACGGTGCCACCCCGGCGCAGGCGTTCCGCAAAGTCATCGCTCCGCTGGCGACACCGGGAATTGTCACCGCAGCCATCTTGGTGTTCATCTCCGCCTGGAACGACTTGTTGCTCGCGCTGTCGCTGACCGCCACTAGGGCGTCCATCACCGCACCGGCGGCCATCGCCAACTACACCGGCAGCTCGCAATTCGAGGAGCCAACCGGGTCGATCGCGGCGGGCGCCATGGTGATCACCGTGCCGATCATCTTCTTTGTTCTAGTCTTTCAGCGACGAATCGTCGCCGGTTTGACCTCTGGCGCGGTGAAGGGATAACGCTCGATGGCCGAGATTGTGTTGGACCGGGTGACCAAGCGTTATCCCGACGGCGCGGCGGCCGTCCTCGACCTCAGCATCAGCATCGCCGACGGCGAGTTCATCATCCTGGTGGGCCCTTCGGGCTGCGGAAAATCGACCACGCTCAACATGATTGCCGGACTGGAAAGTATCTCGTCGGGGGAGTTGCTGATCGGCGGCGAGCGGGTGAACGACAAAGCCCCTAAAGACCGCGACATCGCGATGGTGTTCCAGTCCTATGCGCTTTACCCCCACATGACCGTGCGGCAGAATATCGCCTTCCCGTTAACCCTGGCCAAGATGAAGAAGGCGCACATCGCGGCAAAAGTCGAAGAAACCGCCAAGATCCTCGACTTGACCGAGCTTTTGGACCGAAAGCCCGCACAGCTCTCCGGAGGTCAGCGTCAACGCGTCGCCATGGGCCGGGCGATCGTGCGTCAGCCCAAAGCGTTTCTGATGGACGAGCCGCTGTCCAATTTGGATGCCAAGCTGCGGGTGCAGATGCGCGCTGAAATCGCTCGTCTGCAGCGGCGTTTCGGGACGACAACCGTCTATGTGACACACGATCAGACCGAGGCCATGACGCTTGGAGATCGGGTGGTGGTGATGCGCGGCGGGGTGGCACAGCAGATCGGCACACCCGACGAACTCTATGAACGGCCTGCCAACCTGTTCGTTGCCGGCTTCATCGGCTCACCGGCGATGAACTTCTTCCCCGCGACGCTGACCCCGACCGGCCTGGGGCTGCCTTTCGGCGAGGTGACGTTGACCCAGCAGCTTGTTGACGCGATCGGCCGGCACCCCAAACCCGCCAACGTTATCGTCGGCGTGCGCCCCGAGCACTTGCAGGACGCCGCACGGATCGACGGGTACCAACGCATCGGGGCGCTGATGTTCGAAGTGAGAGTCGACCTGATCGAGTCGATGGGCGCCGACAAGTACGTGTATTTCACGACGGCGGAAAGCGATGTCCACGCCGAGCAACTCGAAGAACTGGCTCTGGACTCGACTTCAGGTGTCCATCAACGCGAGTTCGTGGCGCGCGTTCCGGCAGAGTCGAAGGCCGCCAAGGGACAGCCGATCGAGTTGGCTTTCGACACGTCGAAAGTCGCGGTGTTCGACGCCGATTCAGGTGTCAACTTGACGGCGGCGCCGCCGACCGCTGAATGACCGACACGCTTGCTGCGGTGCGCGCGCACCTCATCGGCTACTTCACCGAGGCGGGCGCCGCAGCTGAACCCCTCACCGCCAGTGTGACGTTCCTGGGTGTCGAACCGATTGACGTACTGTGCTTCCCGCCGCTCACAGGCGAGCTCGTGCACTATGCCTCGCTCGGCTGTTCACGCCATCCGATGACTGATCCGGCCGAAGTCGTCGCTGATCCGATCCGCGGTCCGCGCGCGGAGATCGTGATGCGGCTGCGCGAACCCGGCTCGCTCAGCGGGCTGGTCCGCAGCCTGGCGGTCGTCGCGGCGACTCCTGCGGTCGACGGGGTAGTGCTGACGGACGACGCCTTGATCGATCTGGGCTCACCGATCTGGGCGGGAGCATCCGGGCCGGCACCGTTCACCGCAGTGTTGTTGAGCCGCAGCGACATTCCGGACCTTGAGCTGGAGCCGCCGCGCGATGCGGTGCGTTTTTTGTCGGCCACACCGATCACCGCGACCGAAGCAGCCTGGGTGCGGCTCAAAGGCGCCGACGCTATGCGGCAGGCGTGGCGGACAGACGGCGTCGACGTGACCGACCCCAACCGATCCGCCGCGCAACCGCATTAATTTTCCTGACGCTGCTTGCACGCCTCACAACCAGTCGCGGTGGCGGAAATTGCGGTAGAGGATAAGGCAAATCAGGACCATTACGGTGAGCACCGTCGGGTAGCCCCACTTGAGATGCAGCACCGGCATCCATTCGAAGTTCATCCCGTAGATTCCGGCGATCATGGTCGGTACCGCCAGGATGCCCGCCCAGGCCGAGATCTTGCGCATATCGGTGTTCTGCTGCATCCCGACGCGCGCCAGCGCGGCCTGCACCAGCGAGGTCAGCGTTTCGTCGTAGCCGGCGATCTGCTCGGCTGCTTGCGTCTGGTGGTCGCTGACGTCACGCAAGTAACGGCGCAATTCTTTGTTGAACAGGTCTCGGTGTTCGCCCTGCATCCGCTCGAGCGGCACCGACAAGGGGCTCACGCAGCGGCGCAGCTCGACCACTTCACGTTTGAGCAGATAGATCGGCTCGACGTCGACTTTGCCCCCGGATGTGAAGGCGACTTCCTCGATGCTGTCGATGTCGGTTTCCATCAAATTGGTCACTGCCATGTACTGGTCGACGACGTAGTCGGCGATCGCGTGCATGACCGCGAACGGTCCCAGCCGCACATGTTCGGGGTCGGCGTCCATCCGCTTGCGCACTTCGGAAAGCCCGCCGTGCTCCCCGTGGCGCACGGTGACAACGAAATTCGTTCCGACGAAGATCATCACCTCGCCGGACTCGACGATTTCTCTCGCCGGCCCGATCGCGTCGTGTGGTACGTAATTGACCGTCTTCAGCACCAGAAAAAGGGTGTCGTCGTAGCGTTCCAGCTTCGGCCGTTGGTGAGCAGCGACCGCGTCTTCGGCGGCCAGCGGATGCAGCCCGAAGATGTCGGCGACTTCTTGCATCTGCTGCTCGTTGGGCTCGTGCAGACCGATCCAGACGAACGCGTCTTCCCCGGTTTGCTCCGCCTCGCGCACCCTGGCCAGCGCGTCGGCATGCGTGTAGCTGCCGGGTAGTCGCTTGCCGCCGACGTAGACTCCGCAGTCGATCAGTACCCGCGCAACGTGCTCCGGCTCCGGCCGCGGCTCCTCCTCCACCGCCCTGAGGCGCGCGACCGGCCGCAGCGAGGAAGGCAACGCGCGAAAGGACGGCATTCGACTCACCTCCCGGACAGCGCGTTTATTTGCGTCGGCAATGGTACGCGCCCGGGCCTAGCGTTTGCTGTGAGCGGGCGCCCGCCGAGCACGGCACAACCGTCACTTCTTCCTCGGCTCCGAAGTGGTGCCCATCCCACCCGACCCGGCACGACATGACTGAGTCACCCGGCCGGAAGTGCCAGCAGACCTCGACACCACGGCTTTGCCGGCGCAGTCGGTGACGGAGGAGCACAAACTACGTCCGGGCGCCTCCGGCACTTCCCGTTCGGCCAGGGATTGCTCCGCCCTGGACTTGCATGATTGCGCGGCGCAGGGACGGGTTGCCAGCCCCGGGGGAGTGGGCGCCGGGTGTGCGCTAGTTTCGAGCCGACCCCTGAACTCAAGGCCTGTTGGCGCAAAGGAGCATTTCGACGTGAGCACTGCCCTGAAGGTCGCCGTCACCGGGGCTGCCGGCCAGATCGGCTACAGCCTGCTGTTCCGTTTGGCCAGCGGCTCGCTGCTGGGTCCCGACCGGCCGGTCGAGTTGCGGCTGCTCGAGATCGAACCGGCTCTGAAGGCCCTCGAAGGCGTCGTGATGGAGCTCGACGACTGCGCGTTTCCGTTGCTGGCCGGCGTGCAGATCGGAGCCGACCCGAACAAGATATTCGACGGCGTCAACCTGGCGCTGTTGGTCGGTGCCCGTCCCCGCGGCCCCGGAATGGAGCGCGGCGACCTGCTGGAGGCCAACGGTGCAATCTTCACTGCTCAGGGCAAGGCGTTGAACGAGGTGGCCGCCGACGACGTCCGCGTCGGAGTCACCGGCAACCCGGCCAACACCAACGCGCTGATCGCGATGACCAACGCACCTGATATCGGCCGTGAGCGGTTCTCGGCGCTGACCCGGCTTGACCACAACCGCGCAATCTCACAGCTGGCCGCCAAGACCGGCGCTGCGGTCACCGACATCAAGAAGATGACGATCTGGGGCAACCACTCGGCCACGCAGTACCCCGACCTTTTCCACGCCGAGATCGGCGGGAAGAACGCCGCCGAGGTCGTCGGCGATCAGAGCTGGATCGAGAACGACTTCATTCCCACCGTCGCCAAGCGCGGTGCGGCGATCATCGACGCCCGCGGCGCGTCGTCCGCTGCGTCGGCGGCGTCGGCAACCATCGATGCCGCCCGGGACTGGCTGCTCGGGACCCCCGACAATGACTGGGTATCGATGGCGGTCGTCTCCGACGGCTCCTACGGGGTGCCCGAGGGGCTGATCTCGTCGTTCCCGGTGACCACCAAAGACGGCAATTGGAGCATCGTCTCCGGGCTGCAGATCGACGAGTTCTCCCGCGGCCGCATCGACAAGTCCACCGCCGAGCTCGCCGACGAGCGCAGCGCGGTCACTGAACTCGGACTGATCTGACGTGGGGATCGCAAGGGCGGCGTAGCCGGGCGCCGCGGGTCCCCACTGATCTGACGGTGGGGATCGCAAGGGCGGCGTAGCCGGGCGCCGCGGGTCCCCACTGTCTGCAGGACGGTCAGGAACCGTCAGTACCCTTAAACATCGTGTCCGACATCGAGCCTCAAGCGGCGCGACGCCCGCAGATCGTCGTCGAAGACGAAGAGATCTTCGACGCGCACTCCGGGGGCAAGCTGTCCGTAGCGCTGAAAGCCCCGCTGGATTCGCAGCGGGCGCTGTCGGTCGCCTATACCCCGGGGGTGGCGCAGGTCAGTCGCGCCATTGCCGCCGATCACACCTTGGCCGCCCGCTACACCTGGGCGGGCCGGCTGGTGGCGGTGGTCAGTGACGGCAGTGCAGTCCTGGGCCTGGGTGACATCGGACCCGCCGCGGCGCTGCCGGTGATGGAGGGCAAGAGCGCGCTGTTCAAGGCGTTCGGCGACTTGGACTCGATTCCCATCGTGCTGGACACCAAAGATCCTGACGAGATCGTGGACACGTTGATCCGGCTGCGCCCGACTTTTGGAGCCGTGAGCCTCGAAGACATCTCCGCCCCGCGATGCTTCGAAATAGAACAGCGTGTCATCGAGGCGCTGGACTGCCCGGTGATGCACGACGACCAGCACGGCACCGCGGTCGTCGTGCTGGCGGCGCTGACGGGTGCCACCCGGTTGCTCGACCGCGACATGAGCGCGTTGCGCGTCGTCATCTCCGGTGCGGGGGCGGCGGGCGTGGCCTGCGCCAACCTTCTGCTGGCGAACGGGGTGTCGGATATCACTGTGCTCGACTCGCGCGGCATCCTGCACACCGGCCGCGACGACATGAACAGCGTCAAGGCCGAGCTGGCGAAGCGCACCAACCCGCTGGACCGGACCGGCGGCATGGTGGAGGCGCTGGCCGGCGCCGACGTGTTCCTGGGCGTCTCCGGTGGTGTGGTGCCCGAGGAACTGATCGCGACGATGGCGCCGGAAAGCATTGTGTTCGCCCTGTCGAACCCGGACCCGGAGATCCATCCGGATGTAGCCGCCAAACACGCCGCTGTGGTGGCCACCGGGCGAAGCGACTTCCCCAATCAGATCAACAACGTGCTGGCGTTCCCGGGCATTTTCCGCGGCGCCCTGGACGCCGGTGCCCGCCGGATCACTCAGCAGATGATGCTGGCTGCGGCCGAAGCGATCTTCTCGGTCGCGCGCGATGACCTGGCGCCCGACCGTATCGTGCCCAGCCCGCTCGACCCGCAAGTCGGGAAGGCGGTTGCCGCCGCAGTGGCCGCCGCGTCGACCAGCGACGGGTGACCGCCGGCAGGTGGATCGCGCTGGTGCTTGCCGCGGCGCTGGCCGGCGCTGGCTGCGGAGACCGCCGAAACGCCGGCGCCGACCTGTTGGTCGGGTCGCGGTCCGACGCCCAGTCGGTGTTGCTGGCCAACATCTACGCCGGGGCGTTGCGCTCCTACGGATTCGCCGCGCACGCCACAGCGGCACCGGACCCGCTGAGCGCGCTGGATGCCGGGGCCGTCAGCGTGGTGCCCGCGCTTACCGGCGAGGTGCTGCAGACCTTCGAACATGGCGCGAGGGTGCGCTCAGATCCGCAGGTTTACCGCGCGATGGTCGGAGCCTTGCCCGAGGGGCTCGCGGCTGGCGATTACACGACCGCCGCTGAGGACAAGCCGGCGCTCGCGGTCACCCAGGTGACGGCCGCGGACTGGGGCGGCGCCGAACTGAGCGCGTTGCCGAGTCACTGCGACGGCCTGGTCGTCGGCGCTCTAGCGGGCGCGTCGACACCGGTCGCGGTGAGTAAGTGCCGACTTCCCGAGGCGCGTCGTTTCCCTGACGACACAGCGATGTTCGAGGCGCTGCGGACCGGACAGGTCACCGCCGCATGGACCACCACCGCCGATCCGAGCGTGCCGCCCGACATCGTCGTGTTGACCGACGGCAAGCCCGCGCTGGTCCAGGCCGAGAACGTGGTGCCGCTGTATCGCCGTAACGAGCTGTCCGACCGGCAGCTGCTGGCCATCAACGAGGTGGCGGGTGTCCTCGACACCGCCGCGCTGGTCGATATGCAGCGCCAGGTGGCCCAAGGAGCGTCGGCGCAGTCGGTGGCCGACGGGTGGCTCGGCGAGCACCCGCTCGGGCGTTAGCCTCCCGATATGGCGGCGACCCCTCCCCCGCACGCGGGAGGTGCCCCCCGCGCCCGGCTTCGGCGCGCTTGCGATCGCCGCGAGACGGTCGCAGCTCTGGTCAGCGGGCGGGCATCAGCCGGTTGATCACCGGGCCCATCACCCGCTGGTATTCCGATCCGGTGAGTCGCACGAGGAGGTCTAGGACCTTGGCGTCCGGGCCGACCAGCACCCGGGCTTTGTCGTCGCGCACGGCGGCCAGGATGGCGACTGCGGCTTGCTGAGGCCTGGTGCTGGCCAGCCGCTTGTCGAAGATCTTGGCCATCCTTTCCGGGTCGTAGCCCTCGGCAGCGCCGGCGTTGCGGGCGATCGCGGTCTTGATGCCGCCGGGATGGACCGTGGTCACCTTCACCGGGTGGCCGTTGCGCCTCATCTCTTGGCGCAGCGCCTCGGTGAAACCGCGGACGGCGAACTTGGCCGAGTTGTAGGCGGCCTGCCCGGGAATCGCGAACAAGCCGAACAAGCTGGAGACGTTGATGACGTGGCCGTCGCCGGAAGCGATGAGGTGCGGGAGGAAGGCCTTGGTGCCATTGACGACGCCCCAGAAGTCGACGTCCATCACCCGTTCGAAGTCTTTGAACTGGGTGGCCTCAACGTCACCGGTGAAAGCGATACCAGCATTGTTGTAGACCTGGTTGACCTTGCCGAAGTGGTCTTTGACCTGATCGGCGTAGGCCAGGAACGCTTCGCGTTCGGTGACGTTGAGCCGGTCGGCCTTGACCGACGCCCCCAACACGGTCAGCCGTTCCTCGGTGCGGGCTAGTCCCTCGGTGTCGACGTCGCTGATGGCGACTTTGGCGCCCGAACGGGCCAGCTCGATGGCCAACGCCTGGCCGATGCCCGAACCGGCACCGGTGACCACCGCGACCTTCCCCTCGAACCCCTCCACGTCCCCTCCTGCTCTCCGGCTTCTCCCGCGCTTGCCTGACCTCCCACGCGAGCGTGCGTGTCTGTCTGCCGACACGCCGATAACGGTGACACTCTACGCACGCTCGCCGCAGAGGAAACGCTCAAGGCGAGCGCTCAGCCGAATGCCAGGTCGAGGATCTCCTGCTGCTCGACGGCGTGCACTTTCGACGAGCCTGACGACGGCGCCGACATCGCGCGCCGCGAAATCCTTTTGATACCGGTCAGTTTGTCGGGCAGCACCTCAGGCAGCTCCAGGCCGAAGCGTGGCCACGCGCCTTGGTTGGCCGGTTCCTCCTGGACCCAGAAGAACTCGGTGGCGTTCGGGTAGCTTTCCAGCACTTCGTCGAGCCGCCGCTTGGGTAGTGGGGCCAACTGCTCGATGCGCACGATCGCGATGTCGTCGCGGTGTTCGTTGGCCTTGCGCGCGGCCAGCTCGTAGTACACCTTTCCGCTGGTCAGCAGAACGCGACTGACCAGGCTGCGGTCGCCGATCCCGTCCTCGTAGGTCGGCTCTTCGAGCACCGGCCGGAACTTGATCTCGGTGAAATCCTTGATGTCGCTCACCGCGGCTTTGTGGCGCAGCATCGATTTGGGCGTGAACACGATCAACGGCCGCTGGATACCGCCCAGCGCATGCCGGCGCAACAGGTGGAAGTAGTTCGCCGGCGTCGACGGAATCGCGATCGTCATCGAACCTTCGGCCCACAACTGCAGAAAGCGCTCGACGCGCCCGGAGGTGTGGTCGGGACCCTGGCCTTCTTGGCCGTGCGGCAACAGCAGCACCACGTTGGACAACTGGCCCCACTTGGCCTCACCGGAGCTGACGAACTCGTCGATGATCAACTGGGCGCCGTTGACGAAGTCGCCGAATTGGGCTTCCCACATGACCAGCGCGTCGGGATTGCCGACGGTGTAGCCGTATTCGAACCCGACGGCCGCGTACTCCGACAGCGGCGAGTCGTAGACCAAAAACTTGCCGCCGGTGGGGTTGCCGTCGGCGTCGGTCGCCAGCAGTTGCAGCGGAGTGAACTCCTGACCGGTGTGGCGGTCGATGATGACCGAGTGCCGCTGCGAGAAGGTGCCCCGGCGGGTGTCTTGCCCGGAGAGCCGCACGAGTTTGCCGTCGGCCACCAGCGTGCCCAGCGCCAGCAGCTCACCGAAGGCCCAGTCGATCTTGCCTTCGTAAGCCATCTCGCGGCGCTTGTCCAATACCGGCTTGACACGTGGATGCACCGAGAAGCCTTCCGACATGGCCAGATGGGCGTCGCCGATGCGGGCCAGCAGGGACTTGTCCACCGCGGTCGCGACCCGTGTCGGGACCATCTGGTCGGCTTCCACCGATGCGCTCGGGTGCACCGGGTGCTTCTCCAGATCGCGTACTTCGTTGAAGACCCGTTCCAGTTGGCCCTGGTAGTCGCGCAGCGCGTCCTCGGCTTCCTTCATCGAGATGTCGCCGCGGCCGATCAGCGCTTCGGTGTAGCTCTTGCGCACGCCGCGTTTGGTGTCGATGACGTCGTACATCGCCGGGTTGGTCATCGACGGGTCGTCACCCTCGTTGTGGCCGCGGCGCCGGTAGCACAGCATGTCGATGATGACGTCTTTCTTGAATTGCTGGCGGAAATCCACCGCCAGTCGCGCCACCCACTCGCACGCCTCCGGGTCGTCGCCGTTCACGTGGAAGATCGGTGCTCCGATCATCTTCGCGACGTCGGTCGGGTATTCGCTGGACTTGGAGCATTCCGGCGAGGTGGTGAACCCGATCTGGTTGTTGACGATGATGTGGATGGTGCCGCCGACGCGGTAGCCGGGCAGCAGCGCCAGGTTCAGTGTCTCGGCGACCACGCCCTGGCCGGCGAAGGCGGCGTCGCCGTGCAGCATCATCGGAACCACCGAGAAGCCTTCGTCGCTGTCGCCGCGGTCGAGCAGGTCTTGTTTGGCCCGCACCAAACCCTCCAGCACCGGGTCGACCGCCTCCAGGTGCGAGGGGTTGGCGGTCAGCGACACCTGAATGTCGTTGTCGCCGAACATCTGGATGTAGACGCCGGTCGCCCCGAGGTGGTACTTGACGTCGCCGGAGCCGTGCGCCTGCGACAGATTCAGGTTGCCTTCGAACTCACTGAAGATCTGCGAGTAGGGCTTACCGACGATGTTCGCCAGCACGTTGAGCCGCCCGCGATGTGGCATCCCGATCACGACTTCGTCCAGCGCGTGCTCGGCGCACTGGTCGATCGCCGCATCCATCATCGGGATGACACTCTCGGCGCCCTCCAGCGAGAACCGTTTCTGGCCCACGTATTTGGTCTGCAGGAACGTCTCGAACGCTTCGGCGGCGTTCAGTTTGCTCAGAATGTATTTCTGTTGCGCCACCGTGGGTTTGTGGTGTTTCATCTCCACCCGGTCCTGCAACCACTTCTGTTGTTCGGGCTCTAGGATGTGGGTGTACTCCACGCCGACATGACGGCAGTACGCGTCGCGCAACACCGAGAGCACGTCGCGCAGTTTCTTGTACTCGGCCCCAGCGAAACCGTCGACCTTGAATTCGCGTTCCAGGTCCCACAGAGTCAGGCCGTGAGTCAGCACGTCCAGGTCGGGGTGACTGCGGAAGCGGGTGTTGTCCAGCTGCAGGGGATCGATGTCGGCCATCAGGTGACCGCGGTTTCGGTAGGCGGCGATCAGCTCGATCACCCGGGCGTTCTTGTCGACGATCGAGTCGGGATTGTCCGGACGCCAGCGCACCGGTTCGTACGGGACGCTCAGTTCCCGGAAGATCTCGTCCCAGAAGTCGTCGGACAGGATCATCTGATGGACGGTGCGCAGGAAGTCGCCGGACTCCGCGCCCTGGATGATGCGGTGGTCGTAGGTCGACGTCAACGTGATCAGCTTGCCGATCCCCAGTTCGGCGATGCGTTCTGGACTCGCCCCCTGGAACTCGGCCGGGTATTCCATGGCGCCGACGCCGATGATCGCTCCCTGGCCGGCCATCAGGCGCGGCACCGAGTGCACGGTGCCGATCGTGCCGGGGTTGGTCAGCGAAATCGTGACACCGGCGAAGTCCTCGGCGGTGAGCTTGCCGTCGCGGGCGCGACGGACGACGTCTTCGTAGGCGCCGACGAACTGGGCGAAGCGCATGGCCTCGGTGCCTTTGATGCCGGCCACCACCAGTGAGCGGTTGCCGTCTTTGCCCTGCAGGTCGATGGCCAAGTCCCAGATTGGTGTGCGCCGGCGTGACGGCGCTGGGCCGCCCGTCGACCTCGGCGAAGTGGCGGTTCATGTTCGGGAACTTCTTGACCGCTTGCACGATCGCGAAGCCGAGCAGATGTGTGAAGCTGATCTTGCCGCCGCGGTTGCGTTTGAGCTGATTGTTGATGACGGTGCGGTTGTCGATCAGCAATTTGGCGGGGACGGCGCGGACGCTGGTGGCGGTGGGGACCTCCAGCGACATCGACATGTTCTTGACGACGGCGGCCGCCGCGCCCCGCAGCACCTGCACCTCGTCGTCGTCGGCCGGCGCGGGAGCCGCCGATCTGGGCGGCGCCGGCGCTGCAGTGGGCGCAGACGCCGACGGGGTGGCCACCGCCGGTGATGGTTTGGGTGTGCTGGTCGGCGCTGGGGTCGCCTGCCCGTCGGCCGCGGCGGCCCGGCCGTCGGTGACCGGGGTGGCGGTGGCCGGCTCCGGGTCGTAGTCGACCAAGAACTCGTGCCAACTGGGATCGACCGAGGAGGGGTCGTCGCGGAACTTGCGGTACATCTCTTCGACCAGCCATTCGTTCTGACCGAACGGTGAATTTGTACTGCTCACGGCAGCTACTCGCCTCGATTCCTCTTGTGGGCAAGTGCCGGCAATTGACCCTTGCCACCTGTGGCGCCCAGATGTCCGGCGCCTGTCTCGCCTGCGGCGGATGCGAAGATTCCGCCCTCATAAAGGCTAACCTTTTGCCGGCGATACGCCAGACACGTCAGGCACGGGCGAGCACACCGGGCGTCGACCCCCCGCGTCAACTGATGCGGTCGACTCCTGGCAGGACATGCAAGGTGACCGGCCAGCGCGCCGGCGGTGGGCCGAACGCCTTGCGGGCGTTGCGGACAAGCTTCTTGCCGGCCAACCGGTTGCCGATCGCGCCGATCACGGCGCCGATACCGACCGGCAGCAGTTTCCCGATCAACAGGGCGCTGCGGCGCAGCGTGTACCGCTTCACAGCGTGCTTGAGCAGCCGCGTGTTCAGCTGTGAGACGGCAGGCATCGGCAACGACGCGACGCCCTCGGTCACCCACGCCCCGCCGGTACGGCCGGGGCCGATCAGTTCGGCGATGGCGCGCTTGCTGTCGTCGCCCACCAGCACCGCGAGCACCAAGGCGCGGCGTCGTTCCCGATGGTCAGCGGGAACGCCGTAAACGTCAGCCACCGCCAGCACGAATACCGCGGTCGCCTCGAGGAACACCACCGTCTCGCCGGCCGCCGCCGACAATGCCGCGAGCGTCCCGACGCCGGGAAACGCGGCCGTCGATCCGACCGCCGCACCGCTGCCCGTTACCGCCGTCACATACCGCTTCTCCAGCTTCCGGACGATGTCGGCCGGTGTGGCGGCGGGGTGCGCACGACGCAGCCGCTGCACGTAGGCCTTCGCGGCGGGGCCCTGCACTCGTGAGCTGCGCTCGATCACTTGCGCCAATGCCCGCGCAGACGCTTTCGGCCGACCATGGCTGGGGCGGGGCAGTGGCTCGGGCGTCGACCGGCTCCGTCGGCTCATGATCCGTTGCTCCATCGTGCTCAGGTCTGCGGGTCGGGACCCGGCCCGCATCACCGCGAGCGCGGTGACGTCCTTTCAGGCTAACGCCGTCTTGACACACACTGCGCTCAACGCACCGGCGGTGCTTCGCTGGGTGGATTTGTCCTGCCCGAGCCGCCCCCGTAGCGTCGACGGTGATCATTCCGCTTCGGACGAAGCCTAGACATCAGCGACGATGCGGCCGGTCGACTAGCCGGGGCGAAGCCGGGCGATGTCAGTGGCGGACTGGCCATCGTTGTCCGGCCGGCATTGTGGCCAATTTTCGGTGCTGTCCCGGGGAGGTGAGGATTTGAGCACGGCGACGAGTTGGGCGCGACCCGACGGGACCGCTCGACGCGCCCCGGGTTGGGCGTTGAACCCCACGAATCCGTCCGACCCGTGGCGCGCGCTGTGGGCGATGATGGTCGGCTTCTTCATGATCTTGGTCGACTCCACCATCGTCGCGGTGGCCAATCCCACCATCATGGGCGAGCTGGGCACTGGCTACGACACGGTGATCTGGGTGACCAGCGCCTACCTTTTGGCCTACGCGGTGCCGTTGCTGGTCGCGGGCCGCCTCGGCGACCGGTTCGGCGCCAAGAACTTGTACGTGATCGGGCTGGTGGTGTTCACCGCCGCGTCGCTGTGGTGCGGATTGTCGGGCAGTATCGGAGTCCTGATTGCGGCGCGGGTGGTCCAGGGTGTGGGCGCCGGGCTGCTCACCCCGCAAACCCTGTCGATGATCACTCGGATTTTCCCGGCTGAGCGCCGCGGAGTGGCGATGAGCGTGTGGGGGGCCACCGCCGGCGTGGCAACTCTGGTCGGGCCGCTGGCCGGCGGTGCGCTGGTGGGGTTCGGTTGGGAGTGGATCTTCTTCGTCAACGTCCCTATCGGCATCGTCGGTGTGGCGTTGGCGATCTGGCTGGTCCCGGCGCTGCCGACCCAAAACCATCGCTTTGATCCGGTCGCGGTCGGATTGTCCGCGGCGGCGATGTTTCTGGTCGTCTTCGCTCTGCAGGAAGGCCAGTCCGCCGGGTGGCGACCGTGGATCTGGGCGGTGCTGGTCGCCGGCATCGGCTTCGGGGCGGCGTTCGTTTACTGGCAATCGGTGAACACCCGCGAGCCGCTGATCCCCTTGGAGATCTTCTCAGACCGGTACTTCCGCCTGTCCAGCGTGGGCGTGGCGGTCATCGGATTCTCGACGACGGCGATGGTGTTGCCGCTGATGTTCTATGCCCAAATCGTGTGTGGTCTGTCGCCGACCCGCTCTGCGCTGTTGATGGCGCCGATGGCGGTGACCAGCGGAGTGCTCGCCCCGATCGCCGGCAAGGTCGTCGACAGAAGCCACCCGGGCCCGGTGATCGGGTTCGGGTTCTCGATGCTGGCGATCGCTTTGACGTGGCTGTCGATCGAGATGACGCCGACCACTCCAATCTGGCGGCTGGTGCTGCCGCTCGTCGCCATGGGCGGCGGCAACGCGTTCATCTGGGCGCCATTGGGTGCCACCGCGACCAGGAACCTGTCGCCGCACTTGGCCGGCGCCAGTTCGGGTGTGTACAACGCCACTCGTCAGGTCGGCGCCGTGCTCGGCAGCGCCGGCATGGCCGCATTCTTGACCTCGCGGATTGCGGGTCAGATGCCGCCGGGCGCGGGCCGGCACTCACCGGGCGCCGGGGGCATGGCGTTGCAAGTGCCCAGATTCCTGCGGGAGCCGTTCGCGGCCGCGATGTCGCAGTCGATGCTGCTGCCGGCATTCGTCGCGCTGTTCGGCGTCGGCGCCGCATTGTGCTTGGTCGGGATCGGCAGTTCTGTCGTGCCCCGTCGGCGCGGTGCCGGCTCACGTGATCGGCCGCAGCGGCGGCCCGCGCTGGTCGACAACGACGTCTATGACTTCGTCGACGACGAGGAGGACGACGACGCCTACGTCGAGTTCACGCTCCTCCGTGAACCCGATGCGCGCCGGGCGGCCGAAGCCAGGGTTCGACCCGTTCGCCCGCGGTCCGACGACGACACCGAGCCGTTGAGCGCTCGCGTCGACCGCTATGACCGAACGCCTGCACAAGCACTGCGCAGCAACGGTTTCCATTCTGATGAAGGGCAGCGTACCGGTCCGCTGACGCAGCTGTCGTCGCCGGCCGGTGACCCTTTTGCCACCGACGCAATAGAGCGCCGCTTCTTCGACGACGTCGACGAGATCAGCTTCCAGGACCTGTGGTCGGGCAAGCCGGCACGGCACCAGTCGAGTGAAGGCGAGCCGCCGAGGAACCGGCACTACCGCGCGGACGCCGACGACTCGGGCGGCTCCGGGCGGCATTCGTTTCCCGACTGAGATGCATGAGGCTGCGTCAGCGCCAAGAATGCACCCAGTTCCAGCAAGCCCGCCGGCGTGGCGGGCAGGTAGTCGGTGAGTAACTCCGAGCGCACGATCACCACCGCATACTGGGCGCGGCTCACCGCCACATTGAGCCGATTCCGGTTGAGCAGGAACGACATCCCGCGCGGGACTTCGTCGATCGACGAAGCGGTCATGGAGATGAAGACAACCGGTGCCTGGGTGCCCTGAAACTTGTCGACCGTCCCGACTCGTACCGCGCCGAGCCCCCCGGCGGCCAGCCGTTCGCGGATCAGCACCACTTGAGCGTTGTACGGTGCTAGCACCAGCACGTCGCGGGCTCCCAACGGCCGGCTGCCGTCTTCGTCGGCCCATGATGAGCCGAGCAGACGTTTGATCTTGGTGACGATGGCGTCGGCTTCCTCGGAGCTGGCCGTCGAATTACCGTGATGGACAACGGAAATGATCTGCAGACCCGGGGCGCAACCGTGCAGGTGACGTGCGGCGGTGCGCTCGTTGTCGGACTGCAGCCGGCCTTCGTACGACAGCCGCGAAACCGCGGCGCAGACCGTCGGGTGCATCCGATACGAGCGGTCCAGGAAGTAGCCGCGGTCGGCCGGTAAGGTGTGCTTGCCCTCAACCAGCCATCCCAGCGCGGAACTGTCGACCGGCTCGGGGTGCGTGCCCTGACTGACCTGCGGCAGCTGCTGCGGATCGCCCAGCAGCATCAAGTTGTTCGCCGCCGGTGCGACCGCGATCGTGTTGGCCAGAGAGAACTGGCCGGCCTCGTCGATCACCAGCAGATCCAGGCTTCCCGGCGGGACACGATTGGCGTTCGCGAAATCCCACGCGGTTCCGCCGATGACGCATCCTGTTGGGCTGGAGATGAAGTCGGCGTATTCCGTCTCACTGATCTGCTGCCACGGTGTCTGGTCACTGCCGTGGGGCTTTTTGGCAACTCGGTCCGGATCCACACCAACCGATACCGCGCACCTCAGCAGGTTCTCCACCACGGCGTGCGATTGCGCGACCACGCCGATTCGCCAACCATGCTGTCCGGTCAGCGTTTTTATGACTCGCGCGGCGGTGGACGTCTTGCCGGTCCCCGGCGGTCCGTGCACTGCCAGGTAGGAGGTGTCCAGGTTCAGCAACGCCGTGGTGATGTCGTGTGCGATGTCGGTGCCGCGGCTCAACGCAGCGCCGTCCCGTGTACGCGGCGGGCGGCGCAGCAGGATGTCGACGATGGCGCTGCGGGGCAGCTGCGGCAATGCCGCCGCGACATCGGCGGCGGTCGACTCGATCGATTGGCGCAGGCTTGTTGTCGAGATCGGAGAGCCCGGCGTCAGCGCGAACGGCCTTTGCTCGAAGGTGTTGCTCTCCTGCGTTGTTCGCTCCAAGATCAGCAGTTCGGTCGGCACCGTTGCGTCATCGGCGGCGATGACCTGCGCATGGCCGGCCGCCCGGCGATCGGGGTCCGCGGCCATGCCTGCCGGTGCCGGTGGCTCATACAGCGCGAACACTGCCGACTTGAGTTCGCCGCGGGCCAGTTGACCGGTCAGCCGCAGCTGCCGCTGCGGCTTGCGGGCGCGGTGCGGCGTATGCCAGTCAACCGCTGTCGACGCAGCATCGACCATGAAGACGTCCGTGTCGTCGGCCCATTCCTCGACCGGATAGTTGAGTCGGTCGAAGTGGGCCCACCAGAACGGCTTGTCCTCGCGGCGATGGTAGCCGCGGGCCGCCGCCACCAGAGCCACCGCCTGCTGCTCGGGATCCCGGTGACCGGCGGCGGTGTCACCGACGAACTCGGCCAGGGTCAACGCCACCGCATCGGGGTGCTCGGCGCTGTCGCCATCGAGGACCGGTTGAGCTCCGCGCGGGACAATCCCGCACTCGAACGCCCGCATCAGCAGCCAGTCCCGCAGCGCGCGCGTCGAGCGGCAGTCGTAGTGGTTGTAGTCCTCGATCTCCTTCAGGACGGCGGCGGCTTCGCCGTAGCAGCCCCTGGCGCGCAGCTCACAGAACCGGGCGTACTGAGTGATCGAGTCGGCGGCAGTGGTCACCCCTCCCGACCGCGATTCGGCGCCCATGAACAACGGCTCGAGCGCTTTGAGACTGAACGATTCGGCGCCCACTCGCAACGCTTTCCGCACGATCGGATACAGGTCAACCAGTGTTCCGCTGCGTAGCAAGTCGTCGACCTCGTCCTCGCCGACGCCGTAGCGTCCGGCCAGGCGCAGCAGCGCCGTCTTCTCGTAGGGCGCGTAGTGGTAGATGTGCATATCCGGGTATCGCCGACGGCGCTTGGCCACCACGGTCAGGAACTTGAGGAATGCATCGCGTTCGTCGGTCCGGTTGTGCGCCCACAGCGGGCGAAACCCGTTCTTGGACCCGGCCGCCAGCACGCCGAAGAGGTACTCCAGACCCCAGCGGGCGCCATCCTCGGTCCACAGCGGATCGCCCTCGAAGTCGAAGAACAGGTCGCCGTCACTCGGGTCGGGCAACAGCGCCAGCGGTTGAGGGTCGGCAACCTCGTATCGGGGCACATCGGTAACACGTTGCAAAACCTGCAGTTTCGCCTGCGCCGTCAAGTTGTCCTGGGCACGTCGGGAAAGCTCAGCTATCGGGGTTGTGCACTCGGCCAGCTCGGTGACGGTGTTGATACCCGCATCGAGCAGTTTGGCTCGTTGGCTGACCCGCATACCCGCGATGAGCAACACATCGTCGGTGGCGCGCAGCTGTTCCAGACACGGCCGACAGCGGAAGCAAGCCCGCACCGATTCGTCTTCCCAGCGCACCGGGGTGCCGCCCGCGTGATGATCGTCGAGTAATTGCTCCAGCCGGGTGCGCTGCGCGCGGTAGACGGGAATGAGTTCATCGAGTCGGTAGCGCGTGACGGCGCCGTCACCGAAGATCAGCTCGGCCTCTGGCGCCACCGGAATGCCGGTGGCCGCCAGAGTGTCCGCGTACGCGGCCAGCTGCAGCAACGCGGTGACCTTGGCGGAGCGAGCCAGCTTGATGTCGGTCACCCGGTATCCATCCGCCGCGCGGACGAGGAAGTCGGCGAAGCCGATGAAGCGGCCGTCGAACATCGCCGCTTGATACACCACCGGGGCTTGACGGGCAATGGCCTGCCGCGTCGCCTCAGCGGCGGCGGTCAGGCCGGCGACGGTGTAGGCGGGACGGCCGATGACGGCGACCTCGCCGAACTCGACGCGCAGCAGTTCAAGTCGGCGTCGTTCGTGCTCGTCGCCGAGAGCGGCGGTGCGGGCCAGTAAGTCGTCGTCAACCGAGACGGCGGCCGCCCAGCCCAGTTTGGCGTCGAATTGCCAAAGCAGCGCGTACTCGCATTGGGACGCTGCGGCCAGGTCAGACGCGCTGTAGATGACGACGTCATCGATCACGAACACAGCAGCAACAGTAGGTGCGGGCACCGACACGATCGGGCGGCTTGGGCGGTCCCGGCGCCGGGTGGCAACCCCCAAGCCGCTGAAGAACGGCAGGGGATTGCTGCCTCACCTTGAGACGGCCTTCAAAGGTTCTTCTGAGACGAACCGCTGGGAGCCCGCGAAAAGCCGCCAACTGTCAGGCACTGTTGCCGATGAGCTCCACTCCATCACCGTTCCAGTGGAATTTGACCACGCTCACCAGGCCGACAGCAGTGGTGTAGGACAAAGCGACGGTATCGCCGGTGCACTGTGCGGGATCGATGCCATTGAACCCGAAAGTGTCCGGGGTTCCTTGCGGGATGTACTTGCCGAGATGGAACATCACCGCGCGCGTGTTCGGGTTATTGGCGTTGGTGTTGGCTCTGATGATCACCGCCGACAGCTGGGCGCATTCGTTGTAGTTGCCGGCCAACGGTTCCGGGTTCCACGGCTGCTGGCTGCGCGGGTCGCGTGGCAGTTCGGACACCGCCCGTGCGACCGCGGGCGCAGCTAGATCGGTTGCGCACGGGTCGGCCGGTGCGGCGGCGCTGGTAGTTGGCGCGGCGATCGTCGGCGGCAGAGCGGGTGCGCTCGACGTGGCGGGCGGGCGTGGCGGGGCGGCTTGCGGTGTCTTGGCGACGGTGGAGTCACCCGACCCGCATGCCGCCGCCATCGCCGTCACCGACGCGATGACCGCGATCCCCGTGATCGCCCGTGCCTGTCCCGATAGCCCACACACACCGGGCACCGTACCGTCGGCGCGGCCGCGGGTGCGGCAGGCGTGGCCGTGTCAGTCGTCCCTAGCTGCGGCTGGCAGGCGCGTAGGGCGCACCGCTGCAGCGTTCACCGTCATCATTAGAAGTCGGAGCACATCGGTGTGCCCGCCTCGTAGCGACAAGTGGCAACACTGCTCGAAAGTGCCATGTTGTCGCTCAGAGCCGGGCACAGAGCCGGTTCCCTCCCTGCAGTGACAGGAGTTACCGAGGGGGCGAGAAGGCGACGTACTTGAAGCACGCGCCCGGGACCCGCCGCGCTCGGCGCCGCCGAGCTCGCGATCGCCACGGGGCTCGATGGTGGCGACCCGCCGCGCTCGGCGCCGCCGAGCTCGCGATCGCCACTAAACTGCGAGTTCTGATGGCCGCTCCCGACGACCCCACGATGACCTCCGCCGTCACGTTTGCCGACCTGCAAATACACCCTCTGGTTGTGCGGGCAGTCGCCGACGTGGGCTATGAGTCACCGTCGGCCATCCAGGCGGCAACAATCCCCGCCCTGATGGCAGGCTCGGACGTGGTCGGGCTGGCGCAGACGGGCACCGGCAAGACGGCCGCGTTCGCCTTGCCCATACTGTCCAAGATCGATCTGAAAAACACCGCCACCCAGGCCCTGGTCCTCGCGCCGACCCGCGAGCTCGCATTGCAGGTCGCTGAGGCGTTCAGCCGCTACGGCGCGCAGCTGCCACAACTCAACGTGTTGCCGATCTATGGCGGATCGTCCTACGGGGTGCAACTGGCCGGTCTTCGCCGCGGCGCGCAAGTCGTGGTCGGCACCCCCGGCCGCGTCATCGACCACCTCGAACGGGGCACGCTCGATCTTTCGCGGATCGACTACCTGGTGCTCGACGAGGCAGACGAGATGCTCAGCATGGGTTTCGCCGAAGACGTCGAACGAATTCTTTCCGAGACGCCCGAATACAAACAGGTTGCCTTGTTTTCTGCGACCATGCCGCCGGGCATCCGCAAGCTCACCGCGCAATACCTGCACGACCCGCTCGAAGTCACGTCCGAGACGAAAACCGCCACCGCGGAGAACATTTCGCAGCGCTACATCCAGGTAGCCGGTCCGCGCAAGATGGACGCCCTGACCCGGGTGCTCGAGGTCGAACAGTTCGAAGCGATGATCGTCTTCGTCCGCACCAAGCAGGCCACTGAAGAAGTTGCCGAAAGACTGCGCGCCCGGGGGTTTTCCGCCGCCGCGATCAATGGCGACATTCCGCAGGCGCAGCGGGAACGGACCATCACCGCCCTGCGCGAAGGCGGTGTTGACATCTTGGTTGCCACTGACGTGGCCGCCCGCGGACTGGATGTCGAGCGGATCTCCCACGTGCTCAACTACGACATCCCGCACGACACCGAGTCCTACGTGCATCGGATCGGGCGCACCGGGCGGGCCGGACGGTCGGGAAGCGCGCTGCTGTTCGTCTCGCCGCGGGAACGCCACCTGCTGAAGTCGATTGAGAAAGCCACGCGTAGCAAACTCGACGAAGCGCAGCTGCCCACCGTCGAAGACGTCAACGCTCAGCGGGTCGCGAAATTCGCCGATTCCATCACCGACGCGCTGGGCGCATCCGGAATCGAATTGTTCCGCAGCCTCGTCGAGGATTACGAACGCGACCACGACGTACCGATGGCCGACATTGCGGCGGCGTTGGCGCTCCAATCCCGCGACGGCGAAGCCTTCCTGATGGCGCCGGAGCCACCGCCCGACCGACGCAAAACCGACCGTGCCGACGAAACCGCTCGCAAACGCGGCAAAGACAGAAAACCAAGATCCGGCAACGACTTCGCCATCTACCGGATCGCGGTCGGTAAGCGACACAAGGTCGGTCCCGGTGCGATCGTGGGTGCGATCGCCAACGAGGGCGGGTTGCATCGCAGCGATTTCGGCCACATCACCATCGGGCCGGATTTCTCTCTCGTCGAACTTCCGGCCCAGCTGTCCCCGACGACGCTCAAAGCGTTGGAGCGGACCCGCATCTCGGGGGTGCTGATCAACCTGCAGCCCGACCGGCCGCGAGGCGGGGACCGGCGCCGCGACGGCGGGAAGCCCAAGCGGAAACACGCCCGATGACCTTGCCGGAGAGCGCCGTGGATCAGGGCGGGCTCGAACAGGTCTCCGGCGTTGACCGGGTCGCATCGCTGACCGGTATCCGGGCGGTGGCAGCACTTCTCGTGGTCGCCACCCACGCGGCGTACACGACCGGCAAGTACACCCACGGTTACTTCGGCCTGCTGTGCGCCCGGATGGAAATCGGAGTGCCGATCTTCTTCGTGCTGTCGGGTTTTCTGTTGTTCCGGCCCTGGGTCACGTCAGTTCTTCGCGGCACCGCGCCGCCATCGATCAGCAGCTACGCCCGACACCGGCTGCGGCGAATCATGCCGGCCTATGCGGTCACCGTGGTGGCGGCGTACGTCGTCTACCACTACCGGACCGTGCGGCCCAATCCCGGTCACACCCTCGTGGCGCTGTTGCGCAACCTCACCTTGACGCAGATCTACAGCGACCACTACCTGACGTCCTACGTGCACCAGGGGCTTACCCAGATGTGGAGCCTCGCGGTCGAGGTGGCGTTCTATCTCGTGCTGCCGGCACTGGCGTACCTGCTGCTGGCACTGCTATGTCAGCGTCGCTGGCAACCGGGAAGGCTGCTCGCCGGGCTGACCGGTCTTGCGGCGATCACCCCGGCGTGGTTCACGTTGATCTATACGGCCACCTGGTTGCCCCACGCAGCCCCGCTGTGGTTGCCCAGTTACCTAATCTGGTTTCTCGCCGGGATGGCCTTGACGGTGTTACAGGCGATGAACTATCGCTGTTACGCGCTGGCGGCGCTGCCGTTGGCGGCGGTCAGTTACCTCATCGTCGCCACCCCGCTCGGCGGTGCGCCGACGACGTCACCACCCGGGCTCACGGCGGCGTTGGTCAAGTCCACGTTCTACGCATTCATCGCTGCGTTGGCAGTAGCGCCCCTGGCCCTGGGCAATCGTGGCTGGTACGCGCGCCTGCTCACCAGCAAGCCGATGGTGTGGTTAGGCGAGATCTCTTACGAGATTTTTCTCATACACCTGGTGACCATGGAAATCGTCATGGTCGACGTCGTGCGCTACCGCATCTACACCGGCTCGATGCTCAACCTCTTCGTCGCCACCCTGGTCGTGACGATTCCGCTTGCATGGCTGCTGCACCGGATCACCGCGCCGAAGGTGAGCCATGCGACAAGTACTCGGCGCGTCGCGTCGTCCACCGCACAGTCGCCGGCCGGGGCAAGGTAGGTTACCCTGCCCTAAGTTGAGGGAAGGATTGCCACGTATGGCCGCGCAGGCATCGTCGAGGGGCTGGCAGGGTGCCGTGCTGAAGCTGTTGCGGGCCGGGGACTATCGGCTCACCGTCACCGGCCGCGAAGAAATCAGTCCGCACTATCTACGACTGAGCTTCGATGCCGGCGGGCTGCTCACCGGCCGTGTCGCGCATCCGACGATGTGGATTCGGCTGTGGTTCGCCGACGAGAACAGACTGCACCAGCGCGGCTACACGCTGGTCAATCCTGATCCCATCGCCGGCACCGTGGACATCGAATTCGCTTTGCACGACGGTGTCGCGTCGCGGTGGGCGCAGGCGGCCGACGTCGGTGACACCGTCGAGGCGACGGTGCTCGGCAGCAAGTTCGCGATCCCCGAGCCCCCGCCGGCCGGTTACGTCATCGTCGGCGACACCGCCTCGTTGCCCGCGATCAACTCACTGCTCGACGCCGTCGGCGACGCACCCGCCCATATCTTCCTGGAAGCCGGCTACGACGACGACAAACACCTTCCGGTGCGGCGTCGCGCCGCACTGACCTGGATCGACCGCAAGAACGCCGGCGAGGCGTTGGTGCAGGCGGTCAGCGCGGCAGCGTTCGACGCCGATGACTACTTCGGTTGGGTGGCCTGCGACAGCCGCACCACCCGAGCGGTGACCAAAGTGTTGCGCGAAGACTTCGGTATACCTCGCAAAAGCATCAAGGCGCAGGCTTACTGGGTCGCTTGACCGGCCGGCACCGGCACCAGGATCGGGACGACGAACTCCTCGACCATGGCCGTTTCGTCGGCGTCGTCACGGCCGGGAAACAACAACAGCGACGTGATCATCCGCACCAGCCAGCGGGCTCGGCGCTCGACGGCGGCGGGGTCGCCGGGGCCCAATGAGTTGAGGAATCCGGTGGCCAACGCTCGGATCACCTCGGAATGCTCGGCGATCTCGCCGCCTATCGGTGGCTGTGTGGTGGCGAACCACGATGCCAGCGCCGGACTCTCCCGCACGAGGCGCAGCGTGGTGCTCACCCCGGTGAGCACCCGTCGGCGAGGATCGTCGATGCCGTCGATCTGCTGGCCGATCGCGTCGTGCAGCCGATAGGTCTCGCGGTGCACGTACGCGCGTCGCAGCGCATCGCGGTTGTCGAAATACCGGTACAGGGTGGCGCGCGAACATCCGGCGGCCCGGGCGATGTCGTTCATGCCGACAGAACCAGGATCGTGCGCGGTGAACAACGCCTCGGCCGAATCCAGGATCCGGTCGGCGGCCACCTCGGTGCGGCGCAACGCCAGCCAGTCGTGTCCCGCCATCACGATCTCACGTGGAAGGGCATCGACAGCGGACGCCGCACATAACTGCCACCGGCCCACACGATGCCGGACTCGTCGACCTCGAAGTCCGGGCAGCGCGACAGCAACTCGGTCAGCGCGACTTCGGATTGCATCCGCGCCGCCGCGGCGCCAAGACAGTGATGAGCGCCGTGGCTGAACGTGAGAATGTTACGGGGGCGCCGGGTGACATCCACTTCGCCGGCGTCCGTTCCGTACTGGCGCTCGTCGCGGTTTCCCGAGCCGTACAGCAGCAGGACTCGGCGGCCGGCCGGGATGGTGGTGTCACCGACGACCACGTCTCGGGTTGCGCTGCGGGCCAGACCTTGCACCGGGGAGGTCAACCGCAGCAGCTCGTCGACGGCATCATGGATCAATGCTGGGTTGGCGGCCAGCAGCTGGCGTTGGTCGGGCCGCTGGTGCAGCAATTGCGTTGAGCCGCCGAGCATTCCGGTGGTCGTATCGTTGCCGCCGGTGACCATCGTGAAGGTGAACGCCAGTATCGACAAGATGCCGGCCACGTTGCCGTCGGCGCCGACTCCGGCTGCGACGAGGTGCGACACGGTATCGTCCTGCGGCTCGGCGCGGCGTCGTTCGATCAATTCGGCGAAATAGGCCATCATCGAGCCGACCGCGTCACCGGCGGTGACGACGCCACCTGCTTGCGTATTGGCGGCGACGATCGCTTCGGTCCAGCCGTCGAACCGGGATCGATCTTCCTGCGGCACGCCCAGGTAGTGCGCGACGACCATCGAGGGCAGCGGCTTGAACAACTCGACCACGATGTCGCCGCCACCGTCGGCGCGCAGCCGCTCGATGCGCTCGACGATGAACTCGCGGACCTGGGGCTCGACCGCCCGGACCTGTCTCGGCGTGAACCCGCGCGACACCAGTTTGCGGAACTCGGTGTGCACCGGCGGATCCTGCATGACCATCGGCGGGTTGTCCCGCAGTCCGATGAGATCGAGCTCGCCGTAGCTGACGGTCAAGCCGTCTGCCGAGGAGAAGGTCTCGTGGTCGCGCGCGGCGGCCCAGATGTCGGCGTGCCGGGAGAGCACGTAAAAGTCGTCGTCGGGTCTGCCCTCGGGGACGACGTGATGGACCGGGTCGTGGTCACGCAGCGCCCGGTACATCGGCCACGGGTCGGCCCAGGTGTCGGCGTTGGCGAGGTGGAACTCCGGCTTATGAGACAAACTCGCCGTCATGTCTTAGTGATACGACAGTGTTCGGCGGCTGTCAAGCACAGGGTCAGTCGATCGGCGTCCTGCCGGCTTCGAATTCCAGTTGGTGCCGCAATTCCTCGGCGGCCGCTTGCAGATTGCGGCCCACAATGCCGCGCCCGATGAGCTCGCTGAGCCGAGCAATTCCCAACCCGGTCAGTGAATACCGCAACGTCGCGGTGAAGCGACTGCCTCGCCCGTCGGGTTCAGCGCGGGCTTCGAACGTGTGACGGGTGCCGCGCAGCGATCGCCACGACAGCCCGCTGGGCCCGGGGCTCACCAGGACCCGGCCGCCGACGAACAGGGTGCCGCTGGCCAGGAAGACGTCCCACAGCTGGTCTCCGCCGCTGTCTCCCAGGTACTCGCAGCGGCCTACCGTCGCGAGCACCGGAATGAAGCGATCGGGGTCCGCCAGGAATGCTGCGACCTCCTCGACCGGCCGGCGGATGTGCGTGTCGACGGTTACTGTCTGCGTCATCTGATCATCGGCACGACGGTCTTGCTGGCCAGCCGCGACAGACCGACCTGCATGGCGCTGGTGACGTAGTCATAGGCGAGGTCCCAGTCGGGTTCTTGGCCGAAGCGGGCCCGCAGGTCGATAGGGTCCAGCACCTGGATGCGGATCTTGGCCGGGAGGGGGAAGAACGGCAACGGCACCGGCAGCAGCCCCCAGGGCAGGCTGAACGTCAACGGCACGCTCTTGACCCGCAGAAGCTTGTCGAATCGCAACGCCTTGGCGGTTCGCCGGCCGTCATTGAGCACGATCAGGGTGTCGTGACCGCCCGTTGCCACGACCGGCACGATCTTGACGTTGCAGCGGTGGGCGAGCTGCAAGAACCCCTTGCGGCCGTCGAACATGATTCGGTTGCGGTCCCGCCACGGACGCAGAGCCTCGACGTCGCCGCCGGGATAGACCAACGCGGAGCCGCCGCTGGTGAACACTTTCTCGGCGAAGGAATGGTCGGCGGGCACCACCCCGAATCTGCGGATTAACTTGCCGATGCCGGGCGCCTTGGTCAGAAAGTCATGCGCCAAGGCGTAGAGCGGCCTGCCCTCGACGGTGAAGTACGTGTTGTAGGCGAGCAGCAGAATTGCGGTGTCGGGCGTCGCGCCACCGCCGCTGTGGTTACCGACGAACAACACCGGCTCGTCGGGCACCTTCTCGAAGCCGTTGACCTCGGCGCGGAACCACACGCTCGCCGCGAGCCACAGCGTGGGCAACGTCGTGCGGATGTACTCCTGGTCGCGTTCGCGCAGTTCCACCGGCAGTGTCGTCGTTGTCACACCGCCACGTTAGCCGGTTGGCGTCGTCAGATTCCGGCGCCCGGGTTGAGGATGCCGTCGGGATCCAGCGCCTCTTTGATGCGACGGTTGAGCGCCATGGCGTCCGGACCGAGGTAGTCGGCCAGCCAGGGTCGCTTCAGCCGCCCGACGCCGTGTTCGCCGGTGATCGTGCCACCCAGGTGTAATGCGAGGTCCATGATTTCGCCGTAGGCGAGCCGGGCTCGCTCGGTCATCGCTGGGTCGGCGGGGTCGTACACGATCAGCGGGTGGGTGTTGCCGTCGCCGGCGTGCGCGATCACCGAGATAAGCAACTGCCGATCGGCAGCGATGCGGGCGATCCCGGCCACCAGGTCGGCCAGCGCGGGCAGCGGCACCCCGACGTCTTCCAGCAGCAGTGGCCCTTTGGCTTCCACCGCGGGGATGGCGAAGCGGCGCGCAGCGACGAATGCCTCGCCCTCGTCCGGGTCGTCGGTCGAGAACACCTCGGTCGCACCGTGTGCACCGAAGACGTCGGCCATGACCGCGGCATCGTCGCTGCCGGCCTGTCCCCGTTCGTCGGAGGCGGCCACCAGCATCGCGGCCGCGCCCCGGTCCAGCCCCATCCGCAGCTTGTCCTCCACCGCGTTGATCGCGACCGAATCCATGAACTCCAGCATCGCCGGACGGGTGCGGCTGGTCACCGCCAGCACCGCGTCGGCCGCGGCCTGCACCGAGGCGAAACTGGCGACGACAGTGCTCATCGGCTGCTGCGGCGGCACCAGACGCAGCGTCACCTCGGTGATCACGCCAAGGGTGCCCTCGCTGCCGACGAACAGCTTCGTCAGCGACAGCCCGGCGACATCTTTGAGCCGGGGACCGCCGAGCCGAACGACATTGCCGTCGGCCAGCACGACCTGCAGCCCGAGTACATAGTCGGTGGTGACGCCGTATTTCACGCAGCACAACCCGCCGGCGTTGGTGGCGATGTTGCCGCCGATGCTGCAGATCTCCCACGAGGACGGGTCCGGCGGATACCACAGGCCGTATTCGGCGACGGTGCGTTTCACCTCGGCGTTGAGCAGGCCGGGCTGCACCACCGCGGTCCGGGTGACCGGGTCGACCACGATGTCGCGCATCTTCTCCGTCGACAGCACGATTCCGTTGTCGACGGCGGTAGCACCGCCCGACAGGCCCGATCCCGCTCCGCGCGTCACCACCGGGATGCGGTGTTCGGCGGCCCACCGCAGGACGGTCTGCACCTCTTCGGTGCGGCGTGGACGCACCACGGCCAGCGGCTTTCCGGCGGACGGGTCGAAGGCGCGGTCTTGACGGTAGGACTCGGTGACCGCCGGATCGGTGACGACCATGCCTTCCGGCAGTTCGGCGGCCAAAGTGGCCAACGCATCGGCGCCCACGCCTAGAGATCCTACGGAGGGTGGGAGACCCTGCCCGGTGCAGTCGGTAGCACCCGGCTATTTGACGCCGGGCAGTCGACGCAGCACCCGCAGACCGGCCGTCATCGCCTTGGCGTAGCGGTCTGCGCGCAGCCAGGTCGGCGCTCCCACCGGAAGCAGGCGTTCGGTCGCAATGGTCTGCGGTTCGGTGTATTTCATGATCCCGTGCTCACCGTGGCGCCGGCCGAGGCCGGAGTCCTTCATTCCGCCCATCGGGGCGTCGACGGAGGCCCACGCCGCAGCATAGGCACCGTTGACGTTGACGGTGCCCGCCTTCAGCTGGGCTGCGACGCGGCGGCCGCGGGCCGGATCGGCAGTCCACACGGCGAAGTTCAGCCCATAGTCGCTGTCGTTGGCTTTCTCGACGGCCTCCGCTTCGGAACTGACGCGATACAGGGAGACCACCGGCCCGAACGTTTCGTCGGCATAGGCTTTCATGCCTTCGCGCACCTCGGTCAGGATGGTCGGCTCGTAGAAGTACGGCCCAATATCGGGCCGCGCCCGGCCACCAGCCAGTACGGTCGCCCCGTTGGCCACCGCGTCGTCGACGTGGTCGATGACGGTCTGCAGCTGCGTTTCGTTGATCAGGCTCCCCATGTCTGCTTTGTAGTCGAGCGCGGTCGACAACGACATGGCCTTGGTGGCGGTGACGAACTGGGCGACGAAGTCATCCCACAGCGCCTGTTGGACGTAAATCCGCTCGATCGAGATGCACAGCTGTCCCGAGTTGGAGAACGCCGCTCGTACCGCACCTGTCGCCGCCTTAGCGACGTCGGCGTCGTCGAGCACCAGCAGCGCGTTCTTGCCGCCGAGTTCCATCGAACAGTCGATGAGCCGCTCGGCGGCCTGCTTGGCGACGTTGCGTCCGACGCTGGTCGACCCCGTGAACATCAGGAAGTCGGACTGTTCGATGATCGGCGTGCCCAGCTCCGATCCCGGCCCGGTCACCACCTGAACCAGTCCCGGCGGCATGCCGGCCTCTTCCAGCAGGGCAACCGCCCACAACGCCGAAAAAGGGGTGCGGTCATCAGGTTTGGTCAACACCGCGTTGCCGGCGACGATTGCCGGGATGGCGTCGCTGATACCCAGTGTCAGGGGATAGTTCCACGGCGAGATGATTCCCACCAGCCCTTTGGGGTGGTGGTGCTCCCAGACCTCGGTGAGCACCAGCTGGACGCCTTGGCGCCGCTTGGGTCGCAGGTAATCCTCGGCGGTGTGCGCGTAGTACCGGGAGGTCAGGCAGACGTCGAGGATCTCTTCGAAGGCGTGCCGCCGGGCCTTCCCGTTCTCCAGCTGGATGAGGTCGAGCACTTCGTCTTGTCGACGCAGCACCAGGTCGTGGAAGCGCAGCAGGACTGCTGCCCGCTCGGCGATGGGACGCGCAGCCCAGTCGGCCTGCACGGCGCGCGCCCGCCGAGCCGCCGTGACGACGTCGTCGGGTGCGCAGTGCGGTACCCGGCCCAGCGTCTCGCCGGTCATGGCGTTGGTGACCTCGCGGTAGCGGCTGGTGTCGGCGGCCTCGACCCGCCGGGTCAACGCCTCCAGCAGTGAGTCGACTTTGCGGGTGGACGTCGAGCGGGCGGGGGAGCGAAGTGCATTCATGAACCAATCCTTATCCGTCGGCGCTGCACGCTGAATAACCTTTCCCGAACCTCGGGAAACGACGCTCTTCCGGCGCGCCTGCCCACTGCGCGATGACCGGCGCCGACCGTGCACAGTAGACCGGTGCGCTTGGCTCACCCTCGTACCGCCGCGTTATTCGATTCCCCGGTGCCACCCGGCAGCGGTTGGCCGTGTGATCCCGCGACACCGCACACTCGCTCCGCGGCGACCCCGGCTCAGGTGGTCGCGATGTCCGAGGTCCTGCAGACGGCGCACGAGCTCGACGCGGCGGTGTCGGTGTGCCGGGCCTGTCCGCGCCTGGTGCAGTGGCGTGAGCAGGTCGCGGTCACCAAACGGCGGTCGTTCGCCGCCGAGCCGTATTGGGGCCGGCCGATACCCGGTTGGGGCGCCGAGCGCCCGCGGTTGCTGATCGTGGGTTTGGCCCCCGCCGCGCACGGCGGCAACCGCACCGGTCGCGTCTTCACCGGCGACCGCTCCGGCGATGTGCTCTACGCAGCGTTGTATCGGGCGGGGCTGGCCGATTCCGCGATCAGCGTCGACGCGGCCGACGGCCTGACGCTTCGCGCCACGAGGGTGGTGGCCGCAGTCCGTTGCGCCCCGCCGGACAACGCGCCCACCCCAGAGGAGCGGAGCACCTGTGCTCCGTGGTTGACCGCTGAATGGCGACTGACCGGCGGCGATGTTCGGGTGATTGTCGCGCTCGGCGGCTTCGGTTGGCGGGCCGCGCTGGACATGGTCCGCGCCGGCGGCGGTCAGGTCGGCAGGCCGCTGCCCAAATTCGGTCATGACGCCGCCGCTACCGTGTCGGGCGCGCACGGCGAGGTGACGTTGCTCGGTTGCTATCACCCCAGCCAGCAGAATACGTTCACCGGCAGGCTGACCCCGGCGATGCTCGACGACGTCTTTCGCCGGGCTGCGTCGATCGCAGGCGGCGGGTAGCCCCGGCGCAGGGGAACGTCCGAGCGGCTGCCGGCGTTGACGCGGTCATGCGGCTTTCCGTTCTCGATCTCGTACCGGTGCGCACCGACCAGTCGACCGCCGACGCCGTCGCAGCCACGGTGCGTCTCGCGCAGACCGCCGACCGTCTGGGCTACACGCGGTATTGGCTGGCCGAACACCACAACATGCCGTCGGTGGGTGCGACGAGTCCGCCGGTGCTGATCGCCTACCTTGCCGCCCAGACCTCTCACGTGCGCCTCGGGTCTGGCGGGGTGATGCTGCCCAACCACGCGCCGCTCGCGGTGGCCGAACAGTTCGCCCTGTTAGAGGCCGCCGCCCCGGGCCGCATCGACCTCGGTATCGGCCGTGCTCCGGGCTCCGACCCGGTGACGTCGCTGGCGCTGCGCGGGCCCGCCGGGCGGGACGATCGCGACATCGAGAACTTTCCGGAGTATCTCGACGACGTGGTCGCCCTGATGGGACCACGCGGGGTGCGGGTGCCAATCCGCGACCAGCACTACATTCTCAAAGCGACTCCGGCGGCCGTCACCGAGCCGCGCCTGTGGCTGCTGGGGTCGTCGATGTATTCGGCACATCTGGCTGCGGCGAAGGGTTTGCCCTATGTGTTCGCTCATCACTTCTCCGGTAAGGGCACCGAAGAAGCGCTCGCGTTCTACCGGTCGAATTTCGTCCCCAGCGCGCTGGCGGCCGAACCGCTGACTTTTCTCACGGTGAACGCCGTGGTCGCCGAAACGGACGAAGAGGCGTTGGCACTGGTGCTGCCCAACCTGCACATGATGGCCAGGCTGCGCACCGGCCAACCGCTGGGACCGGTCGAGCTGGTGGAGGATCTGCGGAACGACGAACTCACGCCGCAGCAGCAGCACCTGGTGGACAGCGGATTGCAGCGGGCGATCGTGGGCACCCCGGCCGACGCGGCCGACCGGGTGCGGGCGCTGGCGGACCGGTTCGACGTCGACGAGGTGATGGTGCACCCGGTTGCCTCGGCACGGCGCGGCACCGATCCGGGCACCGGGCCGGCCCGCGAAGCCACCCTGGAACTGCTGGCCAAAGAGCTGTTCTGACTAGGCCGGTGTCAATACGACGACCGGAATGGGCCGGGACGTCTTCTTCTGGTAAGCGGTGTACCGGTTTCCATGTGGTACCAGCCGGGTGCGCGCGGGTCTCCACCTTTGGAGGCCACGATCAGGTACGTGTCTCCATCACGCGCGTACGTCAGCGCAGCGGTGCGGGGTTGGCCCGTCTTGCCGCCGACGGTGTGCAGCAAGAGGCTGGGGATCCCCAGCGCGCGATGCCCGACCCAGCCGTTGGTTTTTCGATAGACGGCGTCGTGCACGCGCAGGACTTGCGGCAGCAGGTTCTGCTCGAGCCAGGAGGGAAATGCCATCGTTTCAGTATCGCCACTCGGCCGTTGCCCACGCCAGGCCCGCGTGGACGTCTATTTCTTGCGAAGCACGAAAACCGGAATTTGCCGCGACGTCCGCTGCTGGTAGCTGCTGTATCGGCTGGCGTTGTTCTTGTTGACGATCTGCCACAGCCGGAGAAAGTCTTCGTCATCGGGGGTGACCTCGGTCGCGGTGACGGGAAAACGGTCCGGGCCGACGTTGATCTCGGCCTCGCCACTCTTCCGTAGGTTGTGATACCAGCCCGGGTAGCGCGGGCCGCCGGCGTTGGAGGCGACGATCAGGTAGGAGTCACCGTCGCGCGCGTACGTCAGCGCGTTGGTGCGCGGCCGGCCGGTCTTGGCGCCGATCGTGTGCAGCAGCAGGCTGGGCGGCGCACCCGGTATCCGATGGCCGATCCGGCCGTTGGTCTTCTGATAGAGCAGATCGTGCACCCGCAACAGCTGCAGGCCTACCCGCTCGAACGGCGAGATATGAGTCATGGGCTCAGTCTTACTGTTCGCTGTCGATCCGCGCCAGCGCATCGCGCAGCAACTGCCCGGTTCCCTCTGGATCGGGTTCCCGGCGCAGCAGCATCCCCTTAGCCAGCGAGAGCTTGTCACCGTTGCGGCGCGGCAGCACATGCAGGTGGATGTGCCGCACGGACTGAAACGCGGCGGACCCGTCGTTGAGCGCCACGTTGGTCGCGTCGGCCAGTTCGGTGGCCCGGGCGGCCCGCGCGATGCGCTGGCCGATTTTCACCATGCCGGCCAGTGTCTCGGGTGGGGTGTCGGTCAGGTCGACGGTGTGGGTTTTCGGTATCACCAGGGTGTGGCCTCGGGCAAACGGCCGGATGTCCAAGAGGGCGAGGTAGCGGTCATCTTCGAAGATCCGCACGGCCGGGCCGTCCCCGCTGACGATGCTGCAGAACACGCAGGACATGCGGTTACCGTACTGGCTTGCCCGGCGATGCGGATCGTTGATCGCGATACGCTACCGCGGTGCAGGCCAGCGACATAGCGTTCGCCGGTGCGGCCGAGCAGGCGCGGATGCTGGCCGCCGGAACGCTCACGGCGCCGGGTCTGCTGGACATCTACCTTGAGCGGATCGCTCGGCTGGACCCCGGTCTGCGGTCGTATCGGGTGGTGCTTGCCGACACCGCACGCGAGGAAGCCGCTGCTGCGCAGCGCCGCCTCGACGCCGGTGAGCGGCTGCCCTTGCTGGGCGTGCCGGTGGCGATCAAAGATGACGTCGACGTCGCCGGTGAGACGACCACCTACGGCACCAGCGCCCACGGGCCGCCGGTGAGTGCTGACGCCGAAGTCGTGCGCCGCTTGCGCGATGCCGGCGCGGTGATCATCGGCAAGACCGCGACCCCGGAATTGATGGCGATGCCGTTCACCGAGTCGCTCAGCTACGGCGCGACCTGCAATCCCTGGGACACCGGACGCAGCCCCGGCGGCAGTAGCGGCGGCAGCGGCGCGGCGGTGGCCGCCGGCCTGGCGCCGCTCGCGCTGGGATCGGACGGCGGCGGCTCGATTCGCATCCCGTCGAGCTGGTGCGGTTTGTTCGGTCTCAAGCCGCAGCGGGATCGGGTCTCGCTGGCACCGCACGACGGGGCGTGGTACGGCCTGAGCGTCAACGGCCCGCTCGCACGTTCGGTGGCGGACGCGGCGCTGTTTCTGGACGTGACGGCGACGGTCGCCGGCCCTGACGGCGGTTTCGTCGCCGCGGCCGCGCGAGACCCCGGTCGCTTGCGGATCGCACTGAGCGTCAAAGCCCCGGTGCCGCTGGGCTGCGGGGAAAACCAGCGGGCCGCGGTCGATCAAGCCGGCGCGCTGCTTCGCGAACTCGGCCATGACGTCGCCGTCCGCGATCCCGACTATCCGCCGACGGCTATCTCCGGCCACTTCCTGCCGCGCTACTTCCGGGGGATCCACGACGACGCGTGTTCCCTGCCGCATCCCGAGCGCCTGGAGCAGCGCAGTCGCACCCTGGCCCGGATCGGGCGGTTGGTCTCGGACCGGCGCATGGCGGCCGTGCGCGCCGCCGAAACGCAGGTGGTCGACCGGATCCAGTCGATCTTCACCGACGTCGACGTCCTCGTGACGCCCGCGACGGCGGCCGGCCCACCCCGCATCGGCGCCTACCAACGCCGCGGCGCGGTGTCCAGCCTGCTGCGGGTGGCGGGCCGAGTCCCCTACTTCGAGATCTGGAACCTGACCGGCCAGCCCGCCGCGGTGGTGCCGTGGGATCTGGACAGCCACGGCCTGCCACTCGCCGTGCAACTCATCGGTCGGCCGGATGGGGAAGCGACACTGCTGAGTGTGGGCGCCCAACTCGAGGCCGCGCGACCGTGGGCGCACCGGCGACCACCCGGCGTTATACCTTGACGACGTGGATGACCCGGACATCGATGGTCTGCTGGACGGTCTGGAGGGCGCCGCCCGCGAGCAACGCGCCGAGCTCGTCGAGTGGCTGCTGGAGCAGGGCATCAGCGCCGAGGAGATCGGCGGGGCCATCACTCCGATGCTGTTGCCGGCCCGGCGGTTGATGGGCGACGACGGCACCTACGTGTCGACCCGCGACATCAGCGAATCCGCCGGTGTCGACCTCGATCTGCTGCAGCGCGTGCAACGCGCGATCGGGCTTGCCCGGGTCGACGACCCTGACGCGGTGGTACACATGCGCGCTGACGGCGCAGCCGCCGCTCATGCCCAGCGCTTCGTCGACGTCGGAATTCACCCCGACCACGTCGTGCAAGTGGTTCGTGTCCTCGCCGAAGGGCTCTCACGTGCCGCCGAGGTCATGCGGTTCACGGCGCTGGCCGCCGTCCTGGAGCCGGGCGCAACGGAGTTGGAGACCGCCAAGCGGTCCCGGGCCTTATCGAGCCAGATCGCGCCGCGACTCGGCCCGATGATCGAGGACATGCTGTTCATGCAGCTGCGGCACTCGATGGAGACCGAAGCGGTCAACGTCAGCGAGCGAACTGCGGGTGCCCCGCTGCCGGGCGCGCGCCAGGTCACGGTGGCGTTCGCCGATCTCGTCGGCTTCACTCGGCTCGGCGAGGCGGTGCCGCCCGAGGAGCTGGTGCAACTGGCGGACCGGCTCACCGACCTGGCCCGGGACGTCGCCGTCCCGCCGGTGCGGTTCATCAAAACCATCGGCGACGCGGTGATGCTCGTGTGCGCCGAACCCGCGCCGCTGCTCGACGCCGTCCTCAAGTTGGTCGAGGTCACCGACTCCGACAACGACTTCCCGCGGCTGCGTGCCGGGTTGGCCGCCGGATCCGCGGTGTGCCGGGCCGGAGACTGGTTCGGCAGCCCGGTGAATGCGGCAAGCCGGGTCACCGGCGTAGCACGGCCCGGCGCGGTTCTGGCTGCCGAGTCGGTGCGCGAGGCGGTCGGCGACGACGGCGGGTTCAGCTGGTCCGACGCCGGGTCGCGTCACCTCAAGGGCATCAAGGGAGAAGTCAGGCTGTTTCGCGCTCGGCGCGGCGAGGGCGCGGACGACCAGCCCGAAGCAACGCCGTCGTAGCGGGCCGCCGCCGCTGAGCTGTTGTTCGCCCGAGGAGAACGCCGTTCTGCTATCGGTGCAAGCATGTAATCATGTAATCATGAGACAGCATCACACACACGGCCGCAGATACGGCCGCCCGGGCGGTTGGCATCAGGCACAGCAGCCCGACGCCAGCGACGCGGCGGACTGGATCGCCGGTCGCATTCCCCAAGACTGGTTCGACGGTGACCCCGCGGTCGTAGTCGACCGGGAAGAAATCACCATCATCGGCAGGCTGCCGGAGCCCGCCGACGCGCAGGCTGCGGAAAGCGAAGCCCGCGCCGCGGGCCGCGTGTCCCGATTCCGTGAAGAGACCCGGCCCGAGCGGATGAAGATCGCCGACGAGGCGCAGGACCGCTACGGCCGCAAGGTGTCCTGGGGCGTCGAGGTCGGCGAGGAGCGAACGCTGTTCACCCACATTGCCGTACCGGTGATGACGCGCCTGAAGCAGCCGGAACGGCAGGTACTGGACACTCTCGTCGACGCCGGTGTCGCGCGGTCCCGATCGGACGCATTGGCCTGGGCGGTCCGCCTGGTCGGCGAGCACACCGAGCAGTGGCTGACCCAGCTGCGCTCGGCGATGTCGGCGGTCGACGACTTGCGCGCACAGGGGCCCGAGCTCTAACGGCGGGCCGGCTCGCGAGCCGGCAGGGGTCGCAGGGCCTGCCGGCCGAGTGCGAACACGGAGTCCGGCAGATCCGGACGCTCTGACGCGATCTTCCGTAAGGCCCGCAGTGAGCGCCAAAGCTGGCGCACAAACCCCCTGTCACTGCTACTACGCATAGTAGTAAACAGGGACCAGTTGTCGCACGGTCGGGGAAGGGCGGCGAAGTTAGAGTCCGATGCATGACGGAGATTCGGCCGACGCCTCGGCTGCTGTTCGTGCACGCCCATCCCGATGACGAAAGCCTCACGACCGGCGGCACCATAGCTCACTACGTCGCCCGCGGCGCCGAGGTCCGGGTGGTGACCTGCACGCTCGGGGAAGAAGGCGAAGTCATCGGTGACCGTTATGCCCTGCTGGCGGTCGATCACGCCGACCAGCTCGGCGGATACCGCATCAGTGAGCTGACCAAGGCGCTGACCGCCCTCGGGGTCGACGAACCGACATTCCTCGGTGGCCCGGGTCGCTGGCGGGACTCCGGTATGTCCGGCGACACCGGGCGGCGCCACACCGCGTTCATCGACGCAGGAGACGAAGCGGTCAAGGAGCTCGCAGCAGTCATCGACGACATGCGGCCGCACGTTCTTGTCACCTATGACCCCAGGGGCGGCTACGGCCACCCTGACCATGTGCAGGTTCACCGCGTGTCGACGGCCGCCGTCGCGGCCGCAGCATGGCGGGTGCCCAAGGTTTACTGGAGCGTGCTCGCCGCCAGCGCGGTCCAGGCCGGCCTAGACGCGTTGAGCGACGTGCCGCCGCACTGGATCCGGCTGGCCGATCTCACCGAGTCTGTGTTCAGTTACGCAGACCAGGAGATATCCGCCGTCATCGACGCGCGACGACACCTCCCGGCCAAGGTCGCAGCCTTAGCCGCTCATGCCACTCAGTTGACCTTGGCGCCCGATCGCCGGTGTCTGGTGCTGTCGAACAACATCGTGTTACCGGTATTGGCCGAAGAGCACTTTGTGCTCGCGAGCGGCGTCCCCGGACCACCTGACAGCCGTGGCTGGGAAACTGATCTGCTGGCCGGGCTGCAGCTTCAGCCGTGACCGGGCCCGGCCGCACTCAGGAAAACTTCGACCACCAGGTGTAGAGGTCGTCGAGTGTCGGTCCCTGGTCCGACCCCATGATGGAACCGATCAGTAGCTGGCGGGTGTTGCTCCATTCGAATTCCGGAGCGCTCCCGTTCTGCAGGCATTCGATCTGCCCCAGGACCACGCCGGGGTTGTCGTTGTCCCACCAGTTGCCCGGGGACGCTTTGCCTTGCGGGCAGACGGACTGAAGCTTTTCGGTGTCGGTGTTTTTGGTGAAGGCGTCTCTCATGGTGGCTTCATCAGGAAACAACGCGTAAAGCCCGTTGATGGGGCCGCCGGGATCGGACGGCGCGCCACACTGCGCAATGGCGAGCGCGTTGTGCCAGATCGCGGTCGTATCGATGTCCTCCGGTTTGCACACTCCGGGTCCGTAGCCCTTGGGCAGCAGGCTGAGCAGGCGGGCATTGGCGTCGAAGGGCGGTGACGTGGTGGTGGACGTGGTGGCGTCGGTCGTGCGCGACGTGGTGGTGGCGGACTGGTCTCCGCTGGCTTCGTCGCCGTCATTCGAGCGGGTGAGCAGCCAGATGCTCAGGCCGCTGAGCACGGCGATCACCAGGACGATCACGACGGCCAGCACAGGCCAGGGATTGCGTCTGCCCGACGGTGGGCGGGCCGGGTAGGGGGGAGGCGCCGGCCAGCCGGGCCCGCCGAACTGTTGCGGTTGCGGCCCAGTCGCGGGTGCCCAGTAGGGCGACGCTGCAGGGGGCGAGTAAGCCCGCGGACCAAAGCCGGTGGGCGGCTGGTACGGCGGTGCCGCGGTGACCGGCTGAGGTGTCGGCGGCGAGCTGACCGGGCTCGCTGTGGGGGTTGCGACGTTGGCGGGCATGGCGGAGGCGTGGCTTCGGCGCAACAAGTCAGCCGCATGGTCTTGGTCGGGCGTGCTGAGCGCTTGGTGTGCGGCCAGTGCGAGGTCTCCGGCGCTGGCGTAACGGTCCTGGGGGTTTTTGGCCATGCCTCGGGCGATGACGCCGTCGAAGGCTTGTGGGATGCCGGGACGTATGCGGCTGGGCTGGGGGATGGGCGCATGCAGATGAGCATTGATGAGTACCCCGGCGCTGTCGGCGCGATACGGCGGCACGCCTGTCAGGGATTCATGCAGGACGCACGCCAATGCGTAGATGTCGGCGCGGTAAGTCACCTCGGCATCCGAAAACCGCTCCGGCGCCATGTATTTCCAAGTGCCTACGGCGGTGCCGAGCTGGGTGAGCCGCTCGTCGGTGGTCGCGCTGGCGATGCCGAAATCGACCAGGTAGGCGAAGTCGTCGGGGGTCACCAGAATGTTCTGCGGCTTGATGTCGCGGTGCATCACCCCGGCGGCGTGGGCGGCATCCAAAGCTGAAGCGATTTGGTGAATGATGGCCACTGCCCGCGGCGGGGCCAACGGACCGAACCGCTTGAGTAGCTCGTCGAGGTCCGTGCCTTGCACCCTGCGCATCTCGATGAACAGCTGGCCGTCGATTTCGCCGTAATCATGGATGGGCAGCACGTGCGGTTCCTGCAAGCGGCCGGCCAGTCGGGCCTCGCGCTGCATCCTCCTGCGAAACACCGGATCCTGTGAAACCGCTACCGACAACAGCTTGACTGCCACCGTCCACTGCTTGACGGTGTGTTCGGCTTCATAGACCTCACCCATGCCGCCGCTGCCCAACAACCGCTTGAGGTAGTAGGGCCCGAACTGCGAGCCGGTTCGCGCACCACGCGCACTCTCAGCCATCACCCACTCCTGTAGTCAACGCGGCACTGAAAACATCGTATGGGTCGGGATCTGCGGCAGTATGCGAAAATTCTCGACGGTGCGCGGATCAAGACGCGGTCAGCCGGATTGGGTAATCAAGCCAACCGACGGCTGCGCCCGCCGGCATGACCGCTCATCTGAGCGCAACCTGCGTCATTTCGAAGTAAGCACCGCGCTGCGCCATGAGGTCGCTGTGGTTGCCCCGCTCGATGATCCGGCCGGCGTTCATCACCAGAATATGGTCCGCACCGCGGATCGTCGACAACCGATGAGCGATGATGAAGCTCGTCCGACCTCGACGAAGCTGTCGGGTGGCTTCGGTGATCAGCGCCTCGGTTCGGCTGTCGACTGAACTGGTCGCCTCGTCCAGAATCAGAATGTCCGGGCGAGCGAGAAACGCCCGAGCAATGGTGATCAGCTGCTTCTCCCCGGCACTGAGGATGCCGCCGTCATTGCCGACTTGAGTCTGGTATCCATTCGGTAGCGTGTTGACGAACCGGTCGAGATACGCCGAGCTGGCAGCCTGAGTCATTTCTTCTTCGGCGGCTTCTGGACGTCCGTACCATATATTTTCAGCAATCGTCCCGCTGAAGAGCCACGTATCTTGCAGCACCATGCCGATGCGCGAGCGCAGCGAATAGCGGCTCATTTCGGCGATATCGACGCCGTCGATCAGGATACGGCCGGAATCGACGTCATAGAACCGCATCAGCAGATTGACCAGCGTGGTTTTACCGGCTCCGGTCGGACCGACGATTGCGACGGTGCTGCCGGGTTCGGCCACCAGTGACAATTCTTCGATCACCGGAATGCCGGGCCGGTACGCGAAGTTCACCTGGTCGAACTCCACCCGTCCGTGTGTGCCGTTAGGCGTCGGCGGCTGCCCTTCGCGATCCGGCGGTTCTTCGGGTTGATCGAGCAGGTCGAATACGCGTTCGGCGCTGGCGACACCGGACTGCAAGACGTTATACGTCGTCGCCAACTGGTTGAGAGGCCAATTGAACTGCCGCACATACTGAATGAACGCCTGAATACTGCCTACCGTGATCTGGCCGGTCGCCACCTGCAGCCCACCGACGACGGCCACCACGACGTAGCTCAGATTGCCGATGAAGATGGTGGCCGGGGCAATCAGACCCGAGACGAACTGTGCACCGAAGCCAATCCGGTAGACCTCGTCGTTGAGATCTCGAAAGCGCTCTTGAGCGCTGGCCCGGTGACCGAACGTCCGGACCACCGCGGAACCGCTGTAGGTTTCCTCGATGTGGGCGTTGAGCCGGCCGGTGTTGGCCCATTGGGCCACGAATAATCGCTGTGAGCGCCGGGTGATCAGGCGGGTGACCAGCAGTGACAACGGCAGCGTCAGCAAGGTGAGTGCCGCCAGCAACGGCGCAATCGTCAGCATCATCACCAGCACCGTCAGAACCGTCAGGACCGACGTAACCAGCTGACTGATCGTCACCGACAAGGAGGTTTGGATGTTGTCGACATCGTTGGTGACGCGGCTCAACACTTCACCGCGCTGCCGGCCGTCGAAGTAGGCCAGCGGCAGCCGATGCACCTTGTCCTCGACATCGGCGCGCAGCGCCACCATGGTGCGCTTCACCGTGACATTGAGCAGTCTCGCCTGCGCCCATACCAGCAGTGCAGCAACAAGATAACAAGCCATCGCCACAGCAAGCGTTCGTCCCACCGCCGCGAAGTCGACGCCTTTGCCGGGTACCACCTGCATGCCTGAGAGCAAGTCGGCGAAACTGTTGTCACCCCGCGCCCGTGCGGCCGCGACCGCCTGTTCTTTGGTGATGCCGACAGGCAGGCGCCGGCCGACCACGCCGTTGAACAGCAGGTCGGTGGCGTGGCCGAGGATGCGCGGAACCACGACCCCGATCGCGGTGCCGCCTACCGCCAGCGCGATCACCGCGGCGGTCAGGCCGCGTTGCGGGCTCAACCGTTTGGCCAGCCGGATCACCGAACCGCGGAAGTCGCGCGACCTTTCGACAGGAGCCGCCATCATGCCGCGGATCGGCGGTGCAGGGGACGCGGTCACGACGAGGCGACTCCGGCGCCCAGCGACTGCGAATCGACAAACTCGACGTAGGTCGGACAATTGGTCATCAGCGAGTCGTGAGTTCCCGACCCGACCACCCGGCCATCGTCGATCACCACCACGTGGTCTGCCTCGGCGATCGTCGACATCCTCTGCGCGACAACGATTACCGTCGAGTCAGCCGCTACCTCGCGCAGCGCCGTGCGGATCCGCCGGTCGGTGTGTACGTCCAGCGAAGAGAAGGCGTCGTCGAAGAGATAGATTGCCGGACGGCGGATCACGGCACGGGCGATGGCCAACCGTTGCCGCTGTCCGCCGGAGAAGTTCGAGCCGCCCTGTGCCACCCGCAGCTGCAGCCCGTCGTCGTGGGCCCGAACGAAATCGTCGGCAGCCGCCACCCGCAGCGCTGCCCACATGTCGTCCTCGGTCGCGTCGGCCCTGCCGTACCGCAGATTGTCCGCGATGGTGCCGGAGAACAGGTATCCACGTTGCGGCACCAGCCCGATCGCTGACCACAACCGTTCGGTGTCATAGTCACGGACGTCGATGCCGTCGATCAGCACAGCACCGGCGGTCACGTCGAAGTGCCGACAGATCAGTGAAATCAGTGTCGACTTGCCCGAACCGGTGCCGCCTACCACGGCGGTGGTCGTGCCGGGATTTGCAACAAAAGAAAGATCGCGCAGCACAGGGCATTCCGCGCCGGGAAAAAGGTATGTCACACCGTCTAGCTGTATTTCACCACGCACGGGGCACGGTGGCTCGAGCGGGTGCTGCGGGTCGCTTACCGTTGGGCTGGTCGACAGCACCTCGATGATCCGCTCAGCGCATACAGCGGCCCGGGGCAGCATCATCAGCGCCATCGTCGCCATCATCACCGCCATCAGGATCTGCGTGAAGTAGACCAGGAAGGCGATCAGGGAGCCGACTTGCATGTGACCGCTGTCGATGCGCTGACCACCGAACCAGATCACCGCAACACTGGAGACGTTGATGGTCAACGTCGTCACCGGCAGCATCAACGCCTGCCAATTGCCGGCCTCGAGCGCGGTGTTCCCCAGCCTGAGATTGGCTGTCTCGAACCGATGCCGCTCGAAGGATTCGCGTGCGAAGGCGCGGATGACACGCACCCCGGACAACTGGTCGCGCATCACCCGGTTGATGTTGTCGACTAACCGCTGCATGCTGCGGAAAAGCGGGAGCATCCGCGAGACGATCGCGTAGTTGGCCGCGGCCAGCACCGGAACACTGACCAGGAGAAGCCAGGAGAGCCCGGCGTCTTGGTCGATGGCCATGAAAACCCCTCCGACGCACATAATCGGCGCCGTGATCAAGACGGTGGCGCCCATCTGCACCAGAAGTTGGATCTGGCGGACGTCATTGATCGTGCGGGTGAGCAGCGACGGCGCGCCGAACCGGCTGGTCTCGTGCTCGGAGAAGGTGGTGACGTGCTCGAACAGCGCCCAACGCAGGTCGCGACCGAGCCCCGTTCCGGTTCGTGAGCCGAAGTAGACAGCGCCGACGGCGCAGAGCACCTGCAGGACCGTGACCCCCAGCATCAGCGCGCCGAGTCTGGCGATGGCCGAGGTGTTGCCTTGAGCGACACCGTCATCGATGATCGCTGCGTTGACTGTCGGCAGGTACAGCGACGCCATGGTGCTGATCAGTTGCAATGACATCACTGCCGCAATCGGCCTGCGGTACGGCCGGATATAGCGGCGCAGCAATGCCACAAGCATCTGGTAACTGTCGCATATCAAAGCGCTTGGCTGCGGTTAGTGTGCACCCTGTGATCGCCTGGACACCTGCGGTGTTGGCGGTGTCGGCGGTGGCCGCGAGCCTGGCCGCTGGCTGCGCCGACTCGGCCACCCATGCCTCCCCGGCGTCCGACTCGGCCGGCCGCCATGGACCGTCGTTCCCGCGATGCGGCGGTGTCAGCGACCGCACGGTGGCGGAGCTGACCCGATTGAGCGGGCTGGTCAATACCGCGCAGAACTCGGTGGGCTGTCAGTGGCTCCTACACGGGAGCATCCGCGGGCCCTACTTCTCTTTCTCCTGGTACCGCGACAGCCCCATCGGGCGGGAACGCAAGACTGTGGAGCTCAACCACCCCAGCGTTGAAGACATCGCCATCGGCGGCCACGACGGTTTCCTCGCCGTCGGCAGCGAGCCCGCGCTCGGTGACAACCTGTGCGAGGTCGGGCTGCAATTCGGCGACGATTTCATCGAGTGGACGGCCTACTTCGACCATAAGCCGTTCCCAGATCCCTGCGATGTCACCAAGGAATTGACACGCCAGTCGATAGCAAACTCGCGATGAGGCAAAACTCCTGGTCAGGCTGTGTCGCAGTAGTTGCGGGGTGGTGCTGCCGCTACAGTGCATCCTGTGACCGGCAGTAAGGGCGCGTGGTGACGCGAGGCAAGCCCATGGCGCTGGCACTGGCGGCCATCCTGATCCCTGTCATCGCCGCCTGCTCACATTCCGATTCCGGCTCGGGTCAGTCGCCCGAGTCGTCGGGTGGGCCGTCCGCGGCATCGCGCCACGGTCCGTTCTTCCCGCAGTGCGGCGGTATCAGTGATCAGACGGTCACGCAATTGACCAGGGTGCCTGGATTGATGAATACCGCGCAGAACTCGGTGGGCTGCCAGTGGCTGGCCAGCGGGGCAATCGTCGGTCCGCATTTTTCGTTCTCGTGGTACCGCGGCAGCCCGATCGGCCGGGAACGCAAGACGGAAGAGTTATCGCGGTCCAGCGTCGAGGACATCAACATCAACGGCCACGGCGGTTTCATCGCGGTCGGCAACGAGCCGACGTTGGGTGACTCTTTGTGTGAGGTGGGGATCCAATTCCAGGACGACTTCATCGAATGGTCGGTCAGTTTCAGCCAGAAGCCGTTCCCCGATCCGTGCGACGTCGCCAAAGAACTCGCACGCCAGTCGATCGCGAACTCCAAATGAGACGCGCGCTGGCCGGCGCGGCCGCCGCGCTCATCGTGGCGTCGGCGCTCACCGGCTGTTCTCGCGCGGTGGGCGGGACGCCGGTCAAGGTGGGTGCGGGTGACGTACCGCCGAACAGCAACTCCCAACAGCAGTACCCGAACCTGCTGAAGGAGTGCGAGGTTCTGACGACGGACATCCTGGCCAAGACGGTCGGGGCTGACCCGCTCGACATCCAGAGCACCTTCGTCGGCGCGATCTGCCGCTGGCAGGCCCTCAATCCCACCGCTCTCATCGACATCACCCGGTTCTGGTTCGAACAGGGCAGCTTGGACAACGAGCGCAAAGTCGCCGAGGGTCTGAAGTACCAGATCGAGAACCGGTCCATCGCCGGTGTGCAGTCGATCGTGATGCGTACTAACGACGCCAACGGCTCGTGTGGTGTCGCCAGCGACGCCGCCGGCGTCGTCGGCTGGTGGGTCAATCCGCAAGGGCCCGGCATCGACGCCTGTCAGCAGGCCATCAAGCTGATGGAACTGACGCTGTCGACCAATTCCTGACCGCCAGAGCGTCCGTAACTGTGATCGCACGCTTCGCACCACCTTGGCTGCTGCTGTCCGACGACCGTGGCGGCGCCGCCGTCATCGCGGGATGTGGAAGTCGACCAGCGCGGCGCCGCCCGGTTTCAGCTGCCGCCAGGAGCTGTCGACGTGCAGTACCGCGATGCCCGACGTCGGGAACTTCATCGAAACCTGTTGAATAGCTGCGACATCGCTGCGGGCACCGGCCAAATCGAGGGCGACCTCGGACATCGTCGGCTCGTGGCCGACGACGAGCAGGGTGCCGACGTCCTCGGCGACACGTCTGACCTCGTTCAAGACGGTGGCCGCGCCGGCGCCGTAGAGCCGCTCGACGTAGTGCACGACACCCTCCACAGTCGCGCGGGCCAAGGTCTGACGGGCGCGCTCCGCGGTCGAGCACAGCACCAGGTCGATGGGCCGCAGGTTGGTCCGCAACCAGTCACCGGCCAGCCCGGCCTCCCGTGACCCGCGTGGCGCCAACGGCCGATCGTGATCGGCCACCCCGGCGGGATAGGCCGACTTCGCGTGCCGCAGCAAGATCAGGGTGTGGCGCCGGGCAGTCACGACGACGACGGTAGCGTCGTGACGCCAGCGAGTCTCGGGAGGAGGGTCGCTCGACACGAGGGGGACGAAGATGTGGGACGGCTCGCGGTGGCGGTTGTGGGCGATCGGCGTGGTCGCGACGCTGTTGCTCGTCGGGTGCGCGGAACGACACCCGCCGGCGTCGAAGGGCCAAGACACGTCGAACGTTCCGCCCAGCGCCCAGCAGCCGGCTTCGGTTCCGACCGTCTTGATCCTCGATGCCTCCGGGTCGATGACTACACCCGATGCGCCGGGTCCACGCATCGATGCCGCCAAGTCCGCCGCCAAGGGCTTGGTCAACGACTTTCCGGCGCATGCACAGGTCGGATTGGTCACCTACGGCACCGGTACCGGCAGCAGCGACGCCGAAAAGGATGCCGGGTGTCGAGACGTGAAGACGCTGATCCCGCTGGGCCCGCTGAACCGCAACGCCATGGACGCCCAGATCGACGGTCTGCAACCGTCCGGCTATACACCGATCAGCCTGGCGCTCAGCACGGCTGCGGACCTGTTGCCCCCGGACGGCAGCCCGCAGGCGATCGTCCTGGTCTCCGATGGTGAGGACACCTGCGGTCGGCCGCCGTGCGACGTTGCTCAGCAATTGCGTCAACAGCATCCGGGGCTCTCGATTTCGACGGTGGGTTTCCGTACCGACGGCCCGGCCAGTGAACAGCTGAACTGCATCGCCGCCGCCACCGGCGGGCTGTTCGTCCAGGCCGCCAACTCCGAGCAGCTCGCCGCGCGTCTGCGCGCCACCCAGAACGTGGCAGCCGCCAAGGAAACCCTGTCGCCCAACGGCTTCTCCGGAGTCAACCTCGGGTCGAGTGCCGGCGCCATCCGCACCGCGCACCCGGATTTTCCCGACGTCGCCGGAACCGGACAGGTCGTCGTGGTCTGGCGCAACTGCGACATGGGCTTCGTCGACGGTGTGCTGCGCTCGATCGCCCCGCACGACGGCGGCCGCACCATCGACGGAGTCACGGCGGGGTCGAACGTCACCCAGGCCATCAAGTTGTACGGCAATCCGGTCAGCGCGCCGACGATCGAGGGCACGTTGAACTGGCTGGTGTTCCTCGCCGACGAGGCCGCGCAGACGGCGTTCCGGATGGCCGTCGACGGGTACGCGTTCACCGGCACCGGCTACACCGGCACGATCAAGCGAATCGTGCTGTGTAACTGTCTGCCCAAAGCCGCGCCGTCGGCGCCGGTGGCCACCTTCGACGGCTACGGGGCACTTCGGATCGGGATGACGGAAGGCGAAGCGGTCACCGCCATGGGTTCCGCGCCGAACAACCACTTCTACTACTGCACCGTGCTCGGGGAGAACGCGATCGAGACGCTCAAGGTGTGGATCGCCGACAGCAGCGGGCGGGTGACGGGCATCGAAACGCCGGCTGGCGCCAAGACCGACCGCGGTGTCGGTGACGGTTCGACGGCCGCTGAGGTGCGGGCGGCGTACTCGGGGTCTCAATACAGCATCGAGGACGGCTTCGTCGGTGGGCAGGGCATGCAGGCCATCAACGTCTATGACGGGCCGAAAAGCGACGCCAACCATCGCCTGCTCAGCTTCTTGATCGGTGACGACGGGCGAACCGGTCCACCCAGCATCGGACGCCGGACGGACGCGGAGGGCTGCTGATCCAGCCGGCCGGCAACCGAGCCAGCCACACCCGGTGCGCGTCCCCGGAGTTGTCGGCGCCCCGCCCTACACTCGCCTTGCTCACGCAACGCCGAGAGGGGAGAAGCGATGCGATTCGTGCACACCGCCGACTGGCAGCTGGGCATGACCCGCCATTTCCTCACCAGCGAAGCCCAACCCCGATACTCAGCCGCTCGCCGTGACGCGGTGGCCGGTCTCGGCGCGCTGGCCGCGGAGGTGGGTGCCGAGTTCGTGGTGGTGGCCGGCGATGTCTTCGAGCACAACCAGCTTGCGCCGAAAGTGGTCAGTCAGTCGCTGGAAGCCATGCGCGCCATCGGTGTTCCGGTGTACCTCCTGCCCGGAAACCACGACCCACTGGATGCGTCGTCGGTGTACACCAGCGCATTGTTCACCGCCGAGTGCCCGGACAACGTCGTCGTTCTGGACCGGGCCGGAGTTCACGACGTGCGCCCCGGCCTGCAGATCGTCGCCGCTCCGTGGCGATCCAAGGCGCCGACCCGCGACCTCGTCGCCGACGTACTGGCCGATCTGCCCGCCGACGGAACCACCCGGGTGCTGGTCGCGCACGGCGGCGTGGACCTGCTCGATCCCGATCCCGCAAAACCCGCACTGATCAGGCTCGCCGCGATGGAGGGCGTCCTGGCCGGCAGCCGCCTGCACTTTGCGGCGTTGGGCGACAAGCACTCTCGCACCAGCGTGGGAAGCAGCGGTCGGGTCTGGTACTCCGGTTCACCGGAAGTCACAAATTTCGACGACATCGAGCCCGACCCTGGACACGTGCTCGTCGTCGACATCGACGACACGCTTCCCGAGCGGCCCGTCACGGTCGAGGCCCGCCACGTCGGACGGTGGCGGTTTGTCACCATGCGCCGCCAGGTCGACACCCGTCGCGACATCGCCGACCTCGATGTGAACCTGGACCTACTGCCCGACAAGGACCGCACGGTGGTGCGGCTGGCGCTGACGGGTTCGCTGACGGTGACCGACCGCGCCGCGCTGGACACCTGCCTGGACAGATACGCCCGACTGTTCGGCGGGCTGAGTCTGTGGGAGCGCCACACAGAACTGGCAGTGATTCCCGGGGACGGCGAATTCGCCGAATTGGGGATGGGCGGTTTTGCTGCCGCCGCCGTCGAGGAACTGGTCGCGACGGCACGCCAGGGCGACACCGCCGCCGCCGACGACGCACATGCGGCGCTGGCGTTGCTGCTGCGACTGAACGAGCGCACCCAGGGCGCGGCATGAAGCTGCATCGACTGACGCTGGCCAATTACCGTGGCGTCGCCAACCGCCACATCGAATTCCCCGACAGCGGCGTAGTGGTGGTGGGCGGAGCCAACGAGATCGGCAAGTCGTCGATGATCGAAGCGCTGGATCTGTTGTTCGAGTCCAAAGACCGCTCTACGAAGAGAGAAGTCAAGCAGGTAAAGCCGACCAACGCCGATGTCGGCGCCGAGGTGACCGCCGAAATCAGCAGTGGGCCCTACCGTTTCGTCTATCGCAAGCGGTTTCACAAGCGAACCGAAACGCAACTGACCATGCTGGCGCCGCGCCGAGAGCAGCTGACTGGTGACGAAGCGCACGAACGGGTCTGCGCGATCTTCGCCGAGACATTGGACACCGGCCTGTGGCGTGCACTTCGGGTACTGCAGGCGGCATCAACCGCGGCGCTGGAACTCTCGGGCTGCGAGGCGCTCTCACGTGCCCTGGACGTCGCCGCCGGAGCCACCGCCAGCCTCTCCGGTGGCGAGCCGCTGCTCGTCGATCGAATCGACACCGAATATGCCCGCTACTTCACCGCGACCGGGCGCCCCACCGCAGAATGGGCGGCGGCGATCGTGCGGTTGCGCGACGCCGAAGAAGACGTTGCGCGCTGGTCGGCGGCGGTCGCCGAAGTCGAGGACCGGGTGCGGCGACACGAGGCGTTGACCCAGCAGCTCGCTGAGCTGTCCGGCCAGCAACCCGCCGTCGACGACCGGCACACGGCCGCCCAAGCCGCCGCCGCCCGAGTCGCCGAACTGGCTCACCAGTTACGCGAAGCCCGGTTGATCGCCGCCGCAGCCGCAGCGAAAGACGCCGCCTCGAACGCGGTCCGCAGCGAACGGTTGCGACTGCGTAGCGAACTCGGCACCCGTGCCGCGGCGCTCACCGCGTTGGAAGCCGAAGCTCGGCAAGCCACCGGCATGCAGTCAGCGGCGCAACAAGCCGCGGCAGCCGCTCAAGCCGCCCTCGACGAAGCCAGCACCGCCCTGGCGGCCGCCCAACGGCGCGTCAGCTCGCTTCGCCGCGTCGCCGAACAGGTAGCAGAGCGGGAGGAAGCTGAGCGGCTGGCCACTCGGCTCAGCAAGATCGACGCTGCCCTGCACGAGCGTGACCGATTCTGCGCGGAACTGTCCGCGATCGGTGTCACCGAGGCCGCCGCCCGGCGCATTGAGGCTGCCGCAGCGGCCGTCGAACGTATCGAAGGCCAGCTCGCCCTGATCGCCGGCACGCTCGAAATCACCGCGGCCGCCGACATTCATCTTCGCGCCGCCGGCGAAGACGTGGTCCTGGCCAACGGTCAGAGCTGGTCGACGACGGCCGCCGAGCCCACCGAGGTCGAGGTGACCGGAGTCCTCACCGCCCGGTTCATACCCGGCACCACTACTCGTGACATTCACGCCAAATACGAGGCGGCACAACAGGACCTGGCTGCCGCACTGGCGGCCGGCTCAGTCGCTGACCTGGCCGCTGCCCGGGCCGCCGACCAGCGTCGCGCCGAACTGCAGGCCAGCCGCGATCAGTTGACCGCCACCCTGGCCGGGATGTGCGGTGACGACGAGGTCGACCAACTGCGGTCGCGCCTGTCCCGGCTGCGCGCCGGGCAACCGGCCGTCACCGACGAGGTCACCCGCAGCACCGTCCGCGCCGAGCTTGAAGCGGCCGAAGCGGCTCACGCGCACGCCGCCAGGCGATGCGAGGAATGCCGGAAAGACGCGTCCACCGCCGCCGCCGGGCTCGCCGCGACAGTCACCCGCGCCGCGGTATTCCGCGACAAGCTCGCAAGCCAGGGCGCAGAACGGGACGCGGTGGCCGACCGGCTGACCCAGCAGCGGGCAGTCCTGACCGACGAGGAGCTAGCGGCCACAGCAGACGCCGACTTGCACGCTCGACAGACTGCTGACGCGCGCATTGCCGAGATTTCCGCGCACTTGGGCCGCGCCGCCCCGGACACCGTCGCCGCGGAGTTGGCCGAGGCGGCTGCGGCGGCCGAAGCCCTCCGGGTCGGCATCGACCAGGCCGAGCGCGATCTGCGCGAGCTCACCGTCGAGCTGGCGGTGATCGGCACCGAGGGCCGCCACGGTGAGCTGGATGCGGCTGAACTACGCCGGGAACACGCCGCGGTGCAGCACTCCACCGTGGGCCGTCGTGCCCGTGCCGCCGACCTGTTGCGTTCAGTAATGAGCCGCCACCGCGACACCACCCGGCTGCGTTATGTCGAGCCGTTCCGCACCGAGCTGCAGCGGCTCGCCCGCCCGGTGTTCGGGGAAAGTTTCGAAGTCGACATCGACAGCGATCTGAAGATCTGCAGTCGCACCTTGGACGGCTGCACCGTGCCGTACGACTCGCTGTCGGGCGGTGCCAAAGAGCAGCTTGGGATCCTCGCTCGACTGGCGGCAGCGGCGCTGGTCGCCAAGGAGGACGCCGTTCCGGTTATGATCGACGACGCACTGGGATTCACCGATCCGGACCGGCTGGCGAAGATGGGCGCGGTGTTCGACGGTGTCGGCGCCCACGGACAGCTCATCGTGTTGACCTGTACACCGGCACGGTATGACCACATCCCAGGGGCACACCGCATCGACCTGAGCGCTTAAGCAGAGCCGGCGCGACAGTTTGCTGGTTCGGCTCTGGCGGCGGGCCGGCGGACTTACGATGAGCCGGTCGCTAAGTGAGCGACATCGTTGGGGTGATCGCCTTGCTGCAGTTCACATGCGGGAACCGACCGAGGAGACGGTTGGCTACACGGCAGATGAAGTTGTTCACCCGTTTCCCCTCGTGCGTCCCTACACTCGGCGCGAGGCCGGGCCGGTAATGGCATGTCGCGCCTCTTCTTGAGCCACTCAAGCGTCAACAATGCCGAAGCTGTCGGCATGCGTAACTGGCTTGCCAACGAAGGCTGGGAAGACGTTTTCCTCGACCTTGATCCCGAGCGAGGCATCGCTGGGGGCGAGCGGTGGGAGCGCGCCCTCAATGAGGCCGCGGCGCGCTGTGAGGCTGTCATATTCCTGGTCTCGCGCGCTTGGCTGGCTTCCGAGTGGTGCCAGAAAGAGCTGTCCCTCGCTCACAAGCTCGATAAACGCCTATTCGGCGTGCTGATCGAAGCCATCGACCCCGCCGCGTTACCACGGGATCTGAGCGACACTTTCCAAGTCGTCGACCTGGCTTCGGGGCGGGACCACCGGCAATTCAGCGTCACGCTGCCACGCACCCATGAAGAAGTTCAGATCACCTTCTCACAAGAGGGCCTCAAGCGGCTTCGCGCTGGCCTGGTCAAGGCAGGCCTGGACCCTCGATTCTTCGATTGGCCACCGGAAAGCGACCCCGACCGCCCGCCCTACCGCGGGCTGCGGCCATTGGAGGCCGAAGACGCCGGAATCTTCTTCGGCCGAGACGCGCCAATCTTCGATGCGCTCGATCAGCTGCGCGGGCTGCGCGAAGACTTACCCCCACGGCTTATGGCGATCCTGGGCGCATCGGGCGCCGGCAAGTCGTCGTTTCTACGGGCCGGCCTGGTCGCACGGATGGCCCGATATGACCGAGACTTCCTGCCATTGCCCATCATTCGCCCGGGAACAGCGGCCATTTCCGGCGAGAACGGTTTATTGCGCGCGCTGGAGACCGCGGTGCAAAAGGCCCAGATCGGGTTATCGCGCAAGACACTTCGAGCGGCGATCATCGGGGGCGCGGACAAACTGCGCCCGATTCTTCAAGAACTCGTCGACAAGAACACATCTACTTTCTTCGACGACGACATCGCAGCGAAGCCACCAACCTTGGTCATCTCGATCGACCAAGGCGAAGAACTATTCCACCTGGAAGGACAGGACGAGGCGCTGTCGCTGCTTGCCCTGCTCCAAAACCTGCTGACCGATGACGCGCCAGCGTCGATGGTGGTGATCGCCATTCGTTCCGACTCCTATGCGCGGTTACAGGAGGCCAAACCGCTGGAGGGCATACGGAAAGTCCCCTTCGACCTGGGACCCATGCCGCGCGGTGCGTATGCCGAGGTGATCACGGGCCCGACGAGGCGGTTGGAGGGAACAGCGCGGCCAATCCAGATCGACGACGCACTGGTCGATGTGCTGCTCCATGACGTCGAGGTGGGCGGGGCCAAAGACGCACTGCCGTTACTCAGTTTCACACTGGAGCGCCTATACCTGGAGAACGGAGGCAGCGGCGCGCTGACTGTTGCCGACTACTACCACCTCGGCGGAATCAAAGGCTCGATCGAGGAAGCCGTCGGGCAGGCGCTGCTGGCAGAGACCAAACCCGCCACTCCGAGGGACCGCACGACGCGGCTGGCGTTACTGCGCCGCGCGATGATTCCGCGGCTGGCTGACATTGATCCCGACACCGGCGCACCGCGGCGGCGCGTCGCCCGGCTTTCGAAGATCCCGGTCGAATGCCAGCCCTTACTCGAGAACCTGGTGAAACAGCGTCTGCTGACCAAGGACAGGGTTGCGAAGACAGGCGAGATCACCATCGAGCCGGCTCATGAGGCCCTGCTTCGCCAGTGGGACCTGCTTGAGGGCTGGCTGATAGAGGATACCGCTCTACTCGCGGTGCTTGAAGGCGTCAAGCGCGCAGCGGGGGACTGGACGAAGTCCGGTAGAAGCACTGGCTGGCTGACTCACTCCGCAGATCGCCTCGCGGCCGCCGAGGCGCTGAGCGAACGGCCCGACCTGGCAGCAAATCTGGAGCCGACGGATCATGAGTACCTCGGCGCATGTCGCAAGGCCGAAGACAAGCGTCTCGCCGTCGAAAAGCAGCAGCGCGAAGCCGAGCTCGAAGCTGCGAAAAGACTCGCGGCTGCCGAGAAAACCGCCAAGGAACACGCCGAAAGCCGGGCGAACGAAGCCCAAGCTCACACCGCAGTCCTGCGCAAGCGCTCGCGCATCCTGCGCGCCGTGCTCGCCGGCACGGTGATCATCGCCCTCGTCGCGGTATACGAATTGTTCTCGGCGCGGCAGGAGAAACAAGAAGCGCTGCAAAGCGCCCGAAACGCGATCGCACAGAAGCTGGTTCCCGAGGCGCAGACGATGCTGGACGCTGTGAGCACGGCCGACCACGATGTGCAGGCGTTCCAAGAATTGTTGGCGGCCAACAGATTGGCGACCAAGCCCGACGACGGGCCGTTGCTCGACGCGCTCGTCAAGAGGTCCAGCACGGATCTCATTGTGGATGGCAATGCCCCGGTGGTCGGCGTGGCGTTCGCCGCGGTGGGCCACCGCTTGGCCGTCGCCGACAGCGGCGGTCTCCGCGTATGGGATACCAGCTCGAAGGCATGGCTGGCGGACTTGCGCAGAAGTTCTTGTGCGGTCGACCCAGTCGAAGCCGAATCGCACCAAGTGGGCTGCCGGTCACTGCCCGTGAATTCCAGCAAGACGCATCTCACCAATGTCGCAATCAGTGCCGACGGTTCACTAGTCGCTGCGGGCAGCCAAGAAGGGACTGTCCAGGTATGGAATCTCAACGATCAACGGCCCGCTCCGACACCTCTTGTCCGGCCGCACCGGGGACGGGTGATCGGCATTGGGTTGAGTCCAGATGGCCACCGCCTCGCCTCCGCCGGTGCCGATGGAGACATCGATATCTCGAACCCCGACGGAACCGATATGCGTTCGATAAGCACCGGCAAACCGATTCTCAGCGTGGCGTTCAACCGGGCTGGGGAGAGGCTTGCGGCCGGCGGAGCGGACGGGGCTATCCGTATTTGGAACGTCGGCAGCGTACCGCCTGCAGGCGGTAACGCGCCGGCCGAGCGCGAGCATCTGAACGCCCACTCCGACGGCGTCAGGAGTGTGACGTTCAGCCCGGACGACAAGCTCGTCGCATCTGGTGGCGCCGACAACACGGTGCGGTTCTGGGACAGCGACAACCTTGCTGCAGCAGGCCAATTGCCGCCACCCCAAGGTCAGGGTCACACAGCCCCCGTGACCAGCGTGGCCTTCAGCCCGGATGGCACCCGTCTCGTGTCGGGCAGCGATGACAGAACCGTGCAGCTGTGGGACGTCTCGCGGCGGCAGCGTATCGGTGACCCGATGATCGGGCACCATGGCCTTGTCTTGAGTGTGGCATTTGCCGCCGACGGTGACGAAATCATCAGCGGCGGCAACGAACACGCGCTGCGCTTCTGGAATACCACCGTCGGCCAACCACTGAGCAAGCCTTTGCTGGGCCATCAGGGCGCTGTGACGAGTGTGGCGATCAGTCCCGATAGCCGTCACATCGCGTCAGGAGGCGTGGATGGAACAGTAAGGCTCTGGGATTCCTACACGGGCATCGAGATCGACAAGACGACCGAACCTGCAGGGATGATCACCCGTGTTGCGTTCAATCAGGCCGGCGATGTGGTCGCCTCCGGAAGTGCGGACGGAAAAATCCGCATGTGGAACCTGACTACCGGCACGAATACGTCGATTGACACCGGACGGCCAGTATCGGTGATCGCGCTGAGTCGAGACGGTAATCACTTGGCTTCCGCCAGCATCGACGGCGAGATCACTCTTTGGGAGCTGCCGTCTTGGCGACCGACTGCGCTGGAGAACAAGGACCGCGCGATGGTTTTCGATGTGGCCTTTAGTCCCCAGGGCGATCGATTGGCCTCGGGAAGCGTCGCGGGCATCGTGCGCGTGTGGGACCCCACCGGCCGGCAGGTGTGGGAGGCCGACGTCGCCGCACAACTACCAAAATCGTTCAGCGACGAGCGGTCCCTGGCGATCGGACATCCCGGCGAGGTCCTCAGCGTCGCGTTCAGTCCGGATGGGCGAAGGCTGGCGTCCGGAAGCACCGTTTGGTCAATGGCGACGAAGGATGTGTCGCCCGTCGGAGTGATCCAGCGCTGGGAGATCGACACCGGAACTTCTCTGGGCGAGCCGGCAGAGATCGGCTACGCAGCCATGGGCCTGGCGTTCAGTTCCCGATCGACAATGCCCTCGGCGGATCGCATCGCCGCGGCAAGCTTCGATCCCTACGACGTCCGGCTGTGGAGCGCTGCCAACGGAAGCCAGTACACCTTCGCTGGTCACGAAGCACAAGTCGTGAGCGTGGCGGTCAGCTCCGACCGGACCCGCATCGTGTCGGGCAGCCGTGATGGAACGGTCAGGATTTGGCCGAATTTACCGACAATGCCGGCCGCTGACGCGGTATGCGCCAAAGTGGCGACGAACATGAGCCATGATCAGTGGAATGACTGGGTGTCGCAACAAATTCCCTACCGGGAGCTGTGTCCCGGGCTACCGGCCAATCGGTTTGAAACGCCGAGCTAGCATTCACTAACTAGAGCCCGGACGTGAGCTGTGGTACAGGTACACGACGGCCGCGGCCCCGCCGGTGCACGTGACATAGTCGCCCGAGCTGAGGCAAACAAGGTCGTACCACTGAGAAGTCGCAGGACTGAAAACGCTCAACTGGTCCTGTTGGGCTGAGGGTGAGTTTTGTTCCGAGTACTGCTTACGCACCTGTTCGACGAATGCACACGAGGTCATCGGCGTGCCGCGCGCGCCGGCGTTGAACCGTTCCTCGATGTCGGTGTCGATGCGTGGACACGATGCTGCACCCGGCGGCAGGCCCGCTACCTGGGCCATGGTGCGCGGCGATTGTGGCGGCGTGTGCCGTGCAGGGTGCGACATCAAGACGTTGACACCGAACCAGCACAGCCCGATAGCGGCGAGGCCCACAAACGCCGCAGCGACACCCGCTCGTCGTTTCCACCACGGCCGCGTGGGCGCCGCATCGGTCCGCACACGGGCTGTGCGGGTCTGCGGGTCAGCGGTGTCAGCGCGTTCGCTGTCCGGTTCGGTCACGACGGCTCCGTCACAAGGTATTTCGTGAGCAGTATTGCTGATCGCGCCTGGCGTGCGGATGCATTTTCAATAAAATCGTCCGCGAAAGTGGATCTGGCGACGGGGTGCACCCGCGTTGCGCGTCGCCGGTTGCACTCCCGCGCAACCCGAATCAGTCGCGGGTGAATCCGATTGCGGTGTAGATCGGGTCCGCCAAGCCGAAGGCGCCGTAGTTGGCCAGATTGTTGCGTACCGCAGTGTCGCCGGGGGACTGGAACAGCGGCAGGCTGAACCCTTCGGCCCAGATCATCTTGTCCACCTCGTTGGCCAAGGCGCGGGCCTTGGCTGGGTCCAGCTCGGACAACGTCTGATCGATTTTGGCGTCGATCTGGGCGCTGCCGATCTTGCCGAAGTTACTGGCACCGTCCGAGGTGTAGATCTGAGGCAGGGCGGACAGGGGATAAGAGCCTCCCACCCAACCGAATTCGACGATGTCGAAATCTCCCTTCGAGACGTACTGCTCGAAGAATCCGGTGGCCGGTTTGGGATCGAGCACCAGCTTCACACCGATTTTGGCCAGGTTCTGCTGGGCGATCAACGCGATTTCCCGTCGGAACGGCTCGTCGAAGAACGGGTCTCGGATGACCAGTTGCTTGCCGCGTTGCTCCCGTACTGATCCGTTGAGCCGCCAGCCCAACGCGTCGAGGTCCCGGCCGGCCTGGTCTGGGTTGTACGCGGCGGGTGCGCCGTTGTCTTGGTAGCCGACCTGACCCACCACAAAGATGTGGTTGTTCAGCGGAATCGGATTGCCGGTGAGGCCGTGCTGGACGACGTCGGCGATGGTCTGGCGGTCGATTGCTTTGCAGATCGCCAGCCGCAACTTCTCGTCGGCTAGGAGGGAACCAGGAGCACCGTTGAAGGTGAAGTGGTACCAGGTGGGCGCCGGCGCATGCCGGATGGTGACATTACGTGCACGCCGGGCGGTGACCATGTTGTCAAGCGAACCCACGTCGGTGGCATCGATGGCGTCGTTCTCCAGGGCGGGCAGGACCGCCGAGGGGTCGAGCACCAGAAACGTGATGGAATCCAGCCGCGGCTTGACACCCCACCAGCGCGGGTTGCGGGTCAACACGATGCGCTGCGCGGCTCGGTCGATTCTTGACACGATGAACGGTCCAGCCGACGGGCCCGGGGCGTTCAGCTGGCGTCCGTTGAACACTTCGGGGTCGGCTGTCATGCTGCGGGGTTGCAGACCGCCAAACATCGCCCGCCATTCTGCGTACGGCTTGGCGAAGGTCACCACCGCTTGGCGGTCGTTCACACCCCGGCTCACCGACGCCACCCGTTCGAACCCGGCGCTGCTGGCAATCGAGAACCGCTTGTCGCGGCCGCTGCACGCGTCGACCTCCGCTTTGAAATCCTGCCAGGTGATCGCGGTACCGTCGCTCCATACGGCCTTCGGATTGATGGTGAACGTGGCGACCTGCGGGGATGTGCTGGTCAGTTCGGCGCGGGTGAAGTAATCGGTGTTGAGCCGCTGTTGCCCGTCGGCGCTGTTGAGGAACACGCTCAGCGCCGTCGGGGCTATCACCGATCCCGTGTCGGCCGAGTTGCCGTCGATTTCCAACAGATTGAAGTTCGACGGGAACATATTGAGCGAGAGCCGCAGATTACCGCCGTCGCGCAGGGTTGCCGGGTCCCGCGGGTTGGTGTCGCTTGCTCTGCCGACCTCGGCGGCCCGCGCCGTCGGAAGGTCGCGATAGCCGTCGGAGCAGCCGGTCACGATCAGGCAAGCCACCATGATCAGCAGCGTCAGCCGGCGAACGGTCACCTCGACGATGCTAGCCATCGGGTCCGTCGTGGTGGATTCGCGGGATGGCGGCCAACAGTTGCCGGGTGTACTCGTGCCGGGGATTACCGAACACCTCCTCGCTGTCACCTTGCTCGACGATCGTTCCCCGATGCATCACCGCCACCCGGTGCGCGAGATGTTTCACCACCGAAAGATCATGCGACACAAACAGATACGACAAACCGAACTGACTCTGCAGGTCCAGCAGCAGGTTGACAATGCCAGCCTGGATCGACACGTCGAGTGCTGACACCGGCTCGTCGAGAGCGAGGATCTTCGGCTGCAGGGCCAGCGCCCGGGCGATGCCGATCCGCTGCTTTTGGCCGCCGGAGAACTCGGCGGAGTAACGGCTGGCGTCGGCATGATTCAGGCCCACCGTGGTCAGCAGTTCTGCCACCCGCTCCTCTCGTCGTCGCCGGTCGAACCCGTTGGCGATCAACGGTTCTGCGAGAATGTCGAACACCGGGAGGCGAGGATCCAGCGACGCCACCGGGTCCTGGAACACCACCTGCAGGTCGGTGCGCAGCCGGCGACGGCCGGTCGGGTCCAGGGATGCTACGTCAGCCCCCAGGATTTCGATCGAACCCGCCTGCGGGGCTTCCAATTCCAGGATTTGGCGCAGAGTCGTCGATTTGCCGGACCCCGATTCCCCGACAATGCCCAGTGTCCGGCCCTGCTCCAGGCTGAAGCTGATGCCGTCGACCGCACGTACCTCACCGACTCGCCGGCGCAGAATCACACCCTTGGTCAGGGGGTAGGTCTTGGCAAGCTGGTCGACCTGCAGAACCACCGGGGAGGTGTCGGACCCGGTTTCGGTTGGCTCAGGATGTCGGTGCACGCCGAAGATCTCTGCGGCACTGCGGCCCGCGACGTCGTCGGTGCGGATGCACGCCGCCGAGTGGCCCTGGCCGATCGGCACCAGATCCGGCTCGGCCGCGTGGCACTCGCCGATCTCCAGCGGGCAGCGGGGCGCGAACGGGCATGCATCGAACGGCGCCGACGACATCGTCGGCGGGGCGCCCGGGATCGGAATCAGCCGGGTGCCCTGGGCGGCGTTGAGCCGCGGCACCGAGCCCAACAGGCCGACCGTGTAGGGCATCCGGCGATCGCGGTAGAGCTCGTCGACGCCGGCCTTCTCCACCGCACGTCCGGCGTACATCACCAGCGCCCGATCGGCGAACTCCGACACCACCCCGAGGTTGTGGGTGATGATCAGGACACCGGCGCCGGTGACGTCACGTGCGGTTCGCAGCAAATCGAGAATCTGCGCCTGCACCGTGACGTCCAGCGCGGTCGTCGGCTCGTCGCAGATCAACAGGTCCGGGTCGTTGGCGATCGCGATGGCAATCACCACCCGCTGGCGCTCGCCGCCGGACAGCTCGTGCGGAAAGGCCTTCGCCCTACGAGCTGGCTGCGAAATACCCACCATGTCAAGCAATTCGACGGCGCGCTTGCGGGCATCGGCTCGACTGATGTCGTCGTTGTGCACCTCGATGGCTTCGGCAATCTGGTCGCCGACCGTGTACACCGGTGTCAGCGCCGACATCGGATCCTGAAACACCGTGCCGATCGTGTTGCCGCGAATACCGGACATGGCCTGGTCGGACAACCCGAGTAGTTCCTGGCCGTGCAGGCGCACCGACCCCGATACCTGAGCATGTTCGGGCAGCAGTCCGACGACGGCCATCGCGGCGGTGGTTTTGCCGGAACCGGATTCGCCGACGATCGCGAGCACGTCGCCGGGCTCGATGTGATAGCTGGTGCCGCGCACCGCGGCGATGTGGACGTCGTCGGTCGCGAAGGTGACATGCAGATCTGTCACCTCCAGTAAAGGCGCCGTCATGTCGCTCGCCGTTTCTTACCGCGGGCGGGTCGGCTGCGCGGATCCAGTGCGTCGCGCAGTCCGTCGCCGGCAAGGTTGGCACACAATACGATCAGCACCAACGCCCCGGCGGGGAAGAGAAAGACCCACGGGAAGGTGGTGGTCGAAGGGGTGCCGTCGGCGATCAGCGTCCCCAACGACACGTCGGGAGGCTGAATCCCGAAGCCCAGGAAGCTCAAGCCGGTCTCGGACAGCACCGCCGAGCCGACATTGAGGGTGGCGTCGATGATGATGATCGACGCGACGTTCGGCAGGATGTGATTGACGATCACCCGTCGGGTCGGCACCCCCATATACCGTGCGGCAAGAATGAAGTCGCGTTCCCGCAGGCTCATGGTCAACCCGCGCACCATTCGCGAGCTGACCATCCAGCCGAAGACGGCCAGCAACACGATGAGCCACAGCATGCTGCTCGACTGTTTGATGCGCGGCGTGATGATCGCGATGACGACGAAGCTCGGCACCACCAGCAGCAGGTCCACCAGCCACATCAGCGCGCGGTCGCGCCAGCCGCCGAAGTATCCCGCTACCGATCCGACGGTGGCCGCGATGGTGGTCGAGATCAGCGCTACACAGAACCCGATGAGCAACGACTTCTGCATGCCCCGCAGCGTTCGGGCCAGCAGATCCTGGCCCAGCGCGTTGGTGCCGAACCAGTGTCGTAGCGACGGCGGCTGCAGCAGCGCGTGATAGTCCAGCGCGGTGTAGTCGTACGGCAGCAGCGGGGGCAGCGCGTAACAGCCGACGAACAACAGCACCAGCAAAATCGACGCCACCACGGCAGGCCTGTTGCGAAGGAACCGCCGGGTCAACAGGTTTCGACGTGAGACGAAGGCGCCGGACTGGATGCCGGCCCGCATGGGGGTGGTCGCCACCGTTGTTTTCTGTGTCATGACACCCGCACTCGCGGATCGAGCAATCCGTACAGGATGTCGGACAGCAATCCGGCCAGCAGAATGGTCGCCCCGATGAACACCGTGATCACGACGACGACGTTGGTGTCCTGCGTCGAGATGCCCTGGACTACCCACTCGCCCATGCCGTGCCAGCCGAAGATTCGCTCCACGAACACCGCCCCGACCACCAGGCCGCTTACCCCGTAGGCGAACAACGTGGCCATCGGGATCAACGCGGTGCGCAAGCCGTGCTTGAGCAACGCCCGGCGGCGGGTCAGTCCCTTGGCGCGGGCGGTCCGGATGAAGTCCTCGCCCAGCACGTCGAGCATCGCGTTGCGCTGATAGCGGCTGAAGCTGGCGATTGCGCCCAGTGCCAGAGTGAGCGTCGGCAAGATGATGTGCTGCACCCGATCGCGGAGCTGCGCCCAGAACCCCGCCCCGGGAAGCGACGAGGTCTCACCGGTGTAGAGGAAGGCGTGTGAACCGGTCAGCAGGTTGACTCGCAACCCGGCGAGGATGAGCAGGCCGGCCAGCACAAATGACGGGACGCTCAAGACCAGCAATGACAGCACGGTGATCGTGCGGTCAGTGAGCTGATATTGGCGGACCGCACTCCAGGCCCCGACGATGACGCCGATCGCGGCGCCGAACACCGTACCGATGACCACGAGCCGCAAGGTGACGCCGATTCGTCGCCCCAGCTCCTCGGCGACCGGGTGACTGGTCACCGTGTCGCCGAAATCGCCGTGCACCGTGCCGGCGACCCAGGTCGCGTACCGGATCGGGATGGGCTTGTCGAGATGCAGCTCGACGGCTTTGGCGTGAATGGCTTCCGGCGGCGGCTGCGGGTGGCGCTGAATCAAAATGTCCAGGGGATGAAACGTCAGCGAAGTGAGGCAATAGGTCAGAAACGACGCCAAAAACAGAAGCACGATGTAGTTGAGCAACCGCCGCGCAAGGAAGCGAATCATGCCTGACGGTTTCGCCCGTATCGCATGGGCACAGGGTAAGAGATCGAACGTCGATGCGCGCAGCGGGCGCCCTTCCGGCTGCGATCCGGATGATTCCTACCAGTGTCGTCGAGCCCCTCGATTGCTAAACTTCCTCAGCTCGAACCGTCGGCGATATCCAGGGGAGACTGGTGTGACCGTTACCGATGATTACCTGGCCAACAACGCCGAGTATGCGAACAACTTCACCGGCCCGTTGCCGCTGCCGCCGAGCAAACATGTCGCGGTCGTGGCGTGCATGGACGCCCGGTTGGACGTCTATCGCCTGCTCGGCGTCAATGAAGGGGAGGCCCACGTCATCCGCAATGCCGGCGGTGTCGTCACCGACGACGTGATCCGTTCGCTGGCCATCAGTCAACGGCTGCTCGGCACCAAGGAAGTCATCCTGATCCACCACACCGATTGCGGCATGCTGACCTTCACCGACGACGACTTCAAGCGGGCGATTCAGCAGGAAACCGGTATCAAGCCGCCGTGGTCGGCCGAAGCTTTCCCGGACCTCGCGGATGACGTCAAGCAGTCATTGCGCCGCATCGAAGCCAGTCCTTTCGTCACCAAGCACGAATCGCTGCGCGGGTTCGTTTTCGATGTCGCGACCGGCAGACTCGACGAGGTCACCCGCTAGCCGTTCAGCGCGAGCGGCGTGCCGGTTTGATTCTGCGTCTGCTCTCCACAGGTTGACAGCACCAGTTGCGGCTGGTTTCATACCGGGTAATGCTCATTATCTTGACCAAAGCTACCAAGATTACCTGGAATTGAGGTGTCGTGACCCGGGCAACCACGGCTATCCCCTCGGCGGGCCAATACGAGTTGAGCCATCTGCGCTCATTGGAAGCCGAAGCCATCCACATCATTCGGGAGGTCGCCGCTGAGTTCGAGCGGCCGGTACTGCTGTTCTCCGGCGGCAAAGACTCGATCGTGATGCTGCATCTGGCGGTGAAGGCGTTCCAGCCCGGCCGGCTGCCGTTTCCGGTGATGCACGTCGACACCGGCCACAACTTCGACGAGGTCATCGCAGCCCGCGACGAGCTTGTGCAGGAGACGGGCGTGCGCTTGGTGGTGGCCTCGGTGCAAGAGGACATCGACGCCGGACGGGTCGTCGACAACGGGCCGTCGCGCAATCCCCTGCAGACCGTCACACTGCTGCGCGCGATCCGGGAGAACAAGTTCGACGCGGCATTCGGCGGCGCCCGGCGCGACGAGGAGAAGGCCCGCGCGAAGGAACGGGTGTTCAGCTTTCGCGACGAGTTCGGCCAGTGGGATCCCAAAGGGCAGCGGCCGGAGCTGTGGAACCTGTACAACGGGCGACACCACAAAGGCGAGCACATCCGGGTTTTCCCGTTGTCGAACTGGACCGAGTTCGACATCTGGTCCTACATCGGCGCCGAGAACATCACCTTGCCGTCGATTTACTATGCGCATCGGCGCCAGGTGTTCGCCCGGGACGGGATGCTGCTGGCGGTGCATCGCTTCCTGCAGCCGCGGGCGGGGGAAGAGGTGTTCGAGACCTCGGTGCGGTTTCGCACCGTCGGCGACGTCACCTGCACCGGCTGCGTGGAATCCTCCGCGACCACCGTCGACGAGGTGATCGCCGAGACGGCGGTGTCGCGGCTGACCGAGCGGGGTGCAACGCGGGCCGACGACCGCATCTCCGAAGCGGGAATGGAAGACCGCAAACGGCAGGGGTACTTCTGATGGCTGCATCAACCACGCTGCTGCGAATCGCGACGGCCGGGTCGGTCGACGACGGCAAATCCACACTGATCGGGCGGCTGCTCTACGACTCGAAGGCGGTGATGGAAGACCAGTGGGCGTCGGTCGAGCTCAGAAGCAAGGAACGCGGCCACGACTACACCGACCTGGCCCTGGTGACCGACGGTCTGCGCGCCGAACGCGAGCAGGGCATCACGATCGACGTGGCATATCGCTACTTCGACACCCCGAAGCGCAAGTTCATCATCGCCGATACGCCAGGCCATATTCAGTACACCCGCAACATGGTGACCGGGGCATCCACCGCGCATTTGGCGATCATGCTCGTCGACGCGCGCTACGGCGTTCAGGAGCAAACCCGCCGGCACGCGTTCCTAACGTCGCTGCTCGGCATCCGCCACATCGTGCTCGCGGTCAACAAGATGGACCTAGTCGATTGGGAAGCAACACGATTCGAGGCGATCCGGGATGAGTTCGGGGCCTTCGCCGCCCGGCTGGACGTGCCTGACGTGACCACCATCCCGATCTCGGCGCTTGACGGCGACAATGTGGTCAGCAAATCCGACCGCGCTCCCTGGTATGACGGCCCGGCGCTGCTGGCTCACCTCGAAGAGGTGGACATCACCGGCGACCGGAACCTCGCCGACGTGCGGTTCCCGGTGCAGTACGTGATCCGGCCGCAGAGCCGCGAGCACCAGGACCACCGCAGCTACGCCGGTACGGTGTCCAGCGGTGTGATGCGGCCCGGCGACGACGTCGTCGTGCTTCCCGCCGGCAAGAGTAGTCGCATTGTCACCATCGACGGCCCCAATGGCCCAGTGACGGAAGCGTTTCCGCCGATGGCCGTCTCGGTGACGCTGGCCGACGACATCGACATCTCGCGGGGCGACATGATCGCCTACACCGACAATCCGCCGCGAGCCTCACAGGAATTCGATGCGACGGTGTGCTGGATGGCCGACGGCGCCGCACTCGAGCCGGGCCGTGACTACGTCATCAAGCACACCACCCGCACCACACATGCCAGAGTGACCGGGCTGGACTACCGATTGGATGTCAACACCCTGGAGCACGACACCGCCGCGACAGCGTTGAAGCTCAACGAATTGGGCCGCATTTCGCTGCGCAGCCAGGTGCCGCTGCTGCTCGACGAGTACACCCGCAACCCCGGCACCGGGTCGTTCATCCTGATCGATCCGAACACCAACGGCACGGTGGCCGCAGGCATGGTGTTGCACGAGGTGGCTGCTCGCGTGTCGAGTCCCAATACTGTGCGGCATCAATCCTTGGTGACCGCCGCGGACCGGCTTTCCCGTGGCGCGACCGTGTGGTTCACCGGGCTGTCGGGCTCCGGTAAATCGTCGGTGGCCATGCTTGTCGAACAGAAGTTGCTCGAAAACGGCGTGGCTGCATACGTTCTTGATGGCGACAACCTGCGGCATGGTCTCAACGCCGATCTGGGGTTCAGCCTGGCCGACCGCACGGAGAACCTACGCCGGCTGGCACATGTGGCGGCGTTGCTCGCCGACTCCGGGCAAACGGTGTTGGTGCCGGCGATCAGCCCGCTGGCCGAGCACCGTGACCTGGCCCGTCGCGTGCACACCGACGCGGGACTGGACTTCTACGAGGTGTTTTGTGACACGCCGCTCGAGGAATGCGAGAAACGCGATCCCAAAGGCCTTTACGCCAAAGCCCGTGCCGGTGTGATCACCGACTTCACCGGAATCGCCAGCCCGTATCAGCGCCCCGAGCATCCGGAGCTCCGGCTCACTCCGGACCACAGCCTCGACGAGCTGGCGCAGCAAGTCATCGACTTACTCGACCCGCACCAATGAGCGATCATCATCTTGCCGCCCGGCTGGCCACCCAGGCCGGCGAGCTGTTGCTGGCCGTCCGCGACGAGCTCGCCGATGCCACGGCAACGGAGCGGAAGTCTGCCGGTGACAAACGGTCTCACGAGTTTTTGATGCAGGCGCTAGAGACCGCCCGGCCCGGTGACGCGGTGCTCTCCGAGGAAGGTGTCGATGATCCTCGACGGCTGAAAGCTGAGCGGGTGTGGATCGTCGACCCGTTGGACGGCACTCGGGAATTCTCCGAACCCGGCCGTACGGACTGGGCGGTACATGTCGCGTTGTGGACAGCCGGCGCACTGGCCGCCGGTGCGGTCGGGTTGCCCGCTCAGAATCTGACGCTGGCCACCCCCGACGTGGCGGCGCCGCCGATGCAATCAGGGCCGCCGCGGATCGTCGTATCGCGTACCCGCCCACCCGCCATCGCCCTGCGGGTTCGAGAGCAACTGGACGGCACGCTGGTCGAGATGGGTTCAGCCGGAGCGAAAGTCGCGGCAGTGGTGCAAGGGCTGGCCGATGTCTACGTGCACGCGGGCGGACAATACGAGTGGGATTCGGCGGCGCCGGTCGCGGTGGCCCGAGCGGCCGGGCTGCACACGTCGCGAATCGACGGCTCGCCGCTGACGTACAACCATCGAGATCCGCTGCTACCGGATCTGCTGGTGTGCCGGGCGCAGTACGCCGACACGGTGCTGGCCGCACTCGATGGGGGGTGACTGGGCAAGTGCGCATGTCGGCCAAGGCGGAATATGCGGTGCGGGCCATGATTCAGCTCGCCACCGCGGACAACGGTGCGCTGGTCAAGACCGACATATTGGCCGCGGCCCAGGGCATCCCTGCGCAATTCCTCGTCGACATCTTGTCGGACCTGCGCGCCGACCGTCTGGTCCGCAGCCACCGCGGTCGCGACGGGGGATACCAATTGGCCCGGCCCGCGGGCGAGATCAGCATCGCCGACGTGTTGCGGTGTATCGACGGCCCGCTGGCCAGCGTGCGCGATATCGGTCTCGGCGACTTGCCCTACAGCGGTCCGACGGCGGCGCTCACCGACGTGTGGCGGGCATTGCGCGCCAGCATGCGCTCGGTGCTGGAGCGGACCACCTTGGCCGACGTCGCTGCCGGTGCACTGCCCGGACACGTCGCGCAACTGGCCGACGACTATCGCGATCAGGAGCAGAACCGGCACGGCCGCCGAAGTGCCGGCTGATGTCTAGCTGCCCGAACCGTAGGGGCGGGTGAGGATTTCCATGTGGTGGCCGGCCGGGTCGGGAAAGTACACGCCGCGTCCGCCGTCGCGGTGGTTGATCTGGCCGGGTCGTTCGCCTCGCGGGTCAGCCCAATGGCGGAGCCCGCGCGCCTGGATCTTGTGGTAGATCGCGTCGAAGTCGTCGTCGGAAACCAGGAACGCGTAGTGCTGCGACCGGATCTCTTCGCCGTCAGGGATATCGGCGTAGTCCAAGCTGGCGCCGTGCTCGAGGGTGACGACCATGAAGCGGCCGAACGGCGTCGGATCCGGTAGCCCGAACAGCTCGGTGAGGAATTCAGCCGATGCGCGTTTGTCACGAGCCGTGACGATGGTGTGATTGAAACTGATCGGCAAGGTGACCCCTTCCTTCCCTTCCTTCCCGGCGCGAGCGTGCGTGTCTGTCCGGCGACACGCCGTCAGCGCCGGCATTTTGCGCACACTCGCGACGCGAATTCTCACTTCGGCGCGGTGAGCTCCAGCGCGATGTTGTCCGGATCGCGAAACTCCAAAATGTAGGACGGTCCGATGTCTTTAACGGGCTCGTGGCGGATGCCCAAATCATCGAGATGCCGGGCGGCATCGTCCAACTCGGTCTTACTGGCGCTGCGAAACGCCAGGTGGTCCAGCCCCACGCGATTCTCGTCGAAGCTGCCGGTTCCTGCCGGGCGCAGGCCGATCAGCGCACCCCCCAGGTCGTATATGACGCCGCCGAGCAGGAAGTCCAGTTGGCTGCGGGTCGCCTGGTCGGCATTGTCGGGAATCTCCAGCAGTACGGGCCAGCCGAAGACATTTTCGTAGAACTGCCGGGACCGTTCGATATCGGTGACGGTGAGCCGCACATGCGCGATGGAACCGCTGCTGATGCCCACCTCGTCCATGCTGCCACCCGAGACGGCCGAGGCACAGCGCTGCGGCGTGCCAGAATCACGGTCGTGCAGGTGGCAATGACCATGCCGGTGATGGAACCGGACCTGGATGCGACGTTGCTCCGAGAGTGGGCGCTCACCATCGACGAGGGTCCCTTCTCCTCGTTGTGCTGGGGCGAGCGCATCGCGTTTGACAATCCCGAGACGCTGACGCTGCTGGGCGCCCTGGCGGGATGGACCGATCGGGTCCGGCTGATGACGACGGTGATCGTGCCGCAACTGCACGACCCGGTCATGCTAGCCAAGGCGCTGGCCAGCGGCGACCTGCTGTGCGGCGGGCGGCTGACCGTCGGTCTCGGGGTTGGGGGTCGCCATGAGGACTACCACGCGGTCGGGGCCGATGTGGCGACCCAAACCATGCGCGGATTGGCCGAGCGGGCAGCGGTCATGAAGCGGGTGTGGGCGGGGGAGAAGGTCACCGAATCGACGTGTCTGGTCGGCCCGGCGCCGGTCCAGCAGGGGGGTCCGCCGCTGCTGGTGGGCACGATCGGCGCCAAGACCGTCCGAAGCGCCGCGTCTTGGGCCGACGGGCTGATAGCCACCACATTGGATCTCGACGTCAGCGCCCAGAACGATTTGTTCGACGTAGCGCGGGCGGCATGGGCACAGGCCGGTAAGCCAAAACCGCATCTGGCGACGTCGTTCTGGTTCGCCATCGGATCGCCGCAGCAGGCGCGCGCCCAGGTGCACCACCACCTACGGCGGTACATGAACTGGATTCCGGCCGAGTACGTCGACGCAATGGCGCCGACGACCGGTCGGGCCGGCGACGAGGCTCAGTTGCTGTCGGTGCTACGTGAGTTCGCCGCGGTCGGCACCGACGAAGTCCAGCTCATCCCGACCTCGTCCGACGTTGAGCAGCTTCGGCGCGCGGCCGAAGTGGTCGCCGAGCTCTAAGCCGCGCCGCGCTCGGTCGTCGACACGTCAGCGGGGCGGCCATACTGGACGGGTGGCTGAACGCAACGTGCTCGGCGGTCCACTGCAGCCGTGCGGCAGCGAACCGCTCACCGGTTTCTACCGGGACGGCTGCTGCTCGACCGGCGCAGAAGACCTTGGCCGGCACACCATCTGCGCAGTGGTGACCGCCGAGTTTTTGCAACATCAGCGTTCCATCGGTAACGACCTGTCGACACCGAGGCCGGAGTACCGATTCCCTGGCCTCGTGCCAGGCGACCGCTGGTGCGTCACCGCCCTCAACTGGTATCGCGCTTACCGCGACGGCTGCGCCGCACCGGTGGTGCTGGCGTCGACCCACGAGCGGACCCTGGACACGGTGCCCTTGGCTGCGCTCAACGCATGCGCGGTCGACGTGCCCGACGACCTGGCCGACCTTTAGCGAACCGAGCAGCCTCGCCTAGCATTTGCTGCCATGCGTGACTGCAAGGTTCTCATCACCGGTGTAACCGGTCAGCTTGCCGCTCCTATCGCGCGGGCCCTGGCCGCCGACAACGAGGTCTGGGGAATCGCACGCTTCTCCAACGGTGCGGCTCGCGACGCTCTTGAAACGGCGGGAATACATTGCGCAGCAGTGAATTTGGTGTCTGGCGACTTCAGTGGCTTGCCGGCCGATTTCGACTGTGTCCTCAACTTGGCGGTGGCCAAAAGCGGCAACTGGGACGTCGATCTTCGGGCCAACGCCGAGTCGGTAGGGCTGCTGATGGCGCATTGCCGCGACTCGAAGGCATTTCTGCACTGTTCGTCCACCGCCGTCTACGATCCTCCCGGCGACGAGCCGCGCACCGAACGCGCCGCGCTGGGCGACAACCACCGCACCATGTTCCCGACCTATTCCATCTCGAAGATCGCCGGCGAAGTCGTGGCGCGGTCGATGTCGCGTGTCCTCGGCGTGCCCACCACCATCGCTCGTCTCAACCTGCCATACGGAGACAACGGTGGCTGGCCGTACTTTCACATGGAGATGTTGCTGGCCGGGATGCCGATCCCGGTGCCGCCCGGCGGGCCGGCTCGCTACAACCCCATCCACCAAGACGACATCATCGCCACCATCCCCAAACTGCTTGCCGCCGCGTCTGTTCCGGCGACGACGGTCAACTGGGCCGGTGATCAGACCGTCAGTCTGCAGGAGTGGTGCGCCTATCTCGGTTTGCTGGTCGGCCGCGAACCGGTATTCGAGGAAAGTGAGCAAGCGCTGTGCGGCGTGCCCACCGACACCACCCGGATGCATGAGCTCATCGGCAACACATCAGTCGACTGGCGCGACGGGATGCGCCGGATGGCGGCCACGTTCCACCCGGAGCTGGTCAGCAGCGACTAGCCGAGCTAGAGGTGGCTCACCGCGAAATCCGCGCCTTGATCCGTCAAGCCGTTGGCCTGATAGAGGGTGTGCGCAAGGCTCGGCTGCCCGGCGGGCGCGCCATTGCAGATGGTGTCGTCGGGTATGCACAACTCATCGGTCTTGGCCGCATACAGCGGACCGATGGTGATTGGAGGGGCGCCGACACCCTGCAGCCACGCGTTGGACGGCGTCCCGAACAGGACCACCGCGGCAACGTGGTTGGCCACCTCGGCCGGCAGCGGCTGCGGTACGTAGGACGCGTATTCGGCCGGTACTTCCTGCGGGACGGCCGGCGAGGTGACGAAGCCGGACACGACGGCGCCCTGGGAGTACCCGCCGAGCACTATTCTGCTGTTCGGACAGTTCGCGGCCGTCGATTGGACGTGTCCAGCGGCGTCCCGGATTCCGTCGACGACCGTTCTGGCGAAGTTGACGCCGCCGCCGAAATCATTGCTGGCTTGATAGTTGACCGGATACACCCCGACCGATCGGCCGCCCACCCGTGACTGCAGCGCATCGACGAACGCCTGACCGATACCGCCAACACCAGCTGGTTCGCCGGTTCCGCGGGCGAACACCACTTCGACGTCGGAACAGGGATCGGCGGAGGCGGCGGGAACCGGCGCTGCGACCATGGCAGCCCACGTTGTCATCGCGGCCATACCGAGGAGACGAGTTAAGCGTTGTAAGTTCACGATCTCGCGAATGCCCGGTTGTCGGTGTGGCGAAACCGGCTCGTCAACGATGTGTGGGCGCATGACGCGCTGGCTGGTGCCCCCGGCAGGATTCGAACCTGCGGCCTTCTGCTCCGGAGGCAGACGCTCTATCCCCTGAGCTACGGGGGCGCACGCGCACCATGCTGCGCCATTGGGCTCCGACAGCCTAACCCATGGCGGCGGCCGCCCGGAGCGCGACGGATTCGGGCGGATACCACGTCAGCCAATAGGATGGACGTTCGTGACCCCCGCTGACCTGGCCCAGCTGCTCAAGGACACCGCCGCCGCGGTGCTCGCTGAGCACGGGCTCGACGCTGCCGTGCTCCCGCAGACGGTGACCGTCGAACGGCCGCGCAACCCCGAGCATGGCGACTATGCCACCAACCTCGCGTTGCAGCTGGGCAAGAAGGCCGGCACCAACCCGCGTGAGCTGGCCGGATGGCTGGCCGAGGCACTCGCCAGCGCCGACGGCATCGCCTCGGCAAAGGTGGCCGGACCCGGCTTCGTCAACCTGCGACTTGAAGCGTCAGCCCAGGGCGTCATCGTCGACAATGTCCTGCGCGCCGGCCCGACATTCGGCCACTCTCAGGCCCTCGCCGGGCACAACGTCAACCTGGAGTTCGTCTCGGCCAACCCCACCGGGCCGATCCACATCGGCGGCACCCGCTGGGCCGCCGTCGGCGACGCGCTGGGTCGGCTGCTGACAACCCAAGGTGCCCGCGTGGTGCGCGAGTACTACTTCAACGACCACGGTGCTCAGATCGACCGGTTCACCAACTCGCTGATCGCCGCGGCCCATGGTGATCCGACGCCGGCCGATGGCTACGCGGGCGCCTACATCCACGACATCGCCGCACACGTGCTGCAGAAGGAACCCGACGCGCTGTCGTTGCCCGAAGCCGAGCAGCAAGAGACGTTCCGGCAGGTCGGCGTCGACCTAATGTTCAGCCACATCAAGCAGTCGTTGCACGACTTCGGCACCGACTTCGACGTCTACACCCACGAAGATTCGATGCACACCAGCGGCCGGGTCGAGCAGGCCATCGCCCGGCTTCGCGAGCACGGCAACATCTACGAAAAAGGCGGCGCAACGTGGTTGCGCACCAGCGAATTCGGTGACGACAAAGACCGCGTCGTCATCAAAAGCGATGGCCGACCGGCGTACATCGCCGGTGACCTCGCCTACTACCTCGACAAGCGGCAACGCGGATTCGACCTGTGCATCTACATGCTCGGCGCCGACCATCACGGCTATATCGCCCGGCTCAAGGCAGCCGCGGCTGCGTTCGGTGACGACCCGGCCACCGTCGAGGTGCTCATCGGTCAAATGGTCAACCTGGTCCGCGACGGCCAGCCGGTGCGAATGAGCAAGCGAGCCGGCACCGTGATCACCCTCGACGACCTGGTCGAAGCGATCGGAGTCGACGCCGCACGCTATAGCCTGATCCGGTCATCGGTGGACACCCCGATCGACATCGACCTTGCGCTCTGGTCGTCGGCGTCCAACGAAAACCCGGTCTATTACGTGCAATACGCGCATGCCCGGTTGTCCGCGCTGGCGCGCAACGCCGCCGAGCTCGGTCTGACCCCAGAAAGCGCCCACCTGGAATTGCTGACTCATGACAAAGAGGGGACGTTGATCCGCACCATCGGCGAGTTCCCGCGGGTACTCGCCACCGCCGCTTCGCTACGCGAACCGCACCGGGTGTGCCGCTACCTGGAAGACCTCGCCGGGGCTTATCACCGGTTCTACGACTCCTGCCGAGTGTTGCCCCAGGGCGACGAGGAGCCGAACCACCTGCACACCGCGCGACTGGCGTTGTGCCAGGCCGCCCGTCAGGTGCTCGCCAACGGGTTGGCAATCCTCGGAGTGACCGCACCGGAGCGAATGTGAACGCTCATCCTGCCGGCGCCCGACACGCGGAAAATTCGCGCCATGCCGACATCCCGGCCCGTCCGCAGACTACCACCGAGCTCCTCCTGCTGGCCCCGAATGTCTGGCCGCACAGCGCTGAACGGGGCGACGACGGTGTGGTTGCCATCGGCGGCGTCGCGGTGACCGACTTGGCCCACGAGTACGGAACGCCGCTGTTCGTCGTCGACGAAGAAGACTTCCGGTCACGCTGCCGCGACATCGCCTCGGCGTTCGGCGGCGGACATCACGTGCACTACGCCGCCAAGGCTTTTCTGTGCAGTGAAGTCGCGCGGTGGATCGACTCCGAAGGGCTCGCGCTGGACGTCTGCAGCGGCGGCGAACTGGCTATCGCACTGCACGGCGGTTTCCCGCCGGAACGAATAGCTTTCCACGGCAACAACAAATCGCTCGCGGAGCTCACGGCGGCGGTTAAAGCCGGAGTCGGCCACATCGTCGTCGACTCGATGACCGAGATCGAGCGCCTCGACGCGATCGCCGCCGACGCCGGCGTCGTCCAAGACGTGCTCATCCGCGTCACCGTAGGCGTCGAAGCCCACACGCACGAATTCATCTCCACCGCACACGAAGACCAAAAGTTCGGGCTCTCGCTGGCCAGCGGGGCGGCGATTGCTGCGGTCCACCGGGTGTTCGCCACCGATCACCTGCGCTTGGTGGGGCTGCACAGCCATATCGGTTCGCAGATCTTCGACGTCGCCGGTTTCGAGGTCGCCGCGCACCGCGTCATCGGCCTGCTGCGCGACATCGTCGGTGAGTTCGGCGCGGATAAGACCGCGCGGATATCGACCGTGGACCTTGGTGGCGGCATGGGCATCGCTTATCTACCGCACGATGATCCGCCACCCATGCGGGAGCTGGCCGCCAAGCTCAGTGCCATCGTGCGCAACGAATCCGCCGCGGTCGGTCTGCCGACGCCCACCCTGGTGGTCGAGCCCGGGCGAGCCATCGCCGGGCCGGGCACCGTCACCCTCTACGAGGTCGGCACCGTGAAGGACGTCGACGTCAGCGCTCAGGCGAATCGCCGCTATGTCAGCATCGACGGCGGGATGAGCGACAACATCCGCACCGCCCTCTACGCCGCCGAATACGACGTGCGTCTGGTGTCCCGGGCCAGCGACGCGTCGCCGGCGTTGGCACGCGTGGTCGGGAAACATTGCGAGAGTGGCGACGTCGTCGTGCGTGACGCGTGGCTGCCGGCTGACATCGCGGCCGGGGACCTGGTCGCGGTGGCCGCGACCGGCGCGTACTGCTATTCACTGTCGAGCCGTTACAACGCACTCGGCCGCCCGGCCGTCGTGGCGGTGCGTGACGGTCGAGCCCGCTTGATCCTGCGGCGTGAGACCGTCGACGATCTGTTGAGTCTGGAAGTGAGGTGAGCCGTGTTCGATGAGCGAAGGCCAGTCGGCGTCGCGGTACTCGGCTTTGGCAACGTCGGCAGCCAAGTCGTGCGCATCATCCAAGACAACGCCGGTGATCTGGCGGCACGTATCGAGGCCCCATTGGTGCTGCGCGGCATCGGCGTTCGTCGCGTCGCTGCTGATCGTGGCGTGCCCGAAGAGTTGCTCACCGACAACATCGAAGAACTGGTCACCCGCGAGGATGTCGACATTGTCGTTGAACTGATGGGCCCGGTGGAGCCGGCTCGCAAAGCGATTTTGTCCGCGCTCGAACACGGTAAGTCCGTCGTCACCGCGAATAAGGCGCTCCTGGCGGTATCTACCGGAGAATTGGCGCGCACCGCCGAAAGCGCCAACGTCGACCTCTACTTCGAAGCGGCCGTCGCAGGCGCTATCCCGGTCATCAGGCCGTTGACCCAGTCGCTGGCCGGTGACACGGTGCTGCGGGTGGCCGGCATCGTCAACGGCACGACCAACTACATCTTGTCCGCCATGGACAGCACCGGCGCCGACTACCAGGACGCGCTGGCCGACGCGAGTGCGCTCGGCTACGCCGAGGCCGACCCCACCGCCGACGTCGAGGGCTACGACGCCGCGGCCAAAGCCGCGATCCTGGCGTCGATCGCGTTCCACACCCGGGTGACCGCCGACGATGTGTACCGCGAAGGCATTACGGAGATCACACCGGACGACTTCACCTCCGCACGGGCCCTCGGTTGCACGATCAAGCTGCTGTCCATCTGCGAGCGCATCGTCACCGACGAAGGCCAACAGCGGGTTTCGGCCCGGGTGTACCCGGCGCTGGTGCCGTTGACCCACCCGCTGGCCACCGTCAACGGTGCCTTCAACGCGGTGGTGGTGGAGGCCGAGGCCGCAGGCCGGCTGATGTTCTACGGTCAGGGCGCCGGCGGAACACCGACAGCCTCGGCGGTGACCGGTGATCTGGTGATGGCTGCCCGTAACCGCGTGCTCGGCAGCCGGGGTCCGCGCGAGTCCAGATACGCCCAGCTGCCCATCTCACCGATCAGCTTCATCTCGACCCGCTACTACGTGAGCATGTTCGTCGCCGACAAACCCGGCGTCCTGTCTTCGGTCGCAGCTGAATTCGCCAAACGCGACGTCAGCATCGCCGAAGTTCGCCAGGAGGGCGTCGCGGACCGGGGCGGCCAGCGGGTGGGTGCCCGCATCGTAGTGGTCACGCACCGCGCCACCGATGCCGCGCTGTCCGAGACAGTGGCCGCGCTGGGCGACCTCGACGCAGTGCAACGGGTGGCCAGCGTCCTGCGGCTGGAGGGAACCAGCTCGTGAGTGTCACCAGAACGGTCATCCACCGGCCCTGGGCGGGCGTGATCGCGGCCTACCGCGACTGGTTACCGATCGGCGACGACTGGACACCGGTCACCTTGCTCGAAGGCGGCACCCCGCTGATCCACGCCGCCCGGTTGTCCGAGCAGACCGGCTGCACGGTGCACCTGAAAGTCGAAGGCCTCAACCCGACAGGGTCTTTCAAAGATCGCGGCATGACGATGGCGGTGACCGACGCGTTGGCGCGCGGGCAACAGGCGGTGTTGTGCGCGTCCACCGGCAACACCTCGGCCTCGGCGGCGGCCTACGCCGCCCGGGCCGGCATGACCTGTGCGGTGCTCATACCCCAGGGCAAGATAGCGATGGGCAAGCTGGCGCAGGCCGTGATGCACGGCGCCAGAATCATTCAGATCGACGGCAACTTCGACGATTGTCTGGAGCTAGCGCGCAAGATGGCCGCGGATTTCCCGACGATCTCACTTGTCAACTCCGTCAATCCCCTTCGCATCGAAGGACAGAAAACCGCAGCTTTCGAAATCGTCGACGCCTTGGGCGCTGCTCCCGACGTACACGCACTCCCAGTGGGCAACGCCGGCAACATCACCGCGTACTGGAGGGGCTACACCGACTATCGCCGTGCGGGAATCATCGACCGGCTGCCGCGCATGCTGGGCACACAGGCCGCGGGGGCGGCGCCGCTGGTCCTGGGCCAACCGGTACGTCAGCCGGAGACCATTGCGACCGCCATCCGCATCGGCTCACCGGCGTCTTGGTCGTCGGCGGTCGAAGCGCAGCAGCAGTCCCATGGGCGCTTCCTGTCGGCCACCGATGAGGAGATCCTCGATGCGTACCACTTGGTGGCGGGCGCTGAGGGGGTGTTCGTCGAGCCCGCCTCGGCGGCCGGTGTCGCCGGCCTGCTGAAGGCCATCGACGACGGCTGGGTCGCGCCGGGATCAACGGTGGTGTGCACCGTCACCGGTAATGGTCTGAAGGATCCCGACACCGCGCTGAAAGACATGCCGAGTGTTTCCGCCGTGCCCGTCGACCCGGTTGCGGTCGTCGAGATGCTGGGGCTCCAATGACGGGCTGTCGGTGACCAAGGTTCTGCCCGCCGGGCTGGTTGGCACCGCCGTCGTGCCCGCGTCGACCGCAAATCTGGGTCCCGGATTCGACAGCATCGGCCTGGCGCTGAGTTTGTATGACGAAATCATCGTTGAGACAACGGAATCCGGCCTGATCGTCGAAGTGGACGGCGAAGGCACCGGGCAGGTGTCGTTGGACGAGGGCCACTTGGTGGTTCGAGCCATCCACTGCGGATTGCGCGCTGCTGGCTTCAGCGTTCCTGGGTTGGTGGTGCGATGCCGCAACGCGATCCCGCACTCCCGCGGCCTCGGCTCGTCGGCCGCGGCGGTGGTCGGCGGCTTGGCAGCTGTCAACGGCCTTTTGGCGCAGTCGAATTCGGCTCCGTTCACTGAAGCCCAATTGGTGCAATTGTCTTCGGAGTTCGAGGGCCATCCCGACAACGCGGCGGCTGCGGTGCTCGGTGGGGCGGTGGTTTCGTGGACCGACCGCGGTTCTCAGCCGCCGCGCTACGCGGCAGTACCGCTGCGGCTGCACCGCGACATCCGCCTTTTCGCCGCGATACCCGAACAGCGGTCGTCGACTGCTGAGGCCAGGATGTTGCTGCCCGCCCACGTGAGCCACCACGACGCGCGGTTCAACGTCAGCCGGGCGGCGCTGCTGGTGCTGGCACTCAGCGAGCGCCCCGACCTGTTGCTGGCTGCCACCGAAGACGTACTTCACCAGCCGCATCGCGCGCAGGCGATGGTGGCCTCCGTGGAATATCTCCGGCTACTGCGGCGTTGCCAGATCCCAGCGGTGCTTTCCGGGGCGGGACCTGCAGTGATCGTGCTGAGCACCGAACCCGGGCTGCCCGCTGATGCCGTCGAGTACGGCGCCGCCAAGGGCTTCACCGTCACCGAGACGGCCGCTGGCGATGGAGTTCGCTGGAGCTCCGGGACGGTCACCGCCGGCTGATCCCTGCAGGGCCGCCACCACCGGGTTTCTTGCTTCCGGCACAGAAGCACGTTATCCTCGGAGCCGTCCCGGCAATCGCAGCCTGTCTCAGCACTGCATTGACACTAGGACGAATACCAATTCTTCTCGTGGACGATGGTTCGCCATATATGCCGCTAATTCGGGGGATCACCGTTGCCGAGTCGATGGTGGTGAGCAATTGGCGATCTCGCTGAATGCAACTGACCCCTCGTACACGTAATCAGCGAGGGAAGAAAGGAAATCCGTGACTGAAACGGACCTGATCACGGCTGGCGACAGCGTGCAAGACACCGATGTGCCGACTGCCGTGATTCCCGACACTGCGGCCGCTGCCGAAACCAGTGCCAAAGCTTCTGCACCGTCGACCGAAGGCGCCACTGCCTCGGTGTCAGACGGCTCACTATCGACCATGGTGCTGCCCGAACTGCGGGCGCTGGCCAACCGGGCCGGCGTCAAGGGCACGTCGGGCATGCGCAAAAACGAACTGATCGCCGCAATCCGCGAGCGGCAGAGCGCGCCGGCCAACGGCGCGCCCGCCAATGGTGGTGCGGTGTCCGGCGCGCCCAGCGACGCCAGTGCCGATCCCACCGCCGGCGACGGCGCCGGGGTGCAGGGCGAAGCCTCCTCCCCTGAGGTTCGGCGGGAGCGACGCGGCGCCTCTCGTGGCGCCGGTGGGCCCACGACTGGCGCCCCCGACCAAAACAAAACCCAAGCCGACCAACCCGACACCAAACCCGAGCGCACCACCCCCGACAAGGGCACCACCCCCGACAAGGGCGGCGACCAAGCCGGCGATCAGCAAAACGCCGACGGGCAGCAAAGCCGCGACGATGAGGACGGACGTCAGGGCCGGCGCGGGCGCCGGTTCCGCGACCGCAGGCGCCGCGGTGAGCGGTCCGGCGAGGGCGGCTCCGATGCCGAACTGCGCGAGGACGACGTGGTGCAGCCGGTGGCCGGGATCCTCGACGTTCTGGACAACTACGCCTTCGTGCGGACCTCCGGCTACCTGGCCGGTCCACATGACGTCTACGTCTCGATGAACATGGTGCGCAAGAACGGTTTGCGCCGCGGCGACGCGGTGACCGGCGCGGTTCGGGTGCCGCGGGAGGGTGAGCAGCCCAACCAGCGGCAGAAATTCAACCCGCTCGTGCGCCTGGACAGCGTCAACGGCGGGCCGGTCGACGACGCCAGGAAGCGTCCGGAGTTCGGCAAACTGACGCCGCTGTATCCCAATCAGCGGCTGCGGCTGGAAACCAGCTCCGATCAGCTCACCACCCGCGTCATCGACCTGATCATGCCGATCGGCAAAGGTCAGCGCGCCCTGATCGTGTCGCCGCCCAAAGCCGGTAAGACAACGATTCTGCAGGACACTGCGAACGCGATTACCCGCAACAACCCGGAATGCCACCTGATGGTGGTGCTGGTCGACGAGCGGCCGGAGGAAGTCACCGACATGACTCGGTCGGTCAAGGGCGAGGTCATCGCCTCGACCTTCGACCGGCCGCCGTCCGATCACACCTCGGTCGCCGAGCTCGCCATCGAGCGGGCCAAGCGGCTGGTCGAACAGGGCAAGGATGTCGTGGTGTTGCTCGACTCGATCACCCGGCTCGGCCGCGCCTACAACAACGCGTCGCCCGCGTCGGGCCGCATTCTGTCCGGTGGTGTGGATTCCACGGCGCTCTACCCACCCAAGCGCTTCCTCGGTGCTGCCCGCAACATCGAAGGAGGCGGTTCGCTGACGATCATCGCCACGGCGATGGTCGAAACCGGATCCACCGGCGACACCGTGATCTTCGAAGAGTTCAAGGGCACCGGTAACGCCGAGCTCAAGCTGGACCGCAAGATCGCCGAGCGGCGGGTGTTCCCCGCGGTCGACGTGAACCCGTCGGGCACCCGCAAAGATGAACTGCTGCTTTCTCCTGACGAGTTCGCGATCGTGCACAAGCTGCGCCGGGTGCTGTCCGGTCTGGATTCTCATCAGGCCATTGACCTTCTGATGTCGCAGTTGCGTAAGACCAAGAACAATTACGAATTCCTGGTCCAGGTGTCGAAGACGACGCCGGGCGGCGCTGAATACGACTAGCTGACGACCAGCGCCCAGCCACCGGCCTAGAGTGTTGAGCCGTGGCGGAGACGATTCAGCAACTTCTCACCACTCGGCAACGCGACGACACCCCTGCGGTGAAGTATGGCGACCAAGTGTGGAGCTGGCGTCAGCACCTGGCTGAGGCCACCCGCACCGCGGCCGCCCTGATCGACGTGGCCGACCCGGACCGGCAATTGCACGTCGGGACGCTGCTGGGCAACACGCCGGACATGCTCACGGCGATGGCCGCCGCCGCGCTCGGCGGGTACGTGCTGTGCGGCATCAACAACACCCGGCGCGGCGCCGCACTGGCCAACGACATTCAGCGTGCGGATTGCCAGCTGCTGCTCACCGATCCGGTGCATCGTCATCTGCTCGAAGGCCTGGACTTGTCCGGAGTGCGGGTCATCGACACGGCGGGCGGCCAATGGTCCGAATTGCTGGCCCATGCGGGCCCGCTCACCCCGCATCGCGATGTCGCACCCACCGACACGTTCATGATGATCTTCACCTCCGGAACGAGCGGTGAACCAAAAGCCGTCCAGGTCACTCACTTAACGGTGCTGTTCGCCGGTTCCACACTGATCGAGCGCTTCGCGGTCACCGCGTCGGACGTGTGCTATCTCTCGATGCCGTTATTCCACTCCAACGCCCTGCTCGCCGGCTGGAGCGTGGCGGTGGGCTCGGGCGCGGCGATGGTCCCGGCCAGCTTTTCCGCATCAGGGTTCCTGCCCGATATCCGCCGCTACGGGGCGACATTCATGAACTACGTCGGTAAGCCACTCGCCTACGTGCTGGCCACTCCGGAACGGCCCGACGATCACGACAATCCACTGCGCGTGGCGTTCGGCAACGAGGCCAGTGATCGCGATATCGCCGAATTCAGCCGGCGTTTCGACTGCACGGTGTGGGATGGGTTCGGCTCCACCGAAGGCGCCATCATCATCACCCGCGAAGACGGCTGCCCGCCGGGGTCACTCGGGCGGGGCTTCCCGGGGGTGAGCATCTACGACCCCGACACCCTGGCCGAATGCCCTGCCGCCGCCTTCGACGAGAACGGGGCCGTGACCAACCCTCACGAAGCGATCGGCGAATTGGTCAACACCTCCGGCGCCGGGCTGTTCGCCGGTTACTACAACGATCCCCAAGCCACGGACGCGCGCCTTCATCACGGCATGTACTGGTCCGGCGACCTCGCCTACCGAGACGCCGACGGCTGGATCTACTTCGCCGGGCGCAGCGGGGACTGGTTACGAGTCGACGGTGAGAACATGACCACTGCGCCGATCGAACGGATTCTGCAGCGCCTGCCGGCGGTGAACCACGTCGCTGTCTATGCCGTTGCCGACGGCGCCGTAGGTGATCAAGTGATGGCCGCTCTCGTGCTGGCAGACGACGCTGACCTGACGCCTGAGGAGTTCGGCGAGTTCTTGGCCGCCCAGCCCGACCTTTCCCCGAAAGCGTGGCCGCGCTTCGTCTGGCTCACTGATCACCTCCCGACGACCGCGACCAACAAGATCCTCAAGCGCGAGCTGAGCGCCCGCGGCAGCGCACCCCCCGACGGTGTGCTCTGGAACCGTATCGCCCGGACCGACCGCTATGTGCGGGCCGACGCCGCCGCCGGTCGCACGGTCGGGAATGCCCCGGCTGGTGTTGGCGTTTTGGGTCAGTAGTGACCGACCTGGCATAATCACACCTCGACCCCTCAGGTTCCGGTTCACGCCCATCAGAACGTCGGATACGGCGACCCGGCGACCAACGATTTGAAGAGGACACCAATGAAATCTGGCATTCATCCTGCGTACGGCGAGGCCACCGTGGTCTGCGGTTGCGGCAACACCTTTCAGACCCGGAGCACCAAAGAAAACGGCCGAATCGTGGTCGAGGTCTGCTCGCAGTGCCACCCCTTCTACACCGGTAAGCAGAAGATTCTCGACAGCGGCGGCCGGGTGGCCCGATTCGAGAAGCGTTACGGCAAGCGCAAGACCGGCGCCGACAAGGACGAGACGGCCCAGAGCTAGTCCGCTCGACGACGCTAGAGCCGTCCCGAGGCCGGCAACGCACGGGTTCGTCTCACCTGACTGCTCCGCTCGCCGCCGCAAGTGGAACGATTCCCACCGTTGGCCGCGAGCCGGCGAAGGCTCGAGCAGGAGGTTTGCGTGACGCAAAGTGTGCAGGCGATCGACGCGCTGCTCGATGAGCACGCCGAACTCGAGGGCCGGCTCGCCGACCCCGAGCTGCACAGCGACCCAACCGTCGCCCGGAAAGTCGGGCGCCGATTTGCTCAGCTGGCGCCGATCGTCGCCACCTACCGCAAGCTGCAATCGGCGCAAGGTGACCTGGAAACCGCTCGCGAGTTGGCCACCTCCGACGAGTCTTTCGCCACCGAGGCCGCCGAACTGGAAGCACGAGTGGCCGAGTTGGACGGCCAGCTCACCGACATGCTGGCGCCGCGTGATCCGCACGACCCCGACGACATCGTCCTTGAAGTCAAGTCCGGCGAAGGCGGCGAGGAATCGGCCCTGTTCGCCGCCGATCTGGCCCGCATGTACATCCGCTACGCCGAACGGCACGGGTGGAGCGTGACCGTCCTCGACGAAACAACCTCCGATCTCGGCGGATATAAGGACGCCACCCTGACTATTGCTCGTCGGGGTGCCGGTAATCCGGACGTCGCCGACGGCGTGTGGGCCCGGATGAAGTTCGAGGGTGGAGTGCACCGCGTGCAGCGGGTGCCGGTCACCGAATCGCAGGGACGCGTCCACACCTCGGCCGCCGGTGTGCTGGTCTATCCCGAGCCCGAGGAAGTCGGCGAGGTGCAGATCGACGAATCCGACCTGCGCATTGACGTCTACCGTTCGTCGGGCAAAGGCGGGCAGGGCGTCAACACCACCGACTCGGCGGTGCGGATCACGCACCTGCCCACCGGCATCGTCGTCACCTGTCAAAACGAACGCTCACAGCTGCAGAACAAAACCCGCGCTTTGCAGGTGCTCGCCGCCCGGCTGCAAGCGATACGAGAAGAGCAGGCGCTGGCCGACGCGTCCGCCGACCGGGCCAGCCAGATCCGCACCGTCGACCGCAGCGAACGGATCCGCACCTATAACTTCCCCGAGAACCGGATCACCGACCACCGCATCGGATTTAAGTCGCACAACCTCGACCAGGTGCTCGACGGTGATTTGGATGCGTTGTTCGACGCGCTGTCCGCCGCCGACCGGCAAGCCCGGCTACAACAGCCATGAGCATCCGCCCGACTCGGCTACAGCGCGCGATCCGGTCCGCCACCGCGGTGCTCGGAGCGGCCGGTATCGACTCCGCCCGCCGGGACGCCGAGGAACTGGCGGCCCACGTGACGGGCGCCGACCGCGGGCGTCTGCCGCTGCTCGATCCGCCCGGCGACGACTTCTACGAACGCTTCGATGCGTTCGTCTCCGCCCGCCGTCAGCGGGTGCCGCTGCAGCACCTCACCGGCCGGGCAGGTTTCGGGCCGTTGACGCTGCGTGTCGGCCCGGGCGTGTTCATCCCACGCCCGGAAACCGAAGTTATGTTGCAATGGTCACTGGCGCAAGAGCTTCCGCCGCGTCCACTGATTGTCGACTTGTGTACCGGCTCGGGTGCTTTGGCCCTCGCGCTGGCACACCATCGTCCCGACGCCCGGGTGCTCGGTATCGATGACTCCGCGGCGGCCCTCGACTATGCCCGGGCCAACTGCGCCGGCAGCACCGTCGAATTGATCTGCGCCGATGTCACCGCACCGGACCTGTTGACCGACCTCGACGACGGCGTCGATCTCGTGGTCGCCAACCCGCCGTACGTTCCCGACGATGCCGAGCTGGAAGCCGAAGTGCTGCGTCATGACCCACCCAGCGCGGTGTTCGGCGGCCCGCAAGGGATGACGGTGATCGCCGCCGTCACCGAACTGGCCGGTCGATGGTTGCGCCCCGGTGCCCTGTTCGCCGTCGAGCACGACGACACCGCCTCGTCGCAGACGGCCGATCTGATCCGCAGCACCCGCCTGTTCGACAGCATCGTTGCCCATCAGGATCTCGCCGGCAGGCCACGTTTCGTCACCGCCCGCCGAACACTAGAGCGGCGCCATTGAACACCGTCTTCGACTGCTCGGACCGTGCCGAGCGCGCAAGGGCGATCCCCGCCGCGATCAGCGCGCTCAAGTTGGGGCGATTGGTGGTCCTGCCCACCGACACCGTCTACGGCTTGGGCGCGGACGCGTTCGACAGCGCCGCGGTGGCCGCATTGCTGGCCGCCAAAGGACGTGGCCGCGACATGCCGGTCGGAGTGCTGGTCGGCTCCTGGCACACCATCGAGGGTCTGGTCTTCACCATGCCCGACGGCGCCCGCGAACTGATCCGGGCCTTCTGGCCGGGCGCGCTGAGCTTGGTGGTGCGCCAAGCGCCGTCCCTGCAGTGGGATCTCGGGGATGCCCGCGGCACCGTGATGCTTCGCATGCCGCTGCACCCGGTGGCCATCGAACTGCTCCGCGAGGTGGGGCCGATGGCGGTGTCCAGCGCCAACGTGTCGGGCCGTCCGGCCGCGGTCAACGCGGAGGAGGCGCGGCAGCAGCTCGGCGACCTCGTCGACGTCTATCTGGATGCCGGTGTCTGCGCTCAGCAGGTGGCCTCGACGATCCTCGATATGACCGGTCCCACGCCGCACATCCTGCGCGCAGGCCCCGTCAGTGCTGAACGCATCGGCGAGGTGATGGGGCTCGACCCCGCGACATTATTGGCCTCGCCCAACGATCTCGGCTGACTGGTCGCCACCCGCGCCCCGCGGCGTGGCCGAACCTGCTTGGTGCAGTACGGTCTCGGGGTGGTTAGCGGTGCCGACAGCATTGCCGGCAGTGCACTCGCGCTGTCCGATCGCGGCGCCGGCGTGCCGTTGCGGGAACTGGTTCTCGTCGGGTTGACGGCCGCGATCATCACTTACTTCGCGACGGGACCGGTACGGCTGCTGGCCACTCGCTTTGGCGCGGTGGCCTATCCCCGCGAGCGTGACGTGCACGTGACACCGACGCCCCGCATGGGCGGGCTTGCCATGTACGTCGGCGTGATTGCAGCGATCTTCCTCGCCTCCCAACTTCCGGCGCTCACCCGTGGCTTCGTCTACTCGTCCGGCATGCCCGCGGTGGTGGTGGCCACCGCCGTCATCATGGGTATCGGCCTGATCGACGACCGCTGGGGTCTGGACGCGTTGACGAAGTTCGCCGGACAGATCACCGCGGCCAGCGTCCTGGTCACGATGGGGGTCGCCTGGAGTGTGCTCTACATCCCGCTCGGCGGTGTCGGCACGATCGTGTTGGACCAGGCGTCTTCTATCCTGCTCACGCTGGCATTGACGGTGTCGATCGTCAACGCCATGAACTTCGTCGACGGGCTCGATGGGCTGGCCGCCGGACTGGGACTGATCACCGCGCTCGCGATCTGCATCTTCTCTGTCGGTCTACTACGGGACCACGGTGGCGATGTGCTCTTTTATCCACCCGCCGTGATTTCGGTGGTACTCGCCGGCGCCTGCCTCGGATTTTTGCCGCACAACTTTCATCCGGCCAAGGTATTCATGGGCGACTCCGGGTCGATGCTGATCGGCTTGATGCTGGCGGCTGCCTCAACAACCGCCGCCGGCCCGATCTCGCAGAACGCCTACGGCGCGCGCGATGTGTTTGCTCTGCTGTCGCCCTTCTTGCTCGTGGTCGCGGTCATGTTCGTGCCGATGCTCGACCTGCTCTTGGCCATCGTGCGTCGCACCCGGGCCGGCCGCAGCGCGTTCAGCCCGGACAAGATGCACCTGCATCACCGGTTGCTGCAGATCGGACATTCGCACCGACGGGTGGTCCTGCTGATCTACCTCTGGGTGGGTATCGTCGCCTTCGGCACCGCAAGCACCATCTTCTTCGACCCGGGTGACACCGGGGCGGTCATGCTCGGCGCGATCGCCGTCGCGGTGATCGCGACGCTGATTCCACTGCTGCGCCGCCGCGACGACTTCTACGACGAAGAGTAGTAGAGGCCGTGACCATGTGGTATGGTGCGGGAAGAACCCGAATTAACCTCGCGGGTTGCCGGCGAACCGGCAGTCGGCCTCACCTCCGCTGCCGTCGTACGACCGACATAGGGAGTTGCCTGTTGGGTGAGTCCAGCGTGTCAACAGCTGTCCGATACGCTCGACCCGCCACGCCAGGCTTGGCAAGGCGACTCCCACCGACCGGGGATTGAGGTGCAGCGAGTGACGACGCCAGCGCACGACGCGCCGTTGGTGTTCCCCTCCGTCGTTTTTCGGCCGATCCGGCTCCTCGTCATCTCCGTGGTGCTGACTGCGGCTGCGATCGCGGTGGCGGCTGTGCTCGGCGACCTGATGCTGGGCGTATTCGTCGGCATCGGCCTGCTGATGGGTTTGCTGAACGCGCTTTTAGTTCAGCGCTCCGTCACGGCGATCACCGCTGATGCGCACCCGCTGAAGATGAGGATGGCGACAAACTCCGCGTCACGGCTGCTGGTCTTCACCGTTATCGCGCTGATTATTGCTTTCATATTCCAGCCCGCAGGACTCGGCGTTGTGTTTGGCTTGGCGGTATTCCAGGTACTGCTTGTGGCATCGACTGCGCTGCCGGTATGGCGGAAGCTGCGCGCCGGGGCCGATGAGTCGGCGGCGTCGTCTGGTCATCTGGAGTTGAACGACGATCGGGTTGATGGGAGGGACGACGGCGATGATTGAAATGGTCCTGGCCGACTCCAGCATCGAGGTCGGGAAACACAACACCTCGCCCTGGTTCGGGTTGCCCGTCAACACCGACACCGTCTTGTCGACGGCGATCGCCGCGGTGATCGTCCTCGGGCTGGCCTTCTTTCTCCGCGCCAAAGTCACCTCGCGCGGGGTGCCCAACGGGGTGCAACTGTTCTTCGAAGCGATCACCATCCAGATGCGCGACCAGATAGAGAGCACCGTCGGCTTGCGGATCGCGCCGTTCGTGCTGCCACTGACCGTCACCATCTTCGTGTTCATCTTGATTTCCAACTGGCTGGCGGTGCTGCCGGTTCAGATCAAGGACAAATCCGGTACCCCCACCGAGCTGCTCAAGCCGGCGGCCGCCGACATCAACTACGTATTGGCTTTGGCGCTGTTCGTCTTCGTCTGCTACCACGTCGCCGGGATCTGGCGTCGCGGGATCTTCGGGCACCCGATCAAGCTGCTCAAAGGCCACGTTGCAGTGCTGGCGCCGATCAATGCCGTCGAAGAGATCGCCAAGCCGGTGTCGCTGTCGCTCCGACTTTTCGGCAACATCTTCGCCGGCGGCATCATGGTGGCGCTGATCGCGCTCTTCCCGCCGTACATCATGTGGGCCCCGAACGCTATCTGGAAGGCGTTCGACATGTTCGTCGGCTTCATCCAGGCGTTCATCTTCGCCCTGCTGACCATCTTGTATTTCGCCCAGTCGATGGAAGTTGAAGAAGATCACGACTAAAAACGGCCGCGAAATATCCCGGCCGGACGCACCCAACAGGACCGGTAGACCGCTACCGGAGAGCAAGGAGGATAGGTAATGGCTGGTGGAATGAATCCCCAAATCGCTCAGGGCGCCCTGATCGGCGGCGGGATGATCTTGGGCGGGGGTGCGGTCGGCGCCGCTATCGGTGACGGTATCGCCGGTAATGCACTGATCGCCGGCATCGCGCGTCAGCCCGAGGCCCAGGGCCGGCTCTTCACCCCGTTCTTCATCACGGTCGGTCTGGTGGAAGCCATGTACTTCATCAACCTGGCTTTCATGGCGCTCTTCGTCTTCGCCAACCCGCTGGGCAAGTAATCCGCTGATATGGGTGACATGAGCACTACCGTTTCGGCCTCCAGCCGGGTAGTAGCAGAGAGCGGCGGCAGCAACTTCCTCGTCCCCAACGGCACCTTTTTCTTCGTGCTGCTCATATTCCTGATCGTGCTCGGTGTCATTGCCACCTTCGTCGTACCGCCGATCATGAAAGTGCTGCACGAGCGCGAATACATGGTCGCCAAGACGCAGGCGGACAACAAAAGGTCAGAGGAGCAGTTGGCGGCGGCCCAGGAGGATTACCAGCAAGCCATGTCCGACGCCCGGCTCGAAGCGTCGGGCATCCGCGACGACACCCGGACGGAGGGGCGAAAGGTCCTCGAGGACATGCGTGGCCGCGCCGAAGAAGAAGTGCAGTCGACATTGCAAGACGCCCAAGAGCAGCTGAAGCGCGAAGGTGACTCGGTAGCCGAAGAACTGCGGGCGCATGTCGAGAACATGTCGGCGACGCTGGCCGGCCGAATCCTCGGCGTCGACATCTCCAGCTCGTCTGAGGCGTCAGGCGCGAGAAGTTAGGGCGGTCAGGACCAGATGTCGACATTCATCGGACAGCTCGGCGGGTTCGCGCTCATCGTGGTGGTGTTCTGGCGCTACGCCGTGCCGCCGCTGCGCAGGTTGATGGCCGATCGGCAGGAGGCGGTTCAGCGGGAGTTGGACGAGTCAGCCGAAGCGGCCGATCGTCTGGCGGTGTCGAGCCAGGCGCACAAAAAGGCTCTTGAGGACGTCAAAGCAGAAGCGCGGCGGATAACGGACGAGGCCCGCGCCGACGCCGAACGCATCAGCGAGCAGTTGCGAGAGCAGGCTGACACCGAAGTTGAGCGTGTCAAAGAGCAGGGTGCGCGCCAGGTGGAGTTGCTGCGTGGGCAGCTTATCCGGCAGCTTCGCCAAGACCTCGGCTACGAATCTGTGCGCCGCGCAGGTGAATTGGTGCGCGAGCACGTCGATGACCCGGAGAAGCAGTCGGCGACGGTCGAACGCTTTCTGGACGAACTCGATGCCATGGCGCCGTCTGAGGCCAAAGTTCAGTATCCGGTGCTGAGCAAAATGCGCTCGGGTAGCCGGGAAGCCGTGAGCAATCTGCTGGACAAGTTCGACGGCATCGTCAAGAACTCCGACGAAGACGCCTTGTCTACGCTGGCCGATCAACTGGCATCCATCGCACAACTGCTGGACCGCGAGACTGTGGTGACCCGTTACCTCAGCCAGCCCTCCGCCGACCCCGGGCCCAAGATCCGGCTGGTCGAGCGGCTGACATCCGGCCAAGTTGAAGACACCACGCTCGAAGTTCTTCGCGCGGCGGTGAGCGAACGCTGGTCAGCAAACACCGATTTGGTCGACGCCGTTCAACACGTGGCCCGGCAGGCCTTGCTCCTGCGGGCCGAGAAGGCCGGCAAAGGCGACGAGGTGGAAGACCAGCTTTTCCGGTTAAGCCGCGTCCTCGAGTCGCAGCCCCGCCTGGCGCTTCTGCTGGGTAACCAAGCCGCCCCGGCCGACGGTCGCGTCGAGCTGCTGCGCGACGTGCTCGAAACGGCAACTGGAACGGTTAATCCCGTCGTGGTGACGTTGCTGTCCCAAACCATCGAGCTATTGCGGGACGAGCCGGCCGACGAGGCGGTCCGCGACCTTGCCGAGGTGGCGGTGGCGCGCCGTGGCGAAGTGGTGGCACACGTCAGCGCGGCAGCCGATCTCAGCGACGAGCAGCACACACGTCTGACCGAAGTGCTCAGCCGCATTTACGGTCATCAGGTCAAGGCGCAGCTGCAGGTCGACCCGAAACTACTGGGCGGGCTGCGCATTGTTGTCGGTGAAGAGGTGATCGACGGCACGCTGTCGTCCCGTCTTGCCTCCGCACAAAGCCACCTGCCCGACTGAGGCAATTAACAGACACCCAAACAACAGGAAGACGAACTTATGGCCGAATTGACGATTTCCGCAGACGACATTCAAGGCGCGATCGAAGAGTATGTCAGCTCCTTCAGTTCCGACTCGTCCCGCGAAGAGGTCGGCACCGTCATCGACACCGGCGACGGTATTGCACACATCGAGGGTCTGCCGTCGGTGATGGCCCAAGAGCTTATCGAGTTTCCCGGCGGCGTCCTTGGCGTCGCTCTCAACCTCGACGAGCACAGCATCGGCGCGGTAATCCTTGGTGATTACGAGAAACTCGAAGAAGGACAAGAGGTCAAGCGCACCGGCGAGGTGCTCTCGGTTCCGGTCGGCGACGGCTATCTGGGCCGAGTGGTCAATCCGCTCGGCCAGCCGATCGACGGCCGAGGTGACATCGAATCCGACGAGCGCAGAGCGTTGGAACTGCAGGCACCGTCGGTGGTGCAGCGGGCGGCCGTGAAACAACCGCTGCAGACAGGTATTAAGGCCATCGACTCGCAAACCCCGATCGGCCGGGGTCAGCGCCAGTTGATCATCGGCGACCGCAAGACCGGCAAAACCTCGATTGCCGTGGACACCATCCTCAATCAGCGGCAGAACTGGGAAAGTGGCGACGAAGACCGACAGGTTCTGTGCATCTACGTGGCCATCGGCCAGAAGGGCACCACGATCGCCGGTGTGCACCACGACCTCGAAGAGGGCGGTGCGATGGAGTACACGACGATCGTGGCTGCGCCGGCAGCGGAGTCGGCCGGATTCAAATGGCTGGCGCCCTATACCGGTTCGGCGATCGGCCAGCACTGGATGTATCAGGGTAAAGACGTGCTGATCGTCTTCGACGATCTGAGTAAGCACGCCGATGCCTACCGCGCGATGTCGCTACTGCTGCGCCGTCCGCCGGGCCGGGAAGCGTACCCGGGCGACGTGTTCTACACGCACTCGCGGTTGCTCGAACGCTGCGCCAAGCTCTCCGATGAGTTGGGGGGCGGCTCCATGACCGCCCTACCGCTGGTTGAGACTAAGGCCAACGACATCTCGGCCTACATTCCCACGAACGTCATCTCGATCACCGATGGACAGTGCTTCCTGGAGACCGACCTGTTCAACCAGGGTGTGCGTCCAGCGATCAACGTCGGGATGTCGGTGTCGCGGGTCGGCGGCAACGCCCAGATCAAGGCGATGAAGGAAGTGGCCGGGTCGCTTCGTCTGGACTTGTCCCAGTACCGGGAATTGGAGTCGTTCGCCTCGTTCGCCTCCGATCTGGACGAGGGCACGCGCAAGCAGCTGAACCGCGGCGAGCGGCTCGTCGAGATACTCAAGCAGCCCCAGAACCAGCCGATGCCGGTCGAGGAGCAGGTCGTCTCGATCTTTCTGGGTAGCCAGGGCCACCTTGATTCGGTGCCGGTCGACGACATCGGCCGGTTCGAGTCCGAATTCCTCGACCACGTGCGGGCTTCTGAGGAAGGGATCCTCAAGCAGATTAAAGAATCCGGCGAGTTCGGCGACGAGATGGACGAGAAGCTCACCGACGTGGTCAACCAATTCAAGAAGGGCTTCGCGGCCTCCGACGGCAGCTCCGTGGTGCCCGACGAGCACGTCGAAGCGCTCGACGAAGACAAGCTCGGGAAGGAATCCGTGCAGGTGCACAAGCCCGCGCCGAAGAAAGAGAAGAAGAAGTAATAGACGATGGCTGCCACACTCCGCCAAGTCCGTGGACGGATTCGTTCCGCGGCGTCGATCAAGAAGATCACCAAAGCTCAAGAAATGATCGCAACGTCGCGTATCGGTAAGGCGCAGTCCCGGCTCAAGGCCGCGCGGCCGTTTGCTGAGGCGATCACCGAAATGCTGACAACGCTGGGCAACGAGGCCGCGTTAGATCATCCACTGCTCGTCGAGCGTCCCAAGCCGAAGCGGGCAGGTGTGTTGGTGGTGTCGTCTGACCGCGGTCTGTGCGGGGCCTACAACTCGAGCATCTTCCGCCGTAGCGAAGAACTTTTCTCGCTACTCCGGAAAGAGGGCAAGACTCCGGTGCTGTATACCATCGGCAGTAAAGCGGAGAGCCACTACTCTTTTCGCAATTGGGACGTTGCCGAGTCCTGGACCGGTTTTTCGGAGCAACCGCAATTCGAGAACGCTTCGGAGGTCGCCAAGACGCTGGTGGATGCGTTCCTTGCCGGTGTCGACGACGATGACGAGGACCGAGGATCTGATGACGCGATTGCGCTCGACGAGTTACACATCGTCTACACCGAATTTAAGTCAATGATGTCGCAGTCGCCCGCGGCGCGCCGGATGGCCCCGATGGAGATCGAGTATGTCGGGGATGACGATGAGCTGCGGACTTTGTACACGTTTGAGCCTGATGCCACAACCCTGTTCGATTCGCTGCTGCCGCGCTATCTGGGGACGCGCATCTATGTCGCACTGCTCGAGTCGGCGGCCTCAGAGTTGGCGTCACGCCAGCGGGCGATGAAGTCGGCCACCGACAATGCCGAAGATCTCATCAAGGATCTCACCCTGGAGGCGAACCGCATGCGGCAATCCGAGATCACTCAGGAAATCAGCGAAATCGTCGGTGGCGCAAACGCGCTCGCTGAAGCTAACTCATAACGCCGGGTAAGGAAGCGAAAGATATGGCTGCTACTACGAAGAAGTCCGAAGACACCGAAGACTCCAAGAGCTCCGAAGACTCCAAGAGCTCCGAAGACTCCAAAAGCTCCGGAGACTCCAAGAGCTCCGGAGACTCCAAAAGCTCCGGAGACTCCAAGAGCTCCGGAGACACCAAAAGCAAGGACACCAACGGCAAGAGCAACGGCAAGGGCGAAGATCACCACGGTCGCGTGGTACGCGTAACGGGGCCGGTAGTCGACGTCGAATTCCCCCGCGGCGCGATACCGGAGCTCTGGAACGCGCTGCAAACAAAGGTGACGTACGAGGCGCTGGCGAAGACCTTGACGCTGGAGGTCGCGCAGCACCTGGGCGACAACCTGGTGCGTGCGATTGCGATGCAGCCCACCGATGGATTGGTGCGCGGAGTCGAGGTGATCGACACCGGCGAGTCGATCTCGGTTCCGGTCGGTGAAGGCGTCAAGGGCCACGTATTCAACGCCATCGGCGACTGCCTCGACGAAGGCGACTACGGGAAGGACTTCGACCGTTGGCCGATTCACCGCAAGCCGCCAACCTTCGAGGAACTCGAGCCGCGTACCGAGATGCTGGAGACCGGGCTGAAGGTGATCGACTTGCTGACACCTTATGTGCGTGGCGGCAAGATCGCGCTGTTCGGTGGCGCCGGGGTGGGCAAGACGGTGCTCATCCAGGAAATGATCAACCGCATCGCGCGAAACTTCGGTGGCACCTCGGTGTTCGCCGGCGTGGGCGAGCGCACTCGCGAAGGCAACGACCTGTGGGTCGAGTTGCAAGAAGCCGATGTCCTCAAGGACACCGCGCTGGTGTTCGGCCAGATGGATGAGCCGCCCGGTACTCGTATGCGAGTCGGGCTGTCGGCACTGACCATGGCCGAGTGGTTCCGCGACGAGGCGGAGCAGGACGTGCTGCTGTTCATCGACAACATCTTCCGGTTCACCCAGGCCGGCTCAGAAGTGTCGACGCTGCTCGGCCGGATGCCGTCGGCGGTGGGATATCAGCCCACATTGGCTGACGAGATGGGCGAGCTGCAGGAACGCATCACCTCGACCCGAGGCCGCTCCATCACCTCGATGCAGGCGGTTTACGTGCCGGCAGACGACTACACCGACCCGGCCCCGGCAACTACCTTCGCGCACCTGGATGCCACCACCGAGCTCAGCCGTGACGTCTTCTCCAAGGGCATCTTCCCGGCGGTCGACCCGCTGGCCTCCAGCTCGACCATCCTCGCCGCCGAGGTGGTGGGCGACGAGCACTACCGCGTGGCGCAGGAAGTCATCCGAATTCTGCAACGTTACAAGGACCTTCAGGACATCATCGCGATTCTGGGTATCGACGAGCTGTCCGAAGAGGACAGGCAGCAGGTGCAGCGCGCCCGGCGCATCGAGCGGTTCCTGTCGCAGAACATGATGGCCGCCGAACAGTTCACCGGTCGGCCCGGTTCGACGGTGCCGCTCAAGGAAACCGTCGAGGCCTTTGACCGACTGGCTAAGGGCGACTTCGACCATGTGCCCGAGCAGGCATTCTTCTTGATCGGCGGCTTGGATGACTTGGCCAAAAAAGCCGAAGACCACGGCGTCAAGCTGGATAGCAAGGGCAAGAAGAACGGTAAGTCCAAGAAGGACAAGGACGACAAGGACAAGGACGAATAAGGACGACGACGACAAGGACGATACAGACTCGAAGGATGCGGACGAAGACGCTAGTGACGACGACAAAGACTCGGACGCCAAAAAGGACAAAGATGGCGACGGCGAGTCCAAAGACGGCGACTGACGCGCCATGATGGTCATCAAATCCCTCCGAGCGCGAAAGGTGGTGTGAGGTGGCAGACATGGACGTCCGCATCGTGGACGTTGATCGCGAGATGTGGTCGGGCAAATCGACGTTCATCTTCACCCGCACCACCGTTGGGGAAATCGGCATCCTGCCGCGCCATATTCCCCTGGTCGCCGAGCTGGTTCAGGATGCCATGGTGCGCGTCGAACGCGAAGGCGAGGACGACCTGCGCATCGCGACCCACGGCGGATTTCTCTCGGTGACCGAAGAAGGGGTCACCATCCTTGCCGAGTCAGCCGAATTCTCATCAGAGATCGACGAGTCAACGGCCAGGCATGACGCCCAATCCGGCGATCCCCATGTTGCCGCGAAGGGGCGAGCTAGGTTGCGCGCCTTGGGCGCAATCGACTAGCCGGGTCGCCGCCGATGAGCGCGCCCATGTCGGTCATGGTCGTGTTGGTCTGCGTGCTGTTCCTGGCCGTCCTCGCACTCAGCTATCGGCTGTGGAAACTGCGGCAGGGCGGCACCGCGGCCATCTTGCGTGACAGCCCCGCTACCGGTGGGCACGGATGGCGACACGGTGTGATCCGTTATCGCGGTGGTGAAGCGGTGTTCTATCGGCTTTCCAGTGTGCGGTGGTGGCCGGATCGCCGGCTCAGCAGACGGGGCGTGGAGATCGTCTCGCGCCGGACGCCGCGCGGCGACGAATTCGACATCATGACCGACGAGATCGTCGTACTCGAACTGCGAGATACGACGCTCGACCGCCGGTCTGGATACGAAATCGCGCTTGACCGCGGCGCTTTGACCGCGTTCCTGTCGTGGTTGGAGTCGCGTCCGTCACCGCGTGCCCGCCGCCGCAGTGTGTGAAGACAAGCGTTCAGGTGGTCGGCTGGTCTTGTCGCCCGCCGCCGGGCTGCCAGAGAACTTCGCCAGCCGAATTTGCCGTCCGCGACAGGATGAACAGCAAGTCCGACAGCCGATTCAGGTACTTGGCGGGTAGGTCGCTGACCTGGCCCGGATATGCCTCGACCGCGGCCCAGGCTGACCGCTCAGCGCGTCGCACTACGGTCCGAACGACATGCAACAACGCCGACAACGGCGAACCTCCGGGCAGGACAAACGAAGTCAGCGGCGACAAGCCTTCGTTGAACTCGTCGCACCACCGTTCGACCCGGTCGATGTATGCCTGGGTGATCCGCAGCGGCGGAAATTCGGGATTCTCCACCACGGGAGTGGACAGGTCTGCGCCCGCGTCGAACAGGTCATTCTGAACCTGTTGCAACACGGATCCGATTAGCTGATCGGGTCCGCCCAGAGCGATCGCGACACCGGTCGCGGCGTTCGCCTCGTCGCAGTCGGCGTAAGCCAGCAACCGGGCATCGTTCTTGGAGACCCGGGAGAAGTCGCTGAGTCCGGTCGTTCCGTCGTCGCCGGTGCGGGTATAGATGCGGGTCAAGTGCACTGTCATTGATCAAATGTACCGTCCGCACCGGGCCTGGGTCACTGACAGGGCGATCCCGCTTTACTAAACTAACGCGGGTGGCGGAGCGTTTCGTGGTGACCGGCGGCAACCGGTTATCGGGCGAAGTTGCTGTGGGGGGCGCCAAGAACAGCGTTCTGAAGCTGATGGCCGCGGCACTCTTGGCCGAAGGAACCAGCACCATCACCAATTGCCCCGATATTCTCGATGTCCCGTTGATGGCGGAGGTGCTGCGCGGCCTGGGCGCCAATGTCGAACTATCGGGGGCGACAGTACGGATCACCTCGCCGGACGAGCCGAAATACGACGCCGACTTCGCCGCGGTGCGCCAATTTCGGGCGTCAGTCTGCGTGCTGGGACCGCTGGTCGGCCGCTGCAAGCGGGCCAAGGTGGCGTTACCGGGCGGAGACGCTATCGGGTCGCGCCCGTTGGACATGCACCAGGCGGGCCTGCGGCAACTGGGTGCCGACTGCAACATCGAGCACGGTTGCGTTGTCGCGCACGCGAATACGCTGCACGGCGCCGAGATCCAGCTCGAGTTTCCGTCCGTCGGGGCTACCGAGAACATTCTGATGGCCGCAGTCCTGGCCGAGGGCGTAACCACGATCCACAATGCGGCACGCGAGCCCGACGTCGTCGATCTGTGCACGATGCTGAATCAGATGGGCGCCATCGTCGAAGGTGCGGGTTCGCCGACGATGACGATCACCGGTGTGCCGCGGCTGTATCCCACGGAGCACCGCGTGATCGGAGACCGGATCGTCGCGGCCACCTGGGGCATCGCGGCCGCCATGACCCGCGGTGACATCACTGTGACCGGGGTTGATCCATCGCACCTGCAAGTGGTGTTGCGCAAGCTCTACGACGCCGGCGCCACTGTCACCCAAACCGACGGCAGCTTCCGCGTGACGCAGTACGAGCGACCGAAGGCCGTCAACGTCGCGACCCTGCCTTTCCCGGGGTTCCCGACCGATCTACAGCCGATGGCTATCGGTCTGGCCTCTATCGCCGACGGCACGTCGATGATCACCGAGAACGTGTTTGAGGCGCGGTTCCGTTTCGTCGAAGAAATGATCCGTCTGGGTGCTGACGCTCGCACCGACGGGCATCATGCGGTTGTTCGGGGTATCCCGCAGCTTTCCAGCGCGCCGGTGTGGTCTTCGGACATCCGTGCCGGCGCCGGTCTGGTCCTCGCGGGGCTGGTGGCCGACGGTGACACCGAGGTCCACGACGTCTTCCACATCGACCGCGGCTACCCGTTGTTTGTGGAAAACCTTGCCGCACTGGGCGCCGAGATCGAGCGCGTAGACTAGCGCCCAGCAGTGCGTTCCCGTCGCTTCGCAACGAAGTTGACGGTCTCTGAGCTGCAGAGTATAGTAGCAGGGTTGCCTGTAACCGGGTGTTGTTTGAGAACTCAATAGTGTGTTTGGTGGTTTTGTTTTTGTTGTTGTTTTTTTGCCATGCTTTGGATGTTTTGTGTCTGGGGTGTGGTGTTGTTTTGTTTTGTCAGGTTTCTCTGATTTGAATTCTGCTCACCGTTGTTGTGGTGGGGGTTTTTGTTTGGAGAGTTTGATCCTGGCTCAGGACGAACGCTGGCGGCGTGCTTAACACATGCAAGTCGAACGGAAAGGCCCCTTTGGGGGTGCTCGAGTGGCGAACGGGTGAGTAACACGTGGGTGATCTGCCCTGCACTTCGGGATAAGCTTGGGAAACTGGGTCTAATACCGGATAGGACCCCTTGATGCATGTCTTGGGGTGGAAAGCTTTTGCGGTGTGGGATGGGCCCGCGGCCTATCAGCTTGTTGGTGGGGTGATGGCCTACCAAGGCGACGACGGGTAGCCGGCCTGAGAGGGTGTCCGGCCACACTGGGACTGAGATACGGCCCAGACTCCTACGGGAGGCAGCAGTGGGGAATATTGCACAATGGGCGCAAGCCTGATGCAGCGACGCCGCGTGGGGGATGACGGCCTTCGGGTTGTAAACCTCTTTCACCATCGACGAAGCTGCCCTTTTTTGGGGTGGTGACGGTAGGTGGAGAAGAAGCACCGGCCAACTACGTGCCAGCAGCCGCGGTAATACGTAGGGTGCGAGCGTTGTCCGGAATTACTGGGCGTAAAGAGCTCGTAGGTGGTTTGTCGCGTTGTTCGTGAAATTCCCTGGCTTAACTGGGGGCGTGCGGGCGATACGGGCAGACTGGAGTACTGCAGGGGAGACTGGAATTCCTGGTGTAGCGGTGGAATGCGCAGATATCAGGAGGAACACCGGTGGCGAAGGCGGGTCTCTGGGCAGTAACTGACGCTGAGGAGCGAAAGCGTGGGGAGCGAACAGGATTAGATACCCTGGTAGTCCACGCCGTAAACGGTGGGTACTAGGTGTGGGTTTCCTTCCTTGGGATCCGTGCCGTAGCTAACGCATTAAGTACCCCGCCTGGGGAGTACGGCCGCAAGGCTAAAACTCAAAGGAATTGACGGGGGCCCGCACAAGCGGCGGAGCATGTGGATTAATTCGATGCAACGCGAAGAACCTTACCTGGGTTTGACATGCACAGGACGCGTCTAGAGATAGGCGTTCCCTTGTGGTCTGTGTGCAGGTGGTGCATGGCTGTCGTCAGCTCGTGTCGTGAGATGTTGGGTTAAGTCCCGCAACGAGCGCAACCCTTGTCTCATGTTGCCAGCGCGTTATGGCGGGGACTCGTGAGAGACTGCCGGGGTCAACTCGGAGGAAGGTGGGGATGACGTCAAGTCATCATGCCCCTTATGTCCAGGGCTTCACACATGCTACAATGGCCGGTACAAAGGGCTGCGATGCCGTGAGGTTAAGCGAATCCTTTAAAGCCGGTCTCAGTTCGGATCGGGGTCTGCAACTCGACCTCGTGAAGTCGGAGTCGCTAGTAATCGCAGATCAGCAACGCTGCGGTGAATACGTTCCCGGGCCTTGTACACACCGCCCGTCACGTCATGAAAGTCGGTAACACCCGAAGCCAGTGGCCTAACCCTTGTGGGGGGAGCTGTCGAAGGTGGGATCGGCGATTGGGACGAAGTCGTAACAAGGTAGCCGTACCGGAAGGTGCGGCTGGATCACCTCCTTTCTAAGGAGCACCACGAAAAACACTCCAATTGGTGGGGTGTGAGCCGTGTAGGGGTCAGGCGTTGTAGTGGCGTCTGGCCGGGTGCGACAACAACATTGGTTTCGCTTGCGGCGAGGCCGCGAAATCGCCGGCACACTGTTGGGTTTTGAGGCAGCACCTGGTGTTGTCGCCTCGCTTGGTGGTGGGGTGTGGTGTTTGGTAAGTGGATAGTGGTTGCGAGCATCTAAGCAAAGCAGCAGTGTTTGTTGTTTTGTCGAGTTGTTTTCTTTGGTTTTTTTGTGTGTGTAAGTGTGTTAGGGCGCATGGTGGATGCCTTGGCATCAGGGGCCGATGAAGGACGTGGGAGGCTGCGATATGCCTCGGGGAGTTGTCAACCGAGCGTGGATCCGAGGATGTCCGAATGGGGTAACCCGGCACGAGTGATGTCGTGTCACCCGACGCTGAATGTATAGGCGTTGGGGGGGAACGCGGGGAAGTGAAACATCTCAGTACCCGTAGGAGAAGAAAACAAGTGTGATTCCGTTAGTAGTGGCGAGCGAACGCGGAGGATGGCTAAACCGTGCGCATGTGATACCCGGCGGGGGTTGTGTGTGCGGTGTTGTGGGGTTTGTCGTTTTTTGGTACCGCCGGCCAAAACAGCAGTGAGAAAGCATTGTGGTTAGTCGAAGTGGCCTGGGATGGTCTGCCGTAGACGGTGAGAGCCCGGTAGGTGAAAACATGGTGTCTGTTGTGGCATGTCCCCGAGTAGCAGCGGGCTCGTGGAATCTGCTGTGAATCTGCCGGGACCACCCGGTAAGCCTGAATACTTCCTGATGACCGATAGCGGATCAGTACCGTGAGGGAATGGTGAAAAGTACCCCGGGAGGGGAGTGAAAGAGTACCTGAAACCGTGTGCCTACAAGCCGTCAAAGCCTTCCCCCTTTGTGGGGTGGGGTGCTGGCGTGCCTTTTGAAGAATGAGCCTGCGAGTCACTGACATGTCGCGAGGTTAACCCGGGTGGGGTAGCCGCAGCGAAAGCGAGTCTGAATAGGGCGTATCCCCCTTTTTTGGGGGTGTAGTGGTGTGTTGTGGACCCGAAGCGGAGTGATCTACCCATGGCCAGGGTGAAGCGCGGGTAAGACCGTGTGAAGGCCCGAACCCACTTAGGTTGAAGACTGAGGGGATGAGTTGTGGGTAGGGGTGAAAGGCCAATCAAACTCCGTGATAGCTGGTTCTCCCCGAAATGCATTTAGGTGCAGCGTTACATGTTTCTTGCTGGAGGTAGAGCTACTGGATGGCCGATGGGCCCTACTAGGTTACTGACGTCAGCCAAACTCCGAATGCCGGTAAGTGGTAAGTGTGGCAGTGAGACGGCGGGGGATAAGCTTCGTACGTCGAAAGGGAAACAGCCCAGATCGCCGGCTAAGGCCCCTAAGCGTGTGCTAAGTGGGAAAGGATGTGCAGTCGCACAGACAACCAGGAGGTTGGCTTAGAAGCAGCCATCCTTGAAAGAGTGCGTAATAGCTCACTGGTCAAGTGATTGTGCGCCGATAATGTAGCGGGGCTCAAGTACACCGCCGAAGCCGCGGCAACAAGAATTTTCTTGTTGGGTAGGGGAGCGTCCCCTCACCGGCGAAGCCACCGAGTGATCGTGTGGTGGAGGTGTGGGGAGTGAGAATGCAGGCATGAGTAGCGATAAGGCAAGTGAGAACCTTGCCCGCCGAAAGACCAAGGGTTCCTGGGCCAGGCCAGTCCGCCCAGGGTGAGTCGGGACCTAAGGCGAGGCCGACAGGCGTAGTCGATGGACAACGGGTTGATATTCCCGTACCCGTGTGTGCGCGTCCGTGATGAATCAGCGGTACTAACCACCCAAAAGCTCGACCGATCCGATCCTTTCGAGGTGACGACGGTCGGGGGCTGCGTGGGATCTTCGCTGGTAGTAGTCAAGCGATGGGGTGACGCAGGAAGGTAGCCGTACCAGCGAGTGGATGTGCTGGGGCAAGCCGGTAGGGAGAACGATAGGCAAATCCGTCGTTCACTAAATCCTGAGAGGTGATGCATAGCCGGTTGAGGTGAATTCGGTGATCCTATGCTGCCAAGAAAAGCCTCTAGTGAGTTCACGCACGGCCCGTACCCCAAACCGACACAGGTGGTCAGGTAGAGAATACCAAGGCGTACGAGATAACTATGGTTAAGGAACTCGGCAAAATGCCCCCGTAACTTCGGGAGAAGGGGGACCTCCACACCGTCAACCCACATGCTGGGGGCAGCGGGAGGGGGTCGCAGAAACCAGTGAGAAGCGACTGTTTACTAAAAACACAGGTCCGTGCGAAGTCGCAAGACGAGGTATACGGACTGACGCCTGCCCGGTGCTGGAAGGTTAAGAGGACCCGTCAACCCCTTTACGGGGTGAAGCGGAGAATTTAAGCCCCAGTAAACGGCGGTGGTAACTATAACCATCCTAAGGTAGCGAAATTCCTTGTCGGGTAAGTTCCGACCTGCACGAATGGCGTAACGACTTCTCAACTGTCTCAACCATAGACTCGGCGAAATTGCACTACGAGTAAAGATGCTCGTTACGCGCGGCAGGACGAAAAGACCCCGGGACCTTCACTACAACTTGGTATTGATGTTCGGTGCGGCCTGTGTAGGATAGGTGGGAGACTGTGAAACAATTACGCCAGTAATTGCGGAGTCGTTGTTGAAATACCACTCTGACCGTATTGGACCTCTAACCTCGAACCCTGAACCGGGTTCAGGAACAGTGCCTGGCGGGTAGTTTAACTGGGGCGGTTGCCTCCTAAAATGTAACGGAGGCGCCCAAAGGTTCCCTCAACCTGGACGGCAATCAGGTGTTGAGTGCAAGTGCACAAGGGAGCTTGACTGCAAGACTGACACGTCAAGCAGGGACGAAAGTCGGGACTAGTGATCCGGCACCTTCTGAGTGGAAGGGGTGTCGCTCAACGGATAAAAGGTACCCCGGGGATAACAGGCTGATCTTCCCCAAGAGTCCATATCGACGGGATGGTTTGGCACCTCGATGTCGGCTCGTCGCATCCTGGGGCTGGAGCAGGTCCCAAGGGTTGGGCTGTTCGCCCATTAAAGCGGCACGCGAGCTGGGTTTAGAACGTCGTGAGACAGTTCGGTCTCTATCCGCCGCGCGCGTCAGAAGCTTGAGGAAACCTGTCCCTAGTACGAGAGGACCGGGACGGACGAACCTCTGGTCCACCAGTTGTCCCACCAGGGGCACCGCTGGATAGCCACGTTCGGCCAGGATAACCGCTGAAAGCATCTAAGCGGGAAACCTTCTCCAAGACCAGGCTTCTCACCCATACAAGTGGGATAAGGCCCCCCGCAGACCACGGGATCAATAGACCAGACCTAAAAACCCCGCAAGGGGCGCAGGCAACTGGCACTAACCGGCCGAAAACTTACCCACACAACCACGCAACCACACCACACCAACCCACACCCCCCACCAAACCAACCACAACAAAACACAAAATAAAGTTACGGCGGCCACAGCGACAGGGAAACGCCCGGACCCATCCCGAACCCGGAAGCTAAGCCTGCCAGCGCCGATGATACTACCCACCCGGGTGGAAAAGTAGGACACCGCCGAACACCCACAAAAACACCCCCCAACAAACGGGGGGTGCTTTTTGCGCTCAATCGAATAACGTCAAAGCCAATCGCTGTCGCTCCAATTGCAGCAATGTCTGCTTTTTGTCGAGCCCGCCGCCATAACCAGTGAGGCCACCGCCGGCCCCGATTACGCGGTGGCACGGCACGATGATCGCGATAGGATTTCGTCCATTCGCCAAGCCGACCGCACGGGCGGCGCCGATAGCACCGATCTCTTTCGCGAGCTCGCCATAAGAACGCGTTTCGCCATACGGAATGGTGAGAAGCGCGTTCCACACTCGGCGTTGAAAGTCCGAACCGCCGAGCTCGAATTCGAGCTCGAATTCGATTCTTTCGCCAGCGAAGTAGGCGCTCAGCTGGTCGACGACGCCCGGAAACATAGTGTCGTCGCGCACCCATCCCTCCCGATTAGGCTCGTGGGTCTGATCCACCATGCGCAGATTGGTCAAGACGGCTCCGCGACCCGCCAGGGTCAGCGGCCCGATCGGGCTGTCGATGATGCGATACCGGGTCATGCGATCTCCTGAGTTGCCCAGTGGTTGACCGGGTGGTCAAGCACGGTCCACAGATGCTGCGTGGCGTACGAGCGCCAAGGCCGCCACGTCTCGCTGTGCGCGACGAGCGCACGTTGGCCCGGCGGAAGACCGACCTGCTCAGCCGCCACGCGGACACCCAGGTCGGTGGCCGGAAACGCATCCGGGTCACCGAGCCCGCGCATCGCGATCAGTTCCGCGGTCCACGGTCCGATGCCGGGCAGGGCCAGCAGTTGCTGGCGCGCGCGGTCCCAGTCGCACCCGATGTCGAGGCTGATGCTGCCGTCGGCGAGGCTGTCGATCAGCGCGGCGAGGCTACGCCGACGGGCTCCGGGGACTGCCAGATCGGTCGGGTCGAACTCGGCGAGCTCGTCGACAGACGGAAAGGTGTGCGTCAGCCCGCCTTGGGAGTCCTGCAAGGGCCGCCCATACGCCGTGACGAGTCTGCGCGCATGGGTTTGCGCCGCTTTGGTCGACACCTGTTGGCCCAGCACGACCCGCACGGCCAGTTCCGTCACGTCGACGGTGCCGGGAATGCGTTGTCCGGGCGCCCTGGCGACTACCGGGGCGAGGAACGCGTCGCGTGCCAGCACCTCCATCACCGCTTGAGGGTCGGCATCAAGGTCAAGCAGACGCCGGCACCGGGTGATGGCGCTGGTGAGATCCCGAAAGTCCTCGAGAGTGAGCACGCAACGGACGTGGTCGCGCGCCGGCTGCAAACTGACGATGCCGTTGCCGAACGGCAGTCTCAGGGTCCGCCGGTAGGCACCGTCACGAACTTCCTCGCAGCCGGCCACCGCCGTGGCCGCAAGGTGGCCGAAGACGCCCTCGTAGGCGAAGGGTGTGCGCACCGGCAGCCGCAACGACACGGTGCCCGGGGATGCGACGCCGCGGCCGAAGCGGTTGCGAGAGCGCTTGCGCAACATCGTCGGTGTGCAGTCGCTCACCGTGCGCACGGTGTCGTTGAACTGGCGGATACTGGCGAACCCGGCGGCGAATGCGACGTCGCTGAACGGTAAGTCCGTCGTCTCGATCAGCACTCGGGCGGTTTGCGCACGCTGCGCACGGGCCAACGCCAACGGGCCCGCACCGACCTCGGCGTGCAGCATCCGCTGCAGCTGTCGGGTGGTGTAGCCAAGGCGTTGCGCCAGACCGCCGACTCCGTCCCGATCCACCGTCCCGTCGGCGATCAGGCGCATGGCCCGGGCGACCACGTCACCGCGCACATTCCACTCCGGCGATCCGGGTGAAGCGTCCGGCCGGCACCGCTTACACGCACGAAACCCGTCCCGCAGCGCCGCCGCGGCCGTCGGATAGAACCGCACATTGCGGGCGAACGGTGGCCGCACCGGGCAACTCGGCCGGCAGTAGATCCCGGTGGTCAGAACCGCAGAGACGAACCAGCCGTCGAACCGGGCGTCCTTGGACTGCACGGCCCGGTAGCAGCGGTCGAAGTCGTCATGCATCCTTCGACCATTACACGTGCCCACCGACATCACTGGCGGGAATGCGACATCGTTGTGGCCGGTCGGCTCCGCGGAGTTCAAGACAGTGTGGCGAGCCGGGTCGGCTCGTCGTGGCCACGGAGGGTGACCGTGTCGCCGATAGACCAATGGGAGCGCTCGTCGTCGCTCGCAGCCTCCACGGTGCCTGAGGACGCCAGTAAACGCCGTGGCTTTTCCTTGGCCAGTTCACTGAGTCGGGCGGCTTCGTTGACCGGCTCCCCGATCACGGTGTACTCGAAGCGCTCTTTGGCGCCGACATTTCCGGCGACGACTTCGCCGGCGGCCACACCGATGCCGGCCGGGCACTCCGAGACCTCGTTCTCCAGCCGCTCGGCGATGGCACGGGCGGCGCCCAGCGCCTGATCTTCGGGGCGGTCGAGATGATTGGGGGCGCCGAAGACGGCCAGGGTCGCATCGCCTTCGAATTTGTTGACCAGTCCGCAGTGACGATCGACTTCCTCGACGATCACTGCGAAGAATCGATTGAGCAAATCTACGATCTCGTCGGCCGGCTGCCTGGTCACCATGTGCGTCGAAGAGATGATGTCGACGAACACCACGGCCACGTGGCGCTGTTCGCCGCCGAGCTTCGGCCGTTCGCGTTCGGCCGCAGCGGCGACTTCCCGGCCCACATGCCTGCCGAACAAGTCGCGGACGCGTTCGCGATCACGCAGCCCGTTGACCATTTTGTTGAAGCCGCTCTGCAGCTCCCCGAGTTCGGTTCCGTCGAACACCACCAGGTCGCCGCGGAGATTGCCCTGCTCCACGCGTTTCATCGCCGAGTGCACCATGCGCACCGGTGTGGCGATCACCCACGCCAGCAACCACATCAGCATGAACCCGAAGAACAGCGTCACCGACGACATAATCAGCACCGCGACGCCGAACTGAGTCTCGGTCAGATTTCGCAGCGTCAACGCGAAAACGGCGGACAGCGCGATGCCGACAACGGGCAGACCAGACCCGAGCATCCACACCATCATGGTTCGGCCCATGATCCCCGGTGCCAATCGCCGCGGCGGTGGGCCCGCCTCGAGCGCTTGGGCGGCAACCGGACGCAACGAGAACTCGGTAAACAGATAGCAGGTGGTGGCCACCAGAACTCCGCAGAAGCTGACGCAGAACAGCACCTTCGGGATGAACATCGCAAACGTAAAGCCGTACAGAATGGCAAAGAGCACCGCACCCAGCCCCCACAGCAGCAGATGCGCGGCGGCGACATGCGCCGGGGCCAGGAAGGTGTTGCGCTCGTCGGCCGGGGTGGGCTCCCGCTCCTCGAGCGCCCACCGCAGCACAGAGACTGTTCGCCGGGTGATCCAGTAGGTGCCGATCGCCAGAGCGACCAACATATATGCCGGTGCTACCCCGGCGGTGATCCACAGCACGGCCTTGCCGAAGATGTTCGGGACGGGAAACGCGACCGTCTCCAGGAGCACCAAGACGCCAAGCCCGACCGCATTTGCGGCCACGAGGAAGATGGTCAGCACGACCTGAATTCGGACCCGTCGTCGAGCCTGGCTTTCCGATACTCGACCCAGCAGCCAGGAGCCGTACGCGGGCGTTCCTGACAACCGGCCGCTCTGCCGCGTCAGTCGCTCTAGCACCCGCCCGAGGCGTTGGGCCACCGTTCGCTTGGCCATCATCGTGTCGTCAGCTTAATTCGTCGGGTCGTAAAACCTTAAGGTGAGTCGCGTGCGTCTCGTCATCGCTCAATGCACCGTCGACTACCTCGGCCGGCTGACCGCGCATCTGCCGTCCGCGCGCCGGCTGCTGCTGTTCAAGGCGGACGGCTCGGTCAGCGTGCACGCCGACGACCGGGCATACAAGCCGTTGAACTGGATGAGCCCGCCGTGCCGGATCATCGAAGAACTCGACGGGCCGGCGCCGGTGTGGGTGGTGGAGAACAAGGCCGGTGAACAGCTGCGCATCACCGTCGAGGGAATCGAGCACGATTCCAGCCACGACCTGGGCATCGACCCGGGACTGGTGAAGGACGGTGTGGAGGCACACCTGCAGGCGTTGCTGGCCGAGCACGTCGAACTGCTCGGCGCCGGGTACACGCTCGTGCGCCGCGAGTACATGACCGCGATCGGTCCGGTTGATCTGTTGTGCCGCGACGAGCGGGGCCGCTCGGTTGCCGTCGAGATCAAGCGCCGCGGCGAGATCGATGGAGTCGAGCAGCTGACCCGGTATCTTGAGTTGCTCAATCGGGACAGTCTGCTGGCGCCGGTGAGCGGCGTGTTCGCCGCCCAGCAGATCAAGCCGCAGGCACGCACTTTGGCCTCCGATCGCGGAATCCGTTGCCTGACGCTTGATTACGAACGGATGCGTGGTATGGACAGCGACGACTACCGGTTGTTCTGACGGGCTGGATCTACACTGGCCGAGTGGCGCATCGCCGAACCCAGGGGCGTCGGCAGTCGCTTCGGCCGTCGCCGATCCCTCGGCGGCTCGAGACCGGTCCCGACGGGTACGAATACGAAGTGCGACCCGTTCCTGGCGCCCGAGCGGTGAAGATCTACCGCTGCCCCGGTTGCGACCATGAAATCCGTTCGGGCACAGCGCACTTGGTAGTGTGGCCGGCGGATTCGCCGCAAGCCGGCGTCGACGATCGCCGACACTGGCACACCGCTTGCTGGACCAGTCGTGCGACGCGTGGTCCGACCCGAAAGTGGTCTTGAACTGGCTAGTCGGCGGCCGGCTCGACGAGCTCGATCAACACCCCGCCGGCGTCTTTGGGATGGATGAAGTTGATCCGTGAATTCGCGGTACCGCGGCGCGGAGCGTCGTAGAGCAGCCGAACGCCTTGGTCGCGCAATCGCTCGGCCAGGGCCTCCAGATCGCTGACCCGGTAGGCCAGCTGCTGTATGCCGGGCCCGCGCTTGTCCAGAAATTTGGCGATCACCGAGGACTCGTCCAGCGGGGCCATCAGCTGCAACTGGGCACCGCCGACCGGCGCACCCCGCACTGACAGCATCGCCTCGCGAATGCCTTGGTCTTCGTTGATTTCCTCGTGCACCAGGATCATGCCGAGGTGGTCGTGGTACCACGCGACCGCGGCATCCAGGTCCGCCACCGCCAGTCCGACGTGGTCGACCGCCGTGACCAGTGCGGTGGCGAGTGTCCGACGGACGTCAACATGATCGGTGGTCATAACGTCACGGTAACCTGATAGGCAAGATTGCGCCTCTCCGATCGGCGGAATCGGCCGCTTGAGCCCGCGCTGGAGGTATTGATGACGACGTCGGTGATCGTTGCTGGAGCCCGCACTCCCATCGGCAAGCTCATGGGTTCGCTGAAGGACTTCTCGGCCAGTGATCTCGGGGCCGTCGCGATCAAAGCCGCGCTGGATAAGGCCAAGGTCGCTCCAGAGCAGGTCCAGTACGTCATCATGGGCCAAGTGTTGACGGCGGGTGCCGGTCAGATGCCGGCCCGCCAGGCGGCGGTGGCGGCCGGCATCGGCTGGGATGTGCCGGCGCTGACCATCAACAAGATGTGCCTGTCGGGGCTCGACTCCATTGCGCTGGCTGACCAGCTCATTCGCGCCGGCGAGTTCGACGTGGTGGTGGCCGGCGGCCAGGAGTCCATGACCAGGGCTCCGCACCTGCTGATCAACAGCCGCGCCGGTTACAAGTACGGCGACGTGACCGTGGTGGACCACATGGCATACGACGGCCTGCACGACGTGTTCACCGACCAGCCCATGGGCGCGCTGACCGAGCAGCGCAACGCGGTCGACCAGTTCACCCGCTTGGAGCAGGACGAGTTCGCTGCTCGTTCCCATCAGAAGGCCGCCGCGGCGTGGAAGGACGGCGTCTTCGCCGACGAAGTGGTGCCGGTGAACATCCCGCAGCGCAAAGGTGATCCGCTGCAATTCAGCGAGGACGAGGGCATTCGCGTCAACACCACAGTCGAGTCACTGGCCGGCCTCAAGCCGGCGTTCCGGAAGGACGGCACCATCACCGCGGGCTCGTCGTCGCAGATCTCCGATGGCGCCGCGGCGGTCGTGGTGATGAACAAGGAGAAGGCGCAGCGGCTCGGACTGTCCTGGCTGGCCGAAATCGGAGCCCACGGCGTGGTGGCCGGCCCCGATTCGACGCTGCAGTCGCAACCGGCCAATGCGGTGAAGAAGGCCATCGCCCGGGAAGGCATCACAGTCGACCGGCTCGATGTGGTGGAGATCAACGAGGCCTTCGCGGCGGTTGCTCTGGCCTCGACGAAGGAGCTCGGGCTCGACCCGGACCTGGTGAACGTCAATGGCGGCGCCATCGCGGTGGGCCATCCGATCGGGATGTCGGGTGCGCGCATCGCCTTGCACGTGGCTCTCGAGTTGTCCCGCCGCGGTTCTGGTTACGGGGTTGCTGCGCTGTGTGGCGCGGGCGGCCAGGGCGACGCGCTGATTCTCCGGTCCGCCTAGCAAGGTTTGCTGGTTGTGGCGCGCGACCCACTTCGCGCGACAATGTGATCTTCGTCATACCCGGCGGCGACGACCACTTCTTCGGGACCGCCAGGGCGGCGGTGCACCGCGGCAAGCCGAGTGTGCCGGTCGGCAAAGCGGCGTGACAGACTTGACGGCGTGACGCGTCCGCGACCTCCGATCGGCCCCGCCATGGCCGGTGCCGTCGACCTGTCCGGCCTCAAACAGCGCGCTCAGCAGAGTCCCGGGGGCGGCGCCGACGCGAGCGGAGCCGCGCCGAGCGAAGACCTCGGCACCACGATCACCGAGGCCAACTTCGAAGACGAGGTGCTACTGCGCTCCAATCAGGTACCCGTCGTCGTGCTGCTGTGGTCGCCGCGCAGCGATGTGTGCCGCGAGCTGGCCGAAACGCTGTCCGACCTGGCCGCAGCCGACAACGGAAAGTGGTCGTTGACCACCGTCGACGTGGAAACGGCGCCCAGGGTGGCGCAAATATTCGGCGTGCAGAAAATCCCTACAGTGGTGGCGTTGGCCGCCGGTCAGCCGCTGAGCAGCTTCGAAGGCGTGCAGCCACCCGACCAGTTGCGCGGCTGGCTCAACTCGCTGCTGGCGGCGACCGCGGGCAAGTTGGAAGGTGCGATCTCAGCGGAGCCGGAAGAGGTGGACCCGGCGTTGGTGGCTGCGCGCCAGCAACTCGAGGCCGGTGACTTCGCGGCTGCCAGTAGTTCGTATCAGGCGATATTGGACGCCAACCCGAACCATGCCGAAGCGAAGGGGGCGGTCCGTCAGATCGGCTTCTTGACGCGTGCGACCGCACAACGGCCCGACGCCATCGAAGTTGCTGATGCGGCTCCCGACGACATCGAGGCCGCCTTTGCCGCCGCCGATGTGCAGATCCTGAATCAAGATGTCCGGGCCGCCTTCGATCGTTTGCTCGACTTGGTGCGACGGACGTCGGGCGAGCAGCGCACGACCGTGCGGACCCGCCTGCTCGAACTGTTCGAGATCTTCGACCCAGCCGATCCGGACGTCAGCATCGCGCGGCGCAACCTCGCCAACGCGCTGTACTAAGTTGCCGCGCCGCTAGCAGGGTGCGAGCCACAGCGCCGACGTGGGCGGCAGCACCAGCACCGCGGACGCCGGACGGCCGTGCCACGGGTCATCGGTCGCGTCGACACCACCGAGGTTGCCGATCCCGGCACCACGATACGAACTGGCGTCGGTGTTGAGCACCTCACGCCAGCGGCCGGCAGAGGGTAAACCCAATCGATAGCCACTGTGCTCGGCACCGGAGAAGTTGAATACACAGGCCAGTACCGAACCGTCGCTGCCGTACCGCAGGAAGCTGACCACGTTGTTGGCTGAATCGTTGGCGTCTATCCACGAATAGCCCTCGGGGCTGCTGTCTTGGCTCCACAGTGCGGGGTGGCTGCGGTATATGGCGTTGAGGTCGCGCACCAGGCACAGGATCCCGTCGGAGAAGCTGTGCTCGTCGAGCTGCCACCAATCCAACCCGCGCTCCTCGGACCACTCGGCGCGCTGGCCGAACTCTTGACCCATGAACAGCAACTGCTTGCCCGGATGGGCCCACTGGTAGGCCAGTAGGCTTCGCAGTCCGGCGGCCTTGTGGTGATCGTCTCCAGGCATGCGGCCCCACAGCGTGCCCTTGCCGTGCACAACTTCGTCATGACTGATCGGCAGCACGAAGTTCTCGCTGAAGGCGTACAGCATCGAAAAGGTGATCTCATGGTGGTGGAAACTTCGGTGCACCGGGTCATGGCCGAGGTATCCGAGGGTGTCATGCATCCAGCCCATGTTCCATTTCATCGAGAACCCTAAGCCGCCAACATTTGTCGGCCGGGACACCCCGGGCCATGAGGTCGACTCCTCGGCGACGGTGACGATACCCGGGGCGAACTTGTGCGCTGTGGCATTCATTTCCTGCAGGAATTGCACCGCTTCCAGGTTCTCCCGGCCACCGTAGATGTTGGGTGTCCACCCGCCCGCCGGCCGTGAATAGTCGAGATAGAGCATCGACGCGACGGCATCGACGCGCAGGCCGTCGATGTGGTACTCGTCCAGCCAGTACAGCGCGTTGGCGACCAGGAAGTTGCGTACCTCGGGTCTGCCGAAGTTGAATACGTAAGTGCCCCAGTCGAGTTGCTCACCGCGCTTGGGATCGGAGTGCTCGTAGAGCGGGGTACCGTCGAAGCGCCCCAGGGCCCACGCGTCCTTAGGAAAGTGGGCCGGCACCCAGTCCACGATGACGCCGATGCCCGCCTGGTGCAGGGCGTCGACAAGCGCCCGGAAGTCATCGGGCGTGCCGAAACGGGCGGTCGGCGCGTAATACGACGTGACCTGGTATCCCCACGAACCGCCGAACGGGTGCTCAGCGACCGGCAGCAGCTCGACATGGGTAAAGCCTTGCGTCAGTACGTATTCAGTTAATTGCTCGGCGAGTTCGCGGTAACCGAGCCCAGGACGCCAGGACCCCAGGTGCACTTCGTAGGTACTCATCGGCTCGAACACCGGATTCAGCTGCGCACGCTGCGTCATCCACTCGGCGTCACTCCAGCGGTAGCTGCTCGAGGTCACCCGGGAAGCCGTATGCGGCGGCACCTCGGTGGCGAAAGCCATCGGGTCGGCTCGTTCGGTGACAACTCCGTCCGCTCCGTGCACACGAAACTTGTACAGGCCATTGGGGGGAAAGTCTGGCCAGAACAGCTCCCACACCCCCGACGAGCCGAGGGCCCGCATCGGGGCATCATTACCGTTCCAGTGATTGAACTCACCAATCACACTGACGCCGTTGGCATTTGGTGCCCAAACGGCGAACGACACACCGTCGACCACACCGTCGGCTGTGGTGAAGGAGCGCAAGTGTGCGCCCAGTACCTCCCAGAGCCGCTCGTGACGACCTTCCCCGAAGAGATGCAGGTCGACTTCGCCCAACGTCGGCAAAAATCGGTAGGCGTCGGCCACCACGTGGGCATCCGCATTGTCGCCTGATTGGTCATAGCTCAGCTCGAGGCGGTAGTCGATGAGATTGGTGAATGGCACCGCTACGGCGAACAGCCCCGAATCGATGTGCTGCAGGGGATAGCGCTCGCCGCCGATGAGTGCAACGACGTGTACCGCGTGGGGCCGGAAGGCCCGAATGACGGTGTGATCGGCGTATTCGTGCGCCCCTAGAATGCCGTGCGGGTTGTAGTGCACACCGTCTATCAAACGCGCCAGATCGCTTGGATCAGGCGCCAGATCCGGTGTGGTGAGTTGCTCGGTTGGCTTCATCGCGCCCTCATCTCCTGCGCAGCAGTGTCATCCGGGATTCGGCCGGAATCAGCGGCATGTTGATGATGTGTGCGACCGCCCGGCCCGGATCGATGCGCACATAGTTGGTTGCTCCCCACTGGAATTCCTCGCCGGTTATCTCGTCTCGTACCCAGAACCGTTCATAGGGCTCCATGCCCAGCGCGGTCATGTCCAACGCCAACATGGCCTCCTCGGCGCCGAAGGCGTTCAGCGTTACCACGATCAGGACGCAGTCGCCGGTGATCGGGTCGAACTTGCTGTAGGCGAGCAAGGCCTCGTTGTCCACGGTGTGAAAATGTATGGTGCGCAACTCGCGCAGCGCCGGGTGCAGTCGGCGGATTTCATTCAGCCGCGCGATGAACGGCTCCAGCGACCGGCCCTCGGCGAGCGCACCCTCGAAGTCGCGCGGCCGCAGCTCGTATTTCTCCGAGTTCAGATATTCCTCGCTGCCCTCGGAAACCGCCCGGTGCTCGAAGAGTTCGTAACCGGAGTAGACACCCCAGGCCGGACTCATCGTCGAGGCCAGCACAGCCCGGATCGCGAACATGCCGGGACCGTTGTGTTGCAGCACGGCGTGCAGGATGTCGGGCGTGTTGACGAAGAGGTTGGGCCGGCGGTAATCGGCGTATTCGGCGATCTCCTCACCGAACTCGATGAGTTCCCACTTCGCAGTGCGCCACGTGAAGTACGTGTAGGACTGGGTGAACCCTAATTTGGCGAGTCCGTATTGGCGCGCCGGCGGGGTGAAAGCCTCGGACAAGAACAACACGTCAGGGTCGGTTGTTTTCAGTTGACCGATCAGCCAGGCCCAGAAATTGGGCGGCTTGGTGTGGGGGTTGTCGACGCGAAATATCTTCACCCCGTGGTCCACCCAGTACCGCGCCACCCGCAGCACCTCGTCGTAGAGTCCGGCCGGATCGTTGTCGAAGTTCAGCGGGTAGATGTCCTGGTATTTCTTCGGCGGGTTCTCCGCGTAGGCGATGGTGCCGTCCGGCAATTCGGTGAACCACTGCCGGTGGTCTTTCGCCCACGGGTGGTCGGGCGCACACTGCAACGCTAAGTCCAGCGCCACCTCCAAGCCCAGGTCGCGCGCGGCGGCGACGAACGCGTCGAAGTCGTCGACGGTGCCCAACAGCGGATGCACTGCATCGTGCCCACCCTCGTCACTGCCGATCGCCCACGGGGACCCGACGTCGCCGGCCGACGCGGTTGCAGTGTTGTTGCGGCCCTTGCGGTGCACCTTGCCGATCGGATGAACCGGTGGCAGGTACACCACGTCGAATCCCATGGCGGCAACGCGGGGCAGCGCGGCAGCCGCAGTCGCGAACGTGCCGTGCACCGGCTTTCCGCTGCGGTCCCAGCCGCCGGTCGAGCGAGGGAACATCTCGTACCAGGCGCCGGAGCGCGCCTCGGGGCGATCTACCCAGATCCCGTACTGCTCGCCCCGCGTTACCAGATCACGCAACGGGTAGCTGCTCAGCAGTTCGTCAGTATCAGGGCTCAGGGCCAGCGCGGAACGGGTCAGCGGATCCCCGGGTGTACTCAGGGCGTGGGCGGCAGCCAGCAGCGGCGCGCGGTGCGCTCGGGGCACTCCGGTGGCGGCCCGCTCGAACAACCGGGCACCCATCAGCAGGTCGTTGGACAGCTCCGACTCGCTCTGCCCGGCGTCAAGCTTGGCCACCAACCCGTGCCGCCAGCTGTGAATCGGGTCACCCCAGCCGTCCACCCGAAAAGTCCACAGTCCGACCTTGTCCGGGATGAACTGAGCATGAAAAACATAGGGCTCTTCACCCATCGTCATCGACACCAGCACGGGTTTGACCCGGGCCGGCCGGTCGTCGACGGAGTTCATCGTCTGAACGGCTTTGAGACGACGCATCTCGGTGACCGCCGGGTAGCGCGGTCCCAAGTAGCGCACAACCAACGTGGCCGCTACCGCTTCGTGGCCTTCTCGCCACACCGCGGCGCTGACCGGCACCACTTCACCAACCACCGCCTTGGCGGGATATGCGCCGCACGAGACGACAGGCGCGACGTCATCGATCTCGACACGACCAGGCACCAGCCACTCCGTTCCGATCGCCCGGCCGTGCTCACGCCGCTGCCGCGGCGTCGCACCGTCGCTGGGTCGTCCCTCGTGTATCCGTTGTCTCTAATCGTGCGACCCTGGCGCGGCCGTTAAGGCCGCCGCCGTCCGTCGAGAAACTTCTTGCGCTTCATACCCACCGTAGTGTCCGGCCACACCCGCCTACGAAATCGCTCACCGTTGCGACCTGAGGCTGAGTCTTACTGCCCGGCTCTTCCTCATCGGGCCGTGCGCTCTGCATCGTCACCGGGCGGCGCGATCGAAAGTAAGGTACTGACCTGTGAAAGCCCTCCGCAGGTTCACCGTCCGCGCGCATCTCCCGGAGCGCCTGGCCGCCCTCGAAAGGCTGTCAACCAATCTGCGGTGGTCGTGGGAGAAGCCGACCCAAGACCTCTTCGAAGCGATCGACCCGGAGCTGTGGGATCAGTGCGGGCAGGACCCGGTCGCGCTGCTGGGAGCGGTGAAACCCGGCCGTCTCGACGAGTTGGCGGCGGACGACGGCTTCGTGAACCGGCTCGATGGCCTGGCCGCCGAGCAGGACGACTACCTGAGCCGTCCGCTGTGGTACCAGCAGCAGGAACGCGACGGCGCCGCGATGCCCACGGGCATCGCGTACTTCTCGATGGAGTTCGGCGTCGCCGAAGTGCTGCCCAACTATTCCGGTGGTTTGGGGATTTTGGCCGGAGATCATCTGAAATCGGCGTCGGACCTCGGGTTGCCGCTCATCGCAGTGGGCCTGTACTACCGGTCCGGCTACTTCCGGCAGTCGCTGACCGCCGACGGCTGGCAGCACGAGAACTACCCCGCCCTGGACCCGCAAGGCCTGCCGTTGCGATTGCTCACCGACGCCGCTGGTGAGCCGGTATTGGTCGAGTTGGCGCTGCCGTCGTCCGCCACGCTGCGCGCCCGCATCTGGATCGCGCAGGTCGGTCGCATCCCGCTGCTGCTGCTGGACTCCGACGTACCAGAGAACGAGCACGAGCTGCGCAGAGTCACCGACCGGCTCTACGGCGGTGGACAGGAGCACCGCATCAAGCAGGAGATCCTGGCCGGCATCGGCGGAGTGCGCGCCATCCGCGCCTTCACCGACATCGAAGGGCTGCCGGCGCCGGAGGTGTTCCACATGAACGAAGGGCACGCCGGGTTCCTCGGGGTAGAACGGATCCGCGAACTGATCACCGGGTCGGGACTGGACTTCGACACCGCGCTGGCAGTGGTGCGCTCCAGCACCGTGTTCACCACCCACACCCCGGTGCCCGCCGGCATCGACCGCTTCCCGATCGAGCTGGTCCGACGCTACTTCGTCGAGGATGACGGACCGGCGTTGCTGGCGGGGGTGGCAACCGAACGGATCCTTTCCCTGGGTGCAGAAGACGACCCCACCACCTTCAACATGGCTCACATGGGTCTGCGGTTGGCGCAGCGGGCCAATGGTGTCTCGCTGCTGCATGGTCGCGTCAGCCGGGCCATGTTCAACGAATTGTGGCCCGGGTTCGACCCTGACGAGGTGCCGATCGGGTCGATCACCAACGGTGTGCACGCCCGAACCTGGGCCGCGCCGCAGTGGTTGCAGCTCGGCCGCGAACTGGTCGGCTCTGACTCGTTCAGCGAGCCCGCGGTGTGGCTGCGCCTGCAGCAGGTCGAGTCGGACCAGCTGTGGTCGATTCGCTCACAGCTTCGGGCACTATTGGTCGAGGATGTGCGTAAACGGCTGCGGCGGTCCTGTCTGGAGCGCGGAGCGTCCGCCGCGCAACTCGGCTGGATCTCGACTGCCTTCGACCCGAAGGTACTCACAATCGGCTTTGCCCGGCGGGTTCCGACCTACAAGCGGCTGACGTTGATGCTGCGCGATCCCGACCGCCTCGAAAGGCTTCTGCTCGACCCCGACCGGCCCATCCAGCTGATAGTCGCCGGGAAGTCCCATCCGGCCGACGACGGCGGCAAGGCGCTGATCCAGCAGGTCGTGCAATTCGCCGATCGGCCAGAGGTGCGCCACCGCATCGCGTTCCTACCCGACTACGACATGTCGATGGCTCGGCGGCTGTACTGGGGTTGCGACGTCTGGCTGAACAACCCGTTACGGCCGTTCGAGGCGTGCGGCACCTCAGGGATGAAAAGCGCGCTCAACGGGGGACTCAACGTCTCTATTCGCGACGGTTGGTGGGACGAGTGGTACGACGGCGAGAACGGCTGGGACATACCGTCTTCTGATGGCGTGGCCGACGCCAGCCGGCGCGATGACCTGGAAGCCGGCGCGCTCTACGAGCTACTGGAACAGTCGGTGGCGCCGAAGTTCTACGAGCGCGATGAGCACGGGGTGCCGCCGCGGTGGATCACCATGGTGCGGCACACCCTGCAGACGCTGGGTCCCAAGGTGCTGGCATCACGCATGGTGCGCGATTACGTCGAGCGGTACTACAAGCCCGCCGCGGAATCCCGGCGCGCAATCGTCGACGGCGACGGCGACGGGGCAGGGACAACCTTCCGGGCCGCACATGAGCTGGCTGCCTATCGCCGGCGTGCCTCACAGGCATGGCCGAAGATTCGCATCACCGACGTCGACAGCACCGGGCTGCCGGACACGCCGTTGCTCGGCTCCAAACTCACCCTCACCGCGACCGTGCAACTTGCCGGGCTGCGGCCCGACGAGGTCGTCGTGCAGGCGGTGCTGGGCCGAGTCGATGTCAGCGATGCTCTGAAAGATCCGGTCACCGTGGAGATGTTGCACACCGACACAGCCGGCGGTGGTAGGGAGGTCTTCTCGATGACCACACCGCTCCCGGTGGCCGGAGCGGTCGGCTACACCGTACGAGTACTGCCGAATCATCCGATGCTGGCGGCGGCCAATGAGCTCGGTCTGGTCACCATCGCTTGAGGCGGCACTGCGCCGAGTGGCGGGCTTTGAACGCCCAGGCGACCTGCTCTGCGCCGGCGATCGGCTCAGCGGCGCCCGCCGGCTTGGCCATGACTTCGCCGATCAGAACGGATTGACGGTGGTGTCGCCGCCGATGAACATGCCGTGCCCGGTGCCGTCGTTGGTGAAACGGATGCCGTCGCCGCCCGTCACGATCGTCCAGCCCTGGATGCGGTAGGTGTGATCGGGTGCGAGCGTGTCGTAAGGCGCATGGGCGCCCCCGATCCCGATGTTGGCACTTCGGTAGCTGAATTGACCCGACGCGGTGACGAACGCCTGGTCGTCGTCCGCCGGCGCTTGCACAAAAGTGCCCTGGCAGATCACATTCGGGCCGATTCCGGGATCGGCATCGTCGGACCCGATCTCGCACAGCATCTGCGGTGTCTGGGTGTTCACCTTCGCGTCGTGTCCGGTGGTGGGATCCGCGCTTGCCAGTGGGAGGACGGCGAGCGCAGCCCAACCCACTGCGGCTGGAGCAAATCTTTTCATCTGTACTGCCTAACCCGTTATCGGTTGCGGCCAAAACGATTCGATCCACTCTACTGTCAGGTCGAACGATGACGGTTCAAAACAGCTACCGGTTGGTGAGGATGGCGTTACGATCCGCGACAAGAAAACGAACAGTGGATATGACCCCGGACCAGCTCTCGGCGTCGGACACTGCCGCGAGAAAGAGCACTAGTGACCACTGGCCCACCGGCGCCCGACTGGTACCCGGATCCCAGCGGCAAGCCCGGCCTGAAGTATTGGGATGGCCGGCAGTGGCATTCAGACGTTTCAAGCGCGGCCGACGCCGAGCCGGCCGGTGAATCTCCGCCATCGGTCACGCCCGCAGTGCAGTCGAGAAGCACCAAATGGGCGATCATCAGTCTGGTGGCCCTGCTCACCGCCGGGGCGGTACTGGTCACGGTGATTCTCCTCAACCGCAACCACCGCGGCGCGGTCAGTACACCGGCACCGGGGTCATCATCGACGCAGCCGTCGTCGTCTTCGCCCCAACCGACCGTTCCGAGCACATCGGCGGCCAGCGCCGACGTTGCGGGGCTGGCCCCGTTCGCCCGGGAATGGCGTGGCATGCGACAAAGCGTCGTCATCGATGCCACGGGCCACGGCCATTTCCACTACATGATGGCTTGCGCGAGCTGTTCCATGGCTGACATGCCCTACGGCACATTGGATTTCGTGTTGATCTCGGTAACCAACGGCACCGCAAGTGGCAGCGTCACCGCCAGTTCTGACCCGGAGAACCCGGTGGGCGAGCCGGTGGCAGCCACGCTGGCCCCGCAGGACACCATTCAGTGGGCCGTCGGCGGCAGGAATGTCGGACTCTTCTGTGGTAGCAATCCGACGTGGTGCGGCGGCTGACTATGACGTCCGAGCGGGTCGCTACAGTGCGGCCGGTGGCGCAGCGACTGTGAGGTGGTCGGCGAGCAGGTGCCTGCGGGGGTGCAGTGATGGAGGCCGCGGTGGATGAAGTGGCATTCGGTCGATATCGGCTGATCGCGTTGATCGGCGAGGGCGGCATGGGCAAGGTGTACAGAGCCTATGACACCGTGATCGGACGCGATGTGGCGATCAAGGTTCTGCCTACCGAGCTGAGCGCCGCAGCCGGCTATCAGGAGCGGTTCCGCCGCGAGGCGCATGTCGCCGCCCGGTTGACCGAGCCGCACATCATCCCGATCTTCGACACCGGCGAAGTCGACGGCCAGCTGTATCTGGTGATGCCGATCATCGACGGGACGGACTTGCAAGGCCTGCTTCGCCGCGACGGGGCGATGAGCCCACAACGGGCAGTGCATGTCATCACGCAGTTGGCCGCGGCACTGCAGGCTGCCCATCACGTCGGGCTGGTGCACCGCGACATCAAGCCGTCCAACGCGCTGGTCACTGGCGACGACTTCGTATACCTGATCGACTTCGGCATCGCTCACGACGCGGCGGCCACCAAGTTGACGAGTACCGGCATGATGGTCGGCACCTGGGCCTACATGGCCCCCGAGCGCTTCACCACCGGTAACGCCGATATCCGGGCCGACGTCTACGCGCTGGCGTGTGTACTTTTCGAGTGCCTGACCGGCGCCCAGCCCTTCGCCGGTGACAGCATGGAACAGCAAGTCGCGGGTCACCTGACACTGCCTCCGCCCCGACCAAGCGACCTCAACCCCGCCGTCCCGGCCGGTTTGGATGAGGTGATCGCGAAAGGCATGGCCAAAAATCCGGACGAGCGCTACGGCAGCGCTCGCGAGTTGGCCACCGCCGCTCAGCAAGCCCTGACCGTCAGCCCATCCCAAGACCCGCATGCCGCGCCAACCCTGCTCGCCGAGTCCACCGGTGCACTCGGATCCGCCGAAGCCCATGCCGACGCGGGGCAATCACCGCCCGCCGAGGCGATGCCGGCCGCCACCCCGCAGCCCAGCACCCCGCCGAAGACCCGACAGGTGATCCAACGCACCAGACTAGGCGCGCTGACCAAGATCGGTCAGGGCGGTCAAGGAGTGGTCTATCGAGCACCCAACGTGAAGACCAAATTCGCGGCAGCAATGGTGTACAAGGAATACAAGCCGCAGGTACGAGCGGGCTACGACTTCTCCGCGTTGGCTGCGATGCCGGCCTTGGTGGAGGAATCGCTGTCGTACGCGCAGGCCGAACGGCTTATCTCCATCGCGGCTTGGCCGTGTGCTCTCGTCGAAGATGCCGGCAACTCAACCGGCTTCGTGATGCCGGCCATTCCTGACCGGTTCTTCATCCCGCTGACAACGGTCAAGGGCTCGTCGACGGCCACCGCCGAATTCCAGCATCTGCTCAATCACCCCACGGTGCTGACGGCGCGCGGGATCAGTATCGATGAGGTGCAACGCTATTCGTTATTGCGCGAGTTTGCCTCGGGGTTGGCGTTCCTACACAAGCATGGTGTCTGCGTCGGCGATATCTCCCCGAAGAATCTGCTGTTTTCGTTGGCACCGGATGAAGCCGTGTATTTCATCGACTGTGACGCCATGCGCATCAACGGAGTCTCGGCACTTGCACAAGTCGAGACCCCAGGGTGGCAGGCGCCCGCCGGTGAGGAATTGGCCACGATCTATTCCGATGCCTACAAGTTGGGCCTGCTGGCCCTGCGGTTGCTGGCCGGTGATCACGAGACCAAGAACAGCCAACATCTGCCGTCGACTACTCCTGCGCAGGTCCGACAGATCATCACCGACACTTTGAACAACCGGCCACAGAGCCGCCCGCTGCCCGAAGCCTGGAACTACGTGCTCGGCAACGCCGTTGAGCAAGCCCAGTACCGGAAGAAGACCGCCCCGTCGGCTCCCACAGCAGTCGCCCCGCCTCCGCCACCGACGCCGGTCGTGCACTCTAGACCGACAAGCCGCCCGTCGGCGCCACCCCCGCCGCCACCGCCCGTGTACTCGGCACCGCCGATCACCGCTTCGGCCCCGCCGAACCAGTATTCTTCCCCGGCCGGACTGATATGGGGCGTCGTAGCCTTGGTGGCCGTTATCGTCGTCGGGTTGGTGGTGGCCAGCGTTGTGCTCGCACATCGGAACAACCCGCCGTCGTCCACCGCGTCGGCAACCTCGACCACCGAGTCGGCGAGTTATGCCCCGTCGACGACGACGACGGACACTCCCGCACCCGATCCCGAAGCTGCAGCCCTGCAGCAGCTCCAACAGTTGGCCGCTGCCGACCGCGACTTCGTCCGCGCCCAACTCGCCGATCATTGGATCCCGCAACTCAGTTCGAAACATTCCACTGAACCTTGGACCACCGACCCCGAAGATGGCATGGAGTATCACAGCCAACAGACTCTGCAGGAACATCAGCGGCTTCGCCAGCAGTACGGCGCCAGACTGCTCTGGTCGGGCGACTGGAGTACGTACGACCATCCGGATTATTGGGTCACCGTGGTGCCCGAAACTTTCAGCGACGGTCAAAGTGTGTTGAGCTGGTGCAGCAGCCAGAATAGGGATGTGGATCACTGCAGCGCCGAAATGGTCAGCACGACGCTCGGTTCCGAAGGGACGCATTTTCCCTGATGGGCGCTTCAGACGACAACGATCGGCCGCGCCGCTACAAGCGCTCCTTGCCGCCGCGACCGCGAATGCGGAGATCTGACGAATCTTTGCGTTCTGAAGCTGATTTCGCGAACGCGCCGCCCGTAGACGATCCCACGCGCCAACACAGCACCCCCTCCGCCACGGCGCTGACTCGAACAGTCCGAAACGAGCCACCGCCGCCGAGGCGGCGTCACCGCCTACCGACCCGACCTCGGCCCCGCAGATCCCGTGCCCACACCGCAACGATCACGGCAGCGGCGTTCGCAGTGGCCCTCATCGTCGGCGTCGGCCTATTCGCCGGTATCGAGCTGACCCGCACACGCCACTCCGGCTCACCATCGACAGCGCACCAACCAACCGGATCGCCACCTCCCGCGAAGGCTCCTACCGGCGCACCCGCACCGCCGATATGCGGTGTCCCGGCGTCGGTTCTGCTGTCGATGCCGACCCGCGACAAACTCGCGCAGTTGCTGATGGTCGGAGTGACCAACGCGGCCGACGCCCGTCGCGTCGTCACCGATCAGCATGTCGGCGGAATCTTCATTGCCAGCTGGACGGACTTGTCGATGCTCACCGACGACACCCTGCCCGGCATCGCCCATTCGGCGGGCCCGCTATCGCTGGCTGTCAGCGTCGACGAGGAGGGCGGCCGCGTCGAACGGTTGTCATCGCTTATCGGCTCGGCGCCCTCGGCGCGCATGCTGGCGCAGAGCGAGTCACCGCAGGAGGTCTATCAGCTGGCCCTGCAACGTGGCCAGGACATGCGCAGGTACGGCATCACCATCGACTTCGCGCCGGTCGTCGATGTCACCGATGCGCCCGCCGACACGGTGATCGGAGACCGATCCTTCAGCTCGAACCCGACGCGTGTCACGCAATTCGCCAGTGCATACGCCAAGGGCCTACGTGACGCCGGCGTGCTGCCAGTGCTCAAGCACTTCCCCGGACACGGCCGGGCGTCCGGGGACTCGCACACCGGTGAGGTCGTCACTCCGCCACTGGGCGACTTGAAAACTTTGGACCTCGTGCCCTACCGCACGCTGGTCGACCAGGCCCCGGTGGGCGTCATGATCGGCCACATGCAAGTGCCCGACCTGACAGCGGAGGAGCCCGCGAGCCTGAGCCCGCAGGCGGTGGCGTTGTTGCGCAAAGGAAGCGACTATGGCGCGCCGCCGTTCAACGGCCCGGTGTTCACCGACGACCTGTCGACGATGAAGGCGATCACGGACCGCTACGACGTTCCCAACGCGGTGCTGAAAGCTCTGCAGGCCGGCGCCGACACCGCGCTGTGGGTGACCGACACCGAGGTTTCCGCGGTGCTCGACCGATTGGTGACGGCACTGGCTCATAACGAGTTGAGCATGAAGAACATCGACGCTTCAGTGCGCCGGATGGCCGAGGCCAAGGCGCTGAGCACCTGCCACCAGTGATTCGCCAAGAATTTGTTGAGCCCCCAGCGGCACGCTGATGCGGACGGTACCCGCCGTTACGGCGCGGAGGCGCAGATCGCCTCCGGGAAGGCAAGGAGCATGACGACACCACGTGGCACAACGCCGCTGAGCCGCCGTCGCCGCTGCGCTCAACCACGGTTTCGACTGATCAACGCTATGTCGGTCACAGCCGGGTGTCTCTGCGTCGCAACGGCTCTGACGCCACCGGCGAGTGCTGACCCGACTCCGGACCACTCCGAGATCGTCAAGACCCCGTCACCCGCGATGCGGTGCGAAGTCAGTTCGCAGGATGACGAAAACGGCAGTCCAGCAGTTGTTTGCCAGACGGCCGGCTTTCCGCAGGCTCCGATGGATCCGCCGCCCTACCCGGGGTGGCAGGGCGATCCAGCTGTATTGCACCAAGATCAAGCCATCATCACGGCGTCAGGCGAATTCAATTGGCGCACAGCAAATCTGGGTATGGCACCGCCCGGGCGGCCCGACGTTACATTGGCGGAGGGGCAGACTTACCGCTTCGAGGGCTGGACGATACTATCGACCAGCGACGGCGTCACCTTCACCAATGACGCGACCGGTCACGGTATGGCCATCGGCGGCGACTACAACGTCCGGCCGTTTTGATTCCGCTCGACGACACGACCGCAGCAGCCGGTGGCCGGCCCAGATGCGCTTTTCACCGGCGCTGACAAAACAACGCCTACGGAACCGCCGCTGTGGGAGGATTCGCCCATGACGACACCGATCCAGGCCGGGTGGTACGACGACCCCGAGGACCCGAACGGACGGCGCTACTGGGACGGCCAGAACTGGACGCCGCATCGCGAGCAAAAGCAGGCTTCGCAGACCGCGCCCGAATCGGCCGCGGCGCAGGCCCCGCCGTCATCGCCACCGGCGTATCCGTCTTCACCATCGTCGGGTTACCCTCCTGCGCCACCGGGCCAACAGCCGCAGTGGTCCGCCCCGGGTGCGGGCCCCCCACGAAAGTCCCGGACCCCGCTGGTGCTGATCGGAGTCCTCGCCGCAATAGCGGTTGTCCTGGTCGTCGGTTTTCTCGCGTACAAGTTCATCTTCAGCAAAGAGACGGTAATCCCCGGTAAAGCCGCGGATGCTGTGACGAGCCTGGTTTCGCAGCAGACGGGCTTCACTCCCACCGATGTGACCTGCCCTTCAGGAGTCGAGGCCAAGGCCGGTGCGACATTCCAGTGTCACTTCACTGGTCCCGACGGGCCCTACACCGCCTACATGAAGGTCACGAACGTCGACGGCGATAACGTCATGTTCGACATCAGAACACAGCTGAGCTCCGCCCCACCGCCAACCTAGCGGCTGAGCCGAGTCGAACAGCAGATCCGCTGTCTGGCGGAGCGGCTGTTGCCTCAGCGCAATCCTTGCACCGCACTCGGTCTTCGCGACTGCACCGTGGGCTTGTCGGTCACTTGTTTTCGCGGCCACACCGCGACCAGAGTCCGGTCGTCGTCGAAGGTCTCGCGGCTGAAGTCCACCGCGTGGGCAAACTCGATCAACGAAGGTGGCGACGGCTTCGTCAGCACTTCGCGGAAGAGGTTGCCGACTCCACCCTGCCCGCTGCCAAGGGGATCACCGATCCCGTCGGTGGCGACCAGCAGGACGTCATTCTCGGCAATGTCGACCACGATGGGCGTGATGTCGGGAGGTAGCCGGGGCAGTCCCACCACAGCCGAGGACGCGACCCCGGTGGTAGGCATCGACTTGCCCGCGACGACCTCGCGGAATTGCCCCCCTGACAGTAACCAGGCAACCGAATCGCCTGCACTTGTCAGATAGGCACGCAGCGTCTTGTCACCGACGGGCTCGATAACCGCACACACCAACGTCGTTGCGAGTTCTTCTTCGGCGCGAACCGGATCGGGCTCGGCAAGTCGCAGCAGGGTTTGGGCTCGCTCGGTGAGGGCCCACGCGGCGCTTTTGAGCAGAGCAAGCCAATCGGTATGGGCGACGTCCTCCGCGAGGTTGGAGTGCAGCCAGTCGGCGGCCTGCTTGGTGACGGTGGCCGCGCCGATATGTGACTGCGGTGCTCCCGAAACTCCGTCGGCGACAAGGACGATCACGCGGCCGTCGGGCAGCCGGTGCAATGCGAGATCGTCCTGGCGCGGCGCGCCGTTGTAGCGATGTAGGTGTCCTCGTTGTGACACTCCACGCACAGTGATGGCCTCGGTGGACCAGCCATCGATCACCACGTCGGGACGGAAGGGCAGCGAATAGTAGTTTGTTGCGGTCGCGCAGGGTTCCACAGTGGGCGAGGGCGAACCGACGATGATCTGCGGCACAACGGTCGACCCGACGACTTCGGCGACCGTTGACAATTCGAGGGCCCGTGCGCCAGATCCAACTCCTGTCGGAGCGGCCAAGGACGGTTCCGGCGGGATCGTCGGCCGCTGCAGGGGCACCGTGGGATCCTCGTCGCGGTGTCCCCCATGCCTGCGGCTCCGCCACGACATAAGTGGACGCTCGTCCTACACGACGTCCACGGCCAACGTGAACCCCTCTGGTCTTTCGAATTGCAATTCAGCCGACCCGGTCGCGAGGGCCTGGCCCGAGCTGATCACCGACTGAGTCAGGGAGGTGAGGAACTCCGAAATAGCCGCACCAGTATCCACCCCGTGGGCGGCGACAAACGCGAAATGGGGCTTGGTCGCAACCTCGGAGATGACTGCCGCGTCAGCGTCACCGATCCCGAAAGCCAGGATGTTGGGTGCCGCGGGCTCCGCCAACAAGTTCGCTCGAACTGCTCGCCAATCCTCGTTCCCGTTGGGCAGGCCATCAGTGAGAAAAAACGCCGCCGGCCGATGCACGGTGTAGCCCTGGGCTTTCAGGCTCGGGATATCGACCCTGATCCGATAGGTGAGCTGATCGAACGCCGCGGCATACGATGTCAGGCTTTGCGCGGTCAGCACCGGCATCCCTTGAAGGACACGCAAGTCGGCGGGCTCCAGATAGGTAAACGCGGTGTCCGAGAAGCCAATAACCGACAACCGCACCTTGGCCGCGGCGAACGATTCCCGCTGCAACGCGTCATGCAGAGAGGCCAGGCCAGCATTGAGCTCGTCGATGTTGCGACCCATAGAGCCGGACTCGTCGGCGACGAAATAGACCAGCAGGATCGACCCCTTCGGCTCTACCACAGACACCTACTCTCACGAGTGATCGTTGACGATCGCAACCGGCTGACCCAGCCGTCAAAGTGTACTGCTGCACCCAGGTACTAGCTGCTTTTCCACGCATTCGTCCGATCCGCTGATATCGCGGTACCTGCCGCGAGCAACTCGCCCGACGGCAGCAAGCCCTGGCCCCGGACCAAGTGCTTGCCGCGGCATCCCGTACCGGGCGGGGCGGTCCATTGCTACGCGCTCGAAGACGATTTCCTTGCGGACTGCTGGCCCGGAGATGATAATGCTCCCGGCGCTCTTCACAGAACCGACCCGCACGTTAGGTTTCCTTCGAGACGTTCAGTTCGATGAACCGGAAGGACTCGTCCATGACGACACCCGACCAGCCGGGCTGGTACGACGATCCCTCCGACCCGAACGCGCAGCGTTATTGGGACGGTCACAATTGGACGCCGCATCGTCAACGAAAGTCTGTTTCGAAACCGGCGCAGACGTCCGCCGCGCCCACATTGTCGTCTCTCCGACCCGAGCTTCCGCTGCCACCTCCGCCGGCAGCGCCGAGCCCGCCACTCGCGTACCCACCCCCGGTGCCCAGCCCGCCGCCCCCCGCCCCGCCGATGGCGTCCTATGCGCCGCCGGCATACCCCCTTCCGGCGCCGAATCTGCCGCCTAACATGCCGCCCCCGCCGAATCAACAGGCTCCGTGGCCACCACCGCCTCACATGCCGGCTGGCTTGCCGCAGAGAGGGTCTCGCACTCCCATCGTGCTCATTGCGGTCGCGGCGGCAATCGTGTTCTTGGCCGTGGCCGGGGTTTTGGCGTACAAGTTCGTTTTCAAGGGCAGCTCGGATGAGGATCAGATAAGGAAGCTGGTCCAAACCGCCACCACCGATGAGAATAACGCGGATGCGCCGGCACTGAAGGCTTTGGTTTGCAACAAAGCTCGAGACAGGATCACGACCAGCGAAGAAATGCGCGAGGGGCTCAATGAGGACGGCACCTACGCCACAACGGTGACCGATCTCCATGTCACAGGCGACCAAGCCACCGCAACGATCGTCACAACGCGGTCCAAGACGCCGAACGACAAAACCAGCGAAGCGGCATCGTTCGTGAAGGAGAACGGCAGCTGGAAACTATGTCCGACCGAATGACTCGAGGGATGGCACTGTCCGGTCACCGCATCAATCACAGCCGCAACCTTGCCTGAGTCCCGAAATACAACTGCGTCAACCACGTTCGGTGATGCGCTATGAATCCGCGCTGCGACCGGCCCCCGCGACGTGCTGCGACACCGGGATCCTTGCCCGGCCCAGGCAACTGGCTGCCCGCCCTCGGAGTAGCGCTCGTACTGGCGACCATGGTCGCGTGCAACCACACGCCCGGGCATCGGTCCGGACACCCGTCCTCGTCCGCGCCATCGGTGCAAACCACCTCGGGTCCCCCTGCGCCCGCCCCGGCGACGAGTCCGCCATCCAAGCCGCCAAGCTCCACCGATTTGGCAGCCGAGTTCGCCCAGTGGCAGCCGCAACTGCATGCCAAGACCGGGGTCGTCCTGGCTGCGGTCGGCGCGGGATCTCCTGCCCCCATCACGTTGGGGGACTGGAACTCCGGGCCGGCATGGTCGACGATCAAGGTGCCGTTGGTGATCGCCGGCATGCGTCAGCAGAACACCAGTCAGGTGACGACAGCTATGACCGAGGCGATCACCGAATCCGACAACGCCGCCGCAGAGTCGATCTGGGAGGGGCTCGGCGATCCGGTCACCGCGGCCGCCAAGGTCGAGGCGGTGCTGCGGGACGCCGGGGATCAGACCACCGTTCAATCCCAGAAGGTGCGACCTGAGTTCACCGCCTTCGGCCAGACAGAGTGGTCGCTTGCCAACCAGGTCCGATTTCTGTCCGAGGCGGCCTGTGACACGTTCGACCAGCCCGCGCTGGCGTTGATGGGTCAAGTGGAGAGCGACCAGCAGTGGGGGCTGGGAAAGCTGCCGAATACCAAGATCAAAGGCGGCTGGGGGCCATCGCAGTCCGGGCGCTACCTGGTGCGGCAGATCGGCATCCTGTCGACATCAAAAGGCCTGACGGTCGTCGCATTCGCCGCCGAACCGGACTCGGGATCCTTCCCCGACGGCACTCAAAACCTCACCGATATTGCAAAATGGCTCCAACAGCGCACTGATCAGTTACCCGCCGGGCAATGCGCGGCGTGACTGCGCGGCAGTGATTCGAAGAACGAAAAGTTACTGTCCCGCACCGGTGCACGAGACCCGGGACCGGCTCAATAGATGTAGACGATTGCGTCGTTGCCGCCGCGGCAGGTGATCCACTGATCAGCGCCCTCTTCTTGGCACTGCATCAGAAAGGCATCGCCGCTGCAGCGGATACCGGGGTTGGAGCTCTGAACGTCTGGACAGTTCACCCGCGGTGACTGTGCGGCGACGGCGATCGACGTCTGCGGTGACGTGAGGTCAGGGTTCGCGGCCAGGTAACTCTGACCTACCACTATCGCGAAGGCGCAGGAGGTGAACGTGGTGGAGCTGGTCGGCGCCGCAGGCCCAACCCGGTAGCCGCGCGGGAGCGCGAACCCGTCGACGCACTGGCTGTCGCCGTCCAGGTCGGCGCCTTGCAGCAACGAGGGCGGGGCGGTGAATGTCGGCGTTGTCGTCGTCGGGGTCTGAACGGTGGACGACGTGAAGTCCGAGCTCGACGGGATCGTCGACGAGTCCGGTGACGCCGCGGTTTGCCCAGCATGGCGGCTACCGCCGACTGCGACAGCGATCGCCACAGCCGTTGCGATCACCGCGATTCCGGCGAACACCGCCGCCCACACCGCACCCGATGTTCGTGTCCGGGCGGGCATGGGGGGCGGTGGCGTACTTGGGACGCCCATGGGTGGTCCGGAAGGCACGGTCGGCGGCGCCGAGCGGACAACTGACGGCCTGGACTGCACGGTCGGTCGGGAGTGCACGACGGGTACCGGTGGTGGGGCGGGCGCATCAGACAGCCCGGAGTCCGGCTCAGCGTTGAGCTTTTTCTGGTATTGGGCCTGTTCGACAGCGTCGCCCAGAACGTAGTTCCACGCTTCGGGTAGTGGACGCTGTTGCGGCGCGTTGGTCAGTGTGTCGGTGATGATCTGGCGCATCGACTGGGGTGTGGTCGGCGGAAGATGTGCCGGATTTCGAGTTTCCTGGTCACCTGCCAACAACCGCAGCGCCAACAAGCCCAGTTTGTAGGTATCCGAATAGATGGTCGCCAGGTCCTCTCCGGCAGGTTTCGTCCATCCGGGAGTCTCCACCTGGGGCAGTGCCGAAACCCCGTTGATACACATGGCGTCGCAGTCGATGATGTAGACGGCCTCGTGCGGGGACAGCGAAAACAACATGTTTTTCGGCGAGATATCGCCGACGCAGACGCCGTGTTCGTGTAGGAAGGCCAGCGCGGCGGCGACCTCGCGCAACAGCGCATAGCGTTGAGCGTCGTCGATCGCGATCCCTCTGGCAGCGAGGACCGAGGGATGATTCAGCAGGTGCTGAAACTCCGCGGTGGTCCTCGACACCCCCTTGACCGTGGTCAGGTCGGTGAAAAATTCGGTCGGGATGGTCGGCATCACGAATCCGGTTGCCACACCGGCGTCTTCGATGATCGCGCAAGGCCAGGCGGCGAACGAGATGAGCCGTTCAGCCTGGGCATACGACAACGATTCCTCGACCAGGGCCGGCATGGCGGCCAACGCGGTGAAGTCGATCGCCGCCAGTGTCTGGCTCTTGTACTCTTTGTAGACCATCGACGCGGCGAACTTGGTCTTGACATTGGGTGCGCCGTAAACCACGCCCTGGCCACCTTGACCGATCTTGGTTAACGCGCCGAGCCTGTCGCGATCGATCACTTGTCGCGTCATTACCGGGCATCCACCCCGCCGGCGCAGTGCGCCGTCGTCAGTTCGATTGCAGCACAGTTCGTTTCCCGACGCCAGCCCTCTTCCGCCGAATCACCCGAACCGTACTCGCCGCTCGTAGCAGAGGGCCGGCCACGCTCATACACCACGCCATTCACCGGCGGACCCTTCGTTCGCCCAACACCGACCGAACATGCTACCGATCCCCCTCACGTTTGGACATGCGTTCACCAAACGGCTGTAGAGGGGTGAGAGGTTGCGGTGTTACGTCGACGCCTCGAGCGTTGTCCGTAACCGCTGCAGCGCGCTGCGAACCTGACGAGGATCGGTGGTGGGCCAGAACGGCGGCAGGGAGGCCTGAAGATAGCCGCCGTAACGGGCAGTGGCCATTCGGGAGTCCAGCACCGCCACAACACCTCGGTCGTCGACTCCCCGCAGCAGCCGGCCGGCGCCCTGCGCCAACAGCAGCGCGGCGTGACTCGCGGCGACGGCCATGAACCCGTTGCCGCCGCGCGCCGCCACCGCACGCTGCCGGGCAGACAACAGTGGATCGTCCGGCCGCGGGAAGGGAATGCGGTCGATGATGACCAGCGACAGCGACGGACCGGGTACGTCGACGCCCTGCCACAGCGACAGGGTGCCGAACAACGACGTGGCCGCATCGGCACTGAACTGATCGACGAGCGCGGCGGTGCTGTCGTCGCCCTGGCACAACACCGGCGTCGAAAGCCGGTCCCGCATCACCTCGGCGGCGGCCTGTGCTGCGCGCATCGAGGAGAACAAGCCCAGTGTGCGACCGCCGGCCGCGGTGATCAGTTCGACGATCTCGGTCAGTTGTTCGGCCGAGCCGGCGCCGTCGCGCCCTGGCGGGGGCAGATGGGCGGCGACATAGAGGATTCCGGCTTTGTCATGCTGAAACGGTGAGCCGACGTCGATGGCACGCCAAGGCTTGGCGGCGTCGTCCGCCGTGGCTGCCAGACCCCAGGCCGTCGCCATCGCATCGAAGGAGCCACCGACGGTCAGCGTCGCCGACGTCAACACCGCGGTAGAACCGGCGAACAACCGGCTGCGCAGAAGTCCGGACACCGAGAGCGGCGCCACCCGCAGTACCGCACGCGCCGAACCGCGGTTGTCCTCTCGTTCCAGCCAGACCACATCGGTGCGGTCGGGGATTGCCGGGGCGAACGACGCCAGCACCCGCGATGCGGTGTCAGCGATCTCGGTGAGGATTGCGACGGCCTCGGCGCGCGTCGACGCGGCTCTGGCATCGGCTGATGCGGTGTCGATGGCCGAGCGTGCCGTGCCGGCCGCGTCGCGCAGCGCCCTCAGATGGGTGGCCAGCTCGTCGTCAAGGCGATCGATGCGGCCCGCCGGGACGTCCTGGATCGCGGCGGTGAACCTCGCGGATGCTTCTTCCCATCGTTGCAGGAGTTCCGGTTCGAGCAGCCGGGTGATCCGTCGGGATGCGACGCCGAGCCCACTCGACGTCAGCTCGCCCGAGGCAACGGCAGTCATCCGGTCGACCAATTCGTGCGCCTCGTCGACCACCAGCAACTCGTGGTCCGGCAACACCGCGGAATCTGCGATGGCGTCGATGGCCAACAGGGCGTGATTGGTGACAACGATGTCGGCCGCGCCGGCGCGGGCACGCGCTCGTTCGGCGAAGCAGGCGCTGCCGAACGGGCAGCGCGCCGGGCCGAGGCATTCGCGTGCGGAGACGCTGACCTGGGCCCAGGACCGCTCGGGAACACCGGGCTTCAGGTCATCACGGTCACCGGTGTCGGTTGTCGACGCCCAGGCCGTCAGGCGCTGCACGTCACGACCCAACGCGGTGAGCGCCAGCGGCTCGAACAACTCGTCCTGCGGCTCGTCGGTGGAACTCGTCGCAGCGCCGTTGTGGACCTTGTTGAGGCACAGATAGTTTTGCCTGCCCTTCAATAGCGCGAAGCGCGGCGCCCGGGGCAGCGCAGCTGCCAGCGACTCGGCCAGCTGGGGCAGGTCGCGGTCAACGAGCTGGCGTTGCAGCGCGATGGTGGCGGTCGAGACCACGACGGTGGTGTCCGTACTGACCGCACGCGCGATCGCGGGCACCAGGTACGCCAACGACTTGCCGGTTCCGGTCCCTGCCTGCACCGCGAGATGCTCACCCGTTTCGAAGGCACGAGCCACCCCCTCGGCCATCGCCACCTGGCCGGTGCGTTCTTTGCCACCAAGTGCTGCTACTGCGGCGGACAATAGCGCTGGCACGGACAAGTCGGGCGTGGGCTGCTCCTTGTCGGTGCTAGTAGTGGAGGGCCGTGATCTGCTGTGTCGGGATCGCCGGCTCGCCGTCGGAGAGCACTAATCCCTCCCACGGCAGGCTCCGGAGACCCGCGGCCACGCGTTCGCGCGCGGCGGCCAGGTCGCCGGGCGCGACCACCTCGCCCGCCCGGACCAGCGGCGTGGTCAGCACCCGATGCGGCTCGGCGCTGTCCGGCGGTTGGCCCGCAGGGTGAACGACTTCTTCGGTGATCGTGCCCGACGGGCGTGCCAGCCGTAGCGCTTCCTTGCGGCCGCCGTGAGACTCTTTGCGGCTGCTGCGTTTCTGCACCGGCATACCGTCCACTTCGACCAGCTTGTACACCATCTGCGCGGTCGGGGCGCCGGAGCCGGTGACCAGCGACGTGCCGACGCCATAACTGTCGACGGGATCGGCCCCGAGCGCGGCGATCGCGAATTCATCGAGATCGCCGGACACCACGATCCGGGTCTTCCTCGCTCCCAGTCGGTCGAGTTGCTCGCGTACCTGCTGTGCCAGCACGCCCAGCTCGCCGGAGTCGATACGCACCGCGCCCAGCCCCGTTCCGGCAGCGGCCACCGCGTTGGCGACGCCGGCGGTCACGTCGTAGGTGTCCACCAACAGCGTGGTGTCCGCGCCGAGGGCGTCGACCTGGGAGCGAAACGCGCTCACTTCGTCGGGTCCGTCGGGCCCAGTGTGCAGCAGCGTGTACGCGTGGGCGCTGGTGCCCTCGGCCGGCACACCGTAACGACGCTGCGCCTCCAGGTTCGACGAGGCGGCGAACCCGGCGATATACGCGGCACGGGCCGCGGCGACCGCGGCGAGTTCGTGGGTTCGCCTCGAGCCCATGTCGATCAGTGGCCGTTGGCGGGATGCACTGACCATCCTGGCCGCCGCCGACGCGACGGCGCTGTCATGGTTGAAGATCGACAGGGCCAGCGTCTCCAGCACGACGCATTCGGCGAAGCTGCCATGCACCGAAAGCACGGGCGACCCAGGAAAATACAGCTCGCCTTCGGCGTAGCCGTCGATATCGCCGCCAAAGCGGAAGTCCGCAAGGTAGCGGACAGTTCCGCGGTCGACGACTCCGGCCAGCAGCGCGAGCGCGGAGTCGTCGAACCGGAATCGCGGCAACACCTCCAGCAGCCGACCGGTGCCAGCGACCACTCCGTAACGTCGTCCTGGCGGTAGCCGCCGGGCGAAGAGCTCGAAGGTGGTACGGCGATTAGCTGTGCCGTCACGCAACGCCGCGGCCAGCATGGTCAGCTCATACTTGTCGGTCAACAGGCCAGCACAAGCTGCGTCGCTCACCTCGCAACCGTATCGGCTCCGCCGCCCCTCGTTATTCTGTAACCATGGTTGCGTCAGCGCCTACCAAGCCGGGAACCACCGGACAGCGCGAAGCCGATGTGGTTGACGCCACGGCTAGTCCGTGGGTCACCATCGTCTGGGACGATCCCGTCAACCTGATGAACTACGTGACCTATGTCTTTCAGAAGCTGTTCGGCTACAGCGAGCAGCACGCCACCAAACTGATGTTGCAGGTGCACAACGAAGGCAAGGCGGTGGTGTCGGCCGGAACCCGCGAGTCCATGGAAGTCGACGTCTCCAAGCTGCATGCCGCCGGTTTGTGGGCGACCCTGCAGCAGGACCGCTGACGCTCAGCGGCTACCCGGGATTGGATTGTGCGCAGATGGAAGCGGGTGCAAACCCCTGACGGTCTGCGTTTTCGCTCCGCCCTGACGCCGCACGAGGCGGCGTTGCTCAAAAGCCTCGTCGGCTCGGTGCTGGGCATGCTCGACGAACGCGAATCATCCACGCCGCAAGACGAACTCGAGCAGATCACCGGCATGCGGACCGGGAACACCGAGCGGCCCGAGGACGCGACGCTGCGCCGGCTGCTACCAGACTTCCACGCCGCGGGTGACGCCCCTGGTGAGGCCGAAGCCGTCAATGGTCTCAACGCGGCGCTGCGCAGCCTGCATGAGCCGGAGATCATCGACGCCAAACGCGCTGCGGCGGAAAGCGTGCTGGCTTCCGTTCCGGATGACGGGGGCCGGTTCGAGCTGACCGAAGAAGGCGCCAACGCCTGGATCTCGGCGGTCAACGACGTCCGGCTGGCCTTGGGCACTTTGCTCGAGATCACCCCGAACGGACCGGATCAGCTGCCGGACGACGATCCGCTGGCCCCGCACCTGGACGTCTATCAGTGGCTGACCGTCCTGCAGGAATACCTGGTGTTGGCGCTGATGGGGCACCGATGATCGCTGCCGAGGTCCGATGAGTTCGATCACCGACGTCGGCGGCATCCTGGTGGGCCACCATCACCGATTGGACTCTGATGCGACGCTCGGCGCCGGGTGGGCATGCGGCGTCACGGTGGTCATGGCGCCGCCAGGCACGGTGGGGGCCGTTGATTGCCGAGGCGGCGCCCCCGGCAGCCGCGAAACCGACCTGCTCGATCCGGCCAACAGTGTGCGCTACGTCGACGCGATTTTGATCGCGGGCGGGAGCGCCTTCGGGTTGGCCGCCGCCGACGGTGTCATGCGCTGGCTGGAGGAACACGACCGTGGCGTGGCGATGAACGGTGGACGGGTGCCCATCGTGCCGGGTGCGGTGATCTTCGATCTGCCGGTAGGTGGCTGGGGTCAGCGGCCGACGGCCGATTTCGGGTACTCGGCCTGCCAAGCCGCCGTCGACGGCCACGGCACCCCCCTCGCGGTGGGTACCGTCGGAGCGGGTGTGGGCGCGCGCGCCGGTGTGCTGAAAGGGGGTGTCGGCACCGCGTCGACAACGCTCGACTCCGGCGTGACCGTCGGAGCGGTGGTCGCGGTCAACTCCGCGGGCGATGTCTTCGACCGCGCCACCGGCCTGCCCTGGCTGGCCGACCTGACGGACGAGTTCGACCTGACACCACCCCCCGCCGAGCAGATCGCCGGCCTTGCGCACCTACCGCCGATGCTGAGCCCGCTGAACCCGCCGTTGAATACCACCATCGGTGTGGTGGCGACGGACGCCGCGCTGAGTCCCGCCGCCTGCCGGCGGGTCGCGATCGCCGCCCATGACGGACTGGCTCGCGCTATCCGGCCGGCACACACTCCGCTCGACGGCGATATGGTGTTCGCGCTGGCGACCGGAGCGGTCGAGGTGCCGGCACCGGTCGACGTGCCGGCGGCCCTCTCGCCCGAGACGGCGCTGGTCACCGAGGTGAGCGTCGCCGCCGCCGACACGTTGGCGCGTGCGGTGCTGGTCGGTGTGCTGGCGGCGGAGTCGGTGGCCGGAATACCGACTTACCGGGACATGTTGCCCGGAGCATTCGAACGACGAGGGAGCCGGTGAGGTGCTGGTGATTCGTGCCGATCTGGTCGAGGCTATGGTCGCCCACGCCCGGGCCGACCACCCCGACGAAGCGTGCGGCGTCCTCGCCGGTCCGGAAGGGTCTGCCCGCGCGGAGCGGCACATCGCGATGGTCAACGCCGAACGGTCGCCCACGTTCTACCGCTTCGACTCCCAGGAGCAGCTCAAAGTGTGGCGGGCCATGGAGGAGGCCGGTGAGGCCCCCGTCGTCATCTACCACTCTCATACCGCGACCGAGGCATATCCGAGCCGCACCGATGTCAGCCTGGCCGGCGAACCGGAGGCGCACTATGTGCTGGTGTCGACCCGCGACCCGGACCGCGATGAGCTGCGCAGCTACCGAATTCTCGACGGCGTCGTCACCGAAGAGCCGGTGCAGGTTGTCGAACAGTACTAGTCGCGACGAGGTCCCGAACGTGAAGGAAAGTCCCATGAGCGTCATCGTGTCGATTCCGACCATCCTGCGGACGCACACCGGCGGAGAGAAGCGCGTCACCGCCAGCGGCGACACGTTGCAAGCCGTCATCAGCGACCTGGAGACCAACTATTCGGGGATCGCGGAACGGCTCGTCGATAACGGCAAGCTGCACCGCTTCGTCAACATCTACGTCAATGACGAGGACGTGCGGTTCTCGGGCGGGTTGCACACCGCGATCGCCGATGGCGACTCGGTCACCATCCTGCCCGCCGTCGCAGGTGGATGAGCGGCGTCATGACACGCTACGACTCACTGCTGGCGGCCCTGGGCAACACACCGCTGGTGGGCATGCAGCGGCTGTCGCCGCGGTGGGACGACGAACCGGACGGTCCCCACGTCCGGCTCTGGGCCAAACTCGAGGACCGCAACCCGACCGGGTCGATCAAGGACCGCCCGGCGCTGCGGATGATCGAGCGCGCCGAGGCCGACGGATTGCTGGCGCCCGGCGCGACGATCCTGGAGCCCACCAGTGGCAACACCGGCATTTCGCTCGCGATGGCCGCGCGGTTGAAGGGCTATGACCTGATCTGCGTAATGCCGGAGAACACCTCGATCGAGCGTCGTCAGCTCCTAGAGCTCTATGGCGCGCGAATCATCTTCTCGCCGGCCGAGGGTGGCTCCAACACGGCGGTCGCCAAGGCCAAGGAGTTGGCAGCGGGCAACCCGTCCTGGGTGATGCTGTATCAGTACGGCAATCCGGCCAACACCGATGCCCATTACCTGGGCACCGGACCGGAGCTGCTCGCCGATCTACCGGAGATCACCCATTTCGTCGCGGGTCTGGGAACCACCGGCACACTGATGGGTACCGGTCGCTTCCTGCGCGAACATGTCGCCGACGTCAAGGTGGTGGCTGCCGAGCCGCGCTACGGCGAGGGCGTCTACGCGCTACGCAACCTCGACGAGGGTTTCGTTCCCGAGCTTTACGACCCCGACTTGTTGACCGGCCGGTACTCCGTGGGCTCCCTGGACGCAGTTCGCCGTACCCGCGAGTTGATCGAGAGCGAAGGCATTTTCGCGGGCATCTCCACCGGCGCCGTACTGCACGCCGCACTCGGGCTCGCCGCGAAGGCCGTGAACGCCGCAGAACGTGCCGATATCGCGTTCGTCGTCGCCGACGCCGGCTGGAAATACCTCTCCACCGGCGCGTACGCCGGTAGCTTGGACGATGCCGAAGAAGCGCTGGAAGGGCAGTTATGGGCGTAACCGGGCCCTACCGGCAATTGCCGGCGCGTCAGCCGAAGAAACGGTCGGTCTGGGTGGTCGGTGCGGCCACCATTATCAGCTTCGTGGCGCTGCTGTACCTCGCCGAACTCGTCGACTGGCGCAGCCATCACCGGTTGGACGAGAACGGCATTCGGCCGTTGGAAAGCGACGGCCTGTGGGGCATCCTGTTCGCGCCGCTCCTGCACGCGAGCTGGGCGCATTTGATGGCCAACACCGGCCCGGCGTTGGTGCTCGGTTTTTTGGTCACGCTGGCTGGGCTGTCCCGGTTCATCTGGGCGACGGCCATCATCTGGATTCTCGGCGGCTTGGGCACCTGGCTCATCGGCAACTTCGGGTCGCCATGTGGCCAGACCGATCACATCGGCGCATCCGGCTTGATCTTCGGCTGGCTGACTTTCTTGCTGGTGTTCGGGTTTTTCACCCGATCGGGCTGGCAGATCGTCGTCGGAATTCTGGTGCTGTTCACCTACGGCGGGGTCCTGTGGGGTGCGTTGCCCGTCCTCCATGTGTGCGGCGGTGTGTCTTGGCAGGCACATCTGTGCGGCGGCATCGCCGGCGTGTTGGCCGCCTACCTGCTGTCCAGGCCGGAACGCGAGGCGCGAAGACGTCGCCGGAGCGGGTCCAGGTTCGCGGGCACGTGAGTCGGCATGAGTAGCACACACGCGCCCGTCGGCATCTTCGATTCCGGCGTCGGAGGCCTGACCGTGGCTCGTGCGATCATCGACCAGTTGCCCGACGAGAACCTCCTTTACGTCGGCGACACCGCCAACGGTCCGTACGGTCCGCTCACGATTCCCGAAATTCGGACGCATGCTCTGGCAATCGGCGACGATCTCGTCGAGCGTGGAGTCAAGGCGCTGGTCATCGCGTGCAACTCGGCGTCTTCGGCGTGCCTGCACGACGCGCGGGAACGCTACGACGTGCCGGTCGTCGAGGTCATCCTGCCCGCGGTGCGGCGGGCGGTCGCAGCGACCCGTAACGGCCGCATCGGAGTGATCGGTACAAGGGCGACGATCAACTCGCACGCCTACCAGGACGCATTCGCTGCCGCCCGCGACACCGAGATCACCGCGGTGGCCTGTCCCCGGTTCGTCGATTTCGTCGAGCGTGGCATCACCAGCGGTCGCCAGATGCTCGGGCTGGCCGAAGGTTACCTGGAGCCGCTGCAGCGCGCCGGAGTGGACACCCTGGTCCTCGGGTGCACCCATTACCCGTTGCTTTCCGGACTGATCCAACTGGCGGTGGGCCAGCACGTCACGCTGGTGTCCAGCGCCGAGGAGACCGCCAAGGAATTGCTCCGCGTGCTGACCGGATCGGATTTGCTGCGCCCGCACCCCGACAGCCCCGGCGCATCCGCGCCGCAAAGGGTTTTCGAAGCCACCGGCGATCCCATGGCCTTCACCGGGTTGGCCGCCCGTTTCTTGGGACCCGCCATCACCGGGGTGGCATCGGCGCACCCTCATTCACCGGCTCACTAGTACGGCGCGGTGGCAGAACAAAGCGGCGATGTTTTCGCCAACAGAGCATTGGACGTGGCACAGTAGGCAGGGTGCGCATGACCGTGCTCGGCTGCTCGGGCAGTGTCGTCGGCCCGGACTCGCCGGCATCGGGTTATCTGTTGCGGGCGCCCGATACCCCACCGCTGGTGATCGACTTCGGCGGGGGAGTACTGGGGGCATTACAGCACCAAACCGACCCTGGCGCGGTGCAGGTACTGTTGTCGCACTTGCACGCCGACCACTGCCTGGACCTTCCGGGCCTTTTCGTTTGGCGCCGGTTTCACCCGACCCCACCCGAGGGCAAGGCGTTGATGTACGGCCCGAGTGACACGTGGTCGAGGCTGGGTGCCGCGTCGTCACCCTACGGAGGAGAGATCGACGATTTCTCCGACATCTTCGATATTCGGCACTGGGTCGACGGCGACCCGGTTCAGATCGGAACACTGACCGTGCTGCCACGGGTGGTGGCGCACCCCACCGAGTCCTACGGGTTGCGGTTCACCGATGCGGACGGCGCCTCGTTCGTCTACAGCGGTGACACCGGCTGCTGCGAAGGGCTCGTCGAGCTTGCGCGCGGAGCCGACGTGTTTCTTTGCGAAGCGTCGTGGACCCACTCGCCGCATCGCCCCCCCAACCTGCACCTGTCCGGCACGGATGCCGGCCGAGTCGCCGCTGAGGCCGGCGTACGGGAGTTGTTGCTCACCCACATCCCGCCGTGGACGTCGCGGGAGGACGTGATAGGCGAGGCGAAAGCGGAGTTCGACGGTCCCGTGCATGCCGTGGTCTGCGGGGAGACCTTCGAGATCAGGCCTTCCAAGAGAAGCTGACAGCTGACCGCCTATCTTGCGGACAGCTAGTGTTGGCGGGTGTCCAGACGAGAAGACGGCCGCCTCGATGAGGAGCTTCGCCCCGTGCGCATCACGCGGGGATTCACCTCGCACCCGGCTGGTTCGGTATTGATCGAGTTCGGCAACACCAAGGTCATGTGTGCGGCAAGCGTTATCGATGGCGTACCGCGCTGGCGCAAAGGATCCGGCCTTGGCTGGCTGACGGCCGAATACTCGATGCTGCCCTCGGCCACGCACACCCGCGGAGACCGGGAGTCAGTCAAGGGCCGCCTCAGCGGACGCACCCAGGAGATCAGCCGGCTGGTCGGCCGGTCGTTACGGGCCGCGATCGATCTCGCGGCGCTGGGCGAGAACACGGTCGCGGTCGACTGCGATGTGCTGCAGGCGGACGGCGGCACGCGTACCGCCGCTGTCACCGGGGCGTATGTGGCGTTGGCCGATGCGGTGACGTTTCTGTCGGCGGGGGGCAAGCTGTCCGACCCGCGGCCGCTGTCGTGTGCGATCGCAGCGGTCAGCGTGGGGGTGGTCGACGGCCGCGTCCGGGTGGACCTGCCTTACGAGGAAGACGCGCGTGCGGAGGTCGATATGAACGTCGTCGCCACCGACACCGGGACTCTGGTGGAGATTCAGGGAACCGGCGAGGGCGCGACATTTCCTCGATCGACACTGGACAAGATGCTCGATGCCGCGTTGGGCGCGTGTGACAAGCTGTTCGCCGCGCAACGCGACGCATTGGCATTGCCCTATCCGGGTGAGTTGCCCGAAGGGGCTGCTGCACAGAAGGCGTTCGGGAGTTGACTCAGGAGCGGCCGGTGTCCGCCGCGGTCGGTCCAACGACGAAACGCGGCCGGCGCCGCGGGTCAACCGCTCTTTTGAGTGGGTAATAAAAAACGCCTAATCTGCCGCAGTCGTCCACCAGCCTTCCAGTGGTGAAACAGCTATCAGGTGGGTTTGGACAGCGCGTCGTCATCACGCGCCGGGCAGCGCGATTAGCCCACTTTGACGAGTTGAAAAGCTCCACCGGCAGAAGATCCAGCAAGAGTGTTGTTGTCGATCGTCACCGGACCACCGTCAGACTGAGCGGTCCAGTTATCTCCTTGCAAGTGAAAGTCCAATGGGTCGGCTGCCCCAACTTGGGTGTGTTTGCAGCCGTCGCCACAAGAAGAGACAACGAAATTCCCTGGGGCCGATGAACCATCTGAGTACGTTATTTGGTAGGTGCCGTCAGTCAATTCGGCGGACGCTGGAGACGCCAATGCAACCGCCGCTCCAGCAAGCACTACGCCGACAGTCAGCCCACGGATAATTGTCACGGTCGTTCCTCCATCCGCTGTGGTCAGATGTCAGCACGGTAGGCCAGTCGACGCGCCGCTTGATACAGGGATTTCCCTTGCAAGTTGGCGGACGCGCCGGCAACTCGGCAGTCTCTGCCAAAACCTCATCGACGGACTGAATGCGTGGTGCCTCTTCAACACTCCGTCAACGATTGACAGCAAGTGCGTGGATAGGTGCGCACTAGCCTGATCCAGTGGCTGACGCGATCGAAAACCCGTTTGGGAACAACTAGTGATCCGGCTGCTGGTGGCCAGCCGGAACTCCAAGAAGCTGGCCGAGCTGCGTCGCGTTCTGGACAGCGCCGCACTGGCGTCGCTGGTCCTGGTGTCGCTCGACGATGTGCCGGCGTTCGACGAGTCCCCGGAAACCGGCGCCACCTTCGAGGAGAATGCGCTGGCGAAGGCCCGTGACGGGTTTGCTGCGACCGGCCTGCCGACCGTGGCTGACGATTCCGGATTGGAAGTTGCGGCTTTGAACGGCATGCCAGGGGTGCTGTCTGCTCGCTGGTCCGGTGTGCACGGCGACGACGCCGCCAACACCGCGCTGCTGCTGGCTCAGTTACGTGACGTGCCCGACGAGCGGCGGGATGCGGCGTTTGTGTCGGCCTGCGCGCTGATGTCACGGTCGGGGCAGGTGGTGGTTCGCGGGGAATGGCGCGGCGCAATCGCACGGGAACCGCACGGCTCCGGCGGCTTCGGCTACGACCCCGTCTTCGTACCCGATGGTTACCGTTGCACCGCGGCGGAGCTCACCCCGGTGGAGAAAGACGCCATGTCGCATCGTGGCAGGGCGCTGGCCAAGCTGCTGCCTGCGCTGACGTCGCTGGCGGATTAGGCGCGGCTTTTACGGCCCTTGGCGCGACTCTGCGGTTTTGTCCGCGACACGCCGCTGCAGCGTAGGACTCCGCAGAGTCAGCGGGTCACAAGCCGAAGCGCGCCTTGACGTTTCGCGTCTGGAAGTGTTCGACGATGATGCCGAGCAGCGGGATGGTCCCGGCGAGCAACACCCCGACCATCTTGGGGATGGGCCAGCGCGCCTTGACGGCCAGGTTGAACGCGGCCAACACGTACAGGAAGTACACCCAGCCGTGCACCACTTCGATCCATCGGATCTCATGGTGGAAAACAAGGTGAGAGACGATTTCGTAGCAGAGCGCGATCAGCCACACACCAGTTGCCCATGCCATCACCCGGTAGCCGAGGAGCGCCGTGCGAATCTTCTGCACTGACGCGGCCTGAGGTGCGTGCGGAGATTCCGGCATCGTCATGCGGTCGTCCTGTCCTGTTTTTCCGTGTCGCTTTTCGCCAGTTCGGCGAGGTACGCGTTGTACTGCCGCAACACCGGATCGTCGCTGGATTGCGCTGCGGGCTTAGGCCGCTCGGGCAGCAGTCCGGGCGGCAGTTCGGTGACGGCCGGGTCTTTCGCCGGGGGCGGCATTTCCTCGTACCGGAGGTACTTGCGGTACGCGTAGATGCAGAACCAGGCAAAGAGCGGCCACTGCAGTGCATAGCCGAGGTTCTGAAAGGTTCCTGACGCCGAGTGGAATCGAGTCCACTGCCACCACCCGAGCGCCAGGCAGCCGCAGGCAGCGGCGAGGGCCAGCACCAGCAGAGCAGCTCTGCGGCGACGGGTGGTGGACACGCCTAGACGCTACTCCCGGGCGGGTCTACGACCGTCCCGGACAAGGACAGTTGGTCGGCGAGGTGAACGGTACGATCGCTGAACGCGCGGGCGTGATGAAATTGGCATACATGCCGGCTTTAGGTGCCGGTGCTCGAGAGAGCGTGAGGGTTCGAGTCCCTCCGCCCGCACTCCTCTCCTAGATCGGGTGGGCGGCGAACCACTCGAGCAACAGGTCGGCAACGACATCGGGCTGCTCGTCGACCATCCAATGCGATCCGCTGAGCGTCTCGAAGCGGTATTCGCCGCTGACGTAGCGGGCCGTATTGCGGGCGGGCTTCTCGACCAGCGCGGTGTCTCCGTCACTCCAGACGTACAGCGTCGGCACGTCGATCTTGGCTCCCGTGGCACGCACGTCTGACAACGGGATCGCCCGATACCAGTTGAGGGCAGCGGTCAGCGCGCCCGGTTCGGCCATCGCCCGCGCGTCACGTTCGGCCGCCTCAGCGGACTGGCCGCTGGCTTGCAGGGCTTTCTTGAATTGCCGGGCTTCCCCGTGCTTGCCGAGCAGAATTCGCTCGGGGACGAACGGCAGCTGGAAGACGTACATGTACCAGGAGGCCACGACTTGCCGGCTGGTCAGCAGCGCCCGAAGAAATGCGGCGGGGTGCGGCACTGACAACGTCGTCACCGTCGCCAGGCGATCGGGCAACTCCGCTGCGGCCGCCCAGGCCACGAGTGCGCCCCAGTCGTGCCCGACCAGGTGCACCCGGCTAGCCCCGCTGGCGTCGAGCAGTGCCTGGAGATCTCCGACGAGCTCAGGCGTCCGATAGTCGCGGCGACGAGTCGGGCGGGCGCCGCGCGAGTAACCCCGTTGATTCGGCGCCAGGCAGCGGTACCCCTCTGCAGTCAGCCGCCCCATGACCTTCTCCCAGCTTGTATTGAATTGAGGGAAGCCGTGCAGCAGTACCACGACCGGTCCATCGGCCGGGCCCGCGTCGATGACGTCAAAGACCAGATTTTCGCGGCGGAAGTGTTCCATCGGTCTAGCATCCCCCGCGGGCGCCGGCCGCCTGCCGCCGGATCAGCAGTTGACCAAAATCCGGAATGCCGCTGTCCGCGGGGTGTTCACGTTGTCTGGGTCGGTGCCCTGCGCGTCGCCGGTGACCGTGTAGGCATTGTTGGCGAACACCGCCTGGGCGTTGCCCACCCGGGCGTTGGCCACACCGGTGAAACCATTCAGGTGGTCGATGGCGACGGACTCAGGTACCGGCCTGTCCCGCTGCAGGTCGAGCATCATCTGCACACGCGCAGGGGCGGCGTCGACGTCAACGGTCAGCATCCACTGAACCTGGCTGCACGCGACAGCATGGGAAGTGAGGCTGTGGCCGTCGAGGGTGATACGGGCGGTCGGTTGCGGCACCTTGTCGGCGCGCGGCGAACAGCCCGCGTTGACACCCGTGCTGGCCAACACGGCCACCGCGGCGGCAATGACCCGAGTACTCACCGGCGACCTCCATTCCGGCAGCGCCTGCCTGGGCTGCGGTACGCGTCGCACGCTTTTTCTACCAGTCTTTCCCGGGCTGTCGGGGCGAACTCGCAAAACTCCATGGGCACCGGCGGTCAGCGCTCCGCCTTATAGGGTTGACAGATCGGACCGAACCACTGGTTCGGTGCAGTCACGTCATCTGGAGGCGCGGTGTCGGCGACCCCGAAGCTTCCCATTCCGACACGTCCCGCCGACGTCACACCCGAATGGATGTCCGACGCATTGAGTAGACGCGGCGACTTCGTCACGGTGACTGGGGTCGACGTGGTACCCATTGGGACCGGTCAGACCGGAGCCACGTTTCGGCTGTCGACCCGATACGCCACCACCTCCGGCGGCTTGCCCGACACGTTCGTGATCAAACTCCCGGCCCAAGACGACACGGTCCGCGACCGTGTCGCCATCAGTTATCGCAGCGAATGCGCCTTCTACACCAGCGTGGTTGACCGGGTACGGATCCCAGTCCCGCAGTGTTTCCACTGCGAGATCAGCGACGACGCGTTGGATTACGTACTGTTGCTCGCCGATCAAGCCCCGGCGGCGCAGGGTGATCAGCTTGCCGGATGCGATGAGCAGGAGGCCCGACTGGCCGTGACGGCGCTGGCCGGTCTGCACGGACCCAGCTGGTGTGATCTCACTTGGGTTAGCCTGCCCGGCATCGTCTTTCAACGACCGGATGGACCCTTAGCCGAAGGGCTGGGTGAGGTGGCCAGACTCAGCGCGGACATCACCGTCGACAAACTGGGCGATAGGATGAGCAGCGTCGACCGCGCCACTTTCACGACAGCCATGAGCCGGGTCACGCCGTGGTTGCTTGCCGTACCGGACCGGTTCTCCCTGTTGCACGGCGACTACCGGCTCGACAACATCTTGTTCGACCGCGAGAATTGCCACGTCACCGTGGTCGACTGGCAGACACTCGGGATCGGCTTGCCGGCAAGGGATCTCGCCTACTTCGCTGCCACCAGCCTCGAGCCGCGGCTACGCTCAGCAATCGAGGAAGACCTTGTCGAGGTTTACCACCGAACCCTCTGCAGCTACGGCGTTGCCGGCTATGACCTTCGAACTTGCTGGCAAGACTATCGACTCGGGATGTTGCAAGCGCCGCTCATCTCCGCACTCGGATTTGCCTTCTCGACAACAACCGAACGCGGCGACCACATGGTGCTGACAATGCTCAGCCGTGCGTGCCAGGCGATTCGAGACCTCGGCACACTCGAGCTGGTCGACCGGTATGCGGCTGGCCCATAGCCGATGGCGTGAGCCGCCGACTCAGTACTGGGTGGAGCCTTGGTCGACGCAGATCTGTGCCGCGGTGACGTAGCGGGATTCGTCGCTGGCCAGCCAGCACACGGCATCGGCGATATCTTCCGGCTCGGCAACCCAATTCGGCAGGAACGGGGTGAGCATGTTGGCCAGCTGCGGATTGGTTTCGATTGCCTGGCTCAAAGCCGCGACCATGTCGCCACTCCCCATTGCGGTATTCACCGGGCCCGGGTGCACGCTGTTGACCCGGATCGAATGCTTCCCGAGTTCGGCGGCGAAGGCCCGGGCCATCCCGGTGACGGCGTGCTTGCTGGTGCTGTAATGCACCATGAACGGCTGAATCTTCATGCCGGCCGCAGAACTGACCAGGATGATCGATCCGCCGGTGCCGCCGTCGATCATGTGTTGAGCACCGGCCATCACCGTGTTCCAGGTGCCGATGACGTTGACGTCGATGACGTCGCGAAACGATTGCGGCGTGATGGCATGCCAGGTTTGCGGCGCGCAGATCCCGGCGTTGGCGACGACGATGTCCAACCGTCCCAGTGCGGCCACACCGTCGTCGACGGCTTTACAGAGCCCGTCAAAGTCACGGATGTCGACCGTGGCAGCCGAGATTCGGCGGTCGGTCGCCTTGACCTGCTGCACCGTCTCGGCGAAGTCGTCCGGGGTCGCCGGATCGTAGGGAACGCATGGGGGAAGCTCACCGGCCACGTCGACGGCGATGATGTCGGCGCCTTCGTTGGCCATCCGGACGGCATGTGCACGGCCTTGGCCGCGCGCCGCCCCGGTGATGAATGCCACCTTGCCCGCGAGTCGTCCGCTCATGACTGTCGCTGGGCCGCCTTGACGAGGTTGGATCCAACGATCAAGCGCTGAATCTCGCTGGTGCCTTCGTAAAGTCGCAGCAGCCGGACGTCGCGATAGATCCGTTCCACCGGCACTTCGCGCATGTAGCCGCTGCCCCCGTGAATCTGCACCGCGAGGTCCGCCACCTTGCCGGCCATCTCGGTGCAGAACAGCTTCGCCGCGGACGGCGCTATTCGGCGATCCTCTCCGGTCATCCACCGCTGCGCGGCATCACGCACCAGCGCCCGGCCGGCCAGCACCCCGGTCTGCTGGTCGGCGAGCATCGCTTGCACCAGCTGGAAGCTGCCGATCGGTGTGCCACCCTGCGTGGCCATGGCCGCATAGGCCACTGATTCGTCAAGTGCGCGTTGGGCGGTTCCCACGGCGACGGCGGCGATGTGCAGGCGGCCCCGCGCCAAAGAGGTCAGCGCCGCCCGGTATCCGATGTCCTCGCTGCCGCCCACCAGCGCACCGGCGGGAAGCCGGACATCGGTGAAGTTGACATCGGCAGTCCACGCGCCTTCCTGTCCCATCTTCGCGTCCTTGACGCCGACCTCGACGCCGTCCGCGTCGGCGGGAACGAGGAAAACCGCGATGCCCGCTCCGTTGTCGTCGGCGGGGCGAGTCCGGGCGAAAACCACAAACAGATCGGCGACTGGCGCGTTGGTGATAAATCGCTTCTGCCCCGACAACACCCATCCCGAAGTCTCATCTGAGCCGTCCCGAATGGCTTTGGTGCGCAGATTGGCCGGGTTCGATCCGGCGCCGGGCTCGGTCAAGGCGAACGATGCAACCACGTCACCGGTCGCCATCGGCTCTAGCCAGCGACTCTTTTGCTCGTCGGTGCCGAAGCCGACGAGAACTTGCCCCGCGATACCGTTGTTGGTGCCGAACATGGACCGCACCGCCAGTGAGGTATAGCCCAACTCCAGCGCCAGTTCGATGTCCTGCGCCAGATTCAGGCCCAGCCCGCCCCACTGCTGGGGGATCGCGTACCCGAACAGGCCCATTTTCTTGGCCTGATCCCGCACATCGTCCGGGACTCGGTCAGTGGCGAGGATTTCCTGCTCGCGCGGTATGACGACGGTCCGCACGAAGCGGCGGGTCTCCGCCAGGATTTCCCGGAAATCGTCATCACTGACTTCGGCCGTCGTCATTGGCAGACGCTCCTCCTCGGTCGGCTCCGCTGCCTTGGGTGGGCGAGCCGGAAATGTCTATCCAATACGATATGGCGATTCGGGGTGCAGGCAGTCACAGGTGTCGAGGGCGGGTGGTCGGGTGTCGTTGCTGAAAGGTCAGGTCGCGGTCGTCACAGGTGGGGCGCAAGGTCTGGGCTTCGCCATAGCCGAACGGTTCGTTGCCGAGGGCGCTCGAGTGGTGTTGGGTGACGTGAACCTCGACGGGACCCGGGCCGCCGCACAGCGGCTGGGCGGCGATGACGTCGCGATCGCGGCGCGGTGCGATGTCACCGACGCGGCTGAGATCGACGCGCTGGTCGGCGGCGCTGTCGAGCAGTTCGGGGGCCTGGACATCATGGTCAACAACGCCGGCATCACCCGCGACGCGACGATGCGCAAGATGACCGAAGAACAGTTCGACGAAGTCATTGCCGTGCACCTCAAGGGCACCTGGAACGGCATCCGCAAGGCCGCATCGATCATGCGCGAGAACAAGCGCGGCGCCATTGTGAACATGTCGTCGCTGTCCGGCAAGGTCGGCTTGGTCGGTCAGACCAATTACTCGGCGGCAAAAGCCGGGATCATCGGCATGACCAAGGCGGCCGCCAAGGAGCTCGCTCACCTCGGCGTGCGGGTCAACGCGATAGCGCCCGGCTTGATCCGCTCAGCGATGACCGAAGCGATGCCGCAACGCATCTGGGACGAAAAAGTGGCCGAAGTGCCGATGGGCCGTGCCGGTGAGCCCGGTGAAGTGGCCAACGTGGCGTTGTTTTTGGCGTCGGACCTCTCGTCATACATGACCGGAACCGTTCTCGAGGTCACCGGCGGGAGGTTCATGTAGGCATGCGCCCCTTGGTGAGTTCGGACCGGGCGGGGCTGACGTCGGCGTGACCGGTCCTGCCGAGGCGAACGCATCGCCGTTGACCGGTGTCACCATCGTCGAGGTGTCCAGCTTCGTCGCCGCCCCCCTGTGTGGCCTGACATTGAGCCAGCTCGGCGCCACGGTCATCCGCGTCGACCCCATCGGGGGGGCTGCCGACATCCATCGCTGGCCGCTGGCGCACAGCGGAACCTCCATCTACTGGACCGGCTTGAACAAGGGAAAGCGTTCGGTCAGCATCGATCTGCGGTCGCCTGAGGGCCAGGAGTTGGTGCGCCGGCTGATCTGTGCAGGCGATGGGGTTGTCGTCACCAACGCTTCGGGTTTGGAGTGGTTGTCGCATGACCGGTTGGTCGCCTCCAGGTCTGATGTGATCCACGTTCAGCTGCTCGGCCGCGGCGACGGCTCCACCGGTGTCGACTACACCGTCAACGCGGCCGTCGGATTCCCGCTGGTGACCGGGCCGGCCAACCACGATGGACCGGTCAATCACGTACTGCCGGCGTGGGACGTCTGCTGCGGCCTCTATGCAGCCCTTGCGGTGATCGCCGCGGTGCGCCGCCGCGACCAGACCGGGCAAGGTGCCCGCATCAGCCTCGCCTTGGAAGACGTCGCATTGGCCACGGCTGCCAATCTGGGGCTGTTGACCGAGCCGCAGGTGAACGGCGCCCAGCGCCAGCGACTGGGGAACGCGATCTACGGTCAGTATGGTCAGGACTTCACCAGCCGCGACGGCGTCGGCTTCATGGTTGTCGCGTTGACCGCCCGGCACTTTCGTGACCTGGTCGGCGTGACCGGCACCGCCGCGACGGTCTCGGCGCTGGCCGAGGCGTGGGGCGCCGACTTCGGGTCCGAGGGTGACAGATACCGCCACCGAGACGTGCTGACCGGGCTGTTCGCCAGTTGGTTCGCCGAGCACACAGCCGACGAGGTCGCCGACGCGCTGTCAGCGACCACCGTCTTGTTCGAGCGGTATCGCAGCTTTGCCGAGGTCGCCGCCGATCAACGGGTGACGTCGAATCCGCTGTTCTCGCTGCTGAACCAGGAAGGTCTCGGCGAATACTGGGCGGCGGGACTGCCGGCGGCGTTCGACGGTGTCCACCCGGCGAGCGCGCCCGCGCCCCGCCTCGGGCAGGACACTGTTGACGTCCTCACCGAGTACCTCGCATTGGGTTCGGACGACCTTGCCGGTCTGGCAAACGCGAAGACGATCGCCTGGGATTCGGGCAGGGGGGATGGCGCCGAATGACCAGGATTGCCCAGACGCCGGGCTTGACCGACTTCCAGACCGAAATCCTGGCGACGGTGCGGCGATTCGTGGAGAAGGAAGTCATTCCCAACGCCGCCGAACTCGAACGCAGCGACACCTATCCGCAGGAGATCGTCGACCAGATGCGGGAATTGGGACTGTTCGGTCTGATGATTCCGGCCGAATACGGCGGTCTGGGCGAGTCGTTGCTGACCTACGTGTTGTGCGTAGAAGAGTTGGCCCGCGGCTGGATGAGCGTATCCGGGGTGATCAATACGCACTTCATCGTCGCCTACATGCTGCGCCAGCACGGCACCGACGACCAGAAGCAACGCCTGCTGCCCCGGATGGCGACCGGCGAAGTCCGGGGCGCCTTTTCGATGTCCGAGCCGGAACTGGGTTCCGACGTCGCGGCAATTCGCACGCACGCCACGCGCAACGCCGACGGCACCTACACCATCGCCGGCCAGAAGATGTGGCTGACCAACGGTGCCACTTCGAACTTGGTGGCAGCTCTCGTGCGGACCGACGAGGGTGCGGACAAGCCGCACCGCAACCTCACCGCGTTTCTGATCGAAAAACCCACCGGCTTCGGGACAGTCGCGCCGGGCCTGGTGATCCCGGGCAAAATCGACAAGCTGGGCTACAAAGGCATCGACACCACCGAGCTGATCTTCGATGGCTACGTGGCCAGCGCCGACGACATTCTCGGTTGTGCTCCGGGCCGGGGCTTCTTCCAGATGATGGACGGCATCGAAGTCGGGCGAGTCAACGTCGCGGCCCGCGCCTGCGGAGTGGGTATTCGCGCCTTCGAACTTGCGATTCGCTACGCGCAGCAGCGTCACACCTTCGGCCGGCCGATCGCCGAGCACCAGGCCATCGCGTTTCAACTGGCCGAGATGGCAACCAAAATAGAGGCCGCCCACTTGATGATGGTCAACGCCGCCCGGCTCAAAGACTCCGGCGAGCGTAATGATCTTGCGGCTGGAATGGCGAAATACCTGGCGAGCGAACTCTGCGCGGAAGTGACACAGCAGAGTTTTCGAATCCACGGTGGTTATGGCTACTCCAAGGAGTACGAGATCGAGCGGCTGATGCGCGACGCACCGTTTCTGCTCATCGGTGAGGGCACCAGCGAGATTCAGAAGTCGATCATCAGCAAGCGCCTGCTTTCCGACTACCGGGTCTGAGCCGCGCTGCAGCAGCGAGCGCCCAGCGTGAAACTGCTGCGAAGGTGGTCGGCGTGTCGTCGCGACAGGTGCACGTTGGACGCGCTCAGTCGCTCCCGGCCGCCTGCTCACGCGCCCAGCGGTAGTCGGCCTTGCCCGCCGGGCTGCGCAGGATCTGCGGCCTGAACAAGATGGCTTTGGGCAATTTATAACGGGCTATCGTCGCGGCGGCGTGCTCGATCAAGTCGTCGGCACTGGCGGTGGCGCCCTCAGCCAGCGCGACGACGGCGACCACCTCCTGGCCCCAACGCTCACTTGCCCGTCCCGCCACCACCACATCGGCCACCATCGGATGCGACGCGATGGCCGTTTCGACCTCTTCGGCGAAGACCTTTTCCCCGCCCGAGTTGATCGTCACCGAATCCCTGCCGAGCAGTTCGATCGTGCCGTCCGACAGATGCCGCGCCCGATCACCGGGGATCGCATACCGCAGGCCATCGACCACCGGGAAAGTGGCGGCGGTCTTGACCGCGTCACCTTTGTACCCCAGGGGCACATAGCCGCGTTGGGCGAGCCAGCCTATGCCGTCGTGTCCCGGCGACAGCACGGAACCCAAATCGTCGGCGACCACACAGGTGTGGGGCCCGGCGGAAAACCGTCCAGTCGACACGTCGCCAGGTGTGGACACGTGATGCATCTGCGCGCCGGACTCCGACGAGCCGACCCCGTCGGCCACCATCAGTCCCGGGTGCGCTTGGATCAAGCGCTGCTTGACATATGGGGTCAGCAGGGCGCCACCGTTGGCGACCACCGCCAACGACGACACATCGGCGGACCCCTTCTCGATGGCGGCAAGAAGGGGACGGGCCATCGCATCTCCGACCACCGTCACCGCTGACACGCGTTCGCGTTCGATCGTCTGGACGACGTCGTCGGCGTCGAGGTGGTCGACGACCGAGGAGAAGACCACCGATTGTCCGGTTGTCAGCGCTGTCATCACCGTCCACTGCGCAGCACCGTGAATAAGCGGTGGCAGCACCATCAACTTTGTTCCCGGGTGGCTGCTGGCGCGCGTAACGATGTCGTCGTAAGAGCCCGCGGGTTGGCCGCTGTAGAGATCCCGGCCCCCGAAGGACGTCATGAAAATGTCATGCTGGCGCCACAGCACCCCCTTGGGCATTCCCGTAGTGCCTCCGGTGTAGAGGACGTACAAGTCGTCGGGCGAGTGCTGCAGAGCCGGCGGTGTCGGTGAACTCGACGCGATCACCGATTCGTAATCCACGGCGCCGTCGAGCAGGTCGTGGCCCGATTTGTCGGCGATCTGGATCAACACCTTCAGCTGCGGCAGCTGGGAACGCACTTCGGCCACTCTGGGTGCGAAAGCGGCATGGTAGATCAGTGCTGTGGCACCGGCATCCGTGAGCAGATATTGCAACTCATTGAGCACGTAGCGAAAGTTGACGTTGAAGGGAGCCACCCGTGCCTGGAAGGCGGCGAGCATCGCCTCGACGTACTCGTTTCCGTTGTAGGCGTACAAACCGACCAGGTCTTGTCCCGCTTCGTGGCCGGAAAGACCGGACCGCTCGGTATGGCACCCTAGGCCGCGTGAATGCAGATACGACGCGAGACGGTGGGAACGCTCGACGACTTGGGCGTAGCTGTAGCGCCGACCGCCCTGGATGAGCAGTTCGCGTTCCGGTATGGCGCCCGATACCGCTTGAGCGACTGCGGGGATCGTGAACTGCACCGACGAGTCACGCATCGTGCTCCGACTGGTCGCGGCAGGCGTTCATGGCGTGATCATGATGCGGCTCACCGGTTCCGGCACGCTCTGGCGGCTGTACATGCCGCGTTGAAGCGCCACGAGCAGTGCATCTCGCGTCTCACCGGGATCGATGAGCTCGTCGAACCCCAAGTGCTCCGCGGATCGATACGACGCCTCCAGCTCCGCGTGCCGTAATGTGGCGGCGGCCTCGTCGTCGGCGTGCGAAGCGCGGCTGAGCGCCGCGGCGCTCATCGCTCCCAACGTGGCACCGGGATAGGCGAAAGTTGCTGTCTGGGCGTCGAACCCGAGCAACGACATCACAATCGACCCGAATCCGTACGCCTTACGCAGCGTGAGATGCAACTTGATGGTGGTGGCGGCCGTCTGGGCGGCGAACATCCTCGCACCGCTTCGTAATACTCCCGCACGCTCGGACCGGCTGCCAGGCAGCATCCCGGGATTGTCGGCGAGGAAGACGATCGGGAGGTGGAAGGAGTCGGCTACGGTGATGAAGTGCGCCGCCTTATCGGCGGCATCGGCGTCAATGGATCCGGCCAACACGTGGGGTTGGTTGGCGACGACGGCGACGGGGTGACCCCCGAGGTGCGCGAGGGCGCAGACGATGGCTCCGCCGAAACGCGGTTGCACTTCGAACCAGTCTGGTCGGTCGAAGATCACGTCGAGCACCGCCCGCATGTCATAGGCGCGGCGGTTGTCGCGCGCGACGATGTCGAGCAGCTCTGCGGTAGGTCGTCGCGCAGCGGAGGCGTCGTCTGGTCGTGACGGTGGGTATGACCATGCGCTCGGCGGGAAGTAAGACAGATAGCGACGGATGGCGTCGAGGACAGCGTCGTCGTCGGCGACGACGTTGTGGATGACTCCGCTCGTAATCGCCACGTCCGGGCCACCGAGGTCCTCTTTGGAAATGTCCTCTCCGGTCGACTCTCTGACGACGGGCGGCCCAGCGGTGAAGATCGCGCCCTGCCGACTCATGATGGTGAAATCACACACGGGGGCGACCAGCGCACCATGTCCGGCCGACGGCCCCAGCACCGCCGCGATGGTGGGTACTCGCCCCGAACATCGCGCCTGCGCCAGCAGGTCGGTCGGTTTGCGCCCATCGTGGCCGCCGCTGGGCCGAAAACCCGCGCCTTCCAGCAACATCACCAGCGGGACCTTGTGCCGAACCGCCAGCTCGGCGATCCGGTAGCGCTTCGAGTTGCTGCCGGGCCCTATGGTGCCCGCCACGGTAGTGAAGTCCTCGGCGCCCACCATGACCGGCGTTTCGTTGATCAGCCCTGAACCAGTGACGATCGCATCGGCGGCAATATCACCGCCGGCAAGTGTCCCGACTTCTTGGAAGGTGTCCGGGTCGAGCAGCCGGTGAACGCGGTCGCGCGCGTCGAGCTTGCCCTTCCCGTGGTGTTTGGCCAGCCGCTCCGGTCCGCCCATCGACCGTGCCCGCTGACGTCGACCGTTCAGGTCATCCAACGTCTCCCGCCAGTCCGGGCGCTTGGTCAATGGCATGTCCTCACTCGTCGCAGTGCTTACTGTAGCGTCGCCGACATGGGTATCCGGCTGACGCCCAGCGAGGCATGGGACGTGATCACCGCGTCCCACACCGGGATACTGACCACGCTGCGCCGCGACGGCACGCCGGTGACCCTGCCGGTGTGGTTTGTCGTCGACCGGCAGACGATCGCATTGATGACACCGTCCGGCACCAAGAAGGTATCCCGCATCCGACGGGATCCGCGCGCGTCGTTTCTGGTCGAGTCCGGGCAGCGGTGGGCGGAATTGCGCGCGGTCCATCTCAGCGGAAGCGTCGCCGTCGTCGACGACTCCGACGCCATCGCGCGCATCGGCGCGGCCCTCGACGACAAATACAGCCGTTTTCGGCCCGACACCTCCGCGCTGCCGGCTCAGACGCAGGACTATTACGCCGATCAGACGTTTCTCCGGTTCAGCCCAGAAGGGCGCATGCTCACGTGGGATAACGCGCGGATCCCCTTGGTGAAGTCCTGAGCCGCCCCGCACGCGTCGTCGGCAGAAACGACCGGTAGACCTCGCCCGGTTTCGGATAACCGGGCCCGCAGAGGGACGCCGCGAACTTAGGATCGGTGTTCGTGTCCTATCTGTTGAACGGCATTCCCCGCGTAGACCCGAAGAAAAGGCCCAGCGGTTGGCGCGAAGTGTTATTGCGTCTGGCCGCCACCAAGGCCGGCAGCGTCATCCACCGCGTGCTCGTGGCGCCGATTGACGCTCCCCTCATGCGACTGACCCGAGGCCGTGTCAATTCCGGTGTCGGAGCGTTTCCGCTTGTGGTTCTGCGAACTACTGGCGCTAAGTCGGGAGTCCCACGCGACGTGCCACTTGGCTACTTCACCGACGGCGACGACGTCATCCTCATCGCCTCCAACTACGGACAAATCAAACACCCCGGTTGGTATCACAACCTTCTTGCGAACCCGGAATGCGAGCTGCTCGCCGACGGACGTAGCGGTCGCTTCGTCGCTCGCCCCGCCCAAGGTTCTGATCGTGATCGATTGTTCGCGCTGGCAGAGGACTACTACTCCGGCTACACGACATACGCCGCGAACACCGACGGCATCCGCACGATCCAAGTAATGCGCGTGACACCGGCGACTGAATGAGCTACTCTAACGCGGTCGATCAGCTGCTGGTGAAATCAATTACGCCGCGGATTAATTCGCCGTTGAGCAGATCTGCGTAAGCATCGTTGATGTCGTCGAGACGATAGCGTCTGGTGATCATCTCGTCGAGCAGCAACTGGCCGGTCTGGTACAGCGTGGCGAGCCGGGAGACGTCGGCCCGCGGATTGCACGAGCCGAACACGGTGCCGACCAACGTCTTGTTCATCAGCACGAAGTCCTGCAGATCGAACTTGATCGACCGGGTGGTCTGCGCCGTCATGCCGGTCAGCACGCAGGTGCCGCCTTTGCGAGTCAGTTTGAGTGCATCGCGAATGTCTTCGGCACCGATCAATGACGGGGATACGACCACGACGTCGGCCATCACCCCGTGCGTCAGGTCACGCACCAGATCCAGCGCCTCAGCGGCCGATGAAGCGCTGTGGGTGGCGCCGAACTGCAGGGCAGACTTCTGCTTGAACTCGACTGGGTCCACCGCGATGATCTGCGCGGCGCCGTTGATGCGGGCGCCCTGGATTGCGCCGGTGCCGATACCGCCGGCGCCGACGACGACGGCGGTGTCACCGCCGCGCACACCAGCTCGAACGGCAGCCGAACCATAGCCGGTGGGAATCGCGCATGCCAGCAGCGCGATAGGCACCAGCGGCAACTGCGGTTCGACCTTGACCAGCGAATCAGCCGCCACCACAGTGTGTTCGGCGAAAGCGCCGATTTTGGAGATGTGGCCCAGCGGCGTACCGTCGGCGGTGTGGTGCCGGAAGGTGCCGTCGGTCGGCATTCCCGGTGTCAGTGTCCCGATGCCGGCATCGCACAAGTACTCCATACCCGTTGCGCACCAGCGGCATCGGCCGCACACCGCGACGAACGATGTCACGACGTGATCGCCCGGCTCGAGGTCACTGACACCATCACCGACTTCGCGGACGATTCCGGAACCTTCGTGGCCGCCAACCGTCGGGAACATCGTCGGCAGCCCTAGCGATCGAAGCACTTCGTTGGGCGCCGACATGTCGCCTTTGAGGATGTGGTCGTCCGAGTGGCACAACCCGGCGGCTGCCATTTCCACCAGCACTTCGCCGGCACGGGGTGGGTCGAGCTGGAATTCCTCTACCGACCACGGTCCGCCGACGTCGTGGAGGATAGCCGCCCGGCTTTTCATGAAGCCGGTGTGAAGGTGACCGGAAGCTTGTTGGGCGACCGGAACGTCACCCCGACGATGCGGGCGTCCTCGTCGGGAATCAGCGTCAGATCAGCGACCCGGTCGAGCAGGCTGTTGAGCATCACCCGCGTTTCCAAGCGGGCCAGATGCATGCCCAGACACATATGGATGCCGCCTGCGAAGGCGATGTGCGCCTGCCGGGGACGGCAGATGTCGAAGGTGTTGGGATCGGTCCACCGACTTTCGTCGCGGTTCGCCGATCCCATGCAGAGGTCGACCTGAGCGCCGGCGGGAATGGTTCGACCGCTCACCTCGACATCCTCGGTGGTGGTACGCATGACCATGGTGAGCGGCGACTCGTAGCGGATGCCTTCTTCGATGGCGGCCGGAATGAGCGCGCGATCCTGGTTGAGCATCGACAGCTGCCCGGGATGGCTGAGCAACAGGTACAGCAGATTGCCCGACGAGCGGTAGGTGGTCTCCAGACCTGCCGGCAGCAGCAGGCGCAGGAAGGCGATGATGGCCTCGTCGGTGAGTTTCGCACCGTCGATTTCGGCGGCGACCAGATCACCGATCACGTCGTCGGTGCGTTTGCGGCGGCGCTGCTCGACCTGGTCGAGGAAATAGGTGTGCAACTCCGCGGCCGCGTTCAACCCCGCCACTATGTCGGTCGGGATCGAGATCAGGTCCAGCGAAAGTCGCCGGAACAAGTCGAGATCCTCAGGGGGAAGCCCAAGCAGCGTGGAGATGATGCGGGTCGGAAACTCGAACGTCAACGCCTTCACCAGGTCGGCATGACCGTCGGTCTTGAACTCGTCCACAAGCTGATCGCAAACCGGGCCGACGACCGACGGCTCCCAGCGTTGCAGGGCGCTTGCGCGAAAAGCTTTGGCCACCAAGCTGCGATGGTCGTGATGTTCCTTGCCGCCCATTGCCAGGATGGTGTGGCCCATCACCAGTCCGATGGTCTTGTCATAGGCGGCCGAGGTGAAGACCCGGTCGTCGCGGAAAGCCTGACAGACGCCGTCGTACCCGAACAGCACCCATTCGTCGTCCGGTTTCAATTCCGGTGGCAACAGCGAATTGTCCATCAACGAGCCGTGATAAACCGGCTCCGTGCGCCGCATGTGTTCGAAGAACGGGTAAGGACTGGTCTCGCCGGTCGTATCGAGGGAAACAGATCGGCCGTGCGGGTCGGTGCTGACCGTCATCAGCATTCCTCCTGAGCAACCGTAAGAGACAGCGGCGCGGTGTTGGCCGCAGCATTGCCCTGCAGCGAACCTTTTCCGAATTGAATGGCTATCATAATATAGATAGCAATGAAGCCCAACGGCGGTTGCCGCGGCAAGACACCCCGGGGCAATATCGGCGATGACGCATAACAGGAAGGTGGCCGGTGGCGGAACGTCGACTCGTGTGCTCCCTCGACGAGCTGCCGCCGGGCGGTATGAAGTTGGTCGACGCCGGCCAATTCGGTGTCGGCGTGTACAACGTCGGCGGTTCCTTGCATGCCATCGTCAACTACTGCTCGCACGAGGGCGCTCCACTGTGTCTGGGTCATGTCGGCGGCACCACCGAACCCGACCCCACGCGGCCCGACGGCGTGCGCCGCACCCGCGAAGGCCAGATAATCCGATGCCCTTGGCACAATTGGGAATTCGACATCACGACGGGATGCAATGTCGCCGATCCGCGGCGCCGAATCCGGACCTATCCCGTCGACGTCACCGACGGACAGGTGTATCTGACGTCATGAGCGACGCCGCTGCGGTCAGTCCCGTCATCGACACCTGCGTGCAACCGCACTTCCGCTACAACGCCGAAATCCGGCGGTATCTCCCCGCTGCGCACAAGCTGCGGTCGATACCGGACGTGGAGCAGCAGTGGTATCAGGCTCCTGGTGGCGACTATCACGCGGATCTCTACGGTGAGCAGTATCCCGGCTCTGATTTCGAGACCGTGAGCCGCCACCTGTTCGACGAAGCCGACCCCGGGGCACAGGTCAGGTATGCCATCCTCAACCCTTTGACCCGGGGCAACATCGCCGACTACCTCCTCAACAGCAGGATCTGTGCCGCGGTCAACGACTGGCTGCTTGATCGGTGGTTGGAGCCCGACCTCAGCGACAGGTTCCGCGGCACCATCCGGGTCAATCCGGAAGATCCCAAGGGTGCGGTTGCCGAGATCGAGCGGCTCGCCGGTCACCCCAAGGTGGTCCAGGTGGGTGTTCCGATGCAGTCGCGCGAGCCCTACGGCAAGCCGATGTTCGAACCAATCTGGGAGGCGGCGGCTGCCCATCGCCTGCCGGTGGCGGTCCACGTCAACGGCGGCAACGGCGTCGACTATGCGCCGACCTTCGCCGGGCATGCGCACACCTACCCCGGCTACGCGGCCTTCATGCCACTGAACTACTTCGTGCATCTGGCCACCCTGATCGTCGAGGGCGTCTTCGGCCGCCAGCCCGAGTTGAGATTCGTCTTCACCGACGGGGGATACGACATCCTCACGCCGCTGATGTGGCGGCTGGACACGTTCTGGCTGTCGATGCGCGACCAGACACCCTGGGTGGACCGGTATCCCAGCGAATACCTGTCCACGCATGTCCGCTTCTGCACCTCGGCGTTCGACGGCCCGACCGATCCCACCCGGACGAGTCAGTGGATGGAGTTTTCGGCCAAGGCCGACCTGGTGATGTTCGGGTCGAGCTACCCGCACTGGTCCATGTCGTCACCACCCGCGGTGACCGCTGGGTTGGACGTCTCACAACGTGACAAGATGATGTGGCGCAATGCCAGTGAACTCTACGGACTGGTAGTGCCGGCGACGGAAAGCAGCGTGTCATGACAATCGTCGAGAGGGCTGAGTGGCAGCAGGCCCATGCGGATGGCCAACCTGAGATAGCGGTCAACATCGTCGACACCGATGTGCACCCGATGCCGGTTTCGGCCGACGTGCTCAAGTCGTACGCGCCCGCGCAGTGGGTCGACAAGATTTGGCCCACCGGAAATGCGGTGGCCCCGGTGCCCCACTTCTACGACACACCCGACTCGTACAAGACGATGTCGCTGCGTGTCGACGCGACGCCGCCCGGAGGCGGATTCGCCGGGACCGACCCTAATTACGCGGCCAAGCAGCTGCTGGTCGACGCCGGCGTCAGCATCGCGACGCTGGAACCGATGTGCGACGCCCAGTTACCGCAAGCCGAGCAGGTGCTGAAGTCGACGTACAACGACTGGCTCGCCGATGTCTGGCTCGACGAATTCAACAAGCACGGCCGGTGGCGCGGATCGATCAGCGTCAGCGCGCAAACCCCCGATCAGGCAGCGCGCGAAGTCGAGCGGTGGGCCGGCCATCCGTACTTCGCCCAGGTGTTGATGACCCCTCAGACCCGCGGGATACCCTTCGGTAACGAGCATTTCGACCCGCTGTATGCGGCCGCCTCGCGCAACGGATTTCCGGTCGCCACCCACCTAATGGGCCAGACCCCGTTCGAATTGATACCGCTGTACCCCGTGGGCAATCCCGCCCATTGGCACGACTTCTTCGCCTCCTGGCCGCTGCTTTACGTATCGCATTTGATGAGTCTGGTGTTCGACGGCGCGTTTCACCGGCACCCGGACCTGCGCGTGGTGTTCATCGAAGGTGGCTTCAGTTGGGCGATGCCGGTGATGTGGCGGATGGATCGCATCTGGGAGGCACGGCGTGCCGACCTGCCGCAGGTGCGACGACGTCCCTCGGAATATGTGCGCGAACATGTCAGGTTCACCACCCAACCACTAGAAGACGCGGACGTCGGTGCATTCCGCGAGTATCTGGAAATGATGGACCTCGGCGACAACCTGATGTTCTCCACGGACTACCCGCACTGGAGCTACGACTCGCCGACATACGCGCTGAACCGGTTCCCCCGCGACCAACGCGTGCGAATCATGCGTGGCAATGCCACCGCCTTGTATCGGCTACCACCGGTCATCAAGGCATTGCCCGGTGAGCGGCCGCCCGTCCAGATCGTTTGACCGAGAGCTGGGAGGCGCAGGGAACAATGCTCACAGAGACGAAACACGCTCGGCCGCAGGGGCTCAGCCGAATCGACCCAGCGCTCCGCGACGTCGCGGCCGGTCTCGACATCGACGAATATCATGGTGAATTGCTTGCCGCCGAGCGGGATCGAGCCGATCGGCTGGCCGCCGAGCGCGCCGCGCACGTCGAGACAGGCGGTGTGGTCATCGAATCCGGTTCCATCACGGGTCCGAGCGGTCAACGGCTGAATCTCCGTTTCTACCGGGGTATCACCCGCACGGCGGCGCCGATAGTGCTGTACGCCCACGGTGGGGGGTTTGTGACCGGCAATCTGGACACCGATCACGCGCACTGCGTGGAGCTGGCCCGATCCGCCGGGTGCCTCGTCGTGTCGGTCGGCTATCGGCTCGCTCCGGAACATCCCTGCCCGGCGGCCATGGACGACGTGCAGGCTGGATTGCGTCACGCGCTGGCGAATTGTGCACGGCTGGACGCGGACGGTGGTCGCGTCGCTTTGATGGGCCGCGACGCGGGAGCCGCGTTGGTTGCAGGGCTGGCTCAGCGCATGTTCGACGAGGAAGGGCCGCCGATTGCGGTGCAGATCTTGCATCAGCCGATGCTCGACTCCGACGCCACGCCGTCGCGGCGAGAATTCCAGCGCACACCCGGGCGCACCGGCCCCGCCGTGAGCCGAGCCTGGGGGCATTATCTGGGTCACACGGTCGCGAGCGGGCAGCACGTCCCGGCGCACCGGGCGAACCTGGAGGGATTGCCACCGGCCTTCATCAGCTGTGCGGAGATCGACCCATGCCGTGACGAAGCCATCGATTACGCCACCCGGCTGCTGCATGCCTATGTGCACACCGAATTGCACGTTGTCGCCGCCACCTTTCACGGGTTCGATTCCTCGGTGCCGGACTGGATCGTGTCCAGGGAGAGCCGGGCGCTGCACGCTCAGGTGCTTCGTCGTGCCTTCGCGGTCTAACATTTGATCCGGATGGCGAACGTGCTGCGAAAAGCCAGGCAAAATCTCGCAATGGACGCACGTTGGGCGCTGACACAAGAAAGAAGGTTTCAGCGGGCACCATGACCGCCGTCGAATCCCCCGAGAAGACGCTCTTCGCCTCGACCAGCGAGGCGTTTTTGCGAAAAGAGGCCCCGCTCGCCAAGATCCGCGAGCTGCACGCGTCGGGCCTCGCTTTCGAACCCGCCTGGTGGCGACGCGCCGCGTCGCTCGGCTGGTCGGGGCTGCTGGTGCCCGACGAATTGGGTGGCGGGAATGTTTCCGGCGACGGCCTTGCCGATCTGGCGATGGTCGCCGAGTTGATAGGCACATCGGTGGCGCCCGGACCCCTGTATCCGGTCAGCGTCGTGCTCGCCGGGCTCGTCGACTCCGCCGACCCGGCCGCCCACACCGGCACCATTGAGTCACTGGTGTCGGGTGCGTCCGTCGCGTCGTGGGCGGTCTACGAGCCAGGTCGGGGCTGGGCCCCGGCGGAGACGTCGGTGACGGCGACGCCGACGGAATCCGGCTACCGGATCGACGGTGTGAAGGATCGGGTGGAAGCCGGCGCGCAGAGCGATTTGCTACTGGTGGTCGCGCGGTGTGACGGGGTGGCATGCCAATTCCTGGTGCCGACGAACGCACCGGGAGTTCGGATCGACACGCAGAGCTCCGTCGACCTGGTCAAGCAGTTCGCCCGCGTGCACTTCGACGGTGTCCGGGTGAATAGCGCGGCCGTGGTCGGCGCAGGTAGCGCCGGCGAAGCGCTGATAGAACGGCAGGGACAGATCGCTCAGGTGCTGCAATGCGCCGAAGTGGTCGGCATCCTGCAGACGGTGTTCGATCTCACCGTCCGGTGGGCTTTCGACCGGCACTCCTTCGGCCGGCCGCTGGCGTCCTACCAAGTGCTCAAGCATCGTCTCGCCGACATGTTGATGTGGCTCGAGGCTTGTCGCGCAACGACAGCCGCTGCGGTGGCTGACGTCGCCGCCCGGTCATCGCACGCCGGACTGTCCGCCAGCATCGCCAAGTCCTACGTCGGCGAGAAGTCGACTCAGCTCGTGCACGAGTGTGTTCAACTCCACGGTGGCATCGGCGTCACCTGGGAACACGACCTGCACCTCTACCTGCGGCGGGTTGCGTTGTACCGCTCGATGTTCGGGACGCCCGAAGAACACAACCTGCGGGTCTACGCCGAGAAGGAAGCGTCGCGGTGACCAGCGTGGAATCGGTCGAGGAGTTTCGGGTCCGCGCCCGGCAATGGCTGGCCGAGAACATGCCGCCCGTCGATCCTGCTAACCCACCGGCGGCGAATCGGGACGATGAACGCTGCTGGCGTCGCGCCCGTGAATTGCAGAAACGGTTGTATGACGGAGGATTCGCCGGCATCTGCTTTCCGCGTGAGTACGGGGGACTGGGACTGGACTACGAGTACCAGCGGGCGTTCGACGAAGAGAGTCTTCGCTACGAGATGCCGCTGATTCTCAATACGCCGACATTCACGATCTGTTGTGCCACGCTGCTCGACACCGGAAGCGAGGAGCAGAAAAGGCAGCACATCGCCGCGGCTCTGCGTGGTGACGAAGTGCTGGTGCAGCTGTTGTCGGAACCAAGTGGTGGCTCCGATTTGGCCGCCGTGCTCACCCGCGCCGAGCGAAAGGGCGACCGCTGGTCCATCACGGGAGCAAAAACGTGGAGCACCAGTGCATTCGCCGCGGACTACGGGTTGTGTTTGACCCGCACCGATTGGGACGTTCCCAAGCACGAGGGGTTGACGATGTTCCTCGTGCCGATCGCCGAGCCGGCAATTACGTTGCGGCGCATCACTCAGGTCAACGGCTCGACCGAATTCTGTGAAGAATTCCTCGACGGTCTCGAAGTCGGTGAGGATGCCGTCGTCGGCGAGGTCAACAACGGATGGGCAGTGGCATCCCGGCAGCTGTATCACGAACGTCGCGCTGTCGGACAGAGTTCCGAATTCGCCAGTGGCACCGGCAGTGAAGGCGGCCGGGCAACGCCAATAGACTACGTGGGGCTGGCGCAGCGAATGGGACAACACGACAATGAACGGGTGCGGGAGCTGGCCGGACGGGCGCTGGTGCACCGCGCCGTCGCCGAACAGCTTGCGCACCACGTATACCGCCAGGTCCGCGACGGCGTGCTGCCGCCGGCCGGTGGAACGCTGATCCGGCTCTTCCATGCCGACACCGTGACGGTGGATCTGGACACCGCGTTCGGGATCGCCGCGACGTCCGCAGTGGTGGGCGCCGAAGGGCACGGTCTGGAAATCGGGTCGCGATACCTGTCACGCCAGGCGGTCAGCATAGGCGGCGGTACCACCGAGATGGCCCGCAACGTCATCGCCGAACGCGTGCTGAATCTGCCCCGCGAGTATGCCGCCGACCGGGGGATACCGTTCAACCAAGTGCGCCACGGCAAAGTGACCTGACCGGCCGCCGCAAGTTCTAGAGCACCGCGCCGCTGTCCTTGGCCGCGATGATCGCATCCCAGTCCAGGCCGAGTTCCAGCAAGATCTCCTCCGTGTGCTGGCCGTGCTCGGGCGCGCGCGTCGCGTGCGGCGGCGTTTCGTCGAACTGTATTGGCGCTGCAACCATCTTGTACTCGATGCCATGATCGTCGACATTGGTGACGAGGTAGCCGTTGGGCTCGCTCTGCGGGTCGTTGAGTGCCTCTTTGGGGGTCGCCAACGGCGCCCACACGCCCGGCTCATCGGCCAGGGCCGCACGCCAGTACTCCAGGTCGTGCTCGGCGAATCGGGCGGCGACGATGTCGGTCGCTTCCGCGGCGTTGGCCACCAGATTCGCCGCGGGCACGAATCGCGCGTCAGTCGCCAGCTCGGGCAATCCGATTCGACGGCAAAACCCGGCCCAGTACTTGTCGGGCTGCAGGAAGACCAATTGGATCCACCGACTGTCACTGGTTTTGTATCTGGCGACGAGCGGATTGATCGCCAGTCCCGGTGGTGCTCCGGGGATACCGTCGATGCCGAACAGGTCGGCGACCGAGATGGACGGGGCGATGCTCCACATCGCCTGGGCCAGCAGCGAAGAGTCGACGGTGGTGGGCTCGCCGGTGCGTTCGCGATGAAACAGCGCCGCGCACACCCCGCCGGCCAGAGTGATGCCGGCCTGCAGGTCACCGAATGCCGGGCCCTGCACGGCCGGATCGGGCGTCCCGAACGGCGTCAGGGTATAGGACACGCCGCCGCGCGCCAGATACGTTGCGGCGTCGAAACCGCCGCGGTCCCGATCGGGACCCCGCACGCCTAGCCCGGTGCCGCGCGCGACGATGATATTGGGGTTGAAAGCGCGGATGTCGTCGAGCGTCAAATGGGCCCGCTCCAGCGCTGCCGGTAGCCAGTTCGTGAGCAACACGTCGGCTTGCGCCAGCAGCCGGCCGAACAACGCGCGCCCCGTCTCGCTTTTGAGATCCAGTCCGATGCTGCGCTTGCCGCGATTGCTGATTTCCAGGATGAAGTCGACATCGGCACGAGCAGCCTGGCGGGTGAAGCCTCCGACGACCAGCGCTCGGCCGGGGTCGCCACTGCCGACGCTTTCCACCTTGATCACGTCAGCACCCCACTCGGCCAGCGCGACGCCGGCAGCCGGTACATAGGTCCACGACGCCAACTCGACAACCCGCACCCCACTGAGCACACCGGACATCTGCCTACCTTTCAGTCAGCTGGTTCCTCTTGACGGTGATGAGCTCGATTCACCACCGAGTTGGCAAGGCAAGCGCCAACTTCCGCGTAATACCGGTCGGAAGCGCCGAGCATTGCGCTCCAGCTCAACAGCCGCCGCAGGTAGAGATGAGCGTCGTGCTCCCAGGTGTAGCCGACCCCACCGAGTACTTGAATGGCGATGTCGCCGACGGTGGCCAAGCGCGACGCGAACGCTTTGGCGCGGATAGCGGCCAGGTGCCGCTCGGCCGGTTCAGCCGCATCGGCGGCCCACAGACCATGGATGACGCCGCAGCGGGCGAGTTCCACCGTCTCGTACATGTCGACGCAGAGGTGTTGGACCGCCTGAAAACTGCCGATCGGCTGACCGAATTGCCGCCGCACACCCGCGTATTGAACGGCGAGATCCAGCACCGCCCGAGCCGCACCAAGGGCGTCAGCCGCGTACGCGACGAGCAGGTCATCGGTCAGCGCCCCGATGTGCTCCGCCGACGCCGCAGCCAGCCGCTGCGCCGGCGCGCCGTCAAGTGTGACCGTGCACAACCGACGCGTCGGGTCAACACCATCGCGCGGATCCGAAGCGACCCCGCCACGCGATTTTTCGACAGCGAACAGGCCGACGCCGTCGTCGTCCTCGGCCAACGCCAGCACGACGTCGGCGGCGGCGAAATCCGGGACCGATGCAATGGTGCCGCGCAGCATGCTGCCCTCAGAACTGCGGCGGACTGTGGGCCGCGGACCGACGAGAGAGCCGACAGTCGCGATGGTGGAACCTCTGGCGATGCCGGTCAGCAGCGTTGCGGCGCGGCGGTCGGTGCCGATGCGGGTGAGCGCGCGGGCCGCGACGACGGCGGACGACAACCAGGGTCCGGGATAAAGCGCGGCACCCAGCTCCTCGGCCACGATCCCGGCCTCGAGCATCGTCAGGCCCGCACCGTCGAATTCCTGCGGCACCAGGACGGCAGTGGCACCCAGAGCGGCAAGGCCATGCCACACCTCGTCGTTCGCGCTCGACGCAGTATCGAGCAGCTTCCGGACATAGGCCGTGGTGTCGACTTTCTCGGCGCAGAAGCGCCGGACGGTGTCCCGCAATGCCAGCTGCTCGCCGGTGAGCTCGAGATTCATCGGCGGGGCAGACCCAGGACGCGCTGGGCGGTGATGTTCTTGTTGACCTGGGTGGTGCCCCCGGCGATCGTCAGTGACCGCGACGTGAGCCGGTAGTCTCGCCACCGGGCATGGGCCCCGAGCGTGTCGAAGGCCAGCGCGGCGAGGTCCTGGCCCACCTCACCCCAGACCGTCTTCGCCAGGCTCGCCGACTCAAACGAGTCGCCGCCGTGCAGCACCGCTGAGATCGATCGTTGGCACAGCACCTCCAGGTACTTGATGCGCACCGCCAACTCGCCGAGGCGGCGAAGCGTCACCGGGTCCTGCAGCGGTGAGCGACCGCCTACCTGGCTGTCGGCCAGATCGGCCGTCAGGTCGTCGAGCTTCAGTTGCATCTCGGCGTAAAGCTTTGCCGCCCCGGCACGCTCGTAGCTCAGGGTGGTAGTGGCGACCTGCCAGCCCATGTTCAGCGGGCCGAGCAGCGCGTCGGCTGCCACCCGCACATCGCTGAAAAACACTTCGGCGAACTCCGCGGATCCGTTGAGATCGACGATGGGACGCACCTGAATCCCGGGCGTGCTCATATCAACGATCAGGCAAGAGATGCCTTTGTGCTTGGGCGCATCAGGATCGGTTCGCACATACAGTTGACACCAGTTCGCGCGGTGGCCAAGCGATGTCCAGATCTTCTGACCGTTGACCACGAAGTCCGCCCGCTCCCCGTCACCATCGCGCACCGCGCGGGTGCGCAGCGAGGCAAGATCGGAACCGGCCTCCGGCTCCGACATGCCCTGGCACCAGATGTCGTCAGCTCGCAACATCCTGGGCAGCAGTGTGCGCTTCTGGTCCTCGGTTCCGTACTGCATGATCGCCGGGGCAATATTGTTGATCCCGATTATGTTGAGCGGCAGCGGAGCCCGAACCCGGGTCAACTCTTCGGCGTGGACGAGCTGCTCGAGCAGCGTCGCACCGCGCCCGCCGTACTCGACTGGCCAGGAAACCGCCGCCCAGCCCGCGTCGGCCGCCGTGCGGTTCCACGCGCGAAGCGTCTCGAACCTGCTGGAATCCACGGTTCGGCTGCGACCTGCGGCCACGACGTCTGCGGTGAGATTGGTCGCGAGCCATGCGCGCAGCTCATGGCGAAACTGCGCTACCTCTGCAGGGTAAGAAAAATCCACGTCGTCCCGTCGACTCACACGATCTGGCGCTACCCCCCACCGGGCTTGACGGCGGTTCACGGGGCGATGTGATGGCGCTCGGTGTCTTCTCTATTTTTAGTATTCTAGATACTATAAGGATCTTCTTTGCTGTCACCGCGAGGTCGGCGAAAGAGCCGGTCCGCGGGGCCAGCGAGCGGCAGCCGCCGCGGCCGAAATGTCTGGGCGTGGGCCCGAACGGCGCTGGCGGCGGCAGGGATTGATGTTGGCGCGTGAGAAAGGTCGGCCATGGGCAGGGTGACGGGCAAGGTGGCGCTGATCAGCGGAGCTGCGCGCGGTCAGGGACGCTCTCATGCACGCTTGCTTGCCGCCGAAGGTGCCGACATCATCGCGGTGGATCTGTGCGAAGACATCGACACCAACAAATACCCGTTGGCGCGGCCCGAAGACCTCGATGAAACGGCGCGGCTCGTGGAGAAAGAAGGACAAGCCGCGCACACCGCGATCGCCGATGTGCGCGATCGAAAGGCGTTGGCTGCCGCGATCGACGCCGGGGTCGCCGAATTCGGTCATCTCGACATCGTGGTGGCCAATGCGGGCATCTGCCCGCTGACAGCCGGCCTGCCGCCGCAAGCCTTCGCTGATGCCGTCGACGTCGACCTGGTGGGTGTCATCAACCTGGTGCACGCGAGCCTCAAGCACCTGCAGGCGGGCGCGTCGGTCGTCGTCACCGGATCGGTGGCGGCTTTCATGGCCGCGATGAACACCAGCGGAATCGACGGTGGCCCCGGCGGGTCGGGTTACGCGTTCGCCAAACAAGTTGTCGCGCATTATGTCAACGACTTGGCGTTGGTCCTCGCGCCGCATTCGATCCGGGTCAACGCTATCCACCCGACCAACGTCAACACCGACATGTTGCAAAGCACGCCGATGTATCGCGCCTTCCGGCCCGATTTGCCGAACCCGACGCGTGAAGACGCCGAACCGGTCTTCCCCCTGATCCAGGCGATGCCGATTCCCTACGTCGAACCCGAAGACATCAGCGAAGCGGTGCTGTTCCTTGCCAGTGATGCGGCGCGCTATGTCACCGGTCAACAACTGCGCGTGGACGCCGGCGGCTTCCTGAAGGTCAAGCCGTGGTCGGGCGTGTGACACGGTGGTGGACGCGCCACGGGAGAAGTTGCCGGACCAGCTGCACCGGCGCATCTACGCATTGATGGTGCTGATGAAGTCGGCCGACGACCGGCTTTCCAAGGGCATTGCGACCGGCGAGTTCATGTGTGTTTACTGGCCCTCGCGCGGCCAAGAAGCCATCGCCGCTGCGATGGCTGTGACATTGCGCGACGACGACCAGCTGGTGACCACCTACCGTGGGTTGCACGACTTGATCGGCAAAGGCGTTTCGCTGGAGGAGATCTACGGCGAGATGATGGGACGCACCGTCGGCGCGAGCCGCGGTAAGGGCGGAACCATGCATATCGCCGACCCGGCGAAAGGGGTGATGCTTTCGACCGGGATCGTGGGCGCTGGACCGCCAGTCGGCGTCGGGTTGGCGATGGCGGCCAAACGCAAGGGGCTCGACCGGGTGACCGTCGTCAGTTTCGGAGACGGGGCAACCAACACCGGCTCATTCCACGAGGCGGCAAACATGGCTGCGCTGTGGGATTTACCGATGGTTTTCGTATGCCAGAACAATCGGTACGCAGAGATGACACCGACCGAGCGCACGATGAAGCTGCAACACGTCGCCGACCGCGCGGCCGGCTACGGTATGCCGGGCATACAGATTGACGGTAATGATCCGCTGGCCGTCTTATCGGGCCTCGACGCAGCACTCGCACGGGCGCGGGCCGGTCAGGGCCCGACCTTCATCGAATGCCTGACATTTCGGTTCCGCGGGCACTATTTCGGTGATCGAATGCCCTACATCCCGCAAGAGCAGCTTCAAGCGGCGATCGCCGACGATCCGGTGCCGCGATACCGTAACCACCTTGCCGCCGCCGGCATCTGCGGCGAGGACGAGCTGGACCGCATCGAGCACGAGGCACTCGACATGGTGGACGCGGCCTTGGCAAAAGTCATGAGCGCGGCGCCCCCGTCGGTCGAGGAGCTCGAGCGCGACGTGTATGCAGCTCCGATCAGGTTTCCCGTATGAGCGAACCGGCGACCAACGAGGCTGAGATGACCATGCGCGAGGCGCTGCACCTTGCGCTGGACCAAGCCATGCAGGCGGACGACAGGGTCTTCCTGCTCGGTGAGGACATCGCCGATCCCGGCGCCTCGGGTCCCACTGCGGGGTTGTCGACCAAGTACGGCCACGACCGGGTGCTGGACACACCCATCTCAGAGGCCGGCATCGTCGGCGCGGCGATCGGGGCCGCCATCGACGGCCTGCTCCCGGTGGCCGAAATCATGATCATGGACTTCATCGGGATTGCCGCCGACCAGATCATCAACAACGCCGCCAAGCTGCGATTCATGACCGCCGGCAGGACGACCGCGCCGATCACGGTGCGCACCCAGGTCTATGCGGGACTGGCGACCGGCGCGACCCACTCGCAATCACTGGAAGCGTGGTTCATGCACATTCCGGGGATGAAGGTGATCGTGCCGGCCACGCCACGCGACGGAAAGGGTCTGTTGACGTCGGCGATCTTCGACGAGGACCCGTGCCTTTTCGTCGAGACCATCCGGCTGCAAGGTCGCAAAGGACCGGTGCCTACCGATCCGGGCTTCTCGATTCCTCTGGGACAGGCCGATATCAAACTGCCGGGCAGTGACGTGAGCCTGATCGGCTACGGCCGAGCGGTGCATGACGCCCTCGCCGCGGCGTCGACGCTGCGGGAACAGGGCATCAGCGCGGAGGTCGTCGATCTGCGCACCTTGGTGCCGCTGGATGTCGACACCATCGTCGAATCCGTCCGCCGCACCCATCGAGCGGTGGTCGTGCACGACGCGGTCCAGTTTGCCGGGCCGGGAGCCGAAATCGCCGCGATCCTGCAGGCCGAGGTCTTCGGCGAGCTGGCAGCACCGGTCGAACGAGTGGGCGCCCGATTCGTGCCCAGCCCGGCGGCGCCGGCTCTGGAAGCGCAGATTTACCCATCCCCGGCACGCATTGTCGCGGCCGCGCAGCGAACGCTGCAAAAGGCGGAAGCACGTGCCTGACTTCGTCATTCGCATACCGCGGGTGTCGGTGGCGGTGTCGGAGGCCGAGCTCACCGAGATTCTCGTCGAGGCAGGCCAGCATGTCGAGGAGGGCACGCCGATCTATGTGATCGCCACCGAGAAGGTGGAACAAGAGATCCAGGCCGGCGCTTCGGGAACCGTGCAATGGACCGGCCAAGTCGGAGTCACCTACGACATCGGCGCCCAAATAGGCGTCATCACGCCATAACGGAAGGTGAGAACGGATGGATATCAGCGAAACCCGCGAACGGATCATCTACGAGAAAGAGGGCCCGATCGCGCGGATCACACTGAACTGGCCGGAAAAGGCCAACGCCCAAGATCAGAAGCTGGCCTTGGAGGTCGATGCGGCGCTGCTGGACGCCGACCGTGACTACGACGTGAAGGTGCTGATCCTCAAGGCCAACGGCAAGGGGTTCTGTTCGGGGCATGCCATCGGAAATAACGCCCACGACTATCCCGAGTTCGTCGAGGGTCAGAAGCGGATGGGCACACCGTGGAAGCCCCAGACCGATATCTTCGTCAAGCCGACACTCAATCTCTGGGAATTCTCCAAGCCCACCATCGCGCAGGTCCACGGCTACTGCGTCGGGGGAGGAACCCACTACGGGCTCACCACCGACATTGTCATCGCCGCCGAGGACGCATACTTCTCCTACCCGCCGTTACAGGGCTTTGGAATGCCGTCGGGTGAATGCTCCATCGAGCCATGGGTATTCATGAACTGGCGGCGCGCAGCTTATTACCTCTACCTCGCCGAAGTCATCGACGCCAAACGAGCTCTCGAGGTGGGGCTGGTCAACGAGGTGGTACCGCGCGAGCAGTTGGACGACCGCGTCGAGGCGATCGCCCGGCATATCGCCCAGGCGCCGCTCACCACGCTGCTCGCGACCAAAGCGAACCTCAAACGGGCCTGGGAGCTGATGGGCATGCGGGTGCATTGGCAGAGCTCGAACGACCTCGTCGCGCTCGCTTCGATCAGCAAGGATGTCCAGGAGCTGATCCAGCAGGTGTTCAAGGACAAGGTCTTGCCTTCTGAGCAGGCCCGCCGCCAAGCTGCGGCGGCCGCATCGACCGACGGCGCAACCACCGGGTAAGCCTCCATGAATATCGTCGACCACGCGATCCGCGCCGCCAAGTCGCCGGCTCTGATGCAGCCCGGCGGCGGCGTCATCGCGTACGGCGAGCTGTTCGCACGCAGCCAGCAGGTCGCTGCACTACTTCACGACGCCGGGCTGCGGCGCGGCGACGGCGTGGCGCTGATCCTGGCGAACAGGCCCGAGTTCTTCGAAATCACCTGGGCGTGCCAGCTTTCCGGGCTGTACTACACCGCCGTCAATATCCACTTCACCCCCGACGAGGTCGCCTACGTCATCGACGACTCCGACGCCAAGGCGGTATTTGTCGACGCGTCGATGACCGGACTTGCCGCGCACCTGCTGCGTGCTGATGCTGACCTCAGCGTCCACATCGCCGTCGGCGGAGAGCTGTCCGGCTGGCGAGACTACGAGGACGAGCTCGCCACCGTGGGAGACGCACCACCGCTATCTGACGGATCGGAAATGCTGTACTCGTCCGGCACCACCGGACGGCCCAAGGCGGTACGCCGGCCGTTGCCGGTCGACGGCAACGGGTCGTGGGCGCAGCAGGTGCTGGAATACGCGCTTACCGCCCGATACGGCATGACCGAAGCGAGCATCTACCTGTCTCCGGCCCCCCTGTACCACGCGGCGGGCATCAACTACACCATGGCGGTGCACCGCGTCGGCGCAGCCGTCGTCCTCATGCCCAGATTCGATGCCGAAGAAGTGCTGCGAGTGATCGACGTCTACCAAGTGACGCACGCGCAGTTCGTGCCGACGATGTTCGTCCGGCTGCTCAAACTGCCCCAAACGATTCGGGATCGCTACTGCTTGTCCAGCTTGCAATGCGTACTGCACGCGGCTGCGCCCTGCCCGGTGGACGTCAAGCACCGGATGATGAAGTGGTTCGGACCGATTGTGCACGAATACTACGGCGGCACCGAAGGATTCGCGGGCACGACGATCAGCCCCCAGGAGTGGTTGGCACACCCGGGTTCGGTCGGCAAGCCGCTGCAACCGGTGCATGTGGTCGCGGCTGACGGAACCGAGCTGCCGCCCGGGCAATCCGGCGAGCTGTTCTTCGAAGGCGGGCCGAGTTTCGAGTACTTCAAGGACCCGAAGAAAACCGCTTCGGTATCCAACGACCGTGGTTGGCGCACTCTGGGCGACGTAGGCTATCTCGATGAGGACGGCTACCTTTACCTGACCGATCGATCGACGTTCACGATCGTTTCGGGTGGGGTGAACATCTACCCGCAGGAGGCCGAGAACCTCCTCGTCATGCATCCGAAACTGATGGACGCTGCCGTCTTCGGTATCCCCAACGAGGAGTTCGGCGAAGAGGTCAAGGCTGTCGTACAACCGGCTCCCGGCGCACTCGCGGGGCCGGAACTGGCCGCAGAGCTCCTCGAGTATTGCCGCGCTCACCTCGCCACCTATAAGTGTCCCCGCAGCGTCGACTTCGACCCGGAACTGCCCCGGGATCCCAACGGCAAGCTCTATAAACGACGTATCCGCGACCGCTACTGGCAGGGACGCACGTCACGGATCCTCTGACGTCGCAGGAACGAGGGATGACTATGGATGCAACGGACGTGCAGCGGCAACCGTTACCGGTGCCGTGGGCGGTGACGACTCCGGACCGTATCCCCAAGCAGCGCTACTACAGTCCGGAGTTCTACGAGATGGAAGCCGGGCTGTTCTGGCCACGGGTGTGGCAGATGGCATGCCGGCTGGAAGAGATACCCAAGCCCGGAGACGTCGTCGAGTACGAGATCCTCGACCAGTCGATCATCGTCGTGCGCCTCGACAACCAGGACGTGCGGGCGTACCACAACGCCTGTCGCCACCGCGGGGTAAAGCTGATCGAGGGCAGCGGTTTTCGCCGCAGTCTGGTCTGCCCGTTCCATGGCTGGTGCTGGAACTTGGACGGCAACAACAGTTTCGTGGCACGGCCCGAGGTGTTCGCCGAGGAAAATCTGCAGCCGGAAGACCTACAACTGGTGCGCGTGCGGTGCGAGCTGTGGGGTGGGTGCGCGTGGATCAACCTCGACGACGACGCCCCTTCTTTGCGGGCCTGCTTGGAGCCGTTCGCCTCGACCTATGACGCGTGGAAGGTCGAGACGCTGCGCACGGAGTGGTGGCAGTCGTGCCTGCTTCCGGTGAACTGGAAGCTGGCAACCGAGGCCTTCATGGAGGGCTATCACGTACCGCAAACTCATCCGCAGCTCCTGCCGTCGGCTCGGGGCAACGGATCGATGTCCGCGCAAATCGTCGAAAGCAATTTGTATTTCATGCGCACGCTCGGCAACGGTATGGGCGGCATGACCCATGAGAACGACATCCGCATCGCCGAAGGCCTGCAGAGCATCGAGTTGCCCCCGGAACCGGCCGCGGCGACGGCGGCGTGGCGTAGCAGGCTCAACGACGAAGTGGTGCGGTGGCATCGCGCCCGTGGCAGTGACATGCCCGACTTGAACGAACTGGACCGTCGCGGCATTACCGACGCCATCGGCTTCTGTTTCCCGCACTACTTCCTGCTGCCCACCTACAGCAGCGCGTCGTCGTATCGCATCCGGCCCCTGGGCCCCGAGCGGACCCTCTTCGAGATCTGGTCGCTGACCCGGCTGCCCTCCGACCTGTCGGCGGGTAAGCCCGTCCCGCCCGAGCCGATGGCACCCGACGACCCGCGCTGGCCCCCGATCCCCGCGCAGGATTTCTCGAATCTGCCGCGACAGCAGAAAGGTCTGCACTCGAGAGGGTTCGAATTCATGCGGCTGTCGAGCCAGATCGAAGGGCTGATCTCGAACTTCGAACGCACTATTGACGGTTTCCTCGCCGGACTGCCGCACGAGGCGTTGGTGCCCGCGATCGAAAAGACCAACACCACCATCGATGTGCCGATCGCCGACCTCAGACTGCCCGCGGGTCCTGCGGCGGAGGCTCGATGAGTACGCGATGGGACCGTTCTGTCGACCTGCTGATCGCGGGCAGCGGGGGCGGCGGGATGGTAGCGGCGTTGGCCGCGCTGGACTGCGGACTCGAGCCGTTGATCGTCGAAAAACAAGGGCTTGTCGGCGGGTCGACCGGGCTCTCGGGCGGCATCGTGTGGCTGCCAAACAACCCTTTGATGCGGGCGGAAGGAGTGGTCGATTCCCACGAGGACGGCTTGGCCTATCTGGCCGACGTCGTCGGCGACATCGGCGCGCCGTCGTCTCCGCAACGTCGCGAGATGTTCCTCACCGCAGGCTACGAGATGATCAACTTCCTGATCCGCAAGGGCGTTCGGCTGGTGCGGTGTGATGGCTGGAGCGACTATTACCCGAACCACAAGGGCGGCAATGCGGCCGGCCGAGCAGTGGAAGGCGTTCCTTTCGACGCCGCCGACCTGGACGGCTGGCGCGACAAAGTGCAGCCGGCGCTGGCAAAGAATTACGGCTACGTGGTGTTGACCAACGAGCTGCGTTCGGTTCAATACTTCAACCGGTCGCCGCGGGCGTTTGCGGTGGCGGCGCGGGTGTTCCGGCGCACGGCGGCGGCGCGCGTCCGCCGGCGTCACCTGCTCACCAACGGCGCATCATTGATCGGGCAGATGCTCAAAGCGCTGCTCGATCTCACCGACGGTCAGCCGCCGCTTTGGACGAATGCCGCGATGGCGGACCTCATCGTCGACGATGGCCGCATCGTCGGCGCTCGTATTCTGCGGGACGGTGCCGCGCTGAACATCGAGGCGCGCTCGGGAGTTCTGCTGGCCGCCGGCGGCTTCGGCCACAACAAAGAGATGCGGCGTCGTTTCAGTGGTGACCAGCCCAACGAGGGGCAATGGTCGATCGCCAACGCCGGGGACACCGGCGAGGTGTTGCAGACCGCGATGCGGCTGGGGGCGAAAACCGACCTGCTGGACGAAGCCTGGTGGTTACCGTCGGTTTTCATCGCCAACGGCGGGGCCGCTGCGGCCTCGCTCGGTTCGGGACGGCAACGCCCCGGAGCACTTTACGTCGACTCGACCGGTCGAAGGTTCTGCAACGAGTCGAACTCGTATGTCGAGGTTGGTAAGGCGATGTATGCCCACAAGGCGGTGCCGTGCTGGATGGTATTCGATGAGGGCTACGTGCGCAGGTATGTGACAAGCACCAATCCGCTGAAGCGGCGCCGGGACTTGCCTACCGAGCTGATCGAGAGTGGCGCGGTCAAACGTGCCGGCACCATCGCCGACCTCGCCCACGCGACCGATTTGCCCCCCGACGAACTGGCACGGACGATTCAGCGGTTCAACCACTTTGCCACCAAGGGTCTGGATCCCGACTTCGGCCGCGGCCAGTCAGCGTACAACGACTGCCTCGGCGATCCGGGGTATCGGCCGAATGCCGCAATCGGCCCCCTCGACCGCGCCCCCTACTACGCCACCCGGGTGTTCCCGGCGGACGTCGGCACCTGCGGCGGAGTGCTCACCAACGAACACGCCCAGGTCCTAGACGAACACAATCAGGTGATCGACGGTCTGTACGCCACGGGCAACACCACTGCTACGGTGATGGGCCGAACGTATCCGGGCGCCGGCGCAAGCATCGCCAGTTCGATGGTGTTCGGCTACGTCGCTGCCCGACACGCCGCAGGTCGCAGAGTCGCCGGCACCATGAGCCGCTAGGAGCGGTCGCCGTCAACGAAATCGCGTGGCGTCAAGCCGGATCGCATCAGCTCGGCCCTGCGCGCCTGGACGTCGGAGGCCGCGCCGACCATGTTGGTCAGAATGTGGCTGACCTGTAAGTGAACTCGCATACCCATCAGTTCCCACGCCCGTTTGACGTTGTTTTTGACGGCCATCAACGTGGTCAGCGGGATCTGGGCGATCCTTCGTGCCATCTGCTCGACGGTATCGTCAAGATCTGCCCGCGGCACAACCTTGTTCAGCAATCCCCAGTCCAGTGCCTGCTGCGCGGAAAGGGTGGGCGCCAGCAGCAGCCAATCCATAGTGCGATGCCAGTTCATCAGCAGCCATGGTTCGATCATGGTGTGACCGCCCGGCTCACCCAGGCTCTGGGCCAGCGGCATCTGAAAGAAGGCATCGTCGGAGGCCACGCAGAAGTCGGTCAGCAGGCCCAGATAGATACCGCCGCCGACGCAGTAGCCGTGAATCGCCGAGATCGTCGGCTTCGGGAACTCCCACAAATACAGCGTCGGCCACAGGAATAGGTCGGCGGTGCCTTTGTACAGGTCCTCGAACGTATCCCCGAAATCCGGATAGGGGTTTTCGCCGGGGCCCCAGCGGGCGACGTGGCCACCGCAAAAGCCATTGCCGTTGGCCTTGAGGATGACGACCTTGATCTCTTTGTCGCGGTCAGCTTCGTGTAGGCACTCGTCGACCTCGGTGACGAGCTGGGCATCCTTGGTGTTGGCTTTGTCGGCGCGGTTGAGGATGATTCGCGCAATCGGTGGATCTCGTTGATAGATCACCGCTTTGAGCTCACGCTGCTCCACCGTAGGACCGAGCTGTTCAGGCTTTGACTGGTTCCGGTGCGGGCCGGGTCACTTTCATCAGCTTCATCAAATTGCCGCCCATGATCTTCGCGGCGTCTTCTTCGGCGAAGTCGGTGAGTTCGTCGACGAAGGAGATCGGATCCTTCAGGCCCTCAGGGTGCGGCCAGTCGGAGCCGAACAACACCCGGTCGGTGCCCATCATCTGGACGATTTCGCCGAAGCGGTCCTCCCAGAACGGGGTGATGTAGATGCAGCGCTTGAACGCCTCGATCGGATCCTCGCTGAACGACTGCGGCATCTTCTTAAAGACGCCTTTGAGTCCCTTGAACAGATCCGGTACCCAGTCGGCGCCGTTCTCGATCGAGAGAATCCTCAGGTCAGGGTTGCGGGACAGAGCGCCGTGGCACACCAGTGCACCCATGGCGTCTTCGATCGGCCGGTGGCCCATCGTCAGGCTGCGGAACGGCGTCGGCTTGAACGGCAGGAATTCATCGCCGGGCTCCCAGACATTGGCAAATTCGGAGTAACCACTGTCGGAAGCGTGCATCGACACCGGGATCTCGGCACGGACGCAGGCCTGCCAAAACGGGTCGAACTCTTCGAGGCCGAATGACCGGCTGCCGCGGTAGCCCGGTACCGGCGCCGGCCGGACCAGCACAGTGCGCGCGCCGCGCTCCAGGCACCATTCGAGTTCCTCGAGGGCACGCTCGACAATCGGCAGAGTGATGACGGGGGTGGCGAAGATGCGGTCCTGGTAGTTGAACGACCAGGTCTCATACATCCACTGGTTGAGGGCGTGGATGACGTCGTGGGTCATCTCCGGGTCGTCTTTCATGCGCTCTTCGACCAGGCTGGCCAGAGTGGGAAACATCAAGGCGTAGTCGATGCCGAGTTCGTCCATGGCTTCCAGCCGGGGTGCGGGTTCGCGGAAGGCGGGGATCGCCTTCATCGGCTCGCCCAGAATCTCGCGGTAGCTCTTGCCCTGTGCGCCGTTGCGGAAGTAGTCCTCCTGCGCGCCGGGACGCGCCACCACCTCGAAGGTGGGGTTGGGGATGTAGTTGCTGATGTGGCCGCGCACAACGATTTTCGTGCGACCCCGGATCTGCACATAGTCGATGACGTTCTTGCGGTTCTCCGGGAGGAATTTGGTCAACGCTTCCTGCGGCTCGTACATGTGGTTGTCCGCGTCGAACACCGGGAAGGAAAGCTGGCGAGACGGCATGGCGATCTCCTCGCAGTCATGAGTCGGCTAGGCGGTAACGACGTTACCATCTTCTTGTTTCTTAGCGGTATGGGCGGCTCAAGGCGTCAACCGCGTGGTCGCCGCCTGCGGTCGCCGTCGACGACGGCGAAGTTCACCGTCGCGGTGGCAGCAAGATCGCCGTCGACGCTGCGAAAGACGTCGACGTGGGCCACGATGTTGCGGCGGCCGGCGCGCAGTATCCGGGCGACCGCTCGGGCCGAGCCCTCGGTGATGGGCCGCAGGTAGCGGATGAAAAGGTCGGCGGTGGTCAGACCGGTGCCCGGCGCCAGGTAGCGAAGGCTGAGGCTGCCGCCAGCAATGTCGGCCAGCGTGGCGATCAGCCCGCCCTGCAGAGCGCCGGCGGTGTTGACCACCTGCGGGCGCACCGGCATCTCGAGGACGTGCTCGTCGTCGCCGGAGAGCGTTTCCCGCATGCCCATCTGGGCAAACAACTCGCCCAGCGATGACGGCAGTCCTCGGCGGCCGATGTCAGCGGCGCCGTCGGCGGCACCGAGGGCGCGAACACAGAAATCACGCAGCTTGGTGGAGTCGATCGGTGTTCCGGTCAATTCCACGCCCAGCCAGTGCAATCGGAGCGAGCCGAGCAGCGTCTGCATGACGATGGCCGCGGCGGTGCCTACGTCGAGGTCCAGACGGAAGACGCCTTCAGTGACGCCGCGCTCGACGATGTCACCGACCAGTCGATGCAGGGGAGACAAGACCCGCGGGTAGTCCCGCGGCCGGGTCTCGGCCAGGTGCTGGTTGTACAGGCTGAGCGCCCGATTGAGGCTGTCCTGGGTACTGGATTCCGGTTGCGCACTGAGCCGGTCGATAACCAACTTGAGCGCCGCGCTGGCGTCCAGGTCGGTGATCTCGGCACGCCATGCGTCCACCGACACCACCATGGTCCGCTCGAAAAGGGCCAGCAGCAGCTCGTCTTTGCTGCCGAAGTGCTGATAAAAGGCCCGCAGCGAGGTCTTCGAGCGGCCGACGATCTCCTGCACGGTGAAATCGGTACGGCCGGTCTCGCCGAGGATCGCGACCGCAGTCTTGATGAAGCGGTCACCCCGCGTCGTCGGTTCTTCCCCGTCAACCGCGGACGGGCCGCCACCGACGTTGCTCGGGGATAACTGCATGAGAATGAGGTTACCGCGCTCCGACCCGAATTGTTGCAACGTTGCGACCCAGACCCACGGCGGCGAGCAATTATCCTTTCACGATGACGTCGAGACTGTCGCGGCAAGATCGCCTCCGTTACCCCCGACGCATAGTGAACTGAAGTGCCCGTTCATCGGGAACTTCAACTGTCGGCAACTGAAGCCCCGCTATGAAAGGACTGAGTTAATGGGGACGCTCACCGCTCCTGTCAGTGACATCGACTTGTTCTCCGATGACGCGCTCATCGATCCCTACCCGTCGTACGCGCGTCTCAGGGACGCGGGACCGGTGGTCCGCCTGGCGAAGCTCGATGTGTGGGCATTGCCACGTTACGAGCAGGTGCGCGCCACGTTGTGCGATCACCAGACCTTCAGCTCCGGGTCAGGGGTGGGCTTCTCGGAGGAGATGAACCAGCTTCTGGCTGGGTTTGGGCTGCTCGCTACGGATCCGCCCGTGCATACCCGTTTGCGCGCCGTCATCTCCCGGATGCTGACGCCAAGAGCACTGCGTGATGTCGGTGCCTCGGTGGTCGCCGCGGCCGACGAGTTGGTCACCCGCCTGGTGGCGCGTCGCGAGTTCGATGCGGTGCGTGACTTGGCGCAGGTGTTCACCGTGACGGTGGTGTCAGATCTTCTCGGTCTGCCGGCGGACGACCGCGACCAGCTAGTGGACTTCGGCGCAGCTTTGTTCGACTCTTCTGGCCCGTTCGGTCCTCGCACGCCGGCTGCAATGGAGCGAAACTTGGCTTTGTTGCAGTACGTATCCACCACTGCGGCCAGGGAGCGGCTCGTCGAGGGCAGCATGGGTGCACGGATCTGGACCGCGGTCGACGCCGGCGAGATCGACGAGCGTGCCGCGATAGGCCTGGTAACCGCCCTCATCGCCGCCGGTATGGATACGACGATCCTGGCTTTGAGCGCCGCCGTGCAGCTGTTTGCCGACAATCCCGACCAATGGGACGCCCTGCGCGCGAACCCGGGCCGGGTGCCAGCCGCGTTCCTTGAGGTCGTGCGCTATTCGTCTCCGATCACCGTAGCCACCAGGAAGACCACGAGAGCTTGTGAGTTTGACGGGATCACCATCCCCGAGGGTGCCCGAGTCGGTGTGATGTATGCAAGCGCCAATCGCGACGAACGCAAGTGGGTCGATCCCGAGCGTTTTGACATCTGCCGAAATCCTCTGGACCATATGGCTTTTGGCACCGGAGTGCACGGCTGTGTCGGGCAGAGCCTGTCCAAGTTGGAAGCGCACGCGATTCTTGACGCATTGCTGGCCAAGGTGCGCCGGTTCGAAGTCGGTCAGCCGCAGCGAATTATCAACAACACTCTGCAGGGCCTGAGCGAACTGCCCTGTCAGGTCTTTGCGTAAGCGCTACCGCCACAGGTAAGCCGGAGCTGACCGAGCAGTTCACAATCCGTCGTCCTATTGTGCTACGTCGTGGGCGTCCCGGGAGGAAGCGGCCTCGGTGCTCAATGCGGCCGGGATGAGCGCATCGGTGGCCCAGAGCGGTCACCCCTCGTCAGAACGCTTGGTAGAGCGGGCGTCCGCAGGCATCGTCAATGGTTCGCCTGCGGTCAACCACCTCTCGCTGCGATCATCGCCGAGCGGTTGATCTTGGTGGCCGCGGTGCGTGGCAGCTCGTCGACGAACTCCACCGTCTTGGGCACCTTGTACCCGGCCAGTCGGCTCTTGGCGTACTGAATCACCTGGTGATCAGTCAGCGACGACGACGCCGCGCGCTGCACGACGGCGTGCACTCGCCGGCCCCAGTGCTGGTCGGTGAGCCCGATCACGACGACGTCGGCGATATCAGGGTGACCGGCAAGCGCGGCCTCCACTTCGGCCGGAAATACGTTGGCGCCCCCGCTGATGATCATGTCGGCACGGCGGTCGACGATGTACAGGTAGCCGTCCTGGTCCAAACGGCCGATGTCACCGGCGGAGCGAAACCCGTCGGCGGTCGACGGCAGCGCCGCCGCCCCGCCCAGATATCGGTATCCGGCACTCATCGGTGCGCGCAGGTACACGTCGCCCTCTTCGCCAGGAGCGAGCGGGTGCTGGTCGGCATCCAGAATGCGCACCTCGGTGTCGCGGAAGCTGCGGCCGACGCTGCCCGGATGCGTCAGCCACTCGTCTCCCCGCAGCGCGGTGAGGCCGAGGTTTTCGGTCATGCCGTAGGCCATCACGATCTGCTCCGGGCTGAGCAACTCGAACCAGGTGTGCAGCAGCGTCGGGGGCATCACGGCGGCACCCTGCAAAACGAAGACGATGCTTGACAAGTCACGGCGCCGAATATCGGGCAGGGCCGCAATGCGCGCCAGCATCGTCGGGGTGGCCGTGAAGTTGGTGACCCGATACTTCTCGATGGCGTCGACAACGGTTGTGGCGTCGAACTTTTCGAGCATGACCAAGTGGTCGCCAGCCAGCAGGAAAAGCAGCGTGGCGAAGCCGTTGGTGTGATACAGCGGCGCGGGTACACAGATGGTTTGTGGTCTTGTCACCGATGTCCACGCCGACAAAAACGGCTCGCCGTGCTGGGGGGTCCACAATGACGGCGCCAAGTTGATGATGACCTTGGGCACGCCTGTCGACCCGCTGCTGCAGATTCCGTTGGTGGTGGGCGAGACAGCATCTGGCAGCGGGCCTGTGGGCTGCGCTGCGGCCTGCGCGGCGAGTGTCGGCCGCATTTGTTCGTCGACGGTGACGGCGGGTTGAACCACCGCGCGCACGCGGTCGCGCTCCCATTCGGGCAGATCCCAATGCATGGGAATCGGAACCGCCCCGATCTTCCAGCAGCCGAGGATCGCCAGTACGAGATCCTCAGAGTTCGGGATAGCAAGCGCGACAGAAGAGCTCACGCCGGCGCCGTTGGCCGACAAGCCCCGGCCCCACTGATTGGCGCGGGCGTCGAGATCAATAAAAGACAGTGATCGCGTGCTGCCGTCGAGTGCCAGCACGGTCAGCGCCGGCTGGTTGGGGTGCCGGGCGGCAAGTTCTCGCAGTCTGGTTCCAAACGGGACGCCGTCTGCCGGCGGGTCACTGGTCGGCGGGGCGACGGGCTGGGCGCTCACGCCGACACAGGCCCGGTGAACAAGGTTTCCAGATAACCGTCGCGAACGTCACTGAGCAGTCGCAGCGTGAGTCCCGCGCTGCCCAATGGCAACCGCATCAGTGGCTGGGTGTGCCGGTCGAGAATGCTGATGTCGGACTCGTCACAAAACCCTAGCGCACCGAGCAACTGGTGCGAGGTGCGCAGCACCTGCTGAAGCGTCTCGACGGCCTTGAGTCGAAGAACGAGTGCATCCGCCGAGAGGAATTGTCGCGGTGCCGATTCCGGCCGGCAGGCGGTGTACTTGGCAAGCTCGTGCAGCCCGCGCACTGCCACGGAGGCATCCGCGACGGCGAACCGCACAGCCTGGAATTCCGCCAGGGGCCTGCCGAATTGCACGCGGGAACGCACATGTCCGCAGGTGATACGCAGGGCCTCTTGCGCGGCCCCCAGCATGCGCCATGAACTCAACATCAGATGCAGGTTGACGTCGGCGGCGGGCACAGTGCCCTGTGCTTCGCCGAGAACAGCCTGCACGAGGAAAGGTCCCAGCTTGCCGCTGATGCGCCGCGACAGGTGCACGCTGTAGCGGTTGCTGTCGAGGTCGACGGCGGTCCAATTGCCCGGCAGGTCACCGTGGTCCACCCGCGGCGACTCGGAATTGACCAAAGCCAGCCGGGCACCATCGATGGCCAACAGCTCCTCGACAAGCGGGTAGGGCAGTGCGGCGGCACCGGCGGCCTGGCACAGCACCGCGGCTGCAAGTACGTCGTCGCCGGATCGGACGTCGAGGTCGAACGCGCCGACTTCAGACAGCGCGGCCGCGGCGCGGCGGCGAACGTCATCGTCGGTCTCCGCCCGCAGGGCGGCCGGCGGCCCACCCACTCGTGCCAGCCGTTTTGCCGCCACTACAGCGAAGTCAGAAACCTCCTGCGGCAGTTCGGTTCTCATCGCTGAGATCCCAGTACCTCGCGCGCAACCAACATCCGCTGCACCTCGATGGTGCCGGACGCAACGGTCGCCGCTTGCGCATAACGCCAATGGTCTTCGACGGCACCGTGCAGGCGCGCTGACGGGCCGCTGTCCAGCGCGACCGGACCGAGCACTTCGAAGAGCAGTTCGGCGACTTGCTGATCGCAGGTGGTGGCAGCGATGCGCGCGGCGCTGGCCGCCGCCGCGGCCGACGGGTCGTCCTGCAGCGACACGGCCCGATACGCCAGCAGCCGGGCCACCCGCAACTCGACCAAGGCCCGGACCCAGCGGACACGCAACGATTCGGGTAACGAGTTCCAGTCGTCGCCGAGGTCGGCGCGGACCCTGTCGAGCAGCGATTCGCACCGCGCATAGCGGGCGATTCCCACTCGCTCGAAAGCCAGCGCTTCCCGCATTACTCGCCACCCGTCACCGACCGTGCCGAGCACATCCTTCGGCGACGCGGCCACGCCGTCGAGGAACATTTCGTTGAGGTGGTGCGGTCCGAGCATCGAGTGGATCGGCCGGACGGTGATCCCCGCGCGGTCCATCGGAATAAGGAAAAGCGTCAGCCGCTGCCCCTTCGGGGCGTCGGGATCCGTGCACGCGGCCAGCACACACCACGAGGCCATTTGGGCATACGACGTCCACACCTTCTGTCCGGTGATGCGCCAGCCGTCGCCGTCCGGTAGCGCTCGGGTACGCAGGGACGCCAGATCGGTACCGGCCTCAGGCTCGGAAAACCCCTGACACCAAATCACTTCGCCGGCCGCGATCGCCGCCAGGTGACGGGACTTCTGCTCCGGCGTGCCGTAGCGCATGAGCGCCGGACCGACCCAGTTGATGCCCATGTACTGGGCGCCGCGCGGCTCGTGGTGCGCCCACATCTCTTCCCGGAGCACCGTCTGCTGCCAAACTGAGCCGCCGCCCCCGCCGTGTTCTTTGGGCCACGCCAATGCGAGCAGCCCTTCGGAAGCCAGGACTTTGCAGAACGATTCGGTGGTCGCCAGGTCTTGCGGGTCGTCGGTGCAGGCGCCGAGAAAGCCTTCGGGGATGTGGGTGGCAATCAGCTGGCGAAGGCGATTCCGCAGGTCGGCAGCGCCGGGTCCGAGGTCGTAATCCATGATCGTTATTCCTTCGGCAGCCCGAGCACCCGCTCGGCGATGATGTTGCGCTGGATCTCCGAGGTCCCGCCGTAGATCGTCGCGGCCAGTGCATCCTGGCGTTCGAAGAGCAGGTCCGGATCGGTGCTCCCGCCCGGGCCCGCAGTGGCGGCGCTCAATTCCCAGACGCGTTGCAAAGTAATCGATCCCAGCAGCTTCATTACGTCAGCCTCCGAGTTGTTCCGGCCCGCGAGTTCGTTGCTCAGTGCCCGGTACCCTGTGGCGCGCAACGCCTCGGCGTCGGCGAGCAGCGACCCCAGTTCGGTCAAGACGTCATCCGCACGCTGTCCGGAGATGGTGGCCAGTCCGCGTTGGATCTCGACCCAATTCATGATCCAGATCATCTGGCGTTCGTGCTGCAGCGACGACAGGGCAACGTGCCAGCCGCCGTTGCAGGCACCGAGCAGATTCGTCGCCGGCACCTCGACATCGTCGAGGAACATCTCGCAGAACGTCTCGTCCGAAACCGACGCCATCCGAATGGGTTTGATGGTCACCCCGGGTGATCGGAGGTCTAAGATCAAACAGGAGATGCCGCGGTGTTTGGGTGCCGTCGCGTCGGTGCGTACATACAGCGTGCACCAACGTGATTGGTGCGCCTGGGTGGTCCAGATCTTGCGGCCGTTGACCCGAAAAGCGTCGCCGACGCGCTCGGCGCGGGTACGCAAGCTCGCGAAGTCCGACCCGGCTTCCGGCTCGGACATGCCCAGCGCCCACCACTCGTCGCCGCGCAGCAGCGGGACCAACAGACGGTTCCTTTGCTCAGGTGTGCCGAATTGGCGGATCGCGGGCGCCACCACGTTTGGGCCGGCGATGTTGGGAAGTTTGGGCGCCGAGCGCATAGCCGCCTCGAGCCGGATCTCCATGGCCGCTCGCAATCCCAGGGAGCGACCGCCGTGTTCACTTGGCCACGTCGGCTGCAGCCAGCCGGCTTCGAAGGCCGCCCGCTGATAGTCGCGCCGCAGTCCGAGATCCCAGCGGTAGCGGCGATATCGTTCCCCGTAGTAGTCGGCCGGCAGAAAGTCAGTGAGCCATGCGCTGAATTCCGCGACCACCTCGGTGGTGGTGGCCGACGCCGTCACGCCGCTCCTCGGGCGAAGCGGCGGCCGACGGCATGGTAGAGCGCGCGGCTGTCTCCCATCGCCGCGGCGGCCTGCCATGCGCGCCGCAGAAACAGGTGAATCTCGTGTTCCCACGTCTGCGCGATGGCGCCGTGCACCTGAACCGCGGTCCGTGCACAGTCGACCGCTGCTTCACCAGCGGCTGCCTTGGCCAGCGCCGAGGCAGTCCACGCAGCGGCGGGCGTGGTCGCCGGATCGTCGAGCCGGGCCGCTGCCGCATAAATCAGACTGCGGGCACGCTCCATGGCGAGGTAGTTGTCTGCTAAGGCGTGCTTGACGCCTTGGAAGGCGCCGATCGGCTTACCGAATTGACGCCGGGACTTGGCGTGCTCGACGGACCGGCCCAGCACGGCGGCGGCGACACCGACCAGGTCGGCGGCCGCGGCGAGGAGGGGTAACGCCAACGCGGATTCGAGGTCGACCGGCGCGCTGGCCAGCGGTGCGGCGTCGATCACGATATCTGCCAATGGCTGAGCAGGATTGGTGGATTGCAGGGCAGGCGTGATCGTGACACCGCTACCGGCGTGGGCGACGGCGGCTACCACACCATCGTCCGACGCGGCCAGCATGACAAGCAGGTCGGCGCGCGTCACATCAGGAACCGCAATGCCGTGACCCTGCAGGCGTCCTCGTCGCAGCGTCATCGTCACACCGGGCAGCCGGCGCCCCGGCGGGTGCAGCGCCGCCGTCGCGACCGCTCCGCCGGCGATGTCGCGCACCAGTGGCTCAGTCGCCGGCCCGGCCGCGCGCAACACGCCGGCGGCCAGACCGACGCTGCTCAGTAGGGGGACCGGGGCGATCGCAGCTCCGCATTCTTCCAGCACCATTGCCAGACCGAGCGTGCCGGCGGAGGCCTCCTCGCCGCGATGCGCCGCGGCGAGTTCGGTCCAGCCAAGCTCGACCACGGTTTTCCACAGTGCCCGCCAGCATTCCGGATCAGTCATCGCGCGGCGGGCCACGTCGGGCGGGCTCTCGGCACGCAAGACGTCGCGCACACTGTCGCGCAGCGCCAACTGGTCGGCGCCCGGTCCGACGTCCATAAGCACTTAACATAGCAAAAATAGCAAACTAGAGGTGGCCGCTGCCGTGGTTCTCCGGGCGATGCGGGCCGTATGGTGGTCAGCCATGGCGGAGTGGTTTCTCTTTCTGCCGCAGCTGCGGTTGCCGGTAGCCCAGATCGTGCAACGGGCACGTACCGCGGAGGCCGCCGGGTTCGACGGGATTGCGTTCATAGACCACCTCGAGGCGCCCGGACAACCGGGCGAAACGGTCTGGGAGGCAATGGGCATCGCCGGCTGGGTCGCTGCTAAGACTGAGCGGTTGCGAATCGGCCACTTGGTGCTCTGTGACGCCTTTCGACATCCCGCTGTACTGGCCAAGCAGGCTGTCACACTGTCCGCGGCGTCGGACGGCAGATTCGAGCTAGGGCTCGGATACGGGTCATGGCCGAACGAGTTCGCCAGGTTCGGTGTCAGTCCACGCGATCCATCGGAGCGGGCGGAGCAACTCGAAAGAAACCTGGAACTCATCAGACAGTACTGGGGGTATAGCGACCACCCGGACCGCGCCCAGGCTCCGCGGCCGCGACATCCGATCCCGTTGATTCTGGGCGGCGCCGGGCCCACAATGATGAAACTGGTTCGCGAGTATGCCGATTGGTGGAACCTGCCGGCGAACCGCCTTGATCGGTTGTCGCGCTTGGCTCCGCACGCCGGAACTGCGCGGCTGTCGGTTCAGCAGATGGTGGGGTTCGTCCGCAGGGACGCTGAATCTCGGGCCGTACAGGAGCTGAGCGTCAGGCGATTCGGCCATCTGGGTTCCGGGCTGGTGTGCGGTGACGCCGGCCAACTCACCGAGCACTTCACCGGCCTGGCCGCTCAAGGAGTCGAGCGCTTCTATGTGTGGTTCGCGGACTTCGCCGTCCCGGATTCGCTCACCGAGTTCGGTGAATCAGTAATCAAAACCTTCGGGCAGCGCGGCGATCACGGTCACTGATGCCGGGCAGCGCGGCGGCGGGCTTCGGCCGGCACGATCGGTTCGCGGGCGAAAGGACCCCGCCGGACCGCGCTGAGCCGGATTTCCAGCAGCTCCACCGAGGCGTTGAGAGTGTCCAGCCAAGCGACGGTCTCGGCGACGTCAGGCGCTGATATAGCGTGCATCTCGAACGGAACATCCTGCAGCATTTCGGTTTCCACTGGTCCGGGCGTGACGATGTGCACGCTGATCCCGTCGCGGTCGACTTCGAGCGCCAAGGCTCGCGCAAACGCGTTCACGGCGGCTTTCGATGCCGAATACGCGGTACGGGCCGGCATCGGCTCGTGTGCCGCCGACGACGAGATGAACACCAGCCGCGACCCGGCCCGCATCTTCGGCAGAACGGCGGCGGTCACCACGAAACAGGAGTCGAGGTTGGCCGACATGATCGCGCGCCACTGCTCGAACGTCTGCTTGCGCGCGTACGTCCCGCCCAGCACTCCAGCGGCGTGGACCAGGAGATCAACTGTCTCCAAATCAATTATCGCACGGGCGAACCCGACGGAATCAGAAGCGTCGGCTGCGATGTGCCGTGCCCCGATTTCTTCGGCCGCAGCGCGCAACGGACCTTCGCGGCGTGCCGACACCACGACGTCATAACCCAGATCGTGCAACACACGTGCGCACGCCTTGCCAATACCGCCGCTGCCGCCGGTCACCAGTGCGGTTCTCACGGTTATCGAGTTCGGGAGGTCAGAGGTGGCGAGTTTCCCGCGGCCGGGACACGGCCTGCGGTGACATCGCATAAATTCGTTGATCTGGCCGGCCGGACAACACATGCGTCTGGGTGTCCGCCAGGTGGCGGGCGGCGACGCGACGTGCGCGTTCGACGTCACCGGCTTCGATCGTCTCGGCCAGCTTGACGTGTGTATTGAGCACTGCCCGACGCTTGCTCAGCGACGGATAGGTGCCGCTCGCGGCGCTCTCGTCGGCCCAACGCTGCTCATGGCTGGTCCACAGCGCCTCCAGCGTGCCCACTACCGCGATGATCGTTTGGTTTCCGCACCCGCGGACGACGGAATCGTGGAATTGGCGACCTATCTCAGTGAACTGGGCACCGTCGCTGAGGTGGGTGGCCATCGCGTCGTTGACTTGTTTTAGTTCGGGCACCAAGGTGTCGGCGCGGTCGGGTCGCCCCGCCGCCAGCGCCGCGCACGCGGGTTCCAGCTCGCGTAGTGCCGCACCCAAGTCGGCAACTCCGACATATTCGCTTTGTAAGACCAGGCCGAGCATGTAGGCAGCGCTGGTCTTCGCCGGAGCGTGAACGACGGCACCACCACGGTTACCGCGCCGGACCGACACCAATCCTTCGGTCTCGAGAATCCGCAGCGCCTCCCGCAGCGATACGAGGCTGACATTGAACTGTTCGACCAACACCTCCTGGCGAGGCAGCAGGTCCCCGTCGGCCAATTCGCCGTCAATGATCTGCCGACGCAATTCATCCGCCACGATCTCTGCGATCCGGGGCGCCGACAACCGTCGTCGGGCCTCGGGGCCAACTCCCAGCGTGGTCATCGATTCCTCAAAGAAGGCGGAACATGGCACCGGACGCGCGATCACCGGCTCCGCGCGATAAATGCGTATCTTAGCAGTAATGGCACAATAGCCGAGTGAACGAGAGGCCAGACAGCCGACCGACACCGCTCGATGGACTTCGTGTCTTGGAGATCAGCGACCGCGTCGCCGGCAGTTACTGCGGAAAGCTGCTGGTCGACGCGGGTGCAGATGTACGGAAAGTCGAGCCGCCGCAGGGTGATCCGGTGCGGCGGCTCACCGCGAGCCGCTCGGCCACCGCCGGGGATTCACCGCTGTTCAGCTACCTCAACGCGGGTAAACGCAGCGTCACCACGACCGAAGCTCACCGACGCATCGGCGCCGAACTCGCCGCTGCTGACATCGTCGTCGTGACCGCCACCCGCGCGCAGGCAGCGAAGCTCAACGTCGACCCGCAGCGGCTGCTGGCAGACGCCCCTGGTCTAGTCGTCGTCACCATCTCCGACTTCGGTTGGGACGGACCCTATGCCGAGCGAGCGGCAACCGAGTTCACCCTGCAGGCGTGGGCCGGCTCGACCGGCTTCCGTGGGGACCCGGCCGGACCACCGATCTCGATCGGCGGAGACCTAGGGGAGTACATGGGTGGCGTATTCGCCGCGTTCGGAGCGCTGGCGGTCTGGCGGCGCGTCCGGCAGGGCGGTCCGGGCGAGCACCTCGACATGTCCATGCTCGAAGCGGTGACCTTGATGCAGAGCGGCGAATGGTTGCATTCGCAACTCCTTCAGGTGCCACCGGTCACCCGCACGATCGAGGTGCCCTCGATCGAACCGGCCAAAGACGGATACGTCGGGATCACCATGGTCACCGGCCAGCAGTGGCTCGACTTCGCGGCGATGGTCGACTGCCCGACGCTGACCGAGATTCCCCAGCTGCGTTACCAGATCGGCCGCTGGGCTCACCGCGACCTCATCCGAGACCTCATCGGCCCCTGGCTCGCCGAACGAACCGTCGACGAGATCGTGGAACTCGGCCAACTTTTTCGGGTGCCGGTGGCCCCGTTGGGTAACGGCGCCACCATCCGCGACATGCCTCACATGCGCGAGCGGGCTGTGTTCGTCGACAATCCCGCCGGATTCCGGCAGCCCCGCACCCCGTGGCTGATGTCGCGTTGCCGCTCCGCACCGCTTCGGCTCGCCCCTGAATTGGGCGAGGCAAACGACCAAACACCAACGGCCACAGGCCCGCTCGGGGTGATTCCGGCGGAATGCGGGCTTCCGCTGGCGGGAATCCGCATTGTCGATCTGACTGCGTTCTGGGCCGGTCCGGCTGCTACCCACGTGCTGGCCGCGTTCGGTGCCGACGTCATCAAAGTGGAGTCGATCCAGCGCCCAGACGGCATCCGCTATTCCGGTGGAATGCGCACCGATGTCGACGATTGGTGGGAGTACGGGTGGGTGTTCCATGCGATGAACACCAACAAGCGTTCCGTGACTTTGGATTTGAGCTCGAAGGACGGGCGGGACCTGTTTCTCGCCCTGCTGGCCGACTCCGATGCCGTGATCGAGAACTTCTCCCCGCGCGTGATGGAGAATTTCGGTCTCACCGCCGAGGTTCTGCTCGAAAAAAACCCCAGACTCGTCGTCGCCCGGATGCCGGGCTTCGGCTTGACGGGGCCCTGGCGTGATCGGGTCGGTTTCGCGCCCACTATGGAGCAGATCGCCGGGCTCGCGTGGGTGACCGGGCTGCCCGACGGTCCGCCCCTCGCTCCCCGTGGCGCCTGCGACCCGCTCGCCGGTATCCATGCGGCTTTCGCGATGCTGGCCGCACTGCTTTTCGCCGACCGCACCGGTACGGGCCAACTCGTCGAACTGCCGATGATCGAGTCGGTGCTGAACGTCACCGCGATTCAACCGATCGAACACGAAGTCTTCGGTTTGACGATGAGCCGGCAAGGCAACCGCGGCCATGGCTGGGCAATTCAGAATCTGCACCGCTGCGCCGGTGCAGACGACTGGATCGCCGTCACCATCAGCACCGACCAGCAGTGGGGCGCCCTAATGGATCTGATGCACCGGCCGGCATGGTGCCGAGACGACGCGCTTGGCTGCGTGGCGGGACGGCGGGAACGTGGCGACGAGATCGACGACCGGCTGCGGGAGTGGTTCGCGGGTCAGCGGCTGGAGTCCGCGGTGGAGCTGCTCGGTGGGGCGGGGATTCCCGCGGCGCCGGTGGTTTCGCCGTCGTTGGTGACGGAGAACCCGCAGCTGCGGGACCGGGGATTCTTTGAGTTGCTCGACCACCCGCGAACGGGACCGACATGGTATCCGCGCCCGCCGTTTCGGGCACTCGCCGGGCAGTCGCGCTGGTTGTCGCGTCCTCCACCAACGTTGGGCGAGCACAATGAAGAAGTATTGCGTGAGTTGTGTGGGTTGACCGATGTCGATTTCGCGCGTTTGGCCGCGAGTGAAGTGATCGGGAACCGCCCGAAAGGCGTGTGAAGGGAGCCAAAATGCGGGTCCGAGTCGACGAAAGCCTCTGCGAGGGCAACGGTTTTTGTGAGTCGCTGGCGCCGGACGTGTTCGAGCTCGGTGACGCCGATGTGGTTCGAATCGCCGAGGGTCCGGTGTCGACCGAATTGGAGGTCGACGTCCGCGCCGCCGTCGACCAGTGCCCGAAGGCGGCGCTGCGAATCGTCGACTAGCGAAGCACCTCCGAGGTGGGCAGCGACCTCGACAGCTTCATCGAACCACTGGCCCGGCGCCTGCCCCGCGCTTGCGGTCACGGGGTTGATGGTGCCAACCCGCTGCGCCCGGCTTCGCCGCGCTTGCGGTCGTCACGGGGTTGATGGTGCCGACCCGCTGCGCCCGGCTTCGCCGCGCTTGCGGTCGTCACGGGGTTGATGGTGCCGACCCGCTGCGCCCGGCTTCGCCGCGCTTGCGGTCGTCACGGGGTTGATGGTGCCGACCCGCTGCGCCCGGCTTCGCCGCGCTTGCGGTCACGGGGTTGATGGTGCCGACCCGCTGCGCCCGGCTTCGCCGCGCTTGCGGTCACGGGGTTGATGGTGCCGACCCGCTGCGCCCGGCTTCGCCGCGCTTGCGGTCACGGGGTTGATGGTGCCGACCCGCTGCGCCCGGCTTCGCCGCGCTTGCGGTCGTCACGGACGGTATCAACGCGCGGTCAGCGACAGCCCCATCTCGTCATAGATCGACATGTTGGTCGTCAAGTTGGGGTAGGCGACCTTGGCCGGACCCAGGCTGATGTTGTCGCAGCGCAGAAACAGCTCGTCGAACACCGCTCGAAGCTCCGCCCGCGCCAGCATGGCGCCCAGACAGTGGTGTGGGCCGCCCCCGCCAAACGCCACCTGCGGGTTGGGCCGTCGGGCGATGTCGAAGGTGAACGGCGACGCGAAAATTTCCTCGTCGCGGTTGGCCGAGCGCAGCACCGAAACCACCCGGTCGCCTTTGGGAATGTGCTGACCATCGATTTCGGCGTCAACTTTGGCGGTGCGCGTCCAGTACGCCACCGGCGAAGCCCAGCGCAGCACCTCCTCGACCGCCGTGGGCCGCAGCGACTCGTCGTCCCGGTAGCGCTCGATCTGCTCAGGGTTGGCGATGAACGTCTGCAAGCCGATGGCCAGCGCGTTTTTGGTGGTGTCACTGCCGGCGAAAGTCAAGACGAAAAAGAAGAATTCCAACTCGTTGGCGGGCAAGCTGAACTGCTCGCCGTCCTCACCGGTGACGACGGCGGTGGCCAACGTGCTCCAAATATCGTCACCGGGATTCTGCCGCTTCTCAGCGGTGAGCTCCATCGCGTAGCCGAAGATCGTGGCGTACAAGTCGAGACTCAGCCGCTCACCGGTCGATTGCGCCTTGAGGATCCGGTCCAAGGAACTGAAGATCTTGGGCCGATCGGCGTCCGGTATGCCGATGATGTCGCCGATCACGGTCATCGGTAACGCGTCGGCTACATCCTCGATCCAGTCCCCGCCACCGCGGGCGAGCAGGGCGTCAATCATGCCTGCCGCTCGTGCGCGGATGCCTTCCTCGAGCTTGGCGACTGCGCGGGGATTGAAAGCGCTGGATATGAGTTTTCGGCGCTTGTTCAGTCCTGGCGGGTCCATATTGATGATGGTCGGATAGGACGAGAACATGGTGACCGGTTGGATAAGCGGGCCGTCGACCGCCGTGAAGGAGTCGGCATCCCGATGCAACCGCACCGCGTGCCGGTGTTTGGTGGCGACCCAGAAATCGCGCTGCACAGTCTTGGCCACTCCCGGCGTGACCCCGTGGCGGAACAGCGGTCTGGTGTGTCGCAGCTCGGTGAAGACATTATCTGGGAATCCGTTGCGCCACAACGCGAAATCGGAAAGATCGACTGCTGCGGTCGTCATTCGCAACCTCGATTCGCTTCAACGTGGTGGTGTCACCCTACCGCCGAGGGGCGGCCACGTTGACGTTCAATGTCTAAAATAGTAAAAATAGGCTGGAGTCCTGCGCGCGCCGCTGACTACGGCTGTGCCACCATTCAGCAGTCGGGGACGGAGAGGTAGTGACGCAGACCATTCAGGACGCCGCGGTAGATCCCTCCGAACAAGAGTTCGGCCCCTCCGGAATCGGACTCTCGCCGTACCGTTTCCCGACCGGCTGGTTCATCGTGAGTTTCGCGTCCGATCTGGCTGCCGGCACCGTCAAGCGGGTGCACTACTTCGGCGAAGAACTGGTGCTGTTCCGCACGGAATCCGGCGATGTGCACGTGCTCGACGCCTATTGCCAGCACCTGGGTGCCAACATGGGCGTCGGCGGAACCGTGGAAGGCGACAACATCGTCTGTCCTTGGCACGGCTGGCGGTGGCGCGGCGACGGCACCAACGCGCTGATCCCCTACAGCAAGATCGGCTGCAAGCAGAATGTGCGCATCCGCAGCTATCCGAGCGCCGAGTGGTACGGGTTCATCCTGGTGTGGCACGAACGACATGGCCGGCCGCCGTACTGGCAGCCGCCCCGTCTCGCCGAACTGGAGACCGACGGGTATTACCCTCTGCATCCGCACAGCCGGATGCTCAACAGGGTCAAAGTGCACGCACAGATGATCATCGAAAACGCCGCCGACCCTTATCACGTCCAATATGTGCACAAGGCTGCCAATCCTGCGAACACTGCGTCGTTCGAGGTGTCGGGCTACCACCTACACGCGACCGTCAACGCCCACTTCGGTGGCGGCCGATCGCAGACCTGGCTGACCCCGAACGGTCCCGTCGACGCCGAAATCGTCTACGACAACTACTCACTGGGTCTTGGTGTCGTCCGGTTTCCCAGCGACCTGGTGGCAACCATTCAAGTCACCGGACAGACTCCGGTCGACGAGGACTACACCGATTACTTCTACACGCAGGCGTCGGTTCGCGAGCCCGGCGATGAAGAACAGGTGCCTAGCGGTAGGGCCGCGAGATTCCTAGCGCTGCAACAAGAGGTGATCAAACAAGACTTCTTCACGTGGGAGAACATGAAGTACCTGGAAAAGCCCAATCTGGCGCCGGAAGAGGCTCGCGATTATGCGGCGCTGCGCCGCTGGGCGCATCGGTTCTACCCCGGCGAGCGACCCTCGTCCGCCGACTTCGGCTATACCCCGGACGGTGAACCCGACTCGGCGGCCTCCGACAGTGAGCCAAAGCTGACAGAACGCTGATGCGGCGCCGCCCGGACCACGAGGCGCCGCGGCGTCGATCACCGGGTCCGGCCGACTTCGAAGTCGAGCGGTTCTCGGTCCCGGCTGTGCTCGACCGTCGCGCAGCACAATTGGGGGAACGAGTGCTCATCGAGGTGGACGGCACCGCGATCAGCTTCGAGCAGATGCGGCAACGCTCCTGCGCGGCGGCGAGTGCCCTCCTCGATTGGGGGGTCGGGCGGGGCGATCGTGTTGCGCTGTTCACTCAGACCTGCCCGGAATGGATCTACTTCTGGCTGGGCGCCGCCCGCATCGGAGCGGTGAGCGCTGCGGTCAACGCGGCTCATAAGGGTGAATTTTTGTTACACGCCCTCAACCTGGCCCGGCCCACGGTCATCATCACCGATGCCCCGCGGCGCGAACGAGTCGACGAAGTCGTCGACCAGATGGCGAAGAAGCCACGCGTTGCGGTGCAGAGTGATTCGCTCGACGGCTTTTCTTCACACGAGCCGACCGCCTTTGCAACGGACGGCGGCGAGGTGGGGTCGCTGTTCTTCACCTCCGGCACCACCGGTGGCTCCAAAGCGGTCGCCACCAGCTGGCAATATCTTTTCACCGCCGCAGCAACAGTGGCGTGGGCCTGGGAGTTCCGCGCCCGTGAGACGTTATGGACCGCCATGCCGTTGTTCCATCTCAGCGCGGCGGCCACCGTCTTGGCGCCCATGCTCGTCGGCGGAACCACGGTACTGGCGACCGACTTTCACCCGGGCCAGGTTTGGGATCAGGTACGTGCCTGCGACGCAGCAGGATTCGCGGGCGCCGGTGCGATGGTGTCGATGCTTGCCAATAAGCCCGCCGACGCCCGGGACGCGCACCTGCCGCTGCGTTTCCTTTCCGCTGCGCCCGTCGACGCCGGCCTCTACCGCGCCATCGAGAAGCGGTACAACTGCCGCGTCGTCACGATGTACGGTTCGACGGAGGCGTTTCCCGTCACTGTGCAAGGCCTTGCCGATCCAAGCGCGCCCGGAACGTCGGGGCGGCCGAACCCGAACTTCGACGTACGCATCGTCGACACGGACGGTAATCAGCTACCGCCCGGTGCCCCCGGCGAGATAATCTGCCGTGCACGGGAGCCGCACGCCATGAGTCTTGGCTACGTCACCGCTGAATCGGGACCCACACTGGCAGTCGACCGGCACCCGCAATGGTTCCATACCGGAGACCTGGGCGCCTTCGATGCCGACGAGAACCTGACCTACCTGGACCGGTTGAAGGACTCACTGCGCCGACGTGGGGAAAACATCTCGTCGGTCGAAGTGGAGCGGGTGGTCATGCAACATCCCGCGGTTCTGGAGACTGCCGTCGTCGGTGTGCCGAGCGAGTTGGGGGAGGACGACATCCTGCTGTTCGTGACTCTTCAACCCGGCTCGGTACTGGATTGCGTTGAGCTGCTGGACTTCTGCGGTGTCCGCATGCCCTACTTTTGCGTTCCGCGGTACGTCGAAATCACCGACAACATCCCCAAAACCGTCATCGGGCGTATCCGCAAAGACCTGTTGCGTTCCCGGGGAGTCGGAACCGAGACCTGGGACCGAGAACGCCACGGCTATGTCCTCAACCGGTGAAAATGGGGAGTGATCAACATGTCCATGACCTACCAGCAGGAGTATCTACTGGCAGCGGCCGTAGGACGCGATGCGATTTTGCACCTCACGGCGCGTCACAACCGCTGCTATTCCGACGGTGACCGCAGCGGCTGGATCGCGACGTTCCGACATTCCGGGGCCACCTTTGCCCGCGGCACCGAGGTGTTCGACGACCTGCGCACCGCTTTTGACGGCGGCCACGGGCAACGTCTGGTGACGCTGGATCACGAGGTCACGGTCGACGGTGTGAACGCGACCCAGCAGTGCGTCGCAGTGCTCTTCGCCCTCGACGGTCCGGGGAACCCGATACTGCGAGCGACCGGCACCTACCACGACCAGCTCATCTACGAGCGCGGCGGCTGGTACTTCGCTTCCCGTGCGCTGAAGTGGGATGCGCTGCCCAGCCGGTCAGTTGTGGTCTAGCTGAGCGGCGCATCCGTGGACCTCATTAGCCAACTTGCCTACGGCAGCTACCGGGACGCGCTGCACATGGTCGGGGCGACGACCGAACCACGCACGGCGGGAACGGTCGTCAGTGCGGCGCGGATTCAGTTGTTCGCCGCGCTTGTCCAAGACAGCAACCGCTCTTACTGGGACGCCCAATTCGCGACCGAGACCTGGGGAGGCTTGTTGGCGCCGCCCGCGCTGCTGATGGGATGGCTTATACCGCCGCCGTGGCAGCCGACGGCAGACCGGCCGGTGGGTTCGATTGCACTGCGGGTGCCGCTCCCGGGCAGCACCTTCATCAACGCGGCCAACGATGCCGAATATCCGCTGCCCATAGTGGAAGGAGACCGGCTCACAGTCGTCCAGGAAGTGCTGTCGGTGTCTTCGGAAAAGCGGAGCCGACTGGGCGCCGGCCATTTCGTCGAAACCCTGGACACCTATCGCCGACGCGACGGTGCGGTGGTGGCTCTGAACCGGAACACCCTGTTTCGCTTCACTCCTTCAGCGCCGTGACGAGCGTCCCGGTGAACTGGCATCAGGTCGGCGTCCCGCTGGAACTGCCCGAGGTGCTCGACGAGATCGACTACCAACGGGTGGTGATGAACGCCGGGGCAACCTGGGATTACTTTCCAGGCCACTACGATCCCGCCTATGCCGAAAAGCACCGGCACCCTGGCATCTTCGTCAACACCATGCATCTGGCCGGCTTCGCCGACCGGGTGGCCACCGATTGGGCCGGACCGGCCAGTCGGGTGGTGCGCCGCAGAATGACACTGGCCGGTTCCGTCTACGCCGGCGACACCATGGTCGGCCGCGGACGCGTCGTCGCGAAGCGTTGTGACAGCTCGGTCAGCCCACCGCGGTATCTACTCGACATAAAGATCGAGGTGACCAACCAGCGTGGCGAGTTGTGCTGTCCGGTCGAGCTCACCCTGCAGGTGCCGGAGCGGACTTGACCGTTCCTGGCGCGACTTTCGGTGCGGACGGGTGGCCTCGTGAGGTGCGTGTGTGCGCGTCCCGCGGTGCGATACCACTGCCACGCGATGGTCAGCGCACGAACAAAACTATCCGGGCAGTGGCGGCATTGCCCCGCTGCTCACCACCGATTGCAGTTCCACGTACTCGTTGAGACCTTCCGGGCCGAATTCGCGTCCGATTCCCGATTGCTTGAAACCGCCGAAGGGAGTGGCGGTGTCCAGCATGTACATGTTGATGCCGTAGGTGCCGGCGCGTACGCCGCCGGCGATCTCGAGACCGTGTGCGACGTCGGCGGTCCACACCGAACCGGCGAGCCCGTATTCGCTGTCGTTGGCGATGCGCAGCGCGTCGTCCTCGTCGGTGTAGGTCACTACTGTCAGGACGGGCCCGAAGATTTCTTCCCGCGCGATGCGCATGTCGTTGGTGGCGTCGGTGAACAAAGTGGGTTGCACGTACCAACCACGCTCGGCCGCCGGATCCGGGCCGCCCACCACAATGCGGGCACCCTCTTTCAAACCCGTACGGATGTAGTCCTGCACGCGGTGTTGCTGACGTTGCGCCACCAGTGGCCCGACCTCCGTCGCCTCGTCGGCGGGGTCACCGACACGCAGGCCCGACACCATCTCGGCCAGCGCATCGACGACTTCGTCGTGCCGTCGCTCGCTGACCAGTATGCGGGTCTGCGCCACGCAGGCCTGCCCGTTGTTCATCAGCCCGGCCGTCTTCAGTCCGGCAACGGTCTTGTCGAGATCAGCGTCGTCGAGAATGATTGCCGCGGACTTTCCACCGAGCTCCAGACTGACCCGTTTGAGGCTTTCGCCGCAGATGGCGGCGATTCGGCGACCGGTAGCGCTGGACCCGGTGAACGCGATCTTGTCCACGCCGGGGTGGCGCACCAACGCCTCACCGACGTCACCTCCGCCGGGCAGGATGGAGACCACGCCCTCGGGCAGACCGACCTGCTCGATCATCTCGGCCAGCCACAGAGCGTCCAGCGGCGTCTCGGGTGCCGGTTTGACGACGACCGTGCAGCCGGCGATCAGAGCCGGAACCAGCTTGGGCATGATCAAGAACTGCGGCACATTCCACGGCACTATTGCGCCGACCACCCCGACGGGCGCCTTGCGCAGATGTACTGGGCCGAGCACACCCTGGCGGCGTTCGGCCCACTGAAAGTCGCGAGCCACCTTGAGCGTCAGGTGCATCATCGCCAGGGCGCCGCCGGCCTGGCCCAGTCTGCTGAAGCTGCGCGGTGATCCCATCTCGGCGGTGATGAGGTCGGCCATCTCGTCGAGGTTGCCGGCATAGATGGCGGCGAGCTCTTCGATCTTCTGCATGCGCTCGCCGGGATCCAACCGCGGCCAGGGGCCCTGATCGAAGGCGCGTCTGGCGGCGCCGACGGCGTTGTCGACATCGCGAGGAGTCGCTTGCGGAACAGCGCCGACCGGTTCTTCGGAGTGCGGGGATATCACCGTAATCCGCTGTGCAGAGCTGGGAGCGGCCCAGCGGCCGCCGACGAAAAGGTCGTCATAACAACGATGTTGCATCGGATACCACCTCGCGGACGCCGGGGCAAGTTAGCTATCTCTGCTAACATAACAAAAAAACCGGGCCTTGCCCCGGCCCGGACTCCAAGAGGACCGAGTGAGCGACGACGCCCTGACCAACGCCGGTGGCATGGGGGCTGAGGTGGCTGTCGACTGGCGCCGCTACCCGTTTGCGCTCGTGGCCGGTGACGCCGCGCTGCGGTTCCCGGCCGCCGAAGGCGAACACGCCGGTCACGAGTCGGACACCTGGTTCGTCGCCGGTCGATTAGCGGCTTCCACCGGCCGGTCTTTCGCCTTCTTGACCATCTTCAACAAGAACCGACCCGGCGGAACGGTCGTCGCTGACTTCTACACGATGGCGCTGTTCGACCTTGATACCGGCGGATACGGCACTTATACCGATTACGACATGCCACCGGCAAACCTTCGCTCAGGTTCGCGGCCCAAGCTGTCCGCTGCCGCAGGCCACCTCGACCTTCGTTACGACAGCGACGCCGGCACCGCGACGTGGACCACATGCCGCGATGCCGGGGACCGGTTGCTGTCCGGCACCTACCATCTCGAATTGGTCGGTCGGGACCAGGTGGGTCAGCGGATGAGCCTCGAGCTCGCCCTATCCGCAACGCGCGCACCGGTTCCCGTGGGTGCGGCGACATACAGCGGCAAAATCGAATGCTTCGGTCAGCCCGACACCTACTCCTATTTCCACACCGGGATGGCGATGACGGGGACGCTGCGCTGGGGATCGACCACCGAAGAGGTGTCCGGCTCGACCGGGCATATCGATCGGCAATGGTTTCCTCAATACGCCGGTGGCGGTGGCACCGGCGGAGATCCCCGCGCCCGCTCGCACGAGTGGCGCACGATCAGCTTCGACAACGGTGTCGATGTGAGCATCTGGAGACAGTTCGATCGAACCAATGGTAACGCCCCTCAACCGTTCTCCGGTGCTACCACAAGCTCGCCGGATCCGGCGGTGGTCCCCGAGTGCGTCGAGGACATCGAGGTCGCAGTCACCAGTTACGTCCGCTGGCCCGAATCGGTACGGCCGCTGTTGCCGCCGCTGGCGCCGGTCCGGTTCATGCCCGACCGCCATCGGTTGACTTCGGCCGCTTTACAACTCCACATCGTTGGTGAGCCGCTGGTGCCAGCTCCCGCGCACGCCCTGCCGATCGAGTACATGGAGGGGCCCTACCACTATCAGGGCACGCTGCAGGGAAAACCGGTCACCGGGTTCGGCTTTTACGAGCGCTCGCTGGCGCTCTACCGCGATTGGGAACTCATCGACGTGCTGGCCGCTGCGGTGGCCGAACTGACCACGACCGATCCGGACCTGACCGGCCTGATCGAGAACCTTCGGCCGCTGGTCGTTTCCGGCCGTCGCAGCGAAGCGCAGCAACTGGTGGCCGCGGCGAGCGCAGCGTTGCGGTCGTCGGCTGCACATGCCGCGTGCCAGCAGACCCTGCGCGCTCTGGCCGACACGCTGTCGGTTAGCGGATGACAGCACCGAGATCGACGATGATGCCGGATTCTCGAACCTTTAGGCGCTACCGCAGATCTCGATGCCAACCGGCTAGCTGCCTGCGATCGCGTCGGCCCAGGCGATGTGACGGTGTTGCAGGCCGGGTTCGTTGCGGCCGAACACCAGATGATTGCGGGCGCCGCTTTCGAGGTTCGCTTGCAAACTTTGGACCAGGCGGTAGTCTTCGTCGCGCACCGTGGCGTGGGCATAGTCGAAGACGGCCTGGGCGCCGGCGGCCACCGCTTCGTCAGACAGGTCCAGCGGTGTCGAGTTCTGGTGCACGGTGACGGAGCGGCCTGGCGTGTCCGCCGGATAAATCCGGAACAACTCACCGTTGGCGATCGTCACCGACAGGACGATGTTGGGAAAAAGCGCGTAGATCACCACCAGATTCTGGAGGGGATCCCACCGCTCCTCGGGAACAGTGTCGAGTCCGACGATCGAGTTCAGCGGGAAGATCAGTCGGTGATGGGGCCCGAAGGAGTCGAAGACGGTGCAGTTGCTGCGGGCGATCGTCGCGAACGTCTGTCGGTGCACGGTGGCGAAGTGGTAGTTCTCGGCGAAGGTGTCGACGGCCAGCTTCCAGTTGATCGGGACGTCGAGTACCTTCTCGCCCAACGGGGACCACCGGCCGATGCCCCAGGCGTCGAGCTCCTCGGCCAGTGCCCCCAGATGCGCTGCGACGTCAAGTGTGGTGTCGGGAATCAGTGTGATCCAAAGGAATCCGGCGAACTCGGCGGCAGGCAGTTCGGTCAAACCGTCGGATCGCAGCGTCACGCGAGGGAAGCCGTCGGCACCCGGCACGGCGAGCAGCCGTCCGGTGTTGTCATAAGTCCAGGCATGGTAGGGGCACGTAAACCGCTTCGCCATGCCACAACCCGTTGCGACCTGCGCCTGCCGGTGACGACAGACATTGTCGAAGGCTTTGACCGAGTGATCAGCGGTGCGGGTCAGCAGAATCGATCTGCCCATCACGGTTTTGGTGCAGTACGCACCGGGCTTGGGTAGCTCGGAGACGTATCCGACCAGCTGCGGGCTGGCCATCAACAGTGCGGTGTCGCGGACGTGTCGCTCCGTTGAGGTGTATTCCCGGGCGCTGACCGTGTGTTCCGACGGCGCCAGGTCCGTCGTCTTGTCGCGGGCCAACTTGAGCGCGCGACGGGTCAGGTCGATGAGCTGGTCGCGGTCCACCCACGTCCTCCAAAGCCGGCTGCTCGCGTGACGCCGCTGCAGAACCTTCCGGCGATTGTAAGTCGCGCCGCGCGCCCGCGGGCCGTCTGGATCGACAGTGACTACTGATACAGACGTGGCCGATGGAGTGAACGGGGCATTTGATACACGTGTCGTACTCTGTGACTCGTGTCGCTCTCGCGTCGCGATGTCCTCAAACTCGTGGCCGCCACCCCGGCCGTGCTGAGCTTCGGTGTCGCCGCGAGCTCGCTTTGCCCACCATCGGCAGCGGCGGCGCCGCTGGGTGTGTTGCTCGATTACGCGGCCGGCGTCATCCCGGCCAACGAGATCAAGGCAGCCGGCGCGGTGGGCTCGATCCGTTATGTCTCGGACCGCCGACCTGGCGGCAATTGGATGCTCGGCAAGCCGATTGAGCTGCCCGAGGCTCGTGATTTGTACAGCAACGGACTCAAAATTGTTTCCTGCTATCAATACGGCAAGGAGAGCACCGCGGACTGGCTGGGCGGTCAAGATGCCGGCGTCGCCCACGCCAAGCGAGGTTGGCAGCTGCACCAGGCTGCCGGCGGTCCAGTGGGCGCGCCGATTTACGCATCGATCGATGACGATCCGTCCTACGAGCAGTACAAAGCGCAGGTCGCGCCTTATCTTCGAGGCTGGGAGTCGGTGCTCGGACATCAGCGGGTGGGCGTCTATGCCAACTCGAAGACGATCGACTGGGCTCTGCAGGACCACTTGGGCTCCTATTTTTGGCAGCACAACTGGGGTTCGCCGAAAGGATTCACTCATCCGGCAGCGAGTCTGCACCAGGTCGAGATCGACAAGCGCAGTGTCGGCGGCGTCGGCGTCGACATCAACCACATCGTCAAGCCGCAGTTCGGGCAGTGGGACTGACCGGCTGCTGCTCGGGAGCGGGGGCTTCAGCAAACTCGCCGACGGGTTTTCCAGCGAACAACTGTTCGTTCAACAGCTCGCCGTCCGCGACGACGATCCATGCAGCCGCCGCGCGCAGGCCCAGTTCTGTCTAGATCACGATTTGATAACAATACTGCCTTGATCTGCGCAGTTGTGGCTACTCCACCGTAACCGCCGACATGCAGCATGTTTATCCCGGTCCCCATCGGCAGGCGTTGATTGCGGTGTTACCCACAACACGGCTACTCGTGCGTAGAACTCGCCAGTAACCTCTCGGCGGCCGGAAGCACCTCGTTTCTTATGACACCCTTAGTGGGTCCGATGGGGTCGCTGCGGTGTGCCGCTTCGCGGGACCGGCACCGCGCGCAACACCGGACGAGTCGACTCGCACGAGTACGCCGGCTCAGGGGCGCGCTCAGAACCGATGCGCAGAACCGGCGAGGCCGACACCGGCACCTTAAGGAGAGATACACACAGTGACGATCTTCGAGCACGATCGGGTGTCCGCTGACCGCGACGGCGCTGCGCCGGAGGACCGGTACCCCGCTCATGCTCTGGTCGACCGCCTCAACGCGGGCGAGCCCTACGCCGTCGCCTTCGGCGGCCAAGGCAGCGCGTGGTTGGAGACCCTGGAAGAACTGGTGTCGGCCGCGGGCATCGAATCCGAGTTGGCGACGCTGGCCGGTGAAGTTGACCTGCTGCTCGAGCCGGTAGCCCGAGAGCTGGTCGTCGTTCGACCGATCGGCTTCGAACCGCTGCGTTGGGTGCGTGCGCTGGCGGCCGAAGAGTCGGTGCCGTCGGTCAAGCAGCTGACCTCGGCCGCGGTGTCGGTACCCGGTGTCCTGCTGACCCAGATCGCCGCTATCCGTGCCTTGACGCGGCAGGGCATGGATCTCACCGGCACCCCGCCGGTGGCCATCATCGGCCATTCGCAAGGCGTCTTGGGGGTGGAATCACTCAAAGCCGCGGGCGCCCGCGACGTGGAGCTGCTGGCCTTGGCCCAGTTGATCGGCGCCGCCGGCACCCTGGTTGCGCGCCGGCGCGGCATCTCCGTACTCGGCGACCGGCCGCCGATGGTCTCGGTCACCAACGCCGACCCCGAGCAGATCTACCGGCTGCTCGAAGACTTCTCCCGCGACGTCCGCACCGTGCTGCCGCCGGTGCTGTCCATCCGCAATGGTCGTCGCGCGGTCGTCATCACCGGCACTCCCGAGCAGCTGTCCCGATTCGAGCTGTACTGCCGGCAGATCACCGAAAAAGAAGAAGCCGACCGCAAGAACAAGGTGCGGGGCGGTGACATCTTCGCCCCGGTGTTCGAGCCGGTGCAGGTGGAAGTCGGCTTCCACAGCCCGCGGCTGGCTGATGGCATCGAGATCGTCGCCGGCTGGGCCGAGCAGGTCGGGCTGGACGCCGGGTTGGCCCGGGAGCTGACCGAGGCCATCTTGGTACGTCAGGTCGACTGGGTGGACGAAATCATCGGCGTTCATGAAGCAGGGGCACGCTGGATTCTCGACCTGGGACCCGGCGACATTCTGACGCGGCTCACCGCACCGGTGATCCGGGGTCTCGGCGTCGGCATCGTCCCGGCGGCAACCCGCGGAGGCCAGCGCAATCTTTTCACCGTCGGCGCGGTCCCCGAGGTGGGCCGGACCTGGTCGACGTATGCTCCGTCGCTGGTGCGGCTGCCCGACGGCAGGGTCAAGCTGTCCACGAAGTTCACCCGGCTGACCGGGCGCTCACCTATCCTGCTGGCGGGCATGACGCCGACAACCGTCGACGCGAAGATCGTCGCCGCTGCGGCCAACGCCGGCCACTGGGCCGAACTGGCCGGCGGTGGACAGGTGACCGAAGAAATCTTCGCGCACCGTATCGAAGAGCTCACCGGGCTGCTGGAACCCGGGCGCACCGTCGAATTCAACGCCCTCTACCTCGACCCCTATTTGTGGAAGCTGCAGGTCGGCGGAAAACGGTTGGTGCAGAAGGCGCGTCAATCCGGCGCGCCGATCGACGGTGTGGTCGTCAGCGCCGGTATCCCGGAGCTGGAAGAAGCAGTCGAGTTGATCGGCGAACTGAGTGACATCGGCATCAGCCACGTCGTCTTCAAGCCCGGCACGGTCGAGCAGATCCGCTCGGTCATTCGCATTGCGACCGAAGTGCCGACCAATCCGGTCATCTTGCACATCGAAGGTGGCCGGGCCGGCGGACACCATTCCTGGGAAGACCTCGACGACCTGCTGCTCGCCAGCTATTCCGAGCTACGATCCCGGCCTAACATCACCGTGTGCGTCGGCGGCGGGATCGGCACGCCGCAGCGAGCCGCCGAATACCTCTCGGGACGCTGGGCCGAGGCACACGGTTACCCGGCGATGCCGATCGACGGCATTTTGGTCGGCACCGCAGCGATGGCGACTAAAGAAGCGACCACCTCACCGTCCGTCAAGCAGATGCTGGTCCAAACCCAAGGCACCGACCAGTGGATCAGCGCCGGAAAGGCGCAGGGCGGCATGGCTTCCAGCCGCAGCCAGCTCGGTGCGGACATCCACGAGATCGACAACGCCGCCTCGCGATGCGGACGGCTGCTCGACGACGTGGCCGGCGACGCCGACGCGGTGGCCAAGCGCCGCGACGAACTGATCGAGGCGATGGCCAGAACCGCCAAGCCTTATTTCGGTGACGTCGGCGACATGACATACCTGCAGTGGCTGCGCCGTTACCTCGAGCTGACCATCGGAAACGGCGACAGCACCGCCGACACCGCCTCCCCGGGCAGCCCCTGGTTAGCCGACACGTGGCGCGACCGCTTTCAGAACATGCTTCAGCGGACCGAAGCGCGACTGCATCCCCGCGACGCCGGCCCGATCGACACGCTGTTCGCAGCGTCAGACGAGGCCGGCGTGCGACTCTTGGAGAAGCCGCAGCAGGCTGTCGCCGCGCTACTCGATCGCTACCCTGACGCCGAGAAGGTGCAGTTGCACCCGGCCGACGTCGCTTTCTTCATCACGCTGTGCAAGACCGTCGGCAAGCCGGTGAACTTCGTGCCGGTCCTTGACAAAGACGTGCGCCGCTGGTGGCGCAGCGACTCGCTGTGGCAGGCGCACGACGCCCGATACGACGCCGACCAGGTGTGCATCATCCCAGGCACTGCCGCCGTCGCAGGCATCACCCGCATCGACGAGCCGGTCGGTGAGCTGTTGGACCGCTTCGAGCAGGCCGCCGTCGACGAGATGCTGACCGCCGGCGCGCAACCGCAAGCGGTGACGGCGCGTCGGCTGGGCCGAGCCGACGTGACCGGGCCGCTGGCGACCGTCCTTGACGCTCCCGACGTGGTCTGGGCCGGCCGTATCGCCACCAATCCGGTGCACCGGATTGCCGACCCCCGTGAGTGGCAGGTGCACGGTGACACCAGCGGCCCGGAGACACCGCGTGCCATACATTCGTCGACCGGCGCGCGGCTGCATGTCAGCGACGACGAACAGGTAGTGCTCAGCGTGCCCATTTCGGGCACTTGGGTCGACATCCGTTTCACGCTGCCGGCCAACACGATCGATGGCGGGGTGCCGGTAGTGCGCACCAAGGACGCCACCGCCGCGATGCGCTCGGTGCTGGCCATCGCCGCCGGCGTCGACGGGCCCGGGGCGCTGCCCCGGGTGCACGCCGGGACCGCCACTGTGACAGTGCGATGGAACCCCGAGCGGGTCGCTGACCACACCGGTGTCACCGCCACGTTCGGCGAGCCGTTGGCGCCCGGCCTGAACACCGTGCCCGACGCCCTGGTCGGTCGCTGCTGGCCGGCGGTTTTTGCAGCTATTGGCTCGGCGGTGACCGACACCGGCGTGCCGGTCCTGGAAGGCTTGCTGAGTTTGGTGCACCTGGACCATGCTGCGTGCCTCGTCGCGCCGCTGCCCTCGGTTCCGACCGAATTGACTGTGGCAGCAAGCGCTTCGGTGGCGGTCGACACTGAAGTCGGTCGTGTCGTGCCGATCTCGGTCACGGTGGCGGCGACCGACGGTGCGGTGCTGGCCACCCTGGAGGAGCGATTCGCCATCCGCGGCCGTACCGGTGCCCTCGAGCTTTCCGACCCGGTACGAGCCGGCGGTGCGGTGTCCGGCAACGCCACCGACACCCCGCGCCGTCGCCGACGTGATGTCACCATGGCGGCCCCGGTGGACATGCGGCCGTTTGCGGTCGTGTCCGGTGACTACAACCCGATCCACACCGACAGGTCGGCCGCGCTGCTCGCGGGCCTGGAATCGCCGATCGTGCACGGCATGTGGTTGTCGGCGGCTGCTCAGCACGTCGTGACCGCCACCGACGGCCAAGCCCGCCCCCCGGCGCGGCTGATCGGCTGGACGGCGCGTTTCCTGGGCATGGTCCGGCCGGGCGACGAGGTCGATTTCCGGGTCGACCGGGTCGGAATCGACCGGGGCGCAGAGGTGTTGGAGATCGTCGCCCGAGTCGGCTCGGATCTGGTGATGTCGGCGACGGCACGACTGGCCGGGCCGAAAACCGTATACGCGTTCCCCGGACAAGGAATTCAGCACAAAGGCATGGGCATGGAAGTCCGAGCCCGCTCCAAGGCCGCGCGCAAGGTGTGGGATGCGGCGGACAAGTTCACCCGCCAAGCACTCGGTTTCTCGGTGCTGCATGTGGTGCGCGATAACCCGACAAGCATCATCGCCAGCGGAGTGCATTATCACCATCCCGAAGGGGTGCTGTACCTGACCCAGTTCACCCAGGTCGCCATGGCGACCCTGGCGACCGCTCAGGTCGCCGAGATGCGGGAAAACGGCGCATTCGTAGAAGACGCTATCGCTTGTGGGCACTCGGTCGGCGAATACACCGCTTTGGCCTGTGTGACTGGTGTTTACGAGCTCGGGGCGTTGCTCGAGTTGGTGTTTCATCGTGGGTCGAAGATGCACGACATCGTTCCGCGTGACGAGTTGGGCCGCTCGAACTACCGGTTGGCCGCGATCCGGCCCTCGCAGATCGACCTCGCTGATGCCGATGTCCCCGCATTCGTCGACGAGATCGCGCAGCGCACTAAAGAATTTCTCGAGATCGTCAACTTCAACCTGCGCGGCTCGCAGTATGCCATCGCCGGAACGGTGCGTGGGCTCGAGGCGCTGGAAGTCGAAGTCGAGCGCCGGCGCCAACTTGTCGGCGGCCGCCGCTCGTTCATCCTGGTTCCCGGTATCGACGTGCCGTTCCACTCCAGAGTCCTGCGAATCGGTGTGGCGGAGTTTCGCCGCTCGCTGAACCGGGTCATGCCACACGACGCGGACGCCGACCTGATCATCGGCCGCTACATTCCGAACCTGGTGCCCCGCCCATTCAGCCTCGACCGCGACTTCATTCAGGAGATCCGCGACCTGGTGCCCGCTGAACCACTCGACGAAATCCTCGCCGACTACGACACTTGGCGCCGCGAACGGCCGCGTGAAATGACCCGCACCGTCTTGATCGAGCTGCTGGCTTGGCAGTTCGCCAGCCCGGTGCGCTGGATCGAGACCCAGGATCTGCTGTTCACCGACTCGGCGGCCGGCGGCATGGGTGTGGAACGGTTCGTCGAGATCGGCGTGAAGTCCTCGCCCACCGTTTCTGGCTTGGCCACCAACACGCTGAAGCTGCCCGAATACGCCCACAGCACGGTGGAAGTGCTCAACGCCGAGCGTGACGCCGCCGTGCTGTTCGCCACTGACACCGATCCCGAGCCGGAGCTGGACATCGACGAGCCGGCTGCGTCCGACGCGGAACCGGTTGCGCAGCAGACATCTTCCGTAACGGCAGCAGCGCAGGCCTCGTCCGGCCCGCGCCCCGACGACGTGGTGTTCGACGCCGCCGACGCCACGCTGGCTCTGATCGCGCTGTCGGCCAAGATGCGCATCGACCAGATCGAGGAGCTCGACTCCATCGAGTCCATCACCGACGGCGCGTCCTCGCGGCGCAACCAGCTGCTGGTCGACCTCGGTTCCGAACTGAACCTGGGTGCGATCGACGGGGCCGCCGAGGCGGACCTGGCCGGGCTGCGCTCACAGGTCACCAAACTGGCCCGGACCTACAAGCCCTACGGGCCGGTGCTTTCCGATGCCATCAACGACCAGCTGCGAACGGCCTTGGGTCCGTCGGGTAAGCGACCCGGCGCCATCGTCGAGCGGGTGAAGAAGGTGTGGGAGCTCGGCGACGGCTGGGCTAAGCACGTCACGGTCGAAGTGGCGCTCGGCACCAGGGAGGGCACGAGTGTGCGCGGCGGGCCGCTGGCGAACCTGCACGAAGGCGCACTGGCCGATGGCGCCGCTGTCGAGAAGGTCGTCGACGCCGCCGTCGCCGCAGTGGCCGCACGCCGCGGCGTCGCGGTGGCCCTGCCGTCGACCGGTGGTGGTGGCGGCGCAACCGTCGACGCGGCGGCACTCGGCGAATTCACCGAGCAGATCACCGGCCCCGACGGCGTGCTGGCGTCGGCGGCGCGGCTGGTGCTCGGTCAGCTGGGCCTGGACGACCCGATCAGTACGCCGCCGTCGACCACCGACGCCGGCTTGGTCGATCTGGTCACCGCCGAATTGGGCTCGGACTGGCCGCGCCTGGTGGCCCCGGTGTTCGACGCCAAGTTGGCCGTGCTGTTCGACGATCGCTGGGCCAGTGCTCGTGAGGAACTGGTGCAGCTTTGGCTGGCCGACGACGATGACCTCGACGCCGACTGGCAGCGGTTGTCCGAAAGGTTCGAAGGCGCCGGTCATGTCGTCGCCACCCATGCCACCTGGTGGCAGGGCAAGGCACTGGCCGCGGGCCGGCAGGTCCATGCCTCGCTCTTCGGCCGCATCGCCGCCGGCGCGGAAAACCCTGACCAAGGCCACTACAGCGACGAGGTTGCCGTGGTGACCGGTGCCTCGAAGGGCTCCATCGCGGCATCGGTCGCCGGACGGCTGCTCGCCGGCGGTGCCACCGTCATCGCGACGACCTCCAAACTCGACGACGATCGGTTGGCGTTCTACCGAGGCTTGTACCGCGACCACGCCCGCTACGGCGCGGCGTTGTGGGTGGTGCCGGCCAACATGGCGTCCTACGCCGATGTCGACGCACTGACCGAGTGGGTGGGCAGTGAGCAGACAGAAAACCTTGGCCCGCAATCTATTCACGTCAAAGATGCGCTGACGCCGACGCTGTTGTTCCCATTCGCGGCACCACGGGTCGCCGGCGACCTGTCGGAGGCAGGTGCACGCGCGGAGCTGGAGATGAAGGTGCTGCTGTGGGCCGTGCAACGGCTCGTCGGTGGTCTGTCCAAAATTGGGGCCGAACGTGATATCGCCTCCCGGCTGCACGTGGTGCTGCCGGGCTCACCCAACCGGGGCATGTTCGGCGGCGACGGCGCTTACGGCGAAGCCAAATCGGCGCTCGACGCCGTGGTGGCCCGCTGGCACGCCGAATCGTCGTGGGCGCAACGGGTCAGTTTGGCGCACGCGCTGATCGGCTGGACCCGTGGCACCGGGCTGATGGGCCACAACGATGCCATCGTCGGTGCCGTCGAAGAAGCCGGTGTCACAACCTATTCGACCGACGAGATGGCCGCGATGCTGCTGCGGCTCTGCAGCGTCGAAGCCAAGGCGGCAGCCGCGCACGCCCCGGTCGAGGCCGACCTCACCGGCGGGCTGGGGGAGGCCGAGCTGGACATGGCCGAACTGGCCGCGAAGGCCCGCGAGCAGGCAGCGTCGGACAGTGACGGTGAGGCTCCGGAATCTGACACCGGCACGACTATCGCTGCGCTGCCGTCGCCACCGCGCGGCTACACTCCGGCGCCACCGCCGGAGTGGAACGATCTCGACGTCGACCCGGCCGATCTGGTCGTCATCGTCGGCGGCGCCGAGCTGGGCCCGTGCGGTTCCTCGCGTACCCGGTTCGAGATGGAAGTCGACAACGAGCTGTCGGCCTCCGGTGTGCTCGAGCTGGCGTGGACCACCGGGCTGATCCGCTGGGAAGACGATCCGCAACCAGGTTGGTACGACACCGAATCCGGCGAACTCGTCGACGAATCCGAGCTGGTCGATCGTTACCACGACACGGTGGTGCAGCGCACCGGCATCCGCGAGTTCGTCGACGACGGCGCCATCGATCCCGATCACGCGTCGCCGCTGCTGGTGTCGGTGTTCCTCGACAAAGACTTCACCTTTGTGGTGTCCACCGAGGCGGACGCGCGCGCGTTCGTGGAATTCGATCCCGCGCACACGGTGATCCGGCCGGTACCCAACTCGACCGACTGGCAAGTCACCCGCAGGGCCGGCACCGAAATACGGGTGCCGCGCAAGACCAAACTGTCACGCACCGTCGGAGCGCAGATCCCCACCGGGTTCGACCCGACCGTCTACGGCATCAGCCAGGACATGGCCAACTCGATCGACCGGGTCGCGTTGTGGAACATCGTGGCGACCGTCGACGCGTTCCTGTCTTCGGGATTCACTCCCGCCGAACTGATGCGATGGGTGCACCCGGGCCTGGTCGCCAGCACCCAAGGCACCGGCATGGGCGGCATGACGTCGATGCAGACGATGTATCACGGCAACCTGCTCGGCCGAAACAAGCCGAACGACATCCTGCAGGAAGTACTGCCGAATGTCGTTGCCGCACACGTCGTGCAGAGCTACGTCGGCAGCTACGGCGCGATGATCCACCCGGTCGGCGCGTGTGCTACCGCTGCGGTGTCGGTTGAGGAGGGCGTCGACAAGATCCGGCTGGGCAAGGCCGAGCTGGTGGTCGCCGGCGGCTTCGACGACCTGACGCTGGAAGCCATCATCGGCTTCGGCGACATGGCCGCCACCGCCGACACCGCCATGATGCGCGGTCGGGGTATCCACGACTCAAAGTTCTCCCGGCCCAACGACCGGCGCCGGCTCGGCTTCGTGGAAGCCCAGGGTGGTGGCACGATCCTGCTGGCGCGTGGCGACTTGGCGGTCACGATGGGACTGCCGGTGCTGGCGGTGGTGGCGTACGCGCAGTCGTTCGCCGACGGTGTGCACACCTCCATCCCGGCTCCGGGTCTAGGTGCGCTGGGCGCCGGCCGCGGCGGCAAGGATTCGCTGCTGGCCCGGTCCTTGGCGAAGCTGGGCGTCGGCGCCGACGACATCGCGGTGATCTCCAAGCACGACACCTCGACGCTGGCCAACGATCCGAACGAGACCGAGCTGCACGAGCGGCTGGCGGATTCGTTGGGCCGGTCGCCCGGCGCGCCGCTGTTCATCGTCTCGCAGAAGAGCCTGACCGGGCATGCCAAGGGTGGCGCGGCGGTCTTCCAGATGATGGGGCTGTGCCAGATCCTGCGTGACGGGGTGATCCCACCCAACCGCAGCCTGGATTGCCTCGACAGCGAGCTGGCGTCGTCGGAGCATTTCGTCTGGGTTCGCGACACCTTGCGGCTGGGCGGCAAATTCCCGCTCAAGGCCGGGCTGGTAACCAGTCTGGGCTTCGGTCATGTCTCGGGGATGGTGGCGTTGGTACACCCGCAGGCCTTCCTGGCCGCTGTGGAGCCCGAGCAGCGCGTCGACTACCAGCAGCGCGCCGAGGCGCGGGTGGTCGCCGGTCAGCGCCGGCTGGCCGCTGCGATCGCCGGCGGCAAGCCGATGTACGAGCGGCCCGCCGACCGTCGCTTCGACCATGCGGCGCCAGAGAAGCGGCAGGAAGCCGCAATGCTGCTGGACGCGGCGGCGCGCCTCGGCGACGGCGACGTCTTCACTCCGTGACGACCGCCATCGGTCAGAGCGGCGCCACGGACCCGCGCCGGCGACGATGCAGAGCGGGGCGATGAGGAGGAGCGGCGCCAGTGACTCGCGCCGGCGACGATGCAGAGCGGGGCGATGAGGAGGAGCGGCGCCAGTGACAATCGTCGGAGTCGGAATTGATCTGGTGTCCATTCCCGATTTCGCCGCCCAGGTCGACCAGCCCGGAACGGTGTTCTCCGAAACTTTCACCCCTGGTGAGCGCCGCGACGCCTCCGACAAGAGCTCGTCGGCGGCCCGGCACCTGGCGGCTCGCTGGGCGGCGAAGGAGGCGGTGATCAAGGCGTGGTCCGGGTCGCGGTTCGCCCAGCGGCCGGTGCTACCGGAGGGCATTCACCGCGACATCGAAGTGGTCACCGACATGTGGGGCCGCCCGCGGGTCCGGTTGTCCGGGGCGATCGCCAAACACCTGGCAGACGTCACCATTCATGTGTCGCTGACCCACGAGGGCGAAACCGCGGCGGCCGTGGCCATCTTGGAGACCTGACCGCGCGAGCAGTCGCGGAGTCACCATTCCACCGGCGGGTCACGGCGATTCTGCGTCTGCTCGTGAGGCTTGTGGTGGGTGGCTATTTGTCCAGTCCGTGCTCAATGGCGTAACGGGTCAGCTCCACCCGGTTGGCCAGTTGCAGCTTGCGGAATGTCGCCTGCACGTGGTTTTCCACGGTGCGATGACTCAACGAGAGCCTGGCCGCGATCTGCTTGGCCGACAATCCTTTTGCAACTAAGCGCAGCACCTCGGTCTCCCGCTCCGAAAGGGTGGGAGTGGCCGGCCCCGAGGGCGGTCGTCGGGCGATGCGTCGATATTCCCCCAGCACCAGGCCGGCCAGGCTGGGCGTGAACACTGCGCGTCCGGCGGCGGTGGCCTGCAGCGCCTCACTCAGTTCACGCCTGGATGCGCTCTTGACCAGGTATCCGGCGGCACCGGCCTTCACGGCCTCGAGCACGTCCTCGCGTTCGTCAGAGGCGGACAACACCAGCACCCGCGACGACGGAGACACCGACAGCACCGCCCTGGTCGCTTGCACGCCATCACCGTCGGCGAGGCGCATATCCATGACCACCACCTGCGGGTTGACCACCGCGGCGCGGCGCTGCGCGGCGGCCACACCGTCGGCCGTGGCCACCACGTCGAAACCCTCCTCGGCGAGGTCGCGGGCGACTGCGTCACGCCAGATCGGATGGTCGTCGACGACCATCACCCTGATCGACACCTGGTCAGCCACGGCACCCGACCTGACGCGGCACCCGCAGCTCCCATTCGGTCCCCGCCCCGATCTCGGTGTGCAGTTCTGCGCTGCCGCCCAACGAGACCAGGCGCCCGACAATCGATTTCGCAATACCGACGCGGCCCTGAGCGGCCGCCTCCGCCAGACGACCCGAGCCGATGCCTACGCCGTCGTCGCGAACGCTGACCGCTACGGCGTCGCCGAGATCTTCCAGCAGCACGAACGCGTGCGCGCCGTTGCCGGCGTGCCAGCGCACATTGTCCAAAGCATTGCCCACCGCGGCGTCCAACTCGCTGGCCACCTGACGCTTCAGCGGCACCGGTGTTGCGGGCAAGCTCATCGACACACCGTCGACCTCCCGGTGGCTGAGCAGGTTCCGCAGATCGATCGTTGTCGCGTCACGCTCGAAAATGACGTCGGCGGATGTCACCAGTCGCCGCAGCGCACGCTCCTGCTCGCGGGCCAGTCGTGCCAGTTCGATACCTGTGGTGCCCAATTCGCGACCACGCTTGGTCACCAGCGCCAACACCTGGATCACGCCGTCGTGCACGTGACGAGACAAGCGCTCACGCTCCTCGACTGCCGCGGACAGCCGGACCGCGCGTTCGAGTTCCTGATGGGAGCGCCGGGCGGTCTGGGCGGCCATCCCCACTGCCAAGCCGACAGCCAGCTCGACGATCACCGTCGCGTTGCGGCCGAGGTTGATGTTGAGGTAGCCCTTGACCACTGCGCTGGCAATCATCACAGCCACGCCCGTCAACATCCCACCGGCCGCACCGAACTCGATTGCCGCGGAGAGCGTGGCATTGCTGGCCCACAATGTCGTCGGCCATGACTGGTTGTCCAGTGCCCATCGGCGGGAGGCGACCACGTCGGTGGACAGCATGAGCACCACCACGACGACCAATTCGGCGAGCACCCAAGCACGGCGCCGACCGAAACCCCGCAGGTAGGCGACCGCGCAGGCGGCACTCCAGGCCAGCAGCAGGGCGAACAAGGTCCAACCCAGTGCCGGATGAGTCAGGTCAGGGTTGACCGCAATCTGAAAACCGAGCGCGTAAACGGAACTCAACAGCCGAAACACCTGCGCCGCCCGCCAGAGCGGCGTCGTAGGATCGGCGCCGCGGGTCGCAACCACGAAAGAAGCATAAATCGCGGTTGGCTAGCCTCGAGCCATGAATGAGCTGGCCGAACGGGTGCGCGACGTGCTGCCGTCAGTGCGCTCGGATTTGGAGAACCTCGTCCGCATCCAATCGGTATGGGCGGACCCCGGTCGTCGCGGCGAGGTACATCGCAGCGCGCAGATGGTGTCAGACCTGTTGACAGCTGCGGGATTTGCCGAACCGAAGATCGTCAGTGAAGGCGGTGCGCCGGCTGTCATCGCCCGGCACCCCGCACCGCCGGGCGCGCCGACGGTTCTGCTGTACGCCCACCACGACGTCCAGCCCGAGGGTGACCCTGCCCAGTGGTCGTCACCGCCGTTCGAACCCACCGAACGCGACGGCCGGCTCTATGGACGCGGCAGTGCCGACGACAAGGCTGGTGTGGCAACGCATTTAGCGGCGTTTCGGGCGCACGGCGGTAAGCCGCCGGTAGGTGTGACGGTGTTCGTCGAAGGTGAGGAGGAGTCTGGGTCCCCGTCGCTGGGCCGCTTGCTCGCCGCCCATCGAGCCGAGCTGGCCGCTGACGTGATCGTCATCGCCGACTCTGACAACTGGAGCGTCGACGTTCCCGCGTTGACCGTATCGCTGCGGGGGCTGGCCGACTGCGTGGTCGAAGTCGCCACCCTTGACCACGGCCTGCACTCTGGATTATGGGGCGGCGTCGTCCCCGACGCGCTCAGCGTGCTGGTGCGGCTGCTGGCCAGCCTGCACGACGACGACGGCAACGTGGCCGTGACCGGCCTGCACGAAAGCACCGCCGCGGCGGTCGACTACCCGGTCGAGCGTGTGCGCGCGGAATCCGGACTGCTGGACGGGGTCCGCGAGATCGGCAGCGGTTCGGTGCCGCAGCGGCTGTGGGCCAAGCCCGCGATCACCGTGATCGGCATCGACACGACGTCCATCGCCGCGTCGTCGAATACGTTGATTCCCCGCGCGCGGGCCAAAGTCAGCATGCGAGTTGCGCCCGACGGTGATGCTGAGGCGCACCTCGCGGCGCTGCGAGCGCATCTCGAGCAGCATGCGCCTTGGGGCGCGCGGGTGACTGTCACACCCGGCGATGTCGGTCAACCGTACGCGGTCGACGCCGGCGGCCCGGTCTACGACGCCGCGCGGGCGGCCTTTCGGCAGGCGTGGGGCGTTGAACCAGTCGAGATGGGTATGGGAGGTTCGATACCGTTCATCGCCGAGTTCGCCGCGGCGTACCCCGACGCAGCGATTCTCGTCACCGGCGTGGAAGACCCTGCGACACAGGCGCACAGCGTCAACGAAAGCCTGCATCTCGGGGTGCTGGAACGCGCCGCGATCGCCGAAGCGCTGTTGTTGGCGAACTTGGGCGCATCGACTGTGTAGCTTGTTGTCGAGAATTCGCTGAAATCGCGTCCATAATCCGCACAGTCGACGGAACCGACCGCAGATTCACGCCGCAGTGGGGGCCGATAACCGGCGGGACTATCGGCCGGTCGGTCCGCCGCAAATCGCGGGCAGTGGCTCGCGTCAGCCGACCTTGACCAGCTGAAAAGGGTGCCCGTTGACAGATCCGGCGAGGGTGTTGTTGTCGATCGTGTGTGTACTGCCATCCTCGGACGGAGCGGTCCAGGTACTTCCTTGCAAGTGCCAGTCGGTAGGGTCGTATGGCGGACTTTGGAGCGTTTTGCAACCGGCACCACAAGAAGTGACGATCCATGTGGTTGGTGGTGGCCCGTCGGGCTCCGAGTACGTCAGCTGGTAGGAGCCGTCAACGAGGTCGGCGGACGCCGGAGCTGCCAATCCAACTGCGGCGCCAGCCAGCAGAACCCCAGCCGCTAGACCCCGAGTGATCGTCATCATTGCCTAACCCTCCGTTCATTGCGGTATTGCTCCGTTAATGCAGTAGACGCTAGGCCGTCTCGTACCGGGGAGATACAGGGTTTTCCCTGGTCTTCGGTCGGTTCACCATTGTCGACGCCGTCGAGGCGGCGCCCGTCGCCGTTTTGGCCGCTGCCAGGGGGGCTTAGATCCCAGAGGCGCTGCTGCTGGCCAATTTCGGTGCATCGACTGGGTAAGCCTGTCGTCGAAAAATCGATAAAAGTCTTTCTCCATACGCCCCCACAGTCAAGGGAACCAGCTCACCAGCTCGCGCCACAGCCTGCCCTCACGAGCGGTGTCCTTGACATTGAACTGTGAGCGGGAATCGTCATGAAACTGGTTGGGGTAGCACCGCGACCACTTCTTGCAACGGGTCGGAGCTTGTTGATACCGCGCCGACATAGGGGTATGCGAGTTCCAAAACGAGGAAGAGGTTGGTGGCGACGATGACCCCGACGATGGCCACCATCGGGTAGTGCAGGACGGGTCTTTCAACCCCGTAGATGATCACGGTCCCAAGAGCCAGACTGCTCGTCAAGAAGATGACCGTCCAGAACGGCCAGGGGAGTCCGGCGTCTTCGCGAGCAGTGAGTAGTCGCACCGTGCGGGCCTGGCTGATCTTGTCGAGGTTGGCAAAGGACGTCGCGAGCAGCGTTCTTTGGGTGTCCGATTTGGCGGCTACTCCAGCGTAGGCCTGATATAGGTGGGCGAGCGCGGTATCGGCATCTGCTGAACGACTGTTCCCGGCACGTGGCCATTCAGCGATGGCGGCATGTTCATACGTCAGCAAAGCCCGCCGGACGCGATCCCTATCAGCCGTATCGAAAACGGTTGTGTCTGCGGCCATCTGCACCGCTGCTGCGCCCTCCGCGCGTGCGTTGCTGTCTGCGGCGTTGTTCTGACCCCACATGGAGGAGACGACGAATCCGATGAAGAAGGCGTAGAGGAAGCCGATGAAGCCGTAGGTGAACTTGGTGACGTCGTTGTGCGCGTCACCTGTGAGGACTGGGAATCGCCGACGCACGTATCTCTGAAGCAACATCGCTCCGCCCGCAACGAGCACGATCAGGCCGGTGAGCAGCAACCATGACGGGACGTAGTTCGCAACCCACCAACTCATCAGCAATGCTCCCAACGGGTGAACGGCTCAGCGGATCCGCCGTACGACTGTAGGGTCGGTTGTGCTCCGTCAGAGCTTGAATCGAGCAAGTCTGGCGGAAGGACGTTACTTCAGTCAGGTTGTCGCCAGCTCGCGGCGCAGCTTCTCCACGTGGCCGGTCGCTTTGATGTTGTACTGGGCGACGGCGATCTTGCCCTTCTCGTCGACGACGAACGTCGAGCGAATGACGCCCTGCACCGTCTTGCCGTACATCTTCTTCTCGCCGTACGCGCCGTAGGCCGTCAGCACGTTGCGGTCAGGGTCGGACAGCAGCGGAAAGGTCAACGCCTCGGCGTCCCGGAATTTCGCCAGCTTCTCGGGCTTGTCCGGAGAAATGCCGACGACGTCGATGCCCGCCTCGTTGAGCTCGAGCAGGTTGTCGCGGAAGTCGCAGGCTTCTTTCGTGCAGCCGGGTGTCGATGCGGCGGGGTAGAAGTAGACGACGACTCGACGTCCCTGGTAGTCGGCCAGCGACACGGTGTTGCCGTCGGCGTCGGGCAGGCGGAACGCGGGCGCTTTGTCGCCAGGGGCAAGGCGAGCGGTGTCGGTCAAGGAGGTCCCTTTCTGTTCACCGGCGAGTCAGGATTGACTCCCGCTGATCTAGGGTAGGGCGGCAGGCACCGACCTAGGAGCGAGACCGCCCCAGTGCGGCAGGACAGGGAGGACGAGCGTGGCCGAGCGCGACCCCGACAGCATCAAGCAGGATATCGACCGGGCTCGCGAACAGCTGGCCACCACCGTCGACTCGCTCGCTGAGCGCGCCAACCCGCGCCGCATCGCCGACGACGCCAAAGCCCGCGTGATCGCGTTCGTCAAGACGCCCGCGGTGGCGGTGTCGCTGGCCGGGCTCGGCGCTTTGGTGGCGGTGATCGTGGTTCGACGAGTCCGCGACCGCTGACCTGTTTCGTTCGGTTACCGCCTATCGATTAGTGCGTGCGCCGGCAAAGATGCCGTTATTGTGAGCTATGGCTTCAGCATGGCCCACTTTACGAGGTTTCCCGCAGGACGCGGGCACGATTGATGACTGACCGGGCACCGTTGAGCGGACCGTCGGCTCACCACAGCAACCTGTTCGAAAAGGTTTTAGAAGGGACACTGTTCAAGTCGCGCTGGCTGCTGGCGCCCTTCTATCTCGGACTGGTGCTGTCGCTGTTGGTGCTGCTGGGAGCTTTCATCGGGGAACTCGCCAGCATGCTGCCCGAGTTGGAGCACTTTCTGCATCTGGACCCCGAACAAGTGATCCTCGCAGTGCTCTCACTGATCGACCTCTCACTGGCGGGCAACCTCGTCGTGATTGTCATCTTCTCCGGCTACGAAAACTTCGTCTCCAAGATCGACACCAAGGACACCCACGACCGGCCCGGCTGGATGGGAACGCTGGATTTCTCCGGCCTCAAGATGAAGCTGATCGGCTCGATCGTGGCGATCTCCGCGATTTCATTGCTGCGCGGCTTCATCAACTTGAGCCAGCCGGAAACTCCGGTGGACCCGGCCCGGCTGCGGTGGATGGTGTATTTGCACCTGACGTTTCTGGCGTCGGGACTGTTGTTCGCAGCCATGGACTATGTCGGCAACCGCGCCGAGCGGCCCCACGTCCCTGTGCCAGGGGAACCGCTGAGCCCGAAGTCGCGGCGCTGACAGCGTTTCTCTCTCGCGAAGTGCGCCGTCAGGGTTTCGAACCCCGGACCCGCTGATTAAGAGTCAGCTGCTCTACCAACTGAGCTAACGGCGCTAGTCTTTCAGCCACGCGACCATAACAGGCTCCGTATGCCGGGGGCGAATCTCGTCGGGACACCGGCATACGTCACAAAGCAGCCAGCCAAGTGGCCTTAGACTACTGGCGAGTTTACAAGTTGGTCGGGTCGTGAGGGAAAGCAAGCCAGATGGTAATTCGTTCGATGGCGCGTGCGCGCAGGCATCGATTCTGGCTGGCTGCGGGCATGATTCCGGTGCTCGTGCTGGGTGTCGGCGGGTGCAGCAGTGATAGCGGCGGCGCGCCGGAAAAGGTCATTTTTGATAAGGCCAGCCCCTTCAGCGACCTCTTGGTTCCCAAGCTGACGGCCTCGGTCAGCGACGGCGCCGTCGGGGTCCCGGTGGACACACCGGTGACCGTGGCCGCCGATGACGGTGTGTTGGCCGAGGTCACGCTGGTCAACGAGAACGGCAGGCCGGTGAACGGCCAACTGAGCCCAGACAGCGTGCGCTGGTCGACTACCGAACCGCTCGGCTTCAATCGGCGCTACACCTTGTCTGCCAAGGCACGCGGTCTGGGCGGGGTGGCCGGCGCGCAGATGACCTTCGAGACACAGTCTCCGCAAGACCTCACCATGCCGTATGTGCTGCCGCTCGACGGAGAAGTGGTCGGTGTCGGGGCGCCGGTCGCGATCCGCTTCGACGAGAACATCGCTAACCGGGCCGCGGCGGAAAAGGTGATCGCCGTCAAGACAGATCCGCCGGTCGAGGGCGCGTTCTACTGGCTCAACAATCGTGAGGTGCGGTGGCGTCCCAGAGAATTCTGGAAGCCGGGAACGGCTGTCAGCGTCGCGGTCAACACTTACGGCGTCGATCTGGGTGATGGCCTCTTCGGCGAGGACAACGTCAACACCCACTTCACCGTCGGCGACGAGGTGATCTCGACCGCCGACGACGACACCAAGACCCTGACCGTGCGGATCAACGGCGAGGTCGTCAAGACAATGCCGATCTCGATGGGTAAGGACAGCACGCCGACCGCCAACGGCACCTACCTGGTCGGCGAGCGGTACAAGCACATCATCATGGACTCGTCGACGTACGGCGTACCGGTCAACTCGCCCAACGGGTATCGCACCGATGTCGACTGGGCCACCCAGATTTCTTACAGCGGGGTCTTTGTGCACTCCGCGCCATGGTCGGTCGGCGCCCAGGGCTACAGCAACACCAGCCACGGCTGTATCAACGTCAGTCCCAGCAACGCCATCTGGTTCTACGACCACTCCAAGCGCGGCGACGTCGTACAGGTGATTCACACCGTCGGTTCGACGCTGCCGGGCACAGATGGGCTCGGCGATTGGAATATCCCCTGGGATCAGTGGCACGCCGGCAACGCCAAAACGTGAGGCCGTCTGCCCTTATCCGTGATCGGTCGGCAACAACCCCACGCACGAGCCTGGCGCTGATCTGCGCCATCTTCTTCTGTTCAGGTATCCCGGCGCTGATCTATCAGCTTGTCTGGCAGCGCTCGCTGTTCACGATCTATGGCATCAATGTCGAAAGCGTCACCGTGGTGGTGACGGCCTTCATGCTCGGGCTGGGCATCGGCAGCTTCGCGGGTGGCCGGCTGTCGCGGCTGCGCCTACCGCTGCTGGGCGTGTTCGCCGCGGTGGAACTCGGTACCGGCGTCTTCGGGTATTTCTCGCTGAGCTTGTTTCACGCTGTGGGCGAGTTGACCCTCCGAATGAGCGCGCCGCTGACGGCGCTGTTCACGTTCCTGCTGGTGCTGGTTCCCACGCTGTTGATGGGTGCCACGCTGCCTCTTCTCACGGCGCACCTTGTGCAGCATTCGGGCAACGTGGGACGCAGCGTCGGACTGCTGTACTTCGTCAACACCCTGGGCAGCGCCTTTGCCTGTTTCCTCGTGGCCTCCTTTCTGATGCGCTTTTTGGGACAGCAGGGCGCTGTCACGTTCGCCTGTTGCATCAATGCGGTCGTCGGTGGCGGCGCCCTGGTCGTGCAGATGAAATCGCCCAGGTCCGACCTTGCGCATGGCGCGCCGCCAACGCACTTCAACACTCGCGGTTTCTGGTTTGCGCTGCTGCTTTCGGCGCTCTGCGGCTACATCGCGCTGAGCTATGAAATCTTGTGGTATCGCGTTTACTCGTTCTCATCGGGAGGCATCGCGCGGGCTTTTGCGCTACTGCTGGGCTGCTACCTGCTCGGCATTGCGCTCGGCTCACTTGGCAGCCGCCGCTTCTGCCGGGAATCGGCGGCGGCGAAGCAGGTGGCTTCGCTGTCCGGCTTCGTATTGTTTGCCAATCTTGCCAGCTATCTGCTGGTGCCCGCGGCAGCGCTGATCGGCTGCGCGCTGCACTGGGGGGTTTCATTTCCGCTGGTGGCCGTCGCCGCGGGCTTGCTGGGCGCGACGTTCCCGCTGATCTGCCATATCGCCATTACGCCGGACGCCCGCGCGGGCGAAGGATTGAGCTACCTGTACCTCGCCAACATCGTGGGCTCGGCGCTGGGCAGCCTTATCACGGGCTTTGTGCTGATGGACCATTGGAGTTTGGGCGGCATCTCGCTTTTTCTTGCGCTGCTCGGCATTGCACTTTCGCTGGTGCTGCTGCTAGCCGCCGATCACCGGATGCGCAATGGAAATCTGTTGACCACGCGCGCCGCCGCCATCGCCCTGATTGCCGTCGCGATTGCCGTCGTGCAGCCTCGGCTTTTCGACGGTGTCTATGAGCGGCTGTACTTCAAGCAGAAGTATGCGGGGCAGCGCTTTGCGCATTTGGAGGAAAACAAAAGTGGCGTGGTCAGTGTCACGCAAGACGGGGAGATTCAGGGCGGCGGCGTCTACGACGGCGTTTTCTCCACCGACCTCGTGAACGACCGCAACATGATTGTCCGCGCCTACGCCCTCAGTCTGCTGCACGAGTCGCCCCGCGACGTGCTGATGGTCGGGCTCTCCTCCGGTTCCTGGGCACAGGTGATCGCCAACCATCCTCAGCTTGACAAGCTGACCACGGTCGAAATCAACCCGGCCTATCTAAAGGTGATTCCGCAGTACCCCGGCGAGGCCGGCGTGCTGAAGAACCCCAAAATGACGACCGTGATCGATGACGGCCGGCGCTGGCTTGCCCGCAACCCCGAGCGCAAGTTCGACTTCATCGTGATGAACACCACCTTCAATTGGCGCGCAAACGCCACTAATCTGCTTTCGACGGAGTTCCTGAGACTTGTCCGCGGCCACCTCAACCGTGGCGGGGTGTTCTTCTACAACACAACCGGGTCGGACGAAGCGCAGCGCACCGGCGCGCTGGAATATCCATATGCACTGCGCTTCATCAATTTCATGGCCGTCAGCGACTCTCCTATTGCCTTCGACCGCCAGCGCTGGGAGCGCGTGTTGCGCGAGTACCGCATCGAAGGCAGGCCCGTGTTCGACCTTGCCGACTCGAGGCAGCAAACGCGCTTGGCAAAAGTCGTGGGCTTAGCCGACTCTCTGTCGGCCGGTTACGGTCCCGCCAAGCCAACTGGCCTGAACCTCGAAACGCGCGACGGCATCCTGTCTCGCACCAGAGGTGTGCCCACGATCACCGACGACAACATGGGCACCGAATGGGGTCGGCGCTGACGCAAGACCGGACGCGCTCAACGCAATTCCCGCGGGTGTCTTATTTTGGGGTGAGTGACGGGGCTCGAACCCGCGACTTCCAGGATCACAACCTGGTGCTCTACCAACTGAACTACACTCACCATCGCCGCCAGCCGTTCGCCCAGCAGGGCGAAGCGGATCAGCGGCGACGTCGATACTAACCGCTCGGGTGCTCGGCAGCCGAATCGATTCGGCCAATTGCGCCCGCCGGGGCACCGAGCTCTGCGGCGATCGCCGCGATATCGCTGGTAGCGGGCCCAGGTGGAGGTACGAACGCGGTGCGCCGGTAATACTGCAACTCTCGGATCGATTCCTCGATGTCAGCCAGCGCTCGGTGCGCTAGTCCTTTGACCGGCTGACCGAAGTAGATCCGCGGATACCAGCGTCGGCATAATTCCTTGATAGAGCTGACGTCGATCATCCGGTAATGCAGAAACGAATCGAGCGCCGGCATGTCACGGGCGATAAAACCCCGATCGGTGGCGATCGAATTGCCGGCCAACGGCGCCGTCTTGGGCTGTTTGACGTGTTCCCGGATGTAGTCGAGCACCATCGTCTCCGCCGTCGCGAGGTCGACGGTCGAAGCTTTGACCTCTTCGATCAGGCCCGAACGGGTGTGCATCTCGGCGACGACGTCGATCATCGACGACAGCGCAGCGTCGTCGGCGTGGATCACGACGTCGACCCCGTCGCCGAGGATATTCAAGTCGGCGTCGGTGACCAGAGCCGCGATTTCGATCAACTTGTCCGAGCCCAGATTCAGCCCGGTCATCTCGCAGTCGATCCATACCAGTTCGTCCCGCACAGCGCTCACAGTAGGCCCAGGTTAGCCGCCAAATCTGAGTTGCCCGGTGCCGGTGCCAGTAATGTCAGGTTCGCCCGCAGTACTGCGGCAGAGAGGCACGCGGCATCATGAGCGCTGAATCGACTCCTAGCACCAACTCGGCAGCAACCGCCGCCCAGCAGATCGCGGCCGGATACGCCTCCGAAGGTCAGGCGCTGCAGCTCGGCACGGTAGTCGTCGACGGCGTGGCCGATCCGGCCGCGCAGATCGCGATACCGCTGGCCACCATCAACCGGCACGGGTTGGTCGCCGGGGCGACAGGGACCGGCAAGACCAAGACGTTGCAATTGATTGCCGAGCAGTTGTCGGCCGCGGGTGTACCGGTACTGATGGCCGACGTCAAGGGGGACGTGTCCGGCCTTGCCCGGGCGGGGCAGGCCAGCGACAAAACCACCGCCCGAGCCAAGGACACCGGAGATGACTGGGTGCCCACCAGCTATCCCGTCGAGTTTTTGTCTTTGGGCACCAGCGGGATCGGTGTGCCGGTACGTGCCACCATCTCCAGCTTCGGGCCAATCTTGTTATCGAAAGTCCTGGGGCTGAACGCAACTCAAGAGTCGACTCTCGGTCTGATCTTTCACTGGGCCGACCAAAAAGGACTGGCGCTGCTCGACCTGAAGGATTTGCGTTCGGTCATCAGTTATCTGACGAGTGACGAGGGCAAGCCGGAGTTGAAAGCGCTCGGGGCGGTGTCGCCGACCACGGCCGGGGTCATTCTGCGGGCGCTGGTCAATCTGGAAGCCGAAGGCGCGGACACTTTCTTCGGCGAACCGGAGCTGAAACCAGACGACCTGTTGCGGCTTGACGATCAAGGGCGAGGCCTCATATCGCTGCTCGAGCTCGGTGAACAGGCTTCCCGGCCGATACTGTTCTCTACCTTCCTGATGTGGGTGCTAGCGGACTTGTTCACGTTCCTGCCGGAAGTCGGTGATCTGGACAAACCCAGATTGGTCTTTTTCTTCGACGAGGCGCATCTGCTGTTCACCGACGCATCGAAGGCCTTCCTCGAGCAAGTCGAGCAGACCGTCAAGCTGATCCGCTCCAAGGGCGTCGGAGTGTTCTTCTGCACCCAACTGCCGACCGACCTACCCAACGAAGTGCTGTCCCAGCTCGGAGCGCGTATTCAGCACGCGTTGCGCGCCTTCACCCCCGATGACCAGAAGGCACTGGCCAGAACCGTCCGCACGTATCCGAAAACGAAGATCTACGACCTGGAATCGGCTTTGACGTCGTTGGGAATCGGCGAGGCTGTCGTCACCGTCCTCTCTGAGCGCGGAGCGCCCACGCCGGTCGCGTGGACCCGGATGCGCGTCCCGCGGTCGCAGATGGGTGCTATCGGCTCGGACGCCATTGCCGCCGCCGCCAAATCCAGCCCGCTGCAGGCGGAATACGGTCAGACCATTGACCGCGAGTCGGCTTACGAGCGTCTGAATGACAAGTTGTCGCCTCCCGCTGAAACCGAGACGCTGCCGGCACCGGCGCAGTCGCCGGCCCCGGCGGATCTGCCGCCTCTGCCCGCCGACACCGAGGTGCCGCCGATGCCCGCGCCGGCCGAGCCCAGGGGCCCCAGCATGCTCGAGCAGGTGCTGCATGACTCGACGGTCAAAAGTGTGCTCAACACCGGAGTGCGAGAGATCACTCGCAGTATTTTCGGCACCGGTCGACGCCGGCGTAGGTGAGTCGCTACCCGCCCAGCCGCTTGTAGAAGGTCCCCACGATTGGGGCCACAATCGCGCGGGGAGCGTACTGGCTGGCCACCGACATCGCCTTGGACGTCACTCCAGGCACCACCCGCATTTTGTTGCGCGACAGGGCATCCAGTGACGCCTTGGCGGTGTACTGGGTGTCGATCCACAAAAAGCCCGGCACCAGTTTCTCGACGAGCGAGGCGTCGTCCGAGTCGGGAAGTTCGGTGCGCACCGGACCGGGAGCAAGCAGGGTCACGTGCACGCCCGTGCCGCGCAGTTCTCCGCGCAGCGACTCGCTGAAGGTGTTCGCGAATGCCTTGGTGGCGGCGTAGGTCGCGTTGTAGGGAATCGGCGAATTGCCCGCTGCCGAACCGGAAATCAGAATCCCGCCGGCGTGGCGCTCGAGCATTCCCGGCAGCACCGCCAAGGCAAGGTCGTGCACCGCCAGGGCATTGAGCTGCACCTGGGCCTTTTCGGCAGCAGGGTCGAGCGCTGACACCGGGCCGAATGTCGCGGTACCGGCGTTGGCGCACAGGATGGAAACTGGGCGGGCAGCGAGCTCCTCCGCAAGCTTCGTTCGCTGATCGGAATCCGACAGATCGGCCGGTCGCACCTCGACGGTCACTCCGTACTGGTCGGTCAACCGGGCGGCCAGGGCGTTGAGGATCTCTTCGCGTCGGGCGGTGATGATCAGGCTGTAGCCGCGGGCGGCGAGTTCGGAGGCCAACGCTTCGCCGATGTTCTGCGAGGCTCCAGTGACAACCGCGCGTGCGTCGGGACTGGGAGCGGGAACCGGCATGGGCCAATCGTAGACAGGGCGTCGGTCGCGCAGCCGGGCGCGGCGGGTCGGCTACCAATGACTACAGTCCCTGCATGAGCAACCCGGGATCGGGTTCGCGCACCGCTGAGCGCTCCCGGGTCGTGGCCTGGGCGCTGTGGGACTGCGGTTCGGTCGGGTTGAGCGCAATCGTGGTGACCTTCGTCTTCTCGGTCTATCTGACCAAATCTGTGGGCGAGGGCACGCCCGGCGGCAGTTCTCCGGCGAGTTGGCTGGGCCGCGCACTGGCGGTGGCGGGTCTGACGATCGCGGTGCTGGCGCCGCTCATCGGCGTCTGGGTGGAAGCACCGCGCCGGCGGCGCTTGGCGCTGACCATGCTCACCGGCCTGGCGGTCGCGTTCACCAGCCTGATGAGCCTGATCCGCGACGATCCGCGCTATCTGTGGCCCGGTTTGCTGCTGCTCGCAGCGACTGCCGCATGCACCGACCTGGCGAGCGTCCCCTACAACACGCTGCTGCGCGAGCTGACCACGCCTGATAATGCGGGCCGGATCTCCGGATTCGGCTTGGCCGCCGGCTACGCCGGCAGCGTTGTGCTGTCGTTGATCGTCTACCTGGGCTTCATGTCGGGAACCGGCGCCGGCCGCGGGCTGTTGGGCCTCTCGACGCGCGGCGGCCTCAATATCCGGGCCGCCATGCTGCTGGCCGCCGCCTGGTTCGCAGTATTCGCCTTGCCTTTGCTGTTGACCGCACGCCGGCTGCCCCCGGCCGACGAGGCAGCGCACCGCAGCAGCGGCCTGCTGGGCGGTTACCGAAGATTGTGGTCGGATCTGGCGGCCGAATGGCGGCGGGACCGCAACCTCGTGTTCTTCCTGTTGGCAAGTGCGGTCTTTCGCGACGGGTTGACCGGAGTTCTGACGCTCGGTCCCGTCCTCGGCGTGAGTGAATACGGCATCTCGCAAGGCGAGGTGTTGATCTTCGGAGTCACTGCCAGTGTGGTCGCCGCCTGCGGAGCGGTGCTGGGCGGACTGCTCGACGACCGGGTGGGTTCCAAGGCGATCATCGTCGCCTCGCTAGTCGCGATCGTCATAGTGAGCCTGATCTTGATGATGTTGTCCGGCGCCCGGGCGTTCTGGGTGTGCGGACTGGCCTTGGGTCTGTTCATTGGTCCGGCGCAGGCGTCGGCGCGCACGCTGCTGCTGCGGATGTCCAGGGAAGGAAAAGAGGGGGTGTCCTTCGGCCTGTACACCATGACCGGCCGGGCGGTGTCGTTTTTGGCGCCCTGGCTGTTCTCGGTCTTTGTCGACAGTTTCCACGCCGTTCGGGCCGGCTTGGGCGGGCTGGATGTGGTGTTGACCGCTGGGCTGTTGGCGATGCTGGCGGTACGGGCACCGCGGGCGAGCGACATCCGCTAGGCCACCGTCGGGCTGCGCTGCGCGGTCAACGAGACGCGGCTCAGCCTGTTCCTTGGCACGTCGTCAATCCCACGCCGGTGCGCTGCGGGCCGGCAATGCCGTCGACGGTCACCGAGCAGGTGACGTCGTGGCCGACATTGACAATCGTGACGCTGGGTTGCTGGCTTGCGGACCTGGGCACGGTCACGCTTTTGCTCCACGGCAGCGCGACGTTGAACTCGATCTGCCGCACACCGTCGTCGTCGATGTAGCTGATGCTGATCGCCCGGCCGTCGCCGGTGACGTTGTAGCCAACGGTTTCCGAGGCGGCGGCGCTGGTGGTCTGCGTGGTTGCGCTGGGTGCGGCGGAGCTGGTGGCGGTCGGCTGCGCACTGGGTGACGGCGACGCGCTGCTCGACGGCGGTGTCTTTGAGCCGGGCATGGCGGGCAGGGGAGGTACGGTGGTCCCCTTCTTGGCCGTTCCGTTGGCGATGACGAGGGCGATCACCAGTGCGATGACCAGCAAAATGGCCGCGCCGGCCAGAATCCACAACCATCGCGGCGGCTTGGACCGCTGCGGGTTGCCCGGCCCGCCGTCAGGCGGTTCGCCGGAGGACAGTGCGTGGTGCTGCCATTGCGGTGCCGATTGGCTGTGCAGCCAGTACTGAGGTATCCGGTCGGTGGGGTGGGAGTCGATCGGGGTGGTGCGTGGCGGGCCTCCGCCGTAGCTGGGCATGTGGGGAACTTGACCGCTGTAAGCGGGATCGGTGCGGGGCTGATACAGATCGGCCCGCGGCTGGGCCGGACCCTGTCGAGGGTGATCGGACCGGCGTGGTCGACGTGGATCCGTCATGCCCGCCTCATGTTCTGCAGGGTACCCAAACGGCGAGGCGGGGCGGGGCGTTCTGAGGTTCCGCGCAAAGGGTGCGGATCAGCCCTGTCGGGCGTCCCCGGCGTGCAGCGCGCCGATGGTCATGGTCCGCATGACGGCACGGGACCGGCTAGCACTTGATCCCTTGGTGTTTGCGGGCTTCATGCTGTGCGGTGTGGAGTTGAGCAGTCCGAATACCGCGTGCGCCATCAAGCGGGCGTCGGACTCGGCCACCTCCGGTTGCACCTCGCGCAGCACGCCGACCCAGGTTTCCACGTACTGTCGCTGCGCTCGGCGTACCTGGCGCTGCGCTGCTGTCGGTAAGTGCGCGAGGTCGCGGTCCTGGATTCGGATGAGGTCAGGTTCGCCCAGGGCGAAGTCCAGGTGAAAGTCGATCAGGCCGGTCAGCGCCGCGGCGGGATCACGGCTATCGGAGATGACGTCGCGAGCACCGGCGAGCAGCCGGGTGCTGATGCCGACCAGTAGCTCCACGAGCAGCGATTCCTTATTGGGAAAATGGCGGTAGATCGCCGGACCGCTGACGCCGGCGGCGGCACCGATATCTTCCAGACGCACCGCCTGGAAACCGCGGTCGGCGAACAGCCGCTCGGCGGCCGCCAGCAGCTGCGAACGGCGATCCGATTTCAGCCGGCTACGGCGACTCGCGGCTTCGGCCGGACCAGCCGCGGCAGACGGTGCCATGGCGGCCTCCTGGACAGTTCGGTTAATGACCACTAACGTAGCACGGGTTAGTCGTCATTAACTCAATTGGGCGGACAACGAATGACCTCTGTGGCCGTGCATCGCGATGAGCATCGTGCGTTGGTGTCACAGCTGCGCGACAAGCTGGCCGAAGCCAGTCTGGGCGGCCCGGCACGCGCCCGCGCACGGCACCTGAACCGCGGCAAATTGTTGCCGCGTGAGCGGGTCGACGGCTTGCTCGACCCGGGTAGCCCTTTTCTCGAGGTGGCGCCGCTGGCGGCCGACGGCATGTATGACGGTGAGTGCCCGGCCGCCGGCATCATCACCGGGATCGGCAGGATATCCGGCCGCGAGTGCATGATCGTGGCCAACGACGCCACCGTTAAGGGCGGTACGTACTATCCGATCACCGTCAAAAAGCATCTGCGGGCCCAGGAGATCGCCGGCCAGAACCGGCTGCCGTGTGTCTACCTCGTCGACTCCGGCGGCGCCTTCCTGCCGCGCCAGGACGAAGTCTTTCCGGACCGAGAGCATTTCGGGCGCATCTTCTACAACCAGGCCAAGCTCAGCGCCGACGGCGTCCCGCAGATTGCGGCCGTCCTCGGCTCGTGCACGGCCGGCGGAGCTTACGTTCCGGCGATGAGCGACGAGGCGGTGATCGTCCGTGATCAGGGCACAATCTTTCTCGGAGGGCCGCCACTTGTGAAGGCCGCCACCGGTGAAATTGTCACCGCCGAGGAGCTCGGCGGTGGCGAATTGCACTCCAAGACCTCAGGGGTCACTGACCACCTGGCTCACGATGACCGCGACGCGCTTCGCATCGTCCGGCGCATCGTCGCCACCCTGGGTCCGCCACCGCCACGCCCCTGGAATGTCGCGCCGGTTTCGGCGCCGATCGCCGATCAGACCGAGCTTTACGATGTGGTGCCCGTCGATCCGCGCACTCCCTATGACGTGCACGATGTCATCACCCGCCTGGTCGATGGCGGCGAATTTCAGGAGTTCAAAGCCGATTACGGCACCACGCTGGTTACCGGATTCGCGAGGCTGCACGGGCACCCGATCGGCATCGTGGCCAACAACGGGGTGCTGTTCTCTGAATCAGCACTCAAGGGAGCACATTTCATCGAACTGTGCGACAAGCGCATCGTGCCGCTGCTGTTCTTGCAGAACATCGCCGGCTTCATGGTGGGCCGCGACTACGAAGCCGGCGGTATCGCCAAACACGGGGCCAAGATGGTGACGGCGGTGGCGTGTGCGCGGGTGCCGAAACTGACTGTCGTCATTGGGGGCTCCTACGGCGCGGGTAACTACTCCATGTGCGGACGCGCGTATTCGCCGCGTTTTCTGTGGATGTGGCCGAATGCGCGGATCTCGGTGATGGGCGGCGAGCAAGCGGCGTCGGTGCTGGCCACCGTCCGTGCCGAAGCGCTGGAAAACGCCGGCAACCCATGGTCGGCCTCCGAGCAGGAAGAATTCATGGCGCCGATCCGGGCGCAGTACGAACACCAGGGCAACCCGTACTATTCGACAGCGCGGCTCTGGGACGACGGGGTGATCGACCCGGCCGACACCAGGACCGTTGTCGGGCTTGCGCTTTCAGTGGTGGCTCAAGCGCCGCTCGAGTCGGTCTCCTACGGCGTCTTCCGGATGTGATCACCCCGATGTCTGCGACGAGCTTCGATACGGTTCTGGTCGCCAATCGCGGCGAGATCGCTGTCCGTGTCATGGCGACGCTGCAGCGGATGGGTATTCGGGCGGTTGCCGTCTACAGCGACGCCGATGTCCGCTCGCGGCACGTTGCCAAAGCCGACGCGGCGGTGGCGATCGGCCCGGCGCCCGCCCGTGACAGTTACCTGAACATCGCCGCGGTCGTCGACGCCGCTGTCCGCACGGACGCGCAGGCCGTGCACCCTGGATACGGATTCCTCTCGGAGAACGCTCAATTCGCGTCGGCTCTGGCGGCGGCCGGGTTGACCTTCATCGGGCCGCCGGTGGCCGCCATCCAGACGATGGGCGACAAGATCGCCGCCAAGACCACGGTGTCGGCCTTCGGTGTACCGGTGGTACCCGGCGTTGCGCGCCCCGGCCTGACCGACGAGGAACTGATCGACGCCGCCGAAGAAGTCGGTTTCCCGGTGTTGGTCAAGCCCTCTGCCGGTGGCGGCGGCAAGGGCATGCGCACGGTGGAACGGCCCGCTGATCTGCCCGCAGCCCTCGCCGGCGCGCGGCGGGAGTCAGCCGCGGCTTTCGGTGACGACACACTTTTCCTCGAACGGTTCGTGCTGCGGCCCAGACACATCGAAGTCCAGGTGCTGGCTGATGGTTACGGCAACGTGGTGCACTTCGGTGAGCGCGAATGCAGCCTGCAGCGGCGACATCAGAAGGTCATCGAAGAGGCACCGTCGGCGCTGCTGGATGCCGCGACCCGCGCCCGCATCGGTGCGGCGGCTTGTGACACGGCGCGCAGCGTCGACTATGTCGGCGCCGGCACGGTGGAATTCATCGTCTCCGCCGATCGGCCCGACGAATTCTTCTTCATGGAGATGAACACCCGCCTGCAGGTCGAACACCCAGTGACCGAGATGGTCACCGGCTGGGACCTGGTCGAGTGGCAGGTGCGGATCGCCGCGGGCGAGAAGCTTACCGTCGCTCAACCCGACATCGTCGTCCATGGTCACGCGGTCGAGGCCCGGGTTTACGCCGAAGACCCCGGCCGCGGATTCCTTCCGACCGGCGGCGATGTGCTTGCGGTGGTCGAACCGCACGGCTCCGGTATCCGAGTGGACTCGGGCTTGTCGGCGGGAATGACGGTCGGCAGCGACTACGACCCGATGCTGGCCAAAGTCGTAGCGCACGCCGCCGACCGCCCGACCGCGCTGCGCAAACTGGACCGGGCACTGGCCGATACCGCCGTGCTCGGTGTCACCACCAATGTCGAGTTCGCGCGGTTCCTGCTGGCCGATGCGGACGTGGCCGCCGGCCGGCTGGACACCGGTTTGCTGGACCGTCGCGCCGCCGGTTTTGTCGCGGCCCCGGCGAGCGACGACCATTTCATCGCTGCGGCGGCCTACCGCTGGCTGCGGCTCTGGCCGACGCACGATGTCGATCTGTGGGCGGTTCCGTCGGGATGGCGGTTGGGCGCCACCGCGCCGGTCGGTCTTCGGCTACGTTGTGGCGACCGCGCCGATCACGTGTACATCACGGGTTCGCCCGCGGCAGCTGTGGTGCGCATCGAGGACGGCCAATCACATGCCCTGCAGGCCACTGTGGACGGTCGGCGGCTGACAGTCACGCTGAACGGTGTGCGTCGCAAATACACCGTGGCCGCCGACGAGAACCGGTTCTGGTTGGCCGGCGCCGGCGTCACGGTGATGCTCGAAGAGGTACGCGAGGCGCCGGTGCGGGCCGACGACGAGCACCGCGGCGACGCGGAGTTGAGCAGCCCGATGCCCGGAACCGTCGTCTCGGTGGGTACTGAAGACGGGGCGCAAGTCGCCGCCGGGACCGTGGTGGTGACGGTCGAGGCGATGAAGATGGAGCACGCGCTGACCGCGCCCGTCGGCGGTACCGTCGAGCTTCTCGTCGACGCCGGCGAGCAAGTCAAGGTGAATCAGCTACTGGCGCGCATCAAATTCCACCCCAACACCGCCGCAACAAAGGATGGTCCGTAATGCCAGACTTTCTCTCGACTGGGACGCTTCCCGACGAGTACCAGCAGTTGGCCAAGACGGTCCGCGACTTTGCGCAGAGCGTGGTGGCGCCGGTGGCCGCCCGACACGACGCCGAGCACTCGTTCCCCTACGAAGTGGTCGCCGGGATGGCCGAAATGGGTCTGTTCGGTTTACCTTTCCCCGAGGAGTGGGGTGGAATGGGTGGCGACTACTTCGCCCTGTGCCTGGCCCTGGAAGAGCTGGGCAAGGTGGACCAGAGCGTGGCCATCACCTTGGAAGCGGGGGTCTCGCTGGGCGCTATGCCAATCTATCGGTTCGGTAGCGACGCGCAGAAGCGAGAATGGCTGCCGCAGTTGACCAGCGGCCGTGCCCTGGGTGCGTTCGGGCTGACCGAGCCCGGCGGCGGCAGTGATGCCGGCGCCACCAAGACCACGGCGCGCCTCGATGACGGGCACTGGGTCGTCAATGGATCCAAACAGTTCATCACCAATTCCGGTACGGACCTCACGCGGCTGGTCACGGTGACCGCCGTCACCGGCGAGCTGGACGGCCGAAAGCAAATCTCGTCCATTCTTATCCCGGTTCCCACAGCCGGGTTCACCGTCGAACCGGCCTACGACAAGGTCGGTTGGCGCGCCTCCGACACCCACCCGCTGACCTTCGAAGATGTGCGGGTGCCCGAGGACAACCTGCTGGGGGAGCGCGGTCGCGGCTACGCCAACTTCCTGCGTGTCCTCGACGAGGGCCGGATCGCGATCGCCGCGCTGTCCACCGGCGCCGCCCAGGGCTGCGTGGATGAAAGCGTCAAGTATGCCCGCGAACGGGAAGCCTTCGGCCAGCCCATCGGCCGCAACCAAGCCATCGAATTCATGATCGCCCGGATGGAGACCCGCGCCCACACCGCCCGCGCGGCGTACTACGACGCGGCCGCGTTGATGCTGTCCGGCAAGCCGTTCAAAAAGCAGGCCGCGATCGCCAAGCTGGTCGCCAGCGAAGCGGCCATGGACAACGCGCGCGACGCTACGCAGATCCATGGCGGCTACGGGTTCATGAACGAATTCGCGGTGGCGCGCCACTACCGGGACAGCAAAATCCTGGAAATCGGCGAGGGTACCAGCGAAGTGCAGTTGATGCTGATCGCGCGGGAGGTCGGCTTGTGACATCGGGTGCCGACCGCGACATTGTCCAGCGCGGCTTGTGGTTCGAAGAGTTCGAGATCAACACCCGCTATCTGCACCGCCCCGGCCGCACCATCACCGAAGCGGACAATGTGCTGTTCACGACGCTGACCATGAACACCCAGGCGCTGCATCTGGACGCTGCATTCTCCGACGCTCTGCCGCCGTTTCACCAGCGCCTGGTGAACTCGATGTTCACCCTCTCGACCCTGGTCGGTCTGTCGGTGGCGCAACTGACCCAGGGCACCATCGTCGCCAATCTCGGTTTCTCCGAAATCGCCTTTCCGGCACCGCTGTTTCACGGCGACACTCTCTACGCCGAGACCGTCATCACCGAGAAGAGGAAATCCCGAAGCCGGGCAGGCGAAGGCATCGTGACTCTCGCCCACACCGGACGCAACCAGCATGGTGACGTCGTCGCCACCGCCACCCGGAAAACGCTGGTGCGGATGCGACCGGCCGAGGCTGACAGCTGATGGCCCTGCGCAATCCCGGGCCGGCCTGGCTCTTCTGTCCCGCGGACCGCCCGGAACGTTTCGAAAAAGCCGCCGCGGCAGCCGATGTGGTGATCCTCGATCTCGAAGACGGAGTGGCGGCCGCCGACCGGGCCGCCGCCCGTGACGCGCTGCTGTCAGCGACCCTCGACCCGGCCCGAACCGTAGTCCGCATCAACTCGTTCGGCACCAGCGATCAGGCACTCGACCTGCAGGCGGTGGCCCGCACCCGGTATAACACGGTCATGCTGCCGAAATGTGAGGCGCCGGAGCAGGTTAGCTGCTTGGCGCCGCTGGACGTGGTGGTGCTGATCGAATCGCCGGCGGGTGCCCTGCGCGTCGCCGACACCGTGCAGGTCGACAACGCCGTCGCGGTCATGTGGGGCGCCGAAGACCTGTTTGCGGCTCTGGGCGGTACCGCCAACCGCTACCCGGACGGGACCTACCGCGAGGTGGCCCGCCACGTGCGCTCCCAGACGCTGCTGGCGGCCAAGGCATACGGCCGTTTGGCGCTTGACTCGGTCTACCTCGACATCAACGACCTCGACGGACTGCGTCGTGAGGTCGACGACGCCGTCGCCGTGGGCTTCGATGCGAAAGTCGGTATCCATCCCAGGCAGCTGCCGGTGATCCGGTCCGGCTACGCACCAACACTGGAGCAGGTGCGGTGGGCTCGAAGCGTGCTGGCCACCGCCGTCGCTCAGCGCGGTGTCTTCGCGTTCGAGGGCCAGATGGTCGATGCACCAGTGTTGCGGCGAGCCGAGCGCGTCGTGCAGCTGGCGAGTGAACCATTCTCTTAGCTTGAGATAACGGCACCCGGGGGTGGCTCTGAGGGGAAAGATCACCGATATGAGGCCCGCGCATCCGCCGCCCTACCCGGGTTACTACCCGTATCACCCGCCGTTGCCCTACCAGCAGCGGCGGGTCGTGCGCCGAAGCCGGGTCGCCACCTGGGATGTGATCTGCACCGCCATCGCCTGGTCGGTGCTGGTCATGGCCGCTGCGGCCGCGGCCTGGGTGTCGCTGTTTTTCGCCTTCGCCACCGACACCTGCTCAGGCGATTGCCCGCCGGTGCCGTACGGCATCGACAACTGGATCTACCCGGTGACCTGGGGTGGTATCGCTCTGGCGCTGATCACGGGCAGTTTGGGTCCGTTCGTCTCGATCTGGCGGCGCTGGTACATGTTCATGTGGCCGATACTCGCCTTGGGCATCGTCGTCGGCAGCATCGTGGCCGGCTTCGCCATGACCGACTTCAGTGCCCGGTACTGGCAGCACTGAGAAAACGGCTACTTGCGTCGAGCGCCGGCCAGTCGGGCGGCGAAGTCCGGTGAGCGGATCGACTCTGCTTGCGGTCCGAGTTCCGTCCGCATCGCGAGTTCATGCTGGTGGACGTCGACCGAGCCCGGGCTTGCCGTAGCCCGCATCGTGGCCTTGGTGGCGAGCACGACTGGGCGGGGCGCCGCCGCGGGACCGGCGGCCAGCTCCCGCGCCGCGGCGACCGGGTCGTCGGCAACAGCGAGGGCGAGCCCGTGCCGAACGGCGGTTTCGGCGTCGAACCGCATGCCGAACAACAAAGCGGCACGGGCGACCTGCGGTCCGACCGCCCGTTGCATCATCCAGGTGGCGCCGCCGCCCGGATGTAGGCCGAGCTTCTGAAACCGGGCGTCGAACAGCGCTGCCGGCCCGACGATCCGTACGTCGGCGGCCAGTGCCAGGTTCAGGCCGGCGCCGACAGCCGGGCCGTTGACCGCAGCAACGGTGGGCAGGGTGCAGCTGCCGACCGCCATGAACCCCTCGTACACCCGCAGCAGCCCCTCCTCGGCCGCACTTCCCAGAGCGCTCAGGTCGGCGCCGGCGCAGAATGCGCTGCCCGCGCCGGTGATGATGACGGCATGCACCTCGGCATCGGATTCCGCCTGTTGCACTGCGTCGCGCAGTCGCGCGGACATTGCGACTGTGACGGCGTTACGCCGATCTGGGTCGTTGACCGTGATCAGCGCGACGTGGTTCTCGACGTTGACCAGCACAAGATCGGATGTATTCACCTATGCCTCCAGCGATTTACCGGGCCGCGGCATCGAATTAATTGCCCTTGATGGTTGCAAATGCCTCAGCCGCCGTTTCCGTGCCCCCGGCAGGACTCGAACCTGCGACCACAAGATTAGAAGTCATGTGCTCTATCCAGCTGAGCTACGGGGGCGATGCGCAGCTCAGTTTATCGAACGCCTGCGGCGCACCGGGTCGGCCGCGCAATGCCGGGCCAACTAGACTGTGTGACAAATCGATTGGCTAACGTGCGGCCGGACTGGCCGGCCACCGACGGTGCTGGATGAGTGCGGTGATAATTCGGCAGAGTTTTTTCCCAGGGGCGCCGCGTTCGCTTATCCGCCGAATTACTTCAGCGGGCGGCACTTGCCGGCTCTACCGGTTTTTCGTCGCGAATCACGTGATCAATGCAATTGGCGCACAGCGATTCCCATGATGATTCTTATTCGAAACCGGCGCCGATTTGATCTGCACATTCGCCTTTCACGACCGTGCCAACCGGACTAGCGTTGTGTTGGCACTGGGGCTGCAGTCGCCGCCGGCGTCCGGAGATGGACGCGTCGAGAACGGGAGGCTTTCGTGAACAGGTCAGCGGTGACGGGTTCGGACCGGGCGCCGAGGCGGCCGCGATGAGTGATTCGGTCGACGCCGCTGGACTGCCGACCGCGTTGGGGCCGGTCGACTACCTGCTGCACCGCGGCGAAGCGAACCCGCGCACCCGCTCGGGCATCATGGGCCTGGAACTGCTGGACTGCGTGCCGGACTGGGAGCGGTTCCGCGGCCGCTTCGAGAATGCCTCGCGACGGGCATTGCGACTGCGCCAGAAAGTCGTGGTGCCGACCCTGCCCACTGCGGCGCCGCGTTGGGTGGTCGACCCCGACTTCAACCTCGACTTCCACGTGCGACGGCTGCGCGTCCCCGAACCCGGCACGCTGCGGCAGCTGTTCGATCTGGCCGAGGTGATGCTGCAGTCGCCGCTCGACATTGCCCGCCCGCTGTGGACGGCCACCCTGGTCGAGGGCCTCGCCGACGGCAAGGCGGCGACGATGTTGCATCTGAGCCATGCCGTTACCGACGGTGTGGGCAGCGTCGAAATGTTCGCCAACATCTACGACCTCGAGCGCGATCCGCCCGCGCAAGCGCCCGCGCCACAGCCCGTTCCAGAAGATCTGTCCGGCAACGATCTGATGCGTGAGGGGCTCAATCACCTTCCGGGTGCCGTCGTGGGTGGTGTCCGGGGTGCGCTGTGGGGTGCTGCGTCGGCGCTCGGTCGAGCGGTTGTCAACCCCGGGTCAGCGGTGTCGGGAGTGCTGGACTATGCCCGTTCCGGGGTGCGGGTGATGAGCCAGGCCGCCGAACCGTCACCGCTGTTGCGGCGGCGCAGCCTGGCTACCCGCACAGAAGCACTCGAGATTCGGTTGTCCGACCTGCATCGAGCGGCAAAAGCGGGTGGCGGATCGATCAACGACGCCTACCTGGCCGGCCTGTGCGGTGCGCTGGGTCGCTACCACGATGCGCTCGGTGTGCCCACCAGCACCTTGCCGATGGCCGTTCCGGTCAACCTGCGCGCCGATGCCGACCCCGCCGGCGGCAACCGGTTCGCCGGGGTCAACCTGGCGGCGCCGATCGGTACGGCCGACCCGGTGGCTCGCATGAAGAAGATTCGCGCGCAGATGACCCAACGCCGCGACGAGCCCGCCATGGACGTGATCGGTTCGATCGCACCGGTACTCAGTGTGTTACCGACGCCGGTTCTGGAAACGATGACCGGTTCGGTCGTCTCGTCTGATGTTCAAGCCAGCAATGTGCCGCTGTATCAGGGAGACACGTTCATCGCCGGCGCCAAAATCCTGCGCCACTATGGTTTTGGGCCGCTGCCGGGCGTGGCCATGATGGTCGTCCTGGTGTCCAGGTCGGGGTACGCCACGATCACCGCGCGCTACGACCGGGCTGCGATCCGCCACGAGGCACTGTTCGCCCGGTGTCTGCAGCAAGGCTTCGACGAAATACTTGCCCTCGCCGGCGACCCGGAACTGCGCTCCGCGCCCGTCTCATTCGATGCCGAAACGCCCGATCCCGGCGCCGAGTCAGTGGCGAGCTCATGACCGCCGCGGAGGAACGCAAGCCCAAACCGGCTCGCGACCTTCGGCTGCCGGGCTCGGTCGCCGAAATTGAGGCCAGTCCGCCCGGACCCAAGATCGGCGCCTTCTTCGACCTGGACGGAACGCTGGTCGCCGGCTTCACCGCGGTCATCCTCACCCAGGAACGGCTGCGGCGACGCGACATCGGGGTCGGTGAGCTGATCACCATGGTTCAGGCCGGGCTGAACCACCAACTCGGGCGCATCGAGTTCGAAGACCTCATCGTCAAGGCGTCCTCGGCGCTGCGGGGGCGGGCGCTGAGCGACATGGACGAAATCGGTGAGCGGCTGTTTGCCCAGAAGATCGAGTCCCGGATCTACCCGGAAATGCGGCAGTTGGTGCGGGCACATCTCGCCCGCGGCCACACTGTCGTCCTCAGCTCTTCGGCGTTGACCATTCAGGTCGAGCCGGTGGCCCGCTTCCTCGGAATACCCAACACGCTGACGAACAGATTCGAAACCGACGAGGACGGGAACCTGACCGGCGGCGTGGTGCGGCCGATTCTGTGGGGACCGGGAAAAGCCGCGGCGGTGCAGAAGTTCGCGGCCGAACACGACATCGACCTCAAAGACAGTTACTTCTATGCCGACGGCGACGAGGACGTCGCCTTGATGTACCTGGTCGGCAACCCGCGACCGACGAACCCGGAAGGCAAGATGGCCGCGGTGGCCCGGCGTCGCGGGTGGCCGATCCTGAGGTTCACCAGCCGTGGTGGCGGCGGTGTCGTGGGGCAACTGCGGACGCTGGCCGGCCTCAGCTCGGTGATTCCGGTCGCCTCGCTGGCAGTCGGCTGGGGCGCGCTGACCCGCAGCCGCCGCCGCGGGATCAACTTCTTCACCTCCAACTGGTCGCAGCTGCTGCTGGCAGCCGGCGGTGTGCACCTCAACGTTCTGGGCGAGAAGAACCTGACCGCGCAACGCCCGGCGGTGTTCATCTTCAATCACCGCAACCAGGCGGACCCGGTCATCGTCAGCGCCCTGGTGCGCGACAACTGGGTTGCGGTGGGGAAGAAGGAATTGCTCAACGACCCGATCATGGGGACCCTCGGCAAGTTGCTCGAGGCGGTGTTCATCGACCGCGACGACCCGGCCGCCGCCGTCGAATCCCTGCACGAGGTGGAAGAGCGTGCGAAAAAGGGGTTGTCGATCGTGATCGCTCCCGAAGGCACCCGATTGGACACCACCCAGGTCGGCCAGTTCAAGAAGGGCCCGTTCCGGATAGCGATGGCGGCCAAGGTCCCGATCGTGCCGATCGTGATTCGCAACGCCGAGGTCATCGCCGCCCGCAATTCGAGCACACTCAATCCCGGCACCGTGGACATCGCGGTTTTTCCGCCCATCCCGGTTGACAACTGGACGGTGGACGGCCTGCCGGATCACATCGAACAGGTCCGGCAGCTCTACCTGGACACACTGGCCAACTGGCCGGTCGACGAATTGCCGAAAGCAGACGTCTACGCCCGCGGCAGGAAAGCCGCCCCGAAGAAGACCGCTCGGCGAGCCACCAAAGCGCAGCCGGCCCGTAAAAGCCAGACAAGCAGCACACCACGAAAAGCTCGGCCGAAAGGACGACCTTGACCACCACACCGGCCGCCGACACCGGCAACCTCACCACAACGGACGACACGCTGGTGTTGGCATCGGTGACCTCGTCCACCGAAGAAGAGCTGCTCACCGACTGGTTGCAGCGGCAGCGAACACGGCATCCCGAGACCAAGATCGACGTGCTGAGGCTACCGGCGGGCGACGAACCGCCTGCCGATCTTGCCCGGCTGGTCGAGCAGTTGGAGCTCGACGAGGACCGTTCGATTTTGCCGGTGCAGGTGTTCTGGCTGCCGCCGCCGGGCGGGAGCACACTGAGCCGGCTGGCTGGTTTGTTGCCCGGCCGGGATCCGTATCACCCCAGCGAACGCCAGCAACGCCGCATTCTGCGCGACAGTCCTCGCCGCGCGCGAGTGGTTGCCGGCGAGTCGGCCAAGGTGTCCGAGCTGCGCCAGCAGTGGCGCGACACGACGACGGGTGAAAATGCCCGCGATTTCGCTCATTTCGTTTCTCGCCGGGCGATCCTTGCGGTCGAACGGGTCGCCTACCGGCTGGTCGGGCCGCAGTACAAATCACCGCGGCTGGTCAAACCGGAGATGCTGGCGTCGGCTCGATTCTGTGCCGGTCTGCAAGAAATCCCAGGGGCGTCGGTCGAAGCGGCCGGCGAGATACTCGACGAAATGGCCACCGGCTGGAGCCGGGTTTCGGTTGACCTGCAGGCCGCGCTCGGCCGGTTGCTGATCCGTGGGTTCGACCCGGCGATCGACTACGACGACTACCAGGTCGCTGCAATGCGTTCGGCACTGGAAGCGCACCCGGCCGTCATGCTGTGGTCGCATCGGTCGAACCTCGACAGCGCGGTGCTTACCGTCGCGCTGCAGGAGAACGGCCTGCCCAAGACCCACGTCTTCGGCGGGCTCAACATGGCTTTCGGACTCATGGGTCCGGTGATGCGTCGCGCCGGCGTGATCTTCATCCGGCGCAACATCGGCGACGACGCGCAGTACAAGTACGTGCTCAAGGAGTATGTCGGCTACCTGGTGCAGAAGCGGTTCAGCTTGAGCTGGTCGATCGAGGGCACCCGGTCGCGGACCGGAAAGATGTTGCCGCCGAAACTCGGGTTGATGAGCTACGTGGCCGATGCCTACTTGGACGGCCGCAGCGAAGACATTTTGTTACAGCCGGTGTCCATCAGTTTCGACCAGCTGCACGAGGTAGCCGAATACGCCGCCTACGCCCGCGGCGCTGAGAAGAAGCCCGAAGGTTTGAGCTGGCTGGTCAATTACATCAAGGCTCAGGGCGAACGCAACTACGGCAAGATCTACGTCAGGTTTCCCGAAGCAGTGTCGATGCGTGAGTACCTCGGGACCGCGCACGGTCCGTTGACCGAGGACGAATCAGCCAAACGCCTCGCGCTGCAGAAGATGTCGTTCGAAGTGGCATGGCGGATCCTGCAGGCCACCCCGGTCAATGCCAACGGGCTGGTGTCGGCGCTGTTGTTGACGACGCACGGGGTGGCGCTGACCCTTGACCAGCTACACCACACGCTGCAGGATTCGCTGGATTACTTAGAACGCAAACACAACCCGATGTCGACCAGCGCGCTGCGGCTGCGCAGCCGCGACGGCGTCCGCTCGGCGGTCGACGCGCTGTCCAACGGGCACCCGGTCACCCGCGTCGACGGCGGCCGGGAACCGGTGTGGCGCATCGCACCGGAGCACGAACACGCCGCGGCGTTCTACCGCAACTCGGTGATCCATGCGTTCCTGGAGACCTCGATCGTCGAGCTGGCGCTGGCGCACGCCCGTCATGCCGACGGTGACCGGCTGGACGCGTTCTGGAGCCAAGTGATGCGACTGCGCGACCTGCTCAAGTTCGACTTCTATTTCGCCGACTCGAATGCCTTCCGTACCAACATCGCCGATGAGATGGCCTGGCACGAGGATTGGGAGGCGCACGTCAACGCCGGCGGCGACGAGATCGACGCGATCCTGTACGCCAAGCAGCCGTTGATATCGGATGCGATGCTGCGGGTCTTCTTCGAGGCCTACGAGATCGTCGCCGATGTGCTGCGCGAAGCGCCGGCAGAGATCGGTGCCAAGGACTTGACGCAGCTCGCCCTGAACGTGGGTCGTCAATTCGTTGCGCAGGGACGGGTCAGCAGCAGCGAGCCGGTGTCCACACTGCTGTTCGGTACCGCCCGCCAAGTCGCTGCCGATCAGGACCTGTTGAAACCGTCCGCGGACCTGGCCGAGCGGCGGAACGCGTTCCGGCAAGAGCTGCGTGCCATCCTGCACGACTTCGATCATGTCGCGCAGATCGCCCGAAAAAAGTTCGTGGCCCGGGAAACCGAGGCCCGACAAGGGCGGGCCGGTAGCTCGGCTGACCGATAGGCGCCGCGCCGGCATGCAGGTTGCCGTGCCGGCCATACCCTGAATACATGACCACCGCCCCGGCCGCCAGCCGACTGCACCCGCTGGTGTGGCCGCTGCTGTGCGGTGTGGCGGCGCTGGCCGGTGGTACCGCCGCCGGACTGTCGATTTTGTCGCTGGCGGACGCACTGACCGCCACCGGGCTGCCTGATCCGGGTCCGGTGACCACGCTCGGACTGCCGTTCTTTCGGGCAGTCGGCGAGGTCGCAGCGGTGCTGGCCGTCGGCTCGTACCTGTTCGCGACCTTCCTCGTGCCGCCGCAAGCCTCCGGGGTGCTCGACGCGGCGGGGTACCGGGCGGTTCGGATGGGTGCCGGCGCCTCCGCGGTCTGGGCGGTGTGCGCGGCGCTGCTGGTGCCGTTGACCGTCTCTGACGTCTCCGGTCACCCCGTCGGTGAAGAGTTGGATCCGGTGAGGCTGTGGTCGGCGGCCAGTCTGATCGACACCGCGGGCGCTTGGCGGTGGACTGCGTTCCTGGCCGCGGTGGTGATGCTGGCGAGTTTGCCGGTGTTGCGCTGGTCGTGGACACCGCTGCTATTGCTCGCGTCGCTGGTGACACTCGTCCCGCTGGGACTCACCGGCCACTCCGCGGCCGGCGGATCCCACGACCTCGCCACCAACAGCCTGCTGATGCATTTGTTCGCCGCCAGCCTCTGGGCCGGCGGTCTGCTGGCGGTACTGATCTACGCCCGGCGCGGCGGCGAGTATGTGGGCCTGGCGACGCGGCGGTTCTCGGCTCTCGCCCTGTGGTGCTTCGCCGCGATGGTGCTCAGCGGCGTCGTGAACACGTTGGTGCGTCTGCAGCCTGCCGAACTGTTGACGACGGCTTACGGCCGACTGGTCGTTGCCAAAGTGATCGGCCTTTGCCTACTCGGCGTCGTGGGCTGGCGGCAGCGCCGGGGTGCGCTGGCCGCTCTGCGCGCCGACCCGAACGCTCGCGGCGCCCTGATCCGGCTGGGGCTGATCGAGACGGCGATTTTCAGCCTGACCTTCGGCATAGCGGTGGGGTTGACCCGGACTCCGCCGCCGGCACCAGCGATCCTTCGGCTCAGTATTCCGCAGCTCGCAATCGGCTACGACTTCGCCGGTCCGCCGACACTGACGCGGGTGCTTTTCGACTGGCGCTTCGATCTGGTTTTCGGAACGGCAGCGCTGGTCTTTGCTGCGCTGTATGTGGCGGCGGTGGTGCGGTTGCGCCGCCGCGGGGACACGTGGCCATGGGGCCGGACAGTATCGTGGCTGCTGGGCTGTGTGGTCATGTTGTTTGCCACGTCCTCGGGCATCGGCCGGTATATGCCGGCGATGTTCAGCATGCACATGATCGCCCACATGCTGTTGTCCATGCTGGTACCGATCCTGCTGGTGCTGGGGGGTCCGGTCACGCTGGCGTTGCGTACCCTGCCCGCCGCCGGGCGCGGCGATCCGCCGGGTCTACGGGAATGGCTGCTGGCCGGGTTGCACAGCCGGTTGTCGCGCGGGCTCACCCACCCGATCGTGGCCACGGCGCTGTTCGTCAGCGGCTTCTACGGCCTGTATCTGGGTGGCATTTTCGACGCCGTCGTGGGCAGCCACGCCGGGCACCTGGCGATGAACGTCCACTTCCTGGCCAGCGGTTATTTGTTCTACTGGGTGGTGATCGGCGTGGATCCCACGCCGCGGCCGATTTCACCGGTCGCCAAGGTGGCGGTGGTATTCGCGTCGCTGCCGCTGCACGCCTTCTTCGGGGTGGTGCTGATGGGGATGCCCACTGTACTGGGGTCCGCCTTCTACCGCTCACTGCAGCTCAGTTGGCACACCGACCTGTTGGGTGATCAGCGACTTGGCGGGTCGATCGCGTGGGCAGCCGGCGAAATTCCGTTGGTGATCGTCATGATCGCCCTGCTGGTGCAGTGGTCGCGCAGCGATCGGCGGACCGCCCGGCGGTTGGACCGCGCCGCCGCCCGCGACGACGACGCCGACCTGACCGCTTACAACGCGATGCTGGCTGAGCTGGCCCGACGCGACGCATCGGGCTTGCGCTAGAAGCCTCCCGCCTCAGCGGTCACCGGCGCCACGGCAGTAACCGCCCGGGTGCACCCACTGTTGTGCCCAGCTTCGAGCGACAACCCCGCGCCCGACCGCCGGTAGCAGGTGTGGTGCTGCGTGCGGCGCCGGGATCCACAGTGCCGATTTCGTGCACAACCGAACCGCAAGCGGCCTGGCGGCGCCGGTTGTTGTCGGCGGCGCCTGGCTGACTAGGGATCAGTACCCACAACGGAAGGAATATCAGCAATGTTCGAAACGTCGTGCACCGTGGTCGGAAATATTGTCAACGATCCCCAACGCCGAACGGTGGGCAGTCAGGAACTGATGAAGTTCCGGGTCGCGAGCAACTCCCGTCGCCGTAGCGCCGATGGCACCTGGGAGCCGGGGAACTCGCTCTTCGTCACCGTCAACTGCTGGGGCCGGTTGGTCTCCGGCGTGGGCGCGTCGCTGGGCAAAGGATCGCCGGTGATCGCCGTGGGTCATATCCACACCAGCGAATACGAGGACCGCGACGGCAACCGGCGATCGACACTGGAGATGCGTGCCACCGCGGTCGGCCCGGATCTATCGCGGTGCCTGGCACGGGTGGAGAAGACGGTCACCGCCGGAGCTGACGCCGCGACACCTTCGGCGCCGGACGTGGAGCCCGAAAGCGAGGCGGGCGACAGCACCGACGTCGTGTCCGAGGACGGGAGCGCACTGCCGCTGTCGGCCTAGCACATCGGGCCGTGCCCGTCCGGCGACGATGCGCGCCGCGTAGCGGCGTGAGAAGGAACCGGACAGTCAACCTAGGATGGGCGTCGAGCAACGCAACAGCAGAAAGGCAACATCCGCGGCATGGCTGAGTTCATCTACACGATGAGGAAGGTCCGCAAGGCGCACGGCGACAAAGTGATCCTGGACGACGTCACTCTGAGCTTCCTGCCGGGAGCCAAGATCGGTGTCGTCGGCCCCAACGGGGCAGGTAAGTCGAGCGTCTTGCGGATCATGGCCGGCCTGGACAAGCCCAACAACGGTGACGCCTTCCTGGCTACCGGCGCCACCGTCGGCATCCTGCAACAGGAGCCGCCGCTAAACGAAGAGAAGACGGTGCGGGGCAACGTCGAGGAGGGTTTGGGCGAGATCAAGGTCAAACTCGACCGCTTCAACGAAGTGGCCGAGCTGATGGCCACCGACTACTCCGATGAGTTGATGGAGGAGATGGGCCGGCTGCAAGAGGAGCTGGACCACGCCGACGCGTGGGACCTGGACTCACAACTGGAACAGGCGATGGACGCGCTGCGCTGCCCGCCGGCCGACGAGCCGGTGACGCATCTGTCCGGCGGTGAGCGCCGCCGGGTGGCGCTGTGCAAGTTGCTGCTGTCCAAACCGGATCTGCTGCTGCTCGACGAGCCGACCAATCACCTCGACGCCGAGAGCGTGCAATGGCTCGAGCAGCATCTGGCGGCCTACGCAGGTGCCATCCTGGCGGTCACGCACGACCGATACTTCCTCGACAACGTCGCGCAATGGATCCTCGAGCTCGACCGCGGCCGGGCGTATCCCTACGAGGGCAATTACTCGACCTACCTGGAGAAGAAGGCGGAGCGCCTGGCGGTACAGGGGCGCAAGGACGCGAAGCTGCAAAAGCGGCTTCAAGAGGAGCTGGCCTGGGTGCGCTCCGGGGCGAAAGCCCGGCAGGCCAAGAGCAAGGCGCGGTTGCAACGCTATGAGGAGATGGCTGCCGAGGCCGAGAAGACCCGCAAGCTCGATTTCGAGGAGATTCAGATCCCAGCCGGACCGCGGCTGGGCACGGTCGTGGTCGAAGTGGATCACCTCGACAAGGGCTTCGACGGCCGCACTCTGATCAAGGATTTGTCGTTTACGCTGCCCCGCAACGGAATCGTGGGCGTCATCGGTCCCAACGGGGTCGGGAAGACCACGCTGTTCAAAACCGTCGTGGGCCTCGAGCAACCCGACAGCGGCACGGTCAAGGTGGGCGACACCGTCAAGCTCAGTTACGTGGACCAGGCTCGCGCCGGTATCGACCCGAAGAAGACGGTGTGGGAAGTCGTATCCGACGGGCTGGACTACATCCAGGTCGGCCACACCGAGATGCCCTCGCGGGCGTACGTTTCGGCGTTCGGATTCAAAGGGCCCGATCAGCAGAAACCGGCCGGGGTGCTCTCCGGCGGGGAACGCAACCGCTTGAACCTCGCGCTGACCCTCAAGCAGGGCGGCAACCTGATCCTGCTCGACGAACCAACCAACGACCTCGATGTCGAGACGCTGAGCTCGTTGGAGAACGCCTTGATCAACTTCCCCGGGTGTGCGGTGGTGATCTCGCACGACCGGTGGTTCCTGGACCGCACCTGCACCCACATCCTGGCCTGGGAGGGTGACGCCGACAGCGAAGCCAAGTGGTTCTGGTTCGAAGGCAACTTCGCCGCCTATGAAGAGAACAAAGTCGAACGGCTCGGCGCCGACGCGGCCCGCCCCCACAGGTTGACCCACCGCAGGCTCACCCGCGACTAATGTCTGCCCTACCAGCGCTGGTGGGCGTGCTGAGTCAGGAGCAGTCGGCATGACGGTCGATCCGGGATCCAATCTCCGGGGAACGGCCGACTGGACGACATTCACCCAACCCGAAGACATCCCCGAGTGGATCAAGACCGCCTACACCGAGACCTACCACGGTCCGCACGCCGACGAGCACGCCGCCGACGAACCGTCCGCCGAAGACGACGTCGCTCACTTTGACAGCAGCACGCTGCTGGTGCCGGCCCTGCTCAGCGCTCACTACCGGCTGGCCCGCCACCGGCCCGCCGGCGAAAGCCGTGTCGCGCTCTACCAGGCCGACGACCCCGCCGGCTTCGGTCCCGCGCTGCAGGTCGTCACCGATCACGGCGCCATGCTGATGGACTCGGTCACGGTGCTGCTGCACCGGCTCGGCGTAGGTTATCAGGCGATCATGAATCCGGTGTTCGACGTACACCGCGACCCGGCCGGTGACCTGTCGAGCGTCGAACCGAAATCCGGTGTCGCAGAAAGCGACACCCTCGAGGAGACCTGGATCCATATCCAGTTGTCCTCGTCGGTCGACCCCGCCACCCTCGCCGAGGCCGAACGACTGCTGCCCGGCGTTCTGATCGACGTCTGCCGGGTTGCCACGGACTCGGCCGAGATGATCGCGACGCTCAGCGAGCTCGTGCAGGACCTTGAATCGAACAGTTCGGACCATTTCCGCGGGCCCGACCGCCACGATGTCGCGGCTCTGTTGTGCTGGCTGGCCAACGGCAATTTCATGCTGCTCGGCTATCAGCGCTGCCCGGTGGAAAACGGAATCGCCGGCGTCGACGAGTCCCGCAGCCTGGGCGTGCTGCGCGACCGCACGAATTCACGCCGCGAGTTGACCGACGACACCAAGCTGCTGATGTTGGTGCAGGCCCCGGTTGCCAGCTATCTGCGATACGGCGCGTATCCCTACATCGTCGTCGTCCGGGAAAACGCCGACACCGGTGTGGTCGAGCACCGTTTCATCGGCCTGTTCACCGTCGCGGCCATGAATGCCGACGTCCTCGAGATTCCGCTGATCGGCCGTCGCGTCCGCACCGCGCTGGACTTGGCCGACCGCGATCCCAGCCACCCCGGCCAGTTGCTGCTCGAGGTCATCCAAACCGTCCCGCGCTCGGAGCTTTTCGCGCTGAGCGCCGAACGGCTGTTGCAGCTGGCCGAAGCCGTCGTGGATCTCGGGTCGCGGCGGCGGACGCTGCTGTTCCTGCGCGCGGACCCGCTGGAGCACTTCGTGTCCTGCCTGGTGTATCTGCCTCGCGACCGCTACACGACCGCGGTCCGGCTCGAGATCGAGGACATCCTGGTGCGCGAGTTCGGTGGGACCCGCCTAGAGTTCACCGCGCGGGTTACCGAATCTCCTTGGGCGCTTCTGCATTTCATGGTCCGACTGCCCGACGGCCCGGACCTTCCGGGTATCGACACCTCCGAGGCGAACCGGGCCCGGATTCAGGCGCTGCTCACCGAAGCCGCGCGAACCTGGGGCGACCGGCTGATCAGCGCGGCGGCATCAAGTCCGGTCAGCCAAACCACCGCCGAGCATTACGCGGCGGCGTTCTCCGCGGCCTACAAACAATTCGTCACCCCCTACGACGCGGTCAACGACATCGCCGTCATAGCGGACTTGCACGACGATTCCGTGAAACTCGTCCTCACCGACCACGAGGAAGACGACGGAATTGCCCAGCTGGTGTGGTACTTGGGGGGACGAACCGCGTCCCTGAGCCAGCTGCTGCCGATGCTGCAATCCATGGGTGTGGTGGTTCTCGAGGAGCGACCGTTCACGGTCGCGCGCCCCGATGGACTGACGATATGGATATACCAGTTCAAGATCTCACCACACCGCACGATCACGCTGGTGCGTCCCGGGCCGGAGCGCGAGTCGATGGCGCGGCGATTCGCCGAGGCGGTCACGGCGATCTGGCACGGCCGCGTCGAGGTCGACCGGTTCAACGAGCTGGTGCTGCGGGCGGGCCTGACCTGGCAGCAGGTGGTCATCCTGCGCAGCTACGCCAAATACCTGCGGCAGGCTGGATTTCCCTACAGCCAAGCCCATATCGAATCGGTGATCAACGAAAACCCCCAAACCGCACGGTCATTGGTGACACTGTTCGAGGCGCTGTTCGATCCTTGCCCGCCGGGATCGGCGAAGAGCCGTGACGCGCAGGCCGCTGTCACAGCGGTCACCGCAGACATCGATGCGCTGGTGAGTCTCGACACCGATCGGGTGCTGCGGGCCTTCGCCTCACTCATTCAGGCAACCCTGCGAACCAACTGCTTCATCACCCGCGCATCCTCGGCGCGGCACCAAGACGTGCTGACCCTCAAGCTGGACGCGCAACTCGTCGACGAACTCCCGGAACCGCGACCCAAATTCGAGATCTTCGTGTATTCGCCCCGCGTCGAGGGCGTGCACCTGCGGTTCGGCCACGTGGCCCGCGGTGGCTTGCGCTGGTCGGACCGTCGCGAGGACTTCCGCACCGAGATCCTGGGATTGGTCAAAGCGCAAGCGGTGAAAAACGCTGTCATTGTTCCGGTCGGTGCCAAGGGTGGATTCGTCGTCAAAAAGCCCCCGGTCAGCACCGGAGAGACCACCGTCGACCGCGACGCCGTCCGCGACGAGGGCATCGCCTGCTACCGGTTGTTCATCTCCGGGTTGCTCGACATCACCGACAACGTCGACCACAACACCGGCGAGGTCGTCGTCCCGCCCGAGGTGGTACGGCGCGACGGGGACGACGCCTACCTGGTGGTCGCCGCCGACAAGGGCACCGCGGCGTTCTCCGACATCGCCAACGGCGTCGCCGAGTCCTACGGGTTCTGGCTCGGCGACGCATTCGCCTCAGGCGGCTCGGTCGGCTACGACCATAAGGCCATGGGCATCACCGCCCGCGGCACCTGGGAAGCCGTCAAACGCCACTTTCGGGAAATGGGCGTCGACACCCAGACCGAGGACTTCACGGTGGCGGGCATCGGCGACATGAGCGGTGACGTCTTCGGCAACGGCATGTTGTTGAGCAAGCACATTCGGCTCATGGCCGCTTTCGACCACCGCCACATCTTCCTCGACCCCGATCCCGATGCCGCCAGCTCCTGGGAGGAACGCCGCCGACTGTTCGAGCTGGCGCGGTCCAACTGGAACGACTACGACCAGTCGCTGATCAGTGCCGGCGGCGGCGTGTACAGCCGCGAACACAAGTCGATCCCGATCAGTGCCGAGGTGCGCGCGGCGCTTGGCATCGAGGAGGGCACGGCCGAGATGACGCCACCAAACCTGGTGCGCGCGATACTCAAAGCGCCGGTCGACCTGTTGTACAACGGCGGCATCGGCACCTACATCAAAGGCGAGGCCGAGTCCGACGCGGACGTCGGGGATCGCGCCAACGATCCGGTGCGGGTAAATGCGAACCAACTGCGCGCCAAGGTGATCGCCGAAGGCGGCAATCTCGGCGTGACGGCGTTGGGCCGCGTCGAGTTTGACCTGTGCGGCGGGCGGATCAACACCGACGCGATGGACAACTCGGCCGGTGTCGACTGCTCGGATCACGAAGTCAACATCAAGATCCTGATCGACTCGCTGGTGACCGCGGGCAAAGTCGAACCGCGAGAACGCACTCCGCTGCTGGAGTCGATGACCGACGAGGTCGCGCAGCTGGTACTGGCCGACAACGCCGACCAAAACGATCTGCTCGGCACCAGTCGCGTCAACGCCCCCAGTCTGCTCCCGGTGCACGCCCTGCTGATACGAGATCTGGTGGCCGAACGTGGCCTGAGCCGAGAACTGGAAGCGCTGCCGTCGGATAAGGAGATACACCGGCGGACGGAGGCCGGTATGGGGCTCACCTCGCCCGAACTGGCGACCTTGATGGCCCATGTCAAGCTGGCGCTCAAAGACGAACTGCTCGCCACCGACCTGCCAGATCAGGACGTGTTCGCCGGCCGGTTGCCCCAGTACTTCCCCTCGCCGTTGCGCAACCGCTTCACTCCGGAGATCCGAATACACCAGCTGCGGCGCGAGATCGTCACCACCATGTTGGTCAATGACCTGGTGGACACCAGCGGCATCACCTACACCTATCGCATCAGCCAAGATGTCGGCGTCAAACCCGTCGACGCAATTCGCACCTATGTGGCGACCGAAGCCATCTTCGGAGTGGGTGAACTGTGGCGGCAGATTCGGGCCGCGGACGTGCCGGTCGCGCTGTCCGATCGCATGACCCTCGACACCCGTCGGCTGATCGACCGGGCGGGCCGCTGGCTGCTCAACTATCGTCCGCAGCCGCTGGCGGTCGGTGCCGAGGTAAACCGGTTCGCGCGGAAGGTGGCAGCACTGACGCCGCGCATGTCGGACTGGCTCCGCGGCGACGACAAAGCCATCGTCGACAAGGAAGCCTCCGAATTCGTCGCCCAAGGCGCCGCAAAAGACCTGGGCTACACCGTCGCCGCGGGCTTGTACCGGTTCAGCCTGCTCGACATCATCGACATCGCCGACATCGAGGACCGCGATCCCGCAGAGGTCGCCGACACCTATTTCGCACTGATGGATCGCTTGGGCACCGACGGGCTGTTGACCGCGGTGTCGAAGCTGCCGCGCGACGACCGCTGGCACTCATTGGCCCGGTTGGCCATTCGCGACGACATCTATGCCTCGCTGCGGTCCCTGTGTTTTGACGTCCTCGCTGTCGGTGAGCCGGAGGAAAGCGGCGAGGAGAAGATCACCGAGTGGGAACACACCAGTGCGTCGCGGGTGGAGCGGGCGCGGCAGACGCTGACCGAGATCTACGAGAGCGGCCAGCAGGACCTGGCGACGCTGTCCGTCGCCGCCCGCCAGATCCGCCGGATGACGCGGACAAGTGGGCGGGGATCATCGGGATGACCGCCGGCGCCGATGCAGCGGGGGCGCCGCCAGCCGCGCAGTGGCGAGGGGGACGAAGCGATGAAAGCGATGAAGAGGAGCGGCGCATGGAATACGCCGGATTTGTCGCAGCCGTTCCGGTGCGCTGGTCGGACATCGATATGTACCAGCACATCAACCACGCGACCATGGTGACCATCCTCGAAGAAGCGCGCGTGCCGTTCCTGCGCGAGCCGTTCGCCGCCGACATCACCACCACCGGTCTGCTGATCGCCGATCTGCGAGTCACCTACCGGGGCCAGCTCCGGCTGATCGATTCGCCCCTGCAAGTGACCATGTGGGTGAAGCGGTTGCGGGCGGTCGACTTCACCCTCGGATACGAGGTGCGCTCGGTCGGCGCCGGCGCCGACTCCAAACCGGCGGTGATCGCCGAAACCCAGCTGGCCGCCGTCCACATCGAAGAACAGCGATTGCTGCGCCTGGCGCCGCAGCACCGGGAGTACCTGCAGCGGTGGTTGCGTTAGCGGAGCGGGGGCTGTGGCTGCGCGACCCGGCCGACCGCAGCGACCTGGCGGCGTTCGTCGACCGAGCCCTGCGGCTCGACGACGCGGCGGTGATCCGGCTCCGCCTGCGGTCCGACGGTGTGCTGACGGCCTGGGTTGCCACCGGGTTCGACGTGCTGGCCAGCCGGGTCGTCGACGCCACCATTCGACCGAGCGACATGTCAACGGCGGCAGACCAACTGGCTAAAGGACTCTCGGCGATGGACAGCTCGGGCTACGTCAACCCTGGCTTCGCGATGGATTCCGCGTGGCGAGGCGTGCTGCCCCCGCAGAGAGGCTTCACCCACGTCGACGACATACCGGCCCGGGTGGTGACGGATCTGGCCCAGCGTGGCGCCCAGCTCGCCAAAGACCATGGCAGCGCGCACGGTCCGCCCGCTTCGCTGCTTGATCAGGAGGTGCTGCACGTCAGCGCGGGTGACGACAGTGTCGGTGTGCCGATGCGCTGTGTCTTCGCGTTGAGCGCAATGGGTTTCCTTCCGTCGTCGCCGGATGCGGTCAGCGCCGGTGAGATCGTCCGGGTCCGCATCCTGCCGGCCTGGTTGCGGATCGATGCCAGGTTCGGCTCGGTATACCGGCGTCGCGGCGACCCCGCGCTGGTGCTGCGCTGACGATCACGGCCCGTAATGCAGCCAGAGCGGTAGCACGCAATCGAGGTAGTCCAGGAACTTTTTCAGCCCCACGCGGAACTGCCCATAGCCGTAGCGGTCTGGTGCATACTCCGGAAAAGCGATACCCAGCCCGAACAGTCCGGGCGCCAGGATGCCGTTGCGGCGATTGTAAGCCAGCGCACCCCATTGCGGTGTTTCTGGCAGTCTTCGTCGCTCGAAGCCGACGGTGTAAATGACGTGATCGCATTCGGCAAGTTTTTCGTCGAACTCCGGGCTGAAAATCGAGCACCTTTTTAGTCGATCCGGCAAGACTCCGTCGATATTCTCCCGGGCCCACGTCGCCGCGCGGCCCTTCAGGCCTACGTCGTCGAACAGGATCCAGTCGTCGAAGTAAATGGCATACCGCAGCGGGCTGCGATAGAAGTTGATCACTTTTGGTATCGGGTGGCGCAGCAGATTGGGCAAGGCGATCATTGTCGAGTGCGACGACCCGAACACGGCGACGATCGCGTTCTGCAGCGACAGCTCGGCCAGCTTGTCGGGGTCGAGAGCCACTTCCACCGGAATTTCGACCAGCTGCGGATAGGAGAGTTTCCTCGGCTCCGCGCCGACGGCGAGGATGACATTCGTCGATGCCAATGTCCCAAGGTCGGCCTCGATCAGCCATCGTCGCTGCGCCAGGTGAAGGGTCCTCGCCGTAGTCTGATAGCTGTCCACCCGTTGACGGAGGTGCCCGGTGACCCACTCGAGGGGATCGGCGACCAGCGCAAGCGCGCACGTCTGAGAAGGGTCGATTTCCCGTAGCGGCATCGGCGGTGCCGCCGAAAATCGGAACGCGGGCGAGCCGTCGAAGAAATCCAGGAACAGACCGGCGTGCGTATTACTCGAGACCGACCGCCACTTTTGGCCTACGTCTCCGGCTGCGAAGGCGGGGTCGATCCAGGCGATCTTCTCCGGCGGGATTCCTCGGTCAAGCAGCCTGCCGATCGCGGCAATTCCTGCGGGCCCGGCTCCCACTACGGTCCAGTCGTAAGTCCCCTCATAGGGCGCCATGGAACACATATAAAGCAGCACCACCTCAGCCGTGACCGAATCTTGTCGAAGACTTGACCAAGCTACTGGCGCGTGTTCAACATCCGGCTGTGGACACGCCCCTAGCATCGTCAACCGGTAATCAAAGTCGAGTACTTCGAGGAACAGCGATGCGGGCCAGGGTTCGGTCAGTTCTGGTGATGACGGCGATCGCCGCGGCACTGGTCGCCGATCCCGCCGGCGTGCGGCTGGCGGCGGCGAGCCGGTCGCATGGGCCCTTCACCGTCGCTTCGGTGTTACCCAGCGGGGGGCAGTTGGTGGGCGTCGCGCATCCCGTGGTGGTGCGATTCGGCGGCCCCGTTACAGATCGGCGCGCGGCCGAGCGCGCCGTCGAGGTGACCTCGGTGCCCGCGATGACCGGACGGTTCCAGTGGCTGGAAGACAATGTCGTGCAGTGGGTTCCGGACCGGTTCTGGCCCTCGTACCGCACAGTGTCGCTGTCGGTCGGCGGCTTGTCGACGCACTTCGATACCGGTCCGACGGTGCTGGGGGTCGCCGACATCGCCAACCACACCTTCACCGTGAGCATCGACGGAGTGCAGGCGGAGACGCCGCCTCGACTACCCGCACCTCATCACCGCCCGCACTGGGGCGAAGAAGGCGTGTTGCCCGCCTCGATGGGCAAGCCACAGTTTCCGACGCCGGTCGGTTCCTATGCCGTGCTGGCCAAAGACCGCTCGGTGGTCATGGATTCGAGCTCGGTGGGGATTCCCGTCACCGATCCCGACGGCTACCGGCTGTCGGTGGATTACGCCGTCCGGATCAGCGGCCGCGGTCTCTATGTCCACTCAGCCCCGTGGGCGGTGGCGTCGATGGGAATCGAGAACGTCAGCCACGGCTGCATCAGCCTCAGTCCGCCGGACGCGGAATGGTATTTCAACAATGTCAAGATCGGGGACCCGGTGATCGTGCAAGAAGGTGTGCCGGCACCGGCGAGCTGATCGGCGACCTCCGCTGCCAGTGCGGGTTTGACGTCGTGCCACGCCGCTGCGGCGTCGTCGGACTGACCGTCGCGCCGTGAGCGGGCCCCCGAGTTCAGTTGCTACAGCACGACAGCGAAGGTCCGACGACAGAAACCAGCACCGGACCGGCAGCCGGCGCTGCCGGCACGGGTTCCGCGACCGGCGCCGGCCCGGGCAAGATGATCGGGAAATCGGTCAGGGCCGGCCCGGGATTGGTGGGCACGCCCTTACCCGTTCCCGCCTGCTGCAGCAGCGGCGCGGCGGCCGCCGGCGCCGGGGCAGCGGCGGGTGCCGGGGCGGCAGGCACTACGGGTACTGGAGGCGGGACGGGCGCCAAGGGTGGCGCGCCGCCACCGGGGAGCGGACCGGGCAGCGCCAGCGGCACCGGTGGCGTGTCGGCGACGGGCCCTGCCATCTGCTCGATGCACGTGGGGCCGCCCAGACGCAGCGGGGCGGCCGCCGCTTCTGTACTGAACGCGCAAGCGGTGCCGCACAATCCGGCGCCGGCGGCTACCGCGACGCCGAAAACATTAACGATCTTCAACGAGAGACTCCCTTGTAATAGGCGTCCGACGGGGTGTTTGCATTACCAGGGTTGCGGCGGAACTGTACCGCTGTCTAATAAAACTTGCCTAGACGGCGCTGCGATTTGGTTGCCGAACCGAGACCACGCCCATGCCGCGTCGTGACCGCATCATTGCCGCACAAGTACTGTCGAGCCACATAGGCATGTCAATATGGTTGATATGAGTAAAGAGGAGCCGTTGGGTTACCTGCTGTATCGGGTGACCGCTGCGCTGCGGCCCCAGGTCAACGGCGAATTGCGGCCGCTCGGGCTGGGACTGCCGGAATACGTGTGTCTTCGGGTTCTCTCCAAGTCGCCCGGTCGTTCCAACGCCGAACTCGCACGAGACGCGAACGTGTCACCGCAGGCGATGAACATGGTGTTGCGAAGCCTTCAGGAGATGGATGCGGTGACGCGGCCGGCGTCGGTGTCCTCGGGTAGGGCACTGCCGGCGGAACTGACCAGCAAGGGGCGAACGCTGCTGAAGCGAGCAGAAGCAGCCGTGCGGGTCGCCGAAGAACGAATCCTGGTCCAGCTCAGCGCCCGTGAGCGCAAAGAACTCAAGCGGCTGCTGGCGGCGTCGAGCTTCGCCGACCCCGCGCCGAGCAGATCTGACTCACACCAGCCACGCCGCGCTATCCGGCGGTAAAGCGCCGTCGACAAGCGGCGCGCTGGTCAGAACGACCCGGCCCGGCGGCAGCGGCATCGGCTGCTCACCGGCGTTCAATGCACACACCAGTCCGCCGTTGCGGATCCGGAATATCAACTCATGGTCTCGGCCGGTCAACCATTCGACCGCGGCGCCGTCGAATTGGCTTGTGCCGCGCCGCAGTTCCAGCGCCCGGCGAAAAAACGACAGCGTCGAGTCGGGGTCGTCGAGCTGGCGTTCGACGGTCAGGGGTGCCCACTCGGGCGGCATCGGCAGCCACGTGTCGGTGGAGGTGGAAAAGCCGAACGGGGGAGCGTCGCCGCTCCATGGCACCGGAACCCGGCAGCCGTCGCGGCCGCGCTCGGTATGCCCCGAACGCTCCCAGGTCGGATCCTGCAGCACCTCGTCGGGCAAGTCGACGTTGGGCAGTCCCAGCTCCTGCCCGTTATAGAGGAACACCGCACCCGGCAGGGCGAGCATCACCATCGTCATGGCCCGCGCCCGTGCCAACCCGGCGGCCCCGCCGCCGTAGCGGGTGACGTCGCGGTCCACGTCGTGATTCTCCAACGTCCACGTGGGCGTGGCGTTTTCGATTGCCGCGGCCGCCAGCGTGTTCTCGATTGCGTCGCGGATGCTGGTGACGTCGAAATCGGCGCGTACCAACCGGAAGTTGAAACCCAGGTGCAGCTCGTCAGCTCGCAGATACTCCGCCCAGCGGGCGTTGTCGAAAACCCAGACCTCGCCGATCGTCACCGCACCGGGATAGTCGTCGATCACCGTGCGAATGTCACGGTGAATCGTATGCACATTCGGGTGATTGAACCGCGGGTCGTTGTCCTTCAAACGCAGCAGGCGAGTGTCGATGAACTCCATGTCGGGCAGCCCCGGCGGCTTGGCCATCCCATGCGCGACGTCGATGCGGAAACCGTCGACGCCGCGTTCCAGCCAGAATCGCAGGGTCTTTTCGAAGTCGTCGAAGACCTCCGGGTTGTCCCAGTTCAGATCTGGCTGTTCGGCGTCGAAGAGGTGCAGATACCACTGGCCCGCGTCGCCGTCTGCGTCAACCACCCGGGTCCAGGCCGGCCCGCCGAACACCGAGCGCCAGTTGTTGGGAGGTTCGTGACCGCCCGGCCCCCGGCCGTCGCGGAAAATGTAGCGCTCCCTTTCTCGACCGCCCGGACCCGCGGTCAGGGCGGCGCGAAACCAACGGTGCTGTGAGCTGGTGTGGTTGGGCACCAGATCCATGGTGATCTTGATGCCGCGCTCGTGGGCGGCGGCGATCAGCTGCTCGAGCGCGGCCAGCCCACCGAACAGCGGGTCGACATCGCGGGGGTCCGCCACGTCGTACCCGTGGTCAGCCATCGGCGACACGGTGACGGGATTGAGCCAGATAGCGTCGACGCCGAGCAACTCCAGGTAGTCCAGGCGGGCCAGCACGCCGTCGAGGTCCCCGACGCCGTCACCGTCGCTGTCGGTGAACGAGCGCGGATAGATCTGATAGAAGATCGCGCGGGACCACCACGGATCTGACTGCGCGCCGCTCATCAGAAGGCCGAGTTGACCAGCGAGTGAGCCGCCATTTCCAGGTAGTTCAGCAACTCTTGGCGGTGCCGGTCATCGAGGGTCTCCGAGTCGACGGACGCCACCGCGACGTGCATGCACCGCAGCCAGGCGTCGCGCTCGATCGGGGAGATCCGGAACGGCATGTGCCGCATCCGCAGGCGGGGATGACCGCGGCGTTCGGAATAGGTGCGGGGGCCGCCCCAATACTGCTCGAGGAACATCCGCAAGCGTTCTTCGGCGCCGGACAGGTCTTCCTCGGGGTACAGCGGCCGTAGCACCTCGTCCTCGGCGACCAGCTCGTAGAACCGTGACACGATCGCGTGAAAAGTCTGGGCGCCGCCGACGGCGTCGTAGAAGGATTGCTGCAGCTGTTCCATCGTCTCCATTGTGGGCTATCGAAGCGGGGGGCCGCCGCGCAGCGGCTCTGACCAGGGGTTGCAGCGGGCGCCCGAGCAACTCGATGCGGTGCTGCAGACTTGCCGGCTGGTCCTGAACGATTCGGCGTGACCCATGTTGGAAGGCCAGACCACCGCCAACGCTGGCGCGGCGACGTGTCGGATCGCCTTGGCGACGGGGGCAGCACGCTCGACACGTTGCACCACGCCTTGGGTGACGGCGACTTGCCCGGTGTGCGCGCGATCGTTCACCGACAGTGTCCTTCTCACACACCCCGAATTGGGGTGCGATTGACGCTGAATCGTGGTGGACTGGTCGGCGGAGGGTGAATGGCGCAGCACACAAGACGCCGCGGCCACCGCAGTTCGGGTGCCGCGGCCGGCCGAACCGGGGCCGTTTCCGGTTCAAGTCTGCACAGCGTCGACGGGCATTCCCATCCCTGCCATGACTCCGCGTCGGTCTGGAATCGTCGTCGAGTGCTGTTGCTGAACTCCACCTACGAGCCGTTGACCGCACTGCCGGTGCGGCGTGCGATCGTCATGCTGATCTGCGGAAAAGCCGACGTGGTGCACGATGATCCGGCCGGGCCGACGGTGCACTCGGCGACCAGGTCCATCGCCGTGCCGTCGGTGATCCGGCTGCGGTCTTTCGTGCGCGTGCCCTATCGCGCGCGGGTTCCCATGACCCGTGCGGCCCTGATGCACCGGGACCGGTTCTGTTGCGCCTACTGCGGGGGCAAAGCCGACACCGTCGACCATGTGGTGCCACGCAGCCGCGGCGGCGAGCACTCTTGGGAGAACTGCGTGGCATGCTGCTCGACCTGCAACCACCGCAAGGGCGACCGGCTGCTGGCTGAGCTCGGCTGGAGCCTGCATCTGGCGCCCGCGTCGCCCAAGGGCCAGCACTGGCGGCTGCTGTCGACGGTGAAAGAGCTCGACCCGTCCTGGGCGCGCTACCTCGGCGAAGGCGCGGCCTAGCTCGTTGCGATACGGTTTGCGTCGTGAGCATGATGGAGATCCACCTGTTCTTCGTGGGCATTCCGCTGTTGCTGGTGCTTGTGCTGGTAGGGCTGATCTGGTCCCGTAAGGGGCCCCATCCCACGACCTACAAGATGTCCGAGCGGTGGACGCATCCGCCGATCCTGTGGGCCGCGACCGAGGAGCACATCGGCGACGGCCACCACGGTCATGGCGCGGCCGAGTTCAGCGTGGGAGGTGGCGCCAGTGGCAAGTGGTGAACTCGCGACGATCGACCCGGCCGAGCTGCCATCCGGGTGGGTCGTCACCACCAGCGGACGGCTCTCCGGGGTCACCGAACCCGGCGAGGTGTCGACCCACTACCCGTTTCCGATCAAGGACCTGGTGCGCCTCGACGACACGTTGACGTCAGCGTCGCGGGCCTCCGATGCGCGGTTCGCGGTCTACATCGGCGATCTCGGCAACGACACCGCAGCGCGGGCCCGCCAGCTTCTGGCCAAGGTGCCGACCCCTGACAGCGCGGTGCTGGTCGCCGTCTCGCCCGACCAGCACGCGATCGAAGTGGTGTACGGCTCGCAGGTCCGCGGCCGCGGGGCCGAGTCGGCCGCGCCGCTGGGCGTCGCGGCCGCAACGCCGGCCTTCCAGGCGGGCCACCTCCTCGACGGGCTGGCTGCCGCGGTGCGCACCCTCAGCTCGGGCATTTCGCCGGCGTAATTCCTGGCGCGAGCGGGCGTGTGTGTACGCCGACGCGCCGAGCAGGCCGGCATTCCGTGCCTGCTCGCGGCCGAAGGGGGCCTACTTCTGCCCGCGGCTGTCGAATTCCCGCGCCCGCAGCGACCGCTCGACACCGGCGCGGCCTTCCGACACCAGCCGCCGCAACGCCGGCGGCAGCCCGGTGTCGGCCAGGAAATGATCGGCCGCCGCGATGCCGTCATCACTGATGTCCCACGACGGATACAGCCCGACCACCACCGTCTGCGCGACTTCGCTGGACCGGCGCTGCCACACCCCGGTGATCGCCGCGAAATAGCGGGCCGTGAACGGCTTGAGCAGCTCGCCCTGGCCGGACGGGGCGAAGCCGGCGATGATGGACCGGGCCGTGATGTTGGCCAGCGTGTCGTCTTCGGTGACCGTCAGCCACGCCTGCTCCTTGACCGCCGGCTGTGGCCGCGCGGCGGCGGCTTGGGCGCCGTGCCGTTTGCCGGCCGCAGTGGGGTCGCGCTGCACCTCGGCGTCGATGAACGGGGTGGCTGAACCGTCGGCGTCGACCACCCCGGCAGCGGCCAGCGCCGTGACGATGCGCCACCGCAGATCTGTGTCGATCGTCAGACCGGGCAGCCCTTGATCGGCGGGGCCGGCGTCCAGCAACGCCGACAACACCTCGGTGTGCTGCTTCGACAGCACCGACGAGCACAGCGCGTTGACGAACGCCAACTGGTGGTCCGATCCTGCGGCCGCCCCGCGGGCCAGCTCAAGCAGCCGGTCGGCGAACGCCGGCCACCCCTGCGCGCTGGCCCAGCCCGGCTCGGCGTACGAGCCGAGGGCGGTCTGCGCCTGCAGCAGCAGCCGCTGCGCCACCCCGACCTCGGTTTCGGCCTGCACACCGCGCGACACCAGGGACACGAAATCGCGCGCGGTCAGCTCCGCATCGCGCGTCATCTCCCAGGCCGCCGACCACACCAGCGTGCGCGGCAGCGGCTCGGCGATGTCGGCGATTCGTTGCAATGCAGTGTCCAACGACGCCGGATCCAGCCGCAGCGAGCAGTAGGTGAAGTCGTCGTCGTTCACCAGCACCAGCTGGCCGGCGGCGACACCGACCAAAGCCGGGACCTCGGTCGTCGAGCCGGCGACGTCGAGTTCTTCGCGGTGCGCCCGGACCAGCTTGCCGCCGCCGTCATCGTCGTAGACGCCGACCGCCAGCCGGTGCACCCGCGTCTCTCCGTCGCCGGGCGCAGCCCCGCTCTGGGTCACCGCGAACCGGCTGAACCGGCCCTCGGCGTCGACGTCGAAATCCGGCCGCAGCGTGTTGAGGCCGGTGGTTTTCAGCCACTGCTGGCCCCAGTGGGACAGGTCGCGGCCCGACGCCTGCTCCAGCGCGGTCAGCAGGTCGCCGAAGGTGGCGTTGCCGAAGGCGTGTGCCGCGAAGTAATCGCGCAGACCGGCCAGAAAGTGTTCGAGACCGACGTAGGCCACCAACTGTTTGAGGACGCTAGCGCCTTTGGCGTAGGTGATGCCATCGAAGTTGACCTCGACGGCGGCCAGGTCCGGAATGTCGGCGGCGACCGGATGGGTCGACGGCAGCTGATCCTGCCGGTAGGCCCACGATTTCTCGGCGTTGGCGAATGTCGTCCACGCCTGGCTGAACTCGGTGGCTTCGGCCAGGCAGAGCACCGACGCGAAGGTGGCGAACGACTCGTTGAGCCACAGGTCGTCCCACCAGCGCATCGTCACCAGGTCGCCAAACCACATGTGGGCCATCTCGTGCAGCACCGTCTCGGCGCGCCGTTCGTACGACGCCCGGGTCACCTTGCTGCGAAAGACGTAGTCCTCCAGGAAGGTGACGGCGCCGGCATTCTCCATCGCGCCGGCGTTGAACTCCGGGACGAACAGCTGGTCGTACTTGCCGAACGCATAAGGCACGCCGAAGTGCTTGTGGTAGAAGCCGAATCCTTGTTTGGTCTGGGTGAACAACCGCTCGGCGTCCATGAACTCCGCCAGGGTGGCGCGACAGTAGATCCCCAGCGGAATCTCGCCGTGGTCATCGGTGTAGGTGTCGTCCCAGCGGGCGTAGGGCCCGGCGATCAGCGCCACCAGATAAGTGCTCATCCGCGGCGTGGTGCCGAACGAGTGGACGTTGTCTTCGACACTTTCGGCGGCGGCGTTGGAGACGACCTGCCAGTCTGCGGGCGCGCTCACCGACAGCGCGAAAGTGGCCTTGAGATCGGGCTGGTCGAAGCAGGCGAACATGCGCTTGGCGTCGGCGGTCTCGAACTGCGAATACAGGTACACCCCGGCGTCGACCGGGTCGACGAAGCGGTGCAAGCCTTCACCGGTGTTGGAGTAGCGGCATTCGGCGTCGACGACGACCACGTTGTGCTCGGCCAGTCCGGGAAGCGGGATGCCGGTGGACTCGTCATAGCCGGAGATGTCTAGATCTCGGCCGTTGAGGGTCGCGCTGTGCACGGTGTCCGCGGCGAGGTCGATGACGGTGTCGGCGCCGGCCAGCGCGTCGAAAACCACGGTTGTGGTGGAGCGGAAGGTGCGTTCGCCCGGCCGGCCGTCGCCGTCGGTCAGGTCCAGGACAACGCGGTAACTGTCTACCGTGAGCAGCGCGGCGCGCTCGACGGCTTGATCGCGGGTGAGATTGGGAAGTGCCACGCGTCTAACTTAGGCGCGCGACACCGAACAGGTGCATCGCGGCTAGGGTTGTGCTGGGCGGCTAGCCGACCGTCGAGGGAAGGACCCGCAATGCCTGAGAAGTCAGTTGCCGATTTCTGGTTCGATCCGCTGTGCCCGTGGTGCTGGATCACGTCGCGCTGGATTCTGGAGGTGGAGAAAGTTCGCGACATCGAGGCGAACTTCCACGTGATGAGTCTGGCCGTGCTCAATGAGGGCCGTGATCTACCGGAGAAGTACCAGGAGAACATGAAGAAAGCGTGGGGTCCCGTGCGGGTGGCGATCGCCGCGGAGCAGGCGCACGGCGCCGACGTTCTCGCCCCGCTGTACACCGCGATGGGTACTCGCATCCATAACGACGGCAACAAGAACCTCGACGAGGTGATCGAGCAGTCACTCGCCGAGGCGGGGCTGCCGGCCGAGTTGGCCGAGGCCGCCCATAGCGACGCCCACGACGAGGCGCTGCGCAAAAGCCACCATGCCGGGATGGACGCGGTCGGCGACGACGTCGGCACGCCGACGATTCACGTCAACGGGGTGGCCTTCTTCGGGCCGGTGCTCTCGAAGATTCCGCGCGGCGACGACGCCGGCAAGATCTGGGACGCTTCGGTGGCCTTCGCGTCCTATCCGCACTTTTGGGAGTTGAAGCGAACCCGTACCGAGCCGCCGCAATTCGACTAAGCCGGTTGCCCGTCCGGCGACGCAACCCAGGGGACGTCGGATAAGTTCATCCTCGGCGGAAGGATCACGACGATGCGGGTGTACCTCGGTTCTGACCACGCCGGCTTTGAACTCAAGGCTCGGGTCATCGAACACCTCAAGCAGTCCGGGCATGAGCCGGTCGACTGTGGCGCGTTCAGTTATCAGGCCGACGACGACTATCCGCCCTTCTGTATCGCCGCCGCCGTGCACACGGTGGCTGATCCGGGCAGCTTGGGCATCGTGCTGGGCGGGTCAGGCAATGGCGAGCAGATCGCCGCGAACAAAGTTCCGGGCGCTCGCTGCGCACTGGCGTGGAGCGTGGAGACCGCGACGTTGGCGCGCCAGCACAACAACGCTCAGCTGATCGGTATCGGTGCCCGAATGCACTCCCTCACAGAGGCGTTGGCGATCGTCGACGCGTTCGTCACCACACCGTGGTCGAAAGCTGAACGCCACCAACGTCGGATCGACATACTCGACGAATACGAACGCAACCATCAGGCGCCCACGGTGCCCGGTGCCGGCGTCAGCGGATAACCCGCCATGCCCGAAGGGCATACGCTGCACCGATTGGCGCGGCTGCATCAACGGCGGTTCGCCGGTGCGCCGGTATCGGTCACCAGCCCGCAGGGGCGATTCACCGAATCAGCCGCGGCCGTCGATGGCCGGGTGCTGCGTCGCGTCAGCGCCTGGGGGAAGCACCTGTTCCACCAGTACGCCGGCGGGCGCACGGTGCACATTCATCTGGGGCTTTACGGCACCTTCACCGAATGGAAGCGCCCGCTCGACGCGGCGATGCCCGCCCCGGTCGGTCAGGTGCGGATGCGGATGGTCGGCGGCGAATACGGCACCGATCTGCGCGGGCCCACGGTGTGCGAGTTGATCGACGAGGCGCAGATCAGCGATGTGGTTTCCAGGCTCGGGCCCGACCCGCTGCGCCGTGACGCCGACCCGGCTCCGGCTTGGGCGCGAATCAGCGCCTCGCGCAGGCCAATTGGCGCTCTGCTGATGGATCAGAAGATTATTGCCGGCGTTGGCAACGTGTTCCGCAGCGAGCTGCTCTTTCGTCACCGTATCGACCCCTACCGGCCCGGCCGGGCGGTCAGCCAGGCCGAGTTCGCGGCTGCCTGGACCGACTTGGTGGCGCTGATGAACATCGGGCTGCGTCGCGGCAAGATCATCGCGATCCGGCCCGAGCATGACCACGGTCCGCCCTCGTACCGGCCCGGGCGACCGCGGACCTACGTCTACCGCCGCGCCGGTGACCCCTGCCGGGTCTGCGGCACACTCATTCGTACCGCAGTGTTGGAGGGCCGCAACGTTTTCTGGTGCCCGACGTGTCAGGTGTAATAAGCGGCTGACATGTGAATTGATCGGCTCAGCCCGAAATTCGGGAATCAGCGCATTCCGCATTCTTGGAACTGCTACAACCTCGTCACGGGGGCACGCGCGAGTCGTATCACAGCAAGAGCAGTCATCGCCGCCGGTTCGGCACTGGCGAGTTGGGCCGCCATGGGCGAGGCTCAAGCTCAACCCCGATTGGTGCCGGTGTGGTGCCCCGGATGCGGCAGCACCCTCGGCAGCGTTTGCTGGCGCGGCTCAGCTGACCGCGAAACCCGTTGTCTTCCGGGCACTTTGTGTTCGACGTCACAGTTGGCAACCCCACGCGGTTGACAGGCGACTGCCAGCACATCGTAGGGACAGGCGCACGTACGTACAGGTTTGACAGTGAACGGTTCTGTGCACTCCCTGCCGCATGAACACATTCGCACGGTCTGCCGCAACGACACTCGCGATGACCGCCGGTTTGGGTTTGGCTGGTCTCGGATTCGCTGATATCGCCCAGGCTCAGCCGGCGCCGCTGCCGGACTATCACTGGTGCCCCGGCCAGTTCTACGACCCGGGCTGGGGTCCGAACTGGGACTGGAATGAGTGCCACGACGATTTCCACCGGGACCGCGACGGCGGTGACCACAGCCGCGACTTCCGCGGGTACGACGATCGCGGACCCGGCCCGCGCAACGACGACCGAGGTCCGGGCTGGAACCAAGGGCAGGGGCGCTGAGTGCCGCGGCGTTAACGTTTGTTGCCCACCGGGTGACGTGCCCGTTAACTGTCTGCGCGGGCGCCGCTGACCTCGTTGTTCGGATACACCAATGGGCCGGCTGACGTAGGATCCGCGCATGAAGAAGTCCGTGCGCGTCGCCGCGACAACGGTTGCGCTGACCGCTGGCCTGGGTCTGGGGGTGGGCTCCGCGATCGACGCCCAGGCGCAGTTGGCGCCGTTCCCGTTGGACCCATGTCCCGCGGGCAGTAATTGCAGCAATCCGGCGCCAGCGCCTGCACCGAACGTCGCGCCTCCGGGAACCGTGTACTACTACCCCGACGAGGACCTCAGTGGTCGGGGAAGCGACGGCGGAGGCGGCGGCGGCGGGGGCGGCTGAACGCCGGGCAGTTCCGTCAGGTTCGGGTGACGCCGAGGGCGGCGTAAACCTGATCGCTCAGCGCGACACTGCGCGGATCGGCGTTGGCTTTGGTGGCGTCGTAGTAATTCATCACGTAGGCGTAGCCGATCCGGTGCTCCAGATCCACGAAGGCGAACGACCCGCCCAAGCCGCCGTGCCCGAAGATGCGCGGGTTCGGCCCGGCCACGCAGCGCTGATTGAGCATGAACCCCAGGCCCCAGCCGTGGTCGGCGACCCGCGCTCCGAGCACCAAATCGGTCTCGTACCCGCCTTGAGACACCCGTACCAGTTCCATGTGGCGACGGGTCAACAGCTTCTCCATGGCCAGCGCGTTGTAGAAAGACGCCAGTCCCAGTGCTGACACGTGTGCGTTCGTGGCGGGGAATTCGAGCGCACGCCAGCGCTGCACGTCGTGGAAACCCAGGTCGTCGTCCGGTAGGAAACCGAGCGCGACCGCCATGCCCGCCTTGGGGTGCTCGTCAAGTGAGACGGGGTCCGACGGGGCGGTTCCGAGCACCTCTCGCAGGCGCGGTTTGTTGACCGGGTCGGCGCAGCGCACCTGTTCGGCCGTGGTGAGGCCGATATGTACGTCGATGCCCATCGGTTCGGCGATCTCTGCACGCAGGTACTGACCGATCGTGCAGCCGGTCACGCGGCGGAAAACCTCGCCGAGGATGAAGCCGAAGGTGGCCAGCTGGTAACCCTGGGCGCTGCCCGGCTGCCACCACGGTTCGGCGGCCGCGATGCGGCTGCACACGTGATCCCAGTCGGCCACCTCGGGCCAGTCCATGCGGGCGGGCGGTCCGATGACTCCGGACCGGTGGCTGAGCACCATGGCGACGGTGACGCCTTCTTTTCCTGCTCGCCCGAACTCCGGCCAATACCGGGCCACCGGCGCGTCGAGGTCCAGCGCGCCGCGATCGGCCAGCTGGTGCACGCAGGTGCTGGTCAGCCCCTTGGAACCGGAGAGCACATTGGCGAGCGTGTCCTCGCGCCACGGCCGGCCGGCGGCGGCGGCAGTTGACCCGCCCCACAGGTTGACGACGAGGTTTCCGTCCACCCACACGGCGACCGCGGCCCCCACTTCGTTGCGCAGCACGAAATTTTGCTCGAACGCATCGCGCACCCGGGCGAAGCGCGCCTCACACGAGCCTTGGATCTCGACTTGCGGGCCACACTTGCCCATGGCGCCTCTCCCTGTCGGGCGTCGGGAACCCCAGCCGGAGCGGGCGACGGGAATCGAACCCGCGTCGCTAGTTTGGAAGACTAGGGCTCTACCATTGAGCTACGCCCGCGCGAATTACTCGAGCGCGACTGTACGTCGCAGCTGAGATCAAATCCAAATGACACCGTCCCGTGACCGTGCTGAGAGGCAGCCGCGGACACGACGAGGGCTGGCCGTAGGATCGCGAGGTCAGTGCGGGGTGTAGCGCAGCTTGGTAGCGCATCCGCTTTGGGAGCGGAAGGCCGCAGGTTCAAATCCTGTCACCCCGACTCGGAAGCCGCGCCATACCGCCGCCATGGCCGCCGCAACGACATCGAGGAGCACACGCGTGAAGAGCACCGTTGAGCAGTTGAGCCCCACCCGGGTGCGGCTCAACGTCGAAGTGCCGTTCAACGAGCTCGAACCCGACTTCGACCGCGCTTACAAGGAACTGGCCAAGCAGGTCCGACTACCGGGTTTCCGCCCCGGCAAGGCGCCCGCAAAGTTACTCGAGGCGCGGATCGGCCGGGAGGCGATGCTTGATCAGGTCGTCAACGACGCGCTGCCCGGCCGCTACGGCGAAGCGGTGACCCAGTCGGACTTGCGACCGCTCGGCCAGCCCGAGATCGCGGTGACCAAGAAGCAGTATGGCCAGGAGCTGGTCTTCACCGCCGAGGTTGACGTGCGCCCCGACATCGATTTGCCCGAGTTGAGTGAGCTGACCGTCACCGTGGACCCGGTGGAGATCACCGACGACGACATCGACGCCGAACTGCAGTCATTGCGCGCCCGATTCGGCACCCTGACCGGGGTCGAACGACCGGCCGCCGCGGGCGACTTCGTCTCGATCGACTTGTCCGCCACCGTCGACGGAGCAGAGGTGCCAGAGGCGAGCACAAAAGGGCTGTCCCACGAAGTCGGGTCCGGTCAGCTCGTCGAAGGTCTTGACGACGCGATCGTCGGCCTGTCCGCCGGTGAGTCACGGGTATTCACCACGACCCTGGCGGCCGGACCGCACGCCGGCAAGGAGGCCGAGGTCACCGTCACCGTCGAGTCGGTGAAGGAACGTGAACTGCCCGAACCCGACGACGAATTCGCCCAATTGGCAAGCGAGTTCGACACCATCGAAGAGTTGCGGGCCAATCTCGTCGATCAGGTGCGCCGCACCAAGCGCATCCAGCAGGCGGAGAAGATCCGCAACGCGACGTTGGACAGTCTGCTCGAGCAGATCGAGATACCGCTACCCGAGGCCATCGTCAAGGCGCAGGCCGACAACACCGTGCACAACGCGCTGCACGGGCTCGAGGAAGACGAAGCCCGGTTCGCCGAGACGCTCGCCCAGCGGGGCTCGTCGCGTGCCGAGTTCGACGCCGACGCGCGCACCGCTGCCGAGAAGACCGTCAAGACGCAGCTGCTGATGGACGCCCTGGCCGATCACCTCGACATCCAGGTCACTCAGGACGACCTGACCCAGCGACTGGTCCTGATGTCACGGCAGTACGGCATCGAGCCGCAGCAACTGCTGTCCTACCTGCAGCAGAACAACCAGTTGCCGAACATGTTCGCCGATGTGCGGCGGGGCCGGACCATCGCCGCAGTGGTCGAGGCGGTCACGGTCACCGACACCGCCGGAGAGGTCATCGACACCAGCGAGTTCTTCGGTCATCGGTCCGGAGACGAACTGGACGACGAACTGGACGTTGAATTGGACGCCGAGGAGCTGGACGACGACGAACTCGACGCCGAGGAGCTGGACGACGACGAACTCGAGGACGACGACACGGAGTGAAGCTGTGAGCGAACGTGTGCACTTCAGGGAGTGCACGAACTTGAGCGTTGGTTAGTGTCGGTGGAGAAGCAACACGAGCCGCCGGCGACGATGCAGAGCGAAAGCGATGAGGAGGAGCAGCGCAAATGGAAGCAGGTGCCCCACGGTGAGCGGTGCGACTCACATGCGTTCAAGTACCCAGGGTTTGAACCTGATCGACTCGGTCTATGAGCGTCTGCTCGCCGAGCGAATCATCTTCCTGGGTTCTCAGGTCGACGACGACATCGCCAACCGGTTGTGCGCGCAGATCCTGCTGCTCGCCGCCGAAGACCCGGCGAAGGACATCAACCTGTACATCAACTCGCCGGGCGGATCCATCAGCGCCGGGATGGCTGTCTACGACACCATGGTGCTGGCGCCGTGCGACATCGCCACCTATGCGATGGGCATGGCCGCGTCGATGGGGGAGTTCCTGCTGGCGGCGGGCGCCAAGGGCAAGCGTTTCGCGCTGCCGCATGCGCGCATCCTGATGCACCAGCCGTTGGGCGGGGTGACCGGCAGCGCGGCCGACATAGCGATTCAAGCGGAGCAGTTCGCGGTCATCAAGAAGGAGATGTTCCGGCTCAACGCCGAGTTCACCGGCCAAACCATCGAACGCATCGAGGCCGACTCGGACCGCGACCGCTGGTTCACCGCCCAGGAGGCGCTGGAGTACGGCTTCGTCGACCACATCATCACCCGCGCCCATCTCAACGGAGTCAAGCCATGAATCCCGATATCCAGCCGCAGGCGCGCTACATCCTGCCGTCCTTCGTCGAGCACTCCAGCTGGGGTGTCAAAGAGTCCAACCCGTACAACAAGCTGTTCGAGGAACGCATCATCTTCCTCGGCGTCCAGGTCGACGACGCGTCGGCGAACGACATCATGGCCCAGCTGCTGGTGCTGGAGTCGTTGGACCCCGACCGCGACATCACCATGTACATCAACTCGCCGGGCGGCGGATTCACCTCGCTGATGGCGATCTACGACACCATGCAATACGTCCGCGCCGACATCCAGACGGTGTGCCTGGGTCAGGCCGCCTCGGCGGCGGCGGTGCTGCTGGCCGCCGGCACGCCGGGCAAGCGCATGGCCCTGCCCAATGCGCGGATGCTGATCCACCAGCCGTCGTTGTCCGGCGTGATCCAAGGACAGTTCTCCGACCTGGAGATCCAGGCCGCCGAGATCGAGCGGATGCGCACCCTGATGGAAACCACCCTGGCCCGCCACACCGGCAAGACCGCCGACATCATCCGCAAGGACACCGACCGCGACAAGATTCTGACCGCGGAAGAAGCCAAAGACTACGGAATCATCGACACCGTGCTGGAGTACCGCAAGCTGTCGGCCCAACCCGCCTGACTCCGCGCCGAACGTGCACTGCTTGTCAACTTTCGGCCTCGTCGTCGCGATGGTTACAGGCTCGGCAAAAGGGCCTTGCTCAGTCGCCAGGCCGCCGTCGCTGACCAGCACTGAATTGTCGGCCGGCACGAAATCCACAGCGCCTCGGTAGGGTGGGGGCGCGGTATTTCCGGCAACTCGGCCTCTCGGTCGAGTAACGGGCGCGACACGCCAGGGACACGGTCGCGCGTTCCGGCGAGCGGCGAGACGGTCAAGCGATATCTTCTCCCAAGCGGACCTGCACGAAATACCACCGACGCGATTCAGCTTTATAGGTCGCGTGTCGCCCGAACAAGCGGGTAGCGTCGGGAAATACGTGCGGCACGGCATCACGAACGGCGACACAGGAAGTAGGGGCTTTCGCACCATGGCGCGCATTGGAGACGGCGGTGACCTGCTGAAGTGCTCGTTTTGCGGGAAGAGTCAGAAACAGGTCAAAAAGCTGATCGCGGGCCCGGGCGTCTACATCTGCGATGAGTGCATCGACCTGTGCAACGAGATCATCGAAGAGGAACTTGCCGACGCCGACGACGTCAAACTCGACGAACTGCCCAAACCCGCCGAGATCCGCGACTTCCTCGAGGGCTACGTCATCGGCCAGGACACTGCCAAGCGGACGCTGGCTGTGGCGGTGTACAACCACTACAAGCGCATCCAGGCCGGCGAGAAGAGCCGGGATTCGCGGTCCGGGGAGCCCGTCGAGCTGACCAAATCCAACATATTGATGCTCGGACCCACCGGCTGCGGCAAGACATACCTGGCGCAGACGCTGGCCAAGATGCTCAATGTGCCGTTCGCGATCGCCGACGCCACCGCGCTGACCGAGGCCGGCTACGTCGGCGAAGACGTCGAGAACATTCTGCTCAAGCTGATCCAGGCCGCCGACTACGACGTCAAGCGCGCCGAAACCGGCATCATCTACATCGACGAGGTCGACAAGATCGCCCGCAAGAGCGAGAACCCGTCCATCACCCGCGACGTCTCCGGTGAAGGTGTGCAGCAGGCGCTGTTGAAAATCCTCGAGGGCACCCAGGCGTCGGTTCCCCCGCAGGGCGGCCGCAAGCACCCGCACCAGGAGTTCATCCAGATCGACACCACGAACGTGTTGTTCATCGTCGCCGGCGCGTTCGCCGGGTTGGAGAAGATCGTCTCCGACCGGGTCGGCAAGCGGGGCCTGGGCTTCGGAGCCGAGGTGCGCTCCAAGGCCGAGATCGACACCACCGACCACTTCGCCGAAGTGATGCCCGAAGACCTGATCAAATACGGCCTCATTCCGGAGTTCATCGGCCGGTTGCCGGTAGTCGCCTCGGTGACCAACCTGGACATGGAGTCGCTGGTCAAAATCTTGTCCGAGCCCAAGAACGCCCTGGTCAAGCAATACACCAGGCTGTTCGAGATGGATGGCGTCGAGCTGGAGTTCACCCAGGACGCGTTGGAAGCCATCGCCGAACAAGCCATTCACCGCGGCACCGGTGCCCGTGGGTTGCGCGCGATCATGGAAGAAGTGCTGCTGCCGGTGATGTACGACATCCCCAGTCGCGACGACGTCGCCAAGGTCGTCGTCACCAAGGAAACCGTGCAGGACAACGTGTTGCCGACGATCGTCCCGCGTAAGCCGTCGCGCGCCGAGCGCCGCGACAAGAGTGCCTAACGTTCGTCGCGCTGCCTGTTCAGCAACGGGGTGACTGTGGGGCGGGACGGCGCCGCTGCTCCAATTCGGCGGCGCGCGGCGCACGCACTGGACCTGCTGAACTTTTCGGTGGCCGATGTTCGTGACGGCCTGGGCCCATATCTTTCGATCTACCTGCTGCTGACCCATCACTGGGATCAGGCCTCCATTGGGTTCGTCATGGCGGTCGGCAGCATCGCCGCGATCGCGGCTCAGACACCCGTCGGTGCCTGGGTGGACCGCACCACGGCGAAGCGGGCGCTGGTCGTCGCCGGCGCGGTGTCCGTCACCGCCGGCGCCCTGGCCATGCCGCTGTTCCCGGGGTTCTACTCGATCTCGATCCTGCAGATCGTCACCGGCGTCGCCGGCTCGGTCTTCACCCCGGCGTTGGCGGCGATCACCCTAGGCGCCGTCGGGCCGCGGGCGCTGGCCAAGCGGATCGGACGCAACGAGTCGTTCAACCACGCCGGCAATGCGTCGGCCGCCGTCGTCACCGCCGCCCTGGCGTACTTCTTCGGTCCGGTCGTGGTGTTCTGGGTGCTCGCCGCGATGGCAGTGCTCAGCGTCGTGGCGGCGCTGCGGATACCGCCCGAGGCGATCGACCACGACGTGGCGCGCGGCTTGGACACCATCGCCGGCGATTCGCATCGTGGGCCCTCCCGCTTCTCGGTGCTGCTGCACAACCGCCGCTTGCTGATCTTCGCCGCCGCCATGGTGACCTTTCACTTCGCCAACGCGGCCATGCTGCCCCTGGTAGGACAGGTGCTGGCATTACAGAACAAAGAAGTCGGCACCGCCATGATGGCGACCTGCATCGCCGGGGCGCAGCTGGTGATGGTGGGGGTCGCCTACCTTGTCGGCTCAAAGGCCGACGTGTGGGGGCGCAAGCCCATCTTCCTGGTCGCCTTCGCGGTGCTCACCGCTCGCGGCTTCCTCTACACCTGCTCGGAAAATCCATACTGGCTGGTCGCTGTGCAACTGCTCGACGGGATCGGCGCCGGTATCTTCGGCGCGCTGTTCCCACTGGTCGTTCGCGACGTCACGCAGGGAACCGGCCGCTACAACGTGAGCCTGAGCGCCATCATCACCGCATGGGGGGTCGGTGCTGCACTGTCGAACATCATCGCCGGCCGGGTCGTCCTGGCGGCCGGGTACAACGTGGCATTCATGTCTTTAGGTGCGCTGGCCGCCGCCGGTTTCCTGCTCTACCTGATCGCGATGCCGGAGACCGCCGACAGCGGCACCGTCCGTTCGTCGGCGGACCCGGTCGAGCCGGTGGCGCAGCCGGCGCTGGGAAGCACCGCCGAGACCCGCTAGCAAATGTTACCCATCGGTACCGCGCTTCTTAGACTTCGCGGTATGCGCGACAGTGACGAATACCACATTTTCGTCTGACGGTCGCAAACGACGCGAGTCTGACCTCGGCGTATGGTGGCAAGTCGGTGGCAGGTTCGCGCGAGTTGCCGTCACGGATTGCCTAAGAGCAGTGCCATAATCGGCACTACGAGTGACGTGAAGTCGGGGCAGGTGCCCACACGTAACCGGTGCGGCAGGATGGCCGCGACGAGATGCACCGTCTGACGACGGTGACGAAAGGCGAAATAGTGGCGCTCAACGGCAACGGGGCCGAGCCGAAAACTCATAGCGCCGGCACGGCGTCGTTCGACCGACAGCAGCTGGAAAACGTCGTCATCCGCTTCGCCGGGGACTCCGGGGACGGCATGCAGCTCACCGGAGACCGATTCACTTCAGAAGCGGCCCTCTTCGGCAACGACCTCGCCACCCAACCCAACTTCCCGGCCGAGATCCGGGCTCCCGCCGGAACCTTGCCCGGCGTCTCCTCTTTCCAGATCCAGATCGCCGATCACGACGTGCTGACCGCCGGCGACCGGCCCGACGTGCTGGTGGCCATGAACCCCGCGGCGCTCAAGGCCAACATCGGCGACCTGCCGCGCGGCGGAATGGTGATCGCCAACTCTGACGAGTTCACGAAGCGCAGTCTCGCCAAAGTGGGCTATCAGGACAACCCGCTGGACAACGGCGAGCTCTCGGAGTACGTCGTCCACCCGATCGCGATGACCACGCTGACGCTGGGCGCCGTCGAGGCGATCGGCGCGACGAAGAAAGACGGCCAACGTGCGAAGAACATGTTCGCGTTGGGGCTGTTGTCGTGGATGTACGGACGTCCGATCGAGACCAGCGAAACGTTCATCCGGGAGAAGTTCGCTCGCAAGCCCGACATCGCCGAGGCCAATGTGCTGGCCCTCAAGGCGGGCTGGAACTACGGCGAGACCACTGAAGCTTTCGGCACCACCTATGAAGTTTCCCCGGCAAAGCTGCCGGCCGGCGAGTACCGACAGATCTCCGGCAACACCGCGCTGGCCTACGGCATCGTCACCGCCGGCCAGCTCGCCGGCATCCAGGTGGTGCTGGGCAGCTACCCGATCACCCCGGCCTCCGACATCCTGCATGAGCTGAGCAAACACAAGCACTTCAACGTCCTGACGTTTCAGGCCGAGGACGAAATCGCCGGCATCGGCGCGGCCATCGGTGCCGCCTACGGTGGTGCACTCGGCGTCACCAGCACCTCCGGTCCGGGCCTATCCCTGAAAGCCGAGGCGATCGGTCTGGCGGTGATGACCGAACTGCCGCTGCTGATCATCGACGTGCAGCGCGGAGGCCCGTCGACCGGCCTGCCCACCAAGACCGAGCAGGCCGACCTGCTGCAGGCCCTCTACGGCCGCAACGGCGAATCGCCGCTGGCGGTACTGGCTCCGCGCTCACCCTCGGACTGCTTCGACACCGCGGTGGAGGCGGCGCGCATCGCGCTGTCGTACCATACGCCGGTAATCGTGTTGTCCGACGGTGCGATCGCCAACGGATCCGAGCCATGGCGGATCCCCGATGTCGACACCATGGAACCGATCCAGCACGTCTTCGCGAAGCCCGGCGAGCCGTTCCAACCGTATGCCCGCGACCCCGAAACCCTGGCCCGCCAGTTCGCCATCCCCGGCACCCCCGGTCTGGAGCACCGCATCGGCGGGCTGGAGTCGGCCAACGGATCGGGGGACATCTCCTACGACCCGGCCAACCACGACCTGATGGTTCGGCTGCGGCAGGCCAAGGTGGACGGCATCCGCGTTCCGGACCTGGAGGTCGACGATCCGAGCGGCGACGCCGAGTTGCTGCTGATCGGGTGGGGCAGCTCCTACGGCCCGATCGGCGAAGCCTGCCGGCAGGCGCGCCGCCGGGGCACCAAGGTCGCCCACGCGCACCTGCGGCACCTGCGCCCGTTCCCGGCCAATCTGGGCGACATCCTGCGGCGCTACCGGATGGTGGTGGCGCCGGAGATGAACATGGGTCAACTGGCGCTGCTTCTGCGCGGGCAGTACCTGGTCGACGTGCAGTCGGTCACCAAGGTTCAGGGTGTCGCGTTTCTGGCCGACGAGATCGGGCGCGTCATCCGCGCCGCGCTGGGCGGAACACTGGCCGAGATCGAACAGGACAAGACGATGGTCGCCCGACTGGGCGCGGCCACGGTCGGAGCGGGAGTTGACCGATGACGCAGACAATGGGTGAGCTGGTGGGCGCAGACCTCGGTGTGACGCCGGGCTTGACGAAGAACGCCGGTGTGCCCACCACCGAGCAACCGCAGAAAGGCAAAGACTTCACCTCCGATCAAGAGGTGCGCTGGTGCCCCGGATGTGGCGACTACGTCATCCTCAACACCATTCGCAACTTTCTGCCCGAACTCGGGTTGCGCCGCGAGAACATCGTCTTCGTCAGCGGGATCGGCTGCTCCAGCCGGTTCCCGTACTACCTGGAAACGTACGGCCTGCACTCCATTCACGGGCGCGCCCCGGCCATCGCGACCGGGCTGGCGCTGGCACGTGACGATCTGTCGGTGTGGGTCGTCACCGGGGACGGCGACGCCCTGTCGATCGGTGGCAACCACCTGATCCACGCGCTGCGCCGCAACGTCAACCTGACGATTCTGTTGTTCAACAACCGCATCTACGGGTTGACCAAGGGCCAGTATTCGCCGACCTCCGAAGTCGGCAAGGTCACCAAGTCGACGCCGATGGGTTCGCTCGACCACCCGTTCAACCCGGTGTCGATGGCGTTGGGCGCCGAGGCCAGCTTCGTCGGTCGTGCGCTGGACTCCGATCGCAAAGGGCTTTCGGAGGTGCTGCGGGCCGCCGCATCGCACCGCGGCGCCGCGCTGGTCGAGATCCTGCAGGACTGCCCGATCTTCAACGACGGATCGTTCGACGCATTGCGCAAAGAGGGCGCCCAGGACCGCGTGATCAACGTCCGCCACGGCGAGCCGATCATCTTCGGCGCCAACGACGACTACTGCGTGGTGCGGTCCGGCTTCGGCCTGGAGGTGGCGAAGGCGGCCGACGTCAGCGTCACCGACATCGTGGTGCACGATGCGCACACCGTCGACCCGGCCTACGCCTTTGCGCTGTCCCGGCTCTCCGACCAGAATCTCGAGCACACGGTGATGGGCGTCTTCCGTCAGGTCACCCGGCCCACCTATGACGACGCCGCCCGGACACAGGTCCGCACCGCCGGCCAGACCGTCCCGTGCGACCGCCCCGCGCTGCAGTCGCTGCTGCGCGGACGCGACACCTGGACCGTTTCCTAGCGTGGCCGCGCTGACGCCAGGCAGCCTGGCGGGAGTCGTGCTTGCCGGGGGCACCTCGCGGCGGATGGGCCGGGACAAGGCGACCTTGCCGGTGCCCGCGCAGCTCAGTGCCGCCAGCTCGGCTGGCGGCGGCCTGGGCGGCGGGGCGACGACCATGGTCGAGCATGTCGTTGACGTCGTCAGCCGGCGCTGCCAGCAGGTGTACGTGATTGCTGCACCGGGCCAGCGATTGCCTGCGCTGCCGGCGACGGTGGTGCGTGACAAGGTGCGTGGGCTCGGCCCGTTGCCGGCGACCGGTAACGGCTTGCGTGCGGCCGCTCAAGGCGGGGCCACGCGGGCCTTCGTCTGCGCGGTGGACATGCCGTTTCTCGCCGAAGACTTCATCGACCAATTGGCTGGGCTGGCTGTCGAGGTCGACGCTGACGTGGTGTTGCCGTGGGACGGCCGGGATCACTTCTTGGCCGGGGTTTACCGGACCACCTTGGCCGAACAGATCGATGCCCTGGTGGCCACCGGCGAACGCGCGATGCGTGCTCTGGTGAATACCGTTGACACGCAACGCATCGTGCTGCCCGACTGCCAGTCGCTGGCCAACGTCAATACGCCCACCGACTTGGGCGCGTTGGCCGCGGCTGTCCGCTGACCGCTCGCCCCGCGAGCTGTCGCCGTCGGCACACCGCGTAGCTAACACACCGGGACTGCAGGCTGTGCCTCTGTCCGGCAATGCTGTCGACGTCGGTGGATTACATCTCGGACTCGAGTGATTATCATCTCGGTATCGTCCGCGAGGAATTGCACAGCATAAGGCGATAATGGCATTCTTCGGAGTTCATCACTCGGCGTATCTGTTGCGACGACAGTAAATTCACATCTTGAGCGCCTGTGAAAACATTTGACAGCAACGAACACAAAATTGGTGGGCTGGTCGCTTCTGCGCTTTTCCGTGTCACACGCACCGGCCCCGTCGCTGCTTGCGATAGCTCAAAAACGTTGTGGTGCAGTCGTTTCGGTGAAGAAGTAGCTTGCGGGAAGTCTTATCGAGCCGCAGCATAACGTAGAGCTGAGGGTAATGTAAGCGGCTGCGACACAACTTTTTTGACTCGGCGCCCCGCGATCGGTGGTGACTCGGGCACCGGTCAGGCTGGCTATCGCCAGCGCAAGGCTGCTAATTAAATTCCGCAAACGTGTGCGCCACTTCACAATTTGTGGGTGATTTGAGTCACGAGTTCGATGTCTATTTGACACATGTAGATCGAATCGAAAATCACGGCGTGACCTGGAGCGCCGCACATTCACCAGCCGCATTTTCCCAGCGTTATCAAATCTAGATCGGCATTTTTCTCGAGATGACGAAAGCGAATGGGTCTCGTACGGTCCGAGTCGGCCCGAAACGGGCAAACGAAAATCGAATCCACGGACCCGCGTGCGAGCGGGACTGCGGTCGGCACAAGCCGTATGCAGTCAGCGGGCATTCGCCCGCCAGGCAGGTCGCCTCCGCTGTGGTGCCCGAACGAGACGGCACATCCGAAGCTGCAACCCGGCCTGACCGGGACACCGCCCACCCGAGGTGGGTTTGCTTTGGCGCGCGCTGCGCGAAAGGAACGAGATTGAAGAACGTCCGCAAGACGCTCAGCGTGGCGGCCATCGCCGGCATCTTTCTGCTGCCGACTGGTGTTGGCCACGCCGACGACGTCAAGCTCGATGCGAACCCATCCGCCGCTGCTGCACCGGCAGATGACCCAGGGCCGGATGCGCCCCCGGCCGCTCCGCCGCTAGAGGACGCAGCATTCGACCAGGCGCCACCGGCCGACGATGTTCCAGCCGGCCTACCGGACGAGGGCCTGCCCCTCGGCGACGACGCTTCGGCCGGCCTGCCGGACCAGGGTGCGCCCCCAGCGGACGACGCCCCGCCGGCTGCCCCCTTCGGTGATGCGCCCGACGTGGCTCCGCCGGCCGACCCTGCTCCGGTGGACACTCCCCTCGAGGCAGCGTTGAAGCCCGTCGCCAAGGCCTACAGCGTCAACTGGGACGCGATCGCACAATGCGAGTCCGGCGGCAACTGGGGCATCAGCACCGGGAATGGTTTCTCCGGCGGTCTGCAGTTCACGGCGAGCACCTGGCGCGCCAACGGCGGCTCGGGTTCTGCCAACGGCGCCAGCCGGGAAGAGCAGATCCGGGTGGCGGAGAACGTCCTGCACTCTCAGGGCATCGGCGCCTGGCCGGTCTGCGGTCGGCGCGGCTGACCGACTTCGCGTTGACGGCGGCGCCCGGGCTGAACGACGGCCAGCCCGGCGCCGCCGTCAACTCTTTGAAACGGCGGTGTTAGGAAACGACATATGACCGGCACCGCGTTCCACGACCTCGACGACTACCTCGCCCTGCCCCGGGTCAGCGGCCTGGCGCTCTCCGCCGACGGAACGCGGCTGGTCACGACGATCGCCGAACTCAGCCCCGACGCCAGTAGCTATGTCAACGCCATCTGGGAACTCGATCCCGCCGGACGCTCACCCGCGCGTCGACTGACCCGTAGCGCCCACGGCGACTCGGAACCGGCGTTCGACGCCGACGGCGACCTACTGTTCATCTCGGCGCGACCGCCCACCGGTTCGGCCGGCCCGGCAATCGATAAGCCCCCTGCCGCGCTGTGGCGACTGCCGGCCGGCGGCGGCGAGGCGATCGAGGTTTTGAGCCTGCCCGGCGGCGTCACCGCGGTGCGCACCGCCCGCGGCGCCGAGATCACCGTCGTAGTGGCACCGCTGCTGTCGTCGGCACGCGACCTCGACGACGAGCGGCGGCTGCGCGAGCTGCGCTCGGCTGGGAAGATCACGGCCATACTGCACACCGGTTACCCGGTGCGCTACTGGGACAGCGACCTGGGTCCGGAGGAACCGCATCTGCTGGACGTGGAAGGACCGCGTGTTCTGACCCCGCAGCCCGGCCGGGCGCTGCGCGACGCCTCCTTCGACATCAGCGCCGACGGCCGGTTCCTGGTGACGACCTGGCCGGTCGCCGGCCCGGGGCCGGTCCAGCGCTCGGTGCTGCTGCGCGTCGACCTGACTTCCGGAGACCGCGACATCGTCGCCGACGACCCCGGTGCGGACCTCGAAAACCCGGCGATCTCTCCGGACGGATCGGCCGTCGCCTTCACCCGCGAGTCCACCTCGACATCCGACCGGGCCCCCCGACGGACGCTGCAGGTGCAGCGATTCGGTGCGAAGCCCAGCATCGTGGCGCCGCACTGGGACCGCTGGCCGGCCACGGCGATCTGGTCGAGTGACGGCACGTCGCTGATCGTCACCGCGGACCAGGCCGGCCGGGTGCCGGTGTTCGTGGTCGACGTCGCCACGTCGACCGTCCGCCAGCTCACCGACGACGATTTCGCCTACACCGATGTGGTCACCGGCGGCGAGGGGGTGGTGTACGCGTTGCGCAGTTCCTACCGCAACCCGCCGCACCCGGTCCGCATCGGCGCAGACGGTGCCGTCACGGTGCTGCCCTGTATCGAAATGCCGGCGCTGCCCGGAACCCTGACCGACGTCACGGCGACCGTGCCCGACGGCACGGCGGTGCGGTCGTGGCTGGTGCTGCCCGAGCAGACCGAACCGGCTCCGCTGCTGCTGTGGATGCACGGCGGACCGCTGGGCAGCTGGAACAGCTGGTCATGGCGGTGGAACCCGTGGCTGCTGGCCGCCAGGGGATACGCGGTACTGCTGCCAGACCCGGCGCTGTCCACCGGCTACGGGCAAGCCTTCATCCAGCGGGGCTGGGGCGAGTGGGGCGGACCGCCGTTCGACGACCTGATGACCGCCACCGATGCCGCGTGTGCACACCCTCGGGTCGACGCGACCCGAACCGCGGCGATGGGCGGCTCGTTCGGTGGTTACCTGGCCAACTGGGTCGCCGGCCACACTGATCGGTTCGCCGCCATAGTCAGCCACGCCGGCCTGTGGGCGCTGGACCAATTCGTGCCCACCACCGACATGGCCTTCTACTGGCGCCGCGAGTTGACACCGCACATGGTGGCCGCGCACTCGCCACATCGGTTCGTCGAACAGATAAGAACACCGATGCTGGTCATCCACGGTGACAAGGACTACCGAGTGCCGATCGGCGAGAGTCTGCGGCTCTGGTACGAGCTGCTTTCGGCGTCGGGACTGCCGGCCGATGAACACGGCGCCACCCCGCACCGTTTCCTCTCCTTTCCCTCCGAACACCATTGGGTGGTTACGCCGCAGCACACCAAGCTCTGGTATCAGGTGGTCGTCGCGTTCTTGAGCGAACACGTGCTGGGCCAGCCCTGCGAACTGCCCGAAGTCCTCGGAGTACCGTCACGGCGGTGAGCACATCGCGCGAATACGACATCGTCGTCTACGGAGCGACCGGCTTCGTGGGGAAGCTGACCGCCGAGTACCTGGCACACTGCGGCAGCGGCGCCCGGATCGCGCTGGCCGGCCGGTCAGCCGATCGCCTGCGCGCGGTGCGGGACACGTTGGGAGACACGGCGCAGTCCTGGCCGGTCCTGGTCGCCGATGCCTCAACCCCGTCGACGCTGGACGACATGGCCGCCAAGACTCAGGTTGTCATCACCACCGTCGGCCCCTACACGCGCTACGGTCTGCCCCTGGTCGCGGCCTGCGCGGCGGCGGGCACCGACTACGCCGACCTGACCGGGGAGGCGATGTTCGTGCGTAACTGTATTGACCTGCACCACAAGCAAGCCGCCGACACCGGCGCCCGGATCGTGAACTCCTGCGGATTCGACTCGATCCCTTCCGATCTCAGCGTGTACTCCCTATACCGCCGGACCGCCGAAGACGGCACCGGGGAGCTCGGCGACACCGACTTCGTCCTGCGCCGGTTCTCCGGCGGATTTTCCGGCGGCACCATCGCGTCCGGAGTCGAAATGTTGCACACCGCTTCCAGCGACCCGGATGCGCGGCGCCAGATCGCCGACCCGTACACGCTGAGCCCCGACCGTGGCGCCGAACCGGAGTTGGGTCCGCAGCCCGACCTGCCCTGGCGCCGGGGCCGGAACATTGCGCCGGAACTGGACGGCACCTGGACCGCGGGCTTCGTGATGGGACCGTACAACACCCGAATTGTGCGGCGCAGCAACGCGTTACTGGACTGGGCGTACGGCCGGCAGTTCCGCTACGCAGAACACATGAGCGTAGGATCCTCGTTCACCGCGCCGGCAACGTCGGCCATCTTCACCGGGGTGGCGAACACGACCTTCGGATTGGGCAGCCGCTATTTCCGGTTGCTGCCGCGTCGGCTGGTGGAGCGGGTGCTGCCCAAAGCCGGCACCGGCCCCAGCGAAAGCAAGCGCGAGAAGGGCTACTACCAGGTTGAGACTTACACCACCACCACACTGGGCAGCCGTTACTTGATGCGCTTTGCGCAGCAAGGCGATCCGGGATACAAGGCGACCTCCGTGTTGTTGGGCGAAAGCGGCCTGGCGCTGGCGCTCGATCGTGACAAACTGTCCGACTTGCGCGGCGTGCTGACTCCCGCCAGCGCGATGGGCGACGCTTTGCTTGCCCGGCTGCCGGCCGCCGGAGTGTCCTTGGAGACCGTACGGTTGAACTGAACCGACTGGGCCGAACCGTTTTCAATCGAGACCGGGAGGACTAGGGTCGACATCGTCTTCAGGACAACTTCGCGGCAAATCAGCATTGACGGTGAACGGACGATGGCCGACCTTGAAGATCTCTTCGCTCAGATACCCACAGCAGACATTGCAAGCCAGCTCGGCGTCGGTGAAAGCACGGTGGACAGCGCGGTTCAGCAGCTGGTGCCGGTGTTGGTTGGCGGCCTGCGTCAGAACGCCCAAGATCCCGATCACGCGTCGGCTATCGAGTCGGCGGCCGATGATCACGCAGCCCGAGGCCTGCTCGATTCAGGTGGCGGCATCGACCGGGTGAACCATGCCGACGGACAGCAGGCGATCGCGAGGATCTTCGGAAGTACTGACACCAGTCAGGTCGCCGCAGCGCTATCGCGTGCCGGGGCCGGCGATAGCGACCTGATTCGAAGGCTGCTGCCGATCCTGACGCCAATCGTGTTGGCCTATATAGGCAAGCAACTGACACAACAGAAGTCGCCGGCCCCGACACAGGACAAGACAGCCGGCGGTGCGCTCGACGAGGTGTTGGGCAGCATCCTTGGTGGAATGTCCGGCGGCGGGGCCGATAACTCGTTGGGCAAAGTTCTCGGAAAGGCACTGGGCAGCAAGGCCGGTGACATCCTCGGCGGACTGCTCGGCGGAAAGAAGTAATCAATCGCGCTGCAATGCCGGTCGAGGTCCGGCCGGGTGGCACCGACCAGAAGGGAAGAGCCGTGGGAGACACACTTACCGAAGGACAGAAGCTGGTGAGGGGAGAGTCGCTCACTTCGAGCAACGGGGCCTACACATTGACGTTGCAAGACGACGGCAACTTGGTACTCGCGTCGCGGGGGAAGGCCCTGTGGGCTACCGGAACGAATGGCCAGGACGTGGTGCGCGCGGAGGTTCAGCGTGATGGCAACTTCGTCGTATACACCGCCGACAAACCGGTGTGGGCAACCAACACCAAGGGCAAGAAAGACGTCCGGCTTGTTCTGCAGGACGACCGCAACCTGGTGCTGTATGCCGCCGGCGGAGCGGCATGGTCAACCAAGACCGAGACTGACGCTCCACCGCCCCCCGCGCCTGAATCTGCGGCTGCCCAGCCTGCTGAACAGGCAATTGAAGAGCCGGAGGTGACCACCGCGCCGGACGAGTCGGTGCCGGCGCCTGAGCCGCCGGGTGAGCCCGAGCCGGCACCCGAACCCACGACCCGCACCTACACCGTGGAATCCGGAGACACCTTGTGGGCGATCGCGGAGCGTTTCTACGGCGACGGCACGAGATACCAGGCAATCGCCGACGCGAGCGGCATCTCCAACCCCGACCTGATTCATCCCGGCCAGGTGTTGACTATTCCTTGACTCCTTGACGCGGGCGGATCAGGCGCCTTCGCGCGCCGCAGGTCGGCTTCCTAGAATTGTGCGGTGACCGCCAGCCCGGAGCCCGCCGCCAGTCCAGGGGCCGAACCGCTGCCCAGATCGTGGGAGCCGGGCGCCGTCGAGGGCGCCATCTATCAGGGTTGGCTGGACGCCGGTTACTTCACTGCCGACCCGGCCAGCACCAAGCCGGCTTTTTCCATGGTGCTGCCACCCCCGAATGTCACCGGCGACCTGCACATGGGCCATGCCCTGGAGCACAGCTTGATGGACGCCCTGGCCCGACGTAAGCGCATGCAAGGCTACGAAGTGCTGTGGCTGCCCGGCATGGACCACGCCGGCATCGCGACTCAGAGCGTGGTGGAAAAACAACTCGCAGCGCAGGGCAGGACGAAAGAGGACCTGGGCCGCGATCAGTTCGTCGCGCAGGTGTGGGAGTGGAAGCACAACTCCGGTGGGTCGATCGGCGGCCAGATGCGTCGGCTCGGTGACAGCGTCGACTGGAGCCGCGATCGGTTCACCATGGACGAGGGCCTGTCCAGGGCGGTGCGCACCATCTTCAAACGGCTTTATGACGCCGGACTGATCTACCAGGCTGAGCGGTTGGTCAACTGGTCACCGGTGCTGCAGACCGCGATCTCCGACCTCGAGGTCCGCTACGAAGACGTGGAAGGCGAATTGGTTTCGTTCCGATATGGTTCACTCGACGACTCCGAGCCGCACATCGTGGTCGCCACCACCCGATTGGAGACGATGCTCGGTGACACCGCGATCGCGGTGCACCCCGACGACGAGCGCTACCGCCAACTGGTCGGGACCGAACTGGCCCATCCGTTCGTCGAGCGCCGGCTCGTCATCGTCGCCGATGAGCATGTGGATCCCGAATTCGGCACCGGCGCGGTGAAAGTCACGCCCGCTCACGATCCGAACGACTTCGAGATCGGCATGCGTCACCGGTTGGCGATGCCGTCGATCATGGACGTCAAAGGTCGAATTGCCGGCACGGCAACGTCATTCGACGGCCTGGACCGCTTCGAAGCCCGAGTCGCGGTGCGCGAGGCGCTGGCAGCTCAAGGCCGCATCGTGGCCGAAAAGCGGCCCTACCTGCACAGCGTCGGGCACTCCGACCGCACCGGTGAGCCGATCGAGCCGCGGCTGTCGCTGCAGTGGTGGGTCAGGGTGGAGTCGTTGGCCAAGGCCGCCGGCGATGCGGTACGCAACGGCGACACCGTGATTCATCCGGCCAGCCTGGAGCCGCGCTGGTTCGGCTGGGTCGACGATATGCACGACTGGTGCATCTCCCGGCAGCTGTGGTGGGGCCACCGCATCCCGGTCTGGCACGGCCCGGACGGTGAACAGGTCTGCGTCGGCCCGGACGACACCCCGCCGCCAGGGTGGGAGCAGGACCCCGATGTGCTTGACACCTGGTTCTCTTCGGCGCTGTGGCCGTTCTCCACGATGGGTTGGCCCGAGCGCACCCCCGAGCTGGAAAGGTTCTATCCGACAAGCGTTCTGGTCACCGGCTACGACATTCTGTTCTTCTGGGTAGCCAGGATGATGATGTTCGGGACCTTCGTCGGCGACGACGCGGTGATCACCCTCGACGGGCGCCGCGGCCCGCAGGTGCCGTTCACCGACGTGTTCCTGCACGGGCTCATCCGCGACGAATTCGGTCGAAAGATGAGTAAGACCCGGGGCAACGGCATCGACCCGTTGGACTGGGTGGACAAATACGGTGCGGACGCGCTGCGCTTCACGTTGGCGCGCGGAGCCAGCCCGGGCGGGGATCTCAGTCTCGGCGAGGATCATGTCCGGGCCTCCCGCAACTTCGGCACCAAGCTGTTCAACGCCACCCGATTCGCCTTGCTCAACGGTGCACAACCAGCGCCGCTGCCAGAACCGGACCAGTTGACCGACGCCGACCGCTGGATCCTCGGCCGACTGGAAGAGGTTCGCGCCGAGACTGATTCGGCCCTCAACGGTTACGAATTCAGCCGGGCCTGCGAGGCGCTCTACCACTTCACCTGGGACGAGTTCTGCGACTGGTATGTCGAGCTGGCCAAAACCCAGCTGACCCGCGGCTTGTCTCAGACCACTGCCGTGCTCGCGGCCGTGCTCGATACGCTGCTGCGGCTGCTGCACCCGGTGATGCCGTTCATCACCGAGGTGCTGTGGCGGGCCCTGACCGGTGCGGAATCGCTGGTGCTGGCCGACTGGCCCCAGCCGTCCGGCGCCGACTCGGATCCGATTGCGACGCAACGAATCAGGGGAATCCAGAAACTGGTGACCGAGGTGCGGCGGTTCCGCAGCGACCAAGGCCTGGGCGACCGGCAGAAGGTGCCGGCCCGGATGGCGGGGCTCGACGCGTTGGGCTACGACAACGGCCACGTCGCGGCTGTCCACTCGCTGGCGTGGTTGACTGAGCCCGGGCCGCAGTTCAGCCCGTCGGCGTCGGTGGAAGTCAGGGTGGGTATGGACCCGGGCAGCACTGTCGTCGTCGAACTGGACACCTCGGGGGCGATCGACGTCGCCGCCGAACGCCGGCGGCTGGAAAAGGATCTCGCCGCCGCCCACAAAGAGTTGGCCGGCACCAGCGGCAAGCTGACCAACGACGCTTTCCTGGCCAAGGCGCCGCCGGCCGTCGTCGACAAGATCCGTGCCCGCCAACAAGTGGCTCGCGACGAAGTGGACCGCATCACCGGGCGACTGGCCACGATGTGAATGCACCGGCCGTTCCCACCCCGGACGAGGTCGCGTCGCTGCTGCAGGTCGAGCATCTGCTCGACCAGCGCTGGCCCGAGACCCGCATCGAGCCCAGCCTCACCCGAATCAGCGCATTGATGGACTTGCTCGGCTCACCTCAACGCACGTATCCCTCGATCCACATCGCCGGCACCAACGGCAAAACCTCGGTGGCGCGGATGGTGGACGCGCTGCTGACCGCGCTGCACCGCCGCACCGGGCGCACCACCAGCCCGCACCTGCAGTCCGCGGTCGAGCGGATCGCCATCGACGGCCGTCCGATCAGCCCGGCCCAGTACGTGGCCACCTACACCGAGCTCGAACCGTTCGTTCAGATGGTGGACGATCAATCGCAGTCAGCCGGTGGGCCCGCGATGAGCAAGTTCGAGGTGCTCACCGCGATGGCGTTCGCCGCGTTCGCCGATGCGCCGGTCGACGTTGCCGTGGTCGAGGTCGGCTTGGGTGGCCGGTGGGACGCCACCAACGTCGTCAATGCGCCGGTCGCAGTCGTCACTCCGGTCAGCGTCGACCACGTCGAGTACCTCGGCGACGACATCGCCGGAATCGCCGGCGAGAAGGCCGGCATCATCACCAAAGCCGGCGCGGAAGCACCCGAGACCGTCGCAGTGATCGCCCGTCAGACAGCTGAGGCAATGGAAGTGCTGCTGACGCAAGCGGTGCGTTCCGACGCCGCGGTGGCCCGGGAGGATTCGGAGTTCGCAGTCCTGGACCGGCAGGTCGCCGTCGGGGGACAGCTGCTGCAGCTGCAGGGCCTCGGCGGGGTGTATTCCGACATCTACCTGCCGCTGCACGGCGAGCACCAGGCGCACAACGCGGTCATCGCGCTTGCGGCGGTCGAGGCGTTCTTCGGCGCCGGCGCGCAGCGTCAGCTCGACGTCGACGCGGTGCGCTCGGGATTCGCCGCCGCCACCAGCCCAGGCCGGCTGGAACGGCTGCGTAGCTCGCCGACGGTGTTCGTCGACGCCGCGCACAATCCGGCCGGGGCGAGTGCGCTGGCCCAGGCGCTGGCCGAGGAATTCGACTTTCGCTACCTGGTCGGAGTGGTCAGCGTGCTGGCCGACAAAGACGCGGGCGGCATCCTGGCCGCGCTGGAGCCGGTGCTGGCGGCGGTGGTGGTGACCCATAACGGGTCGCCGCGGGCCTTGGACATCGAGTCGCTGGCGCTGCTGGCCGAGGAGCGATTCGGGCCGGATCGGGTGATCACCGCCGAGACGTTGCGCGACGCGGTCGAGGCCGCGACGGCACTGGTCGACGACGCCGCCGAAGGAGAGGGGCACGCCGGCACCGGCGTCGTCATCACCGGCTCGGTGGTCACCGCCGGCGCGGCGCGCACCCTGTTCGGCCGGGATCCCCAATGACCGACCAGCCGGACGCCAGGCCGGCGGACCCGTGGCGGGGCTTTCGCGGGGTGATGGCCGGCACGCTGGTCCTGGAAGCGATCGTGGTGCTGCTGGCGCTGCCGGTGGTCGGTGCGGTCGGCGGCGGGCTGACCGCGATATCGCTGACCTACCTGATCGGGCTGGCCGCGGTCTTGCTCGTGCTCGCCGGACTGCAGGGCCGGTCGTGGGCCATCTGGGTGAACCTGGCGGTGCAGCTGGTGCCGATCGGCGGCTTCGTGATCTACCCCGGCGTCGGGTTCGTCGGCCTGCTGTTCGCCGCGGTGTGGGGACTGATCGCCTACATGCGGGCCGAGGTGCGGTGGCGGCAACAGCGCGGACTGCTGCCCGGCCAGCAACCGCCGGACTGATCGGTGGGCCTGACGTCAAATGTGGGTTCGGTACGCTGATCGCCGTGACCGCGCCGGCGACGATGCAGAGGTGTGCGATGAGGAGGAGCGGCGCTATTGACCGCGCCGGCGACGATGCAGAGGTGTGCGATGAGGAGGAGCGGCGCTATTGACCGCGCCGGCGACGATGCAGAGGTGTGCGATGAGGAGGAGCGGCGCTATTGACCGCGCCGGCGACGATGCAGAGGTGTGCGATGAGGAGGAGCGGCGCCATTGACTGAGCGGACTCTTTTGCTGATCAAGCCGGACGCGGTCGACCGCAGGCTGGTGGGGGAGATCATCGGCCGCGTTGAGCGCAAGGGCTTGACCATCGCGGCGCTGGAGCTTCGCACGGTGAGCGAGGAGCTGGGACGCCAGCACTACGCCGAACACGAAGACAAGCCCTTTTTCACCTCGCTGCTGGAGTTCATCACCTCTGGAGCGGTGGTGGCCGCCATCGTCGAGGGGCCGCGAGCGGTCGCTGCGATTCGCCAGATCGCCGGCGGGACCGACCCGGTCGACAAAGCCGCGCCCGGCACGATTCGCGGCGACTTCGGACTCGAGACGCAGTACAACTTGGTCCACGGCTCGGATTCAGCTGACTCAGCCCGGCGCGAGATTAAACTCTGGTTCTCCGGCCGCTAGCGGTTGGTCGGCCCAGTCCCAGCAGTATGGGATACTGGGCAGCGGGTGAACGTCGCCGTACCGGTGTCCGAAGCCCGGATGAAGACTTCGACAAGCGCGACCCACCGCACAAGTTCGATGCGGCGCCGATTGTCCAGCCGTCATTCGACCCGGCGCCGAGTGGGTTTTCCGTGAGCCGCTCGGTGCGAGACCAAGACAAGCCCGGGAGAAGTGACCCGGGTACATAGTGAGGCCCTCGCGTGGCCGCGTCGACACGACGCGCCCGGGGGCTCGAGGAGATTACGTGGTAGACGGTGCCCCGCCATCAGAGCTATCGACAGATCCGACACCGCAGCAGGAGCTGCCAGACCGGCTGAGGGTGCACTCGCTGGCGCGTGCACTGGGAACCAGCAGTCGGCGCGTCCTCGACGCGCTGCGAGATCTCGACGGCCGAGTACGCAGCGCGCATTCCAGCGTGGACCGCGTGGACGCGGCGAAGGTGCGCGACCTGTTGGCCGCCGAACCGGAGGCCCAAGCCGACCAGTCCGACGAAGCCGAGCAGTCCGACCAGGCCCTGTCTGACGAGCCCGAGAAACCTGAGTATCTGCCTTTGTTCGTCGCGCCGCAGCCGCTGGCCGAATCCGACGAGGCCGACGACTCTGACGACTCCGACGACGCCGACGACTCCGACGACGCCGACGGCTTGGATGACGGCGACACCGACGACGAACAAGCCGAGCGTCCGGCCAACAAGCGTCGCCGCCGTGGACGTCGCGGCCGCGGCCGTGGCCGGGGGGAGCAGGCCGGGTCCGACAACGGTGCATCCGGCGAGGGCGACGACAGCGACGACGACTCCGACGACGACACCGCTGACGACGACAGCGGTTCGGCGGAGGCGTCGAGCCGCCGCCGCCGGCGGCGGCGCCGGCGCAAGGCCGGGACTGGTGAGGACGGTGAAGACGGACCATCACCCGACGACCCGCCCAACACCGTGGTGCACGAGCGGGCGCCGCGCGCCGCCGACAAGCCCGACGGCCAAGGCAGCGACTCGTCGAACAGCGAGATCCAGGGCATCGACGGCTCGACCCGGCTGGAAGCCAAACGGCAGCGGCGCCGCGACGGACGCGACGCCGGACGACGCCGCCCCCCGGTGCTGAGCGAAGCGGAGTTTTTGGCGCGCCGCGAGGCGGTCGAGCGGGTGATGGTGGTGCGCGACAAAGTCCGCGCCGAGCCGCCGCACCAGGGTGCCCGCTACACCCAGATCGCCGTACTCGAGGACGGCATCGTCGTCGAGCACTTTGTGACTTCGGCTGCCTCTGCGTCTCTGGTGGGCAACATCTACCTGGGCATCGTGCAGAACGTGTTGCCGTCGATGGAGGCGGCGTTCGTCGACATCGGCCGGGGCCGCAACGGCGTGCTGTACGCCGGTGAAGTGAACTGGGAAGCCGCCGGACTGGGCGGGGCCAACCGCAAAATAGAACAGGCTCTCAAACCCGGCGACTACGTCGTGGTGCAGGTCAGCAAGGACCCGGTCGGTCACAAAGGTGCGCGGCTCACTACGCAGGTGTCGCTGGCCGGCCGCTATCTGGTGTATGTGCCGGGAGCGTCGTCGACCGGGATCAGCCGCAAGCTGCCCGACACCGAACGTCAACGACTCAAGGAGATACTGCGTGAAGTGGTGCCCGCCGACGCCGGGGTGATCATCCGCACCGCTTCCGAAGGCGTGAAAGAAGAGGACATCCGCGCCGACGTCGACCGGCTGCAACAGCGGTGGAGCCAGATCGAGGCGACCGCCGTGGAAACGAAGGAGAAGGCCGGAGGCGCCGCCGTCGCGCTCTACGAGGAACCCGATGTGTTGGTCAAGGTGATCCGTGACTTGTTCAACGAGGACTTCGCCCAACTCATCGTCTCCGGCGACGAAGCCTGGAACACCATCACCGAATACGTGGATTCCGTTGCTCCGGAGCTGACGCCGAAGCTGAACAAATACCAGTCCGGCGAAGACCGGCCGGACGTGTTCGCGGTGCACCGAATCGATGAGCAACTGACCAAAGCGATGGATCGCAAGGTGTGGTTGCCCTCGGGCGGCACGCTGGTCATCGACCGGACCGAGGCGATGACGGTCATCGACGTCAACACCGGCAAGTTCACCGGGTCGGGCGGCAATCTGGAGCAGACGGTCACCAAGAACAATCTCGAGGCGGCTGAGGAGCTGGTGCGCCAGCTGCGGCTGCGGGACATCGGCGGCATCGTCGTCATCGACTTCATCGACATGGTGCTGGAGTCCAACCGGGACCTGGTGCTGCGCCGGCTCACCGAGGCGCTGGCCCGCGACCGCACCCGCCATCAGGTGTCGGAGGTGACGTCGCTGGGTTTGGTGCAGCTGACCCGCAAGCGACTGGGTACCGGCCTGGTCGAGGCATTTTCGACGTCGTGCCCACAATGCGCCGGACGGGGCATCATCCTGCACGCCGATCCGGTCGACTCGACGGCCGGCGGGCGGAAATCCGACTCGCCGGGCCGCCGCGGCCGGCGTTCGAAGAAGAGTCGGTCCGAGGAAGCGCCCGTCGCCAAGGTGCCGGCGCACGCTCCCGGCGAGCACCCGATGTTCAAGGCGATGGCCGCGGCCAACGGCCGCCATGAGGACGACGAGACCGACGAGTCCGACGAGGAACTGACACCCGGGACACAGTTCGAAGAACCCGAGATCGGTGAGGCCGTCGAGGAGGACTTCGACGAGACCGACGACGAGGACGACCTCGACGAGGACGACGACGAAGACCTCAGCGAAGACGATGACCTCGACCTCGACGACGATGACCTCGACGTCGCCGACGACGCCGAGGACGACGACGAGCCCGATCAGCAGACCGCCGCCGCGGCCCCGGTCGGCGCCGCGCCGGATTCTCCGCCTCGTCGGCGCCGCGCCGCGGCCCGGCCGGCCGGTCCCCCCAGTCACGAGGACTGACCTGACCGTCGGCCCCAACCGTCGCGGGTCACGGAGGAGTCGGAGGTGCCTCCGTGCCCAGCTCCGAGCGACAAAATCGGTTGAGGAGTTGCCGTGCACGCCGCGCGGCGAGAGTTGTCGCGCCGGGGTGAGCACAACATCACCACCAGCCGTCGGGCCGGTTTGACCCTGTAGTTGCTGGTCACGTACCCTGGACCAGTTGTCGCCAGGCCGCATCGAGCGTCGCCGGCGCATACCCCGACCACCCCGTGCAGCGCCCGTTGAGCGCGCGAGCGAAGAACGGCCCGACTTCGACAGGAAGAGGTACAGACCACGATGGCGAGCTACGCAATCGTCAAAACCGGCGGCAAGCAGTACAAGGTCGGCGTCGGCGACGTGGTCAAGGTCGAGAAACTCGAAACCGAGCCCGGCGCGACGGTATCTTTGCCGGTCGCCTTGGTGGTCGACGGGTCGACGGTGACCACCGACAGCCAGCAGCTGGCCGGGGTGTCGGTGACCGGCGAGGTGCTTGAGCACATCAAAGGCCCCAAAATTCGGATCCACAAGTTCAAGAACAAGACCGGATACCACAAACGACAGGGTCACCGTCAGCAGCTGACCGTGCTGCGGGTGACCGGAATCAGTTAGCGAAGGCGACGACATGGCACACAAAAAGGGTGCGTCCAGCTCCCGAAACGGTCGCGACTCCACCGCTCAGCGATTGGGCGTCAAGCGGTTCGGCGGCCAGCTCGTCAAAGCCGGCGAGATTCTGGTGCGGCAGCGGGGCACCAAGTTTCACCCGGGTATCAACGTGGGCCGCGGCGGCGACGACACGTTATTCGCCAAGTCGGCCGGCGCCGTCCAGTTCGGCGTCAAGCGCGGACGCAAAACCGTCAACATCGTCACAGCCGGCGACACCACCGGCTGAGCATCGCGGGCGGGCAGCCGCCGAGAACGGCTGTCGCTCGACGAGTAAGAGGTAATCCGATGCCCCGGTTTGTCGACCGTGTCGTCATCCACGTGCGGGCGGGCTCCGGCGGTAACGGCTGCGCCTCGATTCGCCGCGAGAAATTCAAGCCGCTCGGTGGCCCCGACGGCGGCAACGGCGGCCGCGGCGGCAGCGTCGTCTTGGTGGTCGACCCGCAGGTGCACACGCTGCTCGACTTTCACTTCCGGCCCCACATCGTCGCCGCGTCCGGCACCCAGGGCCGGGGCAGCAACTCCGATGGCGCCGCCGGCGCCGACCTGGAGGTCAAGGTGCCCGACGGCACCGTGGTGCTCGACGAAGACGGGCGGCTGCTCGCGGACCTGGTCGGCGCGGGAACCCGCTTCGTGGCCGCGGCCGGCGGGCGCGGCGGCCTGGGCAACGCCGCGCTGGCCTCCCGGGCCCGCAAAGCGCCGGGGTTCGCCCTGCTGGGGGAGAAGGGTCAGACCCGCGATCTCACCCTCGAACTGAAAACCGTCGCCGATGTGGGCTTGATCGGGTTCCCCTCGGCCGGCAAATCCTCACTGGTGTCGGTCATTTCGGCGGCCAAACCGAAGATCGCAGACTATCCGTTCACCACGCTGGCACCCAATCTGGGCGTGGTTTCGGCGGGGGATCGCAGCTTCACCGTCGCCGATGTGCCCGGTCTGATTCCCGGGGCATCGCAGGGCCGCGGGTTGGGGCTCGATTTCCTGCGGCACATCGAGCGGTGCGCCGTGCTAGTCCACGTGGTGGATTGTGCGACTGCTGATCCCGGCCGCGACCCGCTCTCCGATATCGAGGCGCTGGAAACCGAGCTCGCCGCCTACACCCCCACCCTGCAGGGCGATTCGATCCTGAGCGACCTCGCCGATCGGCCCCGGGCGGTGGTGCTGAACAAGATCGACGTGCCGGCCGCCCGTGAACTCGCCGAATTCGTCGAAGACGACATCGCCACACGGGGGTGGCCGGTGTTCAGCGTGTCGACGGTCAGCCATGACGGCCTGCCGGCGTTGACGTTCGCGCTGGCCGACATGGTGTCGTCGTATCACGCCGCGCAGCCGGTGCTGGTGCCGCGGCGCCCGGTGATCCGTCCGCTACCTGTCGACGACTCCGGTTTCACCGTGGACGCCGACGGTGAGGGCGGGTTCAGGGTGCGCGGCGCCCGGCCGGAACGCTGGATCGCCCAGACCGACTTCGACAATGACGAAGCTGTCGGATATCTCGCCGACCGGTTGGCGCGCCTGGGCGTCGAGGATGCGCTGCTGCGGCTGGGCGCCCAGCCGGGATGCGCGGTCACCATCGGTGAGGTGACGTTCGACTGGGAACCGCAAACGCCTGCCGGCGCCGACGTCGCGGTGTCGAATCGCGGCAGCGACCCGCGGCTGGACCGCAGCGAGCGCGTCGGGGCCGCCGAACGCAAAGCGGCGCGTCGCCGACGCCGCGAGCACGGCTGATGGGAACCGAAGCGCGAGAGGCGATTCGGACCGCACGGCGGGTCGTCGTCAAAGTCGGCACAGCAGCCCTGACCACGCCGGCCGGGAGGTTCGACGCCGAGCGGCTGGCCGGGCTCGCCGACGCGATCGAAGCGCGGATGAAGGCCGGCTCGGACGTCGTCATCGTGTCGTCCGGGGCGATCGCCGCCGGCATCGACCCGCTGGGCCTCAACCGGCGGCCCGCCGACCTGGCGACCAAACAGGCCGCCGCCAGCGTCGGGCAGGTCGCGCTGGTCAACGCCTGGAGCGCGGCGTTCGCCCGCTACGGGCGCACCGTCGCGCAGGTGCTGCTGACCGCACATGACATCTCGATGCGGGTGCAGCACACCAACGCTCAGCGCACCCTGGACCGGCTGCGTGCGTTGCACGCAGTGGCGATCGTCAACGAGAACGACACCGTGGCGACCAACGAAATCCGGTTCGGCGACAACGACCGGCTCTCAGCTCTGGTGGCCCACCTGGTGGGCGCCGACGCCTTGGTCCTGCTCTCCGACATCGACGGGCTCTACCACAGCGACCCGCGCAAAGGCCCGGCCAATTTCGTCGGCGAAGTCTCGGATCCCGCCGATCTGGCCGGCGTGGTCGCGGGCCAGGGCAGTCGGCTGGGAACCGGGGGAATGGCATCCAAGGTGTCGTCGGCGCTGCTCGCGGCCGACGCCGGTGTCCCGGTGCTGCTGGCCGCCGCCGCCGACGCGGGCGCCGCACTGGCGGACGCCTCGGTGGGCACCATCTTCGCCGCCCGGGCCGACCGCATGTCGGCGCGCCGATTCTGGGTGCGTTACGCCGCAGAGTCGGCAGGCTCGCTGACCCTGGACGACGGTGCGGTGCGCGCGGTGCTGCGCCAGCGGCGTTCGCTGCTACCTGCAGGTGTCACCGCACTGTCGGGCCGCTTCTACGGAGGTGACGTGGTCGAGCTCCGCGGCCCGGACGCCGGGATGGTCGCCCGGGGGGTGGTCGCCTACGACGCCGCGGAGCTGACCGCGATGATCGGCCGGTCGACGTCCGAGCTGCCCGCCGAGCTGCGCCGCCCGGTGGTGCACGCCGACGACCTGGTCGCGGTGTAAGCGCATGTTCCCGGCCTGACGAAATCGGGTATCGGTACTCGACATGCCGACTCGAATTGTCATCATCGGAGCCAGCGGCAACATCGGGAGCGCTTTGCTCAGGCGGTTGGCCGCCGCGGGTGACGACTACGACATCCTTGGGGTGGCCCGCCGCCGCCCGCCCCCGATCGGTGTCTATGAGCCGGTGACATGGCATCAGGTCGACGTGGCCGAACATCAGGCGGCGACACGCCTGCAGCGGGTGTTCACCGGCGCCGACTGTGTGGTCCATCTGGCCTGGGGATTCCAGCCGACCCGCAATACGCGGTACCTCGACGCGGTCGGCATCGACGGCAGCGCGGCCGTGCTCGCCGCCGCGCGGGCCGCCGGGGTGGGCCAGCTGGTGCACATGTCGTCGGTGGGCACCTACGCCGCGGGGCGCTACGGACAGCGCGTCGACGAGTCGTGGTCGACCGCCGGTATCCCCACATCTCCCTACAGTCGGGCGAAATCCGCGGTCGAGGCGATGCTCGACGACTACGAGAGCCGTGACGGCGGCGACGTGGTGATCACCCGGATGCGGCCAGGCTTTGTCATGCAGCGCGACGCCGCGTCGGGGCTGCGCCGCTACACGCTGCCCGCCTACATCGACTCGGCGTGGATACGGCTGCTGCCGGTGCTGCCGCTGGACCGGTCGCTGACCATCCCGGTGATCCACGCCGACGACGTGGCCGACGCGATCGCCCGGGCGGTCGAGCGCCGCGCCGCCGGACCGTTCAACCTCAGCGCCGAGCCGCCGGTGCGCCGCGACGACGTCGCGCATGCCTTGGGCGCCAGAGCCATTCACGTTCCTTCCCCGGTTCTGCGCATGCTGGTCCAGGCCAGCTGGCGGGCGCGGCTGCAGCCGATCGACGCCAGCTGGCTGGACTTGGCCTTCACTGTTCCGCTGATGGACACCCAGCGGGCCCGGACGCTACTGGACTGGTCGCCGCAGCACGGTGCGCTGGATACCCTCGCCGAACTCATCGACGGGTTCACCCGTCACAGCGCCACGCCCAGTCCGGTGCTGGCCCCGCGGTCGTTCGCCAACAGCATCCGCCGCGACCTGTCGATCGGGCCGATCACCACTCGGAAGGTGCCCTGACGCTGCTGGGCAACTCGTCGGCGAGCAGCGTCAGCAGCTCCGAGCAGCCGCCGTCGACTTTGACCGTCGCCAGCTCGTCGCCGCGGGTGGGTCCGCGATTGACAATCGCGACGGGAACACCGAGTGCGGCGGCGTGGCGAACGAAACGGTAGCCGGAGAACACCGCCAGCGACGACCCCGCCACCAGCAGTGCACCGGCCTCCTCGACCAACGAATACGCTTGCGCCACAACGTTCTTAGGCACGCTTTCGCCGAAGTAGACGATGTCGGGTTTGAGCATGCCGCCGCACGACGGGCAGTCCAGATAGCGGAAGGCTGCGGTGTCGGCGACGACCGCATCGGCGTCGGGGGCGACCGCCAGCCCGCCGACCGCTTCGACCCGTTCGGTGAAGCCGGGGTTCAGCGCCTCCAGCGTGTCGGCGAGCGCAGACCGGCCCAGCGTGAAGCCGCAGCGCAAACAAACCACCTGGGCATAGCTGCCGTGCAGGTTGATCACCGTTCGGCTACCCGCCTTGGTGTGCAGCAGGTCGACGTTCTGGGTGATGATGCCGGTGACCACGCCGGCCCGCTCCAGCGCGACGAGCGCACGGTGCCCGGCGTTGGGCTGCGTGTCGGCCATGTGGCGCCAGCCGACATGGTTGCGGGCCCAGTACCGCTGCCGGAACAGCGGATCGCCGGTGAACTGGCGAATCGTCATCGGGTTGCTCGGCGGCGAGTCCGGGCCGCGGTAGTCGGGAATGCCCGAGTCGGTGGACAGGCCGGCGCCGGTCAGGACCGCCACCCTGCGGCCGGTCAACACCTGCACCAGCTCGGGCGCTTCGATCGCCGCGACTTCCACCTGGTTGAGCCTAACGGGCCGCCCGCCACCCTTTGCGCGAGCGGGCGTGTTCGCCGCCGACACGCCGCAGCAGCCGCACAACTGTGCGCGCTCGTGGGATGGGCTCGTGGGATAGGAAAGTCTGCGCGTCAGATCCGGTCGAAACAGTCTTCGGCGCTGATCAACTCGGCGTCCATGTTTAGTTCCATCATCCGCAGCGCCGCCGCCCCCAGATCGGGATCGATGTGCGCCACCGCATCCTTCGGGATCAGCACCTGGAAGTGGCGCACAAAGGCGTCCAGCGCGCTGTACAGAATGCACTGCTCGGTGACCTGCCCGGTCAGGATCACCCGCTTGGTGCACAACCGGCCGAGCAGATACTCCAGCGGCGTCGAATAAAAGACGCTGTGCCGCACTTTGGGCATCATCCGGCAGCCTTTGGCCGGTACCAGCGGCTCGACCAGATCGGGACGTTCGCCGTGCAGCGCCGACTCCACGATGTCGGAGAAGTCGGCGGTGAAGTCGCCGTAGTTGTCGTTGACGTAGATCAAGTCGACGTCGTCGCGTTCGCAGGCGCACCGGACGATGTGGGTGATCGGGTCGATGATCCTTTCGACGTTGGGTATCAGCAGCTCGGCGTCGTCATGCTGATAAGCGTTCAGCATGTCCACGACCAGCACGGCGGTATCGCTCATCGCCTGGAGATACCCGATGGCGGGGTGTTGACACCGGCCAGGCGACAATGTGAGCCGATGAACTTCTACAGCGCCTACCGGCACGGATTCGTGCGCGTCGCGGCGTGCACCCACCGCACGACGATCGCCGACCCGGCCGCCAACGCGGCGTCGGTGCTGCGGCTGGCCAGAGACTGCCACGACGACAGCATCGCGTTGGCGGTGTTTCCCGAGCTGACGCTGTCCGGCTACTCGATCGAGGACATCCTTTTGCAGGACGTGCTGCTCGACGCGGTCGAAGATGCCTTGCTGGAGATCGTCGCCGCGTCCACCGATCTGCTGCCGGTCCTGGTTGTCGGCGCACCGTTGCGCTATCGCCACCGGGTGTACAACACCGCCGTCGTCGTTCACCGCGGTGCGGTGCTGGGAGTGGTGCCCAAGTCTTATCTGCCGACTTATCGCGAGTTCTACGAGCAGCGCCAGATCGCGCCGGGCGACGACGAGCGCGGCAGCCTCCGCATCGGCGACACCGAGTGTCCGTTCGGGCCGGATCTGCTGTTCGCCGCAGCGGACGTGCCCGGTTTCGTGTTGCACGTCGAGATCTGTGAGGACATGTTCGTGCCGGTTCCGCCCAGCGCCCAGGCCGCGTTGGCGGGCGCGACGGTGCTGGCGAACCTGTCGGGCAGCCCCATCACCGTGGGCCGCGCGGAAGACCGCTGCCTGTTGGCCAGGTCGGCCTCGGCGCGATGCCTGGCCGCCTACGTCTATGCCGCGGCCGGTGAGGGTGAGTCGACCACGGACCTGGCCTGGGACGGCCAGACGATGATCTGGGAGAACGGGGAGCGGCTCGCCGGATCCGAGCGGTTCCCCAAAGGGGAGCGGAGATCTGTCGCCGACGTCGACGTCGAGCTGCTTCGGTCCGAACGGCTGCGGATGGGCACCTTCGACGACAACCGGCGCCACCACCGAGCGTCGGCAGACTCTTTTCGGCGCGTCGAGTTCCGGCTGGACCCGCCCGACGGAGACATCGGACTGCTACGCGACATCGAACGGTTCCCCTTCGTGCCGGCCGACCCGGCGCGCCTGGAGCAGGACTGCTACGAGGCGTACAGCATCCAGGTCGCGGGCCTCGAGCAGCGGCTGCGGGCGCTGGACTATCCCAAGATCGTCATCGGCGTCTCCGGCGGCCTCGACTCGACGCACGCCCTGATCGTCGCCGCCCGGGCGATGGACCGGGAGGGCCGTCCACGCAGCGACATCCTGGCCTACACCCTGCCCGGCTTCGCTACCGGCGACCACACCAAACGCAACGCGATCAGGCTGTCGCGGGCGCTCGGCGTCACCTTCGAGGAAATCGACATCCGCGACACCGCGAAACTGATGCTTGACACGATCGACCACCCGTTTGGGCGCGGCGAGAAGGTCTACGACGTCACCTTCGAAAACGTCCAGGCCGGACTGCGCACCGACTATCTGTTCCGGCTGGCCAACCAGCGCGGCGGCATCGTGCTCGGCACCGGTGACTTGTCGGAATTGGCGCTGGGCTGGTCGACATACGGTGTGGGCGACCAGATGTCGCATTACAACGTCAACGGCGGCGTGCCGAAGACGTTGATTCAACACCTTATTCGCTGGGTGATCGCCTCGGGTCAATTCGACGAGGAAGTGTGTGCCACCTTGCAGTCGGTGGTCGACACCGAGATCACCCCGGAGCTGGTGCCCACCGGCGAGGAGGAACAGCTGCAGAGCAGCGAAGCCAAAGTCGGACCGTACGTTCTGCAGGACTTCTCACTGTTTCACGTGCTGCGCTTCGGGTTCCGGCCCTCAAAGGTCGCCTTCCTGGCGTGGCACGCCTGGAGCGACCCGGATCGTGGCAGCTGGCCGGCGGGCTTCCCCGAGGACAAGCGGCCGTCGTATTCGCTGCACGACATTCGCTCATGGCTGAAGGTCTTCGCGCAGCGCTTCTATTCGTTCAGCCAGTTCAAGAGGTCGGCTCTGCCGAACGGACCCAAAGTTTCCCACGGCGGCTCGCTGTCGCCGCGCGGAGACTGGCGCGCGCCGTCGGACATGTCCGCGCGGGCCTGGCTCGACGAGATCGAGCGCGAGATACCGGGCGAATGAGTCGGCCGGCCTCCGCGAGTGTGCGGCTGTGGTTCCCGCGCTCGGCGTGTCGCCTGCGTGGGCGCACACTCGGCGCCCGACGACGCGTGACGATGGCTCAACCGCCGGCGGCCACGGCGTCATCGATGGCCTGGCTCAGCGGGGCGCAGTCACCAGCTCCGGGCACCAGTGTCGCGAGCGCGCCGGCCGCGCACGCCCGGCGCAGAGCGTAATCGCGACCGGCGGGCCAGTTGGCCGCCAGCACGCCGGCGAAGACGTCACCGGCGCCGGAGGTGTCGATCGCGTCGACTGCCGGCGCCGCGACCGTCAGCTCTTGGCCGCCACCGCGGTAACTCGCGCCGGCGGCACCGCGTGTGGTCACCAGGTGCGTCACCGGCCAGTTCCAGTGCTCGGCTTCCGCCTCGTTGACGACGACCACGTCGGTCAGTTGCGCCAGCACTTCCAGCTGGGCCGGATCTGCGCGCGCCGGTGAGGCATTCAGGATGACGGTCGCGCCCGCCACGCGGGCCGCGCGGGCGGCGGCCACCGCCGTAGTGAGCAAGATCTCCAACTGCAGCAACATCACGTCACACGTGGCAAGCAGAGTATGCAGATGGCCGGCGTCGAGCGCCAGGCGACCGTTCGCGCCGGCCGCGACGACGATCGTGTTCTCCCCGGCCGTGTCCACCAGCACCACCGCGGCGCCGCTGCGGCCCGGCGAGGTGGTCAGCGCGTCGACGTTGACGCCGTTTACGCGGAGATGCTCGCGCAGTTGTGCGCCCGCATGGTCCTCACCCACCGCCCCGACGAAGTGCACCCGCGCACCGGACCGCGCGGCCGCCACCGCCTGGTTGGCGCCTTTGCCGCCGGGTCCGGAGCGGACCGCGGCGGCCAGCACCGTCTCGCCCGGCCGGGGCAAGGCGTCGACGTCGAACACCGTGTCCATGTTCACGCTGCCGACCACGCAGAGGCGCGTCGTCACGGCACCGACGTTATGCAGTCGCAGGTGCGGGCACAACAGCGCGTTCGGTGCTGGCGAAATTGCTGTTCGGCAACACTTTCGGAGCAAACGGCTTCGGGCTGCCTTATTCGCGCTAATCTGCTGCCTGATCGGGGCCTGTTACGCCGGTCAGCGAAAGGGAGCCGATTGACGTCGGGGCAAGTGACGACACCGCCACGCGGGTGGCGGCCGAGGCTGCTCTCTCGCGTGAGCATCCAGTCGAAGCTGATCGTGATGTTGTTGGCGTGCAGCATCTTGTCGGTGGCGGTGATCGGTGTCATCGGCTACCAGTCGGGCCGAACTGCGTTACGAACCGCGGCGATTGACCGCCTGATCGAACTGCGCGAGTCGCAGAAACGGGCGGTCGAGGCGTTGTTCTCCGATCTGACCAATTCGTTGATCGTCTACAGCCGCGGCAACACCGTGGTCGACGCGATGGGCGCCTTCACCGCCGGATTCGATCAATTGGCCGATGCGGCAATCGACCCGGCTCAGCAGCAGGCAATCGTCAATTATTACAACGACAAACTGGTCGGGCCCAGTGTGCGCACTATGGGCGACAAGTTAAATGTCGATGCGCTGCTTCCGACTTCGAATGCGCAGAAGTACCTGCAAGCCCTTTACACCGCACCGAATCGGGCTGCCGGTGATCCGACGCGCGACGACGCCGGCGACGGCAGCGCATGGTCGGCCGCCGATGCGCGCTACGACGACCATTTCCGCGAAATCGTCGCACACTTCGAGTACCGCGACGCGCTACTGATCGATATGCGCGGCAACGTGGTCTACAGCGAGCAGAAGGGCCCGGATCTGGGCACCAACATACTGACCGGCCCGTATCGTGAATCCAACCTTCGCGACGCGTACCAAAAAGCTGTCGGCGCCAACGCTGTTGACTTCGTGTGGATCACCGATTTCCGGCCCTACCAGCCGCAGCTCGACGCACCCACCGCCTGGCTGGTGTCGCCCGTCGGCACCGACGGCAAGATCTCCGGGGTGATGGCGCTGCCGTTGCCGAGCTCGAAGATCAATCGCATCATGACCGCCGACAAACAGTGGATCGCGGCCGGGATGGGCACGACCACCGAGACCTATCTCGCCGGTCCCGACAACCTGATGCGGTCGGATTCCCGCCTGTTTCTGCAAGATCCGAAGGAGTACCAGCGCGAGGCGATCGACTATGGGACGCCAGCCGACGAAGTGAAGAAAGCGATCGCCTCCGGCACCACCACGCTGGTGCAGCCGGTCGAGACCACCGGGCTGCGCGCCGCGCAACGGAATCAGACCGGAGCCGTCGTCGCCACCGACTACATGGGCAACAGAGAACTCGAGGCCTACGCACCACTGGAGTTGCCGGCTTCGGACCTGCATTGGTCGATTCTGGCAACCCGGGACAACGCCGAAGCTCTGGCCAAGATCGAGACGTTCACCAAAACGCTTCTGGTGGCGACGACGGCGATCATCTTCGTCATCTGCGTGGCCGCGATGGTCATCGCCCAGTTTTTCGTGCGGCCGATCCGCCGATTGGAAAGCGGCACGCAGCGGATCAGCGCAGGCGATTACGACGTCAGCATCCCGATGACTTCCAAAGACGAGATCGGTGACCTGACAGTGGCATTCAACGAGATGAGCCGTAACCTGCAGGTGAAGGAGGCGCTGCTCGACGAGCAGCGCAAGGAAAACGACCGGCTGTTGCTGTCGCTGATGCCCGAACCGGTGCTGCAGCGGTACCGCCAGGGTGAGCAGACCATCGCCCAGGAGCATCAGGACGTCAGTGTCGTGTTCGCCGACATCATCGGCTTCGACGAGCTCTCCCGCGATCTCTCCGGCAACGAATTCGTGCCGATCGTCGACGAACTGGTGCAGCAATTCGACTCGGCGGCCGAGGCCCTGGGTGTCGAGCGGGTCCGCACGTTGCACAACGGGTATCTCGCCAGCTGCGGGGTTACCACCCCACGGCTGGACAACGTGCACCGGACAGTCGAATTCGCGTTGGAGATGCAGAGCATCGTCGACCGGATGAACAGCCAGAGCGGGCACCAGCTGGGGCTTCGGGCCGGGATCACCACCGGACGGGTGGTCAGCGGGCTGGTGGGGCGGTCCAGCACGGTCTACGACATGTGGGGCGCCGCGGTCAGCGTTGCCTATCAGATGCGCGACGGTGCTCCACAAACCGGTATCTACGTCACAGCACAAGTCCACGACGCGATGCGCGATGTCCGTCAGTTCACCTCGGCGGGCACGATCGTGGTGGGCGGGGCGGAGCAGCCGATCTGGCGATTGTCGGAGCGGACCTGACGATGCTCGACTCGTCGCTGTACTGGGCCGCCGGGGTGGCGGTGGGACTGCCGGCCGGGCTGATCCTGCTGACCGAATGGCATCAGGCTCTGCTCCGCAAGCGCAGCCACCTCGCGAGGCCGGTCGCGCTGCTGCGGCACTATCTGCTGCCGCTGGGTGCGTTGCTGATCCTGCTCATCGAGGTTTCCCAAACGTCGCCTCATGACACCGCGGTGCGGGTGCTGGCGACCGTGTTCGGCTTTGTGCTGATGGTGTTGCTGCTCTCCGGGCTCAACGCCACCCTGTTCCAGGGCGCGCCGGAAGGCACCTGGCGCAAGCGGGTGCCGGGCATCTTCCTCGACGTCGCCCGGTTGCTGCTGATCGGCGCCGGCCTGGCGGTGATCTTCTCCTACATCTGGGGTGTGCGGATCGGAGGGCTGTTCACCGCATTGGGGGTGACGTCGGTCGTCATCGGGCTGATGCTGCAGAACTCTGTCGGCCAAATCGTTTCCGGTCTTTTCATGCTGCTCGAACAGCCGTTCCGTATCGGTGACTGGCTGGAGACGGCCGCCGCACACGGGCGGGTGGTCGAGGCGAACTGGCGAGCGGTGCATATCGAAACCGGTCACGGCTTGCAAATCACGCCCAACTCGGTGCTGGCCACCACATCGTTCACCAACCACAGCCGCCAGGCCGGTGCGCACGAACTGGCCATCAGCACGACGTTTTCCGTCGCCGACCCACCCGACCGGGTGTGCGCGGTACTGTCGCGGATCGCCGGCGCGCTGCCGCAGCTGCACCGCGGCTACCCGCCTACGTCGGTGACCCTCGGCGCCGGCGACTACCGCACCACCGTCGGCTTGGCGTCACCGGGTGACGACGGCGCCGCGCAGGCCACCTTCCTGCGCTGGATCTGGTATGCCGCCCGCCGGGAGGAACTTCACCTCGACGGCGCCCACGATGATTTCGCGACGACCGAACGTATCGAACACGCGCTGCGCACCGTGGTGGCTCCGGCGTTGCGGCTGAGCCTGATCGACCAGCAGTCGCTGTTGGCGTACGCGAAGCTGGTCCGTTACGGGACCGACGAAATCGTGCAGTATCCCGGTGAAGTGCCCACCCGGCTGATGTTCCTGGTCGAGGGCAGCGTGCGGCTCACCGCGGTGCGCGACGACGGCGAGCTGCTTCCCGTCACCACGCTGACCGTCGGCGCGTTCCTGGGGCTGACGACCTTGACCCGGCAACCCAACATGTCCGGGGCGTACGCGCTCGAAGAAGTCACCGCAATCGAATTCGACCGCTCGCACGTCGAACACCTGGTGCTGAGCAAGCCGTTGCTGCTGCACGACCTCGGTCGCGTGATCGACGAACGCCAAAGCAAAGTGCAGCAGACCCTTGGGCGGCGCCCTGCTGATGCGCCGTCGCCGCTGCGCTGAGCGGGTGACAACACCGGGCGTGGTCATCGGAGTCCGGACAAGCCCGATACCCTGGCATGATGAGTGTCCAAGCGCCGCCGCTTTCTGAGCTGCGCCAGCAGGTGCACGACGCCGCCCGTCGCGCTCGGATCGCGGCCCGCGTGCTGGCAGCGCTGCCCACCGCGGCCAAGGACTACGCCCTGCAGGTCGCCGCCGATGCGGTGGTGGCCCACGCCGAACAGATCCTGGCCGCCAACGCCGACGACCTGGCTGTCGCGCGCGCCGCCGGCACCCCGGCTGCGATGCTCGACCGGCTGGCGCTGAGCCCGCAGCGCATCAAGGGGATCGCCGCCGGTCTTCGTCAGGTCGCCGGTCTGCCCGATCCGGTCGGGGAGGTGCTGCGCGGCTACACGCTGCCCAACGGGCTGCACCTGCGCCAGCAGCGGGTCCCGCTTGGTGTCGTCGGCATGGTCTACGAGGGCCGGCCGAACGTCACGGTCGATGCGTTCGGTCTGGCGCTCAAATCCGGCAACGCCGCGCTGCTGCGGGGAAGTTCGTCGGCGGCGAAGTCCAACCAGGCGCTGGTCGACGTGCTGCGTGCGGCGCTGCAAGACGAAGATCTGCCCGCTGACGCGGTCCAGCTGCTCGCGGCCGCGCACCGCGCCACCGTCACTCATCTGATCCAGGCGCGCGGGCTGGTCGATGTGGTGATTCCGCGCGGCGGAGCGGGGCTGATCGACGCAGTGGTTCGGGATGCGCAGGTGCCCACCATCGAGACGGGCGTCGGCAATTGCCACGTCTACGTCCATGACGGCGCTGACCTCGAAATGGCCGAACAGATCCTGCTGAACTCCAAGACCCGACGGCCCAGCGTCTGCAACGCCGCCGAGACGCTGCTCGTCGACGCCGCCATCGCCGGGCAGGCGATGCCCCGACTGTTGACCGCGCTGCAAGACGCCGGGGTGACGGTGCATCTGGAACCCGGCGAGGACGAGCTGCGCCGCGAATACCTGTCGATGGACATCGCGGTGGCGGTGGTCGACGGCGTCGACGCGGCGATCGCCCACATCAACGAGTACGGAACCGGGCACACCGAAGCGATTATCACCACTAATATGGCTGCAGCGCAACGCTTTACCGACCACGTCGATGCCGCCGCGGTGATGGTGAACGCGTCGACATCGTTCACCGACGGTGAGCAGTTCGGTTTCGGCGCCGAGATCGGCATCTCCACCCAGAAGCTGCATGCCCGCGGCCCGATGGGACTGTCGGAACTGACCTCGACCAAGTGGATCGTCTGGGGAGACGGCCAGACCCGGCCGGCCTGACCTTGTAGATCCGTTAGGAGAATTCCCGTGAGCGTGCCCGCGCGGCCCCGGCCGCTGTTCGCCGACATCGACGACGTCGGCCGGCGGCTGGCCGACACGGGGTATCTGCCCGACACCGCCACCGCCACCGCGGTGTTCCTGGCCGACCGGCTTGGCAAACCATTGCTGGTCGAAGGTCCCGCCGGCGTCGGCAAAACCGAACTGGCGCGCGCCGTCGCTCAGGCCACCGGCTCGGAGTTGGTGCGCCTGCAGTGCTACGAGGGTGTCGACGAGGCCCGCGCGCTCTACGAGTGGAACCACGCCAAGCAAATTCTGCGTATCCAGGCCGGTTCCGGTGACTGGGACCAAACGAAGACCGACGTGTTCAGCGAGGAGTTTCTGCTGTCGCGCCCGCTGCTGACCGCTATCCGCCGCACCGACCCCACCGTGCTGCTGGTCGACGAGACCGACAAAGCCGACATCGAGATTGAAGGGTTGCTGCTGGAGGTGTTGTCCGACTTCGCAGTGACCGTTCCGGAGCTCGGCACCATCACCGCGGCCCGTGCACCGTTCGTGGTGCTGACCTCCAACGCCACCCGCGAACTGTCGGAGGCCCTGAAACGACGTTGCCTGTTCTTGCACATCGACTTTCCCGGCCCGGAGCTGGAACGGCGCATCCTGCTGTCCCGCGTTCCCGAACTGCCGGAGCATCTGGCTGAGGAGCTGGTGCGCATCATCGGTGTGCTGCGGGGCATGCAGCTCAAGAAGCTGCCGTCGGTCGCCGAGACCATCGACTGGGGACGCACCCTGCTGGCCCTGGGCTTGGACACCATCGACGATGCGACGATCGCGGCGACGCTGGGTGCCGTGCTCAAGCATCAATCCGACCAGCAGCGCGCCCGCGGCGAGCTCCGGCTGAACTGATGGCCGTACGCCGTACCCGCCCCAGCCAGCCGTTGGCTCCGAACGGATTGCCGGGCCATCTGGTGGGATTCGTCGAAGCACTTCGCGGACAAGGCATTTCGGTCGGCCCTTCGGAGACGGTGGATGCCGGGCGGGTGATGGCCACCCTGGGGCTCGGTGATCGGGAGGTGCTGCGGGAGGGCCTGGCGTGTGCGGTGCTGCGTAGACCCGACCATCGCGACACCTACGACGCGCTGTTCGACCTGTGGTGGCCGGCCGCACTGGGCTCGCGGGCCGTGGTCGCCGAGGACGCCGACCCCGATGCGCCGCTGCCCGCCGGCGACGTCGACGCGATGCGGCAGATGCTGCTGGACCTGCTGACCGAGAACCACGACCTCGCCGACCTCGACGATCGACTGGTCTCGATGATCGCCCGGATCGTCGAGACCTACGGCAGATACAACTCCAGCCGGGGGCCGTCGTACTCGTCATATCAGGCGCTCAAGGCGATGGCGCTGGACCAGCTGGAGGGCCGCTTGCTGGCCGGACTGCTCGCCCCTTACGGCGACGAGCCCACGCCCACCCAGGAGCAGATCGCTAAAGCTATTGCCACGCAGAAGATCTCGCAGCTGCGGCGGATGGTCGACGCGGAGACCAAGCGGCGCACCGCCGAGCAACTCGGCCGTGAGCATGTCCAGATGTACGGCATCCCGCAGCTGTCGGAAAACGTCGAGTTCCTGCGTGCCTCAGGCGAACAGCTACGCCAGATGCGCCGGGTGGTGGCCCCGCTGGCCCGCACCCTGGCCACCCGGCTGGCGGCGCGCCGCCGGCGTGCCCGCGCCGGATCGATCGACCTGCGCAAGACGCTGCGCAAGTCGATGTCGACCGGGGGCGTGCCGATCGACGTGGTGCTGCGCAAGCCGCGCCCGGCCCGGCCCGAGCTGGTGGTGTTGTGCGACGTATCCGGCTCGGTCGCCGGGTTCAGCCATTTCACCTTGCTGCTGGTGCACGCCCTGCGGCAGCAGTTCTCCCGGGTGCGGGTGTTCGCCTTCATCGACACCACCGACGAGGTGACGCACCTGTTCGGGCCCGACGCCGATCTGGCGATGGCGATCCAGCGGATCACCCGGGAGGCCGGGGTCTACACCCGCGACGGCCACAGCGACTACGGCAATGCGTTCAGCTCCTTTCTGACGGCGCACCCCAACGTGCTGTCGCCGCGCAGCTCGCTGCTGGTGCTCGGCGACGGCCGCACCAACTATCGCGATCCGGCCACCGACCTGCTTTCACACATGGTGACGGCAAGCAGGCATGCGCACTGGCTCAACCCCGAGCCCAAGAATCTATGGGGCAGCGGCGACTCGGCGGTGCCGCGCTACCAAGAGGTGATCGCCATGCACGAATGCCGATCGGCCCGACAACTCGCCGGGGTGATCGACCAGCTGTTGCCGACGTGAGCGCCTTCGGCGCGACCGTGCGCTACCGCCCCGGCGAGCTTCACGCTGGTGTGACGCCGAGCCGCCGCAATAACGCTGGCGTGACGTTCGCGCGACCGGCCCCGGTCAGGCCGCTCAAGTAAGCTGGCAAACCGTGCCAAAGCTGCGCCGACTGGGAGTGATGGGTGGGACGTTCGACCCCATCCACAACGGCCACTTGGTCGCGGCCAGCGAAGTTGCCGACCTGTTCGACCTCGACGAAGTCGTATTCGTCCCGACCGGTCAGCCGTGGCAGAAAGACCGCTACGTCACCGCCGCGGAGGACCGCTACCTGATGACGGTGATCGCCACGGCATCCAACCCGCGCTTTTCGGTGAGCCGCGTCGACGTCGACCGGGGCGGACCCACCTACACCAAGGACACCTTGCGGGATCTGCACGCGCTCAACCCCGACGCCGAGCTGTACTTCATCACCGGCGCCGACGCGTTGACCTCGATCCTGTCGTGGCAGGACTGGCCGGAGCTGTTCGAGATGGCGAGGTTCGTCGGGGTGAGCCGGCCCGGTTACGAACTTGCCCGCGAGCACATCGCCGACGTGGTCGACGGCCTGCCGGCGGATGCGCTGACGCTGGTCGAGATCCCGGCGCTGGCCATCTCGTCCACCGACTGCCGCCGTCGGGCTGAAGACTCCCGGCCGCTGTGGTACCTGATGCCCGACGGGGTCGTCCAGTACGTGTCCAAGCGTCGGCTGTACTCGAAACCCGCGGAGGATCGGCTGTGACCGCCGGCCCCGAAGCCATCGAGATGGCCACGGTGGCAGCCGGCGCGGCCGCGGCGAAACTGGCCGACGACATCGTCGTCATCGACGTTTCCGGCGAACTTGTCATCACCGACTGTTTCGTCATCGCCTCGGCCTCCAACGAGCGTCAGGTCAACGCAATCGTCGACGAGGTCGAGGAGAAGATGCGGCGCGCCGGCTTCAAACCGGCCCGCCGAGAAGGTGCCCGAGAGGGGCGGTGGACTCTGCTCGACTACGTCGACATCGTCGTGCACATCCAGCATCAGGACGAGCGGAACTTCTACGCGCTGGACCGGTTGTGGCGGGACTGCCCGGTGGTGACGGTGGACCTGTCACCGGATTCCGCGAGCGCGCCGTGAGGACCCGTCACTTGGTGCTGGTGCGGCACGGCCAGACCCAATTCAATGCCGGCAGCCGCATGCAAGGTCAGCTGGACACCGAGCTGACCGAGGTGGGCCGGGCTCAGGCGGTTGCCGCCGCCGAAGTGCTGAGCAAACGCCAGCCGCTGCTGATCGTGTCCTCGGATCTGCGACGGGCCTACGACACCGCCGTCGTGCTGGGCGAACGCACGGGCCTGCGGGTGCAGGTGGAGACCCGGTTGCGCGAGACGCATCTCGGCGACTGGCAGGGCATGACGCATGCCGAGATCGATGCTGCGGCCCCGGGTGCGCGACTGGCCTGGCGCGACGACGCCGAGTGGGCACCGCACGGCGGGGAGAGCCGGGTCGACGTGGCCGGCCGCGGCCTGCCCGTGATCGGCGCGCTGGTGGCCGGGCAACTGGAATGGGGTGCCGCCGACGCTCGGCCGGTGGTGCTGGTCACCCACGGCGGTTTGATCGCCGCACTGACGGCGGCACTGCTGCGGCTGCCCATCGCCAATTGGCCGGCGCTGGGCGGGATGGGGAACGCCAGCTGGACTCAGCTCAGCGGCTATTCGGCCGACGATGCGGGCGTAAACGACATCCGCTGGCGCCTCGATGTCTGGAACGCCTCGGCCCAGGTCGCGGGCGATGTCCTCTGAGCCCGGCCCGCGGCCGGTGCTGCTGGTCTTCGCCGACTCGCTGGCCTACTACGGCCCTACCGGTGGCCTGCCGGCAGATGATCCCCGTATCTGGCCCACAATCGTTGCGGCACAGCTTGGATGGGACTTGGAGCTGATCGGCCGGATCGGCTGGACCTGCCGAGACGTCTGGTGGGCGGCCACCCAGGACCCGCGGGCTTGGGCGGCGCTGCCCCGAGCGGGTGCGGTGATTTTCGCCACCGGCGGGATGGATTCGCTGCCGTCACCTCTGCCGACCGCGCTGCGCGAACTCATCCGCTACGTGCGGCCACCCCGGCTGCGGCGTTGGGTACGCGACGGCTACGGGTGGGTACAGCCGAGGCTCTCGCCGCTGGCCCGGGCCGCGTTACCGCCGCACCTGAGCGTGGAATACCTCGAGACAACGCGCAGCGCAATCGATTTCAACAGGCCAGGCATCCCGGTCGTGGCGTCGCTGCCGTCGGTGCACGTCGCACAAACCTACGGACGGGCCCACCATGGTCGCGCCGCCACGGCAGCTGCTATCACCGAGTGGGCCCACGAGCACGACATCCCGGTGGTCGACCTCAAAGCCGCGGTAGCCGAGCAGATCATGAGCGGCCGCGGCAATCCCGACGGGATCCATTGGAACTTCGAGGCGCACCAAGCGGTGGCCGAGCTGATGCTCAAAGCGTTGGCCGAGGCCCGCGCGGTGACGATGCAGGGGGGGCCCCGCGAAGCTGGGGATGTGCAACGCGATGAGAAGGAGCCGCGCAATCAGACTCGAGTCGAAGAGAATTCGCGCGGCTGACTCATGCCGGTCGTCGTCGTCACCGATTCTTCGGCGCGCCTGCCGGCGGAGCTGCGCGAACGGTGGCATATCCGCCAGGTTCCCTTACACATCCTGCTCGGCGACACCGATCTGCGGGAGGACGTCGACCAGATTCCCGACGACATCTACGAGCGTGGCGAAGCCACCACGGCCGCGGTCACCCCGACCGAACTAGGTGAGGCTTACCAGCAGGCGATGGCCGACAGTGGCGGCGACGGCGTTGTGGCCGTACATATTTCGGCGGCGATGTCGGGCACGATCGGCGCCGCCGAGGCGACCGCCGCCGAACTGGGGGATGCCGTGAGGGTGGTCGATTCGAAATCGACCGCCATGGGAACCGGTTTCGTGAGCCTGGCGGCCGCCCGGGCGGCGGCCGACGGCGACGGCCTCGATGCCGTCGTGCAGGCGGCCACTGCCGCCGTGCGGCGCAGTCACGCTTTCGTGGTCGTGCACCGGCTGGACAATCTGCGCCGCAGCGGACGGATGGGCGGGGCGGCGGCATGGCTGGGCACCGCGCTGGCACTGAAGCCGCTGCTGCGGATCGACGACGGAGAACTCGTTCTGGCGCAACGTGTTCGAACCGCCAGCAAGGCGGCCGAGGCGATGATGGACCGGGTCGGTGAGGTGGTCGGTGACCATCCCGCGGCGATCGCGGTGCATCACGTCGCCAATCCGACCGGCGCGGCCGGCCTCGCGGCGGCGCTGGCTGAACGGCTGCCGGCCTGCCAGCCGGCGATCGTGACCGAGTTGGGTGCGGTGCTGGGCCTGCACGTCGGCCCGGGCGCGCTGGCGGTGTGTGTCGACGTGCCCGACGACTGATGAGCCGGCGTCAACTCACGGTTTGGCCGCTACCGCCAAGGGCGCGGTATCGTCGCTGAGCGCCGTACGCTTCGGCTTGCCGTGGTCGCCGCGCGGATGAACGACCAATGGCCACCAAAACCAGCGGCCCAGCATGGTGGCCAGTGACGGCATGAACAAGGTGCGCACCACGAGCGTGTCGAGCAGCAGTCCGATGCAGACGGTGGAGCCGAACTGTCCCAGCACCGTGAGCTCACTGCCCAGCATCGCGGCCATGGTGAAGGCGAACACCAGACCAGCCGACGTCACCACCGCACCGGTGCCGGCCATGGACCGGATGTATCCGGTCTTCAACCCGGCATGGATCTCCTCTTTGAACCGGGACACCAGCAGCAGGTTGTAGTCCGAGCCGACGGCCAACAGGATGATCACCGACAGCGCCATCACGATCCAGTGGATCTTGATGCCGAACAGGTCCTGCCAGATCAACACCGACAGCCCGAACGACGCCGCGATGGAACTCGCCGCGGTGCCTACGATCACCAGTGCGGCGACCACACTTCGGGTCAGCAGCAGCATGATCATGAAGATCAACGTCAGCGCCGACACCACGGCGATCATCAAGTCGTACTTCTCCCCGTCGGCCATGTCTCGGAAGGTGGCGGCGGTCCCGCCGAGATAGACCTTGGCGTCGGACAGCGAGGACTGCTTGAGCCCCTCCTGGGCCGCCGTGCGTTCCGCAGAGACCCGGGCGATGCCCTCCGGCGTCATCGGATCGCCCTGGTGGGTGATGAAGTATCGCACCGACTTGCCGTCTGGCGAGAAGAACATCTTCACGCCCCGAATGAACTCCGGATTGCTGAACGCCTCGGGCGGCAGATAGAAGAAGTCGTCGTTCTGCGAGGCATCGAACGACTGCCCCATCACGATCGAAGTGTCGCTCATCGCCTCCATCTGGTTGATCATCGCCGAGAAGGTGGCATGCATGGTGAGCGTCAGGCCCTTGGTAGTCTTCATCGTCTCGATCATCGGCGGGATCAATGCGAGCATTTGATGCGTTGCGGCGGCGGTGTGTCCGATGTCGCCCGATAGAGCTTTGATCTGTTCGGCGATTTGGTCGATGCCGTCCAGCGCGTCGTACAGCGATCGGAACGACCAGCAGATCGGAATGTCGAAACAGTGCTTCTCCCAATAGAAGTAGCTGCGTATCGGGCGCCAGAAGTCGTCGAAATCCGCGAGATGGTCCCGCAGATCTTCGGTGATCTGCGAGCTTTCGGCTGTGTGCTTCGCGCTGTCATCGGCGGCCGCGGCCAGCTCCTGCGTGGTCTTGTACATCTGCTGCATGGTCTCGATCATGAACTGCATCTCGTCGGCCATCTTCAGAATGTCTTTCATTCTGTCTTTGAGGAAATCCATGTTCTGAATGGTGGTCTGGCTCTGGATGCTGTTCTGAAACGGAATCGAGCTGTGCTGGATCGGGATTCCCAGCGGCCGGGTGATGTCCTGGACCATCGCGATTCCCACAGTGCGGATCTCGTTCTTGGCGACCTTGTCCAACACCAGCATGTCGGCGGGATTGCGCATGTCGTGATCGGCTTCGACCATCAGCATGTCCGGGTTCATCCGGGCTTCGGAAAAGTGCCGGTCGGCCGCGGCGTAGCCGATGTTCGACGGCGCTGACCCGGGCAGGTAATGGCGGTCGTTGTAGCTGGTCGTGTAGCCCGGCAGCGCGACCATGCCCACCAGGACAACCGCCGTGCTGACCGCGAATATCGGTGCCGGCCAGCGCACCACCGCGGTGCCGACCCGTCGCCACAACCGGCCACGGGCCTGGCTCTTCTTCTCGAACAGACCGAAACGGCTGCCGATGAAAACGACTGCAGGACCCAGCGTCAGCCCGGCTGCCACCACGACCAACATGCCGATGGCGACCGGTGCGCCCATGGTGTTGAACCAGGGCAGCCGGGTGAAGCTGAGGCAGTAGGTGGCGCCGGCGATCGTCAGACCTGAGCCCAGCACGACCGGGGCGACGCCCCGAAATGTCGTGTAATACGCGGTCTCCCGGTCTTCACCGGCGCGGCGCGCTTCCTGGTAGCGGCCGAGAAGGAAGATCCCGTAATCGGTTCCGGCGGCAATGGCCAGCATCGTCAAGATGTTCGCGGCGAACGTGGTGAGTCCGAACGCGTTGTTGTACCCGAGCACCGCGACGATGCCACGTGCGCAGGCCAGCGCGACGAACGTCATGAACAGCTGAACCAGGGTGGTGACGATCGAGCGATAGACCAGCAGCAGCATGATCGCGATCGCGGCCAGCGTGAACAGCGTGATCTTGGCCAGGCTTGCGTTGCCGATGGCGTGCATATCGTCGGAGAGCGCCGCCGGACCGGTCACATACCCTTTGACCCCGAGCGGCGCGGGTTCGCTGTCGACGACGTGACGGACCGCCTCGACGGAGTCGTTGGCCTCGGTGGTGCCCTGGTTGCCGGCGATGTTGACCTGGACGTAGGCGCCTCTGGCGTCGGCGCTCTGCGCCCCCGCGGCGGTGAATCTGTCACCCCAGAAGTCCTGGATGTGCTGCACGTGTCTGGTGTCCTGACGCAGCTTCCGCACGATGTTGTCGTAGTAGCGGTGCGCGGCGTCCCCGAGCGGCTGCTGACTTTCCAGCACGACCATCACCGTGCTGTTGGACTTGAACTCGTGAAAATTGGCACCCAGCCGCATCATCGCCTTCATCGACGGCGCATCGAGTGGGGCCATCGGCGCAGAGTGGGCCTCGCCCACGACTTCCAGGGTCGGCACCGCGACGTTCACCACCACGGTCAGCGCGACCCAGCCCAGAATGATCGGCACCGCCAGCAGCCGGATCATGTGCGGGATGAACGGGCGGTGCGGGCGTTCAGGATCGGCGGCTGTGTCGAAGCGCCGCTCCTGCGCATCGCTTCGCTCTGCATCGTCGCCGGCGGTGTGGGTCATGCGGACTTCACCAGGCAGAAGGTCTGCGCGTTCTTCCCGTCGGCGCTCTGGTGCTCGCGCAACACGTCGTCGACCGTGATGCGGCAGGAGATCTGATCGGCATCGGTCTGCGCCATGACGTTCGCGCTGACCGACGGGAGCGTTGTGGAAAGCGTGTAAGACCACGGCAATGCGGCACCGTTGACCTGGTGCGTGTTGGCCTCGGCGTCCCAGTAGTTGATATTCGCGGTGCTTCCGGGCGGACCCAAGATCTCATACTTGACGACTTTGGGGTTGAACTGCACGATTTTGATCCCGGCGCCGGCGTTGGCGTTGAGGTCTTCGGAGCCGAAGATCTTGTGCAGCCGGGTGACCACCAGCCCTGAGACGCCGAGCACCACGATGAGAACCAAGGGGATCCAGGCCCGTCTGGCCGCGCTGGCAAGTGCTGCCCTCACCCGGCCTCCTCGGTAGCTGGCGCCGAGACGCCGGTGTCAACGAACCTTCGCACAGCTAAGCATCGTAAACCTTACGGGACGTGGTCGTTCCGTGCGGTCGATCGACCAGCCGACGCGGAGGCAGCGTCACGCCCGCCCGGTGATGGGCGGCAAATCGGCCAGGGTGACGATCCCGGGCGGGGCGGCGACCACGGCGGGAACCGCGTTGGTGACCGGCATCGCGGTGTAGATCATGCCCAGCCCCATGAAACCCGGCTCGGTCCAGTCTTTCGGCGGCAGACAGTGGATGACCGTACGCATGTTGGGCAGGCCGAAAACCTGGATGACGTGGCCGTGTTCGAGCGGCTTGGGCGGCACCGTGTGATCGCCCATGATCCAGTTGAACCCGACGCTGACGACGTTGCGGTCACCGGCCCAGCCGCGGTGATAGCCATAGACACCGCCCACGGTGCCGGCCGGGATCTTCATGAAACCCAGGTCGGTGTCGGCGGCGGCGGCAGTGAACGTCACGTCGAACGTGATCCGGTCCAGCTCGGCGCCGACGGCGTCGGCCATCATCGCCGCGGACTCGGCGAAGACTTCGCTTTCCCGGCGCACGCTGTCGGCCAGGCCCGGCGTCTCCGGGTCCTGCGAGAATCCCATGGCGGTTTGGGTTGCCGCCGACTCGTAGGTCGAGCAGTCGACCGATTCGGTGATACGGATCTCGTCGACGCGTTCGCAGGAACCGCTGAGCACCATGCCGACCAGGTTCGTCATGCCCGGATGCGCGCCGCTGCCGAAGATCGACGAGGTGCCGCGGGTGCAAGCTTCGGCTATACGGTTGCGGTCCTGCGGCGTCTGTTTGCCGCCGGTGATCCAGGCCGCGCTGGAGCACACGTTGACCCCGGACTCGAGCAGACGCACCAGCTCGTCGATGTTGGGCCACAGCGGGTTGTAGCAACAGGCGTCCGGACGCAGCGCCAGCAGTTCGTCGACATTGTTGGTCGCTGTGACTCCGGTCGGCTGCGGCCACCCGCACAAATCGGCGGCGTCGACGCCAACTTTCTCCTCACCGTGCGCGTATACCCCGACCAGTTCCATGTCCGACCGGCCGATGATGGCGTGCAGCGAGCGTCGCCCGATGTTGCCAGTGGTCCACTGAATGATCCGAAGCGGGCGGTCGACGCGTGCACTCACTGGTATCTCCCTGGTGATTTAAAAGGCGTTTACACGTTGATCATCGACGGACATGCCGTGCCCGCTGCGGTCGTTGGTGAAACCGGTTTCGGCGGGCCCGGCGACGATTCTCCAGCCCTGTGCGCGGTAAGTCTGATAGTCGAGCGTGACCCGGCCCTGCAGTGCGCCGAGATCAGCTTTCACGCATTGAAATCGGCCGTCGCCGGTGATGCTGACGGTGCGGCATGGCTGGCCGTTCCCGATGCGCCAGCTACCCGAGAAGTTCTGGCAGGCAACCAGATCGGTCGTAATCGAGCAGCCCGTCGACCCCGACTTCATCTCGACACGCACGTATCCGCGGTCGTTGGGCGGCAGCGGGATGGCGGACGGCGCTGACGCGTCCGTCGTCGAGGTCATTCCGTGGTTCGGCGGGGTAGGGGCACCGGTGCAGCCGGTCAGCAACGCCGCGGCGGCGATTACGGCGACCGGAACGGACCGCCACTGCGGTTGGCGGCGTAGTCGCCGGGAGAAGTCGGCGCCCGCTGCGGGAGTGATGGACATGTTGTGACGGCCTGAGAGTGTGTTCGTCAGGCTGCCGGGCCGGTGACGTCGAACGCCGCGACGACCTTGGTGGGCGCGACGCGCACCACCAGCTCGCCGGGAACGGCGTTGCGGCGGCCGAATTCGTCGGCACGATCGGCGCCTACGTACCGTGCGGCGATGCGGGTGGCGATCAGGAGTAAGTCGGCGGCGCCTTCGGGGGCCGTGGCCTCGCCCTGAACCTGCACGAAGGAGTAGGGCGGGTGTGAGTCGTCGACGCACAGCACAACACGCGAGTCGCGTTTCAGCGCAAGGCCTTTCGCGGAGTCAGCTCCGGTGGTGAAAACCAGTTGACCGTTGTCGACGATGAACCACACCGGCGCCGCCAGCGGCCGCCCGTCGGACGCCACAAAGCCCAGGATTGCGGTTCGCGTGCCCGCCGAGAGGAATTGGGCGACGTCGTCCGACAACTCGGCCATGCCCTACCCGCCTACAGCGAAACGACGCCGTAGTCGCCGAGCTGGTCGACGAGGAAGTGCAGCTGTTCTCGCGACGACCCCAGGGTGTGCTCGAAAGCGGTGAGCCGGGCGGCGTAGTGGCCGACCGGATACTCCGCGGTCATCCCGATGCCACCGTGCAACTGAATCGCTTCTTGAGCGATGTGTCGCCCGGAACGGCTGATCTGCAGCTTGGCCCGGGCCGCGATCACAGGGTCGAGGTTGCCGTCGGCGATGGAGATCGCGGCGTAGTAATTCATGCTGCGGGCCAGTTCCAGGGAGACATACATGTCGGCGGCACGCTGGGTCAACGTCTGGAACTTATTCAGCGTCACCCCAAATTGCTTGCGCGACTTGAGGTAATCGGTGGTCAGCCGCAGCGCTTCTTCCATCGCGCCCACCGCTTCGGCGCCCAGCGCCGACTGCAGCCGGACAATCGCGCCGCTGACCGCTGACGACGCGTCGGCGGGGCTGCCCAGCGGTTGCGCCGGCGCGTCGCTGAAGTCGATCTGGGCTCCCCGTTGACCGTCGAACGTCCGGTATGGATGCCGGGTGGCCGCTTGGGCCTCCACCAGGAACAGTCCGACTCCGCCATCCGGCAGCGCCGCGCTGACCACCAGCGTGTCGGCACTGTCGCCGGCCAGGACCGGGTTCTTGCGCCCGCTCAACGTCCATTCATCGCCGCGGCTTTGCGCCTTCGTTGCGATCGTGCCGGCAGCCGAGCCCGCCGCCGGTTCGAAATGGGCGAACGCCAGCAGGTGCTGGCCGGTCGCGACGTCGTCGAGCAGCTGCTTCTGCTCGTCGCTGCCGAACTCGGCGATCAACGCGCCGGGTCCCAGCGCGGCGTGCACGACGGGCTCTGGCGCCAGACGCCGCCCGACCTCGGTCATCACCACCATGATTTCGGTCTGGCCCGCCTCATCGGGGTCGAAGCCGAGACCGAGTATCCCGGTGTCGGCGAGCTGGCCCCACACCTCGCGGCTCCAGCCCAGATCGCTGTCGATGACTTTGTTCCGACTCTCCGGGTCATAGCTGCGCGCAAGCAGATCCCGGGTGGTGTCGCGCAGCAGCGTCTGCTCCTCGCTCAGCTGAAAGTCCATGACTGGCTACGCTCCTGTCTGCTTCACAAGCCGAGGATGGTGGACGCGATGATGGTGCGCTGCACCTCGTTGCTGCCGCCGTAGATCGATGTTTTGCGATAGTTCAGGTAGTGCGGCGCGCTGCGCTGCGCCCATTCCGGTGAGGCGATGCCGTCGCCGGCCCCGAACGGCAGCGCGTCGCCACCGGCCACCTCGACGAGCAGCTCGGTGGCCGCCTGCTGCAGCTGGCTGCCTCGCAGCTTGAGCACCGACGACGCCGGGTTGGGCTTGCCCGCCGCCGACGCCGACGCAACGCGCATCTGGGTGAGCTCCAACGCCAGCGTTTCGTTTTCTATCTCGGCCAGCCGTGCGGCGAACAGCGGATCCTCGAGTACGCCGGTTTCGGTGGCATGCTGCTTGACTTCGGCGAGGCGCACTTTGGTTCGGCCCAAGCCGGCGATACCGGTCCGCTCGTTGCCCAGCAAGAACTTCGCGTACGTCCAGCCCTGGTTTTCTTCGCCGACAAGCTGATCGGCGGGCACTCGGACGTCCTCGAAAAACACCTCGTTGACTTCCTGGCTGCCGTCGATCAACTTGATGGGCCGCATCGTGATGCCGGGCGTGTCCAGATCGATCAGCAGAAACGAGATGCCGGCCTGCCGTTTGGGAGCCTGCGGGTCGGTGCGCACCAGGCAGAAGATCCAGTCCGCGTACTGCCCCAGCGTGGTCCACGTTTTTTGTCCGTTGACGACGTAGCTGTCTCCGTCACGATGCGCGGTGGTACGCAGTGAAGCCAGATCCGACCCGGCTTCGGGCTCGGAAAATCCTTGGCACCACCAGATGTCGATGCTGGCGGTCGGCGGCAGGAACCGCTTCTTGATGTCGTCGGAACCGAACTCGGCGATCACCGGGCCGACCATCTTGGTGTTGAAGTTGAGGGGTTCGGGAACCGACGCCAATTGCATCTCGTCTTGCCAGATCTGCTGCTGCGCCGGGGTCCAATCCTTGCCGCCCCACTCGACCGGCCAGTTCGGCACCGCCAGACCGTGATCGTTGAGGATCTTGTGGCTGGTCACCAGATCGTCGCGACTGAACAGACCTTGACGGGTGCGCTCGCGGATCTCCGCGGGAATCTTGGTGGTGTAGAAGCTGCGAAGTTCGTCCCGGAATTCGGCTTCCTCCGCGGTGAGTTCCAGTTGCATCGCGGCCTCCTTCACTTCGATGACCGCTGCGCGGCCTGACGACGTTGCTGCTCTGCACGTTAGGCTGCCGATGGCGGCGAACGGCAGCCGGGTGCTCAGTGGCGCCGGTGGGTTCGTCTGCGCCACCAGATCAGGGTGACCACCGTGACGCCGGCAATGGATGCCACCACCGCCAGCGAAGGCTTGGCGGCGGCGCGGGCCCGGTCGGCGACGTCCAGCTTGGCCGAAAGTGCTTCGACGGTGTCGCCCAGTTCCCCGCGGGTGCGCTCGATATCGGCTTGGATGTCGCCGATGTCTGCCGCTGCGCCCGGTTCGGGGTCGGGAGTGCGACCGTCAGCTTCGGCCACGGCGCGCGTCCTTCACTTCCTGCACATCTCGTTTGATGCTGGCCACCGTTTGCGGCGCCGCCGGAGTGACTTCTTCGGCCTGCTTCTTGCTGAGCAACGCCGCCACACCGGCCACCAGCAGCAGTGCCGCGCCGACGATGAGAGCAGCCGCCCAGGTCGGCACCGCCAGCGCCAGCGCGGCGATGGCCGCCGCGATCAGACTGGCCAGCCCGAAGAATGCCAGCAGTCCAGCCGCACTGAACAACCCTGCGCCTGCACCGGCATGCTTGGCTGACTCCTGAAACTCCCTCTGGGCCAACCGCATCTCGTCCCGAACCAGTCGGGAGACCTGCGCTGAAAGCTGACCCAGCAGTTCGCCGACCGAGGCGTCGGCCTTCGGCTTTGTTTCCACGTCCGCACGGTGATCGCTGTCAGCCATGGCCGTTGGGTGCGTTGATCAACCGGGCCGCTGCGGCCTTGACCGCGTCCGGCAGAAACTTATTGGCGGCGCCCATGACTTTGGTGGTCACCGATTCGGCGACGACTTTGCGCCGCCCGCGCATCAGCGCCTGGTAGCCCTGGCCGGCCACCTTGGCCGGATCGTCCTTGGGCATCCGCCCGATCCGGGTGTTCCCCAACTCGGCGCGACGGAAGAAGTTGGTGTCGGTCGGTCCGGGCATCAACGACGTCACCGTGATGTCGGTGTCGCGCAACTCGTCTTGCAGCGCCTCGGCGAACGACTGCACGAACGACTTCGAGGCGTGATACACCGCCTGATACGGGCCCGGCATCGTCGCCGCGATCGAGGAGGTGAACAGTACTTTGCCGGTGTCGCGGCGCACCATGTCAGCCAGGATCAGCTTGGCCAGCTGAACGGTGGAGCGGACGTTCAAGTCGACGATTTCCAGATTGTCTTCGAGGCTGCTCTCCAGAAAGCTTCCGCCTTGTCCGACACCGGCATTGAGCGCGGCGGCGTCCACTTGTCCCGCGGCGGCGGCCTGCTGGTAGAGCTTCTCCACGTTTTTCGGCTTCCGCAGGTCCACCTGCACCGGGCGCACGTTGACCCCTGTTTCGGATAGTTCGGTCGCGGCCGAGTGGATGGCGTCGTCCTCGGCGGCGACCACCAGGTCGTAGCCGTCGTGGGCGAACAGCTTGGCCAGCTCCAAGCCGATGCCGCTGGAGGCGCCAGTGATCAAAGCCAATCCCATGTCCGCCCGGCTACCCGGCTGGCCGATCGTCAAACCTTCGCGCGGGGCCGAGCCGTGCACAGTGGCCGATTGGTCCACAGCCTCCGGGCTGGCGCCGCCGGAGGCGGCCATGGTGGCGCCCACGGCGCTTAACGTCGGCGCATGCGAACAGAACTTCCCGGAGAGCGCTTGCACCGACGGCTCGGTGCCGCGCCCGACGCCGACCCGCGCGCCAACCTCGATACCGCCGACGACACCGGCGAGGACACCGACCCCAATTCATTGCTGCCGCGGTGGATTCCCGACAGCGCAGCCGATTCGGGCTGGCTGGCCAAGGTGCGAGCCGATCCGACCCGCGCGGGCGCCGTCGCGCTGGCGGTGATCGCGGCGCTGGCGCTGCTGGTCACGGTGTTCACCTTGATGCGCGGGCAGCCGGCGCCGGTTTCATCGGCCAAACTGCCACCGGTGCAGATGGCGTCCTCGGCAACCCGTGCTCCGGCGGCAAGCCCCTCAGCCAAGCCGGACAGCCCGCTCGTCGTCAGCGTTGTGGGTTTGGTGCACACACCGGGGCTGGTCACCCTAGCGCCCGGCGCCCGGATCGCCGACGCGCTGAAATCCGCCGGCGGCACGGTCGACGGGGCGGACACCATCGGGCTGAACATGGCGCGACCGGTCAACGACGGCGAGCAGATCCTGGTCGGTGTGGCGCCGCGTGCCGGGCAGCCCACGTCGCTGGGCAGCTCGGTGAGCTCAGGGTCGGCGGCTACCTCCCGCACCCCGGCGTCCCCGGGACAGACGCCGGGGTCGACCGGCGCCAAGCCCGCTGAGCTGCTTGACCTCAACACCGCGACGGTGCAGGAGTTGGACGCGCTGCCTGGTGTCGGGCCGGTCACCGCGGCCGCGATCGTCAAATGGCGGGAGGCCCACGGCAAGTTCGACAGCATCGATCAGCTGGCCGAGGTGGACGGCATCGGTCCGGCCCGGCTGGACAAGCTGCGTGCGCTGGTTCATGTCTGACAGCGATGCGTCCCTACGCTCTCGAGCAGGTGCCGGCCCGGCTGGACGTCCGGTTGGTGCCGGCTGCGCTGACCGGGTGGGTGGTCACCGCGGCCGGGATCGTGTGGCAGCCCGGTGCTGTGCTGGGCTGGCTGTGTGTTGTGGTGGCCGTTGCGTCGGCTGTGCTGTGGTGGCAGCTGCATACCCGGCCGCGCCGCGACGGACCGCTGCGTGCGGTCAGTGTCGCGCTGGTAGGGATCGGAGTGGTCGGCGCCGGCTACGGTTTCGCGATTGCATTGCGGGTCAACGCTGTTCGGCAGCACCCGATCACCGCCGCGTACGGACGGGCGCTTCCGGTGACGGTGACGCCGACCGAAAGCGCGCTGTCGGTGGGCAGCAGCCGACTGATGTTTCGCGGCACGCTGCAGCGCCTCGGGACCGACGGGATGTCCGGCCGGGTGGTGGTGTTCGCTCCGGTGCGCGACTTCGGCGAGGTGATGGTAGGCCAGCCGGTCGACTTCGACGCGCGCATCGCCCGACCGATGCGCCGCGACCTGAGCATCGCCGCACTCACCGCTAGGGGTGCTCCCACAGCAGGCCGGGCGGGCCCCGTCTACCGGGCGGCGGCGGCGGTCCGCGCCCGGTTCGCCGCTGCCGCCCGGGAGGTGCTGCCTGCCCCTCAGGCCGCGATGCTGCCGGCGCTGGTGCTCGGTGACACCGCCGCGGTCACCCCAACAACGGCCCGGGAGTTCCGGGCCGCGGGCCTGACACATCTGACGGCCGTCTCCGGTGCGAACGTCACCATCGTCTGCGGGGCGGTGCTGTTCGCCGCGCGGTTGATCGGGCCACGCCCGGCCGTGGGGCTCGCCGCCGTCGCCTTGGTGGCTTTCGTCATCGTCGTACAACCCACCGCGAGTGTGCTGCGCGCGGCGGTCATGGGTGCCGTGACGTTATTGGCCGTCCTGACGTCGCGTCGGCGCCAAGCACTTCCGGCGTTGTCCGCCGCGGTGCTGCTGTTACTGATCGCCGCGCCGCAACTGGCCGTCGACGTGGGCTTCGCGCTGTCGGTGGTCGCTACCGCCGCGCTGGTCGTCATCGCGCCGGTCTGGTCGCGACGGATGACATCTCGAGGCTGGCCGCGTCCGCTGGCCGACGCGGTCGCCATCGCCTGGGCCGCTCAGGTGGTGACCGCGCCCCTGATCGCCGGTATCTCTGGCCGGGTCAGCCTGGTTTCCGCGGCGGCCAACCTGGCGGCCGCGGCGGTGATCGCCCCGATCACCGTCCTCGGCAGCGTGTCGGCCGCGGTGTCGATGTGCTGGCCGGCCGGGGCGCACCTGCTGATTCGCTTCACCGGTCCTGAACTGTGGTGGGTACTGGGTGTTGCGCACTGGGCGGCCGGTATCCCTGCGGCGACCGTGCCGGTGCCGCCCGGGCTGCCCGGAGTGGTGCTGGTCGGCGCAACGGCTGTGCTGATGGTGGTGTTGTGGCGGTGGCGGTGGTTTCGGGTCGCGGCGGCGGGTGCGACGGTCGGTTTGCTGGCCTGGTCGATATCCGGGCTGACCGTCGGGGCGGCACCCGACTTTGTCGGGCATTCATGACACGATCGTCGGGTGACCCACCCGGCTGCAGGACTGCATCTGGTGCTCGGCGACGAGGAGCTCTTGGTCGAGCGGGCGGTGGCGGCGGTGCTGCGCACAATGCGCGATCGCACCGGCGGTCTTGACGTCCCGGTAACCCGCGTGCGTGCGGGGGACGTCGGCACCCATGAACTGGCCGAGCTGTTGAGCCCGTCACTGTTCTGCGACGAGCGGCTGATCGTGCTGCATGCCGCTGGTGAGGCGGGCAAGGACGCCGCAGATCTGATCGCCTCGGCCGCCGCGGACATCCCGCCGGGCACTGTGCTGGTGGTCGTGCACTCGGGAGGCGGGCGTGCCAAAGCACTGGCCAGCCAGCTCCGGGGGCTGGGCGCTCAGGTGCACCCCTGCGCGCGGATCACCAAAACCGGTGAACGCGTCGACTTCCTGCGCAGCGAATTCCGGTCGCTGCGGGTCAAGGTCGACGACGAGACGGTCACCGCGCTCCTCGACGCGGTGGGTTCCGACTTGCGTGAGCTCGCGTCGGCGTGTTCGCAACTGGTGGCCGACACCGGTGGCAGCGTCGACGCCGCCGCGGTGCGCCGCTACCACAGCGGTAAAGCCGAAGTGAAAGGCTTCGACGTCGCCGACAAGGCCGTCACCGGTGACGTGGCTGGCGCCGCCGAGGCATTGCGGTGGGCGATGATGCGCGGCGAGCCGCACGTGGTGCTGGCGGATGCCCTCGCCGAGTCGATGCACGCCATCGCCCGGGTGGGCCCGGTCTCCGGTGACCCCTATCGGCTGGCCGCCGAACTGGGGATGCCGCCCTGGCGGGTGCAGAAGGCGCAGCGGCAGGCCCGGCGGTGGTCGCGGGACACGGTGGCTATCGCGATGAAACTGGTGGCGACGCTGAACGCCGACGTCAAGGGTGCGGCCGCGGACGCCCACTACGCGCTGGAAGCCACGGTGCGCAAAGTCGCGCAGTTAGCCTCGGGCGGCTAGGGGAGCACGGGTGACTCAGAGCTTGTTGTAAACCCGTGCCAGCGCCGACTTCTTGTTGGCCGCCTGGTTCTTGTGGATAACGCCCTTGGTCGCGGCCTTGTCCAGCTTGCGGCCGGTGGTCGCCAGCAACGTCGCCGCCTTCTCCTTCTCGCCGGCCTGTGCGGCTACGCGGAACGCCCGGATCGCCGTGCGAAGCGACGACTTCACCGACTTGTTGCGCAACCTGGCGCGCTCGTTGGTGCGGTTGCGCTTCTCCTGCGACTTGATGTTGGCCACGCGTCGATATCCTCTAAAAGTCTGTTAGCCGGGGTTTGCTGATCACTGGCAGCGACTGCTCAGGGTATCAGCCGGCCAGGCATTCGCCCAATTCCGATGGGCTGCCGTCAGCATGCTTGTGCAGCGTTTGCGCATGGCCTGGACACGGTTCTTGACACCAAGCTTCGTCAGGATCGATTGGACGTGATGATTGATCGTGCCCGGACTCAGGTGCAAGGCCTCGGCAATGTCGGCATCGCTATGTCCGGCGCCCAGCAGTTCAAGCACCTGGTGCTCTCGCTCCGTCAGCCCGGACGGATCCGTTCTACTGCTGCGGGCCGCGGAGCCGCGGCCCGCCCAATGCGACGACACCTTCACGCTCTAGTGCGCGGGTAGACAGCCGTATTCAGAACGGCGGCGGGTCGTCGTCGGCCCCGGGTGGTGAGGGGCCCAAGTTGCCGGGGCGTTCGGCTTTTCGGGCCAGGCGGGTGTTGCGGTTGTGGCGGCGTTCGGCGTTGATGCGCTGGGCGCGGTGTTGGGCTCGGGTGCACCGGCGCCGCGGCATCATCAGTGTCTTGTCAGCGCAGCGGCCGGTGTGGGTCGGCTGCGGCGTGACCAGGTCGCCAGTGGGTGCGCACAGGCTGGGGAACAGCAGCGCGCTGCCCGGGGTGGTGACGTAGGTGTGCCCGGCCGGTGAGGTCCAGATGATGGTGGCGTCGGGCAGTTGCCTGTCGTGCCAGCCCCAGAAGGTTTTGACCAAATGATGTTGACGGCACAGGCATTTGAGATTCGAGGCGTGCGTGGGCCCGCCGTCGGCGTGGGGGATGGTGTGGTCGAGGTCGGCGCTGAAAGCGGGGCGGTCGCAGCCGGGGAATCGACACGTCAAATCCCGGCAGCGCACGTAATCGGCCAGGGCCTTGGACGGGGTGTAGCCGGGTTCGGGCGCGGCGTCGGTGGGGTGAATCAACGGCACAATTTTGGCTGAAGCGGCCAGCTCGGTGAGCAGTTCGGCGGGGATGAGTGCGTCGGCGCCGATCATCGAGGCCGGTGTGTCGGCGGCACCGTCGAGCGTGGCCTGTTCGGCGATCACATGGATCACCACCGGGCGGGCGGCGGGCCGATCACCGGCGGGGCAGTCGCCTCGCCCGCACTGGCACGCCATCCGCTCGTCCCCGGCCACCAGCGCACCCATTGCATCGGCGCGGCGCTGTGTATGGGTGCGCGGGTCATCAGGGCACACAGTGGCGGCCAAGGCATCCAGCCGCGCATCGAGGGCTCGGGCGTCGGTGCTGAACAGTCGGCCGAACACCTCGGTGAGCCCCTGACCGCCATCCCAGGTCGACAACTCCCGACCGGCGTAGCGTTCCCGACGCCGCCGCAGCGCATCACGATCGGCTTTGGCCACGACCTTGTCGACGTGTCCAGCGAGGCGGCCCTGAGTCATCGACGGCCACCGCAGCACCGCGACAGCCAGCGCGGCGTCCACGCGGGCCAGCACGTCGGGGTCGGTGATCAGATCGGTGCGATACACAATGGTCTGAAACAGCCGGTAGTCGATGTCGCCGGCAATGAACACCGCACCAACCATCGGGAGCCGCTCGCGCAGCGCGCGGGCATACCGCAGCCGGGACCCGGCCAACGCTTGGCTGATCCGCAGTGCTGCTGCGACCTCGGCGGTGAGCGCCTCCTCGGTGTCGACCGCCCAGTCTTCGGTGTCCGAGCAACGCGAAAGCCGATAGCCGAACAACTGCCCGATCGCCACCAGCTGCGCGGCGGCAGCCTGGTTCTCCGCCCGCGCCGCCGCGCAGATCTGCTCCACCAGCGCCGTGGACTGCGCTGTGGTCGAGGGGTGGCGGCGCTCGAAGAGCTCATCGAAGCGCGCGATCACCTCCGGTGGGGATATCGCACTCGACGCCGATTCGAACATGTGTTCGATTATGGCACACGGTACTGACACGGATTCGACGCTCGGGACGGAGAACCGCAGTTTCGGCGGTGCGGTCCTGCGGCAACGAGGCCCGTAGTGCAGCATGTGACAGTGCCCGTTCGAACCCTGCCCGCCGAGACCAGGCGGCAGTCCCGCAGCGAATCGCGGCTGCCCGCGCACTTCGAGCGGATCTTCGAGGGTTACAACGATCCTGGCCCCTACGCGGAGGCCTTCGACGAGATGTTCGACTCGCAGGGCAACGTGCGCGGTCCGTACAGGGGCATCTATCGCGAACTCGCGCCGTCCGACGCCTCCGAGCTCGAAGCCCGGGCCGAGGCCCTCGGCCGCGCGTTCACCGACCAGGGCATCACGTTCTCGCTGTCGGGCCAGGAACGGCCGTTTCCGCTCGATCTGGTTCCCCGGGTCATCTCGGCCGCCGAGTGGACCCGGCTGGCGCGCGGCATCACGCAACGGGTCATGGCTCTCGAGATGTTCCTGGACGACGTCTACGGCGAACAGGAGATTCTGCAGGACGGGGTGATACCGCGCCGCCTGGTGACATCCTGCGAGCACTTCCACCGCCAAGCCGCCGGGATCGTCCCGCCCAACGGAGTGCGCATCCACGTCGCCGGCATCGACCTCATCCGCGACGAACGCGGCACCTTCCGGGTGCTCGAGGACAACCTGCGCTCGCCGTCGGGCGTGTCGTACGTGATGGAGAACCGGCGCACCATGGCCCGGGTCTTCCCCAACCTGTTTGCCACCCACCGGGTACGTCCGGTCGACGACTACTCCGCTCATCTGCTGCGGGCGCTGCGCAAATCGGCGGCCACCAACGAGGCCGACCCCACCGTCGTCGTGCTGACCCCGGGCGTGGCCAACTCCGCCTACTTCGAGCATTCGCTGCTGGCCCGCCAGATGGGCGTGGAACTCGTCGAAGGCCGCGACCTGTTCTGCCGCGACAACCAGGTGTACATGCACACCACCGACGGCGAGCGTCAGGTCGACGTGATCTACCGCCGCATCGACGACACCTTCTTGGACCCGATGCAGTTCCGGCCGGACTCGGTGCTCGGCGTGGCCGGTCTGCTCAACGCCGCGCGGGCCGGCAACGTCGTCATCTCCAGCGCCGTCGGCAACGGCGTCGGTGACGACAAGCTCGTCTATGCCTATGTGCCGACGATCATCCAGTACTACCTGGGCGAAAAACCGCAGCTGGCCAACGTGACGACGTTGCGGTGCTGGCTCGACGACGAACGCGAGGAGGTCCTGGACCGCATCGCAGAGTTGGTCGTCAAACCGGTCGAGGGTTCCGGCGGATACGGCATCGTGTTCGGCCCCGAAGCCACTGACAAGGAATTGACCACCATCTGCAAAAAGATCCGCGACGACCCCCGCAGCTGGATCGCCCAACCGATGATGGAGCTCTCGACGGTGCCGACCAAGGTGGGGGACAACCTGGCGCCGCGCTACGTCGATCTGCGGCCGTTCGCGGTCAACGACGGCGACGAGGTGTTCGTGCTGCCGGGCGGCCTGAGCCGGGTGGCGCTGGTCGAAGGATCTCGGGTGGTCAACTCCAGCCAGGGCGGCGGGTCCAAAGACACCTGGGTACTCGCCTCGCGGACCTCGGTGGCTTATCGCGAGGTCGGTGCGGCACAACAAGTCCGGTCGTCGCCCCAGTCCCTGCCCGCCGGCGACGCCGATACCGACGGCTCGTCACCGCGGCGCCCGCCGCAAGACCAGCAGCAGCAACAGCAGTAGGCGGTAACGAACTGATGCTGGCCCGCAACGCCGAGGCGCTGTACTGGATCGGCCGCTACGTCGAGCGCGCCGACGACACCGCGCGCATCCTCGACGTCACCGTGCACCAGCTGCTCGAAGACTCCAGTGTCGACCCCGACCACACGTCGCGAGTGTTGCTGCGGGTGTTGGGAATCGAGCCGCCGGACACGGAGCTCGATGTGTGGTCGTTGACCGACCTGGTGGCGTTCAGCCGCGACACCCGCGGCGGCTGCTCGATCGTCGAGGCGATCACGGCCGCCCGGGAAAACGCCCGGTCGGCGCGGGAAGTCACTTCCAGCGAGACCTGGGAGTGCCTCAACGCCACCTACAATGCGCTGGCCGAACGTGAGCGGGCCGCCAAACGCTTTGGACCGCACGGATTTTTGGCCTATATCGAAGGCCGTGCGGCGATGTTCGCCGGGCTGGCCGACTCGACGCTGTCCCGTGACGACGGCTACCGGTTCATGATGCTGGGTCGCGCGATCGAACGCGTCGACATGACGGTGCGGCTGCTGTTGTCGCGGGTGGGGGACAGTGCTTCGTCGCCGGCCTGGGTGACCGTGCTGCGTTCGGCCGGCGCCCACAGCACCTACCTACGCACCTATCGCGGCGTTCTGGACGCCAACCGGGTGGTCGAGTTCATGTTGCTGGACCGGTTGTTTCCGCGGTCGATCTTTCATTCGCTGAAGTTGGCCGAAAACAATCTCGACGAGCTGCTGCGCAATCCGCACAGCCGGGTGGGCGCGACGGCCGAAGCGCAGCGGTTGCTGGGCCGCGCGCGTAGCGAACTGGAATTCGTGGAACCGGGCAGGCTGCTGGAGACACTGCAAGTCCGGCTGGCCAGCTTGCAGAAGAGCTGTAGCGACATCGGCGAAGCGCTGGCGCTGCAATACTTCTGCGCCACCCCGTGGGTGGCGTGGTCGGACGCCAGCCGGCACAGTCCACCGGCCGGTCTGCGGGACACCAACTGATGTGGCGGTTGCGGGTGGTGCACGACACCGGGTACGCCTACCAGGCCCCGGTGACGGCGTCGTACAACGAGGCTCGGCTGACCCCGCGATCGGACTCCCGCCAGAACGTCATCTCCAATCGCGTCGAGACGGTGCCGGCCACCCGCTCCTACCGTTATGTGGACTACTGGGGCACCGCGGTGACCGCGTTCGACCTGCACGCACCGCACACCGAGCTCACGGTCAGCTCGTCGTCGGTCGTCGAAACCGAGCAACCCGAACCGGTGACAGCCGAGCTGACGTGGTCCGACATGCAAACCGAGGCGGTCGTCGACCAGTTCTACGAAATGCTCACCGCCACGCCGTACACGCCGGCGAGCAGACGTGTTGCCGCCGTGGGCAGAAGGATCGCCAAGTACAACCAGCCCGCTGACGCGGTCGTCGCCGCCGTGAAATGGGTACGCACCGAACTGACCTACCTGCCGGGCAGCACCGGCGTGCGTTTCTCCGGGCTCGACGCGTTGCGGGAAGGCAAAGGCGTCTGCCAGGACTTCACCCACTTGTCGTTGATGCTGTTGCGCGGCATGGGAATTCCAGCGCGATACGTGTCGGGATACGTGCTGCCCAAGCGCGATGCCGCGGTGGGCGAGACCGTCGACAGCGAAAGTCATTCCTGGATCCAGGTCTGGACCGGCGCGTGGTGGGACTACGACCCCGCCAACGACAGCGGCATCGACGAGCATTACGTCAGCGTCGGCGTCGGTCGCGACTACGGCGACGTCGCCCCGCTGAAAGGGATTTACTCCGGCGAAGGCGCGACAGACCTCGACGTGGTCGTGGAGATCACCCGGCTGGCCTGACCTCAGACCTCCACCCGGTGCAGGTCGTCGCCGAGTTCGATGCGTCCGCCGAACTCGGCAGCGGCCAGCGACCGCCACTGGTCTTCTTGGCCCGGCACGATCGCGGGCACGTAGTGGGTCAGGACCAGGGTGCCCACGCCGGCGCGCCGCGCGGTGGCGGCCGCCTCCTGCACCGACGAGTGGTAGTCGCAGATGTCCTTCACCCGCTGCTGCGGGAACTGCGCGATGATGTCTTTGCGGATCGCGGTGTGTACCAACGCATCGGCCCCCGCTGCCAGCCGGTCGAGGCTCTCGCACGGCACGGTGTCACCGGCCAGCACAACCGACTTGCCGTCGAACTCGATCCGGAATCCGATGGTGGGCGCTACCGGCCGGTGGTCGGTGAGTGCCACCTTTATCACCACGCCGTCGCGGTCCCAGACGACGCCGTCGGCGGCTTCCCTGGCGTCGACCGGCGGCGGGGCGGTCAGGTCGGCGTGGTGGGCGATCCGGTAACCGATGTCGGCGGCGAAAGCCTGCAGTGTCGCTTGCACCACGTCGGCCGCGCCGGGCGGGCCGATGATCGGCAGCGCGGCCGGACTCGGCCCGAACGTGCTCACCCATCGGGTGATCAGCACATCGCCGAGTTCGGCGATGTGGTCGCTGTGAAAATGCGTCAGGAGCAGCGCCGACAAGCCGTTCGCGCCGACGCCGATCGCCGCCGTCCGCTGCAGCACTCCGCGTCCGCAGTCAACCAGGAACAGCTGGTCGCCGGTCCGCACCAGCGTCGACGGTCCCGCTCGGTTGGGGTCGGGGATGGGGCTACCGGTGCCGAGCAGGGTGATGTCGATCATGGCTCAGGTATGGCACATGCCCGGGACCGCGCACGCTGAAATGGCCGATCTTCGCGCTCGAATCGCTATCCCGGTGCGCCGGTTGGCCGTAGCCTGATGTGAACCACCTCACAACCGGCGGGAGACCTTCATGCGGATTGCGGACGTGCTGCGGAACAAGGGCGGGGCGGTGGCCACAGTCAAACCCGACGCCAGCGTCAGCGAACTGCTGGCCGGGTTGGCCGAGAAGAACATCGGGGCCATGGTGGTCGTCGGCGCCGACGGCAGCCTCGAGGGCATCGTCTCCGAGCGCGATGTGGTACGCCAACTGCATAAGCAAGGCTCCGGCGTGCTCGAACAGCCGGTGTCGAAGATCATGACCTCGGTGATCGCCACCTGCAAGAAGACCGACACCATCGACGCCATCAGTGCGTTGATGACCGAAAACCGGGTGCGGCACGTGCCGGTGCTGGACAACGACCGGCTGATCGGCATCGTCAGTATCGGTGACGTCGTGAAGAACCGGATCGACGAGCTGGAAGCCGAGCACGCCCAGTTGCAGTCCTACATCACGCAGGGCTGAGTTCGGTCGCCTCAGCTCCAGGAGTACTCGGCGCGCAGCCGGGCCGCGACGATGTCGAAGACCGGCCCGCTCCAAAACTGCGCCCTCGCGGCGGATGCTCTCCTCGGGCACGTCGAGGACCCGGTCCAGCCGAACCCAGCTGGCTCGGCCATTGGCGTCCCAGGTGCCGACGCCGATGCCGACCCAGTTCGAGTCGGCGGCGTGCCGCTGCTGGCTGGACAGCAGCAACCCCAGCAAAGTCCGACGGTCGCGGCCCACCACTAATACGGGCCGGTCCTTGCCGCGGGTCGGGTCCTCCTCATAGACCACCCACGTCCAGACGATCTCGCCGGGATCGGCCCGGCCGTCGAGATTGGGCGCGTAGACCAGCTTGCGGGCCCGGTGTGCGGTGGGGAAGCTGGCGCTGCTCACCGGCCTGCCGCGGGTGATCGCAGCGGGCGGCTCGGGCGCGCTGCCGGCGATGACGTCAATGCCGAACTTGATGCCACGCTGGATGCCCTCGGACAGGCCGCGTTGCACGGCCGGTGACTCCTGCACCTGACGGATCAGCCGCGGTGCCTCGCTGAGGACCAGCTGCTTGGCGAACCGCTGAAACGTCTTCCACTGTGTCTTCCGGGGGGAAGCCATGCCCGCCAGCATAGGACGGGCAGAAGCATGGACGTAGTAAGGCACCGGGGGAGCGACCCACCGCTCAAGACCTCAACCAAACACTTCAGTTTTCTTACATTCCATTGACGTTCCCACAACGAAACATTAACCTGCGCTCAGGGAATCTTCAGCTGTGCTGGGGGACCTCCGGGGGTACAACTGGCCGCCGGTGGAAATCGCGAAAGGGGATAACTGTGGACATTCGCAAGATCGCCGTGATCGGGGGCTTCGCAGTCGGGGCGGCACTCGGGTTGGCACCACTCGCGTCCGCGGACCCCACCGCCGATCTGGTCGGGACTTTCGATAGTGAGGTTGCCGTCGCTGAACTCCATCTTCCAGACCGACGCCTTCTTCGCCGGTGTTCCCAGCACCGACTACGCCGTGGGCGCCCAAGGACTCGACTTCATCAACTCGGCGGACATTGCGAAGGACGCACCGGCAGTCGGGCACGCCCACGATCCTCGACTACGAACTGTACGGAGTGAAACCGTTCGCGGCCGGTGTCTCGGGTGACCCGGGTGCCGCCAACGAGTACAACGGCGCGCTGGTCAATTTCGACGACGCCTACAACGTCGAGCTGTACGCGCTGCTGCATAACGGTGCCCTGGATCCAAACGCTGCCGATTTCTTCGGATCGTCGAACAGTATCGGCGAGGCGTTGGCCTTCGGCACCGCCAGCGGAGCCGCCGCCGACTTCTACAACGACGCCATAGGCGATCTGTCCGGGTTCTTCCAGACCAATCTGACGTTCTTGGATATCCCGGGGTTCTAAGAGTTCCAGCTGCAAACGAAAACCCCCGGTTCACTCCGGGGGTTTTCGTTTAGCCGGCCCGTCCTGCGATTGTGCTGCAGCGCCTCACCCTGGATACGCCTGGAAGCGCTTAAGCCGGCTCACCAGGAGATTCCCCATCAGCAGTTTCGCCGACCAGACGTTCACCGCGCCGGCGCAGATTCGGAACTTCTGCATCATCGCCCACATCGACCACGGCAAATCCACTCTCGCCGACCGGATGCTGCAGCTCACCGGCGTCGTCGACGAGCGCTCCATGCGCGCCCAGTACCTGGACCGGATGGACATCGAACGCGAACGCGGCATCACCATCAAGGCGCAGAACGTACGGCTGCCCTGGCGGGTGGGCGACACCGATCACGTCCTGCACCTGATCGACACCCCCGGGCACGTCGATTTCACCTACGAGGTGTCCCGCGCGCTGGCCGCTTGCGAAGGCGCTGTGCTGCTGGTCGACGCCGCGCAGGGCATCGAAGCCCAGACACTGGCCAACCTGTACCTGGCACTGGACCGCGACCTGACCATCATCCCGGTGCTGAACAAGATCGACCTCCCTGCGGCCGACCCCGAGCGCTATGCCGGGGAAATCGCCCACATCATCGGCTGCGAACCAGACGAGGTGCTGCGGGTGTCCGGGAAAACCGGTGAAGGGGTGGCCGGACTGCTCGACGAGGTGGTACGCCAGGTGCCGGCGCCGACCGGCGACGCCGACGCGCCCACCCGCGCGATGATCTTCGACTCGGTGTACGACATCTACCGCGGCGTCGTCACCTACGTGCGCGTCATCGACGGCAGGATCGTGCCGCGCGAGAAGATCGCGATGATGTCCACCGGCGCCACCCATGAGCTGCTGGAAGTCGGCATCGTTTCACCCGAGCCCAAGGCCACCGCGGGCCTGGGGGTCGGCGAAGTCGGCTACCTCATCACCGGTGTCAAAGACGTCCGGCAATCCAAAGTCGGTGACACCGTGACGACGGCGCGGCACGGCGCAGCAGCCCCGCTGATCGGATACCGCGAACCCAAGCCGATGGTGTACTCCGGGCTTTATCCCGTCGACGGCTCGGACTACCCGAATTTGCGCGACGCGCTGGACCGGCTGCAGCTCAACGACGCCGCGCTGACCTACGAACCGGAGACGTCGGTCGCGCTGGGGTTCGGGTACCGCTGCGGGTTCCTGGGCTTGCTGCACATGGAGATCACCCGCGAGCGCCTGGAGCGGGAATTCGACCTCGATCTCATCTCCACCTCGCCCAACGTGGTGTACCGGGTGCTCAAAGAGGACGGAACCGAAGTTCAGGTCACCAACCCGTCGGACTGGCCGTCGGGGAAGATCGGCGCCGTCTACGAGCCGGTGGTCAAAACCACGGTCATCGCGCCCAGCGAATTCATCGGCACGATCATGGACCTGTGCCAGAGCAGGCGCGGGGAGTTGGGCGGCATGGACTACCTGTCGCCGGAGCGGGTCGAGCTGCGCTACACGATGCCGCTAGGCGAGATCATCTTCGATTTTTTCGACGCGCTGAAGTCACGCACCCGCGGCTACGCCAGCCTCGACTACGAAGAGGCCGGCGAGCAGGAGGCGGCACTGGTCAAAGTCGACATCCTGCTACAAGGTGAGCCCGTCGACGCGTTCAGCGCCATCGTGCACAAAGACGGGGCGGCGGCCTATGGGAACAAGATGACCACCCGGCTCAAAGAACTCATCCCCCGCCAGCAGTTCGAAGTGCCGGTGCAGGCCGCGATCGGATCGAAAATTATTGCGCGGGAGAACATTCGCGCCATCCGTAAAGACGTGTTGTCGAAATGCTACGGCGGTGACATCACCCGCAAGCGCAAGCTGCTGGAGCGGCAGAAGGAAGGTAAGAAGCGGATGAAGACCATCGGCCGAGTCGACGTGCCGCAGGAAGCGTTCGTGGCGGCGTTGTCGGCCGATGTGCCAAAAGACAAAGCGGCAGACAAGGCCAAGAAGTAACGCCAATAAGGCGCCCGGGTTGCGTGCTGCGTGTCGACTTGACCACGCGGGCCCCAACCGGTTAGAAGAAACCAGTCGTCGCTGTACGGAGGGCGAAAAAGTGACCAGGATTCGACGCATCCGAGCTCTTCTGGTCGCCTGCGCGGTCGCCGCCCTTGGGACCGGCTGTGCCGCCGCCGTCGACGGCACTCCGCGTGCCGCCACCGGCATGACGCCGCGTCCGGTCATCGGGTCCACGATCGAGCAGGCTCTGCTGGACCGCGCCGAGCTCGCCAAGGTGCTCGACCTGTCGGTCAAAGCGCTGCAGCCGCCGCGGCTCGGAGGTTCGAAAAAGCTGTTCCACATCGTCGCTCCCGGCCCCAACGAGTGCCTGGGTGTGCTCGCCGAACTGCAGTCGACCAGCTACCAGTCCGCGGACGTGCAAGACGTGGCCTGGGAGAGCTGGCTGGACGCGAAAACCACTCCCGCGGTGGTCATCGCCGTCGACGAGGGCGTGGTCGCGTTGCCTACCGCCGTGGAAGCCGACACGCTGTTCTCGACGTTCGCGCAGCAGTGGAACCGCTGCAACGGCAAGACGGCCGACTACCGCTCCCAGTCCTATCGGATCACCGATGTGCGCGTCTCCGACTCGGTGCTCGCCGCCACCGTCGAGACCGCGCCGACACCGATCGCCCGCGCCATCGGTGTCCGGGTGAACTGCGTGGTCGAGGTCAAAGTGCCGCTCTCCACCGACGAAGGACCGCTCCCGGTGGGTGGGGCGACGGACCCGGAAACCCGGGCCATTGACATCGCCCGGCTGATGATGGACAAGGTCAGCAAACTGAGCTGAGGGCCGCGCAGACGGCGGTAGAGTCGGATTCCAGCGCTCGCCCGTCATGCACCTTCAGCGAAAGAAGCAGGTCTGCCGTTGCCGTCTTATCGTCGGATTGGCGTGACGGCCGTGTTGGTCCTGCTCCTCGCGACCGGCTGCGTGCGCAATGTCGAGGGCATTGCGCGGCCGGCACCGGGCCTGCGTCCGCGCTCGTTGACCAACGAAGCTATCCGGCAGGTGCTGCTCAACGACAGCGAGCTCTTTAAGACCCTGCGGCAGTCGTTTCAGAGCGACCCCGGCTCACCGCCGCGCTTCGGCGGGCCAGAGCTGCTTTTCGACATCAACTTCGCCCCACACGAATGCGGGCAAGTGGTCGAGGAGCTGCAGCAAAGCGCTTACGGGTCGGCCGACGTCACCGCTGTCGGCCGGGAGACCTGGTGGAATGCCGGAGGTTATGACGAGAAGCTGATCAGCGTGAGCGAGGCGGTGGTCGCAGTCCGCACGGCGCCCAAAGCCGACGCCCTGTTCGCCGATGCCTCGTCGCAGTGGCAACGCTGCGACGGCGCGGATGTCACCTGGTACACCGGCGGCGGGGAGGTCTTCTTGACCGCCGCCGTGAGCGATGTGCGGTCCGCCAACTCGGTGCTGTCCGCCGACGTGCAGACTCACCTCGCCACCACCCGGATGAATGCCCGGGCGCTGGGTGTCAGGGTCAACTGCGTTGTCGAAGTCGAGGTCGACTACTTCGGCGATCGGACCGACAGCAGCGCGGTCAACATTGCGCACCGCATGATGGACAAGGTCAGCGGTTTGACCTGAGCCTCGGGTCACGCCTCAAGACATCCAACGATCGTGGCAGGCTGGATCACGCGGCTCGCGGCGAATAGGGTGACCCCGGTGGACGGCATCCTGAGTTGGTGGGACGGCGTCGAGTTGTGGTTGTCCGGGCTCGCGTTCGTGCTACAGGCGATCGTGGTGATGCCGGTGGTCCTGATCCTGGCCTGGGTTGTCGCCGTGGCCCTTGACAGCCTGCTTGGCCAGGGCATCCGGGTGATGCGACGCCTCCGCGCCGGCTCTACACCGTCGCGACCGTCGACAGCGGCGCGGCAGTGACGCAGCTGCCCCGCTCGCGGGTGACATTGGTGCTGCTCACGCTGGTTGTGCTGGTGATTGTGACCTGGCTGTTGACCCACTGAGACGCGGAAACTGTGGCCGACAGGTCGAGCACCCGATTCTGTTAGGCTTCGCGCCATGCGCCCAGCGTCCGGTCAACGGGAGTGCCACGTCGTGGCCCTGCTCGCCGTAGGTACCTGGGCCGTCGCTGACGTGCACTGTTGTCGCTGACTTCTCGCCCCAGCGCGGTCCGGCCGGAGTTGTCCGGTGACCTCTCGAGTGCCGATCGATCGCCTATCCGCGCAGAAAATGTCCTCGAAGCTTCGAAAGGTCGCAATGCTCGACGACGACGGCGACACTCCGCAGTCCGCGCCGCGGTGGCGCCATGTCATCGCGGTCGCCACTGCCGCCGGTGTCCTGGCCGCCTGTGGTGGCGGCTCCAGCGATGTGGTGGGCGGCGCGGCGTCCGGTGCGCACTCGAGCATCACGCTGGTCGCCTATTCGGCTCCAGAACCCGGATGGAGCAAAGTGATTCCCGCGTTCACCGCCTCTCCGGAGGGCAAGGGCGTCGAGGTGGTGACCTCCTACGGTGCGTCCGGCGACCAGTCCCGTGGCGTGGTCGACGGCAAGCCGGCGGACCTGGTGAACTTCTCGGTCGAACCCGACATCGCCCGCTTGGTCAAGGTGGGCAAAGTCGCCAAAGACTGGGACACCGACGTCACCAAAGGCATCCCGTTCGGCTCGGTGGTGAGTCTGGTTGTGCGCAAGGGAAACCCGAAGAACATCAAGGACTGGGACGATTTGGTGCGACCGGGCGTCGAGGTCATCACGCCCAGCCCGCTCAGCTCCGGATCGGCAAAGTGGAATCTGCTGGCACCCTATGCCGTCAAGAGCAACGGCGGCCGCAACAGCCAGGCCGGCCTCGATTTCGTCGACAAGTTGGTCAGCGAGCACGTCAAGTTGCGGCCCGGGTCTGGCCGAGAGGCGACCGACGTCTTCGTGCAGGGCAGTGGCGACGTGCTGATCAGCTACGAGAACGAGGCGATCGTCACTGAGCGCCAAGGCAAGCCGGTCGAGCACGTCATCCCGTCGCAGACGTTCAAGATCGACAACCCGCTGGCGGTGGTGGTCGGCAGTCCGCATCTCGACACCGCGGTGGCGTTCAAGAACTTCCAGTACACCGCCCAGGCCCAAAAGCTTTGGGCCGACGCGGGATTCCGACCCGTCGACCCCGCTGTCGCCGCCGAGGTGCGAGATCAATTCCCGACACCGGTCAAACTGTGGACGATCACCGACCTCGGTGGCTGGGACACGGTCGATCCGCAGCTGTTCGACAAGACCGCGGGCAGCATCACCAAGATCTACATGAAGGCCACCGGATGACCACTGCGGTCACGCCGGACCCGGAGGCGGTGCGGCCCGAACTCGACACCCCCACCCCGGGTCGGCCGCGGCGTCGGACCGACCGGTACCGCGGCAGCACCTCGCTGCGGGTGGGGGTGGCGATGGGGTGGCTTTCGGTGATCGTGCTGCTGCCGCTCGCGGCGATCGGCTGGCAGGCTGTCGGCGGCGGGTGGCAGGCGTTCTGGCTGGCGGTCACGTCCAACGCAGCGCTGGAGTCACTTCACGTGACACTTGCGATCTCGGTGGGTGTGACGCTGCTCAACCTGCCGTTCGGCCTGCTGATCGCCTGGGTGCTGGTGCGCGACGACTTCTGGGGCAAAAGGCTGGTCGACGCCGTCATCGATCTGCCGTTCGCGCTGCCCACCATCGTGGCGAGCCTGGTGATGCTGGCCCTCTACGGGCCGCACAGTCCGGTGGGTCTGCACTTGCAGCACACACCGTGGGGTGTAGGAGTGGCGCTGGCGTTCGTGACGTTGCCGTTCGTGGTGCGCGCGGTACAGCCGGTGTTACTGGAGGTCGACAGCGAGGCCGAAGAGGCCGCCGCGTCGCTGGGCGCCAACAATGCGACGATCTTCACCTCGGTCGTGCTGCCGGCGCTGACGCCGGCGTTGCTGACCGGTGCCGGACTGGCCTTTTCCCGGGCGATCGGGGAGTTCGGTTCGGTGGTGCTGATCGGCGGTGCCGTCCCGGGCAAGACCGAGGTGTCCTCACAGTGGATCCGCACCCTGATCGAGAACGACGATCGCACCGGTGCGGCGGCCATATCGCTTGTGCTGTTGGCCATCTCGTTTCTCGTGCTGCTGGTGCTGCGGATCGTCGGCGGCCGCCGGGCCCGGCGTGAGGAGATGGCCAGGTGATCGCGCCGGCGACGATGCAGAGCGAGGGGGCACCCCAGCTTTGCGAGGGGACGATGAGGAGGAGCGGCGCCATATGATCCTGTCTGCTCCGGTCCGCTACCTGCTTCGCTGCTTGGCGGTGGCCTACGTCACCGTGCTGGTGATCGTGCCGGTAGCGCTGATTCTGTGGCGAACTTTCGCACCGGGTTTCGCCACGTTCTATCAGTGGATCACTACGCCGGCCGCCATCTCGGCCCTGGATCTGTCGCTGACAGTCGTCGCGATCGTGGTGCCGCTCAACGTGATCTTCGGCATTCCAACAGCGATAGTATTGGCTCGCAACAAGTTTCGCGGTAAAGGCGTCCTGCAGGCGGTGATCGATCTGCCGTTCGCGGTATCTCCGGTCATCGTCGGTGTCGCGCTGATCGTGCTGTGGGGCTCGGCGGGCGCACTGGGCTTCGTGGAAAAGGATCTGGGCTTCAAAGTCATCTTCGGGTTGCCCGGCATCGTGCTCGCCAGCGTGTTCGTCACCCTGCCGTTCGTGGTGCGGGAGGTCGAGCCGGTGCTGCACGAGCTGGGCACCGAGCAGGAGGAAGCGGCGGCGACCCTGGGATCCAGTTGGTGGCAAACCTTTTGGCGAGTCACCCTGCCGTCCATCCGCTGGGGACTGACCTACGGCATCGTGCTGACCATCGCCCGTACGCTCGGCGAATACGGCGCAGTGATCATGGTGTCGTCCAACCTTCCCGGGCGATCGCAAACGTTGACGCTGCTGGTCTCCGACCGCTACAACCGCGGCGCCGAATACGGTGCATACGCTTTGTCGACATTGCTGATGGTGGTCGCGGTACTGGTCCTGGTTTTTCAGTTGGTGCTCGACATCCGGCGTGCGCGGACGGCAAAGTAATCGACAGCCGGCAAGGAGAACTGGTGATGACGACGAACAACGCGATCGTCGTTCAGGGCGCGTGCAAACGCTACGGTGACTTCGTAGCCCTGGACGACGTGAACTTCGTGGTGCCCGGCGGATCGTTGACGGCCCTGTTGGGGCCCAGCGGATCCGGCAAGTCGACGCTGTTGCGCGCCATCGCCGGCCTGGACCAACCCGACACCGGCACGATCACCATCAACGGCCGCGACGTCACCAGGGTGCCGCCACAGCGGCGCGGCATCGGGTTCGTGTTCCAGCACTACGCGGCGTTCAAGCACATGAGCGTTCGCGACAACGTGGCGTTCGGCCTGAAGATCCGCCGCCGGTCCAAAGCCGAGATCACCAAGAAGGTCGACAACTTGCTGGAAGTGGTGGGCCTGGCCGGTTTTCAGACCCGCTATCCCAATCAGCTCTCCGGTGGTCAGCGGCAGCGCATGGCACTGGCCCGCGCGCTGGCCGTCGACCCCGAAGTGCTGCTGCTCGACGAGCCGTTCGGCGCGCTCGACGCGATGGTCCGCGAAGATCTGCGGTCCTGGCTGCGTCGCCTGCACGACGAGGTGCATGTCACCACGGTGCTGGTCACGCACGACCAGGCCGAGGCGCTGGATGTGGCCGACCGGATCGCGGTGCTGCGGAACGGCCGCATCGAGCAGGTCGGGTCACCGACCGAGGTGTACGACATCCCGGCGAACGCCTTCGTGATGTCGTTTCTCGGCGCGGTGTCCTCGCTCAACGGCACCCTGGTCCGTCCGCACGACCTCCGCGTCGGCCGCAACCCCGACATGAAGATCGCCGCCGGTGACGGGTCCGCCCAAGCCACCGGAATCGTCCGCGCCACCATCGACCGGGTGGTGATGCTGGGCTTCGAGGTGCGCGTCGAGCTGACCAACGCCGCCACCGGCGGACCGTTCACCGCCCAGATCACCCGGGGGGACGCCGAAGCCCTGGGCCTGCAGGAGGGTGACACCGTCTACGTACGCGCCACCCGGGTGCCGCCCATCGGCCGCGACGCGGTCGCGGGCGATTCCGAGCCGGACCCGAGCTCGTTGACATCGGCTTAAGTCGCCGCCGCTTTTACCCGCGCACTGAGATTTACGCGAGTGCGAAAATTCTCGAATATTCGAGCGCTAACGTCGATCTCGCGGAAGCTAAGCCGCCAACCGGTCGGCGGCCAGCGCCTGGTCGAAGCGGTCCAGCAGCGTCGCCGCCACCAGCCGATCCGCGCCCAGCGGCGCCGTCATGCCGATACCGGCCTGGTCGGCTGCGCGGCGCACCCGATCCGGCAGCCGGCCGGGCGCCAGGAACCACGGCGCGATCACCAGCCGGTGAGCTCCGCGTCGCCGCAGCAGCTCCGCACCCTCGTGCAGCGACGGTCCGGCGCCGGTCGCGAACGCGGTCGTCACCGCCGCCCACCGGGTGCCGGCCGCCAGCTTGGGCGCCACCGCCGCGGTCCGGGCGTTGGCCGCGGCTGACGTCGAGCCGATCGCAACCACCAACACCCCCAGATCGCGATCCAGCCGGGACACCCCCCACTCGGCCAGGCGTTGGCCCAGCACCGCGATGAGCCGATCGTCTTCACCCAGCACGCCCGCCAGCCGAACCCGGGGACCCGTCTCGCAGGTGGCGATCTGCGCCGGGATGTCGACGCGGGCGTGGTAGGCGTCGGCCAGCAGCAGCGGCGTCACCACGCTCATGCCCCGGCTCGCTGCCAGCACCTCGGGCAGGCCCGGCGCGTTGTGCTCACAAAAAGCTACGCGCACTTCAAGATCCGGGCGCATCTGCTCGACCAGCGTGGCGGTGGCCCGGGCATTGGCGGCCGACCGTGGATCTGCGCTGCCGTGCGCGGTGAGCACAAGGGTGGTCATGAGGCGTGCAACCCGCATTCGATCTTGTTCAGCCCGAGCCAGCGACCGCTGCGCGGATCGGCGCCCTCGGCCGGCTTGGCGGTGCAGGGAGCGCAGCCGATCGACGAATAGCCCTCGCTGACAAGCGGATTGACCAGCACGTCGTTCTCGGCGATGTAGGCGTCGATGTCATCTTCCGACCACGTCGCCAGCGGGTTCACCTTCACCAGCTTGCGGGCTTCGTCGAAGCCGATCAGCGGGGCATTGGCGCGGCTCGGCGCCTCGCTGCGCCGCAGGCCGGTCACCCATGCGGCATAGCCGCGTAACGCTTTGCTCAGCGGAGCCACTTTGCGCAGCTGGCAGCATTCGTCGGGTTCGCGTGCGAACAGGTCCTTGCCCCGCAGTGCGTCCTGCTCGGCGACCGTCTGTTCGGGGGTCACATTGAGCACCCGGACGTCGTAGACCGCCTCGACCGCGTCACGGGTGCCGAGGGTCTCCACGAAGTGATAGCCAGTGTCCAAGAACAGCACCGGCACGCCCGGCCGCACCTTGGCGGCCATATCGATGAGCACCGCGTCCTGCATGCTCGAGGCCACCACGTAGTTGCAGGTGGCGCCGCCGCGTGGGCCGTGAACGCCGCCGAAGTGCTCATCGGTCCATCGCAACAGCTCGATGGCGCCGGCGCCGTCCAGCTCCGCAGCCCCCCGGGCGGCCAGGTCGCGCAGCTGGTGCTCGGTGAATCCCAGGCTCATCGCAGGTCCGCCTCGTCGGCCCGGATCGCCCACTGCGCGAAGCGCTCACCCTGATCCCGGTGTTTGACGAAGTTGCGCACCACCCGGTCGATGTAGTCGCCGAGCTCGTCGCTGGTCACCTTGTGTTGGCGCAGTTTGCGGCCGAAGCCGCTGTCGGCGCCCAGGCTGCCGCCCAGGTGCACCTGAAAGCCCTCGACGGACCCGCCGTGCCCGTCGTCGACCATCTGACCCTTGAATCCGATGTCGGCGACCTGAATGCGGGCACACGAATTCGGGCAGCCGTTGATGTTGACCGTGATCGGCACGTCGAGCGCGGCGTTCAGATCGTCGAGCCGGCGTTCCAGCTCCGGCACCAGAACCTGCGCCCGGCCGCGGGTTTCGGCGAAGGACAGCTTGCAGAATTCGATCCCCGAGCACGCCATCAGGTTCTGGCGCCAGTGCGACGGCCGCGCGGGCAGCCCCAGCGCATCCAGGCCGGCGATGAACTCGTCGAGCTTGTCGTCGGGCACGTCGAGGATGACCAGCTTCTGGTAGGCGGTGAGCCGGGCGCGGTCGGACCCGGCGCGCTCCATCAGGTCGGCCACCGCGGTCAGGGTGCTGCCGGAGACCCGCCCGGCGATCGGCGCCACCCCGACCGCATTGCGCCCGTTCTTCAGCCGCTGCACCCCCACGTGGTCGACGGGATGCGGGACGGGCTGCGGGGCGGGGCCGTCGATCAGCGGCCGTTTGAGGTACTCCTGTTCGAGAACTTCCCGGAATTTCGCGATGCCCCAGTCCTTGACCAGGAACTTCAGCCGAGCCTTCGCGCGCAGCCGCCGGTAACCGTAGTCCCGGAACAGCGCGGTCACCGCTTCCCACACGTCGGCTACCTCGTCGAGCGGCACCCAGGCGCCTAGCCGCTGGGCCAGCATCGGATTGGTCGACAGACCACCGCCGACCCACAGGTCCAGCCCCGGGCCGTGGTCGGGATGTTCGACGCCGATGAACGACACGTCGTTGACCTCGTGCGCGACGTCCTGCAGGCCGGATATCGCGGTCTTGTACTTGCGAGGCAGATCGGCGAAGTCGGGATTGCCGATATAGCGCCGGACGATCTCGTCGAGCGCGGGGGTGGCGTCGAGCACCTCGGTGAGCGACTCCCCGGCCAGCGGTGACCCGAGCAGCCCGCGCGGGCAGTCGCCGCAGGCTTCGGTGGTGTCCAGGCCGACGGAGTCGAGCCGCCGCCAGATCTCGGGAACGTTTTCGATCTCGATCCAGTGGATCTGCACGTTCTCCCGGTCGGAGATGTCGGCGGTGTCGCGGCCGAACTCGGTGGAGACCTCGCCGAGAGTGCGCAGCGCCGCGGCTGAGAGGGCTTTGCCGTCGCTCCGCACCCGCATCATGAAGTACGGCGCCTCCAGCACATCGGCGTTGTCGTCGCCGGTCCAGGACCCGTCGTAGCCTTCGGCGCGCTGGGTGTAGAGCCCCATCCACCGAAAACGGCCGCGCAGATCGTTTTTCTCGATGCTTCCGAAGCCTTGGCGGGAGTAGACGTTCTCGATGCGGGCCCGCACGTTGAGGGGGGCGTCGTCCTGCTTGAACTGTTCGTTGACGTTGAGCGGTTCCCGGTCGCCCAACGCCCACTGGCCCTCGCTGCGGCCTTTAGGGGGCCGGGTGGTGGTCATGTGAGCGTTTCTCCCTTGCAAGGAGTCGGCGTAGGACCGCGCAGCTCACCGGTGGCTGGCCGGCGGCGCAGATCCGGTGCCGGCATTGAGTACGGGCAGGCCGATCTACGACATCAAGGCAGACAGCGACAGCTGCAGACACGCTTGAGATCGATATGCCGACGCGCCACCAGCGGAATGCGGTCAGAAGCGCGATGGGCGACGGTCACCCGGCCATTCTGCCACAGACTCAGAACCGCCCGAACAGCGCGTATTTTTTGTCAGCGCGCGCAAAAGTCCGCCGGCCGGGCGCCTGCTGGAGAATCGACCGTGTGACAGCGCAACCCCTCGAACTGCCCGCCGTGGCGCTGAGCCCGGAAGCACCATTCGGGCTGTACATCCACGTGCCGTTCTGCATCACCCGCTGCGGATACTGCGACTTCAACACCTATACGCCGGCCGAATTGGGCGGGGTCAACCCCGACGCCTGGCTGCAGGTGCTGGGCGCCGAGCTCGAGTTGGCGGCCGGCAGGCTCGGCGGACCGACCGCCGACACCGTCTTCGTCGGAGGCGGTACCCCGTCGCTGCTCGGTGGTGCCCGGCTGCGCACAGTGCTCGACCTGGTGCGCCAGCACTTCGGCCTGGCGCCCGAGGCCGAATTGACCACCGAGGCCAACCCGGAGTCGACGTGGCCGGAGATGTTCGACGAGCTGCTCGACGCCGGCTACACCCGGGTGTCGCTGGGCATGCAGTCGGTGTCACCGCGGGTGCTGGGAGTGCTGGATCGGGTGCACTCGCCGGGCCGGGCCGCGGGCGCGGCGGGCGAAGCGCTGGCCGCGGGTTTCCAGCACGTCAGCCTCGACCTGATCTACGGCACACCGGGGGAGACCGATGACGACCTACTGCGCTCGGTAGACGTGGCGGTGGGCACCGGGGCGGATCACGTGTCGGCATACGCGCTGGTGGTGGAGGACGGCACCGCGATGGCGCGGCGGGTGCGGCGCGGCGAATTGACTCCGCCCGACGACGACGTGCTGGCGCATCGCTACGAGCTGGTCGACGAACGGCTCCGCGAGGCGGGCCTGGATTGGTACGAGGTGTCGAATTGGAGCCGACCCGGCGGTCAGTGCCGGCACAACCTCGGCTACTGGGATGGCGGGCAGTGGTGGGGCGCCGGACCCGGAGCGCACAGCTACATCGGCGCCACCCGATGGTGGAACGTCAAACATCCCAACAGCTACGCCGAACTGCTGGCTGAGGGGGTCTTGCCGGTGGCCGGGTACGAGCAGCTCGACGCCCGGGCCGCGCACACCGAAGACGTGATGCTGAAAATACGGCTGCGCCGCGGGCTTGCCGCTAAGTCTGCTACAGAGGCCGAACGCGAACGCGCCGACGTCGCAGTCGCCGACGGCCTGCTCGTCGCCGAGCGACGAGCGGCTGGTGCTCACCGACCGCGGCCGGTTGCTGGCCGACGCGGTGGTGCGCGCCTGCTCGCGTAGCTGTGGTCGGCTATGCCGACCTCTTCTTGAACGCCGACCTCCTTGACGCGGTGGGTCACCGACGCCCACGCTGACGGCGAGAAGTGCGTGGTGACTTCCTCGAAGCCGTCGATTCGGGTGACCGTCAGGACGCCGGTGTCCTGGTTGATCGACATCTTGTCTCGGTCGCCGCCCTGGACCTCTTCGCCGTCGAGAAGCTTGATTACGAACACGGTGATTACCTTCCCTGGTACGCGCCGGCTCAGATGGCCGCTGCCTGATGCTACGGCCGGTTCGGGGACGGTCAAGAAACCGTTTCGGGACCGGCGAGTGAACGTATCGGAAACGTCGGTTGACAGCGAGGCCTTGGCGACCGTCAGTGTGTCGGCCGCGGCACAGGAGGTGCTCGGCCGAGATAGGTTAGGCTACATTTACTTCGTGACCGAGGCGCGCGTCGAGACGGCTTTTGACGCCTTGTCCCTCCCGTTGCCCTCCGGCGTCGCCCCGGCCGATCTGGCCGCCGAGCTTGTCGCGGCGCTGCCCGAGCGGACGGCGAGGACTACCTGCTCTACGAGCGCGACGGGCAGTGGCTGCTGGCGTCCGGCGTGCGCGCGATGGTCGAGCTCGACACCGACGAGCTGCGCGTCGTCCGCGACGGCGTCACCCATTGTCGAACTTGGTCCGGTCGGCCCGGCCCGGTGCTCGGCGAAGCGATCGACCGGCTGCTGCTGGACACCGATCAGGCATTCGGCTGGATCGCTTTCGAGTTCGGTGCCTACCGGTTCGGGCTGCAAGACCGGCTGGCGCCGCGGACCCCGCTGGCGCGGGTGTTCTGGCCGCGCACCCGCGTAGTGATCAGCGACGACGAGGTGCGTGTGTATGCCGCCGACGAACGCCACCACGCGGCGCTGCTCCGGCTGCTGCGCGACGGCGCGCCGGTACGCCGGCCGCGTCGCCGGTCGATGTCGTCGCCGACACTCCGGCTACCGCAGCCGGGTAGCGAAGGCTGTCGAAGAGATCGCCGCCGGCCACTACCACAAGGTGATTCTGTCGCGTTGTGTCCCGGTGCCGTTCCCGCTCGACTTTCCCGCGACCTACCGCCTGGGCCGGCGGCATAACACTCCGGCGCGCTCTTTCCTGCTGAGCCTGGGCGGGATTCGGGCGGTGGGTTACAGCCCTGAGCTGGTCGCGGCGGTGCAAGGCAACGGTGTGGTGGTGACCGAGCCACTGGCCGGCACGCGGGCGCTGGGGCACGGCGCGGCGCGTGATCGCAAAGCCCGCGAGGAGCTGCAGTCCGATCCCAAAGAAATTGTCGAGCATACGATTTCGGTGCGTGGTGCGCTCCGGGAGATCGGCGAGGTCGCGCGCAGCGGGAGTGCCTCCATCACCGACTTCATGACGGTGCGCGAACGCGGAAGTGTGCAGCATCTGGGGTCGACCGTCAGCGCACGCCTGCATCCGTCGAAGGACCGCATCGACGCCCTGGAGGCGCTGTTCCCCGCGGTCACCGCGTCGGGCATCCCGAAAGCCGCCGGTATCGACGCGATCCTGCGTCTCGACGAGACTCCGCGCGGTTTGTATTCCGGTGCCGTGACGCTCTTTTCGGCTGACGGCGGGCTGGACGCGGCGTTGACGCTGCGGGCGGCCTATGAGCAGAACGGGCGGACCTGGCTGCGGGCCGGGGCCGGTGTCGTAGCCGCCTCGCAGCCGGAGCGCGAGTTCGAGGAGACCTGCGAGAAGCTGGCTACGCTTGCTCCGTACCTTGTTGCACGGCAATGAGTTTCAGCGAACTTGTGCTTCGGGCGAGTGTGCCATGTAGTCGGCGAGGATGCGGCTGACCAGCGACTCGATCGTCGATTCGATCGAGCACGCCAGGGTGGCGGTGACCGACGCGACGGCCTGGGTGCGGAATCGGACCAGCATGGTGATGAGCTCGGCGATTTCGGTGTCGGCCGGCAGCGGCTGGCCGGGTTTGATCCGGTCGGCGACGTGTTCGGCGCCGGCCCGCACCAACATCTCGCTGATCTGGTCGACGAGTGGCACGATCTGCTCGTGTAAGTCGATGAGCTTGTCCAGACTGACCCCGTAGCTGCGGATCTCGGTGAAGGCTTCGATCAGTTTGGGCCGGAGGACGGTGGCCGTCGGCCCGTCGACGCGGATCAGCTGCAGCTGCACCAGCCGGCGGAACGCGCGCCGGTCGCCGACGAGCCGCTGAGCGTCGACAAGCGGCATGGTCTGCGCCTTCTCGGTGGTCCAGGTACCCACGAGGGCGCTTTCCAGGCCGAGAACGTCACCGAGGTCCTTGCCTTCCTCCCACGCGCTGAGCATTTCCCGGACGTGAGCAATGGTGTAGCCGCGGTCCAGCATCGAGGTGATCAGCCGGAGCCGGGTCAGATGGGTGTCGTTGAACAGCGCGATGCGGCCGACGCGCAGTGGCGGCGGCAGCAGACCCCGGTCGCGGTAGACCCGGATGTTGCGGGTCGTGGTCCCGGCCAGCCGGGCCAGGTCGTCGATGCGGTATTCCCCCGAACCCGGTGCGGCGAGCGGATGACGAACCGCGGCGTCGAAAAGCTGCGACACCGCACTCTCGATCACCTCACGCGACTGGCGGCCCACTCGGGTCGGCACGCGCCGGAGATTGGCCAGCACGCCGCTGATCGTGCCGGTCTCGGGGCGCGGCGTTCGCTCAGGCGCCATCAGCCCGACAGCGCGACGCGCGCCCCGGCATCCCGCGCGACCGCGTGGTAGTCGGCCGGCCGGAAGTCGCGCATCTGACGAAGGTACTGGGTGGCGAACCCGGGATACATCGACGCGTTGAACCCGTCCGCGGTGAGATACCAGCTGGCGCAACCGGACATCCACGTCGTCTTGGTCAGCCGCTGCTGGATCCGCTCGTTGTGCCGGCGCTGAACATCGTCGCGGACATCGAGCCAGCACAGGTCGTTGTCGACGATGGTCGTGATGCCCCGCACCGCGTAGTCCAGCTGCCCTTCGATGTACACCAGCAGCGAGTTGTGGCCGGGTCCCGAGTTGGGTCCGGTCATGATGAACAGGTTCGGGAACCCGTGCACGCTGGCGCTTTTGTAGGCCTGGGCACCGTCGCGCCACTGGTCGGCCAGCGACCGGCCGCCCAGACCGGTGACCGGGAACGGTGGGCCGGTCAGGTGGACGTCGTATCCGGTGGCGAACACGATGCAGTCATGATGGTGTTCGATGCCGTCGCTGGTGCGGATCCCGACCGGGCTGAGCGTCGCGATCGGCCAGTCGATGAGCTTGCAGTTGTCACGCTGCAACGCCGGGTAGTAGTCGCTGGACACCAGCATGCGTTTGCAGCCCGGGACGAAATCCGGCGTGAGCTGGCGGCGCAGCCACGGGTCTTTGACCGTCAACCGCAGATGCGCCCGGCCCAAGCGGGCCACCAGGGCGGTCAGCGGTGTGTCCCACACCAGCGCGGTGGCGCTGGCTTCATGGCCCCAGAACAGTGCTTGACGGGCAAGCCGCTGCGCGCCGGGCACTCTGGCGAAGACCGTTTGAACCGCCGGTGGCGTCGCGGCATCCAGGCGGGGCAGCACCCAGCCCGGAGTGCGTTGGAACACCTTGACGAAGCCGGCTCGCTTGACCAGTTCGGGCACGATCTGCACGGCGCTGGCTCCGGTGCCGATCACACCGACGCGCTTGCCGGTGAAGTCGTAGTCGTGATCCCAGCGCGCGCTGTGGATCTTGGTTCCCTGGTAGCTGTCGAGGCCGCGGATGTCGGGAAGGCT
>CAVYEX010000005.1:0-62316 GCA_963767765.1 uncultured Actinomycetota bacterium | reverse complement strand
TCGCGTCGGACAGCGGGCCGGCCGCCAGCACCACCGTTCGTGCCTGGAAAGTGTTGCCAGTGACGGTGTTTGCCGTCCATACCCCGGTGAGCTCGTCGAAGGACAACGCGTTGACGTCCTGTCCGAAGCGGATGTGACGGCGGATGTCGAACCGGGTGGCGATGTCTTCGAGGTGGCGGCAGATCTCGGCGGCCGGCGAGTACGTGCGCGACCAGCTCGGGTTTTCGATGAACGAGAACGAATACAGCAGCGACGGGATGTCGCAGCTGGCGCCCGGATAGGTGGTGTCGCGCCAGGTTCCGCCGACCCGATCACCGCGTTCGAGGATCAGGACGTCGTCGACACCGGCTTGCGCGAGTTTGATCGCCGCGCCCAGGCCGGTGAATCCGGCACCGACGATCAGCGTCGCGTAGGTGTGCGCGGTCATGCCGCGGGTTCGTGGGTGAGTTCCCTGAACCAGCTGGGCACTGGCTTCAGCAGCGGTCTGGGATACCGATCCGACAGCCACACCATGGAATTGGCCAGCAGATGGTACGGATGGCGTGGATTGACGACCATCGCGGCATGCTGCCGCAGGACGCGGTACGTCGGCACCCGCCGGGTGTACTCACCTCGGTCGCCGAGCTGCTTGAACCGCTTGACCGCGTTGTAGAGCCGTTCGGGTTCCATGCCCATGTCGGCGAGTTCGTTGCGGACCCGGTTGAGCAGCGGCAGATACATCAGCGCACCGAGGATCAGCCCGGGGGAGGCGACGGTGCCGACGAACTCGATGGCCAACTTGCGGGTCTTGGCGTGGCCGATCATGTTGAGCACCTCGAAGTCGACTGCGAGGTGGCGGGATTCGTCGTTGTTGATCTTCTCGAACACCTGGTGGCACACCGGGTCTTCGACGGTGTCGAGCAGAAACTTCAGCAGGGCGCCGTCGAGTGCCACCTCCAGCATCGGTATGACGGTGCCCAAGATCGACAGCGACATGCCGTCGGCGTAAGCGTCGAGCCACTGCATGGCCAGCCGGATGTTGACGTTGGGCTCGGGCATTTCACCCTCGTCGAGCATGTTCCAGCGCTTCATCAGCGCCAGTTCGGCGTTGGCGTGGCGCTGCTCCTCGGCGTGGAAGTACCGGTAGATCTGCGCCACCGTCGGGTTTGGGGCTTTCTTGGCCAGCGCCGCGAAGCCGCGCGCACCGATGTTCTCGATCCAGCACAGGTCGGCCATGAACGCTTTGAGCTGAGGCCGGAATTCGGGCTGGATCGTCTCGGCGCCGGGCGCGTCCCAGTCGATGTCGGCCAGCGCCCACTGGCGGTCCTTGATCTTGGCGAGCATGGCTTCCATGTCGATGGCCATGGGTTGTCCTCCTTGGACTCAGCGGATGACGGCCCGGGACATCAGTCCCGCTGCGCGGGTGAAGGTGCCCGGCGTCATGCGTTTGACGTTCCAGCCGATCTTGGCTTCCAGCTGGGGCATGCAATACAGATCGCCGCGGTCATGGGCGTCCAGGCAGGTTCGCGCGACTTTGTCAGCCGAAACACCGATCCAGCGCATGAGTTTCACGCCGAGGTCGGCCTGCTTGCCGCTGATGCGGCCGGATTCGACGATGTTGGTTTTGACGAAGGTGGGGCACAGCGCGGTGACGGTGATTGAGGTGCCGGACAATTCGGCCGCCAGTGTCTCCGACAGCGAGACCACCCCGGCTTTGCTCACGTTGTACGGCGCCATGGTGGGTACGGCGCCGAAGGCGGCGGCCGAGGCGACGTTGATGATGCCCCGGCGTTGCCGCGACGGTCGCGCCGCCCGCAGGATCGGGGTGAAGACGTGGCAGCCGTGAATGGCACCCCACAGGTTGATGCCCAGCGTCCAGTGCCAATCCTCCACCGGCGCTTCACCGATGGGCGCTCCGGCGGCGCCCACACCGGCGTTGTTGATCACCAGGGTGGGCGGCCCGGCGAGCCAGGATTGCGACTCGTCGGCCAGCGCGCGGACGTCGTCGATCTGGGACACGTCGCAGTGGACGGCAACCGCTCGGCCGCCGTGGCCGGTGATCGAGTCGACGGTCCGCTGCGCGGCGAGGTCGTCGATGTCACTGCACACCACCGCGCCGCCCCGGCGGGCGAGTTCGAGGGCGAATGCCGCCCCGATGCCGCTGCCCGCGCCGGTCACCACGGCCGCCGCCTGATGGCTCGTCTTCGGCCTGCTCCCCAGTCCGAGCACGTCAAACCGCCCTTTCACCCGCGTCGGCTGCCAGCGCTGCGGTGATGAATCGCGCGGCGTAGGTCATCGCTTCGCCTGCCTCAGGCGAAAGCCGCGGCAGCGCTTGGAAGACGTGCACTTGGTCTGGCCAGATCTGCAGGTCGCAACTGCCGCCGGCGGCCCGGATGTCTGAGGCCAGGCGCCGCGCATCCCCGGACAGCATCTCGGCGCCACCGGCCTGGACCAGCGTGGGCGGAAGCGGTTGACCGCCTGCGACATTCAGCGTCAGTCGTGGGTGGCCGGGATCGATGCCGCTGCTGTAGAGGGCAAGCAGGCGGATCGCGTTGACCGCTTTGATCGTCGGGTCGCGGCGCTGCCGTTCGGTGGCCGCGGCCAGCGTGAACGTCAGATCGATCAGCGGGGAGAACAACACCAGCGCTGCCGGTTTCGCTACCCCGGGTTGCAGCAGCAGGTCGACGGCAAGGTGCCCGCCGGCCGAATCCCCGGCGAGGACAACATCTTCGGGGCAGCGATCGCGGGTCAGCCAGTCCCAGGCGGCGCGTACGTCGTCGGCCGCCGTGGGGAAGCGGTAACGTGGCGCCAGCCGGTAGTCGACGCAGAACACCGGCAGCCCGGTCAGCCGTGACAGCCATGCCGTCAACCGTCGGTGGGTTCGCGGCGAACACATGACATACCCGCTGCCGTGCAGGAAATAGATTGCCTGCGTTGCCGACTCGGTTCCCGGTGCCCGTACCCACTCACCGACGACGCGGCGTCCGTCGGGCCGCCGAACGTCGACTGCCTCGATACGGGCGCCCGCTAGTGGCGGGCCGAAGGTGTCCATGACGCCGGCCACGATCTGGCGCGACAGCCACAGCGCCCAGGCCCGTTCGGGTGGCAGCATCGCGCTGAGCCGTCGCAGCGTGACCGCGCTGAGCGCCGCAGCGCTGCGCGAACGCAGGGAGCCGCGCAGCATTGCGCCGTCCGTCATAGCGGCTTAGTCAACAACGAATGGTGACATTAGTCAATGGCAAGTTCTGCGGAGGTGTGGGAGCGGCAAGATGGTTACCGGGTGCCTTTGTGCGGGCAACTCGGACATCCCTGAGATCGGTTACTGCTGTGACAACCGGGCCTGAACCGCCGCGGCGATCGCCTTCTTGTCGATTTTGCCCACTGCGGTCACGGGCAGCGCCGGCATCGGCACCAGCACGTCGGCACGCACATGCGCGGCGACGCCACGGGTGTCGAGATACCGGTTCAGCTCGGCCAACGACATCGGCTGTCCGTTGAAGACCACTGCGGCACAGATCTTCTCACCGAGGTACGGATCGGGCACGGCGACCGCCGCGGCCGACGAGATCGACGGATGAGCCGTGAGATGCTCTTCCAGGTCGGCGGCGGCCACGGTTTCGCCGCCCCGATGGATCACGTCCTTGACCCGGCCGGTGACCTGAAGGTAGCCGTTCGGCAAGCGCCGGACGATGTCACCGGTGCGGTAGAAGCCGTCGCGGTCGAAGCTGCGGGTGTTGTCGGCCTCGGCGCGGAAGTAGCCGTTGAGGGTGTAGGGCCCGCGCACCAGCAGTTCGCCGGCCGTTCCGGCCGGAACCGGGTGATCGGCGTCGTCGACGACCCGGAGCTCGTCGTCACCGCTCAGCGGGCGGCCCTGGGTATGGTCGACGATCTCGGGCGGATCGTCGAGGCGGGTGAAACTCAGCAGCCCCTCGGCCATTCCGAACACCTGCTGCAGCCCGGGGGTCAGCGTCGCGCGTATCCGGTGGGCCTCGTCCGCGTCCAGCTTGGCGCCGCCCACTTGCAGGAGCCGCAATGTCGTCGGCGTCACCGGCTCCCATTCGCAGGCCTGCGCCCACAAGCTGGCCAGCGCCGGGACCAGAGCCGTGACCGTGACGCCGTGCCGGGCAATCGCCGCGAACGCCGCCTCGGGGCTGGGGTCGGCGCCGTACACCGTCGTCGCTCCGACGCTCACCGCGCCCAGCAGCCCGGGACAGGCCAGCGGAAAGTTGTGGGCGGCGGGCGGCACTGCCAGGTAGACGTCTTCAGCGCTGAGCCGGCACAAACTGGCGCTGGCTGTCGCGTTGTAGACGTAGTCGTCATGTGGTCGCGGCTGCTGCAAACCCGCTCAGCGCAAGCCGAACTCGATGCGCAGCGGGACTATTGGCTGCAGCAGCTGGCCCCGCCCGATCCCGCGCTGGGCGTCCGGCTGCCCGACCCGGCCCGCGACACGTGGGCGTCGTTGCGGGTGAGCGAGGCACGCCACACCGCGCAAGAGACCCGCCTGATGCTGGACAAGCTGGCGGGCGCGGACATCGGTGTGCGGGAATTCCTTTTGACCGCACTGACCTTGGCGCTGACATCGTGGCGCGGGCGGCGCGGCGATCCGGCCGGCGGCGGGGTGCTGGTGGCACTGGAAGGCCACGGCCGAGAAGACGCACTGGTAGCCGGGGAGCGGTCGGACGTGGACACCTCGGCCACCGTCGGGTGGTTCACTACCGTGTTTCCCGTGCGGCTGGGTGCCGGTCCCGACGCCGCGGACGTCGACACCGCGTACCGAACACCGGGCGCCGCCCGCGACCTGCTGCATAAGGTGACGAAACACGTTGCCGCGGTGCCGAACAACGGCCTGGACTACGGTCTGCTGAGATACCACCGCCGCGACCCGCAACTGAGCGCGGCACGTCACCCCCAGGTCGAATTCAACTACCTCGGCCGGCTCGGCGGCGACGTGACCGCGCAGCACGGCGCGCCCTGGACCATGAGCACCGATCCGGCGCTGACCGCGCTGCTTCCGCTGGCCACCGAACCGGGATTGCCGCTGCGCTATACCTTCGACGTGGTGGCGGCGCTGCAGCCCAGCGCAGCGGGTCCGCAGCTGCGAGTCAGCTGGATCTGGAGCGATGCGCTCACCACCGGCCCCGAAGCGGATGCCGTGGTGGCGCTGTGGTGCGACGCGGTCACGGCGCTGAGGCAGGCATTGTGAGGGCGATGTGAGCAGGGTGGTGACATGACGACAGTGGCCGTACTCGGCGCCGGAGCCAAAGCGGTGGCGCTGGCCGCCAAAGCAGCCGTATTGCGGGACATGGGCGTCGAGGCGCCCGAGGTGATCGCGGTCGAACGCCTTGGCGTGGCGGCCAATTGGCACGCCAGCGGCGGCTGGACCGACGGGGCGCAGCGGCTGGGCACCAGCCCGGAAAAAGACGTCGGGTTCCCTTACCGGTCCGCGCTGGTGCCGCGCCGCAACGCCGAACTCGACGAGCGGATGACCCGCTACAGCTGGCAGTCATACCTGATCGCAACCTCGTCGTTCGCGCCATGGATTGACCGCGGCCGCCCGGCACCCACCCATCGCCGCTGGGGCCAGTACCTGCGCTGGGTGGCCGAGCAGGTCGGCATGTCCGTGGTCGCCGGTGAGGTTGAGCGGCTCGCCCTGGACGGCGACCACGGCGACCGGTGGGCGCTGCACACCCACGAGAAGACGGTGCATGCCGACGCGTTGATGGTCACCGGCCCGGGTCAGGCCGAGAAAACCCTGCTGCCCGGCAATCCCCGGGTGCTGTCGATCGCGCAGTTCTGGCACCGCGCGGCCGGCCACGACCGGATCAACGCCGAGCGGGTGGCGGTGATCGGCGGCGGTGAGAGCGCCGCGTCGATGTTGAACGAGCTGTTCCGGCACCGGGTTTCGACGATCACCGTGATCTCGCCGCAAGTCACGCTGTTCACCCGTGGGGAAAGCTTCTTCGAGAACGCATTGTTCTCCGACCCGACCGACTGGTCTGCGTTGACGCTGGCCGAGCGCCGCGACGCCCTGGCGCGCACGGACCGCGGCGTGTTCTCGGCGAGCGTGCAGGACGCCCTGCTCGCCGACGACCGCATCCGCCATCTGCGCGGGCGGGTGGCCCATGCCGTCGGCCGCGACGAGCAGATCCGGTTGACGCTGAGCACCAACCGGGGTGGTGAAAACCTGGAAACAGTGCACGGATTCGACCTGGTGATCGACGGGTCGGGCGCTGACCCGCTGTGGTTTTTGACCCTGTTCAGCCAGGACGCGCTCGACCTGCTCGAACTCGGCCTGGGCGGACCGTTGACCGGTGAGCGACTTCAGGAAGCGATCGGCTACGACCTGGCCGTCATCGACGTCGCACCCAAACTGTTCCTGCCGAATCTGGCCGGGCTCACCCAAGGTCCCGGGTTTCCCAACCTCAGCTGTCTCGGCCTGCTGTCCGACCGGGTGCTCGGTGCCACCACCGCCCGGCAACGACACTTCGCTTCGTCCCACGACGCCTCGTCCCACGACCCCAGGAGAACCGATGAGCACCCATCCGTTCGACGATGACGACGGCGCCTTCTTCGTCGTGGTCAACGATGAAGACCAGCACAGCCTGTGGCCGACCTTCGCTGACGTACCGGCCGGTTGGCGCGTCGTCTTCGGCGAAGACAGCCGCGCGGCCTGCGTGGATTACGTGGAACAGCAGTGGACCGGTATGCGGCCGAAGAGTCTGCGCGCTGCACGATGCGCCCGGCAGCTCATAGCGAACGCACAGCCAACACTAATGTGACACATCAGTAACATCGGCCACACTAGCAACTGTTAACGGCGCGCCCGGCGCCGTCGCGATCTAGAGGGGGACTTTCGCCATGACGATCAAAACCGTGGTCGTGAGCGTGGCCGCGCTGGCCGCAATCGGTGCCGCCGGCGGTATCGCGGCCGGCACGTCGTCCGGCACCGAGGTCAAGCCGGTGGTGTTCAGCGCACCGCTGCCGCTGGACCCGGCCGCTGGCTTGCCCACGCCCGACCAGTTGACCACCGTGCTCAACAGCCTGGCCGACCCCAGCGTCCCGTTCGCCAACAAGTCCGGCCTGGTCGAAGGCGGCATCAGCTCGGGTCAGGCGTCGCTGGCCGACCACGAGATCAAGAAGGCGCAGAAGAAGGGCGAGCTGCCGCTGGCGTTCACCGTGTCCAACATCCAGCCGAGCGGGCCGAACGGGGCCAACGCTGCCGTGGCGATCTCGGGCCCCAAATTGCAGCCGCCCGTCACCCAGAACCTGACGTTCGTCAACCAGGGCAACTGGGTGCTGTCGCGTGACTCGGCGATGACGCTGGTCCAGGCAGCTTCCGGAAACTGAGCGCCGCCCAGCGGACCCACGCTATCCTGCGAGACCGACACCGACGTTTGCGTTCGAAGCGAAAGGACAGCCATGCCCGTCAAACTCCTCGCCACCGCCGCGGCGGCCCTGGCCGTAACCGGTGCCGCGATCGCGGTCGGCGTGAGTACACCGGCCACGATCCAGGTGCAGCCGGCCGCGGTGACCGCACCGCTGCCGCTGGACCCGGCGCCGGCGCAGGACAACCTGCCGACCGATGGCGACATAGCCAGCCTCCTGACCAATCTCACCAATCCCGGCGTGGAGTACACGTCCAAGACCGGTCTGGTTGAAGGCGGCATCCCTTCGAGCGAGGGGCACCAGGCCGATGACACCCTCAGGGACGCGTCCCGGGACGGAAAGTTCCCGTTGTCGTTCAACGCCCAGAACATCCAGCCGGCCGGTCCGAATGCGGCCACCGCCGACGTGACCATCACGGGTCCGAAGCTCCCGGCGCCGGTCACGCAGAACTACCGGTTCGTCAATCAGAGCGGCCTGATGATCTCGCACGACTCCGCGATGCAGCTGATGCAGACCATTTCGGCCAGCTGAACCACGCGCCGCACCGCCACGGCGCTCAGATCGAGCCGGGGCGGTCGGCATCGGGCAACGCGCACACCTGACCGTCGGAGACGCCGGACGCCTCGATGCCGAGCGCCAGGTTGAAGCGCCCGCGCAGATTCTCCAGTGTGACGACATGGGTGAGCGCGACGAGTTGCGCCTCGTCGAAGTGGGTGCGCAGCTCGTCGACCAGCTCGTCGCGGACCGTGACCGGGGTGGAGCTGATCCCGGCGGCGTACTCCAGGATCAGCTTGTCCAGGCCCGAGAAGCAGTCGGCGTTGCGGTAGTCGGCCAGCGCCAGCAGCTCCTCGTCGGAAAGGCCCCACCGGCGGGCGATCTGCGACCCGAGGTCGATGCAGTAGGCGCAGCGCACCATGCTCGCTGCCTTCAGTTCGGCCAGCGCGTGGTGGCGGGGGCTCAACAACTGCACCGCAGACGAGGCTTGCTCGAGGCGACCGTAGGCGCTGAGCAGCTTCGGGATGTAGGCATACATCCGCAGCGGTCCGAGCATTCCGGCGGTCTCCCGTCCGGCCAGCTGCCGCAGCTTGCGTCTGGTGAAGAAGAAGACGATCTTCGTGGTCAATCCCGCGTCGCGGTCCGAGACACCGGTGATTCGTGGCATGGCGGTTCTCCCTGTCTTGTGCTGTCACCTCACTTGACACCGGACGCCCCACGACTGTGACCATGTTCGGACACCTACGGCTACGTAAAATAGGCCGAGTCATCGCGGTGTTGAAGGAGGTGTCAGTCGATGGGAAGCGCCGACGAGCGCCGCTTCGAGGTACTGCGCGCCATTGTCGCCGACTTCGTCGCCACCAAGGAACCGATCGGATCGAAGTCTCTGGTGGAGCGTCACAATCTGGGCGTCTCGTCGGCCACCGTCCGCAACGACATGGCGGTCCTGGAAGCCGAGGGCTACATCGCCCAACCGCACACCAGCTCCGGGCGGGTGCCGACCGAGAAGGGCTACCGGGAATTCGTCGACCGGCTCGACGACGTGAAACCGCTGTCCAGCGCCGAACGCCGCGCGATCCAGCACTTCCTGGAGTCCGGGGTCGATCTCGACGACGTGCTGCGCCGCGCGGTGCGGCTGCTGGCGCAGCTCACCCGGCAGGTGGCGGTGGTGCAGTATCCGACCTTGTCGGCGGCGACGGTGCGCCACCTGGAGGTGATCGCGCTGACGCCGGCGCGGCTGCTGATGGTGGTGATCACCGACTCCGGCCGCGTCGACCAGCGCATCGTCGAGCTCGGCGATGTCATCGACGATCATCAGCTGTCCCAACTGCGCGAGATGCTGGGCCAGGCGCTGGAGGGTAAGAAGCTGGCCGCGGCGTCGGTCGCGGTGGCCGACCTGGCGAGCCAATTGGAGTATCGCGGCGGGCCGCCCAGCAGCCTGAACGACGCGGTCGGCCGGTCGGCGACGGTACTGCTGGAATCGCTGGTCGATCATTCCGAAGAACGCCTGCTGATGGGCGGCACGGCGAACCTCACCCGCAACACCGCGGACTTCGGAGGCTCGCTGCGGTCCATTCTGGAGGCGCTCGAGGAGCAGGTCGTGGTGCTGCGGCTGCTGGCGGCCCAACAGGAAGCGGGCAAGGTGACCGTGCGCATCGGTCACGAGACCGAGGCCGAGCAGATGGTCGCCACGTCGATGGTCACCACCGCCTACGGCACGCTCGACACCGTCTACGGCGGCATGGGGGTGCTGGGACCCACCCGAATGGACTATCCGGGAACTATCGCTAGTGTCGCAGCGGTTGCCTTATACATCGGCGAAGTGCTGGGGGCCCGATGACGGCACACAATTTTCAGACAGCCGCGCGAGCGGCGTAAGAGAGGTCAGGCGCGTGGCACGCGACTATTACGGTCTGCTCGGCGTGAGCAAGAACGCGAGCGATACCGAGATCAAACGCGCCTACCGCAAGCTGGCGCGCGAGCTGCATCCGGACGTCAACCCGGACGAGGCCGCCCAGGCGAAATTCAAGGACATCAGCGCCGCCTACGAGGTGCTCAGCGATCCGGAGAAGCGTCGCATCGTCGACATGGGCGGCGACCCGCTGGAAAACGCCGCGTCGGCCAACGGATTCCCCGGTTTCGGCGGGCTCGGGGACGTGTTCGAGGCGTTCTTCGGCGGGGGCTTCGGCGGCGGATCGTCGGCCCGCGGCCCGGTCGGGCGGGTCCGGCCGGGGTCGGACTCGCTGCTGCGGATGCGGTTGGACCTGGAGGAATGCGCGACCGGCGTGACCAAGCAGGTCACCGTCGACACCGCGATCCTGTGCGACCGCTGCCAGGGCCGCGGCACCAACGGCAACTCGTCGCCGGTGCGCTGCGACACCTGCGGCGGGCGGGGCGAAGTGCAGAGCGTGCAGCGGTCGCTGCTGGGCCAGGTGGTGACGGCGCGGCCATGCCCCACCTGCCGCGGCGTCGGCGAGGTCATTCCCGACCCGTGCTACCAGTGCGGCGGCGACGGGCGGGTCCGGGCTCGCCGCGAGATCAGCGTCAAAATCCCGGCCGGTGTAGGGGACGGGATGCGAGTTCGGCTGGCGGCCCAGGGCGAAGTCGGACCCGGCGGCGGGCCGGCCGGCGACCTTTACGTCGAGGTTCACGAACAAGCCCACGACATCTTCGTGCGCGACGGCGACGACCTGCACTGCACGATCTCGGTGCCGATGTTCGACGCGGCGCTGGGCAGCACGGTGACCGTGGAGGCGATCCTGGACGGGCTCACCGAGATCACCATCCCGGCCGGCACCCAGCCCGGTTCGGTGATCACCCTGCGCGGACACGGCATGCCGCACCTGCGCTCCGGCGCGCGGGGCGATCTGCACGTGCACGTCGACGTGGTTGTGCCGACCCGGCTGGACCATCACGACGCCGAACTGCTGCGGCAGCTGAAAGCCCGCCGCAGCCGCGACGTGGCCGAAGTCCGGTCGACGCACAGCGGCTCGGGCAGCGGTCTGTTCAGTCGCCTGCGCGAGACGTTCACCGGTCGCTAAGCGGCTGCGTGCCCGGTCTGTTCTACGTCGACGCGCTGCCCCACACCGGCGAGTTGGCCACGGTTCGCGGCGACGAGGGTTTCCACGCCGCCACGGTGCGACGGATCCGTCCCGGCGAACAGCTGCTACTCGGCGACGGCGCCGGGGGACTGGCCCGCTGCGTCGTGGAGGAGGCCGGCCGCGGCGGGCTGCAAGCCCGCGTGCTGCGCTCCTGGAGGGTGGCGCCCACCCGGCCGGCGGTCACGGTGGTGCAGGCGCTGCCGAAGTCGGAGCGCTCCGAGCTGGCGATCGAACTGGCCACCGAGGCCGGTGCCGATGCTGTCGTGGCCTGGCAGGCGGCCCGGTGCGTGGCCCGCTGGGAGGGGGCCCGCGCCGACAAGGGTCTGCGACGGTGGCGGGCCGTCGCGCGCTCGGCGGCCGGGCAATCGCGGCGGGCGCATATCCCGCCGGTCGACGGTGTGGTGCCCACCGCGGCGCTGGTCGAGCGGATCCGGAAGACGGTCAGCGGCGGCGCGACCGTGCTGGTGTTGCACGAGTCGGCGACCGAAGTGCTGACCCACGTTGATCTGCGGCACGCCGACTCGATACTGCTGATCGTCGGCCCGGAAGGCGGCATCACGCCCGACGAGCTTGCCGGGTTCGGTGCGGCCGGGGCGGTCGCGGTGCGGCTGGGGCCCACGGTGTTGCGCACGTCGACCGCGGCCGCAGTCGCGTTGGGCGCGTTGGGTGCGCTGACGCCGCGCTGGGATCAGCGCGCAGGCGAGCCCTAGCCCACCGAGTGGCCTGATGGAGGTTCAGCCCGCGCCGAGATCTACGTCAGTGCCGCTTTCACACGGTTTAGCGGCACTGGCGTCGATTTCGGCGGAGACAGACCGGCCGACCCGCCCGGCGGTAGACTATGGCACTGATTCGTCTATACGACACACCGCAGAAAGTAGGCCTGAGAAACCACGTGACGCCCCGCGAGACAAGCGCTGATCCATCCGCTTCTGGAGTTCGCAGCAGCATCGATGTTCCGCCCGACCTCGTCGTGGGCCTGTTGGGTTCGGCCGACGAGAACCTGCGCGCACTCGAGCGCATGCTGGCCGCTGATCTGCACGTGCGCGGCAACGCCGTCACCCTCACCGGTGAGCCCGCCGACGTGGCGCTGGCCGAACGGGTGATCACCGAGCTGATCGCCATCGTGGCCGGCGGCCAGCCCCTGACGCCAGAGGTGGTGCGCCACAGCGTGGCCATGCTGGTGGGCACCGGCAACGAATCCCCGGCCGAGGTGCTCACCCTCGACATCTTGTCGCGCCGCGGCAAGACAATTCGGCCTAAGACGCTCAACCAGAAGCGCTACGTCGACGCGATCGACGTCAACACCATCGTGTTCGGGATCGGCCCAGCCGGCACCGGCAAGACATACCTGGCGATGGCCAAGGCGGTCAACGCGCTGCAGACCAAACAGGTCACCCGCATCATCTTGACCCGGCCCGCGGTGGAAGCCGGTGAGCGGCTTGGCTTTTTGCCCGGCACGCTGAGCGAGAAGATCGATCCGTATCTGCGGCCGCTGTACGACGCGCTCTACGACATGATGGATCCCGAGCTGATCCCCAAGCTGATGGCGTCCGGTGTCATCGAGGTCGCGCCATTGGCATATATGCGGGGCCGGACCCTCAACGACGCGTTCATCGTCCTGGACGAGGCGCAGAACACCACCCCCGAGCAGATGAAGATGTTCCTCACCCGATTGGGTTTCGGCTCCAAAGTCGTTGTCACCGGGGATATCACGCAGGTCGACCTGCCCGGCGGCGCGCGGTCGGGCCTGCGCGCCGCGGTGGGCATTCTCGACGGCATCGAAGACATCCACATCGCCGAGCTGACCAGCGTCGACGTGGTACGCCATCGGCTGGTATCCGAAATCGTCGATGCCTATGCCAAATACGAGGAGTCCGGGCTGACCGTGAATCGGGCCACGCGGCGGGCGTCGGGCGTCCGCCACCGCCGCTGACATGGGTTCGGGCGAAAAGTACTGGCGACTATGAGTATTGAGGTCTCCAACGAATCCGGCCTGGACGTATCCGAGGCGGAGTTGGTCAGCGTGGCGCGGTTCACCCTGGCCAAGATGGAAGTGAACCCGGCAGCCGAACTGTCGATGGTGTTGCTGGACAGCGGGGCGATGGCCGACCTGCACATGCGCTGGATGGACCTGCCCGGACCCACCGACGTGATGAGCTTTCCGATGGACGAGCTCGAGCCGGGTGGCCGGCCCGACGCGCCCGAACCCGGCCCGGCCATGCTGGGCGACATCGTGCTGTGCCCGGAGTTCGCCGCCGGGCAGGCGGACGCCGCCGGCCATTCGCTGGGTCACGAGCTGGCGCTGTTGACCATTCACGGGGTGTTGCACCTGCTGGGCTACGACCATGCCGAGCCCGACGAGGAAACCGAGATGTTCGCCCTGCAGCGTGAGCTGCTCGAGGAGTGGGTCGCCGACCAGGTCGAGGCTTACCGGCAGAATCGCCAGAACGAAAGGGATCGGCGCTTGCTGGACAAGTCAAGGTTTTTCGACCAGCCGTGAGCGGAACCGCACCGCTGTCGGGCGCGATCGCGCTGATCGGTCTGGGGGGGCTTTTCGCGGCGATCGACGCGGCAATCAGCACCGTGTCGCTGGCCCGGATCCACGAACTGGTGCGCGACCAGCGGCCCGGCGCCGGCCGGCTGGCCAAGGTGATGGCCGACCGGCCCAGCTACATCAATCTGGTTGTGCTGCTGCGCATCATCTGCGAGATCACCGCGACTGCGCTGCTGGTGGTGCATTTCCGCCACTCCCTGAGCCGGAACTGGGGTGTGTTCGTCGCCGCCGCGATCATGGTGGTCACCAGCTTCATCGTGATCGGGGTCGGTCCGCGAACGCTGGGCCGCCAGAACGCTTACTCCATCGCGTTGGCCTCAGCGTTGCCGCTGCAGGCGTTGTCGTGGCTGTTGATGCCGATCAGCCGGCTGCTGGTGATCCTCGGTAACGCCCTGACGCCTGGCCGCGGGTTTCGCAACGGACCGTTCGCGTCGGAGATCGAGTTGCGCGAAGTCGTCGACCTGGCCCAGCAGCGCGGCGTCGTCGCCGCCGACGAACGGCGAATGATCCAGTCGGTGTTCGAACTCGGCGATACCCCGGCCCGGGAAGTCATGGTGCCGCGCACCGAAATGGTCTGGATCGAAAGTAACAAGTCAGCCGGCCAGGCCACCACACTGGCCGTGCGCAGCGGGTATTCCCGCATCCCGGTGGTCGGTGACAACGTCGACGACATCGTCGGCGTGGTGTATCTGAAAGACCTTGTGCAGCAGACCTACTACTCGACCAACGGCGGCCAGGACACCACCGTGGCGCAGCTGATGCGCCCGGCGGTGTTCGTCCCGGACTCCAAACCGCTGGACGCGTTGCTGCGCGAAATGCAGCGGGACCGCAACCATATGGCACTGCTGGTCGACGAATACGGTGCGATCGCCGGACTGGTGACGATCGAGGACGTGCTGGAGGAGATTGTCGGTGAGATCGCCGACGAGTACGACGACGCCGAGACTGCTCCGGTGGAAGATTTGGGCGACAACCGCTTTCGGGTATCCGCCCGACTGTCCATCGAGGACGTCGGTGAACTCTACGGTGTGGAGTTCGATGAGCACCTCGACGTCGACACCGTGGGCGGCCTGTTGGCCCTGGAGCTGGGCCGCGTCCCGCTGCCGGGCGCCGAGGTCGTGTCGCACGGGTTGCGGTTACACGCCGAAGGCGGCCCGGACCAACGCGGTCGGCTGCGGATCGGCACCGTGCTGTTGAGCCCCGCCGACACCAACGGTCTGCAGGTGGACCATGACGGCTGAACTCGACGCCGAAGACGGCAAGCTCCTGATCTTGGCCCGAGGAGCGATGGCCCGCGCCGAAGCCGGTAGCGGCGCCGCGGTGCGCGACGGCGACGGCCGCAGCTACGCCGGCGCGCCGGTGAATCTGTCGTCGCTGCAGCTGACGGCGCTGCAAGTCGCGGTCGCCGCGGCGGTGTCGAGCGGTGCGACGAACCTGGAGGCCGCGGTGCTGGTCGGCGGCGGTCCCGACGACGCCGGTGTCGCGGCGGTCCGCGAACTCTCGGCGACGGCAGTGATCATCCGCAGATGACCGAGTTCCGTTCCGGCTTCGTCTGCTTCGTCGGGCGGCCCAACACCGGAAAGTCCACCCTGACCAATGCGCTGGTCGGCGCGAAAGTGGCGATCACCTCGACGCGGCCGCAGACCACCAGGCACACCATCCGCGGCATCGTGCACCGGCAGGACTTTCAGATCATCCTGGTCGACACGCCGGGTCTGCACCGACCTCGCACGCTGCTGGGCAAACGACTCAACGATCTGGTCCGCGGCACCTACGCCGAGGTCGACGTGATCGGGTTGTGCATCCCCGCCGACGAGACGATCGGCCCGGGGGACCGATGGATCGTCGACCAGATCCGCGCGGTGGCACCGAACACCACCCTGGTTGCCGTGGTCACCAAGATCGACAGGGTGACCAAAGACCGGCTCGCCGCCCAACTCGCCGCGGTCGGCGACCTCGTCGGCATACCGGAGGGCCGGCACGCCGACATCGTCCCGGTCTCGGCCGTCACCGGTGAGCAGGTCGATGTCCTGGTCGACGTGCTGGCCGCCGCTGTGCCGCCCGGCCCCGCGTACTACCCCGACGGGGAGCTGACCGATGAACCCGAAGAGGTCCTGATGGCCGAGTTCATCCGCGAAGCGGCCCTGGAGGGCGTGCGCGACGAGCTGCCGCATTCGCTGGCGGTGGTGATCGACGAGGTCGCCCCGCGGGACGACCGCGACGATTTGATCGACGTCCACGCCCTGCTCTATGTCGAACGCGACAGCCAGAAGGGCATCGTGATCGGCAAGGGCGGTGCGCGGCTGCGTGAGGTGGGCACCGCCGCCCGCGCTCAGATCGAGAAACTGCTCGGCACCAAGGTGTACCTCGATCTGCGGGTGAAGGTGGCCAAGAATTGGCAGCGTGACCCTAAACAGCTGGGGCGACTGGGTTTTTGACCTCAGCGGGCCGGCTGCGGCCCGCTCGAGACCGGCGGCTTGTCGGTGCCGGTGTTCCACCACGCCGAGGGCTGCTTGGCCGCCCAGCCCAGCACCGCCTCCAGCTCCGCGGCCAGCGACACCAGCATCCCTTCGCTGTTGGCCGGGCCCATCAGCTGCACCCCGATCGGCAGGCCCTCGGAGGTGAAACCCGCCGGGATGTTGACCGACGGCCAGCCCAGCAGATTCCAGGGCCACGTCACCGGGCACGCCGCGATCATCACCCGGTCGGTGGCCAGACCGCCCAGCTTGTCGAAGGCATGCACGGGCGGCGGCGGCTGTGCGGTGGTTGGGGCCAGCACCACATCGACGATGTTGAAGACCGCGCCGACCCGGCGCTGATCCCGGGCTTCGCCCGCCCGAGCCCTGCCCAACGCCCAGCCGGAGAGCAGCCGGCCCAGCCGCATGTTCGACAGGGTGCGGGCGTCGAGCTCGACGTCCTCACCGAACCGGTCGGCCCATTCCAGCAGGCCGGCGGTGGACCGGGCCAAGAAGTTGAGCGACATCCGCAACCGGTAATCCGGGTTGCCGACGACGACGGTGTGGCCGAGCAGTTCCAGCTGATCGGCCACCGAGCGCAGCGCGGCGCCGATCTCCGGATGCAGCTTGGCGCGGAACCCGGTGAACGGGAAACGCGTCGACAGCGCGATCTTCAGCGGGCCGGGCGCGGTGCCGACGCAATCCGACACCCTCATCGGCGGCGGTCGATGCAGGTCGCCGTCGACGTTGCCGGAGACGGCGTCGAGCAGCAGCGCCGCGTCCTCGACCGTGCGGGCCAGCACACCGTTGACCGTGATGCCGTTGAACGCCTCCGGCAACGGCCAGGTCGAGATACGACCGCGCTGCGGCTTGATGCCCACCAGGTGGGTCCACGCCGCGGGGATGCGGACACTGCCGGCCCCGTCGGAGCCGATCGCCGCGGTGACCAGGCCGGCGGCCACCGCGGCGGCGCTGCCGCCGGATGATCCGCCCGGGGTGTGTCGGCGCGACCACGGGTTGCGGGTGTGCCCGAACGCGGGCCCGCTGGTGAACGGCCACTGGCCCAGCTCGCAGGTGTTGGTCTTTCCGACGACGACGGCACCGGCCGCCTTGAGCCGGCGCACCACCTCGGCGTCCTGGGCCGCGGGACGCACGAGACCGGACGTGCCGAACGCCGTGGGTGCACCGGCGACGTCGACGTCGTCCTTGACCGCGATCGGGACGCCCAGCAGCGGCGCGTCGTCGCCGGCGGCGCGCCGCCGGTCGGCCTCGGCGGCATCGGCCAGCGCCGACTCGGTGAGCACCACCCGGAAGGCGTTCAGCGTGGACTGGCTGCGGTCGATCGCATGCAGCGAGCGGCGCACCAGCTGGTCCGACGTCACCTCGGCGTTGGCCAGCTGGTAGAGCTGGTCAGCCAGGGTGGGCAAGCGGGAGTGCGCACGATCGGTCATCGCCTATGACCTTATCGGCGCGGGTACCAGTGAAGTCTTCTCGCGATGCCAAACTGGTGGGATGCGGTTGTATCGGGACCGGGCGGTGGTGCTGCGCCAGCACAAGCTCGGCGAAGCCGACCGGATCGTGACGCTGCTGACCCGCGATCACGGACTGGTCCGCGCGGTGGCCAAGGGTGTGCGCCGCACGCGCAGCAAGTTCGGTGCGCGGCTCGAGCCGTTCTCCCACATCGACGTGCAACTGCATCCCGGCCGCAACCTGGACATCGTCACCCAGGTCGTCTCGATCGACGCGTTCACCACTGACATCGTCAGCGACTACGGCCGGTACACCAGCGCATGTGCGGTGCTGGAAACCGCCGAACGCCTCGCCGGGGAGGAACGGGCGCCGGTCCCGGCGCTGCACCGGCTCACGGTGGGCGCGTTGCGGGCGGTGGCTGACGGCCGACGGTCCCGCGAGCTGGTGCTGGCCGCCTATCTGCTGCGCGCCATGGGCATCGCCGGATGGGCGCCGGCATTGGCCGAATGCGCCCGGTGCGCGGCACCTGGCCCGCATCGGGCATTTCACATCGCTGCCGGTGGCAGTGTGTGCGGGCATTGCCGCCCCGCCGGTTCGACGACCCCGCCGCTGGGTGTGCTGGATTTGATGGCCGCCCTGCACGACGGCGACTGGGAGGCTGCCGAGACCGCGCCGCCATCGCACCGCAGCCACGCCAGCGGATTGGTGGCCGCTCACCTGCAATGGCATCTGGAGCGGCAGCTGCGAACCTTGCCGCTGGTCGAGCGGACGGTCCAGGTCGACCAGGTCTATGCCCAAGGCTGAGCGCAAGGCCGGCTTTGCCCAGCTCGACCCGGCGCCGGACGACTACCCGACGTTTCCCGACAAGTCGACCTGGCCGGTGGTGTTTCCGGAGCTGCCGCCGGCACCCGACGGCGGCCCACGCCGGCCGCCGCAGCACATCTCCAAGGCCGCCCCGCCTCGGATCCCGGCCGCCCAGCTGCCCGCCCATGTCGCCATCGTGATGGACGGCAACGGCCGCTGGGCCACCCAACGTGGCCTCACGCGCGTCGAAGGCCACAAGATGGGCGAAGCCGTGGTGATCGACATCGCTTGCGGCGCCATCGAAATCGGCATCAAGTGGTTGAGCTTGTACGCGTTCTCCACGGAGAACTGGAAGCGTTCCCCCGAAGAAGTGCGCTTCCTGATGGGTTTCAACCGCGACGTGGTGCGGCGCCGCCGCGAGAACCTGAAGGACATGGGAGTGCGTATCCGGTGGGTGGGATCACGGCCGCGGTTGTGGCGCAGCGTCATCAGGGAACTCGAGATCGCTGAGGACATGACCGGGGACAACGACGTCATCACCGTCAACTACTGCGTCAACTACGGCGGCCGCACCGAAATCACCGAGGCTACAAGGGAAATCGCGCGCCTAGCCGCGGCGGGGCGACTCAATCCGGACCGCATCACCGAAGCGACCGTGGTGCGCCACATGCAACGCCCCGACATCCCGGACGTGGACTTGCTGCTGCGGACGTCGGGGGAGAAGCGGTCCAGTAACTTCATGCTGTGGCAGGCCGCGTACGCCGAGTACATCTTCTCGGACAAATTGTGGCCCGACTACGACCGGCGCGACTTGTGGGCCGCCTGTGAGGAGTACGCGTCGCGGCATCGACGGTTCGGAAGCGCCTGATGCTGTTCACACCAGCAACAGGGAGGAAGGGACATCGTTGTGCCCACCTTCGAGCGACAATTCGACCCGGCGCTGGGTCGGTTCCGCCGAGCCGCCGCCCGCGCAGTGGATTTGTCGCTCGAAGGCGGGCACAAAGGGTATCCAGCCCCGGCCGTGTCTCCTGTGACAGATGTGACGAAATGAGTATGAAGATGGAAACACGCTGATGCCCTCGCTGCAGCAGCGGCTGGCGGAGGTGCTGCGCGATGAGCTGCCCGTCGAGGAGGAACCCGACGGCGCACTAACTATTCGGCACGGCGGCACGTTCGCGTCGCTACGGGTGGTCACCATCGTCGAGGGCCTCGACCTGGTGTCGCTGACGCAGATGTTGGCGTGGGACCTGCCGCTGAACAAGAAGGCGCGCGACCGGGTAGCCGAACAAGCGCTCAACACCATGCTCGGGGCCGTGGCGGTGGTGGAGAAGTTCACCGAGAAAGGCGTCAAGCGGGACTCCGGCAAAACCGGAGACGTCATGCTGCGCTACAACTTTCCGGGCGCCGGCCTGACCGACGACGCCCTGCGCACGCTGATCATGATGGTGCTCGACAAAGGCGCTGACATCCGGCGCGTGCTGATCGGTTGACCTCAGCGGCAGTCCGAGCAGGTGCCGAAGATCTCGATGGTGTGAGTGACGTCGGAGAATCCGTGTTCGGCGGCCACTTGCGCGGCCCAGGTCTCCACCTCGCGGTCGCCGACCTCTACGGTGCAGCCGCAGCGGCGGCACACCAGATGGTGGTGGTGATGGCCCGAACACTGCCGGTACACCGTTTCGCCGGTGGCCGTGCGCAAAGTGTCGACCAGGCCCGCCGCCGACATCGATTGCAGCGTCCGGTAGACGGTGGCCAGGCCGATGTTCTCGCCGCGGCGTCGCAGTTCGTCGTGCAGTTCCTGAGCCGACCGGAACTCGTCGAGGGTTTCCAGCAGCGTCGAGATCGCGGCCCGCTGCCGGGTCGACCGAGCAGCTGTCGTCATAGGCGCCGCTCCTCGTCGCCGTTCACGGCTTTCCTTCTCCCGCGTGTTCCACGGCGTCGATGACGATGTGGGAGAGGTGATGATCGGCCAGCCGGTAGAGCACTTCGCGGCCGGACCGTTCACCGGCGACCACGCCCGCCGCTTTGAGTATTTTCAGGTGCTGGCTGACCAGCGGCTGCGGCACGCCCAGCGCGTCGACCAGTTCGTGCACGCAGCGCGACGATTCGCGCAGCTGCAACACGATGGCAATCCGCACCGGCGCGGCCAGTGCCCGCAGCAGCTCCCCGGCGGCGTCGAGAATCTCACGCGGCGGGGGCGGCAGTGCGGCGGCAGCGCCGTGATCGTGGGCGGCGGCCAGCTCCGAGGAGGACATCGCCTCCACTGTCACATGCATGATGATGCATGTCAAAGACCACGGCGCCGGTCGCTACGATGACGTGCGCAACCTATCCCAGCCCAGACAGGAGTGCATCGGCTCGTGGCGTCCGTCATCGACACCGTCGTCAACCTCGCCAAACGACGTGGTCTGGTCTACCCCGCCGGGGAGATCTACGGCGGCACCAAGTCGGCGTGGGACTACGGGCCGCTCGGGGTGGAGCTCAAGGAGAACGTCAAACGGCAGTGGTGGCGCTCGGTGGTCACCGGCCGCGACGACGTGGTGGGGCTGGATTCCTCCATCATTCTGCCGCGCGAAGTGTGGGTCGCCTCCGGGCACGTCGAGGTGTTCCACGACCCGCTGGTCGAGTCGCTGATCACCCACAAGCGCTACCGGGCCGATCACCTGATCGAGGCCTACGAGCAGAAGCACGGTCATCCGCCGCCCAACGGGCTGGCCGACATCCGCGACCCCGAAACCGGTGAACCGGGCCAATGGACCGAGCCCCGCGAGTTCAACATGATGCTCAAGACCCATCTGGGCCCCATCGAGACCGAGGAAGGGCTGCACTACCTGCGGCCCGAGACGGCGCAAGGCATCTTCGTCAACTTCGCCAACGTCGTCACCACCGCGCGCCGCAAACCCCCGTTCGGCATCGGCCAGATCGGCAAGAGCTTCCGCAACGAGATCACCCCCGGCAACTTCATCTTCCGCACCCGCGAGTTCGAACAGATGGAGATGGAGTTCTTCGTCGAGCCGTCGACGGCCGGCGAATGGCACCAGTACTGGATCGACACCCGGCTGCAGTGGTACATCGACCTGGGTATCGATGCGGACAACCTACGGCTCTACGAGCATCCCAAGGACAAGCTGTCGCATTACTCGGACCGCACCGTCGACATCGAGTACAAGTTCGGCTTCGCCGGCAACCCGTGGGGTGAACTCGAGGGCGTCGCCAACCGCACCGATTTCGATTTGTCCACGCACTCCAAGCATTCCGGTGTCGACCTGTCGTTCTACGACCAAGTCAACGACACCCGCTACGTGCCGTATGTGATCGAACCGGCAGCCGGCCTGACCCGCTCGTTCATGGCGTTTTTGATCGACGCCTACAGCGAAGACGAGGCGCCCAACGCCAAAGGCGGCATGGACAAACGCACAGTGCTGCGGCTTGATCCGCGGCTGGCGCCGGTCAAGGCCGCCGTGCTTCCACTGTCCCGGCACGCCGACCTGAGCCCGAAGGCCCGCGCTCTGGCTGCCGAGCTGCGCAAGTCCTGGAACGTCGATTTCGACGACGCCGGCGCGATCGGCCGGCGGTACCGGCGCCAGGACGAGATCGGCACACCCTATTGCATAACAGTGGATTTCGATTCCCTCGACGACCACTCAGTCACCATCCGCGAACGCGACGCCATGACGCAGGACCGGGTCGGGATCGACGCGGTGGCCGATTACCTGGCGGTGCGGCTCAAAAGCTGCTGACGGCCGCGGGTCAGCCGCGCATCGCCGACACCGCGTCGGTCAGCATTTGCTGCGCCCGCTCGATGTCGACCGGGTTGGGCTGCTGCTGTTTGCGCGCCGGCAGCGGGCTGGCGTCGACGATCACCACCGAGTTGCCGAAGTAGGCGGAGTAGGTGAACATTTCGCTGCTCTGCTCCTTGCCGCGGGCGCTGCGCTGCACTTGCCGGTGCCCGCCGACGGTCTGCGCACCGTCGATCTTCGGTGCGTCGACGACGTCGATGGTGCCGTTCACGTGGCCGGCGGTGAACGCGACGTGTTTGCACGTCTGCGTCAGCGACGCGTCGTAGGGCACCTTGGTGGTGGCGCTGACGGCGATCGCGATCAGCCGGTTGCCGTTGCCGTCCGCGGAAACCACGGCAGTCTTGCCTTTGGTTCCGGTCGGCAGCCGCCGGCCGGTGGCCAACTTCTCACAGTCCGGCGGGTCGAAGGTCACACCCGGGGGGAGCTGTTGTTCACCCACCATCTGCGGGGTGATGTCAGACGGCCCCTTCGAGGAGAGCCGGTACTCCGGGCCGAACGTCGACTTGACCGCGAACAGCTTCGAGACGTCGGCGGGATGCGTTTGCTGGCTTGCGCAGGCGGCCAGCACCCCGACGCACACGACGCTCAACAACGGCCTGTGCAGCACCCGTGCAATCTACCCAACGTCGTCAACCGCCCGCCGCCGACCATAAACCCGCCGTCGGGCTCCGGTACCCGCGCCCAACCGGCGCTCAGCAGTATTTCATAACTTTTTAATAAATGTCTCAGTAAACTGCTGTTCATTCGCCGGATGCGCAATATGGTGCTGGTTATCCATCACAACGGCGAGATCGGAGGCACATCATGATTCGTAGCGATAGCAAAGACAGCGCTAACTGCCGAGCTAGGACCCGGCGGGTTGCGCCCGTCGCCGCGCTGGGCATCTCTGCCGGCGCTGCGCTGGCTGCGCTGAGCTTGGCTAACGCACCGGCCGTCCGCGCCGATGTCGTCGGCGATGCGGCGAATGCGATCACTGCTGTCGATGCTGACCCGTTCGGGGACGTGTTCGGAGACAATAACTTCACCAACGGCATCGATAATTTCTTGGGTCCGCAGTTCGGGGCCCTCGCCGACCGGTTCGTGAACGCGCTGGGATTTGACGACCCAGCTTCGACTGCAGCTCTGGCACAGCCTGTCGATGCCGACCCATTCGGGGACGTTTTCGGCGACAACACCTTCACAGCCAGTCTGGACAAACTGTTGGGTCCGCAGTTCGGGACCGCCGCCGACCGGATCGTGAATGCGTTGGGATTCGACGACCCCGCGGTTAAGCTTGCCGCTGCTGCTGACCCTAATCTGCAAGCGCCTGATGCTGACCCGTTCGGGGACGTTTTCGGCGACAACAACTTCACCGCTGGCCTGGATAAGTTGTTGGGTCCGCAGTTCGGGGCTCTGGCCGACCGGTTTGTGAACGCGCTGGGTTTTGACGACGCGGCCATGAGGGCTGCCGCTAGCATCCCACTAGACCGCGACCCATTCGGGGACGTGTTCGGCGACAATCAGTTCACCACCGGCCTCGATAACCTGTTGCCGGCCCAATTCGCCACGAGCGCCGACCAGTTCGTGAACCTGTTGGGTTTTGACGACCAGGCTACGACCGCAGCCGGCGCCGCCTTGGCCGTCGACCCAGCTTTGCTGATGCAGGAGGGTGACCCGTTCGCGGATTTGTTCGGGGTCAGCGCCATTACGACCGCACTCGACGGTTTCTTGCCTGCCCAATTCGCTGTATCGGCAGACCAGTTCGTCGACCTCTTCCTTCCTGCTGCAATGGCGTTCTAGTTCTCTGATCAAAAGTGGCCCCTGGCTGGCGGGACGTCTGGCCCCGCCAGCCGGTGGCCACCAGCTCAAAACCGCCCGCCGCCGCCCATGAAGCCGCCGTCGGAGCCGCCTGAGGAACCGCCGAACGATGTAGCGCTCCAGCCCCCGCCGCCGCCCCAGCCGCCGCCCAGCGCTCCACCGAGCAGGTCACCGATGATCAGTCCGCCCATCATCGCGCCCATGGTGCTGCCGCCGCCGTAGCTTCCGGCGTAAGCGCGGTGCGCGGACTCGACGTCGGCGTTGGCCAACGACTGCGCCTGCGCGGCCAGCGTCGCGGCGCCGTTGGCATGGGCGATCGCCTCGGTCACGTTCGCCGACCGCTTGCCCTGCGCGGCCTGCAGATGCCGGCTGGCTTCGGCAAGCCGGGTGCGCGCCTCTGGTCCGACGCTGCCGCGTCGGGTGTCGATGTAGTCCGAGACCGCCCGCACCCGCGACTGGGCGGTGAACAACGCCTGGTCCAGCGTGCGGTTGAGCCGCTCGGCGTTGGCCTGCTCCTCGGCGACCAGGCCGACCAGCCGGTCGAGTTCGGCGTTGGCCGCGGCCAGTTGGGTGAACGCCCCGAGCGGATCGGCGGAGCCGCCGGACCCGGCGGCGGTGACGGTTGGACGGCCCGGGCCGCCGCATCGCGGGCGGCGGCCAGCTCACGGGTGTGCGGGCCGTCGGCTTTCCGCAGCTGCGTGTCGGCCTGCGCGATGCCTTCCCGGATGTGGGCGATCGCCGACGGCAACTCGGTCGCGGCGTGGCGGATGTCGTCGGACGCGCTGTCGACCGCGTCGAGCAGCGCCCGAGCCTGACCCAGCGCAGCTTCGGCGGCGCGGACCGCATCCACCAGAGCCGTCTGCTGGCCACTGACCGCGCGGGCCGCCAGATCGCGGCCGCGGGTGATGTTCTGGTCGGCGAAGGCTAACCGCTCCTTGGCGGCTGCGGTGTTGCCGGACACCGAAGCCAGTGCGGCGGCGTCGAATTCTTCGGCCAGCGCAGTCAGCCGCGCTTCGGCCGGCCCGACCCGGGCGGTCAGCTCGACCAGCTGTTGGGTCAGGCCGTCCAGCCGCGACGGCGCGTTGATCACCAGGTCGCGCAACCGCTCGAACGCTTCGGTCTGCGACTCCAGCTCGCGGTCGGCCCGCGCCGCCGAGACGATCACCCGGGTCAGCAGCTCGCGCCGCTGCGCCGGTGTCTCCGGTATCGCATCGTCAAGCTGCTGGCGCACGTTGAATGCCTGCGTCAGCGCCGCTTTGGCGTTGTCGACGGCCCGGCTGAACGGTTCGGTCGCCTTGGTCCCGAACTCCTCGACCGCCAGCGCCAGTTCATTGGCGCTGGTGCGCACCGCATTGTCGACGTCGACCACCTTCGACCGCGACAAGTCGTCGAGCGCGTCGAGCGGCACACCGGCCAGCGCGTCCGGATCGGTGGGGTCGATTCGCCGCGCGGCGTCGAACTCGGCGGTGCGGCGTCGTCGGCGCCGGTGACGCACGAACAGCAACAGCACCGCCAGGGCGAGCGCCACGATGAGCAACCCGACCAGCAGCGGGGTCCAGCTGGCGGAGCCCGGTGACCGGTTGAGGCCGTCGGCCGCCTGGATCGCCGCTCCGCCCCAGTCACTGCGGTGCAACGCCGGTTCGATCTGGTTGACGCGCAGGGCGTCGACCTGCTTGGCATCGATGCTCGTGATGGTGTCGGGTACCAGGAAGGCATAGGCGCGGTCGGTGGTGGCCACGGCGAGCAGCGCGTCCTCGTCGCCGAGGTCGCTGACCTGGCGGGTGCTTTGCGCCCAGCTCACGGCGCCTTGCCCGGAGAACGTGTCGACGTAGACCACCCACAGCCGGATGTGCCGGTCGGCGTAGAGCTTGTCGACGGCCGACTGAACCGCAGCCCGGTTCGATCCGGTCAGCGCGCCGGCGTTGTCGGTGACATACGCGGGGAGCCGGAAAGGACTCTGCGCGGCCGCGGTCGGCGCCAGCAGCAGTCCCGCGGTCAGGATCGCTACCGTCAGGACCAGCAGGCGGGATATACGCATGTTCGCCAATCTAGCCGCGCCGCCCGGCGAGGACGCGGCTCCGCGGCATCGTCCTGGCAGACTGAGGCGCGATGAATCAGCCCGAGCCCTACGACGATCTCGACCGCGAACGCCGGGTGCCCGAAGCGCCGAAGACGGCGGGCCTGCCGGGCGCCGGAGGCCAGCACCGCACCGATTTCGCGCGGGACCGCGCCAGGGTGCTGCACAGCGCCGCGCTGCGCCGGCTGGCCGACAAGACCCAGGTCGTCGGGCCGCGAGAAAGCGACACCCCCCGCACCCGCCTCACCCACTCGCTGGAAGTCGCGCAGATCGGCCGGGGGATGGCGATCGGCCTGGGCTGCGATCCCGACCTCGTCGACCTGGCCGGGCTGGCTCACGACATCGGTCATCCGCCGTACGGGCACAACGGTGAGCAGGCGCTCGACGAGGTGGCCGTGGCGTACGGCGGATTCGAAGGCAACGCACAGAACTTCCGCATCTTGACCAGCCTGGAACCCAAAGTGATTGACGCACAGGCCCATAGCGTGGGGCTGAACCTGACGCGGGCGGCGCTGGACGCGGTCACCAAATATCCGTGGCCACGTCGCGTCGGCGAGCCGAAGTTCGGCTTCTACGACGACGACCACGACGCCGCGCAGTGGCTGCGGGCCCGCGCGCCGGCGGATCGGCCGTGCCTGGAAGCGCAATTGATGGATTGGGCCGACGATGTCGCGTACTCGGTGCACGACGTCGAGGACGGGGTGGTCTCCGGCCGCATCGACTTGCGGGTGCTGGCCGACGACGACGCGGCCGCCGCGCTGGCCGAGCTGGGCGCGACCACGTTCTCCCGGCTGCACGCCGACGCCCTGGCCGGCGCCGCCCAGCGCCTGTCGACCATGCCGGTGGTCGCCGCTGTCGGCAAGTACGACGCGACGCTTCCGGCGTCGGTCGCGCTGAAACGACTGACCAGTGAGCTGGTGGGCCGGTTCGCCTCGGCGGCGATCGCAGCGACCCGCGCCGCCGCCGGATCCGGCCCGTTGGCCCGCTACCGGGCCGACCTGCAGGTGCCCGACCTGGTCCGCGCCGAAGTGGCGGTGCTGAAAGTCCTGGCGCTGCAGTTCATCATGTCCGATCCGCGGCACCAGCAGCTGCAAGCCCGCCAGCGTGAACGCATCCACCAGGTGGCGCAGTGGCTGCTGGCGGGCGCACCGCGGACCCTCGACCCGATCTTTGCGGCGGCGTTCAACGGCGCCGGCACCGACGGGGGCCGGCTGCGGGTGATCGTCGACCAGATCGCGTCCTACACCGAAGGCCGCCTGGAGCGCGTCGCGGCGGGTGCAGCTTCAGCGAGTGACAATCAGCAGTCTTCTGCTCACTGACGCCCGAGCCGAATCGTGGTCAGCCGAAACCGTGATCGGCCGGCTCACCCGTTGGCGCAATTGGCGTTCCAGCAGGTCGGTGAGTGTCGAGCTCGAGGCCGGGCATCCGCGGCACGCGCCGGACATTCGCACCGTCACGTGCTCACCGCTAACAGAGACCAGATCGATTGCTCCGCCGTGGCTTTGGGCGTACGCGCCGACCGGCCCGGCCAGCAATTCGGTGGCGACCTCGAATAACGCATGATCGGTGTCGGTCGCGGCAGCTACCTGCCACTCAGCGGTTTCGAGCAGCGCGGCGGCAAGTGCGTCTCGGATGTCCTCGCCGAGGTCGCGCCAGCTGTTCTGATCGCTCAGCGTGACCAGCACCCCGGCGTCGTGCACCGACATCTCGGCGATGACTCCGCGTCGAAGCCATCCCCCGAGGCGCCCCGGAGCGTGCCGGACAGCGCCACGGGCGGGCAGGTTGGCGGCTGGAACGACGAAGCGCACGCGCTGCGGGTCGGAGGTGGCGGTGGCGTGGATTGGAATCATGCGCCGACCGCTACCGCAACAGAGCGCGCAATGAATGCGGTGACCCAGGCCAGGATGAACATGTAACCGAACGCAACGGCCGGCCACCGCCACGAATTGGTTTCGCGGCGCATGACAGCGATCGTCGACATGCACTGCAAGGCAAACATGAAATACGCCAGCAGCGCGATGACCGTCGGCGCCGTGAAGACTTTCTGGCCGCGATCGTCTTTCATCGCTGCTAGCGCGGCACCCGGGTCGCTGGGACGTGTCGCCGCCGACACCTCGCCGAGTGTGGACACGAAGACCTCACGCGCCGAAGCGAACCGAGCAATGCCACGTTGACATGCCAGTCGAAGCCGAGCGGTTCGAACACCGGCTCGATCGCACGGCCGGCCTGTGCAGCGAAGCTGTGGTTCATCACGTATGCGCCGGCGTCAGGCGGGGACAGCCGCGCGGTTTCAGCGCTGCGAGTGGGCAGATTCAGCAACGCCCACAACACCAGCGACGTACCCAGAATGATGGTTCCCGCTTTGCGCAGGAACATCCTCGTCGCGCTCCAGATCGCCACGAACATGGCTGTGACGAAGGGAAACGGTAGGGGGGCAGCTCCATGGTGAACGGCAGCAGGTCGCTGCGCAGGATTGTTGCTTTGAATATCCGCGCCGCGATCAGCGCCGACGTGCCACCGCCGAGGTACAGCACGAACATCGCGACGCCTTGCCCGCTCAGACCGTACCAACGGGTCTGCGGCGCAACGAGAAGACCGACAAGCAATGTGTATACGGGTAGCCGCGCCGAGCAGGTCATCAGCGGCGCGCTGATGACGGTGGCGATCCGGTCGCGAGCTGACGGCAACGTCCGGCTGGCCATTATGCCCGGTATCGCGCAGGCGAATGATGTCAGCATCGCCACGAACGCGCGCCCCTCCAGCCCGGTCTTGGCCATCACACGGTCCATCAGGAACGCTGCACGCGACATGTAGCCGATGTTCTCCAACATGGCGATCAACAGAAACAGCAAGACGATCTGCGGGATGAACTGCAAGACGGTGCCGACGCCGCCGATGATTCCCTGGCCCAGCAGACCGCCTACCGCCCGGTTGCCGATGTGGTCAGCGACTTGCGCGCCAAGCCAATTCAATGCCAGGCCGATACAGTCCCGCAGTGGAGCGGCAACCGCGAACATGATCTGGAAGAACGCGAACATCACCGCGAAGAACGTGACGGTGCCCCACACCGGGTGCAACACCCACCGATCGATGCGGTTGGTGCGCCGGTCCGGTTGTGGCGCAACGTAGCCGGCGGCAGCAAGCACCGACTTGGCCCACGCGTCGACAGCTTCGGGATCAGATGGGGGAGGCAGCGGTGGACGCTGCCAGGCGGTGAACGACCGCAGCTGTGAACGTACACCGTCGATCCCGGAACCGCGGTGGGCGACCACTACGCTGACCGGGATACCCAGCGCCGTCGACAAGGCCTGCGTATCGATCCGGCCGGCACGAAACATCAGTTCGTCACTCATGGTCAGGACCAGCAGGCACGGCAGGTCGAGCCGAAGCACCTGAGCCACCAACGTCATCGAGCGGCGCAGTGTGGTCACGTCGGCAACCAGCAGGATCGCATCGGGTCGGCCGACCGTTTCCAACTCACCCCTGAGCAGATCCGTCACCACCTGCTCGTCGGCGCTGATCGGGTCGAGGCTGTAGGTGCCCGGCAGGTCTTCCAGGGCGATCGCCCTACCGTCGACCGTGGTAGTGCCGACAGTGCGTCCGACGGTGACGCCCGGATAGTTGCCGACCTTGGCGCGTAATCCGGTCAGACGGTTGAAAACACTGGTCTTGCCGGCATTGGGACTGCCGACGACGGCCACCCGGGGAACGGCTGCGACGACAACCGCAGCGCCACCGTCAGCGTGGCACGATGTCATTGGTCTGGGTCCGCGAGGACTTCGATCAGGCGTGCTTCCCGGCTGCGGATACACAGCTCGGTGTCGAGAACCCGATAGATAGTCGGGTCACCCAAGGGCGCTCGGCGGATCACCTCCACCCGCGCGGCCGGCCGAAAGCCCAACTGGTGCAGCCGGCCGGCCACCGCCGCATTCGCATGCGAAGCCACGCCGACAATCTTTGCCCGCTGGCCCGGCGCGAGTTGGGCAAGCACGGACATTTCCTCAAGCTACACCTTCAGCGCAGCTCCCAGTCGCCGGTTGCGGGGCTCGGCGACTACCGGCTCAGTTGAGCTCGCGGGCGACGAAGTCCTCGAGATCGAACAGATTGCCTGCGGCGCGTTCGGCGACCCGCAGCAGCGTCGTCATCACCGCCTCCTCCTCGATCTGCTCGTGAAGAAACCACCACATGAACTGCTCACCGAGATAGTCGCCTTCGTCGCGAGCCGTGGCCGCCAGCGTGCTGACCTGCCGGGTGACGGTGCGTTCGGACTGGAGGGCGAAGGCGATCGCGTGCCGCGGGGTGTCGAACTGATTGCGGACGTCGTCCGCTCCGGGAATCTCGACCCGGAAGTCGCGGTCAATGAAGTATCGCACCAATTTCATTGCATGATCGCGTTCCTCGCCGGCCTGCCGGTAAAAGAATTTCGCCAATTGTGGTAAATCGTCGTTGTCGAAATACGCCGCAATTGCGGTGTATTGCTGCGTTACGGTGAATTCGTTGCGGATCTGCTGTTGCAGCAGGGCGTGAAATTTCGTCTCAGGAGTCGTCTGATCGGTCATATCCAGCACGTTATCGCTGTTCAAAGGCCTGCGCAAGGAAGGTGACGCTTATTGAGGACAGGGTTCACTAACTAAAGTAAGGCTACGTTTCACTGATCCCGAAGGTCCAATTGGTTCATCAAAGTCAAGCCTATCCTTAGTATTGTAGGCGGAACAGCATGAGGCGCGATCGACGAGTGCAAGCGCTATCTGTATTGCTTCGTCATTTCGTGAACGGGTCGAGGCTTGGATGTCGATGCTGCCCGGGTCGTGGCGAAACTGAGTCACTTTCTGGCAACGCTGATGTCTCGGTTGTGTATACGTCATGAAAGGAAACCTCTGGTAGTCGCGGGCTTGATACGTTCCGCCTGTCCCTTTCGCTACGGATTGGAGTTGCCATGGAAGTCGATGCGGATCCGTTTGCAGATCTGTTCGGGGCGGGCGCTGCCCCGCTTGACCAATTGTTCCCGGTGCAGTTCGATCAGTTTCTCGACCAGTTCATCGGCTACTTCGGTCTCTAACCGGGCTCGCGACAGTTGGTCGCTCCTGATTAATTTGTGAGACAGGCATTTTGGTCGTCGCCCATCCACACCAGTGTGACAACGATCGAAGCCTCGAATACGCAACACTTACACTGGGCCGATGGCCGGCCGCATCTCCGATCGCGACATCGCCGCCATCCGTGAACGGGTCCGCATCGAAGATGTCGTCGGTGACTACGTGCAGCTGCGCCGCGCCGGAGCCGACTCGCAAAAGGGCCTGTGCCCGTTCCACGACGAGAAGACACCGTCATTCCATGTCCGGCCCAACCACGGCCACTTCCACTGCTTCGGCTGCGGGGAGGGCGGCGACGTGTATGCGTTCCTGCAGAAAATCGAACGCGTCAGTTTCGTCGAGGCCGTGGAAATGCTGGCCGACCGCATCGGGCACACGATCAACTACACCGGCGCCGCGACCAGTGTGCAGCGCGACCGCGGCACCCGCAGCCGGCTGGTCGCCGCCAACGCCGCGGCGCAGGCGTTCTACGCCGACGCGCTGGAGTCCGCCGAAGCAGCCCCGGCCCGCCGATACCTGTCCGACCGCAACTTCGACGCCGGCGCCGCCCGGCATTTCGGCTGCGGATTCGCGCCGTCTGGCTGGGACTCATTGACAAAGGCTCTGCAGCGCAAGGGGTTCGACTTCAAGGAGTTGGAGGCGGCGGGTTTGTCCCGGCAGGGCAGGCGCGGGCCCATCGACCGCTTCCACCGCCGGCTGCTGTGGCCGATCCGCACCTCGGCCGGCGAGGTGATCGGCTTCGGGGCGCGGCGGTTGTTCGACGACGACCCGATGGAAGCCAAGTACGTCAACACCCCCGAGACGCTGCTGTACAAGAAGTCGGGGGCGTTGTTCGGCATCGACCTGGCCAAGCGCGACATCGCCAAAGGGCATCAGGCCGTGGTCGTCGAGGGCTACACCGACGTGATGGCGATGCACCTGGCCGGGGTCACCACCGCGGTGGCGTCCTGCGGCACCGCGTTCGGCGACGAGCATCTGTCGATGCTGCGCCGGCTGATGATGGACGACAGCTTCTTTCGCGGTGAGCTGATCTACGTGTTCGACGGTGACGAAGCCGGCCGGGCGGCGGCGGTCAAGGCGTTCGGCGGTGAGCAGCAGCTGGCGGGCCAGTCCTTCGTCGCCGTCGCCGCCGACGGCATGGACCCGTGCGATCTACGGCTGGCGTCCGGCGACGGTGCGCTGCGCGACCTGGTCGCCCGGCGCACGCCGTTGTTCGAATTCGTCATCCGCAGCGCGCTCGCCGAGATCGACCTGGACAGCGCCGAAGGCAGGGTGGCCGCGCTGCGGCGCTGCGTGCCGATGGTCGCCCAGATCAAAGACCCGACGCTGCGGGACGAGTACGCGCGCCAGCTGGCCGGCTGGGTGGGCTGGCCCGACGTCGCGCAGGTCATCGGCCGGGTGCGTGACGAGGCGAAATCCACCAAGGACCACGGCCGCCCCAAGCCTCGGCGCACCGCGGCGCCTGCCGACACCGCGCCGGCCGCCGCCGCGGCGCTGCGCCCCGATCCGCGCGACCCGACCTTGCGACCGCAACGAGAGGCGCTCAAGTCGGCCCTACAGTATCCGGCGCTGGCCGGTCCGGTGTTCGACGCGCTGACCGTCGAAAGCTTCACCCATCCCGGCTACGCCGCGGTGCGCGCGGCGATCGGCGCCGCGGGCGGCACCGGCGGCGGGATCACCGGGGCGCAGTGGCTCGACGTGGTGCGCCGCCAGGCCACGTCACCGGCGACAGCGGGACTGGTCAGCGAGTTGAGCGTCGAGGCGATCCGGGTCGACGATGACGGCGACAAGCTGCCCCGCTACATCGCCGGGGTGCTGGCGCGGTTGCAAGAGGTGTGGGTGGGCCGGCAGATTGCCGAGGTGAAATCAAAGCTGCAGCGGATGTCACCGGTCGACCATGCCGACGAATATCACGCACTGTTCGGCGATCTGGTCGCTATGGAAGCCTATCGGCGCAGCCTGTTGGAGCAGGCCAGCGGCGACGATCTCACCGCTTGACGCCGCCCCGCTGCTGCGGTTCGACGACGCTGGTCGAGTCGTCGATCTCGGCCAATGTCACCATGCGAGAGTCCGGCGAGACGCGCTGGGCGATCTTGCGGCGGCCCGCCTCGATCAGCGACCTCGTCGCCGGGCTGCCGGTGATGGCACGGTAGGTGCCCACGATCTGTTCGTAGCGCCGACGCCCGGCTTTCGCGCCCAGCACATATCCGAGCCCCAGCACGACGACATAGCGGATCACGACTGTTCCTCCCCACGGGGTGCGACTGTTCCATCCTGCCTCACCCGCCGGGACCTGCGCGCGCCGGCAGCCGCGATCGCCGGTCGGGGCGGCAGTACGCTAGAGTCATCCCTCGATCCGCGACCGGGATCTCCGCAGTCCCCTGTAGCTCAACTGGCAGAGCATTCGGCTGTTAACCGAAGGGTTGAAGGTTCGAGTCCTTCCGGGGGAGCAATATCGGCCTAGCTGTTCAGCCGGGGGATCACCGACGGGCCCTGCGGCTGCGGATTGTTCTTCGACTGCTGCTGTTTGGCGGCTTGGGCGATGGCGTTGACGCTGGCGGCGGCCAATTCGCGCCGCTCCTTCTCGGTCAGCTCGTAGAACGCCCACACGCCCCAGGCGGCGGGCCGCACGTACAGCGTGACCTCGCGGCGGTTGGCGAAGTACGCCGGGATCGCAACCGCGCGGTCGATCGTCGCGGAACTGCTCATCTCCTGGGCGATCTGGTGGATGTTCGCCGAGTCCTGCAGCTCGTAGGTCAGCGACTGGCCGACCCGGCTGGGCGGTCCTTGCAACGCCAGGAACCACGCCATCGGCAACTCCCTCGCTCTTCTGACCTTCGAATGCCGGTAGTCAGGCTAGCAACGCGGCACCGTGGCGGGCCGGACTACTCCGGCAGATTCTCCGGATGCAGCATTTCGGCGTAGCGCAGCTCTTCAGGAATCCCGAAGCCGTCGACCAGCGTCTCGGCGTGCGGCCGCAGCTCGCGGCAGCGTTCGTTGATGCCGCTAGTGACGGCCTTGGCCCGTTCGGTGGACAGGAACCGGTGCTCGATGTACCACGCCTTGTCGTCTTCGATCACCGTCAGCGCGTACAGGTCACACACCAAGTCGAGGAGCTCACGGGCCTTTTCGTCCGTGCAGGATTCGATGCCGGCGATGAAAGCCTCCAGCACCACCCGGTCGATGTGGGCGTAGGCGGCGTGCAGCACGTGATCCTGCACGCTGTTGAACGCGTCGAACGCCGACATGTCGTTGGACCGCGATTGCAACCGCCGGGCGACTGTCGACAGCAGGTATTCCTCGCGTTCCTCGAACATCCGCATCTGGGTGCCGCGGTTGAACAGGCTGCCCTCTTCTTCATTGTCCTGGCGGGCGTCGACGATGGTTTGGATGATCGTCTCGGCCGCAGTGCGTTTCAACACCCGGGTTCCGACGGTGTTGGCCGCGAAGCGCACCCAGTCGACGGGGCTCATGCTGCGGATGTCGTCGGCGTAGGCGGTCAGCAGTTCCTTGGCGACCAACTGGATCAGGACGTGGTTGTCGCCCTCGAAGGTGGTGAACACGTCGATGTCCTGCCGCAGCGCGATCAGCCGGTTCTCGGCCATGTAACCGGCGCCGCCGCACGCCTCCCGGGCGTCCTGGATCGCCCGGCTGCCGTGCCAGGTGTTAGCGGCCTTCAGCCCCGCGGCGCGCGATCCCAGTTCGCGTTGCTCCTCCAGGTCGGGCGCGTCCGCGGTCTGCACGTCGTGGCACTTGCCGACCAGCTCGTTCTGTGCGAATTGCAGCGCGTAGGACCTCGCGATCAACGGCAGCAGGCGCCGCTGGTGCACCAGGTAATCCATGATGACCACCTCGCGCTCCTCGTCCGGTGCGCTGAACTGCCTGCGCTGCAACGCATACCGGGTGGCGATGTCCAGCGCGACGCGGGCGGCCGCGCCCGCGCTGCCGCCGACGGTGATACGGCCCCGGACCAGCGTGTCGAGCATGGTGAAAAACCGGCGGTTGGGGTTGTCGATCGGTGAGCTGTAAGTGCCGTCCGCCGCGACGTCGCCGTATTTGTTGAGTAGGTTCTCCCGCGGCACTCGCACGTGGTCGAACAGGATGCGGCCGTTGTCGACGCCGGGCAGCCCGCCCTTGTAGAGGTTGTCCGACGTCGTCACCCCGGGGCAGTCGTTGCCGTCGGCGTCGCGGATCGGCACCAAGAAACAATGCACGCCGTGGTTGACCTGCTCGCCGTCCTGGGTGGTGATGAGCTGCGCGAATACCGCAGCCACGGTCGCGGTTTCGGCCGCACCGCCGATGTAGTCCTTGCGGGCGGTGGGGGTGGCGGAGTGGATGACGAACTCTTCGGTGGCGGCGTCGTAGGTCGCGGTCGTCTCCAGCGACTGCACATCGCTGCCGTGCCCGGTCTCCGTCATCGCGAAGCAACCGCGCAATTCGAGGCTGATGATCTTCTTCACGTATGCCTGGTGGTGGCGTTCGGTGCCCAGGTTCTCCACGGCGCCGCCGAACAACCCCCACTGCACGCCGGCCTTGACCATCAGCGACAGGTCCGACATCGCCAGCGTCTCGATGTGGGTGATCGCCGCGCCGAGGTCACCGGTGCCGCCGTGCTCTTTCTTGAATGCGTCGTCCGCGGCGCCGTTGTCGGCCATGATCCGCAGCTGCTCGGCGACCTTGGTGCGGGCGATCACGGTATTGGGTGTGTAGTGCGGCCGAAAGACTTCGCCGGACAGCGTGATCCGCATCTTGTCTTTCGCATCGCGCCAACGCCCGTCCAACGTCTTGCGCAGATGTTCAGCAGTGGAGGTCATACCCGACGGTAGCCTGCCGTCGCGCGGTGGTGGGTGTCTTCGGGGCTTCAGTTGCGCGCGCGCAGCCGCAGCCGCCAGCGCAGCAACGCCAGGCCCGCTACCGCGAACGCGGTCAGCACCGTCATATCGAGCACCCAGGCGTCGGGCGAGTGCATCCACAGCGAATCCCGGGTGGCCAACAGGTCGATCTCGCCGAGGTCGACGCTGGACGCTGCGGCGGCGAAACCCCACCGGGCCGGGATGAACCAGGACACCACGTCGAAGCCGTACCGCGCCGAGGGCGGGAACGTGCCGCCGCAGAACACCAGCGACAGCAGGATCACCAGCACCGCGATCGGCAGCAGCTGATCGCGGTGCCGGGTCAGCGACGCCAACGCCAGCGCGATGATCGCCGAGACGATCGCCGTGGCGGCCACGCTGACGTACAGCTCGACGACCGAGTCGCCGAACACCATCCCCGACGCGGTGGGCGCCCCTTGGCCGACGACCGCCGCGGTGGTGGTGATCGCGGTCTGGATGATCGCGATCAGGCTGTAGACGACGACCTTGGCGCCCAGATGGGCCGACGGCGACAAGCCCAGAAAACGTTCGCGCGCAAAGACTCCGCGGTCACCGACCCGATCGCGGATTGTCGAGGCGGTGCCCATGACCACCGCGCCGAGGATGAGCACCACCAGCAGTGCGACGGCCTCGTCGGGGCTGTCACCGTAAAGGTCGGCCTTGGCGAAACCGGTATGGCCGGGCACCGTCAGCGCCAGTGCGCCGAAGAAGATCGGCAGAATCGTCAGGAAGACGAAGTAACGCTGGTTGCCGACGACCACCCAGGCCTGGCGCCGCACCTCGACGGCGAACTGGCGCCACCGCCCGAGCCGGATCACCTCGACCGGCGCGACCGGGGGTGGCGGCGGCCCGGCGAGCGTCCGGGCGCCGTCGGCGGGCAGCTGAACCAGCTGGTCGCACATCTCCCCGTACGTCATCGATGTCGTTGCCAGCACGATGACGCGGCCGGCGTCGGCAAGCCGGCGCAGCGTCGTCATCAGCTGCCGTTCCTCGGTCGCATTGAGTCCGGCGGTGGGCTCGTCGAGGACGAGCAACGACGGCCCGGTGACCAGCTCGGCCGCGATCGACGCGCGTTTGCGTTTCTCCGGGGACAGATTGGCGATCTGAAGGGTGCGCTGCGCAATCAGCTCGAGCTCGCCCAGCACGTCGTGCACGATGCGACGGCGTTCGTCGGCGGACGTCTCGGGCGGCAGCCGCAGCTCGGCGGCGTAGCGCACGGCCTGCTCGACGGTAAGCTGGGGATGTACGCCATCGTGGTGCGGCACGACGCCGACGCGCCGGTGCATGCCCGGGGAGCTGACGTCCTCACCGTCGAAAAGCATTGCCCCCGAGCTGGTCTGTCGTATTCCGCCGAGTGCCTCGATCAGCGACGTCTTGCCCGAGCCGGCCGGGCCGATCACCGCGGTCAGCGTTCCGGGGGCCGCGGTGAACGAGACGTCTCCCCGTTCTTGGCCCTGCACCTGCAGCCCGCGACTGTGCCTCACCGCGGGGGGCGGCGCCGGCGGCGGTGACGCGGGCCGGGGCGGCGGCTCGCGTTTCGCTGGCGGAGGGGCCGCCGGCAGCGGCAAGGACGCCGGCTGGGGCGGGGCCGCCGGCAGGGGCGACGGCTCGGGCTTGGACAGCGGAGGAGCCGGCGGCGAGGCCGGCGCCTCTACGTGCGGGATCGGGATGGGTTCGGTCGGCAGCTGCGAGGCCGGTTCGGCCGGGCTGGATGCCGGTGCCGGGGCGCGCATGGGACGGGTCGGCTGCTGCGACGGGGTCTGGCGCGGTTTGCTCTGCGCGGCCGACGGCCGACGCGGCGGCGTCTGCGGGCGCGGCGGCTGTCGCCAACTCGGCCGGTCGGGCTGTCGAGTGGGTGGCGGGGCAGTGCCGAGCCGGAACAGCAGTCGCGGGCCCCGCCGAGGATCAGCCAACGTGATGGTCTGGCCGTCGCGAATGTTCACCGTGGAGACCCGCTCGTCGTCGACGTAGATGCCGTTGCGGCTGGTGTCGATGGCAAGCCAGTGATTGCCGTCGAACCGCAGCAGGACGTGGATACGCGAGGTCCACTGGTTGTCCTGCGGGTTGTCGAGCGGAATGTCGGCGCGGTCGTCGCGGCCGACGGTGATGTCGCGCCCCGGCGAGAACGTGTAGCGCGTCGATCCCGCCCAGACGGTCAACGGAGCGGCGACCGCCGACGTCTGCATGGCTGCGCCTTTCGTCGCCTTCACACTCCTGCCGCCGTCGATTATTCCTGTTGTCGAGACATCCCGGAGCGCGGCGCGGGTGTGGAGTCGTCAAGAAGCCGGCGCAACACCGCGACGGCACCCGACAGCACCTCCCGGTCGGCCGCCTCCAGCCGGGCCAGCTGCGGCTCGATTGCCGCGGCCCGGTCGGCGCGGACCTGCCCCAGCGTGCGTGTTCCGTGCGGGGTGATGCGGATCCGCACCGCCCGGCCGTCTCCGGGGTCGACGGTGCGGGTGACCAGGCCGGCTTCTTCGAGCCGCCGGACCTGGGTCGTCATCGTCGGCTGCGAGCAGTGGTCCACCGCGGCAAGGTCGCAGATCCGCGCTTCCCCGTAATTCTCGATGGTGGCCAGCAGCCGCGCTTGCGCCGCCGGCAGCGGCATCTGGATGCGCTGAGTAGCCATCCGGTTGAGCCGGGCAACCACGCTGAGCAAATCTTCGCCCAGCCGCGATCCGGCCGATACAGTCATACCGCTATCATTCCATAGATTCACTAACTAGATCAATTGCGCTGAACGTCCGGCGATATCGCCCGCGTCGCGTGGCGGTGCCTCCGCGTTCTCGCGCCGGCGACTGGCACAATTACTGAAATGACGGCGACACGCCCGGCAACCTCGAGAAAAAGAGGGAACCGGTCATTGCGACCCGTCGAATTGGCTCAGGCGTCGGTGATGGCGGCACTGTGCGCGGCGCTGGGGATCATCGCCGTCGTCGTGCCGTTCGCGGGAGCGTTGGCCCTGCTGGGGACCGTGCCGATGGGGTTGCTGTCCTACCGCTACCGGTTTCGGGTGCTGATCGCCGCGACGGTCGCGGCCGGGCTGATCGCCTTCCTGATCGCCGGGCTGGGCGGCCTGATGACGGTGGTCAACAGCGCGTATGTCGGTGGGCTGACCGGCATCGTCAAACGCAGGCGGCGCGGCACACCGACGGTGATCGTGACGTCGCTGCTGGCCGGCGCCGTTTTCGGTGCCGGAATGGTGCTCGCGCTGGGAGTGCTGGTCCGGTTGCGTCACCTGCTGTTCGCGGCGGTCACCGCCAACGTCAACGGCGTGGCGGAGTTCCTGGCGTGGATACGGCTCGAGCCGGTCGCCGACTTCATCAAGAAGTACTTCGCCATTGCGCTGCACTACTGGCCGTGGCTCGTCCTGGGCAACTCCGTCCTGTCGGTGCTGTTCGTCGGGCTGGTGGGGTGGTGGGCGCTGTCCCGCGTCCTCGAGCGGATGCGCGGCATCCCCGACGTGCACAAACTGGACGCGCCCGTCGACAGCGGGCCGGTCCAGCCGGTGCCGGTGCGACTGGACCAGGTCCGGTTCCGCTACCCGCAGACCAGTCAGGACGCCCTGCCGCCGGTCGACCTCGACGTGCAGGTCGGCGAGCATTTGGCGATCACCGGCGCCAACGGTTCCGGCAAGACCACGCTGATGCTGATCCTGGCCGGCCGGGAGCCGACCTCGGGCACCGTGAAACGGCCGGGCGCGGTGGGACTGGGCCGCATCGGCGGAACCGCGGTCATCATGCAGCACCCGGAAAGCCAGGTGCTGGGCACGCGGGTCGCCGACGACGTGGTGTGGGGTTTGCCCGCGGGCACGACCATCGACGTCGACCGGTTGCTCGACGAAGTGGGGCTCGACGGCTTCGGGGAACGCGAGACCGGAAGCCTGTCCGGCGGCGAACTGCAGCGGCTGGCCATGGCGGCGGCGCTGGCCCGTGAGCCCGCGCTGCTCATCGCCGACGAGGTCACCAGCATGGTCGATCAGCAGGGCCGCGATGCACTGTTGGGCGTCATGTCCGGTATGCCGAAACGGCACCGCACCGCGCTGGTCCACATCACCCACTACAGCGACGAGGCCCAATCAGCCGACCGCACCGTCAACCTCAGCGATTCGCCGGACAACACCCAGATGGTGGAAACCACGGCGGCCCCCACCGCCACCGTCATGGCCGGTGCCGACGACCATGCAGCCGTACTCGAACTCGTCGAAGTGGGCCACGATTACGGCGTCGGCACGCCATGGGCGAAAACCGCGCTGCGCGACATCAGTTTCGCGGTGCAGCAAGGCGACGGACTGTTGATCCACGGTGGCAACGGTTCCGGGAAGTCGACGCTGGCCTGGATCATGGCCGGGCTGACCATGCCAACGGCCGGCACCTGCCTGCTCGACGGGCGCCCCACCTACGAGCAAGTCGGGGCGGTGGCGTTGTCTTTCCAGGCCGCACGTCTGCAGCTGATGCGAAGCCGCGTCGACCTGGAAGTGGCGTCGGCGGCCGGTTTCTCACCGGATGACCAGGACCGGGTGGCCACCGCACTCGCCGTTGTCGGGCTTGACCCGTCGCTGGCCAAGCGACGCATCGACCAGCTCAGCGGCGGGCAGATGCGCCGGCTGGTACTGGCGGGGCTGCTGGCGCGATCGCCGCGGGCACTGATCCTCGACGAACCGCTGGCCGGGCTGGACGCGGCGAGCCAGCGTGGTCTGCTGCGGCTGCTCGAAGACCTGCGCCGAAACCAGGATTTGACGGTCGTGGTCATCTCGCACGACTTCACCGGGCTCGAATCGTTGTGCCCGCGCACGGTGCATCTGCACGACGGTGTGCTGGAAGCGGCGCCGGCCGCCGCGGGCGGCATGTCATGACCGCAGCCTCGACCGTTAGCCAGCCTGTTCGCCGCCCGTCCCGTCCCGCGGTGCTGCTGCGCCCGGTACCGGGGAGCTCGCCCATCCACCGGCTGTGGGCCGGTACCAAATTGCTTGTCGTGCTGACCATCTCGGTGCTGCTGACGTTCTACCCCGGCTGGGTCGCGATCGGCCTGGTCGGCGGGCTCGTATTGACGGCGGCCCGGCTCGCCAACATCCCGCGCGGCGCATTGCCGTCGATACCGATGTGGCTGTGGATCGTGCTGTCGATCGGCGGTATTTCCGCGGCGATGGGCGGCGGTGAACCGACCGTGCACCTGGCAACGGTGTCGCTGGAACTCGGCGGATCGTTGAACTTCCTGCGCGTCACCGCGCTGTCGATCGTCCTGCTCGGACTCGGCGCGATGGTGTCGTGGACCACCAATGTCGCCGAAATCGCGCCCGCGGTGGCCACTTTGGGGCGCCCACTGCGAGCATTGCGCATCCCGATCGACGAATGGGCGGTCGCGTTGGCGCTGGCTTTGCGCGCGTTTCCGATGCTGATCGACGAGTTCCGCGTGCTGTATGCGTCCCGGCGGCTGCGCCCCCGACAGATACCGCGGGACCGGCGCGCCCGCCGCCGGCGCTGGGCGCTGGAACTGATCGACCTGATGGCGACCGCCATCACCGTGACGCTGCGCCGCGCCGACGAGATGGGCGATGCGATCACCGCCCGCGGTGGCACCGGTCAGATTTCGGCGGCTCCGTCGCGGCCCACCCGGGCGGACTGGGTAGCTCTGGGCGTCGCGTTCGCGGTCTGCGCTGTCGCCCTGGCAGCCGAGGTGGTGTGGGGCGTCTAACGGCGGCCCCATTCGTCACTTCTGTCACCAGGGGAGGCGGGTGCCTTTGTGCCCACCTTCGAGCGACAACGCGCCGAACGGCTACCGCCCGGCGGCGGCATTCGCAGCCGCCTGCGCTCGGTGCAGGGTCTCCGCAACATCGCTGCGGCCGAGGAACATCGCGTCGAAGTACGGCTTTAAAGCTTGGTCACCGGCGGGAAAGCCGGCGCCGCCCGGCGCGGCGATGCGCGGTCCGCGCAGCACGGTGAAGAACGCGCTGACGTCGACGCCCTTGTCCGCCCAGTAGTCGAAGTAGACCCGCTGGGCCGAGCGCACCGCCGGGATCGCGCTGCCGCGGCGGCCCACGTATTCGTTGCCCTGCCTGCTGCCCAGCCAAGCCAGCACCTGGCGCACGGCGTCCGGATGCCGGGACGCCGAGTTGCCCACCGCCGCAATACCGTTCGTGACGCTGACCCGGCCGGCCGGACCGGTAGGCAGCAAGCCGACGCCCCACCGGAACCGCGCCCCGTCAGCCACCGCCGCGAGGTTGTAGGTGCCGGCCTGAAACAGCGCCATCTTGCCGGCGAGGAACTGGTTGAGCGAGAACCCGCCGATATAGTTCGTGTCCGACGCCGGCGGCGCGACGTGGTCGTCATTGATCAGCGCAACCAAATATTTGAAAGCCGTCACAGCGCCGGGATTGTCGAACGCGAACCGGTCACCGCGCTGAAAGACGCCGCCCGCCGAGCCGATGTAGTTCAGATAGATTCCTTGCGCATCGTTGGCCGCGTTGTAGCCCCACTGCCGGACCCGTCGCGGGTCGAATCCCGCGGTGGCGGCCGAGCGCCCGGCAGCGTCGACGGTGAGTCGGGCCAGCAGCGAACGCAGATTGTCGTCGCCGCCCAGGTTCCACCGCAACTGGCTCAGCTCAGCCGGGTCGACGCCGGCCGCGGCCAACAGGTCAGCGTTGTAGTACACCGCGGTGCCGCCGTCCGTCAGTTGCGGCACGCCCCAGAGGACACCTTCCCGGGTGAACAAGTCGACGACCGAGGGAACCCACTCGGAGGTGTCAGCCGTGATTTCCATCAGCCGACCGGTGTCGGCGTACCCGGCGAGATAGCCATTGGACAGCCAGAAGATGTCGTCGGCGCTACCGCCGGCAACGTCGGTGCGCAGCGTGTCGAAATAGTTCGAATACGACACCACGTCGGTGCGGACGTCGATGCCGGGATGCGTCCCCATGAACATCGCGAACGACTCCCGGTACGCGGAAGCGACTTGCTCGTCCCAAAGCCGAACGGTGACGACCGTTTTGCCGCCGCGGGGCTCGGCAAACCGGTCGAGTATCACCGCCGTCACAGCCAGCAGCGCAGCGACGCACACCAACGCCAACGCCACAACGGTAGAGAACCTCGGCCTGGTCACGCGGTGCGCCCCCCGCCGCGAAATAGCGGCCAGGGTCGTGAACCTGCCAAAATCACAGCCGCAGCGGCGATCTCGCGGTGCAGGCGAATCATTTAAGCCCCGTCACCACGATCGAGGCGACGATATGCCGCTGAAACGCGACGAACAACGCCACCAGCGGCACGATTGCGACCGTCGTCGCCGCCATCACCAACGTCCAGTTCGACGCGTACCGCGACTGCAGCGCAGCGGTCGCCACCGTGAGCACATGCCACTTGGCGCCACTGGTAATCACCAACGGCCACATGAAGTTGTTCCACTGCGACACCACCGTGATCAGCATCAGCGTCACCAACACCGGCCGACTCGACGGCACCACCACGTGCACGATCACGTCCAGCGTATTGGCACCGTCGAGGCGTGCAGCGTTCAGCAGATCGTCGGGAATGGTACGAAAATGCTGGCGTAGCAGAAAGATCGCGTACGGTGAGCCGAACACAAACGGTAACACCAGCGCCCAGAAAGTATTACGCAGCCCCAGCTGCGACATCATCAAATACAGCGGCACCACGGTGACGGTGCCCGGCACCATCAACGTAGCGAGGTAAACCCAGAACACCGCGTCGCGTCCCGGGAATTGCAAGCGTGCGAAGGCGTAGGCCGCGAGCACCGAAAACGTCAGCTGTCCCAGCAGGATCACCGCGGTCATCAACGCGGTGACCGCCAACGCCCGGCCGAAACCCGCACCGGACAGTGCGGTGTAGTTGCTCCAAGTCGCCGGCCGCGGCCAGGCCAGCGGAGTCCCGGACGCGAACTGGTGAGCCGAGGTGAGCGAAGTCAGCAACCCCAGCGCGAACGGCACCAAGGTCAGCGCAGCACCGACCATCAGCCCGGCGTAGACGGGCAACGCCTTACGCGAGGTCATAGCTGATACGCCGCCGGAAGTAGAGATGCTGGGCAAGCGTGCCGCCTACCAGGACGACGAAAACCACGACGGCCATCGCCGCGGCTCGGCCGACCGCGGCCGACCCGAACGCTTCGGCGTAGATACGGTGCGCCACCAGATCGGTCCGCCCCGCCGGCCCGCCACCGGTCAGCGCGTACACGGTATCGAAAACCTGCGCGGCGCTGATGATCCCGGTGACCAGCACAAAGAACATCGTCGGTCGCAGCATCGGCAAAGTGATGCGCCAGAATCGCTGCCAGGCGCTGGCGCCGTCGGTGCGTGCGGCCGCGTGCAGGTCGGCCGGAATCGCCAGGATGCCCGCAAGGAAGAACAACCCGACATAGCCGACATTGGTCCACACCACGACCGCTGACACCACCGGCAACGCCAGGCCCGGGTCGGTCAGCCAGTCGACCTGATGACCCAGCACGGTGCTGACCGCGCCGTCGGTCGGTGCCAAGATCCAGCGCCACAACACCGCGATCGCCAGCGGAGCACAGATCCACGGCAACACGTACAGCGTCCGGAACACGCCGCTGCCGGGCAGCCCACGGGCCAGCATCGAGCCCACCAGCAGGCCCAGGACCGTCTGCAGCGGAACCACAATCGCCACGAAAACCACCGTCACCAGCAGCGAGTTGCCGAATGTCGAATCGGTCAGCACCGAGCGCCAATTCGTCAGTCCGACAAACTCGATCGGGCCGAGCAGGTCCCAGCGGTGCAGGCTCAACCACACCACGACGAGGATCGGCAGCAGCAGGAAGGTGACCACCCCGAACAGGCTCGGTGCGAGCAGCGCATACCCCACCGCGGTGGATCGGGCTGACTTGCCGGCCATGGGTGTATTAAAGCCGCTTGGCTACGGTGTAGTGGTGACACCGAACCGGACCATCGATCCGGATTTCCTCGAACTGCCCCGCCGCGAACTGGCCGACGCCGCGCTGTCGGCGGCGACCGCCGCCGGTGCCGCCTATGCCGACCTGCGGATACATCGCATCACCACCGAAATCACCCAGTTGCGCGACGGTGCGTTGGAGAACTCCGTCGTCAACCGCGAGCTCGGCCTGGCGGTGCGGGTGATCGCCGACGGCACCTGGGGCTTCGCCTCCCATGGCGAGCTGGCCATCGACGTGGCGGCCGGGACCGCGCGACGGGCGGTGCAGGTGGCCACCACGCTGGCGGCGCTGAACACCGATCGGGTCGAATTGGCGCCCGAGCCGGTGTACTCCGACGCCTCCTGGGTGTCGAGCTACCGAATCGATCCGTTCAGCGTGCCCGGTGCCGACAAGATTGCGGTGCTGGAGGACTATTCCGGCCGGCTGCTGGCTTCCGACGGGGTGGACCACGTGTCCGCCACGCTGGTCGCGGTTAAGGAGCAGACCTTCTATGCCGACACCTACGGTTCCTCGATCACCCAGCAGCGGGTGCGGCTGTTGCCCCGCCTGGAAGCGGTGACAGTCGGTGCCGTGGCGGGCGGGTTCGACTCGATGCGCACGTTGGCCCCGCCGATGGGCCGGGGCTGGGAGGCGGTGGTCGACGACGCCGTGTGGAACTGGTCCAACGAGCTCGCCCAGATACCGTCGCTGCTGGCCGAAAAGGTCAAAGCCCCCAGCGTGACGGCGGGGCCGACTGATCTGGTGATCGACCCGTCGAATCTGTGGTTGACCATCCACGAATCCATCGGCCACGCCACCGAATACGACCGCGCGATCGGCTACGAATCGGCCTACGCGGGTACGTCCTTCGCCACCCCGGACAAGCTCGATTCGTTGCGCTACGGCTCGCCGGTGATGAACGTCACCGCCGACCGCACCGCTGAATTCGGTCTGGCCAGTGTGGGTTACGACGACGAAGGGGTGGCCGCGCAGAGCTGGGACCTGGTGCGCGATGGGCTGTTCGTCGGCTATCAGCTCGACCGGGTGTTCGCGCCGCGGCTCGGGAAGGCTCGCTCCAACGGCTGCTCGTATGCCGATTCACCGCATCATGTCCCGATCCAGCGGATGGCCAACGTCTCGCTGCAACCCGGCCCCGACGACCTGAGCACCGACGAGCTGGTCAGTCGCGTCGACGACGGTATCTACATCGTCGGTGACAAATCCTGGTCGATCGACATGCAGCGCTACAACTTCCAGTTCACCGGCCAGCGGTTCTTCCGCATCGCCGACGGCCGGCTCGACGGTCAGCTGCGTGACATCGCCTATCAGGCGACCACCACCGATTTCTGGAACTCCATGGAAGCCGTCGGCGGGCCGTCGACATGGGTGCTGGGCGGAGCGTTCAATTGCGGCAAGGCGCAACCCGGCCAGGTGGCCGCGGTCAGCCATGGCTGTCCGTCGGCGTTGTTTCGAGGTGTCAACGTCCTCAACACCCGAGAAGAGGCCGGCCGGTGATCAGCGCCCAGTCGGCCCTCGAGATTGCGTTGGACGCGGCAGGGTCCGGGCCCGCCGACGAGACCATCGTGCTGATCACCGACCGCGCCGACACGTCGCTGCGCTGGGCGAACAACTCGATGACCACCAACGGCGAGTCGATCAGCCGCAGCACCGCGGTGATATCAATTGTGCGACAGGGGGACACGGCCAGCGTCGCATCAGTGCGCTCGGCGGAGGCGGACCCGGAGCTGATTTCGGGGCTCGCGGCCGCGGCAGCCGAACGCGCGCGGTCTGCCCCGCAGGCTCGGGATGCGATGCCGCTGCTAACCGGCGGCGGCGTGCCCGAAGACTGGGATGCGCCGGTGCCCACAACAGGGGCGGAGGTGTTCGGCGACGTCGCCCGGTCGTTGAGTCGCGGCTTCGGTGGCGGCGACCAGTTGTACGGCTATGCACATCACCGGTTGGAGACGACGTTCCTGGGGTCCTCGACCGGGCTGCGCCGACGCTATACCCAGCCGACCGGCACGGTGGAGATCAACGCCAAGCGCGATGGGGCCAGCGCCTGGGCGGGTGTGGGAACACCTGATTTCATCGACGTGCCAACGGATCTCCTGCTGGATCAACTATCGAAGCGGCTGGGCTGGGCGCAGCGGTCGATCGAGTTGCCGGTAGGGCGGTACGAAACGATCATGCCGCCGTCGACAGTGGCCGACATGATGATCTACCTGGGTTGGACGATGACCGGTCGCGGCGCGCAGGAGGGCCGCACGGCGCTGGCGTCACCCGACGGTGGCACCCGGGTGGGGGAGCGGCTGACTGACTTGGCATTGACCCTGTACTCCGATCCGTTGGCCGCCGGGCTGGGATGTACGCCGTTCGTGGCGACCGCCAGCTCGTCGGAAACGCTGTCGGTGTTCGACAACGGGATGGACATCGAGCGCGTCGACTGGATCCGCGACGGCGTCCTCAATGCTCTGGTGTATCCGCGTGCTGCCGCTGCCGAGTTCGGCGCTCCCGTTGCCGCGGCCGCCGACAACATGTTGATGACCGGTGGCACCGCGACAGTGGACGAGATGGTGGCCGGCACCGAGCGCGGGCTGCTGCTGACCACGCTGTGGTACATGCGCGAAGTCGACCCGACCACACTGCTGTTGACGGGCCTCACCCGCGACGGCGTGTACCTGGTCGAGGACGGCGAAGTGACAGGTGCAGTCAACAACTTTCGGTTCAACGAGAGCCCACTGGATCTGCTGCGGCGGGCGACCGAAGCCGGTGTCAGCGAGGTGACGCTGCCGCGGGAGTGGGGGGACTGGGCGACCCGCGCGGCGATGCCGTCGTTGCGGATACCGGACTTTCACATGTCGTCGGTGAGTCAGGCGCTGTAGAACCTCAGGCGATATAACCGCGCGGCAGCACGGCGAAGTCGACGCAGGCGGCGGCCAGTAGGTCGCCCAACACCGGGTGCACGGGCGCGGAGAGCTCCAACAGCACACCGTTGGACGGCGCTTTGAGACTGGCGGGGTATTGGTTCAGTACCCATTGGGTCAGCTCGGCGTCGAGGTCGTTCCATCCGGTGTGGGCGGTCATCAAAGTGAGTACGCCGAATTCGACGCCTGCCGGGGTCAACAGGCGGTGCTGCCAGGCATGGTCGGCTTTGGAACCGGTGTGGGGGCGCACGACAGCCAGGACAGCGCCGGCGGCCGTTTCGATATGGGCTGCGCCGTCGGCCGGGACGATCCGCCCAATCAGGTTGCCCGACATGCTGATTGTGGTCGTCGCGGCCACCACAATGGTCATCTCTTCGCCGTCGGCGCTCGACACTGTGTAGGTACTCCTGCCGCCGTTCTTGAATCCCAGCAACACTGCGGCGCCGCCCTTTTGGCGTGCCTGCGCCAACTCCGTGCCGTCCGGAGTGGTCAGTTGAATCCGCAACGCGTTCGTTGGTGACCGCGACATCGTTGCGGTGACGGCAGTGGCGCCCTGGAGGATCGGCATGCGCGAAATGGTATGTCGCGAAGATGCTGAACCGAGGGCGATAATGCTGAGGTGCTGGATGAGGTGGCGCGACTGATAGCTCTGTCGCCCGGAGACGGGCGGTTGACGGCAGTGGTGCGACAGGCGTGCGGGCAGGCGTTGTCGCTGCCGCCGCTGCCCGCCGCGGTGGCGGTGACCGGGCCGGAGTCGGACGCCGAGATCGTGGCCGCTGAATTCGCCGAGCAGTTCAGCGTCGACGTCTCGGTGATCGGGGCCGAAAGGCGATCCGGCCTGTTGTCCACCTTCGCCGAGCGCAGTCTCGGCGTCGCGGTGCAGACCTACCTCGCCGACTTCGTGCCACGAGTCTGGGCCGGCCTGGCCGCACTAGGAATCGAAAGAGCCCAGGACCCGATGGTGTGGGACCACACGACCGACCCGTCCGACCAGCTGTTCAACCATTTCCTGCCCGGTGTCGCGCGGTTGCGTGAGCTCGATGCGCTGACGTCGGAAGTGGTGCGGCTGCGCGGCGCGGCTCAACACAACTGCCGGTTGTGCAAGTCGCTGCGCGAGACGACGGCGCTGGATGCCGGCGGCTCGGAGACGCTTTATCGCGACATCGAGCACTTCGAGACGTCGTCAATGCTCACGGACCGCCAGAAGGCGGCGCTGCGGTACGTCGACGCGCTGATCTGGTCACCTGCCCGGATCCCTGCCGAAGTGGCTGACGGGGTGCGCGCGCACTTCTCCGACACCGAGGCTGTCGAGTTGACGCTCGACGTGATGCGAAATGCCAGCAACAAGATCGCCGTCGCGCTGGGTGGTGACGCACCGCAGGTAGAACACGGTACACAGCAGTATCTGCTCGGTGCTGATGGTCAGACAGTGTTCACCTGACGCTCACGTGGTGGGTTTTAAGGCATGCGAACATGGTCGCCGATATTTGACGGGGGATGACTAGCGAAGGACGGAACCAGAGCACGATGACAGCCAAGCAATCGCAGCACGACGCCGCCGAATCTTTGTTCGGCTCCATCATCGCCATCCTCGACAAGCACACGCACGCCCACACCCTGACCGAAGAGGTCGTGGGGGAGCTGGCTCGCGCCTATGCCGCAGTGTCGACCAACGTCCCCGAGCCCGGGCCGCTGGGTCAGTAGTCGCAAGTTGCGGGTGGCCGGCCCGCTTCCGGTTCACGGCCGCGGCATTCATCGACAATTGAGCGGACGCTAATCTCGACGACGTGCAGAACGGCGCTTCTGCAGCAGTCGACTAGGGGCGGTAGCTCAGTTGGTTAGAGCCGCGGACTCATAATCCGTTGGTCGCGGGTTCGAGCCCCGCCCGCCCCACCGTATTTCTGTATTACCTCGGGTGATGCTTGACATTTCGGTTTCGGGTGATGCCTGACAGTGTTTCGGCTGATGCTTGACAGTTGTTTCGGCTGATCCTTGACACTCCCCGGGTGAGGGAGTTGAGCGTGGCCCCCGATGACGGTGAACGGTTCTCCCTGTAGCGCCTGCACCGATGGCCCAGGAGTTGGTTCGCCCGATCCTGAGTCCTCCTAGGACCTGACGGGTGAAAATCCGACGTAGCATTTTGCTACGCCTTGTAGCACTGTGCTACAAATGCGTGGCTGGTGAAGGCGATGCTCGTCTTTTAAAAAACTAACTCTGCCAGTCGTTGGAGCCGTCATTTCTCGTGTAGGTACCGGTCGAGTGCGTCACGATAATCGGATCACCAAGGTTGAAGTTGTCGAAGAACCATTTGGCGTTGGTGGGGCTGATGTTGATGCAGCCGTGGCTGACATCGCGCTTACCTTGGTCGTCAACAGACCATGGAGCGCTGTGCACGAAATCGCCACTATTGTCGAATTTCACGGCTTGGTCGACCGTCACCCTGTATCCGTTCGCGGAGCTAACCGGGACCCCATAAGTCGAAGAATCCATCACCACCGAGGGCATTTTCTCAAGAACGTAGAAGGTGCCGTTCGGGGTTTGGTGGCCGCCGGTGGCCATACCCATCGACATCGGGATGGCCTTCTCCACGGTCCCGTTGCGAGTGACGGTCAGTTGGTGCGTCGCATCGTCCGCCGTGGCCACCAAAGTGTCTCCCGTATTGAAGCTGGACACCGCGCCGCCCGCATCCACCGTCACCGCGGTGTGGGCGGGCCAGAAGGTCAGCGGGCGCCAGCGCAGCTGCGTGGGGCTGTTCCAGTAGAACTTGCCGTCAACCGGCGGGGTTGAAGTGACGTGGACGGCGGCCTCGGCAGCGCCGGCGTCATCGACCAGCCCGGGGAAGTTGATGAGGATGGGCTGGGCCACCCCGACCGTCGCTCCGTTGGCGGGGACGATTTTCGGCGGCCCGAACGGCGCCGCGCCGGCGATAGGTGCCGGCGGGTCCGCGGCCGGCGCTATCACCCCGGGATCGCCGGGAGCCGGATCCGGATCCGGATCCGCCAGCGCAATACCCGCACTCAGAACCAGCAGCAAGCCCACCATCGAAGCCTCTCCGGCCGCCTTCGCAGCGGCGAAGAGGCTCCCCCTCGTCCAGCCCGACATATGCATCCCTCCAGTTGCCTAGTGGCAACAGTGTCACATGGCCGCAGACAATCCTGATCGTTGGCGCGACTGCAGAAAAACCCCCATAGATTCAAAAGATGAGCAGACCCCGCGAGGACGACGCACCCAACCACGCCGCCGACGACTCCACGTCCGACGACGCCGGTCCAGATGCACCAGTTGTGCCGGAGGCCGGTGAAGGCCCGTTCCCTCCGGTGGCTGGCGAACCCCGCCCGCCCATCGGAAATTGACCTAGTTCGGTCCAGTAGCAAACACATGCTTGTGCGGCTGCAGCCTGGGTATTCGTCTGCACACGATGGCAGAAAAGTCGTACAGATCCACGGACGACATCGACCCTTGTGTGCGCGTCTACGGGACGCGGGTCCACAATCTGCGGGGCGTCGACGTCGTAGCGCCGCGTGACTCGCTGGTCGCGTTCACCGGGATCTCCGGATCCGGCAAATCGTCGTTAGCCTTCGGGACCATCTATGCCGAGGCCCAGCGCCGCTACTTCGAATCGGTCGCCCCGTACGCACGTCGCCTGCTCTTGCCTACAGGCGCGCCGAAGGTCGATGACATCACGGGGCTACCACCTGCCGTCGCGTTGCAGCAGCGCCGGGGTTCGGCGACGTCGCGCTCGACGGTCGGCACAGTCACCACGCTGTCGAACCTGCTGAGGATGCTGTTCTCCCGCGCCGGGACCTACCCGCGGGGGGCCACGGAACGACTGGACTCCGATGCGTTCTCCCCGAACACCGCGGTCGGGGCGTGCCCCGAATGCCATGGGCTGGGACGAATCCATCGGGTGACCGAAGAAACGCTGGTACCAGACCCGTCGCTAACCATCCGCGAAGGCGCTGTTGCCGCATGGCCGGGTGCGTGGCAGGGCCAGAATCTACGCGACATTCTCGTCACGCTGGGGTACGACATCGACAAGCCGTGGCACAAACTCCCTAAGCGTCAACGCAACTGGATCCTGTTCACTGATGAGCAACCAACAGTTGAAATTGATCCGAGCCAGCACCCCGTGCAGGCCGACTATTACTACAACGGCACGTTCTCCAGCGCCGAACGCCACGTCCGCCACACACTGGCCAACTCCCATAGCGCGATGATGCGTCGCCGCGTGCTGCAATACGTCGACAGCGTCGAGTGCCCAATATGCGACGGTTCTGGGCTGCGGCCGGAGGCGTTGAAGGTGACGTTCGGCGGGCGCACCATCGCCGACTACGCGGGGATGCCGTTCGCGGACCTTGCGGACGCGTTGCGCCCGACGGCTTCTCGGACCAATGCCGCCGCCGCTTACGAGTCAACGGAATCCGGTGAGCAGACGGAGGTGGCGACGATGATCGCCGCCGACCTCGTCGCACGCCTGCAGGTACTCATCGATCTCGGTCTCGGATATCTCACGCTTAGTCGCCGCACCCCGACGGTGTCGCCCGGCGAGTTGCAGCGATTGCGGCTGGCCACTCAACTGCGCGCCGGCTTGTTTGGCGTGCTCTATGTGCTCGACGAACCGTCCGCTGGACTGCACCCCGCGGATGCCGAACCGCTCCTCGAGGTACTCGATCGCCTTCGACGCGCGGGCAATTCGTTGTTCGTGGTCGAGCACGACATGGACGTGGTGAGCCGCGCCGACTGGGTCGTCGACGTCGGACCTGGGGCGGGGGAGCTTGGCGGGGACGTGCTGTATAGCGGACCGGTGCCGGGTCTGGCCGACATCGAGGGGTCGGTCACTCGCAGGTACCTTTTCGAGGGGGCTGGGCGGCAATCTCGTCAACCGCGCACGCAGTCCGGGCGGCTGCGGCTGCGCGGCATTTGCTTTCACAATTTGAGAGGCCTCGACGTGGACCTGCCACTTGGGGTGTACACCGCGGTTACCGGAGTGTCCGGTTCGGGTAAGTCGACGCTCGTCGTCAAGGTCTTGGGTGATGTGGTGAACGGCCATCTCGGCACGGGACGCGGAGCCGAGCCGGCCGAATCCGACGACGACCAAGCCGAGACCGAGATCGTCGATCTCGATCACGACGCGAGCGCCGGTGTGACGGCGGAAGGAGTCGAGCAGATCAACCGGCTGGTATCGGTCGACCAGCGACCTATCGGACGTACGCCGCGCTCGACGCTGGCGACCTACACCGGCTTGTTCGACGCGGTGCGCCGCGAATTCGCCGCCACATCGAAGGCGCGTCGCCGCGGCTGGACAGCGGGCAGGTTTTCGTTCAACGTCGCCGAAGGTCGCTGTCCAACCTGTCAGGGAGAGGGATTCGTGTCGGTTGAATTGTTGTTCCTGCCAGGCACATACGCCACCTGCCCGGCGTGTCAAGGAGCGCGTTACTCCGACGAGACACTTGAGGTGCGCTATCGTGACCGTACGATCGCCGACGTGCTCGCGATGACCGTCGATGAGGCCTCGGACTTTTTCGCCGACATCGCCACCGCAGCGCGGAGCCTGACCACGCTGCGAGAAGTCGGACTGGGATATCTGCGTCTCGGACAGCCTGCGACCGAGCTGTCGGGTGGCGAGGCGCAGCGGATCAAGCTCGCCTCCGAACTGCAGCGACCCCGGCGAGGGCACACCCTCTACGTCCTCGACGAGCCGACCACCGGGCTGCACCCCGCCGATGTGGATCTGCTTGATCGTCAACTGCACCGCCTGGTCGACGCGGGCAATACCGTAGTGGTGGCCGAACACGACATGCGGATGGTCGCCGGTGCGGACTGGGTGATCGACCTGGGACCGGGAGCCGGCAGCGACGGCGGTCGGGTCGTTGCGGCGGGCCCGCCGAAGAAAGTGGCACGTGCCAAACACAGTCGCACGGCGCCGTATCTGGCGAAGCGGTTGGCGCCGTCCGCTTCTGGGTGACCAGGTTTGTCGTTCTTGATGAACCACTCGGCGCTCCTCGTCGGACGTGCGCCCAGCTGCGTCATCCGCCAGACCTGCATCGGGGCCAACGCCGCCACGCCATCATGGGACGAGTTGGTTTGGGTGCGATCGCCGGGATTTCCGCCGCGCGCCTCGTCGCAGTGCTGGCGGGGTAACAGGAGGGCGGAATACTGCGTGCCGAAAGCTCGTGGCGGCGGCGGAAATTGCGTCTACGATCCTTATGGGGTGCCCGGTTTACACCAGCACCAGCTGCGCCGGGTGAGAGGACATCGGGGCTTCGACCGCGAAAGGTTAACCAGTGAGCGACAAACCGAATGTCCTGATCATCTGGGGCGATGACATCGGGCAGAGCAACCTAAGTTGCTACAGCAATGGGCTGATGGGGTACCGCACCCCCAACATCGATCGCGTCGCCGCCGAAGGGGTGCTGTTCACCGACTATTACGCCGAGCAGAGTTGCACCGCCGGACGGGCGGCGTTCATCACCGGCCAGAACCCGTACCGCACCGGCCTGACCAAAGTGGGCCTGCCCGGCGCGCCGCTCGGGCTGCAACCGCAGGACCCGACGATCGCGACGGCGCTCAAGGCGCAGGGCTACGCAACCGGCCAATTCGGCAAGAACCACCTCGGCGACCGCGACGAGCACCTGCCCACGATGCACGGCTTCGACGAGTTCTTCGGCAACCTTTATCACCTCAACGCCGAAGAGGAACCCGAACTGCCGGACTATCCGAAGGATCCCGAGTTCCGAAAGAGGTTCGGGCCCCGCGGTGTGCTGCACACCTGGGCCAACGGCGACGGCACCCAGCGCATCGAGGACACCGGCCCGCTGACCAAGAAGCGCATGGAAACCTGTGATAGCGAATTCCGCGACGCCGCAGTCGATTTCATTACGCACCAGCACCAGGCCGAAGTCCCATTTTTCGTGTGGTTCAATACCACGCACATGCATTTCCGCACCCACACCGAGCCCGAGAGCGTGGGCCGCGCGGGGCGCTGGCAGTCGCGCTACCACGACACGATGCTCGATCACGACGACACGGTCGGCAGCCTTCTGGATCTGCTCGACGCGCTGGGCATCGCCGAGAACACGATCGTCATGTACTCCACCGACAACGGCCCGCACATGAACAGCTGGCCCGACGCCGGCATGACCCCGTTCCGCAACGAGAAGAACTCCAACTGGGAGGGCGCCTACCGCGTCCCGGCGCTGGTGCGCTGGCCGGGGCACATTCCGGCCGACTCGGTGTTGAACGGCATTGTCAGCCATGCCGACTGGTTCGTCACGCTTCTGTCTGTGGCGGGTGTGCCCGACATCGCCGAGCGGCTGCGCGCGGGCACAGAGCTGAACGGCACGACCTACAATGTGCACCTCGACGGGTACAACCAATTGGCGTACATCACCGGCGAGACCGACGAGAGCCCCCGCAAGCACTTCTTCTATGTGTCCGACGACGGAGACCTCACCGCGCTGCGGTTCGACAACTGGAAGTTCGTGTTCCTTGAGCAGCGCTGCGCTGGCACCCTGCAGATCTGGGCGGAGCCCTACGTTGAACTGCGCGTGCCCAAGCTGTTCAACCTGCGCACCGATCCCTATGAGCGGGCCGATATCACGTCGAACACGTACTTCGACTGGATGATGGACCACATCTTCCTGTTCGTCCCGGCGCAGGCGTACGTCGCGAAAATGCTCGAGACGTTGGTCGAATTCCCGCAACGACAGAAGTCCGCGAGCTTTAGCATGGACCAGGTGATGGCCAAGTTGCAGGAAGCCACTACCCGCAGCAGCTGAGCGAGTTGTTGACCGGCATTGGCAGCCACGCCGACTGGCTCGTTGTTTTGAGCAAATGACGGAAGCGAGAGACTTCCTGCCTATCACCTTGGCTCATGCTGGACACCCCCCGGCTGAGGGAGTTGAGCCTGGCGAGCAGCGGTATCAGGCTACGTCTGACCCGTCTTTACCAGTTGGAAGTGAATGGTCATACCGTCAGGCGGATCCTCGGGGCATGCAACCGGGTAGGTGACGAACGTTGTGCCCGCCAGCGTATTGGCGTCGATCGTCATATGGTGCGTGTCGTCGGTAGTCGTGGTGCCATCGTCACAGGTGCCGGTGCTCTTGAATGGATCGACCGTCCATGTGCCGTTGGCAAGATGCGCGTTCGAAGTCGTACCTCCGCTGGTGGTCATACGGGCGCATCCGGAGCCACACGGGGTGAAGGTCAGCACGTAGTCGGGCGTGCCGTCGCTCGAACCTGTGGCGGTGTAGGCGCCGTCAAGGTCCTCCGCCCACGCGGGGCCAGCGAACGCGATTGCAGATCCAGCCGAGAGGATCACAGCGGTAGCGAGTCGTCGAAAACGAATCATGCGCGTCTCACTCCTTATTTGTATTTAAACTGGGCGAGGTCAATGAGCGCGAGTATCGCACCCAGCTCAAACCGCTTCCACCGATTCAGAAAATCACCCGCGTCAGGGAAATCGACACCGGCTCACTTCTTGACAAGTCGTGCCGGCTCAACCACAACACTGGGACGCGGAGTGCAGTGTGTGTAACTTGTGCTGGTTCCGGTGAGTGTTTCGGCGTCGAGACTGTAGGTCATCGTCGTGTCCGGACCGCCACAGTCGATCGGGACCCGCCGCGTTGCCTGCCACTTGTCGTCGACGAGGTGGAGATCAGCGGTCCAGCCAAGCGAGGACTTCACCCGACCGCACGCCGCACCACACGGGGTGATGTCCCATGTCGTCGTGCTGTTCACCCCTCCACTGCGGGGCTGACCGTCGACGGTAAGTCGAGCACCGTCAGTGACGAAGGTGTAGGCGCCGTTCAGCAGCTGGATGTTGTGACGTGCTCGCTGACTCCCTCGGGGTAGACGCTGGGCTGCGCGGGTGGGTCGAACATCCGCTCACCGAGGCGAGGATGACTGCGCTGCTCACTAACGCTGAGCCAACGACGTGGCGGCTCGCAAACACTCTGTTCGGTATGAACTTTCCTATCTTCGGGGGATTGGGTTGCGCGGCCGGGGCCTGCCGCCTCCCAGCCGGCACTGTTGGCGGACGCAATCCGCCGGTTCGTTCGCTGACCACGCTCTCCGGGCCGATCGGCGACTGTCGATTCGGACAGGCTGAACCCGCCAGCGAGTCGTATCAGCTGTCGCCTGCCCGTGGATGTTCGTGGTCCTTCGGGCTCAGCGCCTCACGCCATTGCCGCCGTTCGTCGGAGTTCACGAAGTCATAGAACGCGAGATAAGAATCCTTTTCGTAGTCTCGCGGTATGCCGAAGGACACGATCCACGGTGACGACGAGGGTTCGCTGATCTCGAAGACGGTGCCCATGCCGAGCTTTGGCCACTTGATGTTGTAAGCGCCGCGGGGCATTTCGAACACCGTCACCTCTTGGCCGGCGTGGACTCGCTCCGCGAGATCGGGCATTTGCAGTCGCTGTGCCAGCCAACCCGCATGTTTCAGTTTCTGTTTGCGTAGGGTGCAGCGCACCGTCCGGTCAGTCAGTTCCAGTCGCGCTAACGGACGCTCGAGGAGATCGCCGAAGAAGAAGGGGTTGAGACCTGCGAACGCACCTAACCGGGGACGGCGACGCAGCAGATACGACTCTGTTTGCGGGGGTGGGGTTGTCCGCAAGAATCGGTCCCAGGCCATGCCGTTAGCTCCCTCAAGTATGTGACGCGACGCCCTGGGCGGGGGGTATGAGATTTGCTGCAGGGCAAGGTCGTCGCGTCAGTACCATACCGGCCGACTCCCGAGATAGCGGCACGAACGCCATACCAGTGGTCTCCCCTCCTCTCAGGGCAGCGTCTCGTGCCCGACGGCAATGCCGGGAAGTGGGTCCGTCTGTGTCCTTAACCCCGTTAAATGAATATGTAGGTGTAGCGTGGCCGCGGCGCCAATGACGTTTCTTCTCGTGTTGGGCTCGCGCATCCGGCCCGCGGCTGGTGGCGGGCTAGATTACCGGTATGCGCACGGCTCGCCTGCCCGGTATGGTCCTGACGATCCTCACAGCAGGGTTGCTGCTGGCGACCCCGGCCGGCGCACAGCCGCCGTCCAAGCTCACCAACCACATCACCGACAACACCGCGACGCTCACGGATTCCGATCGGGCGACCGTCAATTCGGCGATCGACCGGCTCCACCACGATCGGCACGTTCAACTGTGGGTGGTCTACGTCGACAACTTCTCCAGGTACAAACCCGATAATTGGGCTGACCGAACCCGCACTGCCAGCGGGCTGGGCGATCACGACGCGCTGTTGGCCGTGGCCACGAACACCAAGTCATACACGTTCAGCGTGCCGCCGAAGGTGGGGCTCACACCAGACGAGCTGAACACTCTGCGCGTCAACCACATCGAACCCGCGATCAACGCCAAGAACTGGAGTGGCGCTGCGATCGCCGCGGCGGACGGGTTGAACAAATCGGCAAGCCCATCAACCCGGCTGTGGCTGCTGATCTCGATCGGTCTGGTCGTGGTCTTGCTGTCTGTCGGCTTGATCCTCGTCGTGCATCGCGCGCGTCGTCGCCGACGCGTCGACGCTGGCCGTGAGCAGGTGAACACCGACGGGCGCGATCATTCGCTGGAGCAGGCCTTCGCCACCGCAGAGACTCGACTGCGCCAGATCTCCGACTACGTCGCCAAGCATCGCGACAGCATCGGCGCGGAGGCCCAAGGCCGGCTCGAGGAAGCGAAACGGCATCTGGCAGCGGCGCGCACCAAGCAAGCAACCGATGAGCGCGAAGCAATCGCCTATGCCAACGCGGCATCGAGGCTGGCCGCTACTGCCCAAACCCTGGCAAACGCTGACGTGCTGGCACCGCAGCGCCCGCGCCGACGTCGAGGCACCGCACCGAAGCGAGAGCGGTGATACTCGCCGTCGACCTGGGCAAAACGTCTTGCCGGGCTGCGGCAGGCGGTCGAAGGACTGACGGAGCGGGGGCGCCGGGGCTTGCAGAGCCGGGCGGCGTGCGGGCAGCGCACACGGCGATCCTGGCCGTCGCGCGTGACCTCGGCCCAGTCGACGAGGTGATCGTGGGCGCCGCCGGGGCGTTGTCAGCGCCGGACGCGGCGCGTGCGCTAGGCCAAGCGCTGCTCACCTCCCTGCCGGCCATGCGGGTCGCGGTAACCAGCGACGCCGTGATCGCGCACGCCGGTGCGCTGGACGGTAAGCCCGGAACCGTGCTGGTCGTCGGCACCGGCGTCGTCGCGCTCGCCATCGACGCAAACGGCGCGCTGCGGACCGCCGACGGCTGGGGCCCGTGGCTCGGCGACGAAGGCGGCGGTGCGTGGATCGGCGCCGCCGGGCTGCGCGCGGCGCTGCGTTGCCACGACGGCCGGGGACCGTCCACCATGCTGCTCGACGCCGCACGCGTCCGCTTCGGCGCCCCGGAAACCTGGCCCGTGCAGCTCACGAGTGCCGCGGCGCTGGCTTCTTTTGCGCCCGACGTCCTCGCGGCGGATAGCGATCCGGTGGCGGTGGCGATGGTCAGGGCCGCCGCCGCGGCGCTCGCCGCGACCGCCCGCGCGGCCGGGGAGGGTCCCGTGGTGATGGTCGGCGGGCTTGCGAACGTGGGCGCGCTGCAGCAGCAGCTCAACGTCATCCCGTCTGCCGGTGACGCACTCGACGGTGCGCTGCGGTTGGCGACCATTCACGAGCCGCACGTGCTACGCCTGCGGGCCGCCGCCCCGCAGAATTCGCACACGCTCGCCACCGAGGCCGTGCGGCCGGGGCTGGACGATCTCGATGCGTGGCCTATCGGCGAGATCGTCGCGATCCTCGTCGCCGCCGAAGGTGAGGCGCACGCCGCGGTGGCAGCTGCGGTCCCGCAGATCGCGGCGGCGGCTGACGCGATCGCCAAGCGGCTCGAGCGCGGCGGTCGTTTGATTTATGCGGGCGCCGGGACGCCGGGGCGGCTCGGCGTGCTGGATGCGGCCGAGTGTGCGCCGACTTTCGGCACCGACCTCGTGCGCGGCGTGATCGCTGGCGGGCCGGCGGCGCTGACCCAGGCGATCGAGGGCGCCGAAGACACTTTCGAAGCCGGCGATTTCGCCGAACTGACTGCCGCTGACGCACTGGTCGGGATCACGGCGTCGGGCCGCACCCCATATGTGCTCGGGGCGCTGCGGCACGCGCGCGCGGCGGGCGCGCTGACCGTCGCCATTGTCAACAATTCACACAGCGAGGCGTCGGCCGACGTAGTGATCGAGTTGCTGACCGGAGCCGAGGTGCTCGCCGGCTCCACGCGGCTGACCGCCGCGACGGTGCAGAAAATTGTGCTGAACGCACTCTCGACGAGCGTGATGGTCGCGCTCGGCAAGGCCTACGGACCATGGATGGTCGACGTGCGCGCGTCGAACGCAAAGCTGCGCCGACGCGCGGTCCGGATCGTGCGCGACGTTGCCGGCGTCGACGAGCAAGCTGCGTCGGCCGCACTCGACGCGGCGGGCGGCCACGCGAAGACGGCGATCGTCGCGCTGCTGGCCGGTGTGGACGCGACCGAGGCGGCCGTCCGGCTCGACCGCGCCCGGGGACGCCTGCGCGACTGCGACTTGAGAAGTGTTGACGCAAGCTAGCGCGCAGCGAGCGGAACGAATCCCGAGTTCTGCTAAATGCCGAAGAAGGTGGCCAGGTCCACCAGGCCGGCGTCGAAGAAGGTGGTGGCGGCCCCGAAGTCGGTGCCGGTGCCCAGCGCCGTGCGTAACCCTCCAGCACCGCCGCTGGAGCCTGAAAGGAGCTTAACAATCTACTGAGCGGATGTAACCCCCTGCTCAAGGATTTCTCAGTTCGTTCGTTAAGAGTTCCTCCGCAGTCCGGTCGGCCCCGGTCCACACTTGGCGCGTGGCTACCGCCACAAACTGCGGCATAGTGAGGGAATGTCCGTACCGCAGCACCCCGGCGCCGCGTATCCATATCCGTACGGCCCGGGCTATCCTCCGATGCCGCCGCCACGACGGCATTCCACTTCCGACACTGTGGCGACAGCGATCATCTTTTTCATCGCCGCTGCTGCCGGGGCGGTATCGCTGTTCTGGTCGTTGTTCTTCGCGATGGCGTCCGATGCCTGCAGCGTGCAGTGCAACGAGTCGCTGATCGGGTTGGCATATTTGATCACCTGGGGCGGGGTAGCGATCGCTGCGATCGTTGCGGTTGTGGGCGTGATCGTTGCGTACCGACGTGGCCGGCCTATGTGGATCTGGCCCACGCTGGCATTGGTCATGGTCGTTGCCGCAATGGTCATCGGAACGCTCACGGCGAACGCCGTCTACCCGCACCATTGACGCGTTACCTCGGCTGCGTCCGTCGCGCGCAGGTCCGTGTTGAGACGTATCAGACCACAGTGACCGGATCGCCGGCATGAATGGTGCCGGCCTCCAGCACCTCCAGGTACACCCCGGCGCACGGCACCATCGCAGATCCCGCTGACGGCAAACGATTTTCAGCTACCAGCGTGCGCAGTGCCTGCGGGGCCCGCGGCAACGGGCCGTGTTCGAGGGTGGGAACCACACACCGCGATGTCGGCTTGAGGACCCGTAGCCGTGCTTCACCGACAACCAAATCCCGTCCGATCCAACCGTTTTCGCCATAAGGCGGATAATCGGAAGGCGTCGCGATCACCAAGTTCGGCCGGTACCGCAACGCCTCGGTACCAACCTGCTCCACAGTGGCCGTCGTGATGGCGTGAAGCGGAGCCAGATCGGTGAACGACTCACCAGGCGTTGCCTGAGCAATTTCGAGAAGCTCAGAATCGACCTCGGCGTCCCAGCCCAGCTCCAACAGCTGCTCTGGGTCGGGCCGTTCGAGCTTGGCGCCGGGTGAACGTTGGCTGACCAGTTGCACCGGTCGTCCCAACAGCCGGGAGAGCACGTCGTCGACTTCCGGCTCGTCGGCGCGAAAACTCGACCCGTCAGGTGCCTCGATGTGAACCTTCCCGGCATCCACGCGGGCGCTGAAGTGCAACAGCTCACGCCATAACCGCGGCTGCTTGGCGCTGGCCACCCGCCCGGTAGCCGCGTCGATCAGCGCCAGCCGCCGGTCACCGTCGGCGCCACGCCGGTCGACCAGCATGGTCGCCACGACTTCGCCGAGCATCGACTTGACCGGGTAGCGCCACAAACTCGCCAACCGCATCGATACCGAGTCTTGACGACTCCTGACCCGAAATATCCACGGTACTCAGTATGCGCTCCACGCTTGGGCGTCAATAGGGTGCCGCGACGTTGCTGGTCGCCCAAGCTTTCTCGGCGTCCGAACCGCCTGGGGGAGGGACCAGCCCGTTGATCATCCAGAGTTCTTCGCTGGTCTCGTCGACGTGGAACTCCCAGTGCAAGCCGTCGTGCTGTTCGATGAACGGATGCAGGATGCCCTCGATCCAGTGGGTGATTCGTTTACGGCTTTCCTTGTCGGTGCTTTGACGGGCGATGTGGTCGATGACGACGCGAACTGCGAGCGGGCTGGATTCACCGCCGACATAAAAGTTTTCCGGCGAGATTTCGTTGAAGATCGTTACGACGTAGAAGCGGGGCAACCCGGCCTGCTGATAGTGATCGGTGATCCTGGCTGCAAGCCGGTTTTTGTCCTTCGCGCTGAAAATCCCGGGCGTGTGATGAATCATCCACAGCGG
>CAVYEX010000004.1:0-44725 GCA_963767765.1 uncultured Actinomycetota bacterium | reverse complement strand
ATCCGTTGCGCACGCAGGGTAAATCACGGGCGGGCGGCTCGGCCCCGGTTAGGTGCAGCAATTTGGGTCGAGTGCTACGCACAATGCCTGCAAAGCTTCGGGACGCACCCGATGAAATACGTTCATCCCGCGGCGATCTGAGACCACAAGACCAGCCTTGCGCAACTGGCTCAGGTGGTGACTGACCGTAGACTCAGTGAGGTCCAGGATCGCGGCTAGCTCTCCGGAGATTTCCTCGCTGGCCGTGGAGCTGAACAGATACGAAACGATCTTGACCCGCACCGGATCCGCCAGGGCCTTGAGCCGCAGCGCGAGCTCCAATGCATCGTCATTACTCATCGGACCCGAGGCCACTGGAGCACAGCACACTGGGGCCGACGTGTCGATCACTGGCAACGCTTTGGGCATGCTCCCAACTTGCCAGAAAGTTTGACATATATCAAAAAGGGCGGCATGCTGTGGGCCGAGCCGCTAGTTCGATATATGTCTCACAACTTGGAGGTTCGTTCCCATGTCTCGCGTTCAGTTGGCCCTCAACGTCGACAACCTCGACGAGGCAATCATGTTCTACTCCATGCTGTTCAACACCGAACCGGCCAAACGCAAAGCCGGCTACGCCAACTTTGCGGTCGCCGATCCGCCCCTGAAGTTGGTCCTCCTGAAAAACCCTGGGCACGGCGGGACCCTCAACCACCTCGGCGTCGAGGTCGAATCCAGCGACACCGTGCATGCTGAGATCGCCCGGCTGGCCTCCGCTGGAATGTTTACCGAGGAGGAGATGGGCACCACCTGCTGTTTCGCAACTCAGGACAAGGTTTGGGTCACCGGACCGGGCGGCGAGCGGTGGGAGGTCTACACCGTCCTGGCCGACTCCGAGAGCTTCGGCGCCAGCCCCAGCCATCCCGTCGAGGACGGCGGGGTTGCGTGCTGCGGCACTGCCGGCAAGAACGCTGGCGAGACCGCACCGTCGTGCTGGTGACACCCGCATCGCTCACCACGAGGGCCACCACGCTGCTATGACCGACACCACCACCGAAGCTCAAACACCCGTAGTCGCAAAGCTTTCCACCCTGGATGGGAGGAGCAACAGTGACCGATACCGCCCCCAGCGTGCTGTTCGTCTGCGTACACAACGCCGGCCGCTCTCAAATGGCCGCCGCACTGCTTAGCCGCCTCGCCGGTGATCGCATCGAAGTGCGTTCGGCGGGAACCGAACCCGCCGAACAGACCACCCTGCCGCCGCCGCAGCGATGGCCGAACTCGGCATCGACATCACCGCAGCGACCCCAAAAGTGATCACTGAACAGGCGGTGCAGTCCAGCGATGTCGTCATCACCATGGGCTGCTTAGACACCTGTACGTACTTTCCAGGAGTTTCCTACCGCGACTGGAGACTCGACGACCCGGCCGGCCAACCGCTCGCAGTCGTGCGCCGGATCCGCGACGACATCGCCGAGCACGTCCGCGCACTCATCGACGAACTACTGCCCGCCAGCAGAAACACCGCGTAGATATTGAACAAGCCCCCGCCGCACGGCGTGCTGGAGTCGGTGCGCACCTACTCGAACGGCTCGCCAACGACGAGGACGTGCACATTTAGGCGATGGTTGGCTCACGGGCGGGAGTTGTTCGGCTGCTGCGCGTACCGCGTCGCTGACATCGCGGCAGGCGACGTTGGTGACGATGCCGTCAATGGCCAGAAAGCCAATGATCGGCGTCACTTTCGGGCGTGCGCCCTGCAACAGAAACGACAACACTTGCCGACCGAGCGGCGCGGCGGCCAAAACAGTTCCGATGATGCCCAGGACGAACGCGGCGACCGGCATGGGTGGTGCCCGGTTTCTCCATGCTGCATGACCCTCGACGCTATCCGCCGGCCGGCGTCGGCCCGAATTGCGACTGCCAGTGACCGTCGCTGCAAGATTAGGCGAATCTCCTCGGCCCGTGACGCATAGCCAGCGTATCGGCAGCGGCGCCCGCAAACGAGTTCAAAACCGCGTTTGAACTGCGCAAACTCTGGTGCGCGGTACTGGGATTGAACCAGACCTCCTCCGTGTGCAGAATCATCTGCACTTCGTTGGCCTCGACCTCTTCCGTGTCAGGGAAGCGCTCTCCCGCTGAGCTAACCGCGCGTTGACCTGCGAGATCGAGGTGGAGACGGGAATCGAACCCGTGTGCACGGCTTTGCAGGCCGTTGCCTCACCACTCGGCCACTCCACCGCTGGGGTTGATGCCACTTGCATCCTCGAGCGGATGACGGGATTCGAACCCGCGACCCTCACCTTGGCAAGGTGATGCGCTACCAACTGCGCTACATCCGCACGCAACGGACGAGATCGTCGTCCGCTGCGAAGCACGACGATAGTCCAGTGAGCGAGACCGCACAAACCCTTGATACCACCGGGCAGTGTCGTGGGCGGACCATCGGCAGGTTCTGCCGTAATGCCCCCGCGTGCTAGTCTTCGACCTCGTTCGCCTCTCGGCACCGGTCTCGTGGCTCAGTGGAAGAGCGCCCGCCTCACACGCGGGAGGTCGCTGGTTCGAACCCAGCCGGGACCACAACTGTTGTCGCAGGCAGAATATGGTTTCCAGCCCCGCGAGGCAAGACCGATGGTATCCCGGTGTTATCCGGCCCTATGGTTCTCCGCTCTATGGCTGGGCGCACAAGCTCTTAGCTCTGCGCGACCTCGACACAATCGACTCCGAACTGCGTTCTTGGCCGCGGTGCGCTGCTCGATCCGCGAGGACGTTGCCGAGCCCCTCGAAGTCACCATGGTCGATGAGTAGCTCGACGGGTCGCCCAGCGCGCACGGCGGCGGGTCCGGCCGACCAACGAACCGAGCGAGACGAGGTGCCTGGGTTGTCACTAGCAGGAACGGGGCCGCACCCGTGACATGATTCCGCACTTGTGGATGGCCAGCCGGCAAACGACCGGAGCGGCGCTGGTCCAGAACGACGACCGAGTCTGTAGGCCCGAATCGGTTGATTCGTTGTCGGGCTTGTCGCTCTAAGCACACCTTCTTCGTCGTATAGATAGACACCCGAAATGCGCGGAAACATGACGGATAAGGAGAACGCAATGAACATGAAACTCAACGACACCGCCCGCCAACTGATCGGTTCCAACCCTGCAACGCTGGTCACGAATAATCGCGACGGCAGCCCGCAAGTCAGCGTGGTCTGGGTGACGGTGCAGAGTACCGCCGACGGCGGTGATGAGCTGGTCACCGCTCATCTGGCGGAGCATTTAAAGATCCGCAACATCCGGCGTGATCCCCGCGTGGCGGTGACCATCGTGTCCACCGACCGCAGCGGGCCCCAGACGCCCTACCTGTCGATCAAAGGCACGGCGCGCGTCGAGCCGGGCGGCGCTCCCGAACTGCTCGACGAGATCGCGACGACTATCTTCGGCCCCGGCACCGGATTCCCGCCGCCCGACGCACCTCCCGGATACCTGACTCACATCACGATTGAGAAGGTCAGCGGCGTGGGCACCTGGGTTACCTGAACCTGTTTGCCAGCCATGGCAGCAGACCGACTGACCAATAGGGGCGAAGTCCCCCAACTCCGCCGTCACCAGGCTGCCTAATCAATCACCAACCGGAAACACTCGTCGGCAGCATCGGGAACACCGGACACGCAAGAGACCATTCGACATGGAACAACGGCGTACAGTGAGTACACCGGTCAAGGTAGCGATGACGACATGGGTCCGCGTTCTGTGCTGCCGTCGAAAAGCAATTGGTCGGAATAACCACCGCGCCCTCATCGCACCCGGGTGCCAGATCCCGAGGGTGCAGCAATGGACGTGCAGCTCAACCGGCGACTGCCCACGGGCACGTACTGCGGCGGCAACCATCCTGAGCAAATCGAATACCGCTACACGCTGGTAGACGGTGCCGAAGTCCCCAGCGGCCAAAGCGGTCCGCGCTGCTTCCGAGCCGTCTGCCCCGACAATGTTTGGGCTCTAGCTAAAGAACAAGGCGGTGGACGCCCCGCGCCATAGTCCGGCCGCCGGAACCAGCTCGCCCCAGTCCGCGCTCCGGCCGCGACTGTGAAGACCGCGACGCCGGAGCGGCGTGTCGCGTCGCCGCATTCACGCTCGCGGGCTCGGGAGCTCCGATACCGTCGATGCTTCGAGCAACCACCGCTGGGCAAGGGATACTCGTATGTCTGACTCGGCATCACCGGGCCATATGCCGCGGCTGCGGATGGCAGTCGAAGAATTCGCGATCTACGACGACTTCCTGGCGCCCGAGCAGTTCGCGGCATTGGCCCGCTATGCGAACGCCGCGAACTACCGTCAGGTGCACGCCACGGGTGTGCGGAAGGTGTGGCGGTTGCATGACGGGGCGCCGCTGCAGGGCGATACCACCTATTTGTCCGCGGCTTCCCCCGCCGATGGCCGATCGTCCGAGGAGACCGCTGACCAGCCGCTCGATGCGTTTCTGCGACGTCTTGACAGTGTCGTCGATGCCCACCCCGATCTGGTCGGGGCACGGTGCACGCGATGGACGAAGGTGTCCGCCGCTCCCTGGATATACCCGGTCGGGACGGGGCTGTCGCTGCACAACGACGGCCGTTATTCCGGCTCCTATACCTTCTTTCTGCATCCGCGCTGGGGATTGCACTGGGGCGGCTACCTGATGATCTTCAACCCGTTCAAATACTGCGGAGAAGTGACCGTCGCGAATTTGCGCGGTCCACAGTTTCCTTGGTTGTCATTCGAGGCCGAAGACAGCGAGTTCGAGGAACCCGGAGTGGCGGCGGCGGTGTTCGCAAAACCCAACCGGTTGGTGTTGATCGCACCGGATGCCCACCACATGGTCACCCGCGTGGACGCCAATGCCGGCCAGCATGCGCGGATCTCAGTCGCCGGCTTCTTCCACGTGGGCTGACGAATGCGCCGAGGCACTCGGCGATGAGTTCATGGCCGAGATTCCTTTGCCCATCGCAAGTAGCGCGTGACCGGCATAATCCACCCGCAGATTCGCGCTGACGAGCGTCGGTCGAACGCCGCCGAGCGCACGCGCTCCGTCGGGCATGAAGAACTCGTCACCGGCTCGAAGGACGAGACGCTCCAGGAAGGTCATCCCGTGCCGCCACGCGGCGGCGTACCGCGCTGAGCGTTCAGCGTCACCGATGTGGGCGGCGACGCGCCATGCGTCGGCGACTGCTTCCAGCACGCACGCTGTCAAAAACGAGTTTCGGTACGGCGGCGCGGTGTCGATGACGAAAGCGCCGCTGACCCGGCTGTGGCGAGCCAGCGCCCAGTCGACCAACTGAAAGCCGAATTCACGCCCGCCGGAGACGCTGGACGCCAACCATGCTTGAGCGTGCCACCACACCATTCGCCACGGCTGAGTCAGCTCGAAGCGGCGACGGTAGAACTCGAGTGTGGCGGAAAGATCGGGTATGGCGACAACGTTTGGGTAGCTTTCCGCCGCCGTCGTCGACGCGAAGATGACCAGACCGGACAACACGTCGAGGTCGGCAGCCAATCGTGCCGGGCCGAGCGGGTAGATGGCCCCGTCGGCCCGGAAAAGGCCGCGCAGCCTCCGCGCCAGCTGAGCCGCGCAAGGCGCGGCAGAGTCGGTCGGCGCCATCGCCAGGCAGCGCAGCAGCATGGCGTTACTGCCGGCGTCCCAACTCAGGTTGTCTCGCGGGGGACCCGGTATGCCGTCGGGAATGAAGGCACGCACCAAGCTTTCCGCAGCTGAACCGATGGCTGGGCCAAGAACAGGTGCGCACTCGAGCAGCCCGGCCGCGGCGATGAGAGTCCGGGTTGACGTGCCCGGACCGGTCCCGGAGTCGCGGCCGGACCAGGGGTGATACCAGTAGGCCGGGATACCGTCGGCGCCCCGAATCCGCAGCACATGGTCGGCGATCTCGCTGGCCAGCGCAACCGTCCGGTCAAGGTCGGCCGTAAAGCGCTTCCGCAGCGGAAACCCGTATTCACCGCGCTGACAACCGGCTTGGTTGACAACCCAGCTCGCGGTGTCGTATGCCGTCCAGGACACCTCGCCGGTTGGATGCCGTGCCTTATGACGAACCTGGTCGCGGTAGGCGGCCGAATCCAGACCCTGCTGCGCGGCGAACTGACCCAAAATCAAGCCGCTGGTCTCAACCGTGCTGGCCTGCAACGTGTCCCGGCCGAGCCGGAAGAACAAGTGAAGCCGCGCATCGGCAACGGCGCCCAGCCGCCTGCGCTGATGCAGCAGCGACACGATCGTGGTGAGTCGCTGCGCGCGGTTGCTCCTCGACGTCGTCGACGTAGCGGCGATCGGCCAGGGCCGCGGCGGTGGCCTCGGCGACCAGGGTGTCGACGTCGGATCCGAATCGCACCGCGCACCCGATCAGTCGGCCATAGTAGAGCGAAACGGCAACGCCGCTCACGTCGCCGACAAGTGATCGCACGTCGGGCAATTCACTGAGGATCGGGTCATCGGTGAGCAGCTGGCGCACTCGGTGCCCGAAGAATTCCGTCAGCCGACTGTCGTCACTCCAGTGCTCGTGCGGTACCGGCGCGCCGGAAGTCGGCCACGTCATCCCGGGTTCCACCGAGCGGTACACACAGTGGCGGAACAGGGCGCGGGGCACGGTGCGCCACAACGACGCGCTCGCGTAGCGGAGCTGCTCGACCTCGTCGTCGTAGTGCGGTGCATTCGGCAGCGCCAATCCCGATTGAGCCATGTCACTGCGACTGCGTACCTGCAGCGCGAAGATCCGATGATCGATGGCACCCGCCTCGATAGGTTGGCCCGGCCCGAAAAGCGACACCGCGAACTTCACCTCGGTGAGGTCATCCAGTTCGGTCAATTCTTTCGATTCTGCGGCGCGATGCGCCGCCTGAACGACGGCAGCGGCGGCGGACGGCGCCGACGCGGCGGTGCTCTCCGCCACACCGATGCGAACCAGCCGCCAGTTGTCGCTTCGCCGCCTGGCGGAAACGAAAACCCCACCGGCATAGTCGTATTCGGCATCCAGCTGCCCCGGCGGGCGCGGAATCGAGCCCTTCGAACGATAGTTCGCGACGACCTGACGGGCCACCTCAGCAGGGCTGAGGCCGTCGGGAAGCCGTTCGGTGCCGGCCGGTGCATTCGACGAATCGGTGGTTGCGCCGACCGGTGGCGGACGCAGGTCGCGCCACACGTCGAACACGGTCGCGCATCGGTAGCCCGCAGCCGCAAGCCATTCCACCACGCCGGCTTTGAAGTCGACCACCGCGACAGCGCCTTCCACGGTGACACCCTCGGCTTCCAAGGCGTTGATCGCGTCACGCATCGCCGTGCCCGAGGCGATGGCGTCGTCGACCACCACGACGGGAACGTTCTTGTCGAGCGGGCCGTCGATGCGGCGCATTGCGCCGTAGGGCTTGGCCTCGCGGCGAACGACCAGGCCGGTATAGCGGTCGTCGGTGGCGACGCACGCGGCCACCAGCGGAATCGCCGAGACCCCGAAGGTGGCCAGTTGGGTGGACCGGAATTCTCGCAACCGATCGAGAATGACTGCGGTCATCAGCGTCAAGCCTTGGCCGGTGAGTGAAACGCCGGTGCTGTAAAGGATCCAGGGCATCGGTGAACCAGATCGCGTCCGCAGCACAAGACCCTCGCTGGCGTGCAGAAACCCGCGCTCGGCGAGCAATTTTCGCAATGCTTCGCGGTGATCCCGGCCCGGCGGCGGGTCAGGTACGGCCGCGCTCATCGGTCCTTCGGTGCTCGCCAGCGGCCGTCATTCTCCGTCGGGTCCTTCAAAGCCATCGGGTCCATCGGGTCCGTCCGGCCCATCGGGGCCCTCCGGCCCGGGCTCGGGTCCCGGTCCTGGCCCAGGTTCCGGTCCCGGTCCGGGTTCCGGTCCAGGTCCTGGCCCTGGTCCGGGTTCTGGTCCAGGCCCGGGTCCATCTGGCCCGTCGGGTCCATCTGGCCCGTCGGGTCCATCCGGTCCGTCGGGACCTGGTCCGTCAGGTCCGTCCGGTCCTGGTCCGTCGGGTCCCGGCCCAGGGCCCGGTCCCGGTGCAGGGCCCGGTCCATCGGGTCCGTCGGGTCCCTCGGGGCCTGGTCCGTCGGGTCCCTCAGGTCCTGGTCCGGGCTCTGGTCCAGGACCAGGTCCAGGTCCAGGGCCGGGGCCCGGGTCTGGCCCAGGTCCAGGACCGGGATCGGGCCCCGGCCCGTCCGGCCCTGGAGCGCCCTGGGTGGCGGGGTCGACCAAGTTCTCGGTTCCCTGAACCATCGCTTGCGCGGTCTGCGAGACGCTGACCATCGCCACACCGACGCTGGTGATGACGGCACCCAACGGCGGAACAACCGCGGAAATGATGGCACCCAGGAAGATTGCGAACACCCCCAGCGCGGTGCCCGCATCGGTGGTGTCCTTGATCGCGGTTTCTAAAGTGGGAATGTCGTGCACGTTCTGCCAGGAGTGCACGGCGCGCTCCACGCTGGTGACGACCGCGGCGGCCTTGGTCTGGCCCTCGGTTGCTTTCTGGTTGAGCGCGGCCGCGTTCTGGTTGACCTTGTTGTTCAGGTTGTTGGCTTGATTGAGAAAGTCCTGCGGCGACTTGGCAGCTCCGAACGCCCTCAACGTTTGACTGGTGGCTGAGCTCATCGCTTGAAAGCCGGGATCGAGATCGCTGCTGATGGCCGCGTCGATGTTGTCGGCGACTGTGACGCTGTGGTTGAGCGCATTCTGCAGGTTGACGGCATCCGGGGTATGGGCGCTGACGTCGGTCTGAAACATCTGCAAAACACCGAACTGCAGAACATAATCCGAACCCACGGCCGCGTGATGACCCCCAGCTGGGCAGACCCCCGTCGCGGAGCCTCCGACGAACATCAAACCGAAACAGCGAGCGCACCGTTGCCAGGAGGCCTGCTGGTTGGGGCCCGTCCCCTCCAGGCTCAAGATGTAAGCCAGGCTTCGGGAATAGACGTGGCTGCCGCCAGCCGGACAGTTACCCGGAGCGGCGCCACCGGGCCGGCCCAGCATTTGACATTTGCTGCACGACTCCCAACCGGCCTGCTGATGCGAACCTACGATTTCGTTGAGGGTCAGCAGATAGTTGCGGCTGGCTGTGTGATCGTGTTCCCCGCCGCCGGCGCACGCGCCGCCCTCGGTTACGCCCGTGAAAGTCAAAAGGGCGCACTTGTTGCACAACCGCCACCGGGACTGCTGAGGCATTCCGATCGCTCCTTTTCGGTCAGTCGCCGGCCAAACTTTCGGGCAAGATTCGCATTTTCAACGTCGGTTGTCCGGGCTGACCGGTCAACGGGATGTCGACCCAGGAGTACGCCAAGACGCTGCCGCCGGAGTCGGTCATGACGGGCGTGACGCAGGGCATGTCCTGTCCGGCTCGAGGCGAGGTGTTCACCGTTGCCGATACGCCCGGAGTCAGGTCATCTCCGAGCAACATCGTTTTGATCTGCTGCCCGAATATTCCCGTGGAGGGAACCATCCGTTCGGTCCACGCCACCACCAGGCCGCTCACCGGCAGGGCTTTGATAACCGGGTGGGTGCTGATGGTCTGGGAACCTTGCGGTGTGACCGGGCCATCTCCGACGAAACTGCCGTCGGAGCCGTACAACGACACCGCGAAGATGTTCTCCCGGTCAGGACCCGTGAACACTTCGGATTGCAGATGAACACCGGCGAACTGGCCTTGCGGTACCGGGGCCAAAGTATCCGGAGCAGGATAGAGGTCGTGGCGGGCAAGCTGCTCGGCCACCGACTGCGACCCGTCCGGATTGAAAATCCGGAAGCGGCCCATCATCGAAGGTGTTCCGCCCTGCCAGCCGATGACGAAGCCCGCGTCGTCGAGGGCGGCGATCGCAGGCATCGCATGCAAACCCTGCGACGTGTTTACAGGGAATTCGGCGCCCAGCTTTGTCAGGTCCGAACCGAATCTCTGCGCGCTCACACCGACGAATGCTTCGGCGTCCCCCCAACTGACAACAACCGTCGCGTCGGCAAGCCGGCAGATCGCGGGCGGATGATCCTTGTCGGCCGCTGTGGTGTTGGCCTTTATCAGGTCGCTCATCACCGCGCCGTCGGGGGTGAAACTTTGCACCCAAACGTCCTGCCCGGCGGTCCACGCGACCGCGAAGCCGCCCATCACGATGCTGATCACCGGGCCGCTGGTCGCAGCCTGCTCGGGCGCGTTGATCGTGAACTTCGGTGTCATCGGTTGACCTGTCGTCGAGTACACCGCACCGAATAACTGTCCTCCTTGGATGCCCCACGCCAAAGCGAAGATGCCGTCGTCGCACGGCGCGAGGGCCGACCTGCTGGAAACGTTTTGATCAACGGTGATTTCCTGCAATTCACGCCTTTCATCGATGAAACCGCTGTCGTTCAGCGCGTTTCGATACCGCCCGTGTGCATCAGAATTGGACCGCCGATCAAGCGCCAGGTATTTTCCGGATTCGGTCGCCTGGGCCGTTCGCTGTCGGACGAGCGCCCTATCACCTTCCTCTCCGGGTGGTTTTCGACGGAATAGGACTTGCGACTCAAGCGATCATCTGCGGTGCAACTTCGTGGACTTTAACCCGATCGAGCCTTTCCGATCCGCGTAATCGACTACTCGACGTGACACGGCTCTTGGATTTCGTGTCGTCGGCGGCTGGGGTGGTTTCACGGGGTGAATGGTGTTGCCCGTAATCGGCTGCACCACAGGGGAACACGGGAATTCGACAAGCCCGATTAGCCGGTTGGTTGCCGGCGCACGTTGCGCCGAGATGAACACCGCTTTGCCGGTAGGTGGCGGCCGATGCAAAAAATCGGCCGCGCGGTGATGATGGTCCTCATGCGCCTTTCTCTAGCCCCGCCGATCGCGATCGCCATCATCGCCCTCGCCGCGCCGGTGCACGCCGACGTCACCGGTGACGACGCGACATTTCTGGCAATGCTCAACCAGCGCGGAATTCACTACAGCAGCGCCGCCCAAGCCGTCACGGCCGGCAAATCGGTGTGCCAGTTGCTGGACAGCGGCATGTCCGACGCTCAGGTGCTCAAAGAGCTGAAGTCCCGCAATTCCGGATTCACCAGTTTGGACCAAGTGCTCGCATTCGAGGCGGTGTCGTCGGACGTCTACTGCCCGAAGTATCTCGGGACCGGTGGCAGCGGCGGCGGCAGTAAGGGTTCTTAGGCTCAGTACCAAATCGCCAGCTGCTGCCCGCGCTCGTTGAGCTGAGGCGGATCCGGGACGCTCGCCGCGACCCCGCAGCCGATCCGGTGCGCGCTCCACGCCGCGGCGGCGGCGTCGAGGATGTCGTCGGCCGGGACGACCCCGGCGGCGCCCAGCCGGTCCGGCAGCTCGATGCCGACCGACCGCAGCCGCTCGAGGCGGTCGCGCTGGCCCTCCCACGTCTTCTTGCTCATGGTCGGCGGCCCGTCACCCATCATCGTGAACGACATCTCAGGGTGCACTTCGCGCAGCGCAAAACCGCCGCGGTCGTATAGCACGTTCGCTTCGAGCAGACGGGTCCGCAGCGCGTAGCTTTGGCGGCTGAGACCTTTACCGACCAATTCGACGTGACGCTGCGCCGCCGCCAGGTAGCTGTCCTCGGCGAACACCGGGCGTGGCGGCGTCGGGAAAACGCTGGAGCGTCGCGGACCGAGCAACAACGCAGTCTCGACGTCGGCCTGCCGAGCACCGCCCTCGACCAGTCCCAGCGGGATGTCCACCGCCACCCACGACACCTCCGCTGCCGCGTCGAGCAGCCCCTGCAGCGTCGAGTCGACCCGGGCGCCGGCGAACTGGCCGTCGTCGAGTTCGACGCTCACCCAGCCTTTCGCCCAACCGTCGACGCCCAGAACCCGCATGACCACTGATCCAATCACCGGTCGGCCACACGGTGGTGCCATTTTGGCGCGGCGTCAATATCATGCCAATGTGCAGAAACCGCTCCACGCGTGGTTTCATGGTCAGCTGTGCCTGAGCTGAATCGCCGCAGACTGCTGCTGACCGGGGCCGGTGTGCTCGCCGCCGCCGCGGCTCCCGTCCCGGCCGCACGCGCAGGCCGGCAGCCGGCACCGGCGGCCCCGTCCGGAACCACCGTCAACTACATCTTCCAAGACGAATTCGACGGCCCGGCCGGCTCGGCGCCCAATCCCTCGAAGTGGACGGTGGCGACAGCCCGCGAGACCATCAAGGACCCGACGTACTGGGAGCTGCCCGAGCACATCGGGCAGTACCGCAACGATCGCAAGAACGTGTTCTTGGACGGCAATTCCAACCTGGTGCTGCGGGCCGCGAAAGACGGCCCCACCTATTACAGCGGCAAGGTGCAGAGTCCGTGGCACGGCGGCGTCGGGCACACCTGGGAGGCCCGGATCAAGCTGAACTGCCTGACTGCCGGCGCCTGGCCGGCCTGGTGGTTGGGCAACGAGGACAACGGCGAGATCGACACCGTCGAGTGGTACGGCAACGGCAGCTGGCCGGCGGCGACCACGGTGCACGCCAAGGCCAACGGCGGGGAGTGGAAAACCCAGAACATCGCGCTGGACAGCGGCTGGCACACCTGGCGGTTTCAGTGGGATCAGGCCGGCATTCGATTCTGGAAAGACTATGTCGATGGTGCCCAACCGTATTTCGACGTGACGGCAAGCTCGCTTCCGGATTGGCCGTTCAACAACCCCGGCTACACCATGTATCCGGTGTTCAATCTGGCGGTCGCCGGTTCGGGCGGCGGCGACCCCGGCCCGGGCAGCTATCCCGCGGACATGCTGATCGACTACATCCGAGTCTGGTAGAGCCGTCAGAACCGCAGGCGCGGCAGGTTCAGCCGCGGCCCTTGCGGCATCATCGGCATCCGCGGAACGACCGGGGACCGGAAGATCGGAGCCCGCGGCGCCGGCATCTCGGGCATCCGCGGAGCCTCGGGCACGCGCATGGGCGGTTCCTGCGAGGGCACGTTGAAGCGGGGCTGCTGCTGCGGGATGCGCAGCGGCGGCTCCTGCGACGGCACGTTGAAGCGCGGTTCCTGCGGTGTCAGCCCGCTGCCCGGCTGCTGGCCGCCCGGCACGCGCACGGGTGACCGCTGCCACGGATTCTGTTCGGGCGGGCTCACCACCCGGCTGGGCGGCACCGGCCGATGCACGGGCTGCGGAGTCGGCGCCTGTTGCACCGGCTGCAGGTTCGGGATCTGAATCGGCGGCTGCTGCACGGCCGGCAGGTGGAGCGGCAGCTGCGGTAGCTGCGGCGCGGCCGGGGCCGGCACCACCACCGGGATCGGCAGCGGGGCCACCGGGACGGGCGCGACGACGGGCGGAGCTGCCGGAATCGGCGCTGGAGCGGCGGCCGGCGGGACGGCGACGACGTGCGCGGGGCCCGGCTGCAGGGCAGGCAGGTGTACGGGTGCCGGTGCCGATGCGGCGGGCACCTCAGGCGCAGGCGCCGGCGCTTGGGCCGTCGGGACGATCAGCTTCTGGCCCGGAACAGGCCGCAACGCCACCGTCGTCGTCCGGATGTTGATCGCCAGCGTCACAACCAAGGCCAAGGCGGCCGCCGTGACAGCCGTCGCGGCCACCGCGCTACCGGTCAGCAACGTTGCCCGGTGCCGCGAGCCCACCTCGGCGAGGTCGTGGACGGGATCGAGCACAACGGTTTCGACGGCGTCGTCCTCATCGGCGACCGCACTGTAGGCGAACGCCTCGCCGCCCGGCCTGGCGCCGTCGGACCCGTCGGCGATCGCCAGATATCCGGGGGAGACCGCGAACGGGTCGACCGCGCCGGTGCCCGGATCCTGGGCGTAGGCCAGAGCAGCGGTCGACGAGGCGAACAGCGGTGCGTTCGCCGACGCCAGCGCCGCGCCCCGCGCCAGCGCCATCTCCGGCTCCTCGGGAACGTTGATCGCCAGTGTGGTGGCCGCTTCGAGCTGTGGCTTGACCGGCGCGACGTCGACGCCGCAGCCGACGAGGAAGACGCCATTGGGCCGCGACGGGAGCGTGTGCAAACCGGCGACCATGTCGACCAGCTCGGTGACCGGCTCGCCCCGACTGAGGGCTTGCCGATGAACGTCGGTGACCGAGCCGTCGGCGGAGTCGACCACCGCCAGCGTCGCGGTGTCGGGTTCGACGAACAGCATCGCAGTGCGCTCGTAACCGATTGCGGTGCCGACGGTTTGGGCAAGCGCGGCCGCGGCCAGGAAGGCGGAGACCAGCACGACGTTCTCGATCTTGCGGGTTGCCAACGCGTCGCGCAGGGCGGCCGCCTCGACCTGATCGGTCCAGGTGACGCCGGTGGACATCAGTTGCGAGCCGGCGTCGACCGCACCTTCCCGGGTGCCCAGGATCGCGGCGATCACCTGGTCAGCCGCGCTCACGGTGGGCGAGTCATCGGCGGCTTGAGGTCCAACGACGTCAATGTTGTCTTCTTCGACCGTGACCCCGTCGGCGTTCTCGCCCTCGACGAGCACCATGCGGATCGATGCCGGTGCCATCGACACCCCGAGTACCAGTTCCACGGCTCCTCCAAGGTCGGTTTGGCCGGGCGTGAGCGGGGAATTAACCGCGCGTTCGCAGTTCATAAGTTTGCCACCGCAGCTTGGTGAGAGGTTACTGATCGTAGTTGGGGGTCTGCTGTGAGTTCCCGACGCCGCCGACCCTCTTTTGCCCGCCGTTTGGTGGCTGAGGTCGTAGGGTAGCCAGCAACGCGCCGCACCTAGCTCACGACCCTTCAGGAGGAAGCCATGGCCGATGACAAGTCGCCGACCAACGTGGTCGAATTCCTAAAGAGCCAGCACGAGCAGATCAAGTCGTTGTTCGACGAGACCCTCGAGGCCTCCGGCAAAGAACGGGAGCACGCGTTCATCGAGCTTCGCCGGCTGCTGGCGGTGCATGAGACCGCCGAAGAAGAGGTCGTGCACCCGCGCGCCAAGCGCAAGATCGCCGACGGCGACAAAGTGGTGGGCAAACGGCTGGAGGAAGAGCACGAAGCCAAAACCGTTCTCGGCAAACTCGAAGAACTCGACATCGACGGAGACGAATTCACCGACGAGCTGAAGAAGCTGCGCGACGCCGTGCTCGACCACGCCGACCATGAAGAAAAAGAGGAGTTTCCTCAACTGGCCGAGGAACTGGACGAAAAAGAGCTCGAGCGGTTGGGCCGCGCCGCCAAGCTCGCCGAGTCGGTCGCACCGACCAGGCCGCATGCCGGCGTCGAGTCGCAGAAGGCCAATGTGCTGGTCGGCCCGTTCGCGGCGATGCGGGACCGGGCCCGCGACGCCATCCTCGGCAAGGGCTAGCTCATCCGGTCTCATCGGGTGATGCGGCCATGGCCAGAACCAAGGAACCGGGCGCACAGCGTTACCTGCCGGCCGAGCACGGTTTAGCGTCGCTGGAGGCCGCGGCCGGTTGCTGCCAGGGCTGCCAGTTGTATCAGGATGCCTCGCAGACGGTTTTCGGGCATGGGCCGGCGGATGCTCGGCTCATGCTGGTGGGTGAGCAACCGGGAGACCGCGAAGACGTCGAGGGGCTGCCGTTCGTGGGACCGGCGGGGCGGCTGCTGGCTCGTGCGCTCGACGACGCCGAGATCGATCCGCAGCTGACATACCAGACCAATGCGGTCAAGCATTTCAAGTTCACCCGGAAGAACGGTAAGCGGCGGATACACCAAAAGCCCAGTCGCACAGAAGTTGTCGCGTGCCAGCCGTGGTTGCTGGCCGAGATCGAGGCGGTGCGGCCGCGGGTGATCGTCTGCTTGGGTGCGACCGCAGCGCAATCCCTGCTGGGTGCGTCATTTCGGATCTCCGCGCACCGCGGTGAACCGTTGCGGTTGCCCGCCGACATCGGCATCCAGCTGCAACCCGAGCCCGTCGTCGTCGCGACTCTGCATCCGTCCGCTGTCCTGCGCGACCGCAGCGATCAGCGCGACGAGGCGTACCGCTCGTTGGTGGACGACCTGCGCAGCGCCGGCAAAGCCGGTTGATTTCGCGCTGATTGCTCGAGACGTTGCACATCGGGCGCAGCCTGATGCTTATGCTGCTCAAGCAACTTCGGGGGCCGAGTAGTGGAGGCCAGGATGCCGTGTGATCCCTTCGAAATGCAGATTGTGCACCAGGGCTTCCGCGGGAATTTCCACGATGCGGTCCGGCTCGTCCGCGGTGTCCCTGCGGGTGACCACAAGCGCGCCGCGATCGTCGGCGACCACATCGACTTCATGATGACGGCGCTGCACCACCACCATCTGGCCGAGGATCGGGTGGTGTGGCCCAGATTGTCTGCTCGGGCCTTGAGCCGTCACGGGCGAGATCAGTCGGATGCCGGATGCGCACCGCGCCATCGACGACTCCAGCGAGCGTGTTCGGCTGACTTTGGTGCAGTGGACGTCGACGGGTGACCTTCGGCTTGCCGAGCAGCTCGTGCCTCTCGTCGAGCGATTCGGCGCCGTCGTCGACGAGCATTTCGACGACGAGGAAAGAACTGTCGTTCCGTTGATCGCTGAGTACCTCAACGCGAAGGAGTGGCGTAAGTTCTTGGCGCACGGGTCGGCGTTCGTGCGAGCGCATCCGAGGCGCGGACTCGTCCTGGGCGCTATCGTGCTCGATGGTCAGCCGACCGGCACCAGGGAGCGCTTCCTCGCCAACGTGCCATTGTTCGCGCGAACGGCTTACAGAATGTTCGGTGAGCGCCTCTACACCGTTACCTGGCGCAGCTGCACGGACAGCGAAAAGGTGCGGCTGCCGGATGAATTTCCCGTCAACGTGCTCGCTGGTCGACCCCGCCAGCCTGGGCCCCGGTTGTCAGCCGTGCATCTGTCGATCAGCGGGCGCTGCTGGTTGCCATAGCTGGTCGCTCTGCGAATCTTGCCCGCACGGTCCCTGCCGGCGGTTGAGAGGGAGGTGCTGCGTCGGGATCCGTCGTTTAGCGCGGTGATCCTATTGCCCCCACTGGGTCGGGTTGTCAAGGCGCGCATTGACATAGAATCCCGGCAGCCGCGAGTAAGCCCCGAGCCGCCTCGCGGGGAAACCCTATGCAGGAAATTGCAGTCTGGGTGGGTGCCCCGGTTGCGGCACCACCCAGACTTGTAGAGATTAAGCCCTCGGCGGCTACGGCTACAGTCCGAAGGCCGCCAGGAGAGCGGTCCAGTCGGCGCTCATCGTTGCCGCACCATCTGCACCGAACAAGTCGGCGAAGAAGGTGGCGTCAGGGGTACCGTCGAAGACAGCGGTGTTGCTTGACAGGACTTGGAAAATGTCGCCGTCCGGCTCGATGTTCGAGACGTTGGTAACCGGAGCGGCAACAGTTCCGATGATGTCGGCACCGCTGCCTTGGCCGGTCGCGTAGTCGAAGCCGTTCCTCGCCAATTCGACGCCCGCGCCCTCGGTCTGGGGTCCGAAATTGAAGCCGGTGTTGTTGGCGATGGCGGTAATGACCTGGCTGTCGTAGATATTCGCGACGCTGGGCGTGTTGGCGAGGGGCGCGCCGAGCGCGGTCGTGCCGGTCGCGGTGCCGTTGCCGAACGCGTAGTCATTCGTGACGGTGAGGCTGGCGGGCCCTAGGTTGTCGTTTTCGACTCCGGCGAAGCCGCCGTTCGTGGCGATGGCCGAGCTGTTGCTGACCGGACCCGCGGCACCGAAGAGCCCAGCGTTGTTCACGATGGCCTGGCCGCCCCCGAAGACTTCAGCATCGCTGCCGGTGGCGTTCTGCAGCGAGGCCCCTACAGGCAAACCATGAAAGTGGTGGAGGGCGCCCCGGCGCCGGCGCCGTCGTAAATACGCGACGTCATTCGCGTCGCCGGTCAGACTGTCGTTGGCCAGCCCGACGGTGCCGTTGGAAGCGGGGCCGAAGACCTCTGCGAAGTCATTGTTGGCGCCCGAGAGGGCGGAAGTGCCGGTGTCGGGACTCAGGAACATAGAATTCTGACCCGGGAAGTTATTGAAGATGGTCTATCCGTCGTAACTGATGTCGAGAAAGTCGGTTTCGGCCCATGCGGTGAACGCGGCGGCAATCGGGATGGCCGCACCGGCGATGGTTGCCCCGGCGGCCATGGTCACACGCCGGCGTAGTTTCCTGCTCATTGGTTTACCCCCTTCAGTGATTTCTGGTTGGTCCTTGCATGCCCTCAATGTGGTTGTGAACGGCACCTATTCACCGTCGCAGCCGTTGTGTGGAGCCCCCTTCCGCGAGCGAGCTGAAACCTGTCCCGGCGTTCTGACTGCGCCCAAGCGATCAGTCAGTCACTCAGCTTCTACTCAGGCACACCCTACGCTTCGTCTTATTTTTCACACAGGTGCGTTGCATAACGATTAGGTAACGACTGCCCCTCGGGGCTGACTGCCACATTGAAAACCGTTGCTGTCAAACGGTTATGGCTCGTCCGTGTTTTCCTCGTCGGGACGCAGCAGTCGTTCGGGGTGGTGGTAAGGGTTGGTGCGGGGCTGGCCGCGGTCTTGGTGAGGCGGCGGAATCCAGTCGGTGTCGCCGTTGGCGCGCTTTCGGGTGCTCCAGCCTCCGGGCTGAATGAGTTGGTGGTGCGGGCCGCAGCCGAAGGTGAGGTCGTTGACGTCGGTTTCGTGGCAGGCGGCGTAGTCGGTGCAGTGGTGGACTTCGCAGAGGTAGCCGGGGGTGTCGCAGCCGGGGTGGGTGCAGCCTCGGTCCTTCGCGTAAAGGACGATGCGCTGGGCGGGGGAGGCCAGGCGTTTGGTGTGGTAAAGCCCTAAGGCGCGACCGTGGTCGAAGATGGCCAGGTAATGGTGGGCATGGCGGGCCAGGGCGATGACCTCGCTCATGGGTAGCAGGGTGCCGCCGCCGGTAAGTCCCTTGCCCGCACCGCTTTCCAGCTCCTGCAGAGTGGTAGTGACGATGATGCTGGCGGGTAGGCCGTTGTGCTGGCCGAAGTCGCCGGAGGCCAGCACCGCGCGCAAGGCGGCGTGGAGAGCGTCGTGGTTGCGTTGGGCGGGGGTGCGGCGTGTCGGCGTCGATGGCGTCTTGGCTGGGTGGTCCGTCGAGGACGGGATCTTTACTGTAGGGATCGGCCATGCCGGGAGCGGCGAGTTTGGCCAGTACGGCTTCGAGGGCGGCGCGGGCGGCGGGAGTCAGGCAGCCTTTGATGGTCGACATGCCGTCGCGGTCTTGGTTGCTCAAGGTCAGGCCGCGGCGGCGCGCGCGGTCCTCGTCGCTGAACTGGCCGTCGGGGTTGAGGCAGTCGGCGAGTCGATTGGCCAGTTTGGCCAGTAGTTCGGGGCGGTATTGAGTTGCGAGTTCGGCGAGTTGGGTCTCAGCGCAGGTGCGGGTGTCGGTGTCGATCCAGCAGGGTAGGTCGCGCAGGAAGGCGCGGATGATGCGCACGTGGGCTTCGCCGATGGCGCCGGTGTGCTGGGCGGCGGCGGTGGGGGCCAGTCGCGGCGGCAGCGGCTCGCCGGTCAGTGCATGGCGTGGCCCGAGGTCGTCGGCTTCGTCGATGCGCCGGGCCGCGTCGGCGCGGGTGATGTTGCATCGGTCAGCTAGGACGTGGGCGAGCTTGCCGCCGATTTCCGCGGGCGTGGCCTGCTGACGCACTCCGGTGATCAGGGCGTGCCGAGCCACTGGCAGCCGGCGGGTGTCGTGTTCGAGGCGTTCCAAGAGTGCAAGCCGCTCGGGGGTGGTCAAGACGTCGAAGGACAGTTCACTTAGGCGCGACACCGCGGCGGTGAGCGCGTCGAACGTGTCGATGATCTCTTGCCGGCTACTCGAAAGCATGTTCGAATAGTAGCGCAGGCTACCGACAGACAACTGGCGCCCCGAAACGGTCGAAACAGAAGTGGCAGAAGTGAATTGACCGGAAAGGTCAGGGGGCCGAGGGTCGGGGTCGGGGTCTGGGTCGGGAGGTCTGAAGCCGGGAGGTCCGTGGCCCGGAGGCGGCGCGCAAAGCCGAGTTGAATCGAACCGGTATAAGTGCCGCCCGCCGACGCTGTGCCGGGTGCTAGCGCGGCTGCGCCCTGGTGAAGGCGATAAACCCGTGCCACAAAACAGATTCGGAGCTGAACCGCGAAGCCGCTGAGTCAGGACGGGTTACCGAAATAGTGTACGAGGGCAGACAAGAGCCGAACGATCCCGAGAATGGAGCCACCGATGGCCTTCACACCACAGCCGGCCCTGGCCATCAACCATGTCGGCGTGACGGTTCCCGACGTGCATGCCGCAATCGACTGGTATGAAACTGTGCTCGGCTTCCGCTGCATCATGGGTCCTCGCGTGCTCGAAACCGCTGGACACACCGAAACCGCCTCAGTGTTCGGCAGCCGCTTTCGTCGGGCCTGGCAGGCGCACCTGCTGAGCGGGAACTCGGTGGGTATCGAACTGTTCCAGTTCATCGAGCCGCCGACCCGCGGGCCGCGGCCACCGCAGGAGCCGGTGCCGTGGCTCGATCGCGGGCTCTGGCACCTCTGCATCACCCACCCGGACGTGCAGGCCATGGTCGACCACATCGTCGAACACGGCGGCACACAGCTGAGTCCGCCCAACCAATTCGTGCCCGGACGTCCATGGACGCTGGCCTACACCGCCGACCCGTGGGGCACGGTGCTCGAGCTGATGAGCCACACCTACGCCGAGGCGTTCAGCAATTGGCCACAACCCGGCCAGGTGACCGCTCCGACATTGGTGCCGCGGCCTCGCCCCGATTCAGGCTGAGACCGCGCGAGAAAGCTACAGCGAGGGCACGCCGGCCAAAACGGTCAGCGCTGCGTCCACCGTCGCGAAAACGGGCAGGCCGTCGCTGAGCCCGCACGCCTCGAGGATCCGCGAGACCACCGGCTGGGACGTCACCAGACGCACTTCCACGCCGCGATTGCGACACGACGCAAGTTGGTCGGCAAGCACCGAGAACGCGCCGCAGGCCATGAAATCCAGACCAGTGAGGTCGACGACGAGCATGCCGGACGGGATGACCGCTGCGGCGGCCTCGACCAGTAGGTGGCGCCAAGTGTCCTCGTTACAGGCGTCGACTTCGCCGCCGGTGTGGACAATGACGGCAGATCCGCTGCGCTGCGTGGTAGCCCTGAGCTTGCTGTGCATCTTGCCCAGCTCGGAAAGCAACCGGGTGCTCAACATCAAACGGTTCGGGCTACTGGGGAAAGGATCTGCGGGGGCGAGGGTCATGGTGCACTCCTAATCGACTGACGCCGAGGCGCCGCGATGGATGCCCGTCCTACGTAGCTGAAGACAGGATGGATGCCCGTCCTACGTCCTTAAGACAGACCGTTGCGCTAGTAAGTGTCAATTCAATAACGGCGACGCCGTGGATGTCTAGACACGAGGCCTGAGAGTATGTTAAGGCGCCTTTGAGCAGCGCTTTTGCCGTTCGAACGGAAACCGCTGCGACGGCTCGGGATCACCTGAGAAAGCCCTAGGCGCTGGCACGGCCGGACTCCCGATTGTGCTCGTCCTCGTACTCGGCGACCGCCCGTGCTGTTCGTTTGCGCAACACCACCGCGAGAACTCCCGCGCACACCACGGCAACGACCAGCGCAATCCAGGAGAACCGGGTGAGCCAGCGTTCGGCGGCCACCCCGGCGTAGTACACCAGTGCGGTGGTGCCGCCGGCCCAGCAGACCGCGCCGGCCACATTCGCCGCCAGAAAATGCGGATACCGCATCTTCAACGCTCCGGCCAGTGGTCCTGCGAAGATGCGCAGCAGCGCGACGAAACGGCCGAAAAACACCGCCCAGGTGCCCGCGCGGCCGAACACCCGCTCGGCGAGCGCGACGTGTCCCGGACCGAAATGCGTCGGGAAGCGCCGACCTAACCAATCGAAAAGTGGCATGCCGAGACGCCGGCCGATGGTGTAACCGGTCGAGTCGCCGATCACCGCTCCGAGCACGCCGGCGGTGCCGACCAGAACCGGATTCACCGCGAGCCCATGGTCGGCTGCCATCAAGGCCGCGGTGACAAGGACAACTTCACCGGGCAGCGGCACTCCGAGGCTCTCCACTCCGACCACAGTCCCGACCACGATGTAGACCGCGGCAGGCGGGATCGCCTGCAGCAAGGAGACCACCGACATGCGGTCAAGCATGCCCGACCAAGCTAATCCCGTTGGGAAGGCCCGCCCGCGGCGTGGCTTCGCAGGTAGCGTCCGCCCTATGCACGAGAAAAGCCCCCTACGGGCGGCCGATTCGCCTGCACCGCAGTACCCGATCGAGTCAGTCGACAACGCGCTGAAACTCTTGCTGCTGTTGGCCGAGCAGCCCGAAATCCGGTTGAGCGAGGCAACCCGTTACCTCGGGGTGGCCTCGTCCACTGCGCACCGAGTGCTGGCGATGCTGGCCTACCGCGGATTCGTTCGCCAGGACACGGTCTCCAAGGCATACCGGGCCGGTCCGGCGTTGACCGAGGTGGCTTTCGCCGTGTTGCGGCGCAACGACATTCAAGCGATCGCTACGCCGGTACTGCACCGGCTCAGCGGCTTGCTGCGCGAGACCGTCGACGTCGCGATGCTCGACGGTGCCACCGTGCGGTTCGTCGCCGCGGTCGAGGGCCCGACGGGTGTCCGGGTTGCGTCCCGGCTCGGGCGCTCCTTGCCGGCGCATTGCACTTCAGCGGGCAAGGTGATGCTCGCCCAGTTGCCGCAACCGGAGTTGCATGAAGTGCTGCCCGACGAGCTGCTGGAACGGACGACCCCGCGCACGCTCGGTAGCCGCGCGGCGCTGGAAGCCGAGCTGTCGCAGATCCGGGACCGGGGATATGCGGTGAATCGCGAAGAAAGCGAGGAAGGCGTAGCAGCGATCTCGGTCGTCATCCCGACTTATCCGCCCGGGCCCCCGCTGGCGCTCAACGCCGCGGCGCCGCAACACCGCCTGACCAAGTCGCGGTATGCGCGGATCTCCGCCGAGCTCGCCAGGGCCGCCAAAGCCATCGGCAAAGGGCTCTACTGAGCAGAAGAAATCTCTGCTAGACAGAGAAGGCGGTCTTCGCAGCTAGTTACGTATCGTCGGTATCCCGATGAGAGGTGGCCGCATTCGGCAACCGTCCCACCGTCGACCATGCACCAAATAGCCTGTGAAGCCACCCTTTTCGCCAGGTGGCTCACCATCGGTGAGGCCTGCACGCGCTACCGTGACAAGCGTTGGCGACCACAGGAAGGCTGGCAGCCGTGGTGGATCAGTTACCCGAGGCGCGGTTTCGCACGCGGGGCGCGCGTGTGGTGTCGGTCATCGGCCGGCAGACGTGGCTGGACCGGCCAAGCTACCGGTTCGAGCACCTGCTGAGCTATGCCTACAACGCGCTGGGCGGTGCGCGGGACCGCGTCGCCAATGCGCTGAACGGCGTCTGGCTCGGGCATCCGGTGCATCCACCGCTGGCCTCGCTGACCAGCGGTGCGATCGGCACGACGGTGGCATTAGATGCGCTGAGCGTCCTACCGGGCCGGCCACGGTCCGAAGTCCTGGACGCGTCGCGGTTCGCTTCCCGGTCGCTGGCGCTGGGCATCCTGGCGAATCTCGGCTCGGCCGTCACCGGTGTCACCGACTGGCAGCACACCCATGAGGCGGACCGCCGCGTGGGATTGGTGCACGGGCTGTTGAACCTGCTGGCGACGGGCCTTTACCTGGAGTCGTGGTGGGACCGCCGCCGCGGCCGGCACCTTCGGGGAATGACGGTCAGCGCGCTCGGGTACGCGATCACCGTCGGCAGCAGCTTTCTGGGCGGAGCGTTGGTGTTCGACTCGGGTATCGGTGTCGACCGATCCGGGCGACGGCTGCAGGCGCTGGACTGGACGCCGGTGCTGCCGGTGGCGTCGTTGCCCGATGGCAAGCCGCACCGCGTGGAGGTCGGCGGTCTGGGCGTGGTGCTGTGCCGAACCGGCGACGGGCAGGTGGCCGCGTTCGGCGAGCTCTGCCCGCATCTGGCGGCCCCGATGAGCGACGGGTGGATTGACCGCGGCCACATCGTCTGCCCTTGGCACGGCTCACGATTCGACGTCGAATCCGGGGCGGTGCTCCGGGGGCCCTCGGCGGCTGCGCTGCCGTGTTACCCGACCCGAATCAGCGACGGAATGATCGAGCTGCGCGGCAGAAGGGATGTCCGGTGAACGCCTACACCGTCCTGCAGGACCATCACAAGACCCTCAAGGGACTGGTCAAAAAGATCGGCGAGACCCCGCCCGCCGTCCCGCAACGTCAGGAGTACCTCGACGACCTGCTGGTCGAGCTGGACATCCACTTCCGCATCGAGGACGACTTGTATTACCCGGCGATGGCGGCGGCCGGCTCGCTGATCGCCGTTGCGCACGCCGAACATCGCCAAGTCATCGACCAGATGTCGGTGCTGCTGCGCACGCCGCCGACCGCGCCGCGTTACACCGACGAATGGCATTCCTTCGCCACCGTGCTCGAAGCGCACGCCGACGAGGAGGAACGGGACATGATCCCCGCGCCGCCGCCGGTGCAGCTCAGCGACGCCGAACTGGTGACGCTGGGTGAACAGATGGCCGCCCGCATCGAGCAACTGCGCGACTCGACGGTGCATAAGCTCCGCGTCAAGGGCCGCAAAGCGATGCTGAGAGGAATGTAAGTTCGTCCGCGGAATTCCGGGCCGACGACCGAAAAAATCGGGTAGCGTTCGCTTCTCATGGGGGGCGCACAGGAGCGGGGAGACTCTTGAGTGCGCCGACGATTCAGGTCTCGCATCTGGGTGGCTCATCGGAGCTGCCGACCCTGGTCGTCGGACCGGCCCTGGGCACCACGGTCGAGTCACTGTGGGCGTTCGCAGCTCAGCGTCTGGCCAGTGCCTACCACGTCATCGGGTGGGACCTTCCCGGACACGGCAGCAGCCCCCGCCCGCGTAACCCGTTCACGATCGACGAATTGGCCACCGCGGTCGGCAACGTGCTCAGTCATCGCATCGGCGGGCAGCCGTTCACCTATGCCGGGGTGTCGGTAGGCGGCGCGGTCGGGCTGCAACTTCTGCTCAGCTGCCCCGAGCGACTGGTATCCGCGGGCCTCATCTGTACCGCCGCTCGCATGGGCGACCCGGTGGACTGGCACTCGCGGGCGCAGATCGTTCGCGGCGGCGGCACCGGTGAAGTCGTGGCTTCATCGGTGCGGCGGTGGTTCGCGCCGGGCTTCTTCGAGCGTGACCCCGGGTGCGCGCGAGCGCTGCTGGAAACCCTGCGCCACGTCGACGACGAGGGCTACGCGCGGACCTGCGAGGCGCTGGCGGATTTCGACGTCCGCGATCGCCTGGCCGAGATCGCTACCCCCGTCGTTGCGGTCGCCGGCGCGAACGACATTGCCGTCCCGGCGAATTCGTTACGCTACGTCGCCGCCAATGTGCTGCGCGGGCGATTCCTCGAGGTGGCGAACGCGGCTCACCTCGCCCCGGCCGAGCAGCCCGGCCGCATCGCCGAGGTGTTGATGAAGCTCAGGAAACTCGCACACCGATGACCGCCAGCTCCGGCGCGGCGGTTGCCGTCGCCGTGGTCTTCGTCTGGCTGGGCATGGTGTTGGCCATCTCGTTTTTGGAGACGCCGCTGAAATTCCGCGCGCCCGGCGTCACCCTGCAAATCGGGCTGGGCATCGGGCGGCTGGTTTTTCGTGCCCTCAACGGCGTCGAGCTGACTTTCGGCCTGGCGCTGGCGGCGGTGCTGGTGCTCGGCCGGCTGCCGGTCGGTGTCGTGGTGGCGTCGGTGACCGCGGTGGCCGCCCTGGCGGTACAAGTGACGCTGATACGGCCCCGGCTCAGCCGCCGCACCGATGCCGTGCTGGCCGGCCTTGACGCACCGCGTTCCCGGGGACACTATGCCTACGTCGGCCTGGAGCTGATCAAAGCAGTTGCCTTGGCGGCAACCGGGATTCTCCTACTGACCGGCTGACCCACTCACCGAACGAAGGGCTTCGATGGAATCCATTTCGCTGACCAGCCTGGCCGCCGAGAAGCTCGCCGAGGCCCGACAGTCCCACAGCGGGCGCGCGGCCCACACGATTCACGGCGGACACACCCACGAACTGCGCCAGACGGTGGTCGCCCTGCTCGCCGGGCATGAGCTGTCCGAACACGACAGCCCCGGGCAAGCGTCGTTGCAGGTGCTGCAGGGGCATGTCCACCTCACCGCCGGCGCCGACGACTGGGATGGCAGGGCCGGCGACTACGTCGTGATTCCGCCGCAACGGCATTCGCTGCAGGCGGTCGAGGATTCGGCAGTACTGCTGACCGTTTTCAAGAGCCTGTCCTCGACCTAGCGGATCAGCTGTGCTGTCGACGCCGTGGTCGCGCCGCATCGGACTGCGGGCACCGATCGTCAACGCGCCGATGGGCGGCGTCGCGGGCGGTCGGCTGGCCGCCGCGGTCACCGCAGCCGGGGGTCTCGGCATGGTCGGCATGGGCAGCGCCGGGTCGGTTGCGTCGTTGCAGTCCGAATTGGCGCACGTGTCCGGGGTATTCGGAATTGGTCTGGTGGACTGGGTGATTCGACAGCAACCCGGCTTGCTGGAGACGGCGTTGGCCGCGCGACCCGTGCTGCTCTCGGTCAGCTTCGGGACGGACTGGTCCTGGATCGAGACGGCGCACGCGGCCGGAATCATCACGGCGACACAGGTTTACAACAGCACCGAAGCCCGGCTGGCCCAAGATGCCGGTGTCGACGTATTGGTGGCGCGCGGCACCGAAGGCGGCGGCCACGGCGAGGCGAAGGTGGCGACGCTGCCGCTGCTGGATGCCGTCCTCGACGTCGTCTCGGTCCCGGTGCTGGCGGCCGGCGGGATCGCGTCGCCACGAAGCCTGGCCGCCGTGCTGGCCGCCGGTGCGAGCGGGGCATGGCTGGGTACCTGCCTGTCGGCCTGCGAGGAAGCGCTGACCAGCGCGGGCGCACGCCAGGCATTGATTGCGGCCACCGAGACGGACACCGCGACCACCCGCGTCTTCGACATCGGTCAGCAGCGGCCGTGGCCCGCGCGGTTCCCGTCCCGGGTGCTGGGCAACGACTACTTGACGCGCTGGGCTGGTCGCGAGTCGGCGCTCGCCGCCGACCCGACCGCCCGCGCGGAGCTGACCGCCGCCATTGCCGCCGACGACCGCCGGATCGCTCCGGTCGACGCCGGGCAGGGCGTGGGGATGGTCGACGCCGTCCTACCGGCTGCCCACGTCATCGCCGGCTTGTGCGACGGAGCCGAGCGACTGCTTGCCGGCTGGGCCGAGCCGTCGACGGCCACGCTAGCGTGACGTTCGGCGCCCGACGCCACGCTGGCGTGACGTTCGACGGGCGCCGGCTGGGCCTACACCGCCCGCACGTAGCGCTTGTTCATCACGTGCTGCGCCAAGGCTGTGACCGGCCCGCCGGCTTTGCTCCACCACGTCGCCGGCCGGGAGAAAGCCGACACCTCGGCGAACACCGCGGACGTGGCGGGATCATGGCGCACCACGAAACGCTCTTCGCCGGACTCCGGATGACCCGGCAGGGTGCCGTAGGCGAACCCGCGGATATCCGGCTCGTCGACGACGTAGACGACTCGGCACGGGGCTTTGAGGAAACCGATCTTCACGATGACCACCGTGCCGACGGCGATGACCTCACTGCTGGCCTGCGTTCGCAAACCCGAACCGTGCTGCATGCCCCAGCGCATCACCGCGTGCGCGGCCTGCTCGAACCGCGGCCGGCCCGTGCCGATCTGCGCCGAACGGGCGATGTGCTTGTATCCCGGAGGCAGCGGTCCGGCCGTCGCACCCACTTCGGGATAGGTCAACGGCAACTCGGCCAGCCCCTTCAGGTCCACCGGCTCAGCTTGCCATGCCGCACTGCCGCCTCCCGCGGCTAGGCGTACGGTCGGCCAAGTGACTAGCCACACTGCTCAAGCGTCCGGAACGTTGCGCCTCGGCGGCGATCTCACCATCAACCGGCTCGGTTTCGGCGCCATGCGCCTGACCGGCAAAGGAGTTTGGGGGCCGCCCGCCGACCGCGACGAAGCCATCCGGGTGCTGCGGCGCGCGGCGGAACTGGGCGTCAACTTCATCGACACCGCCGACTCCTACGGTCCCTACGTCGCCGAGGAGATCATCCGCGAGGCCCTGCACCCCTACGACGGTTTGGTGATCGCGACCAAGGCCGGCTTGCTGCGCACCGGCCCGGACGAGTGGGTGCCGCTGGGTTATCCGAGTTACCTGCGCCAGGAGTGCGAGATGAGCTTGCGACGGCTCGGCGTGGAGACCATCGACCTGTTCCAGCTGCACCGCATCGACGACAAGTTCCCGCTGGAGGACCAGGTGCTGGAGCTCAACAAGCTGCAGACCGAGGGCAAGATCCGCCATATCGGGCTGTCGGAGGTCAGCGTCGACCAGCTCGCCGCCGCTCAGCTGGTCGCCCCGATCGTGTCGGTGCAGAACCGCTACAACCTGACCGACCGCGCCGCCGAAGCGCTGCTGGACGAGGCGACTGCGCAGGGCATCGGTTTCATTCCGTGGTTCCCGCTGGCCGCCGGCCCGCTGGCCGCGCCGGACGGTCCGCTGGCACAGTTCGGCAAAGACCACGGCAACGCCACCCCCTCGCAGATGGCGCTGGCCTGGCTGTTGAAGCGTTCGCCGGTGATGCTGCCGATCCCGGGCACGTCCAGCGTGGCGCACCTGGAAGAGAACGTCGCCGCCGCCGACATCACGCTCAGCGACGAAGAAGAGGAGACGCTCAGCGTCATCGGCGAGCAGCAGGGCTAGCTTCGCGTCGAGATCGACGGCAGTGCTCGATTTTCGCCGGAAAACGGCACTGACGTCGATCTCGGGATGCGAGTGATCGCGGCGCCCGCCGCTTGAGGCAATACGGTGGCTGGGTGGCATCCCGAGAAGCACCGCATCCGGGCGGCGGGTTCAATCCGCCGGAACCGACGACCAAAGGCGGGCCGGACTACGGCCGATTCATCGACTCCGTCCGGCGGCTGCAGGACCATGCCCGGGCCGTCGACGCGCCGGATGACGTCATCACCGAGGCCGCTGACCTGCTGGAGAAGGTCTCCGGTCTGCTGACGCCGTTCGACACCGACGAGTGGTCCTCGCCGTCGGGCCGCCGGATGGACCTGCCGGTGCGCGGCAACATCCTGACCGTGCCCATGTCGGCCCGCAAAACTCCCGACGGTCGCATCCACGGCTGGGCGCGGTTCGCCCGGTTTCATCTCGGCCGCAACGGGGCCGTGCACGGCGGGTCGATCGGCATGCTGTTCGACACCGTGCTGGGCTTGACGTCGGCGGTGCTCACCGGCGGTCCCCGGCAACGCACCGCCTACCTGCACATCAACTACCGCAGCGTGGTTCCGATCGAGAAGAAGCTCGGCATCGACGCCGAGATCGACCGGGTCGAGGGCCGCAAGATCTTCGTCTCCGGGCGGCTGACCGACGGCGACACCGTGCTCACCGATGCCGAGGCATTGTTCGTCATGCTCAAGCCCGGACAGCCTTGAGCTGCCGATAGCATGGTCGCCACCGCCCCCCATCCATGAGATCACCGGAGAACACGCTGTGAGCGCCCCCGCACACCCCGACCCAGGAGCTGCCGGCGCATCGCTGCGGATACCCGCCGGGACGACGGCCGCCGCCGCGGTCCGGGATGCCGGCCTGCCGAGTCGGGGCGCGCCGGACGCGATCGTGGTGGTGCGCGACGGCGACGGCACGCTGCGCGACCTGAGCTGGGCACCCGATCGCGACGTCGAGGTCACCGCGGTCGCGGCCGACACCGAGGACGGGCGCAGCGTGATCCGCCACTCCTGTGCCCACGTGCTGGCCCAGGCGGTGCAAGACCTCTTCCCGCAGGCCAAACTCGGTATCGGACCGCCGGTCACCGACGGCTTCTACTACGACTTCGACGTGCCGGAGCCGTTCACCCCCGACGATCTCGAAGCGCTGGAAAAGCGGATGCGCCAGATCGTCAAAGACGGGCAGCTGTTTTCGCGCCGGGTGTACGAATCCAAGGAGCAGGCCCGCGCCGAACTGGCCGGCGAGCCCTACAAGCTGCAGCTCGTCGACGACAAGTCCGGTGACGCTGACATCATGGAGGTCGGAGGTGACGAGCTCACCGCCTACGACAACCTCAATCCGCGCACGCGCGAACGGGTTTGGGGTGACCTGTGCCGCGGCCCGCACATCCCCACCACCCGCTACATCCCGGCGTTCACGCTGACCCGCAGCTCGGCGGCGTACTGGCGCGGCGACCAGCGCAACGCCAGCCTGCAACGCATCTACGGCACCGCGTGGGAATCGCAGGAAGCGCTGGCCCGATATGTGCAGCTGGTGGAGGAAGCGCAACGCCGCGACCACCGCAAACTCGGCATCGAATTGGACCTGTTCAGCTTCCCCGACGAAATCGGTTCGGGGCTGGCGGTTTTCCACCCGAAAGGCGGCGTCGTGCGCCGCGAGCTGGAGGAGTATTCGCGGCGCAAGCACATCGAGGCCGGCTACGAATTCGTCAACACCCCGCACATCACCAAAGCCGGGCTGTTCGGAACCTCCGGGCACCTGGACTGGTACGCCGACGGCATGTTCCCGCCGATGCACCTCGACGCCGAGTACGACGAAGACGGCGCGGTGCGCAAGCCGGGGCAGGACTACTACCTCAAGCCGATGAACTGCCCGATGCACACGCTGATCTACCGCTCGCGCGGCCGGTCTTATCGCGAACTTCCATTGCGCCTCTTCGAGTTCGGCACCGTATACCGCTACGAGAAGTCCGGCGTGGTGCACGGGTTGACCCGGGCGCGTGGGTTCACCATGGACGACTCGCACATCTACTGCACCCGCGATCAGCTGCACGCAGAGCTGGCGTCGCTTTTGCGGTTTGTGCTGGACCTGCTGGGTGACTACGGACTGGAGGACTTCTATCTGGAGCTCTCCACCAAGGACCCGGAGAAGTTCGTCGGATCCGATGCCATGTGGACCCAGGCCACCGACGCGCTGGCCGAGGTGGCGGCGGAGTCGGGCTTAGAGCTGGTGCCCGACCCCGGCGGCGCGGCGTTCTACGGTCCGAAGATCTCGGTGCAGGCCCGCGACGCGCTGGGCCGCAGCTGGCAGATGTCGACGATCCAGGTGGATTTCAACTTCCCGGAGCGGTTCGACCTGGAGTACACCGCCAGCGATGGCAGCCGGCAGCGGCCGGTGATGATTCACCGGGCGCTGTTCGGATCGATCGAGCGGTTCTTCGGCATCCTCACCGAGCACTACGCCGGCGCTTTTCCGGCCTGGCTGGCGCCGGTGCAGGTGGTCGCCATCCCGGTCGCCGACGATCACGTCGAGTATCTGAAAGACTTTGCGGCGCAGCTGCGGTCACACGGTGTGCGGGTCGAGGTGGACGCCAGCGACGACCGGATGGCCAAGAAGATCGTGCAGCACACCAACCAGAAGGTGCCGTTCATGCTGCTGGCGGGCGACCGCGATATGAGCGCCGGCGCCGTCAGTTTCCGCTTCGGTGACCGCACCCAGATCAACGGCGTTCTGCGGGACGACGCGGTGACGGCCATCGTGGACTGGATCGCCCGTCGCGAAAACGCAGTTCCCACCGCCGAATTGGTGAAGGTGACCAGCAGTGGCTAGCGAAGAGCGGGCCGAGCCGATCATCGACCGGGGCGTCGGACAAAGCGACCATTTGCAGCGGTTGTGGACGCCGTATCGGATGAGTTATCTGGCCGAGGCGCCGCTGCGGCGGGACAACTCCGGGCCGCCGCAGCCGTTCACCGACATCCCGCAGCTGTCCGACGAGGACGGCCTGGTGGTGGCCCGCGGTGACCTCGTCTACGCCGTGCTGAACCTCTACCCGTACAACCCGGGGCATCTGATGGTGGTGCCCTACCGGCGCGTGTCGGAGCTGGAGGACCTGACCGATCCGGAAAGCGCGGAGCTGATGGGGTTCGTGCAGAAGGCGATTCGGGTCATCAAGAGCGTGTCGCGGCCGCACGGTTTCAACGTCGGGCTGAACCTGGGGACGTCGGCGGGCGGATCGCTGGCTGAGCACTTGCACGTGCACGTGGTGCCGCGGTGGGGCGGCGACGCGAACTTCATCACGATCATCGGCGACTCCAAAGTGCTGCCGCAGTTGCTGCGCGAGACCCGCCACCTGCTGGCCTCGGAGTGGACCGAGCTGTCATGAGCAAGCTGTTGTCCCGGGAGGGTGTGGCGCGGGTGACTTCGCCGGTGGCCCGGACGCTGTTGCGGGCCGGTTTCACCGCCGACGGGGTCACGATCATGGCCACCGCGGCGGCCGTGCTGGCCGCGCTGACGTTGTTTCCGACCGGCCATCTGTTCGCCGGTGCGGTGGTGATCACGTTTTTCGCCATGTTCGACATGGTCGACGGCGCAATGGCGAGGGAAAGCGGCGGCGGCAGCAGCTTCGGCGCGGTGCTGGACGCCACCTGCGACCGCATCAGTGACGGCGCGGTGTTCTGCGGATTGCTGTGGTGGGTGGCGTACGGCCGGCACGACCCGCCGCTGGTGGCGGCGACGCTGATCTGCCTGGTGACCTCGCAGGTGATCTCTTACATCAAGGCCCGCGCCGAAGCCAGCGGGCTGCGCGGCGACAAGGGCTTCATCGAACGGCCGGAACGGTTGATCATCGTGCTGACCGGCGCCGGAATTTCGGACTGGCCGGTGCATTCGCTGCCGGTGGCGTTGCCGGTTGCGATGTGGGCGCTGGCGGCTGCGAGCCTCATCACCTGCGTACAGCGGCTGCACACGGTTCGGCATTCACCCGGCGCCGCCGAGCCCGTCGGCGCCTCCAGCGCCGAGACGAGCGAGCGGTGATCTCCACCCCGTCGGCCCTGAAACCGCCCGGTCTGGGCGGCCTGCGGCTGACCGGCCGGCTGACCGATTGGGGCTTCGCCGCCGGCTGGATGGCCGTGCGCGCCATGCCGGAAGCCGCCGCGCGCACCGCCTTCGACGCCGGCGCGCGGTACACCGCCCGCAACGGCGGGCCCGAGCAGCTGCGCAAGAACCTGGCCCGGGTCATCGGGGTGCCGCCCGCCGACGTGCCGGACAGCTTGATGCGGGACGCGCTGTCCTCCTACGCCCGCTACTGGCGGGAGGCGTTTCGCCTGCCGACGATGGACCACCGGGCGGTGACGCAGCGGCTCGCCGAATTGGTCCAGGGCACAGAGCATTTGGATGCGGCGCTGGCCGCCGGCCGCGGCGCGGTGTGCGCGCTGCCGCACAGCGGGAACTGGGACATGGCCGGAGTATGGATGGTGCAGACCCGGGGCACCTTCACCACCGTCGCCGAGCGGCTCAAACCCGAATCGCTGTACCGGCGTTTCATCGCCTACCGCGAAAGCCTCGGCTTCGAGGTGATCCCGCTCTCCGGCGGCGAGCGCCCGCCGTTCGACCTGCTCTGCGAGCGACTGCGGGACAACGGCATGGTCTGCCTGATGTCCGACCGCGACCTCACCCGCACCGGGGTTCCGGTCGACTTCTTCGGCGAAGTCTCCCGGTTGCCGGCCGGACCGGCGAAGCTGGCGATCCAGACCGGTGCGGCGCTGCTGCCGGTGCACCTGTGGTACCAGGACGACGCGTGCGTGATCCGGTTCGAACCGGCGCTGGACACCAGCAGCGGTGACGTCGGCGCCATCACCCAGGCGCTGGCCGATAGGTTCGCCCGCAACATCGCTGCCCACCCGGCCGACTGGCACATGCTGCAGCCGCAATGGCTGGCCGACCTCTCCGATGCGCGGCGTGCCCGCTTGGAGGGGCCCTGATGCGCATCGGCATGGTCTGCCCGTACTCGTTCGACGTCCCCGGCGGGGTGCAGTCGCATGTGCTGCAGCTGGCGGAGGTGATGCGCACCCGGGGGCACAGTGTCAGCGTGCTGGCACCGTCGTCCCCGCATGTCAGCCTGCCCGAGTACGTGGTCTCCACCGGCCGGGCCGTGCCGATTCCGTACAACGGGTCGGTGGCGCGGCTGCAGCTGAGTCCGGCGGTGCAGGGCCGGGCCCGCCGCTGGCTGACCGAGGGCGAGTTCGACGTCCTGCACGTGCACGAGCCGAACGCGCCGAGCCTGTCGCTGTGGGTGCTTCGGGTGGCCGAGGGCCCGATCGTGGCGACCTTCCACGCGTCGACCACCAGATCGCTGACCTTGAAGGTGGTGCAGGGTTTTCTGCGGCCCTCGCTGGAGAAGATCGTCGGCCGCATCGCGGTGTCCGACCTGGCCCGGCGCTGGCAAATGGAGGCGCTGGGCAACGACGCGGTGGAGATACCCAACGGCGTCGACGTGGCCTCGATCGCCGCCGCGCCGCTGCTGGACGGGTATCCGCGACCGGGGAAGACGGTGCTGTTTCTGGGCCGCTACGACGAGCCACGCAAGGGCATGGCCGTGCTGCTCGATGCGTTGCCGACGCTGGTGCAGCATTTTCCCGACGTCGAATTGCTGGTCGTCGGCCATGGTGATGAGGGCGAACTGCGTTCGGCTGCCGGCGATTTGGCGAGCCATCTGCGTTTTCTCGGGCAGGTCGACGACGCGGGCAAGGCGTCGGCGCTGCGCAGCGCCGACGCCTACTGCGCGCCGCACACCGGCGGCGAGAGTTTCGGCATCGTGCTGGTCGAGGCGATGGCCGCCGGCACCGCCGTGGTGGCCAGCGACCTGCATGCGTTTCGGCGGGTACTGCGCGACGGTGAAGCTGGCTGCCTGGTGCCCGTCGAAGACAGTGCCGCGCTGGCGGGCGCCCTGGTCGAGGTGCTGCGAGACGACGCGCTGCGGGCCCGCTATGTCGAGGCCGGGTCTGCGGCGGTGCGCCGTTACGACTGGTCGGTGGTCGCCGAGCAGATCATGCGGGTCTACGAGACGGTGGCCGGGGCCGGCGCCAAGGTTCAGGTGGCCAGCTGATGACGTGGCTGACCGTCGCGCTGGTCGTCGTCGCGCTTGTTCTGCTGGTGTTCGCCAACTGGATGTTCCAGACCGCCAACCGGCTGGACCGGCTGCACGTCCGCTACGACTTGTCCTGGCAGGCGTTGGACGGGGCGTTGGCGCGGCGCGCCGTGGTATCGCGTGCCGTGGAAAGCTCAGCGGTTGGCTTTTACGGCGGCGCGCCCGAGGGTAGACGGCTGGCCGCGCTGGCCGACGCCGCCGAGCGGGCGCCGCGTTCGGCGCGGGAGGCGTGCGAGAACGAGCTGTCCGCCGGGTTGGCGATGGTCGACCCAGCGGTGCTGCCGTCGGCGCTGGTCGCCGAGCTGGCCGACGCCGAGGCACGGGTGCTGCTGGCTCGCCGTTTCCACAACGACGCGGTCCGCGACACCCGGGCGTTGGGGGAGCGGCCGCTGGTGCGGCTGCTGCGGCTCGGCGGTACCGCGCCGTTGCCCGAGTATTTCGAGATCGCCGAACGCCCGCATCGGGCGCCGTCGGGCGACCACAACACGTCCGGTAAGCGCATCTCGGCGCGGGTAGTGCTGCTTGACGAGACCGGGGCGGTGCTGCTGCTGTGCGGATCGGATCCGGTCCTGCCCGGCGAGGCGGCGCCGAAGTGGTGGTTCACCGTCGGCGGGCAGGTCCGCCCCGGCGAGCACCTGGCCGACGCGGCCGCGCGGGAGCTGGCCGAGGAGACCGGGTTAGAAGTCGAGCCCGCCGAGATGATCGGGCCGATCTGGCGGCGCGACGCGGTGTTCGAGTTCAACGGCTCGATGCTCGACAGCCAGGAATTCTTCTTCGTCTACCGCACGCGGCGCTTCGAGCCGTCGATCGCCGGGCGCACCGAACTGGAACGCCGCTACATCAGCTGCGCCCGCTGGTGTGACGCCACCGACATCCCCGACCTGGTCGCGGCCGGGCAGCCCGTCTATCCGCTGCAGCTGTCCGAACTGCTCGCCGACGCCGCTGCGTTGGCCGCTATGGCTGCGAAGGCGCCGGCGCCGCAGCGCCAGCTGCAGTCCATCCGCTGACTTCTCCGGCTTTCCGGCACGCCAGGGTGGTGCCGGTGTCAGGAGGCCGATTGGCCGGGGCTGCCGGTGCCGATGACGCCCCCAGACCCTCGCCGCCCTTGCCGCCGATGCCTGGGGCGCCGCCGTTGCCTCCGCTGATTACGTTTGGGCCTCCTGTCCCGCCGGCGGCGCCATCGGCGCCGGGGTCACCGTTTTTGAAGATCCCGAATGAGGGCGCGGACTGGCCGCCGCCCCCACCGCCACCGCCGGTGCCGGCGCCGCCTGTCCCGCCGGCGCCGCCATTGCCCACCGCGGGGCCGGCGGCGCTGGTCGCGACGGCGCCACCGCCGTTGCCACCGTTGCCGGCCGCACCGGTGGCAGACGCGGCTCCGCCGCCCCCGCCGCCACCACCACCGACAGCTTCATGTCCAGAGGCGACGCCGCCGCCGCCGCCACCGCCGCCAGCGCCGCCGTTGCCCCCGGTCGCGCCAGCGGCGCCGTCACCGGCGCCGCCACCGCCACCAGGCCGCCTCTTCCGGTGGCCGGGCCGTCGCCCGCGCTGGTGCTGGTGCCGCCGGTGCCACCGCTGGCACCGGTGCCACCGGCGCCGCCGCTGCCGACGCTGCCGGTGCCCGTGCCGGCGTTGCCGCCGCTGCCGCCGGCTCCACCGCCGCCGCCGCCGCCACCGAAGTGGATGTTGGACGGCATCGGTAGGCGCTCGCGTTGTTGCCACCGTTACCACCGGTGCCACCACCGCCGCCAGCCCCGCCGTCGCCGTTGGTGCCGGTGCCGACGGCGTCGCCGCCGCCGCCACCGTGGCCGCCGCCGCCGCCGTTGCCGCCTTGGCCGGCGACGCTGTCGGAAGGTGCAGTGTTGCCCGCGTCGCCGGGGCCCCGTCGCCACCGTGGCCGCCGCTGCCGCCGTTGCCGCCGGTGCCGCCGTTACCGTCGGCACCGTTGGTACCGACCACGGTGCCGCCCTGGGCCGTGCCCGCGTGGCCACCGGCCCCGCCGGCCCCACCGTTGGCGCCGTCGCCACCGGCGCCGCCGTTGCCACCGGCGGTACCTGGTGCTGGGGTCAGGTCGTTGCTAGCGTCGTAGCCGTTGCCGCCGGTGCCGCCGTTGCCGCCGTTGGCGCCGTTACCGGCGGCCCCGCCGTTACCGGCGGTGTTGATGAGCAGGTTGCCGCCGTTGCCACCGGCCCCGCCGTTGCCGCCAGAACCGCCGGCCTGACCGATGGTGCCGCCGGTGCCATTGGGTGCGGCGGCTGTGCCGTTGCCACCGTTGCCGCCGTTGTGGCCGGCGACGCCGTTGCCGCCGGTGCCGCCGTTACCGCCGTTGCCGACCACGCCGCCGTTACCGCCCGCCCCGCCACTGCCGCCGGATGCGCCGCTGGCTGCCATCGGGTCGGTACTGGGGTCATAGCCGTTGCCGCCGTTGCCGCCGTTCCCGGCGGCGTGGGCAAGCGTCGCAACCTGGGAGCCGTCGGCGCCGGCGCTGCCACCGGTCCCGCCGTGACCGGGCGCGCCGCCGTTGCCGCCGGTACCCGGGGTGCCGGGGTTGCCGCCGGCACCGCCCTTGCCGCCGTCTGGTGTAGTCGCGGTGCCGGCGCCGCCGGCCCCGCCGTTGCCCGGGTCGCCGGCGACACCGCCGTTGCCGCCATTGCCGCCGCTGCCGTTGGTGCCCGCGGCGCCGAACACGCCACCTCGGCCGGCATTGCCGCCAGCGCCACCATTACCGCCATTGCCGGCGTTGCCGCCGTCGGCGCCCTTGCCCCCGGTCGCCCCGGCTGTCATGGCGGCCAGGCCGTTGCCGCCCAGCCCGCCATTGCCGCCGGTCCCGCCGGCCCCGCCAAGCCCGCCGTTGCCGCCGTCGCCGAACAACGCGACGCTCTGACCGCCGGCTCCACCGGCTCCGCCGTTGCCACCGGCCCCGCCGTTGCCACCGGCGACCCCGCTCGGATAGCCCGACAGCCCGGCAGCCCCGTTGTTGCCGCCGCCGCCAGCGCCGCCTTGGCCGCCGTCACCGCCGTTGCCGAAGAAGAATCCGGTGGCGTCACCGCCCGCGCCGCCAGCGCCGCCATTGCCACCGGCCAGCCCGGCTCCGCCGTTGCCACCGTCACCGGCGATGCCGTAGAAGGTGTTGCCGCCGGCCCCGCCGTCGGAGCCGTCGAAGCCGTTACCGCCCGCTCCGCCGTTGCCGTCGTAGGCCAGCCCGCCGGCACCGCCGTTGTCACCGGCGACGTTGCTGTCCCAGCCGTGATCCGCCGTCGCCGAAGAACAACCCGCCCGCGCCGCCGTTGGGGTCGGCCAGCGTGCCGGGGTCGCCGTTGCCGATCAACAGTTGGTTGGGGTCCAGGGAGTTGATGAAGTTGTCGAACTGCACGGTGCCCGGGCCCAGGAAAGAGGTGCCGTCGATCCACTGCTGGTCGAAGGCGTGGGCGGGGGCGTAGAAGAACTGGTCGTAGAGCTGGGCCAGGTCGGTCGAGGCCGCGCTCACCGTGGCCGGATCGAACGTCGACGCGGCATCCAGGGCGGAGTCCAGGTTGCCCACCCAGCCGGTCAGGTCCGCGCCCAGGGTGGGGTCCACCCCAGCCAGGGCGTTGATGATCGGCTCGACGATCAAGTCCAGCCCATCGGCCTGCGCGGCTGGTGCTTGGGCCAGCGGGCTCAAGCCGAACGCGAGAAACGCGCCTGCCGTACCGCCCATGGCCACCACACGGCGACGACGCGCCTTGGCTGCATCACGTGACTGGGGGTTGCGCTTGCTGCTCTGCCGACCGGCCATTTCGTCTCCGATGCTCGCGGGCGAATACTCAGGCCTGCTTAACGTAGTGCTTATTTTGCTCTAAGGGAGCCAAAGACACCGAGAATCTTTCGAACGACGTAAATTTTCTTCGGCAGCCACCGCTCGTCCATCCGCTGGCGCGACGCTGGGCGCCGAGCGTCACGCTCGGCAGAAGAGCGCCGCCACTAGACTGGTCAGGAACCAGTCAAAGGAGTCAGCAGTGGATACCGCCGCTTCAGCCAACGGCAGCGGACAAACGGGGACCGCGCGCGTCAAGCGCGGTATGGCCGAGATGCTCAAGGGCGGCGTCATCATGGACGTCGTCACCCCCGAGCAGGCCCGTATCGCCGAGGGCGCCGGCGCGGTCGCGGTGATGGCGCTGGAGCGGGTGCCCGCCGACATCCGCGCCCAGGGTGGGGTGTCGCGGATGAGCGACCCGGACATGATCGAAGGCATCATCGCCGCGGTCACCATCCCGGTGATGGCCAAAGTGCGGATCGGGCACTTCGTCGAGGCGCAGATCCTGCAGAGCCTGGGCGTGGACTACGTCGACGAGTCCGAGGTGCTGACGCCCGCCGACTACACCCACCACATCGACAAGTGGAAGTTCACCGTGCCGTTCGTGTGCGGGGCGACCAACCTGGGTGAGGCGTTGCGCCGCATCAGCGAGGGCGCGGCGATGATCCGCTCCAAGGGTGAAGCAGGCACCGGCGACGTGTCCAACGCGACGACGCACATGCGGGCCATCGGCGCCGAGATCCGCCGGCTGGGTTCGCTGTCCGACGACGAGTTGTACGTGGCGGCAAAGGAATTGGTGGCGCCGCACGACCTCGTCGTCGAGGTGGCCCGGGCCGGCAAGCTGCCGGTCACGCTGTTCACCGCCGGTGGTATCGCCACCCCGGCCGACGCGGCGATGATGATGCAGCTCGGCGCGGAGGGCGTCTTCGTCGGCTCGGGCATCTTCAAGTCCGGCGACCCGGCGCTGCGGGCCGCGGCGATCGTCAAAGCGACCACGTTCTACGACGACCCCGACGTGCTGGCCAAGGTGTCGCGGGGGCTGGGCGAGCCGATGGTGGGCATCAACGTCGAGGAGATCGCGGCGACGCATCGCCTGGCCGAACGCGGCTGGTAGTCGTCGATGAGCGCTTGCGCGAAGAGCAGACCCTAGGGTGGCGATCGAGGAGATACTTGATCTCGAGCAACTCGAGATCAATATCTTTCGCGGTGGGGTGTTCAGTCCCAATTCCGGTTTTCTGCAGCGCACTTTCGGCGGTCACGTAGCCGGTCAATCGCTGGTGTCCGCTGTGCGCACGGTCGGGCCGGAGTTCGGCGTCCATTCGCTGCACGGGTACTTCCTGCGGCCCGGCGACGCCAACACGCCGACCATCTTTCTCGTCGAGCGGCTGCGCGACGGCGGCTCGTTTGCCACCCGGCGGGTCAACGCGATCCAGCACGGCGAGACGATTTTCTCGATGTCGGCCTCGTTTCAGACCCGGCAGGGCGGCATCGAGCATCAGGATGCGATGCCGTCGGCGCCGCCGCCCGATGACCTCCCTGGTTTGAAGTCGGTGAAAGTGTTCGACGACGCGATATTTCGTCAGTTCGACGAGTGGGACGTGCGGATCGTTCCACGAGAAATGCTGAATGAATTGCCGGGCAAGGCTTCTCAGCAGCAGGTGTGGTTTCGCCATCGTGATCCGCTGCCCGAAGACGCGGTGCTGCACATCTGCGCTTTGGCCTACATGAGCGACCTGACGCTACTGGGCTCGGCGCAGGTCACCCATCTGCAGGAGCGGGAGCACCTGCAGATCGCGTCGCTGGACCATGCCATGTGGTTCATGCGCCCGTTCCGGGCCGACGAATGGCTGCTTTACGACCAGTCCTCGCCGTCGGCGTGCGGCGGGCGGGCGTTGACGCAGGGCAAGATCTTCACGCAGTCCGGGCAGCTGGTCGCATCGGTGATGCAGGAGGGTTTGACCCGATACAAACGCGACTCGTCGCGCAGATGAACCCGCCGCGCGTCGGGGTGTTGGCGCTGCAGGGCGATTCTCGCGAGCACCTCGCGGCGTTGCGCGAGGTCGGCGCTGCGCCGGTACCGGTGCGCCGTCGCAGCGAGCTCGACGCGGTCGACGGGTTGATCATTCCCGGCGGCGAGTCCACGACGATGAGCCATCTGCTACGCGAGCTTGACCTGCTGGAGCCGCTGCGGGAACGGTTGACCGGCGGTATGCCCGCCTACGGCGCTTGCGCGGGGATGATTCTGCTGGCCAGTGAGATCCTGGATGCGGGCGCTCGGGGTCGGGAGGCCGTGCCTTTGAGCGGTCTGGATATCACCGTGCGGCGCAATGCTTTTGGGCGCCAAGTCGACTCGTTCGAAGGTGATCTGGCGTTCGCCGGTCTCGACGAGCCGGTGCACGCGGTGTTCATTCGCGCGCCGTGGGTAGAGCGGGCCGGTGCGGACGTCCAAGTGTTGGCCCGGGCGGCCGGGCACGGGGTGGCGGTGCGGCAGGGCTCGGTGCTGGCGACGGCTTTTCATCCCGAGGTGACGGGCGATCGCCGTATCCACCGGCTTTTCGTCGACGTGGTCAGGGGCGTGGCGTGACGTCGAGCAGCAAGTTCGACCGACCGGTGCACAGCTGGCGCGACATCCCGGGCTGGTTCCAGTGGCGACGTCATCAGGAAGAAGCCGTCGCGCATTTCCCCGACGGCAGCCGGTTCGTCGAAGTGGGCTGCTACCTGGGCCGCAGCATCTGCTCGCTGGGGGAGGTGGTGCGCGGTGCGCACCGGCGGATCAAAGTCATCGGGGTGGACACCGGTCAGGGCAGCGGACCGGAGGGCCGCCGCGACACCGACGCACACGGGCCCGCCGTCGCCCATGGTGGTGGCACATTCGCAGGGCTGTTGCACCGCAACGTGATTGCGTGCGGGTTGGCCGACACGATTGCGCTGTTGATCAGCGACTCAGTGGCCGCCGCAGAGTTGTTCGCCGAAGAGTCGCTGGCCTGGGTGCATATCGATGCCCGGCATGATTACGCGAGCGTCGCCGCCGATATCGGCGCGTGGCGACCGAAAGTCCAGCCGGGCGGCTGGTTGTCTGGCGACGACTATCACGCCGAGCAGTGGCCCGGAGTGGTCGGCGCGGTCAGTGACGTGTTGCCGGACGCGTGCGCGTGGTGGTCGACCCAATGGCGGTGGATCAAGCGGGGTTGAGCCTGAGGGGGCGGGTGCCTTCGTGCCCACCTCCGAGCGACAATCCGTCAGTGCGGTCGTCCGGCGGCTGGCGTTGTCGCTCGAAGGCGGGCAGACCGGTGGTCACCCGAGCCAGCGGCCTGCCGGGGTGCCCCACGTAGACTCGGCAGGCGAACTGACGAGCAAAAGAAGAGGTAGTCACCGATGAGCGGCCATTCCAAGTGGGCCACCACGAAGCACAAGAAGGCCATCGTCGACGCGCGCCGCGGCAAGAACTTCGCCCGGCTGATCAAGAACATCGAAGTCGCCGCACGAGTCGGTGGTGGCGACCCGGCCGGTAATCCGACGCTGTACGACGCCATCCAAAAAGCCAAGAAAAGCTCGGTGCCCAACGACAACATCGAGCGGGCCCGCAAGCGGGGAGCGGGTGAAGAGGCCGGCGGCGCCGACTGGCAGACCATCACTTATGAGGGTTACGGGCCCAACGGGGTGGCGGTGCTGGTCGAGTGTCTCACCGACAATCGCAACCGCGCCGCCAGCGAGGTGCGGGTCGCCATGACCCGCAACGGCGGCAACATGGCCGACCCCGGCTCGGTGGCGTACCTGTTCTCTCGCAAGGGCGTGATCACGCTGGAGAAGAACGGACTGACCGAAGACGACGTGCTGACGGCGGTGCTGGAAGCCGGCGCCGAAGACGTCACCGACCTGGGGGACAGCTTCGAGGTGCTCAGCGAGCCCGGGGATCTGGTGGCGGTGCGCAGCGCATTACAGGACGCCGGCATCGACTACGACTCCGCGGAGGCCGGGTTTCAGCCGTCGGTACTGGTTCCGCTGGACGCCGAGGGGGCGCGCAAGGTGATGAAGCTGGTCGATGCGCTCGAAGACAGCGACGACGTGCAGGACGTATACACCAACGCCGACATCTCCGACGAGATCCTGGCGCAGATCGAGGGGTAGTCCGGGCTTACCACTACGGATGGCGCATGTCGCGCATGTGAATGGGCGTGGCTAACCGTTAGTGCCAGGAGCGCCGGCTGCACCGTTCGGGCCACCGGGGCCGCCGTCGCCACCGGCGTTGCCGATGCTGGCGGGGCTGCCAGGGCCGCCGTGGCCGCCGGCGCCGCCGGGGCCGCCGGGCCCGGTAGCCGAACCGGGGCCGCCATGGCCACCGAAGCCACCGGGTCCACCGAAGCCGGTGGAACCGCTGTTTGCGGCACCGCCGTTCCCGCCACCGCCGCCGTTCCCGCCGGCACCGCCGTTAAGGCCACTGCCACCCGGACCGCCGCCGCCACCACCGCCGCCGGGGCCACCTCCTGCGGCAGCGAAACCACCAGTGCTGGTGGTGCTGCCGACACCGGCCGCGCCGCCGAGGCCGCCGGCGCCTCCGTTGCCGCCGCCCAAGCCGGGGCCGCCGAATCCGCCCGTTCCGCCTACGCCACCGGGGCCGCCGATCCCAAGGCTGTCGTAGCTGCCGCCGCCGTACCCGCCGAAACCGCCGTACCCGCCGTAACCGCCGTAACCGGCATTACCGCCGTCGCCGCCGATGCCGCCGCTGCCGCCATCGACGCCCTGGGTGGTGGACTGCAGCGCGCTGCCCCCAGGGCCGCCGAAGCCGCCGTCGCCGACCAGCCCGGCGTTACCGCCGTGCCCGCCCGCGCCGCCGTTTACACCGTTGCCGCCGCGACCGCCCTGCCCGCCGTCCCCGTGGCCCGAATTGACCCAATTTTGGAAGCCGCTGCCTTCCGTGCCGTGGGCGGCGTGAACGCCCCCACCGCTATCGCCGCCAGCACCGCCGGACCCACCCGTGCCCGGATTACCGCCGCCACCGCCGGGGCCGCCGGGGCCACCATTTCCGCTGGTGGATGCCGCGCCGTCCCCACCGGTGCCGCCGTCACCGCCGGGCCCGCTGTCACCGCCGTCGCCGCCGTAACCACCGACACCGTGGCTGCCGTTGCTGTAGCCGGGCGCATGGGCGATGCCGCCGGCGCCGCCGTCACCGCCGGCCGCGCCGGAACCACCGTTACCACCGTTGCCGCCGTGACCCCCGGCACCGCCGGCGCCTCCGCTGCTGGTAGCAGCGAGCGCGTTCCCGCCGTTACCGCCACTGCCGCCGTCACCGCCGTCACCGCCGTAGCCGCCGTGACCCCCGGCGCCTCCGGCACCGCGGATCGTCCCGCCGTCACCGCCGGCGCCACCCTGACCGCCGGCAGTCCCGGCGCCACCGGGGCCACCATCACCGCCGGGGTACCGTTGAGGCCGCTGGTGCCTCCGGGCCCGCCGTTTGTGCCGGTAGCACCGTCCGCTCCGTGACCGCCATCCCGCCGGCACCGCCGTTGCCAATGTTGCCGCCGTTCCCTCGTCACCGCCGGTCCCGGCGATCGCGCCCGCGGTGGTGACGTTGAAGCCGTTTCCGCCGTGACCGCCGTTGCCGGCCACCCCGGCGGGCAGGCTGCCCGCGGTGCCGACCGCGCCATTGGTGGAGCCGGTGCCGGGAGTGCCGGCGGCGTCAACGGCGCCGGCGTTACCGCCGTTACCGCCGGCGCCGCCGTTGATGTAGGCGGTGGTGCCGTTGCACCGGCGCCGCCGTCGCCGGGTTTCCCGCCGTTGCCGCCGTTGCCGGCGTTGCCCCCGGTGCCGGAGTGGCCCGCGGTGCCATGCGCGGCCGTGCCGCCGGCCCCGCCATTGCCGCCGCTTCCGCCGGTCGCACCGTTGCCACCATTGCCACCAGCGCCGCCAGCACCGGCATTAACTCCGGCCACGCCCGGCGCGCCGTTAGCCCCGTTGCCGCCGCTGCCGCCACTGGCGCCGTTGCCGCCATTGCCGCCGCTGCCGCCGTTCCCTGAGATCGAGCCACCCGCGCCGCCGGCCCCGCCCGTGCCTCCGCTGCCGCCGGCTTGGCCGTCGGTGCCCGACTGGCCCGTGAGCGTGGCGCTAGGGCCATTATTGCCGGCCACGCCGTTGCCACCATTGCCGCC
>CAVYEX010000003.1:0-855761 GCA_963767765.1 uncultured Actinomycetota bacterium | reverse complement strand
GTCATCTTCGCCTCGTCGCTGATCTACATCCCGCATCTGATCACCCAGCTGGTGCGCAGCGGCAGCGGCGGTGCCGGCAACACCTGGTGGGACAAATTCGTCGGCAACTATCTGTCGAACCCGGCCGACCCGGTCTACATCGGCATCTACGTCGGCCTGATCATCTTCTTCACGTACTTCTACGTGTCGATCACGTTCAATCCCGACGAACGCGCCGACGAGATGAAGAAGTTCGGTGGCTTCATCCCCGGAATCCGGCCGGGCAAGCCGACCGCGGATTACCTGCGCTACGTGCTGAGCCGGATCACCTTGCCCGGCTCGATCTACTTGGGCGTGATCTCGGTGCTGCCCAACCTGTTCTTGCAGATCGGCAATTCCGGCACCGTGCAGAACCTGCCGTTCGGCGGTACCGCGGTTCTGATCATGATCGGCGTCGGCTTGGATACGGTCAAACAGATCGAGAGCCAGCTCATGCAGCGCAACTACGAGGGTTCCTGAAGTGAGAGTCGGGATCGCCGGGCCGCCCGGGGCGGGGAAGGCACGCAGGAAGAAGTTGGCCGAACATCTCGAGGTTCCGCAATCTCCACGGCGACCTGTTCCGCACAACATCGACGCCGGCACCGAGCTGGGTCTGGAAGCCAAGCGCTACCTGGAGAACGGCGACCTGGTGCCTCGGAGATCACCGATAATTTGTCGACGAGCGCCTGACGAGTCAGTCGTGGACGCCGGGTTCATCCTGGATGGCTATCCCCGATCGATCGAGCAAGCCAAGGCGCTGGACGACATGCTCGACGCCGAAGGAACAAATTCGACGCCGTGCTGGAGTTTCGCGTCTCGGAGAAGGTGCTGTTCGAGGGCCTCAAGGAACATGTCCGCGACGATGACACCGAGGAGGTCATCCACAACCGCATGAAGATCTATCACGATCAAACCGATGCGGTCATCGAGATTACAGCGACGAGTTGAAGGCCGTCGACGCCGTCGGCTCCCTGGACGATGTGTTCGATCGCGCGCTGGAAGCTTTAGGTAAGTAGCGATGATTGCCCTGGCAGGGCTGCGCAACCGAAAGTCGTGCCACAGCGAGCGCCGGTGAGCTCGACGCGATGGCCGGGGCCCGGGCCGTGGTGGCGGCAGCGCTGCAGGCAGTGCAGGCAGCGGCGATGCCCGGCGTCTCGACGCTGGAGTTGGACGCCATCGCCGAATCGGTCATCCGCGACCCGGGCAGTGCCCTCTTCTCGGCTACCACGACTACCCGGCGTCGATCTGCGCATCGGTGAACCACCGGGTGGTACACGGCATCCCGTCGTCAGCCGAGACGCTCGGCATCGGTGACCTGGTTTCGATCGATTGCGGTGCGATCCTCGACGGCTGGCACGGTGACGCCGCGATCACATTGGGCGTCGGACCACTCACCCACACGGACGAGGCTCTGTCGCACGCGACCAGGGAATCATGGAGGCCGGTGTCGCGGCGATGGTTCCCGGCAACCGGCTGACCGACGTGTCGCACGCGATCGAGACCGCCACCCACGCCGCCGAGGCGCGCTACGGCTGCGCGTTCGGGATCGTCGAGGGCTACGGCGGCCATGGCATCGGCCGGCAGATGCACATGGACCCATTTCTGCCCAAGAAGGGTCGCCCGGGCGAGGTCCCCTGCTGGCGGCGGGATCGGTGCTGGCCATCGAGCCGATGCTGACCCTGGGGTCCGGCAAGACCGTGGTGCTCGACGACAAATGGACGGTCACCACCCTCGACGGCTCCCGCGCGGCACACTGGGAGCACCTGTTGCGGTCACCGAAAACGGACCCAGGATTCTGACTCTCGGCTGACCGGAGCGATCTGCCTTTGGGGTGCACCCGTGGCTCGCGTGCGGCTCGCTCGGCGCGCCTCTTAGGCGGTTCCGCGGCGACCCGATCGCCGACGCAGCACTGGGCCGGTCGACGGTGCAGCGGTCCTCTTCCGATCAAAATGAACCGCAGCCAATTCTGGATCGTGTTACAACCGGGACCCAAGGTCCCTCCCAGGCCAGAAGATGACTGGAGATCGCGGATGACCATAAAGATCCAGGACAACCCCGACGCCGTTGTGATCGGGGCAGGACCTGCGGGTCTGGCGGTTGCACGCGAACTCGACCATCAGCATGGCTTCAAAGCGCTCGTTCTGGAACGCGCAGCGGCACCGGCGATTTCGTGGCGGAGGCGCTATGACAACTTCCGCCTCAACACAACCGGGTTCTTGTCGCACCTTCCCGGACAACGGATTCCCTTGGACGCCGGCCGTTGGCCGACCAAGGAAGACATGGTCCGTTATTTCGATCGCTATGTTCAGCGGCAGAACATCGCGCTGATGCTCGGGTGTGAAGTCCACCGCGTCGACCGTGGCGACGGAATATGGCAACTGGACACGTCGTCGGGTGCAATCCAAACCCCGGCGCTCGTCCTCGCCACGGGCAACTACAGTGCCTCCACCCTCCCTAGCTGGCCTGGACTTAAGCGCTTCAACGGCGAGATTGTGCACTCCGGGGACTTCACCAGCGCTTGGCCCTACCGTGGCCGCGACGTCCTCGTTGTTGGCGGAGGGAATTCTGCCGCCGATATTGCCGTCCAACTCGCCAACGACGGCGCCTGTCGGATCTGGCTGGCGGTCCGCACACCCCCGCACCTTGTGCGGCGCGCCATCGGACCTATTCGTCGGATATCTTCCTGGAGCTGTCCTCACGAGTCCCCGCGCGAATGATCGATCCACTGATCGCCCGCGTCAACCGTCTGATGTTGGGTGACCTGTCAGCCTACGGCTTTCAGCGGCCACCGCTCGGGCTCAAGGCGACGGTGGAAAAGCGAGGGCGCATCCCCACTCTGGCCGACGAGCTCATCAAACTCGTGCGTAGCGGGCGCATAGAGGTGGTCAGCGCCGTCACGGCGGTCGAATCCGACCGCGTGATTCTCGGCGACGGCACGTCCGTAGCGCCCCAGGCGATCATCGCCGCCACTGGGTTCTCTACGAATCTGAATGGTTTGGTCGGGCACCTTGGTGTCCTCGACGAGCACGGCAATCCGCGCGGCGGCTTTGCCTCACACGTCAGCGACGGAATGTTCGCAATCGGATACGGCATTCCGCCCAACGGTCCACTCCGGGCGATCCGAATGAACGCCACACCTCTGGCTAGCGAAATCGCGGCGTACCTGAAACGGCCCCTGGGGAGCCGTGCTGAACGTCTGACGGCGGTGTCTCGTTAACACACCAAGCGGACACGCCTGCGCGAAGTCGAGGGAGCGCAATGCTTTTACTTCCCACTGAGAAAACCTACTTTCGCGGCGCTGAAGGATACGAAACGGCCCGTCGAAGCACGGTATGGAATGGCCTTGTGCCGGAGCGGTTTCCGGACGTGATTGTGCAGCGCACGACACCGGTGACGTCGTCGCGGCGATCCGTTATGCGCGGGCCAACGGACATCACGTCGGCGTACGGTCCGGCGGCCACAGCTGGGCGGCTAGTCACTTGCGCGACGGTGGCCTGCTGCTCGACGTGAGTCGCCTCGTTGATCGCACCGTCGAGCCGGATCGGATGACCGCAGACGTCGGTCCGGGCAAGGTTGCCAGCGTCTTTGCGGCCGACCTCGACGCACGAGGGCTTTTCTTTCCCGCGGGTCATTGCGAGGGCATATGCCTCGGTGGCTATCTTCTGCAGGGCGGATACGGCTGGAACAGTTCGGTGCTCGGACCGGCTTGCGAGAGCGTACTCGGACTGGAGGTCGTCACTGCCGACGGTGAACTGATCTACTGTGATGCCGAGAACCATCCCGACCTGTATTGGGCAGCCCGCGGGTCGGGGCCGGGCTTCTTCGGCGTGGTTACCTCTTTCACACTGCGCATTTACCCACGGCCGCCGGTTTGGGGTACCTGCCTGTACATGTACCCGATCGAAGTCGCCGATGAGGTGTTCACCTGGGGACGCTCGATCAGTTCCGAGCTGGACGACCGCGTTGAACTGCAGATCCACACCGCCCGCAGCTTTCCGGGAGCCGGGCTCAACCAGCCCGGCATCACGATCGCCGCGCCGGTCTTCGCCGGTTCAGAGGAGGAGGGCGACGAAAGCCCTTGCCCTGTTGGGCACCTGCCCGGTCGTGGACAAGGCGATTGTCAGCCTGGCTTACGCGCCGACGAACTTGGCCAATTGGTACACCGCGGTGATGACCAGTTATCCGAAGGGGCATCGCTATATCGCCGACAGCATGTTCACGGCGGCTTCCGCAGAGGACTTACTGCCCGGCATCCGCGGAATCATCGAAACGATGCCACCACATCCCTCGCATTTCATTTTCACTGGCTGGAAGACGTCCCCGGATAGGGCTGACATGGTGTACGGCCTGGAAGACGAGATCTATCTGGCGCTTTACACCATTTGGCAGGATCCTGCCGACGATGTTCGGTACCGCGACTGGGCGGGGTCCAACATGGCGGCGATGTCACATTTGGCCACTGGCATCTCGCTGGCCGACGAGAATCTGTGCCGGCGTCCGGCGCGGTTCATCGCCCCATCGAACATGGCACGCCTCGACAAGGTGCGCTCGGCCTACGACCCGGAGGGCCGGTTTCACAGCTGGATGGGCCGCGTCTGACGCGTTGGCGCGGCACACTGGAAGCATAGTGCTGCGGTGTCTAAGGCCCGGGCTGGCGCCTTGCCTGCTGAATAAGTCGCGGCAACTGGGCCGCTTGTGAACCGAACGGACGTTTCACCCGTGTCACCGGCAGGAGGTGAATAGATTGTCTAACGTCAGCAGCCCGGCGGGTGCGGAAGCCGCCTTGATGAAGGCAATCTACGACGAGCATGCACCGGCTTTGTGGCGCTATGCACTCCGGCTGACCGGTAATCCGAGTCGGGCCGAAGACGTGGTTCAAGAGACGCTTTTGCGGGCGTGGCAGCATCCGGAGGTGATCGGCGACACCGAAAGATCGGCACGGGCCTGGCTGTTCACCGTCGCCCGCAACATAGTCATCGACGAGAGCCGCACCGCCCGGGCCCGCAAGGAAGTCACTTCGCTGGACAACGCACCTGAGCAGGCCGGTCCGGACCGGGTCGACGAAACCCTGGACCGAATGCTGATCGCCGACGCGATGGCACAACTATCCGCCGAACACCGCGCGGTGGTGCGCCGGTCTTACTACCAGGGGTGGACCACGGCGCAGATCGCCGACGATCTCAACATCGCCGAAGGCACCGTGAAGTCACGGCTGCACTACGCGCTACGGGCAATACGACTGACAATGCAGGAAATGGGGGTCACACGGTGAACGAAGAAAATGGGGGCTACACGATGATGGCTCGATTAGCCATCCAAACGGCCGTCGGCTCCGAATGTCTGACGTGCCACGAGATGGGAGTTACACGATGACGCCGCAATGGCGGCCCGGGCTGCCGCGTGACGGTAACCCAACCGGGCATGACGAATACGCGATGTGGGATGCCGCATACGTGCTGGGATCACTGTCATCCAACGAACGGCGGGAATTCGAAGCGCACATGGCCGGCTGCCTGTCATGCCGGGAAGCCGTTGGCGAACTGAGCGGCATGCCTGCTCTGCTGTCACGGCTCGACGGTGACGAGGTCGCCGCGATGGCGGAGGCCGACCACATGTCTGAGGAACCGTCGTTGCCTGCAGAGATGCTGCCGTCGTTACTGGCGAAGGTAGCCTGGCGGCGGCGCCGGTCGCGCATGCTGACGTGGACGGCTACGGCCGCCGCGGCCGCGGTGCTGGCGATTGGTGTGTTCATCGGCGTACAAGGCCATTCCATCACCGGGGTGCCCACGCCGCCACAGGCGACCGTGTCGGCACAACCGATGGCGCAGGTGGGGACTACCGCGCTGGCCTCCACGGTGTCGGTCAGCACCCAGCACTGGGGAACCTACATCGACCTGAACTGCGTCTGCCTGGCTCCGGTGAATTCTCACCACGACACGCTGGCGATGGTTGTGGTGGGTCGCGACGGCAGCCATACCCGGCTGGCGACGTGGGTGGCCGAGCCCGGTCACACGGCAACGCCCGCTGGCAGCATTTCAATTCCGGCAGATCAAATCGCAGCCGTGCAAGTAGTTTTGGTCGACAACGACAAGGTGCTGCTGCAGCGCTCGCTGTAAAAAGTTTCGATTTGGAGTGAACTAGAGCTACTAGGGAGTCGTGTTACGGGCATCGTCACAAGTTAGGTGAGCAGATGCCCAGGCAACACCGGGTGGTCGACCACATCGTCGAGCACCTCGCGAGAACCGACAGCGACTACATATTCGGCGTCGACGGCGCCAACATCGAAGATCTTTACGATGCCGCACAGTTCTGTTCGGACATCACCGCGGTGCTGGCCAAACACGAGTTTTCCGCGGCCACGATGGCCGACGGGTACAGCCGCAGCGGCGCCGGTTTAGGGATAGTGGCCGCGACCTCGGGCGGCGGGGCACTGAACCTTGTTCCCGGCCTTGGGGAATCATTGGCTAGCCGGGTGCCGGTGTTGGCGTTAGTGGGTCAGCCGGCGACCACGATGGACGGCCGGGGCAGCTTTCAGGACACCAGTGGCCGCAACGGTTCGTTGAATGCCGAGGCGTTGTTTTCCGCGGTATCAGTCTTCTGCCGGCGGGTGTTGAAGCCCGCCGACATTGCTTCCGCATTGCCTGCCGCCATCGCTGCGGCGCGAACCGGTGGACCGGCGGTGTTGTTGCTACCCAAAGATGTTCAGCAGGCCAAGATGGACATCAACGGGTATGGCGGTCATGTGCTCAACGGCATCGAGCGGCCGCAGGCGAGCATCGGTGACTGCCATCCGATCGTGCGCGCCCTGCGCCGTGCCAACGGACCGGTCACGATCATCGCCGGCGAGCAAGTGGCCCGCGACAACGCGCGCGGCGAACTGGAAGAACTGCGCGCCCTACTGCGCGCCCGGGTCGCATGCGTGCCCGATGCAAAGGATGTGACCGGAACCCCGGGTTTCGGATCTTCGTCGGCGCTGGGAGTGACCGGTGTAATGGGGCATCCTGGCGTGGCCGAGGCGGTGGCTGGCAGCGGCTTGTGCTTGGTTGTGGGCACTCGGCTCTCGGTGACCGCGCGCGCCGGCCTCGACGGTGCGCTGGCGGCCGTGCGCACGGTGTCGATCGGCTCGGCGCCGCCATACCTCGCCTGCACCCACGTCCATACCGACAATCTGCGCTCGTCGCTGACCGCGCTGACAGATGCGCTGTCCGGGCATGGGCGGCCAACCGGTTTGCGCGTGCCTGACGAGGTGCCCTACAAAGAACTACAGCCGCCGGCCTTCCACGGTCCGGGTGTGCGCTACCACGATGCCATGGTCGCGCTCGATCGTACGTTGCCCGACGGAGTTGACATCGTCGTCGACGCCGGTAACACCGGCGCCTCCGCCGTTCACTATCTGCCCGTTCGGCGCGGCGGCCGGTTCGCCGTGGCGCTTGGCATGGGCGGCATGGGTTACAGCTTCGGTGCCGGCATCGGCATGGCGTTCGGGCGTGCGATGAGTGCTCGCGCGAAGAGCCAAGGGCCCAGCCGGCGCACCGTGGTGATTGCCGGGGACGGTGCGTTCTTCATGCACGGCATGGAGGTGCACACCGCGGTGCAGTATCGGCTGCCGATGACGTTCGTCTTATTCAACAACAACGCCCACGCCATGTGCGTGACCCGCGAGCAATTGTTCTACGACGACCTCTATAGCTACAACCGCTTCGCCCCCAGCCAACTTGGGGCCGGCCTGGCGGCCATGTTCCCCGGGCTGTCGTCGGTTGAGGTACGTGAAATCGACGCACTGCCCGGCGCACTTGAACGGGCGGTAGCCATAGAGGGTCCGTCGGTGGTCAGCATCGAGTGCTCCGCCGACGAAATCCCGGCATTCGCCGCGTTCCTGAACCAACAAGCCGGCAATCACGTTGACCAACAGAGAAGTACAACCCACGAGGAGAGCAGATCTGATGTCTCTGCCAGCGCTTGACGACATTCACACTCACACCGGTACCACCGAGCCGATCGAGGGAGTGGTCCGTATCGAGACCTCGCCCCTGGAACAGACCGCCCCGATGTTCATGGCGAAGATGCGGTCGATGTATCCGCACGACGAAGTCTTCGGCCAGTACTGCACGGTCAACGACTACGTCGACTGCCCATCTGACGAGCTGTTCGCATACTTGGCCGATACCCGCAGTCTCGAGGAGTGGACATACACCCTGCGTGACTTCACGCCCACTGATGAGCCCGGGCTGTGGCTGGCCTACGACCGGCTGCTTCCGGACACCGAGATCTACACCCGGACAGTGGCCAACGCCGAGGCGCGGACCGTCGACTACCACTGTGCCTGGGACCAGGGCAAGCACCTGTGGATGATCTACCTGATGCGGGTCCTCGATGCACAAGTCGTACTCAACAAGCCCGGATCCGTTGTGCTGTGGACTAATTGCCACCATCCGTTCTACGACCACAACCCCTACCCCGAGGCCGGTCCGCCACACCGCACGGGCTGGGTGGGCGACTTTTGGGACATCTTCGGCGCCGGTCATGGGCTGGAGCTGAACAACCTCAAGACAATCGCCGAGTACCGGCACCGTAACGGCCTGCCGATCACGCCGGCTTGGATGAAGTGAGCACTGCCATGAATCAACCCACCGTCAGTCTGACCGACGTTTCCACCTACCTGCCCGGGAAGCCCATCGGCGCGGACTATTACGCGCAATTTGCCGGTGCAGACGACCTGGCTGCCAACCTGATGTTCCGCGCGCCCAAGTTCCGCCATCACGTCGGGCCGGACGAAACCGCAGTCGACATGGTCGAGCAAGCCGCACAGGGTCTGATCGAACGGCACGGCCAGGACGTCCTCTCGAACGTCGACGTGCTGATCACCCACACACAGTTGCCCGACATGCCGTTCTACGGCGGAGGCGGCGGCATTGCGCACCGCTTGGGCATGCGGCCCAACTGGGTGCTGGATCTGCACAACGGCGGTTGCGCGGCGTTCGTGTTGGGACTCAAAGTGGCGCGCCAACTCCTGGCGTCCGGCGAAGGGCGAACCGCACTGATCGCCGTCGCGCAGAACGCTGCCGGGCAGATCTTCGACCAGCCCGGCGTCCGACTCAAGGCGCAGTCGTCGGTACCCGGTGACGGTGCTGCGGTGGGTTTGGTCACCCTGTCCAACGATTCACCAATCCTCGACATCGAGTGCCGCACCTACGGCGAATATGCCGGCGACATGACGATCGCCATCGACCCGCCCCGCAAGTGGTGGCAAGCCGGGCCCGGAGAAGGCTGCATCGGTTTCACCGAAACCAAGATCGCCAAGGTGCTCGCTCGCGGCAATCGGCAGGTTCCCGAAGTCGCGCTCGCGGTTTGTGACCGAATCGGCTTGTCGTCGAAAGACATCGACCTGCTGGTGACCAATCAGCCCAACCGGGTGTTTCTGCGCAACTGGCGCGAAGCGCTCGAGGTGCCGCGCGAACATCATCGCGACACCTTTGATGAGTGCGGCAACCTGTTCGGCGCCGGCATACCGATCAACCTTGATCGTGCAACATCTGAGGGTCAGGTCAAGGCCGGCGACATCGTGATGATGGCCGCCTTCGCACACGCCGGTGACTTCGCCGGTGCCGCGGCGGTCCGCTGGGGCGGTCGAGGATGATGTCAACCACTTTGCAGGCAAGCTCTGTCACCATGGACGTTCTCGACGCGCTGCCGAGCGCGACCGATCCATTCGCGTTGTCGCTCAACGAGAACCCGTTTCCGCCGCTGCCGTCGGTGCGCTCGGCCCTGATGCGCTCGATCGACGTTGCCAACCGGTATCCGGAATTCTTGCCCAAGCAGCTGCGAACACTCATCGCTGGGCACGTCGGGGTCAGCGACGGGCAGGTCGTGCTGGGAGCGGGAGCGAGCGGGGTGACGATGCAGGTCCTGCATGCGGTGACGCGACCCGGTGATCGGATTGTGCTGAGCGATCCGACGTTCGATGGATACCCGATCTTCGCGCAGATGGCGCGCCTGACATCGGTCGCTGTTCCGCTCGACGAGCGCGGTCACCACGACTTGGAGGCAATGGCCGAGGCGGCGGCGGATGCCAGGGTCGTGGTCTTGTGTCGGCCGCACAATCCGACCGGCACCCTGGAACCCGTCGCGGATGTACAGCGATTCCTGCGGCGGGTGCCGGACGATACGGTCGTGCTGCTCGATGAGGCCTATGTCGAGTTTGTCGCCCCGCAGCACCGCATCGACGGACCAAACCTGATTCGGCGCTTTCCGAATGTCGTTGTACTGCGAACTTTTTCGAAGGCCTATGGTTTGGCTGGACTTCGTATCGGCTACGGGTTCGCTTCACCCGAGATGGCCACAACCCTGTGGAGCATGCAATTGCCGTTCGGGATGGGCATCACGAGCTTGGTCGCGGTGGCAGCGTCCTACGACGCCGAAGACCAGTTGCGGCAACGCATTCTCCGTATCACCGGTGAGCGCGATTACCTGTGTCGGCGCCTTCGGGCAATGGGCGTTTACGCCACCGACGGGCACGCCAACTTCGTGTACCTGCCGGCCGTCGGGCGACCCTGGCAAGAGGTATTCGGCGACACCCGGCTGCACGCCCGCTACTACGACGACGGCGGCGTGCGGATCACCGTCGGAAGCCGAGCCTCCACCAAAGCGGTGCTGGCCGCAGTGGCAAAGTCGCCAAGCTGACTCTGATTGCCCGGCTCCTCCTAGGGCATCAGCCCACATCGTCACTTAGCGGCCAATTCCCTTCCAAAAGTGCGGTAAGAAAAGGGCGTGACCGCGTCTACATCTGACAAAGACCCGATCGCTCAGGCGAGAGCCAATTGGGAGCGCGCCGGGTGGGGTGACGTGGCGCAAGGCATGGTGGCGGTGACGTCGGTAATGCGCGCGCATCAAATCTTGCTGGCCCGCGTCGAAAATGCGTTGCGCCCCTACGACCTCAGCTTTTCCCGCTTCGAATTACTGCGGTTGCTAGCTTTCAGCCGCAGCGGAGCGTTGCCGATCACCAAGGCGTCCGACCGGCTGCAGGTGCACGTCACCAGCGTCACGCATGCGATCCGTCGCCTGGAAGCCAACGGGCTGGTAAATCGAGTGCCCCATCCCACCGACGGGCGTACCACACTCGTTTCGATCAGCGACCTGGGCCGCTCAAGAGTTGAGGACGCCACGGTCACACTCAACGAGCAGGTGTTCGCCGATATCGGAATGTCGGCAGCGGAGTCACAGGCGTTGGTGTCGTCCATCGAAACGCTGCGCCGCGGCGCCGGGGACTTCTGATCGGCAGGAAACCTTCGAGTGCAGCCGGACTTGGCCCCGTGGCTAGAGTGTTGGTCGATCCAGCAAGAAAACCGACGGATGCGCAGGATGCGCTTAGCGCAGGCGGTGGGATCGGCCTCGCTGAGTGTGGTGGCGCTGTCGGTCGTCGGCTGTGCTTCAGTAGTGGCCGGTTCGGCGGTGAAGGCTCCCGGCGCTGCGGGCGTCAAGGCCATCGCATGCACCACGGTGTCGACTCCGATGACCTCAATCGAGACGCAAGCGCCGGGTGAGCCAACGCTTCGGATTTCGCAGCCAGCAGGATGGCAACGCAACCGCCAGCTCGACTCCCAGGTCATCCGGTATGCCCAAGTCAACAGGGACCTCGTCGAGAACAGCTTCGCACGGGCCGCCGGACGCGAAGTAGCGCCTTCGGCGACTGCTCGCGCCATCAGTCCAGCAGCGCCGGCAGCGGAATGGTCGCGGTCACCGTGGTTCCGACGCCCGGCCGGGAACGGATGTTGAGCTGTCCGCCGACCAGCTCAGCCCGCTCCGACATCGACAACACGCCGTAGCCGCCCATCTCGTCACCGCCCAATGGATTCTCGAACGTGTCGAATCCCACGCCGTTGTCGGCAATTTCGAGCCGGGCATCATCACCCTCGACCAGGAAACGCAGCCTGGCCATCGTGGCGCGGGCGTGTTTGACGACGTTCTGCAGGCCCTCTTGCGCGATACGGTACAGCGCCAGCTCGATGTGCTCGGGCAGCCGCACGTCGCACAATTCGAGCTCGGTGTTCAGCTGCGGTATCGATCGCGCCAGGCTGGCCAGGCCGCCGGCCAGACCGAGATCGTCGAGCACCGGTGGACGCAATCCGCCGATCGCGGCGCGCGCTTCTTCCAGCGTCAGACGGGCCAGCTCCCGCGCGTTTTCGAGCTGTTCGGACGCTTCGACCGGGTCGTCGCCGACCGCGCGCGCGGCCGCGTCGAGCCGGTAGGACAAAGTGATCAGCCGTTGCGAGATCCCGTCGTGGATGTCACCGGCCAGCCGGCGGCGTTCGATCTCCTGGGCTTCGATCACCTGCTCGACGAACAACTCGTGGGCGCGTTCACGAGCCACCAACTGTCGATGCAAGCGCGCCTGATGCAGCGCTCCGGCGATCAACCGGCCGATCACCCGTAACAGCTCGACGTCGCTGTCGGTGAATTCCCGGCGCTGCACGGTGTGCACGTTGAGCACCCCGACCAGCCCACCGGGATCGGTCTCCATCGGCATCGACACCATCGACGTGAAATCTCGGCCGCGCAGCGACTGGATGGGCAGATAGCGCGGATCGGCCTCTTTGTCGTGGCTGATCACCACCGGCTGACGGTGGCTGGCCACCCAGCCGGAGATGCCCGATCCGAGCGGCAGCCGGATTTTCCCGACCTGATTGTCGAACGGTGGGGTGGCCCCGGCCAGGGTCAGGGAGCGATCGCTGTCGTCGAGCACATGCACGAAACACACGTCGGTGTCGGTGGCGGCGGTGATCATCCGCGCGGCCGCCGCCGCCAGCGGCTCGACCCCCGGGCCGCTGGACGCCGCCTGGATCAGCTCCCGTAGCAAGGCCAGCTCACGGTCGGCGTCGACGACGTCACGCACGGCATTCGGGCCGCGGACGCCACGGGGAAGCCCGGCCGGAGTCACTGGTAGATGCCTTCACGCAGCGCGGTCGCCACCGCGCCGGTGCGGTCGCTGACGCCCAGCTTGCGGTAGATCGAACGCAGGTGACTTTTCACGGTTTCCTCACCGATCACCAGCTTGTTGGCGATGCCGCGGTTCGACAACCCGTTCACCATGCAGGACAGGATCTCGCTTTCGCGTTGTGTCAGACCCTGACGCGCGCCGGGCCAGAACTCGTCGCGCTGCAACCGGGCGGCGGTATCGACCGCGCGGGCCGCCATTTTGCGATCGATGACGGTTTCGCCATGGTGGGCCAGCTCCAGCTGACCTACCAGTTCGTCGCTGCCGATGCTCTTCAGCAGATACCCGCATGCACCGACGCGTAGCGCCTGGAAAAGGTACTGCTCGTCGTCGTAGACCGACAGCATCACGACCTTGCGGTCCGGGTCGCGTTCGCGCAGCTGCTGGCACAGATCCAGTCCGCTGGATCCTTGCATGCGGACGTCGCACAGCACGACGTCCGGCCGCAGGTCCTCGATGACGCTCATGGCGCGTTCGGCACCGACCGCCTGGCCGACAACCTGCACCCGGTCCTTGAACGCGGCAAGCATCGCCTTGAGACCCTCGATGACCATTTCGTGGTCGTCGACAAGCACAAGCCGCACCGGTTCGCCGGCCCGTCCGGTCTCCGCCATGGCAACACCATAGGGTGAATTGGCCACCCTAATCCCCCTAATGGGGGACGCCCGCGGTGCCGTGTCCCGGCAGGCTACCGGCATGCGAACTGTGGGGGCGGTTACGGTGGGGCGCACGTTCTGGTGGGATCGGGGACGCCCGGTCGAGGCCGACGTCCACCCTTTGCGTGCGGTCGTTTTCGATGCGGACACCGCGCTTGCCGACACCGGGCGCGAAGACGACGATCTGGCACCCAAAGCGGGCCTGATCGACTTGGTGATGAGCCTGTTCCTCGCCGGCATCCCGGTGGCCGTGGTGAGCAGGCGTTGCCGGGAGTCGACGGAGACACTGGTTCGTCAGCTGGTCGGGGACGGCCTTGTCGAAACCATCGTCAGCGGCGACGACGTCGATGACGCCGACAGCGACGATGAACCATACCGGCTGGCGTTGTGGGAGCTCGGCGTGATGCCGGAAAGCGCACTCGCGATCGGCGGAACACCGCATAGCACCGGGGCGGCAAGCGCCGCGGGGCTGCCTACCGTCGTCGTGACCGGCGGCTTCGAGGACACCGACATATCGTCCGCGGATGGTTGCCGTCGGTTGCATCGGCGCTGGGGCATTCGGCAGCAGCGGCTCTCGCCGGCTGCTTAGCTTCCGCGCACCACGTCGATCACCGCGCTGAAGTCCAAGTCGCCGTGGTCGACCGCGAACTTGGCGAAAATGTCTGCGGCGTGGCTTCCCAGCGGTGCCGACGCGCCGGTCGAGGCGATCGCATCCATCGCCAGACCGAGGTCTTTGTTCATCAGCGCGGTGGCGAAACCCGGCTTGAATCCGTTGTTGGCCGGCGATGTCGGTACCGGTCCGGGCACTGGGCAATTGGTGTGTACCGCCCAGCAATTGCCGGTCGCACCGGTGATCACATCGAACAGCGACTGCGCCGACAACCCCAGCTTTTCGGCAAGCACGAACGCTTCGGCGATCGCAATCTGGTGGACCGCCAGCACCATGTTGTTGCACACCTTCGCAGCCTGACCGGCGCCGGGTCCGCCGCAGTGAATCACTTTGCCCGCCATGGGCTCTAGCACCGGCCGGGCCCGCTGCAGGGCAGCTTCGTCACCGCCGACCATGAACGCCAGCGTGCCGGCCACCGCCCCGCGCACTCCGCCGGAGACCGGCGCGTCGAGCTGGGCGAAACCGTGCGATCCGGCCTGAGCATGAATCTGCCGGGCATCGTCGACCGAGATCGTCGAGCTGTCGATGAACAGCGTGTCCGGCGCTGCGACGGGAAGGATCTCGGCGTAGCAGCGTTTGACGACGTCACCGTTGGGCAGCATCGTGATGACGACATCGGCGCTGTCGATCGCCTCGGCGACACTGCCGAGCACCGTCACACCATTGTCTGCGGCACTCCTGGCGGCGGCAGGCACCGGGTCAAAGCCACGGACGCGGTGGGATCCGGCCACCAGATTGGCCGACATCGGGCCGCCCATGTTGCCCAGCCCCAAAAAAGCGATCGTCGTCACCTTGCAGCCCTTCTACGTGCCGGCGCGGGCGCGGGCGGCCTCAGCTCGGCCGATGACCACCCGCATGATCTCATTGGATCCCTCCAGGATTCGGTGTACTCGAAGATCGCGCACGATCTTCTCCAGACCGTACTCGCGCAGATAGCCGTAGCCGCCGTGCAACTGCAGCGCCCGGTCAGCGACATCGAAACAGGCGTCGGTGACATACCGTTTGGCCATCGCGCACAACTCCACCTTGTCCGGCGGAGTCGTTGTCGAGGGCACTGGCGGCGCGCCACAACAGCATTCGTGATGACTCTAAAGTCGGTGGCCATGTCAGCAAGGGCGAACCGGATGGTCGGCTCGTCGAGGAGGGCACCGCCGAAGGCCTGCCGCTCGCGCACGTAAGACCCGGCTTTGTCGAATGCGGCCTGCCCGCCGCCGAGCGAGCACGCCGCAATGTTGATGCGCCCGCCGTTGAGGCCGTTCATCGCGATGCCAAACCCGGCGCCGTCACCGTCGGCTCCACCCAGCATCGCGTCCGCAGGCACCCGCACCCCCTCGAGGATGACCTGAGCCGTTGGCTGGGCGTGCCAACCCATCTTCTCTTCCTGCGCACCGAAACTGAAACCCGGCGTGCCCTTTTCGACGACGAAAGCCGATATCCCCCGGGGGCCGTCCGCTCCGGTTCGTGCCATCACGACATACACATCGGAAGCCCCGGCCCCGGAGATGAACTGCTTGACGCCATCGAGCACGTAGTCTGCGTTCTTGCCGGAGCCCTGCTTGACCGCGCGGGTGCGTAACGCGCTGGCGTCCGACCCGGCCCCGGGCTCGGTCAGGCAATAGCTGGCAATCAGGTCCATCGACGCCAACCGCGGCACCCAGACTTTGCGCTGTTCCTCGGTGCCGAACCGGTCGATCATCCAGGCACACATGTTGTGAATCGACAAGAAGGCCGCCGTCGTCGGGTCGGCGGTGGCCAGCTGCTCGAAGATGCGGACCCCGTCGAGGCGGCGCAAGCCGCTGCCGCCTACGTCGTCGCGGCAATAGATGGCCGCCATCCCCAATTCGGCCGCCTCCCGCAGCACGTCGACCGGGAAGTGCTTGGAGGCATCCCATTCCAGTGCATACGGCGCGAGGCGCTTCTCGGCGAACGAGGCCGCGGTCCCGGTGATTACCCGCTCGTCGTCGCTCAGATCGAAGAATTGCATGGTCTCAACTCATCGTCGGGATGACGAATTCGGCCCCGTCCTTGATGCCCGAAGGCCACCGCGACGTGACGGTCTTGACCTTGGTGTAGAACTGCACGGACGCGGGGCCGTGTTGGTTGAGATCGCCGAAGCCGGAACGCTTCCAGCCGCCGAAGGTGTGGTAGGCCACCGGCACCGGGATGGGCACGTTGACACCCACCATGCCGACCTGCACCCGGGAGACGAAGTCGCGGGCGGTGTCGCCGTCGCGGGTGAAAACCGCGACGCCGTTGCCGTATTCGTGCTCCGACGGCAATCGCAAAGCCTCTTCGTAGGTTTGGGCCCGCACCATGCACAGCACCGGCCCGAAGATCTCGTCGGTGTAGATCGACATGTCTACAGTGACGTGGTCGAACAGTGTTGGGCCGATGAAAAAGCCGTTCTCCAGGCTGGCGTCACCGAACGCGAGATCGTCGCTGGCGCGGTCGCGGCCGTCGACGACGATCTCGGCGCCGGCGGCCACACCCTGGTCGATGTAGTGACGGACCCGCTGCAGCGCCGCCTCGGTGACCAGCGGGCCGTAGTCGGCTTTCGGGTCCAGACTGTGCCCGATCCGAAGGTTGTTGATCCGCTCGACAAGCCTGGCGCGCAACCGATCAGCGGTCCGCTCACCGACCGGCACTGCGACGCTGATCGCCATGCATCGTTCACCCGCGCTGCCATATCCGGCGCCGATCAAAGCGTCGACCGCCTGGTCGAGGTCGGCGTCGGGCATCACGATCATGTGGTTCTTGGCGCCGCCGAAACATTGGGACCGCTTGCCGGTGGCGGCGGCGTTGGCGTAGATGTACTGGGCGATATCCGAGCTGCCGACGAACCCGACCGCCTGAATGTCGGGATGGTGGAGGATGGCGTCGACGGCTTCCTTGTCGCCGTGCACGACCTGAAAGATGCCGGGGGGCAGGCCGGCGTCGATGAACAGCTCGGCCAAGCGCACCGGCACCGACGGGTCACGCTCACTGGGTTTGAGGATGAAGGCGTTGCCGCACGCCAGCGCGGGCCCGGCTTTCCACAGCGGGATCATCGCGGGGAAGTTGAACGGGGTGATCCCGGCCACCACGCCCAACGGCTGGCGTATCGAATACACGTCGATGCCGGTGCCGGCGCCTTCGGTGAACTCGCCTTTGAGCAAATGCGGTATGCCGACGCAGAATTCGATGACCTCGATGCCGCGCTGGATGTCGCCTTTGGCGTCGCTCAGCGTCTTGCCGTGCTCGATGGACAGCAGTTCGGCGAGTTCGTCGGTGTGCTGATTGACCAGGTCGACGAAGCGCATCAGCACCCGCGCCCGGCGCTGCGGGTTCCATGCCGCCCAGTCGCGTTGCGCCTCGAGGGCTGACGCGACGGCGGCGTCGACGTCGTCCTTGCCCGCCATCGGCACGGTCGCCTGGACTTGGCCGGTGCTGGGGTTGAACACGTCGGCGCTGCGGCTGGAGTGTCCGGCGGTGCGCTGGCCGTCGATGAAATGCGGAATCTCTGCGGTCATGATCATCCCGTGAGTGTCGGCGGTATAAGGGGAATACTTGGACATCCTAGTAACTTCGGCCCGGCGCTGGCAAACTTCACGGCGCGGGGATTGACACGCGACACTGTTCAGCGCCGCGATGAACTTCTCGTTGAAGTCCTGCGTAGTAGAAGTAGGAGGTTTCCAGAGATGAATCCGTTGCTGATTTTCTACTTTTCGGCGTGCATGCCGGTCGCTGGACTTGGCCTCCTGAAGCTGCAAGCGCATCTCGAGAGGTGGGCTTACGAATGGCACGCAAAGGATTGAATTGAGCCTTCAATTGAGGCACGGGGACCCGTCGACTCAGCCGCTTCGCATCCTCGTTGTCGGCGCTGGTGTGGGCGGCATTTCCGTTGCTCGGGGACTATTGCGCGACGGACATGATGTCACCGTCTTCGACCGGCGGCCGGATTTCAAGGCGGGTGGCGGCGCTGTCACCATTTGGTCAAACGGCGCGACCGTTCTGGGACAGCTGGGGGTCGATATGGAGGGGGCCGGTCAGCCGCTGTCCACCGTACGCGTCACGACGCCGAGGGGTCGCCGGGTCGCCACTATGGACTTGGCCGCGATCGTGGACCGCCTGGGCGCACCAGTTCGGATGGTCCCACGTCGCGTCCTGCTTGAACGGCTGCTGGAAGACTTCCCGACCAATCGCATCCGGTGCAACGCCCGTGCTATCGGGATTACGCATTCCCGCAACGCGGTTCGGGTCGATTTCGAAGACGGCGGCTCGGCCAACGGAAATCTGTTGATCGGTGCGGATGGCCTGCACTCGGTAGTTCGAGGCATCGTCGGTGCGCCTCCCGCGAAGCCGACCGGCTGGTGCAGCTGGCAGGGGCTGGTCACCCTGCCTGGCATCGCCGATAAGCATGTGGCACGAATGATTGTCGGCGAGCACGGAAACCTTGGCCTGTGGCCGGCCGGAGGTTCGGATCTGCAGTGGTGGTTCGACTTGCCGTGGTCGCCCGACTTCGCCAGACCGGAACGCCCGGTCGACATGATTCGGTCCCATTTCACAGGATGGTCCGACTTGGCCGATCAAGTACTCGCGACATTAACCGACGAAGACCTGGCTCCTTCGCCATTCCCGCATTATCGCCATCCGATACCCCGATCGGGCCGAGGCGTGGTCACCTTGCTCGGCGATGCCGCGCACACGATGCCGCCCACTCTCGCGCAGGGGACGAATCAGGCGCTGCTCGACACGATGGTGTTGTGCAAGGCGCTTTCGGATTTCTCAAAGGGTATCAACGGCAGGCGCAGCATCCGTGATCTCTCGAGCGCGCTGCGCTGGTATGAGGACACCAGGCGACGCAAGGTCAAGGCCGTGTCCTGGGTCACCACGCAGCAAGTGTCCCGCAGTGAGTCGGTGCTGAGACCGGCTGCGATGATCTCCGACCGGTTCATGACCTGGGCACTGGCAACGTTTCTGCGTTTGGTAAGTCACCGCCGGATGTCCGGGGAGATCGGCCGAGACTTCGCCGCCGCGACGACCACCGCTCTCGTTGACGCCAATGACTAACTTGAAGAAGTCGCCCCGCGCACACTTCGGAGGAGAGGCGATGTCCACGACCGCCAAGGTGCCACCCGCCAGGCTGGCCCGCATTGTCGAGCGCATTCGCCATCTGCTGTATCGGCTGCATCAACGGCTGGTACCAGCGCCGGCAGCGATGATGGAGATGATCATCGCCACTTGGACGTCGCAGGCGATCACTGTGGCGGCCCAACTCGGTATCGCCGATGCCCTCGCCGGCGGCCCGCTGCCGATAGAGGAATTGGCGGTCCGGGTGGACGCGGACGCGGACGCGCTAAGCAGGCTGCTGCGGGCCTTGATCGGCCGGGGCATCTTCCGGCATCTTCGCGACGGCCGCTATGAGCTGAATTCCCTTGCCGAGACCTTGCGTTCGGACGTACCGGTGTCGATGACTTGCGCGGCGCAGTTCTACGGGTCACGCGAGCAGCGCGAACGCTGGACCATGCTGGTGGATTCGATCCGAACCGGGATTTCGGTCGTACCGGCATTGCGCGGCAAGGAAAGCTTCGACTATTTCGCCGAGCAGCCAGAGCTTGCTGAACTTTTCAACCAGACCATGACGAGCGTTTCGGAGCTGACGACGGCTCCCGTGGTCGTCGGCTACGACTTCAGCGCCTACCCGACGATCGTCGACGTCGGCGGCGGGCATGGCCCACTGTTGGCCGCCATCCTGGCGGGGTCGCCGGCTTCGCGCGGCGTACTGTACGACCTGGCGCGGGTCGTCGCGAGCGCCCCAAAGCTGCTGCGCGAACATAACGTCGCCGACCGGGTGCGTATCGCGGAGGGGTCGTTCTTCGACAGCGTCCCGGGCGGTGGTGACGCGTATGTCCTCAAGAACATCATCCACGACTGGCCTGACGAGGAGGCGGTGCAGATCCTGCGTAACGTTCGCAGCGCAGCCGGCCCCCGAGCCACGGTGCTGCTGATCGAATTAGTCATCCCGAAGCACAACCGTGACTTCCCGGGGAAATGGGTGGATTTGGAGATGCTGCTGAATCTGGGGGCCCGCGAGCGTACTGCCGCCGAGTACCGAGATCTGCTCAGCCGAGCCGGACTTCACATGACACGGGTGGTGCAAACCGCTTCACCGCTCAGCGTGGTAGAGGCCCGGGTCGCCTAATTACACTTCCCCGACGATGGGGGCAGTTCCTTGACGAAACCGAGGTCACCGGTCGCGAGACGGCTCGTTTCGCGGGTGACGACGGCATTGGTCGACGGTCGATCTCGACTGCAAAGCGTTGTCCCGTGAACCGCCGGCCGCAGAGCACGAATTCGCCCTATTTATCGCGCAGCCCTGCAATGAACAGCTCAGTCTGTTCCCAGGTGGGCAGCACGCCCAGGGCGGTGATTTCCTTGAGCGTGGGTGCTGCGGCGTCGCGCTCGGACATCTGCGGGGCGAGCCCGTTGACCAGCGGCCAGTCGATCGCCAGCGCCGGGTCCGTCGCGCGGATGGTGTGTTCGCGCTGTGGCAGATATTCCGCGGAGCACAAGTACATGACCGTCGAATCAGATTGCAGGGCAAGGAAGCCGTGCGCAAGGCCTTCGGAGATGTACACCGATCTGCGGTCGCGGTCGTCGAGCAGCACCGAATCCCAGCGCCCAAAGGTGGGTGACCCTACTCGGATGTCGACCACGACATCGAACACCGAGCCGTGAACGCACGTGACGTATTTGGCTTGACTCGGCGGCAGCTGTGCGAAGTGCAAGCCGCGCAGCACACCGGCCGACGACACCGAACAGTTGGCCTGCCGCACATCCATACGATGACCGGTGAGCGCGGTGAAGCCGCGGTCGGTAAGCCATTCGAAAAACAGTCCGCGAGGATCGGTGTGCAGCTGCGGGCTGATTTCCCACGCGCCGCTGATGTCGAGTTCGCGTACTTTCATCTCACTGACCGCGCTGTTGATATCGGGCTTCGACAGCGTCCTTCAATGGTGCCCACCATGATTCATTGGTCCGGTACCACTCGATCGTGGCGCGCAGACCTTCCTCGAAGTCAGTGTGCTGCGGCGCCCAACCCAATTCGTGATACAGCACCGTCGGGTCGATGGCGTAACGCAGGTCGTGCCCGGCACGGTCGGTGACCCAGTCGAAGTCGTCGGGATCGCGATCCATCAGTTCCAGCAGCGTGCGGAGCACGGAGAGATTGTCGCGCTCGCCTTCCGCACCGATCAGGTAGGTACGGCCGGCTTGGCCGCGCTCGAGGATCCGCCACACCGCGCTGTTGTGGTCGTCGACGTGAATCCAGTCGCGGACGTTGGCGCCCTTGCCGTACAGCTTGGGTCGCCCACCAGTCAGCACGTTGGTGATCTGACGCGGTATGAACTTCTCGACGTGCTGATAAGGCCCATAGTTGTTGGAACAGTTCGAGATAGTGGCGTTGACGCCGTAGGAGCGTACCCAGGCCCGCACCAGCAGGTCGGCGGCGGCTTTCGTCGACGAATAAGGACTCGACGGGTTGTAGGGAGTGGACTCGGTAAACCGCCAGGGGTCGTCGAGCGCGAGGTCGCCGTAGACCTCGTCGGTGGAAACGTGGTGCAGCCGTACACCATGGCGTCGCACCGCTTCCAGGATGGTGAAGGTCCCTATGACGTTCGACTGCAGAAACGGCCCTGGATCGGCCAGCGCATTGTCGACGTGGGTTTCGGCGGCGAAATGCACCACCGCGTCGGACGCGGCGACCAGCCGGGACACCAGCTCGGCGTCGGTGACATCACCGTGGACGAGCTCGATCCGATCTGCCACCGGGGCCAGCGACTCGCGGCTGCCGGCATAGGTCATGGCGTCGAGCACCGTGATGGCGTGGTCCGGGTGCTCACGCACCGTGCTGTGCACGAAGTTGGCTCCGATGAAGCCGGCGCCGCCGGTGACCAGCAACCGCATGTGCAAACTTTAGCCGAGCAGCGGGTTCAGTCTTGTGCTTCCAGGCCGAGGGCCGACGCCAGTTGGGTCAACGCCGACACCAGATCGTCTTCAGATCGGGTGCCCAGCACCTGAATCGCGACATGATCGGCGCCGACATCGAGGTGTTCGGTCAGGCGTGCGACGACGGCGTCCGCGGTGCCGTGAGCCACCACCGCGTCCATCAGTTTGTCGCTCCCAGGTTCGCGAACATCGTTTTCGGTGAACCCCAGCCGGAGCCAGTTGTTGACGTAGTTGCTCAACTTCAAATAGAAGCCGACGCTGTCGCGCGCCACCCGGCGAGCTTGCGCCGTGTCGGTGGTGAGCACCACCTTGTGCTCGGGAGCCAGAAACACGGTGTTACCCAACTGTTCTCGTGCTTTGGCGGTGTGCTCGGGGGTGGTCAGATATGGATGGGCGCCCGCGCTGCGCTGTGCCGACAGGGCGAGTACCCGGGGACCCAGCGCCGCGATCACCCGCCGACTGGTCGGCACTTTCGCGGCGTCGAGTTCGTCGAGATACCCGACCAGAGCGTCATAGGGCTTGCGGTACTGCTGGGTGTGCTCGGGGTGCCCCACCCCGACGCCGAGCAGGAAACGGCCGGGGTATTCGTCTTCGATGCGGTGGTAGGACTCGGCAACCGTGGTGGCGGGCGCAGTCCAGATGTTGACGATCCCGGTGGCCAGTTGCAGCGACGTGGTGCTCGCCAGGGCGGGCTCGACCCACGTCAAATCGGCGTCCGGAGATCCGCCGATCCACGCCGCGCCGTAACCAAGAGATTCAACCTTTCGAGCCAGCTCCGGGGATATCGAGCGGGCGCCCAACCACACGCCGAACCGGCCGAGGTCGGGTTTGAGGGAGACTGCCTCGGTCATCTGTGTCCTTCGAATGGGTGAACAGCGCTCAGGCCGGGGTCAGTCCGAGCGGCCCGGCCAGTTGAGCCAGTGCCTCCACCAGCTTGTCACCCCGGGTGAGCACCTGGACAGCGACATGGTCGGCACCGGCGTCGTGGTGCTCCTTGAGGCGGGCGGCGATCTCGTCGGGACTGCCGTAGGCCACCAGCGCGTCTACCAGGCGGTCGCTACCCGGCCGGGCGACATCGTCGTCGGAGAAGCCGAGGCGCTTCCAGCTGTTGCGGTAGTTGGCCAGGTTGAAATAGATGTCGAGGGCTTTGCGGGTGACCGCGCGGGCGTTTTCTGGGTCGGTGGTCAGCACGACTTTGTGCTCAGGTGCCAGGAACGCCGAGGGGCCGATCAGGGCGCGGGCCTGCGCCGTGTGTTCGGGTGTGGTCAGGTAGGGATGCGCGCCGGCGCTGCGTTGCGCGGAGAGCTTGAGCACCCGCGGACCCAGCGCCGCCACCACCCGACGGTCGGCGGGCACCCCTAAGTCGTCGAGCTTGTCGAGATAGTCCACGAGCGCGTCGTAGGGCTTTCGGTATTCGGTGATCGCCTCGGGGTGACCGACGCCGATGCCGAGCAGGAAGCGACCCGGATAGGACTGGTCGATCCGATGGAACGACTCGGCCACCGGCTCGGCGCCCGCGGTCCAGATGTTGACGATGCCGGTCGCCACCTGCAGCGTCTTCGTCGCCGCCAGGATCGGTTCCACCCATTCCAGCTCGGCCGGTGGCGATCCGCCGACCCAGACAGCGCCGTAGCCCAGGGACTCGATGTCCTTGGCTTGGGCGGGCGTCACACCGCGGCCGAACGATCCGAACCGGCCGAGCGCAGGGGTTGAGTGCGGCGTGGTCGCCGCAGAGTCGGTCATGGCTGCTGCAACCCGAGGGCCGCCGGGTCCTATTCCGCCCGCCGACCGGAACAGACGTGCTGACCAGCGTTTTGGCACAACGAGACGTTGCGGGTAGTGTGGATCGGCGGCGCGGTGTCGTGCCGGCTCTTTGCGTGCCCAGTTCGGAAATTTCGCGGAACTTCCTATTACCGGCTCACGTTATGCAGTCGGTGCCGGTGCTGCCCTAATGTGCCGGCACCACGCCGGGACGACAAGCGTATGGAGGAATACCGGTAAGTCATGGCCAAGAAGGACGGCGCCATAGAGGTCGAGGGCCGGGTGGTCGAGCCCCTGCCCAATGCGATGTTCCGCATTGAGCTGGAGAACGGCCACAAGGTGCTCGCCCACATCAGCGGCAAGATGCGGCAGCACTACATCCGCATCCTGCCCGAGGACCGTGTAGTGGTCGAGTTGTCGCCGTACGACTTGTCCCGCGGCCGCATCGTGTACCGGTACAAGTAGTCCACTCCACTCGACCAACGACGAGAAGACCGAACAGGATCAAGACAGCCGTGAAGGTGAATCCGAGCGTCAAGCCGATCTGCGACAAATGCAGGGTGATCCGCCGGCACGGGCGGGTCATGGTGATCTGCTCTGATCCGCGCCACAAGCAGAGGCAAGGCTAGTTCCGGCTCAACTCCTACAACTGAATGCAGACCTCCCAGTACCAGTGAGCGGCTCGCATCTTTAGAGATGGGCCAGCTCACCCACGCCCGGAACGGAGGCCGGGCCCCGCCAGCGGGCGGGAACGGGCTGGGACCAGACCTCCGCGACGAAAGAGGATCGCCACATATGGCTCGACTTGTGGGCGTCGACCTTCCGCGCGACAAGCGGATGGAGGTCGCGCTGACCTACATTTTCGGCATCGGCCGAACCCGGTCGAACGAAATACTGGCTGCCACCGGAATCGACCGGGACCAGCGCAGCAGAGATCTGACCGAAGACCAGCTCACCAGGCTGCGGGACTACATCGAGGCGAACATCCGGGTGGAGGGCGACCTGCGCCGCGAGGTACAGGCCGACATTCGCCGCAAGATCGAGATCGGGTGCTACCAGGGCCTGCGGCACCGGCGCGGCCTGCCGGTGCGTGGCCAGCGCACCAAGACCAACGCGCGAACCCGCAAGGGCCCCAAGCGCACCATCGCCGGCAAGAAGAAGGCCAGGTAACCGATGCCACCGAAGAAAGCAGCCGGGCCCAAGAAGGGCCAGAAAACCCGCCGGCGGGAAAAGAAGAACGTGCCGCACGGCGCGGCACACATCAAGAGCACTTTCAACAACACGATCGTGACGATCACCGACCCGCAGGGCAACGTCATCGCCTGGGCGTCGTCGGGTCACGTCGGTTTCAAGGGTTCGCGCAAATCCACCCCGTTCGCCGCCCAGCTGGCCGCGGAGAACGCCGCACGCAAGGCCCAGGAGAACGGTGTTCGCAAGGTCGACGTCTTCGTGAAAGGTCCGGGCTCGGGCCGGGAGACCGCGATCCGATCGCTGCAAGCCGCGGGTCTGGAGGTCGGCGCCATCTCTGATGTCACCCCCCAGCCACACAACGGCTGCCGCCCACCCAAGCGCCGCAGGGTCTAGGAGAAACTCGATGGCTCGTTACACCGGACCTATCACCCGCAAATCACGCCGGCTGCGCACCGACCTCGTCGGCGGCGACCAGGCTTTCGAGAAGCGCCCTTACCCGCCCGGTCAGCACGGCCGCGCGCGGATCAAGGAGAGCGAATACCTGCTCCAACTGCAGGAGAAGCAGAAGGCCCGCTTCACCTACGGCGTCATGGAAAAGCAATTCCGTCGCTACTACGAAGAGGCGTCGCGCCGGTCCGGTAAGACCGGTGAGGAGCTGCTGCAGATCCTGGAGAGCCGGCTCGACAACGTGGTGTACCGCGCCGGCATCGCCCGGACCCGGCGGATGGCCCGCCAGCTGGTCAGCCACGGCCACTTCAGCGTCAACGGGGTCAAGGTCAACATCCCGAGCTACCGCGTGTCGCAATACGACATCGTCGATATCGCGGACAAATCGCTCAACACGGTGCCGTTCCAGATCGCCCGGGAGACCGCCGGGGACCGGCCGCTCCCGAGCTGGCTGCAGGTGGTCGGCGAACGTCAACGCATCCTGATCCATCAGCTGCCCGAGCGGGCGCAGATCGACGTCCCGCTCACCGAGCAGCTGATCGTCGAGTTTTACTCGAAGTAAGAGACTTCCGAGCCGGGCCGGCTCGGAAACCTGCGGCGATCGCAAGCGCGGCGGAGCCGGGCGCAGCGGGTCGTCGTCGCAGAATGGAAAGAGCGGCATCAAATAGCGGGTGCCGAGAAGGAGTGAAGAAAACACAATGCTGATCTCACAGCGACCCACCCTGTCCGAAGAAGTTGTCGCCGACAACCGTTCCCAGTTCGTCATCGAGCCGTTGGAGCCCGGTTTCGGCTACACGCTGGGCAATTCGCTTCGGCGCACACTGCTGTCGTCGATCCCCGGCGCGGCCGTCACCAGCATCCGCATCGACGGGGTACTGCACGAATTCACCACCGTTCCCGGCGTCAAGGAAGACGTCACCGACATCATCTTGAACCTCAAGAGTTTAGTGGTGTCCTCTGAGGAGGACGAGCCGGTGACGATGTACCTGCGCAAGCAAGGCCCGGGCGAGGTCACCGCCGGTGACATCGTGCCGCCGGCCAACGTGACGGTGCACAACCCCGAGATGCACATCGCCACACTGAACGACAAGGGCAAGCTCGAGGTCGAGCTGGTCGTCGAGCGCGGTCGCGGCTACGTCCCGGCAGTCCAGAACAAAGCATCCGGTGCCGAAATCGGTCGCATCCCGGTCGATTCCATCTACTCGCCGGTGCTCAAGGTGACCTACAAGGTCGACGCCACCCGTGTCGAGCAGCGCACCGACTTCGACAAACTTATCCTGGACGTCGAAACCAAGAATTCGATCACCCCCCGCGACGCGCTGGCCTCAGCCGGTAAGACGCTGGTCGAATTATTCGGGCTGGCAAGAGAACTCAACGTCGAAGCGGAAGGCATCGAGATCGGTCCGTCGCCGGCCGAGGCCGACCACATCGCGTCGTTCGCCCTGCCGATCGACGACTTGGACCTGACCGTGCGGTCCTACAACTGCCTCAAGCGGGAGGGCGTGCACACGGTCGGCGAGCTGGTGTCGCGCACCGAGTCCGATCTGCTCGACATCCGCAACTTCGGCCAAAAGTCGATCGACGAGGTGAAAGTCAAACTGCACCAACTGGGTTTGTCACTCAAAGACAGCCCGGCCAGTTTCGACCCGTCGGAGGTCGCAGGCTACGACGTCGCCACGGGCACCTGGTCCAGCGAGGGTAGCTACGACGACCAGGACTACGCCGAAACCGAACAGCTCTAACCCGCCGTTCGTCTGAAAGACAGGAGCGTCAGCAATGCCCAAGCCCACCAAGGGTCGTCACCTCGGCGGGTCGTCCTCGCACCAGAAAGCGATCCTGGCCAACCTGGCCACCTCGCTGTTCGAGCACGGCCGGATCAAGACCACCGAGCCTAAGGCGCGGGCGCTGCGGCCGTATGCCGAGAAGCTGATCACCCACGCGAAGAAGGGCACGCTGCACAACCGGCGGGAGGTGCTCAAGAAGATTCGCGACAAGGACGTCGTGCACGTCTTGTTCGCAGAGATCGGGCCGTTCTTCGCCGACCGCAACGGCGGCTACACCCGCATCATCAAAGTCGAACCCCGCAAAGGTGACAACGCGCCGATGGCGGTGATCGAACTGGTCCGGGAAAAGACGGTGACGTCGGAGGCCGACCGCGCTCGCCGGGTCGCGGGCGCGCAAGCCGCGAAGAAGGCAGCCTCAGCGGCGGCCAAGAAGGCCGCGCCCGAGGCGGCGGCCAAGAAGGCCGCGCCCGAGGCGGCTGCTGCCGCACCACAGGCCGCGGTGGAGCCGGAGGCGGTCGAGGCCGAGACGCCGGAACCTGCCGACGCGCCCGAAGCCGAGGCGTCGGAAGCCGAGGCGTCGAGCGCCGCGGAAGAAGCAGCGGAAGCCGACGCAGTCGCACCGCAACCCGGCGTCGAGGCCGGGGCCGAGTCCGACGAATCCTGACCGCTGTGTCCGTCTGAGGCTGGACATCGCCTACGACGGAACGGAGTTCGCGGGCTGGGCCCCGCAGTCAGGACAACGAACCGTTGCCGCGGTAGTGGACGAGGCGCTGTCCACGATCTTTCGCACACCGATACAGGTGCGTGCCGCCGCGCGCACGGACACCGGCGTCCACGCCACCGGGCAGGTGGCTCATGTCGATGTCCCTACCGGGGCGCTGGCCTACGCTTATCCCCGGTCGCCGCGGCCCGGCGATGCCGAATTCGTGCCGCTGCTGCGCCGCCTCGGACGGTTCCTGCCTGCCGATGTCAGGATCCGCGGGATAGCCCGCGTCCCCGCCGGTTTCGACGCCCGGTTCTCGGCGCTGCGCCGCCACTACGTCTATCGACTATCGACGGCCCCGTACGGCGCCGAGCCGCTGCAGGCCCGCTACGTCACGACGTGGCCCCGTGACCTGGATGTGGATGCTATGGCGGCGGCGTCGCGTGACCTGCTGGGGCTGCACGACTTCAGCGCGTTCTGCCGCCACCGCGAAGGTGCCACCACGATTCGAGATCTGCAGCGGCTGGACTGGACACGCACGGATGATCTGATCACCGCGCACGTGAGTGCAGACGCGTTCTGCTGGGCAATGGTGCGGTCGCTGGTCGGGGCGCTGTTGGCGGTCGGTCAACATCGGCGCAGCCGGACCTGGTGCCGTGAGCTGCTCGCCTCGACGCACCGGTCGAGTGACTTCGCCGCCGCCCCGGCGCGGGGTCTGACGTTGATCGGCGTGGACTACCCGTCCGACGATCAATTGGCGGCACGGTCGGTGACCACCCGTGAGCTGCGCCGCAGCCCGGTTCCGCCCGACTAGAGCCGGGCCGCCGCGTAGGCGGCCGCCTTGCTGGCCATCCCGTTCTGGGCGTATTGGGTGTGCGCCGACCAGTCCCCGCCGTCGGTGCAGATCGGATCGCCGGCCTGGCACATGTCGATGGTCTTCGGGCCGTACTGCCCACTCAGCGTGGTCATCGCGTCGCCTGCCCGGGTCGTCGGATTGCCGAAAACCACCACCGCCGCCACATGATCGGCCACATCCGAGGGCAACGCCTGGCGAAAGCCAAAGGAGCTCAGCGGCGCCGCGGTGGCGATGTCGACGACCGCGGCCCCTTGCGAATACCCACCCAGGACGGTCTTGGTTGCCGGGCAGGTGCTGGCCATGTTCTGCACGTGTGCGCTGACGTCTCTGGCGCCGTTGAGAGCGGCCAGGAAGTTGTCGTTGGCCGGATATTGCACGCCATAAGTCGAGACGGATTTCTTGGGAACCTGCGAACGCAGCGAGCTGACGAACGCGTCGCCGACCTTGCCGATGCCGGGTGGCTCGTTGGTGCCCCGCGCGAACACCACGTCGACGTCCGGACATGCGGCCGACGCGGCAGGGCTGGCGGTGACCGGGGGGATGGCCAGCGCAGCCGCGATCACCAACGCCAGCAGCCCGGAGGGTAGACGAACGCTCATACCCGGTGTTATCGGCCGGGGCCGCCGGTGTGTTACCGAACGACGACACCCGCCGGCAAATCGGCTCCGGCGACCACACTGGGACCGCCCGACGGGCCCGGTGCGGGTGTGGTGCCCGGACTCAGCCCGGGCACCGAGTAGGGCCCGAGCGCCCGCAGCTTGGCCGCCACGATCGTCGCGGCCTGGGTGGTGTAGGTGGGCACGTAGCCGTTGGTGTGGTCGCTCCACTCGTTGCCCGGCCCGGCGTGACAGATCGGGTCGCCGGGATTGCACATGTCGATGGCTTTGGATCCGAAGATCTGGCTCTGGCTGGAGATCGGGCTGCCGGACCGATCGGCGATGTTGCCGAAGGTGGCCACCGCGGTGATGTTGCTGGCCAGCTCCGGAGGCAGCGATTTACCCCAGGTGACACCGGCCACCGGAACGCCGCCGACGATGTCGATCACCGACGCACCCTGCGAGTACCCGCCCAGCACGACTTTGCTGGCCGGGCATTTCTGAACGGCGGCTTTCACCCGGGAGATGGTGTCGTCGGCGCCGTCGCCGCCGCCGAGCTGCAGCTTGCCGGCGGGGTAGTTCACCCCGTACACGTCGAGGTTCATGCCGGTGTCTTGGCGCAACGAGTCGACGAACGCCTGGCCGACGCGGCCGACCCCGGCCGGTTCACCGGTGCCGCGGGCGAAGATGACCTCGACGTCGGGGCAGTCGTCGGCGATGGCCGCGGGAAGCGCCGACGGGGCAGCGCCCGGGCCGATCAGCAACGCGCCGGCCGCCAGCACCGTCGCGGTGCCCATGGTGGCGTAGTGGCGCATGCGGTGAATAGTCACGGGGAGATGGTACAGGCAATGACGGTTCGGGCCCGATTTCCGCAATCGGGTGCCCTGGGGGCTGTGGAACAGCGAAGCCGCGGCACCAAAGCCGCGCTTATCGTGACGGCAAACGCTGATCGCGAGGCACCGAGGAGAATAATGACCGGGGCACCGACGACATGGCTGCAGGTCAGCGGACACCGGTTCCTGCTGCGGCGGCTCGAGTGCGCGCTGCTGGGCCGCGACGTCAGCACCGTGAACGAACCTTTGCGCGGCCGGTTCTACGCACTGTTGACGGGATCCTTGCTGGCCGCCACCGCCGTCGCAGGGTGTGCGGTTCTGGGCCTCGTGCGACCACCGGCAGTGCTGGGCGATGCGCCGATTGTGATGGTTCAAGAATCCGCAGCACTATATGTGCGGGTCGGCGAGGTGTGGCACCCGGTGCTGAACCTGGCCTCGGCCCGTTTGATCGCCGCCGCCGACGTCAACCCGCGCCCGGTCCGCCAGTCCGCCCTCGACCACGCCAAACGGGGTCCGCTGTTGGGTATTCCGGGCGCGCCACAACATCTCGGTAACCCGTTGGCGCCGGATGCGGCGATGTGGACGGTGTGCGACGCCGCGGCGCCGCTCACCACGACGATCATCGCCGGTCCGGTGGACGGGTCGACGTCCCGCCAGTTGAGCAACGAGCAAACCGTGTTGGTGACCACCGACGGGAACGCGGCGGTGTACCTGCTCTACAACGGACGTCGAGCCGCGGTGGACCCGGCCGATCCGGTGGTCGCTCGGGTGCTCCGGCTGGAAGGCTCCACGCCCCAACGGGTTTCGCGGATACTGCTCAACGCGGTGCCCGAGGCGCCGCCGATCACCGTGCCGCGGCTCGCCGGAGGGGGGCAGCCCCGAGCGACCGCATCGCCCGGCTTTCCGGTGGGCAGTGTGCTCAAAGTGAACCGTGCCGACGGCGACGAGTTCTACGTCGTCCTGGCTCAAGGGGTGCAGCGAGTGGGTCAGGTGACGGCGGACCTGCTGCGGCTCAGTGATTCCCGAGGAAGCCGCTCCATTGTCGCAGTGTCGCCGGACGTCTTGCGAACCAGTCCCATCGTCAACGCACTGCCGGTGTCGACTTTTCCCGATCGGGCGTCGCCTCCGCTCAAACTGGACAACATGACGCTGTGCGTGAGCTGGGCACCCGGCCAGAACGGTGCGGCGACATCGTTGCGGGCCGGCCGCGGCCTGCCCATTCCGCAGGAACAGTCACCGCTGCGCTTGGCCCAGGCGGACAATGAAGGCTCGGCGCTCGACGCGGTTCACCTTCCGCCCGGCCGCAGCGCCTATGTGCGCGCCGCCGGACTGACCGGTGCCGACACCGGCGCGGGCACCAGGTATCTCGTCACCGATAGCGGAGTGCGGTACGGAATCCACGACGACGACGCGGCGCGTGACCTCGGCTTGCCGGCGAGGGCGGTCGCGGCCCCGTGGCCGGTGTTGGCGGCGTTACCGCAGGGTCCGGAACTGAGCCGGCTGAACGCTTCAGTGGCGCGCGACGCCGTTGCCATCGGACCGCGCGGCACTGCCGGATTGCCGGAGCCGGGCGGTCGCTAGGCCGGTGGCCAGCGCCACCCCGAGTACGGCGAGGCAGATCGAGGCACCGGTCAGCGCAGTTCGGCGGGATCGGTGAAAAGCCGGTGCAGGGGGCCGGGTTGGTGAAGGGCTGATCGCCATGGGCTTGTCCTGCGGCGGCGGCGTGGTCGGCGGTGGCGCATCGGTGCTGACGGCGGCCAGCGCGTCCACCATGCCGTTGCCGGATTGGGGATTCCAGCCACCGGGTGGGTGATGTGCCGTCGCCTTTAGTCGCTGCATGACCTGGCGTGCCGTCAACGCCGGAAATCTCGATCGAATCAGCGCCGCAACACCGCTGACCACGGGAGCGGCGTAGCTGGTACCGGTGAGCGGAGTGACGTTGTCCGCTGCTCCGACGCCGGTCATCAACCCGTCGCCGTCGAGGCTCAGTGAGGTCACCGCCTCGCCCGGCGCGGCAACGTCCAGCCACGGACCGGCCAGACTGAACGAGGATGGTTCGCCTTCGTTGTTCAGCGAACCTACCGTCAGGACGTAGTCGTCGTACCACGCCGGGCTGACGGCAACCGCGACGGTGTCCCAGGTGGAGTGCGCTGACTGCACTGGACACTGAGCGGCTCCGCCAGTGTTGCCGGCGGCGGCGACGATGACGGCGTTCTTGGTGTCCACCGCGTAGGCCAGCGCTGCGCCGAGTGCGCGGTCATCGAGCTTGGCGTCGGAGCGCACGCAGGCCACGGTGGAGATGTTGATCACCGACGCCCCCAGATCTGCTGCCGTGCGAACGGCTTTCGCCAAAGTGTCAACGTCACCGACTCCTACGTTGGACGGATTCGCACCGGGGCCGAACTTCGTGCTGGACTGGCGAATGCTGATCAGGGTCGAGTCGGGCGCCACACCGGTGAAACCGTCGCGGGCGGGATCCGGCTGCGCGGCAATGATTCCGGCCACGACCGTGCCGTGTCCGTCGCAGTCCTGGGTGCCGTCACCGCGCGAGACGTAGTCGCCGCCCGCCACGACGTCACGCAGCCGTCGGTGCGTGGCTACTCCGGTGTCGATGACGGCGACCCGCTGGCCGGATCCGCGCGTCAGCTGCCAAACCCGCGGTAAATCCAGGCCCGCGACCTGTTCGAAGACTTGGGTGGAGCCTGCTGCCGCAGCGGGTATCGCGCACGTCTCGCGCTGCACGGTTGGCTGCGGGGGTGCCGGGCGTGTGGGCTCGGGCAGCCACTTATCGTCGATTTGCGGCGGGGTGACGGCCTGGGCCGGCGCCACCGTGCAGTAAGACAGCCCGGTGAGCGCCGTGGCGGCCACGACGCGGGCCAATCGTGTTGCCAGTCCGGTCATGTCAGCCGTACCCCGCGGACGGCCGTGTAGAAGCCGCAGATGCCGCAGGCCAGCGGCACCATAGCGACCAAGCCGGAATATTCCACCCATTCCAGACCGCGACGAGCGATGGGCGACGAGGTCAGCCTGGGAGCGACGAAAGCCGCGTACACCGCGGCGGCGGTCACCGCCGCTATACCCGTCACCGGCCACACCGGTTGCCGGGACGCGGCGGCCACGACGAGCGTCGCGCTCACGGTGGCGGTGCCGGTGGCGCACAGCGCCAACGCCCTGGTCAGCTCGGCGTCGCAGCGTGCCCGCAGCAGCAGCATCGCGCCGGTGATCGCGGCGAAGACGATGCCGGCGAAGCGGTGACCCGGTGTTGTGGCTACGGTACAGACCCCCCCGACGCCTGCGGTGCAGGCAGAAGCGATCACCAAACTGGTGAGCCTGCTGTTGGCCTGAATCGCTGTCCGCCGCAGCTCCGCTGGGGACGGCGCGGCGTGTTCATCGGCGGGAGCGGCGCCCGCGGACAGCAGCGGTGACAATCCGGCCCATGCGAGCGATACCCGTGCCGACGCCTCGAGGAGACCCATCGATGCCAGTACCGAGATCGCACCGATCACCCGCAGCGGCGCCATGGTGATGACCGCTGCCAGCGCTGCACCGGCCTCACTCATCGCAACACACGCGATCGTCGTGAATGTGGTTGCGCCGCAACCAGTGAAACGCTGGGCCAACACCGACCCGACACCCGCCGCCATCGCCGCCAGCAAGACGTTCGGTGCGCCGGGACCGTCGGGCACCGCCAGTGAGCCTGCGAGGGCTGCGGATCCGGCGCACAGCAAACCGAAGGTCAGGCCGGCGGTCTCGTCGTGATACATACGCCGAGCGATGACCGCAGCCAGCAGCGCGCCGCAGCAGGCAAGTGCGAGCACAGCCACAACGTCGTGACGAGGAAGTCTGTGCGCGAATGTGCTTCGGACCAGCAGCACGCCACCCAAGCCTGCCAACCAGGCTGCCACCACCCCAGCAGTCAGCGTAGCCGCCCGCCGTGTCCACGGCCGAGTCGCCGCAGCGAGCGTCACCGACACCGCTTCGGCGTCGTCGCCGACGACTGGGGTGGGCAGTTCGGTCGACGATCGGGTCAAGACCAGCACCGCGCCGTCGTGAATGTCGTTGTCGGCCAGGGTGGTCGACGGGTTGAGGGCCGCCATGCCCGGGCGGGACAGCTGGTAGCGCTGCGACGGGCAATCCTCGAAGCGGAACTGGGCCTGCTCGGAGAGCACGTCGCGCACCGACGGCAGCAGCGCCGCCACCGGCACAGCGGCCGGCAGTACCAAGTCGACGTGCAGGGCGTCGGCATAGAGCGACACCCGCCGCATGTCCCGGCCGGATCCAGCCACCTCTGTTCCTTTCACCACCGGCTTCACCCGCCGCACCGTAATCGATTCGCCCCAGGGCGCGCCTGCGCCGATCCACAGCTGACTTGCGGCCGGCACAGACGCCTCTTACCGTGGCGCGATCCGGCAGCGGAGGGGCCGCAGATGAGTCAGCGCGACACCAGGGCGGCGACAAAGCCGTTCGTGCCGGCAGCACGCGCGCCGGCGCCGGCCTACTCGTCGGCCGAGATTGCCGTGGCCGCGCCACCAGCGGCGAACCTCGGCTCTCGCGCCGGCTTCGTCGTTCGCCTGCTGCCGGTGTTGATGGCCTTGGCGACTGTTGGCATGACGGTGACCGTTATGCGGTCGGGGGCAGGCGTCGGGCACCAGCCCACGTTCCTGATCTTTCCTGCCATGATGACGATCTCGGCCGTCATCGCGGCGGTGACCAATCGTGACGGGTGCGCGCGCGAGGTCAATGCCGCACGAGCGCAATACCTGAATTACTTGGCCGGCCTGCGCGACTCGGTCGCCGCCAACGCCGCGGCGCAAAACGTAGCGCTGCGATGGTGTCATCCCGAGCCGAGTTCGTTGTGGACGTTGGTCGGCGGTCGACGGATGTGGGAGCGCAGACCGGCCGATCCCGACTTCGCTCAGGTGCGGGTCGGGCTCGGGAACCAACCCTCGGCCGCCCGACTGGTGCCAGCAGAGGAAGGACCGGCCGAAAACGCCGACCCGGTGACGTCCGGCGCGCTGCGGGCGTTCACCGAGCGGCACGCGGCGATCCAGGATGCGCCGATCGTGGTGGACCTGCGCGGTCAGGCGGCAGTCACGGTTGAGGGTCAACTGCAACCCGCCCGCGCACTTCTTCGCGCAATGATCTGCCAGCTGGCCGTGCTGCATCCGCCGAATGTGTTACTGGTGGCGGCTGCTGTCAGCAGCGCAAACCAGCCCCATTGGGAGTGGCTGAAGTGGTTGCCGCACAACCAGCATCCGCAGGGCCGGGACGCAGCCGGATCGGTGCGGATGATGTATCCGGGTCTGGGCGCGGCCGAAGCCGCAGTCGCCGGCCTGCTCGACAGGTCAGCGCAGTCGACAAGTGTCGCCCTGCCGCAGGTGCTGATCATCGTCGACGGCGGGGTCGTCGACGGTCCCGAGCGGGCCGTGCGCGAGCCGATGGCCGGCGTCACCGTCTGCGAGATAGCACCTTCTGGCGTGCGGCCCGCTGGCGTGCGACTGCAGGTGACAGCTACTGAGCTGCTGCTCAGCCATGCCGGAGATCGGGAAGTCGTGGTCCGCCCTGACCAGCTGGATGCCGTCGCTGCGCTGACCTGCGCCCGGTTGCTGGCCGGCTACCACATCGGCGCGCAGGCCGTGCTCGACGCGTGGGGTGGCGACGGGTGGCGGCGCTGGCAGGACTTGGTCGGTGCCGCTGATCTCGACGCGTTCGACCCGGCTGCGCTGTGGCGCAGCAGATCACACCGGGACCGGCTTCGAGTGCCCGTGGGCACCACAATCAGCGGCGCGCCGGTCGAACTCGACATCAAGGAGGCAGCCGAGAGCGGTATCGGTCCGCACGGTCTGTGCATCGGTGCCACGGGTTCGGGCAAGTCGGAGTTTCTGCGGACCGTGGTGTTGGGCATGATGACACGGCACTCGCCCGAACAGCTCAACCTGGTACTGGTCGACTTCAAGGGCGGCGCCACGTTTCGCGGGCTCGAACACGCCCCGCACGTCGCGGCCCTCATCACCAACCTCGCCGGCGAGGCGACGTTGGTCGAACGAATGCGAGATGCGCTGGCCGGTGAGATGAATCGCCGCCAGGAGATGTTGCGGGCGGCCGGCAGCCTCGTCAGCGTGTCCGCGTATGAGCAGACGCGCAGCGCCGGTGCGCAGCTGGCGGCTTTACCGGTGCTGTTGATCATTGTCGACGAGTTCTCCGAATTGCTGGCGCAACAACCTGACTTCGCGGACATGTTCGGCACCGTCGGTCGCCTCGGCCGGTCACTGGGCATGCACCTGTTGCTGGCGAGTCAACGGCTCGACGAAGGACGACTGCGCGGGCTGGAGTCCCACTTGTCGTATCGGATATGCCTGAAGACGTTGACCAGCAATGAGTCCCGCATCGTCTTGGGCACGACCGACGCCTATCAGTTGCCCAACACGCCCGGGGCTGCGATCCTCCGGTCGGCCAGTGATGAACTGGTCTGGTTCCAGACCGCCTTCGTCTCCGCTTGCTGTCCGACCACAGGATCACCCGAGGCCCATCGTGACGATGCGCCGCCCCGCGCTCGGATGTTCAACGCCGCGCCGACAGGCGCTGTGAATACGAGCCGAGTATCGCGGGTCAGCTTCACAACCGAGCGCACGGTTCTGCAGACGGTGGTGGACCGCCTCAGCGGCTACGGGCCGCGGGCCCACGAGATATGGCTGCCACCGCTGGGCTTGTCGCCGGCACTGAACACGGTGTTGAACGATGCCACACCGAACACCGGCGGTCTGCGCGTTCCGGTCGGCGTCGTGGATCGTCCGTTCGAGCAGCGGCGAACACCGCTGACCATCAACCTGGCCGGGGCCGCGGGCAACGTCGCAGTGGTCGGAGCCCCGCAGTCGGGCAAATCGACAGCCCTGCGAACCCTCGTCACCGCGTTGGCGGTGACACATGATCCGAGCCAGGCGCAGTTCTACTGCCTGGACTTCGGCGGCGGGGCGCTAGGGTCCTTGCGGTCGTTGCCGCATACGGGGTCGGTCGCCGGCGGCGCCGAACCCGACCTCGTAATCCGGACCGTCGCCCATCTGGAATCCATCGTTCGTCGTCGCGAGCGGTTCTTCGAAGGGCACGGCATCGAGTCGATGGCTCACTACCGGCGCCGCAGAGCCGAAGGAGAAAGCGATGGCGACGGCTTCGGCGATGTGTTCCTGGTGGTCGACGGGTGGGCCATCCTGCGTCGACAGTTCGACACGCTGGAGGGATCGGTCACAGCGCTTGCGCTCGCGGGCCTTGCGTTCGGCGTGCACATCGTGTTGTCGGCGCCGCGCTGGGCTGACCTCAGACCGGCGCTGAAAGACGCGATCGGCACGCGCATCGAGTTGCGGTTGGGCGAGGCAACCGATTCCGACATCGATCGCAAAGCGGCAGAGCAAGTCCCGAGAAATCAACCCGGTCGCGGGCTCTCAGCCGAGGGGCTGCACATGCTGATCGCCGTACCCCGACTCGAAGGAATCCAGTCCGTCGATGGGCTCGCAGAGGCGGCTGCACAACTCGGTCGGAGCCTGCGTCATCGGTACGGTGACCTCACCGCGCCGCCACTGCGCCTGCTGCCCACGCACGTCGACCGCCGCGAACTCGTCGGGCAGGTCGGCACGAGCCTCGCCGGTGAAGTTCTGCTCGGACTCGATGGCGACGAATCAAGGCCACTGGGGCTGGATTTCGCGAGCCAGGCACACCTTCTGGTTCTGGGCGACAACGGCTGCGGTAAGACGACGACGCTGCGCACCCTGTGTCAGGAGATCACGCGAACCCGGGACGCTGCCCGAGTTCGCCTGTTCGTCGTGGACTTTCGTCGAGGACTATTCGAGGCCGCGGGACCGGGACACCTGGGCGGGTATGCGATGTCACCGGCTGCGCTGGCCGCGTTCCTGCCGGATCTCATAGACCTGCTGCGAAACCGGATGGCCCCGCCGCAGGCGACCATGGAGCAGTTGCGAGCCCGCTCCTGGTGGTCGGGGCCGGAAATCTATTTGGTCGTCGACGATTATGACCTGGTCGCCACGGCCAGCGGCAATCCGCTGACGCCATTAACCGAATATCTGCCCTACGCGGACGATGTGGGCTTGCACCTGGTCGTGGCGCGCCGCGCGGCAGGCGCGGCCCGCGCCTTGTTCGAGCCGCTGCTGGCTGCACTGCGCGACCTCGGCGCCGCCGGTCTGATGATGAGCGGAACACCGGAAGAGGGACCGCTCATCGGGTCGCACCGGCCGATGCCGTTGCCGCCGGGACGCGGAACGCTGATCACCCGTCACGGTGAAGAACGCCTGGTTCAGGTCGCATGGACCCCGGCGCCGTGAACGGACACCCCGCCGTCATCGAAGCGGGACCGGCCGGTATACGCCGGTTATGTTGTATCGCAACGACTCTGAGGGATGCGCCTGCCGAGACAGCGCAGGCGGCGTTGGCCGCGATCGATGACTCAGTGACGTTGGTGGATGACCAGCCAGTCTCGACGCAGGCGCTGTGGTGCATCGCGCTGCGATCATTGGCCGACGACCATCGTCCGGCGATCCGGGTTGTCCATCCGTCCTGGTGGTCGGCGGCACGCGTCGGCGTGATCCGCGCGGCAGCAGAAAAACTCACCGACCAAGTCGTAGTGCAGCCGCGATCCGAGCTGCTGGCTCAGGCGGCGCCGTCGAATCCGGCCACGTCGGTGCTAGAGATCACCGAGCGATTCGTCGCGGTCAGCGGCGCCGCCACCGCGACCGAACGCCGCGACGACCAGCCGCACACCGTGGCCGAACGGATCACCCGGGCATTGCGCGACATGGCATCCGACTCGATCGGCACCGTGGTGATCGACGCACCCGCGGCGGTCACGGGCGCCGCTGAGTTGGCGAGGGCGATCACCGAATCACTGCGTACCGCCCACCCCGATTGGGATGTAATCCAGCTCGACGACGACGGCGTGTGCAGGCTGGCAGCCACGGCGTCTCCGCCCGGGACCGTGGCGAAGCCGTTGCAGAGGCGAGCCCGCCGCCGCGGACGCCGACGGCTTCTTCTCTCGACAGGAATAATCGTCGTGGCAGCCCTGGCACTCGGCGCCGGTCTGTTCACTCGGCGCCCGGCGCCGCCGCCGGACGAGATGCCGACCGCGTTTCTGGTGGAGGGCCGGGTGGCTCTGATGGTGCCGTCGCACTGGTTGACGCGCCGTGTTGTGGACGGGCCGGGTTCGGCTCGCGTTCAGGTCAGTTCACCGGCGGACCCCGAGGTCGCACTGCACGTCACCCAGTCGCCGGTTGCCGACCTGACGATGAGCGAGACCGCCGAAGCGTTGAGACGAGCGATCGACGCCGAGGCGCCCGGTGTGTTCGTCGACTTCAACCCGTCGGGGAACCGTGCTGGTCGGCCGGCGGTGACCTACCGCGAAGTGCGGTCCGCGCACGACGTCGAATGGTCGGTGCTGCTCGACGAGTCGGTGCGGATCAGCATCGGCTGCCAGAGCCGGCACGGTGCGCAGGCGGTGGTACGCGAGGTGTGCGACCTGGCCGTGCGCTCAGCTCGCGCGCTGAGATGAATGGGCGTCCTGCACGGTAGAGGGAACCAAAGCCTGGTTCCTGCAGTCTTATTCGATGTGGGGCAACCAGGAAGGACGATGTGAACACACCAGGAAACGCCGGCGCACTGACTGCCGACCTCGACTTGATGCATTCGATCGCTGCCGCGACCGACAGCCGCAACGAAGAGATCCGCACGATGCTGCAGGCCTTCATCGGCCGCGTAAGCAGTGTGCCGCCCTCGGTGTGGGGCGGGCTGGCGGCCACCCGGTTCAAGGAAGTGGTGGAGCGCTGGAACTCCGAATCGACGAAGTTGCACAGCGCGTTGCACGGCATCGCCGAGACGATCCGGCACAACGAGGCGGCCCTGCGCGAAGCCGGTGAGCACCACGCGAGCCACATCGGCTCCGTGGGCGGGAATCTGTGAGGAGACGACAGTGGACCCCATCTTGTCGTACGACTTCGCCGGGATCGAACACTCGATTCGCCAGGACATTCACACCACGGCGGCCCGTTTCAACGGCGCGCTGGAGGAGCTGCGGTCCCGGATCGCGCCGCTGCAGCAGGTGTGGACCCGCGAAGCCGCCGACGGCTACCGGATGCAGCAGTCCAAGTGGCATCAGGCCGCCGGTGCGCTCAATCAGATCCTGGTCGACCTCGGCAATGCTGTGCGCGACGGCGCCGATGACGTCGCCGCCGCCGACCACCGAGCTGCCGGGGTGTGGACGCGGTAACGCGCAGGCTCTGTGTGGCCCCGACGGCGGGGAGCCGTCGGGGCCGCACAGTCATCTGGACCCCAGCGATATCAGCTCTTTTGACCTGCAGCGATAGCCGCCGGTAAGCTGCTCCGTTGGCGTGCGGTACGCCGGGACTCGGGTCACTGTCGGTCGCCGAGATCATCCTCAGCCGTGAACGCCTGACCGGCACCCGGTTCACCGGGACTCAACCCGAGAATGGAAGGTCAGCGCTGTGCCTACGTACACGCCGAAGGCGGGTGACACCACACGGTCGTGGTATGTCATCGACGCCACGGACGTGGTGCTCGGCCGCCTTGCCGTCGCGGCAGCCACCTTGCTGCGCGGCAAGCACAAGCCCACGTTCACACCGAATGTCGACGGCGGCGATTTCGTCATCGTCGTCAACGCCGACAAGGTCGCCATCAGCGGCGACAAGTTGCGCAACAAGCTGGCTTACCGCCACTCGGGCTATCCCGGAGGCCTGCGCACACGCACGATCGGCGAGCTGATGCAAAAGCACCCGGACCGTGTCGTCGAAAAGGCGATCGTCGGGATGCTGCCCAAGAACAAACTCGGCCGCCAGATCAAGCGCAAGCTTCGCATCTACGCCGGGCCGCAGCACCCGCACACCGCCCAGCAGCCGGTTCCGTACGAGATCAAGCAGGTGGCGCAATGACCGAAACAGTGGAAACCGAGACATCGGCCAAGCGTTCCGACGACTTCGTCATCGAGCGGCCCATCCAAACCGTGGGGCGCCGCAAAGAGGCCGTGGTGCGGGTACGCCTGGTGCCGGGCACCGGCAAGTTCGACCTCGACGGCCGCAGCATAGAGGACTATTTCCCCAACAAGGTGCACCAGCAGCTCATCAAGGCCCCGCTGGTCACCGTGGACCGGGTGCAGAGCTTCGACATCTACGCCCATCTCCACGGTGGCGGACCGTCCGGGCAGGCCGGGGCGCTGCGGCTGGCCATCGCGCGGGCGTTGATCCTGGTCACACCCGAAGACCGGCCGGCGTTGAAGAAAGCCGGATTCCTCACTCGTGACCCGCGCGCCACTGAGCGCAAGAAGTACGGCCTGAAGAAGGCCCGCAAGGCGCCGCAGTACAGCAAGCGCTGATCACCGGTCACTTTCTGGCCGCGAGCGTGCATCGGGTGTACGCCTATATCGGCGTGTCGGCGGACAAACACGCACGCTCGCGGGCAAAACTGAATGCAAATGTGAGAGGTTTGTCCGCATGGGTCGACTGTTCGGCACCGACGGCGTCCGCGGAGTCGCCAACCGTGAGCTGACCGCCGAGCTGGCGCTGGCCCTGGGTGCCGCGGCGGCCCGGCGGCTGGCCGATACCAAGGGCGGCCGCCGGCGAGTCGCCGTCGTGGGCCGGGACCCGCGCGCCAGCGGCGAAATGCTCGAGGCTGCGGTGATCGCCGGACTGACCAGTGCCGGTGTCGACGCGCTGCGGACCGGTGTGCTGCCGACTCCGGCGGTGGCCTATCTGACCAGCGCCTACGACGCCGATTTCGGGGTGATGATCTCCGCGTCGCACAATCCGATGCCCGACAACGGCATCAAGATCTTCGGGCCGGGCGGTCACAAACTCGACGACGCCACCGAGGACGAGGTCGAAGAACTCGTTGCGGCCGGGCCCGGGCTCCGCCCGGTCGGCGCGGCGATCGGACGGGTCATCACCGCCGAGGATGCGCTGGAACGCTACGTGCGCCAGGTGACCAAGGCGAGCACCATCGGTCTCCATGGTCTGACGGTCGTCGTGGACTGCGCTCACGGCGCTGCCTCCCTGGCGGCGCCGCGCGCCTACCGCGCCGCCGGCGCCCGGGTCATCGCCATCAACGCCGAACCCAACGGCCTGAACATCAACGATGACTGCGGCTCGACGCATCTGGATTCGCTGCGATCGGCGGTGCTCGCCCACGATGCCGACTTGGGACTTGCCCATGACGGGGACGCCGACCGGTGCTTGGCCGTCGACGCCCGCGGTGAACTCGTCGACGGCGACCAGATCATGGTGGTGCTGGCGCTGGCTATGCAGGAAGCCGGTGAGCTAACCGCGAACACACTGGTGACCACCGTGATGAGCAACCTCGGCCTGCACCTGGCGATGCGGTCGGCCGGTGTTGCGGTGCGCACCACCGCTGTCGGCGACCGCTACGTGCTGGAGGAGTTGCGGGCCGGTGACTTCAGCCTCGGCGGCGAGCAATCCGGCCATATCGTGATGCCCGCCTTGGCCACTACCGGCGACGGCATCGTCACCGGGCTGCGGTTGATGTCGCGCATGGCGCAGACCGGCTCGGCGCTGGCGGACCTGGCGTCGGCGATGCGGACGTTGCCGCAGGTGCTGGTCAACGTCGAGGTCGCCGATAAGGCCGCCGCCGTCGCGGCGCCCACCGTGCGCACCGCGGTCCGGCAGGCCGAAGCCGAACTGGGCGACACCGGTCGAATCTTGTTGCGCCCGTCCGGAACCGAGCAGCTGATCCGGGTCATGGTGGAAGCCGCCGATCAGGACATCGCTCGCCGGCTTGCCAAAAGCGTCGCCGACTCGGTGACCGCGCAGCGCTGAGGTCCGCGTTACAGGAACCCGCTCGTCGCGGCGCGCGTCTTAGTCGGTATGGGTTCTGGTACGCAGAATGCGGTGTTGGCCGACGTCGCCGCCATGCGGGTGATCGCTGACCGGGTCGACGCGTCTGCCCAACTCCTCGAGTCGGCAGCACGAATCAACCTGTCTCGGTTGAGATTCGGCGGCGCCACCGCCGGGCGGGCGCACACGGGTCGCGGTGACGCGATGCGCGCCGCGCTGAATCGGCTGGCGGGCGAAGTGTCGCAGTGGGCACGGGCGAGCAGCGAGATCGCCGTGGCTCTGCGGGTCGCCGCCGACCGCTACGCCGACGCCGAAGCACGCAGCGTCAGCCGGATCGGCTGATCGTGGCCCGCTTCGACGTCACCTCGCGGTTGGCCGAAGGCCGGTCGGCGGCCGAACACACCCAGAGCTACGTGTCGGCAAGTCACGTCCTGGGCTATCACCATCCGGAGCTGACCCTGCACGGGGAGCAGGTCCGTGAGCTGTACGACAGCGAAGAGGGCTTGGACCTGCGGGCGCTGGACGACGACGCGGCCGAGCTGCGGGCCGCCGCCCATGCCACCGACGAGGCGCTGAGCCGCCAGCGCGCGCTGCTTGCCGACCTGGCCTCGGCATGGCGCGGCCCGGGAGCGGAGTCGGCCGCGGAATTCCTGCAACGGCACTGCGGGGCCGGCGAAACCGTGGCCGCTGCCGTCCGGATCACCGCCGAACGCTGGGCGGCGCTGCCCGACGAGCTGTGGCAACTGGTCGACCGGAAAGTCGCGACGGCGATCACCATCGACGATCGCCGGTCGGCCGACCGGCCGGCGTGGCTGGCCGCCGCGCAGGCGGTGATGAGCGGGGGGACCGGCGACGCGGCGGCGGCGCACATCGTCAACCAGCAGGTGATGCCCTACGTGGATAACGACATTGCGCGAGAATGGCTTTCGGTGATGCGCTCGACATCGTTGGCTTTCGACGCCGCCCTCGACGCGGTCATCGATGCGGCGGCCGCCACGACGGCGGTGCGCTTCGAACTTCCCGGCGATCTCGCCGCCGCGCTGCCGCCCCTGCGTGAGCCGCTCGTCCCGATCGGCGCCGCCGTCACCGCACCGGCCGCAGTGGTGAGCGCCGCGGCCACAACGCCGCCCGGGCCGGCGCACAGCCCAGTCGAGGCGGCGGCGTCGTCCGGCCCGTCAGGTTCCGCCGCGCCGACAGCTCCGCCGCCCGCGGCGCCCGCGGACGCGACCGGCGCTCTACCGCCCGCGGCGCCCGCTGACGCGACCGGCGCTCTACCGCCCGCGGCGCCCGCTGACGCGACCGGCGCTCTACCGCCAGCGGCGCCGCTATGGGACTCGGGGCTTGGAAGCGGCACAGGTATGCCGACCGGTGGCGGTGGTTCGGGCGGACTCGGCGGCCTGGCCGCCAGTATCAGCAGCGTCATCGGTTCGATCGTCGACGGGATCGGTGGCCTGCTGGGTTCGCTGTCCGACGGACTGGCCGATTCCCCGATCGACGACGATGCCGAGCTCGAGGGGTCAGATGCCGACCACAGCGACGGTGAGACCGTCGCGGACGGCTCGGACGACCAGGCGCAGCAGCCCGACGACCATCCGGACGACGCGCAGCCGGTGCCCGTCGTCGACGACGCGCAACCCGAGAACCCGCCGGCGGCCGATCAGGTGGCCGACGAACCCACCGCCGACCAACCCGCCGCGCCGGTCGATGCGGTCCCGACACCAGATCCGCCGCCCGCCGAGTCGGCACCCCCGCCGCCAGATCCGGACACCGACGGCGCGACGCCGTGCGAAATCGCCGCCGACGCCTTACCCCAGGCCGGGGAATGACAAGTCAGCGCGGCGCCAACTCCCGCAACTGCTCGACATAGCGCTCGAATTCGGCCGGGTCGGCGGTCAGCGGCGTCACCAGCAATGTCGTGACGCCGGCCTCGGCGAAAGCCGCCAGCCGCTCGGCGACAAACGACCGCGGACCGACCAACGAAATCCCGCGCACCAGTTCGTCCGGCACGGCATCGACGGCTTCGGCTTTCCGGCCGGCCAAGTAGTGCTGCTGAATCGTGTCCGCCACTTCCCCGAAACCGTAACGAGTCGCCAGTCTGTGATAGAAATTTCGGCCTTTCGCTCCCATGCCGCCGATGTAGAGAGCCAAGTTAGGTTTGGCCCAAGAGAGCCGTTGATCGACGTCGTCGCCGATGGCCAGTGAGGCGCTCACCATGACGTCCAGCGGACCCAGGGCCGGGTCCCGTTTGGCCCGGCCCGCTTCCAGCGCGTCGCCCCAGACCGCCGCAGCCTTCTCGGGAAGGAAGAACACCGGCTGCCACCCGTCGGCGACCTCAGCGGTCAGCTCGACGTTCTTCGGACCCAGGGCAGCAATCGAGATCGGAATATGTTCGCGCACCGGGTAATTGATGATGTGCAGAGCCTTGCCCAGCCCGGTCCCACGGCCTTCTGGCAGCGGCACCTGGTAGTGCTTACCCGAATAGCGCACCGGCTGGCGGCGCCACACCTGCCGGCAGATGTCGACGATTTCGCGGGTACGGCCCAACGGTGCGTCGAATTCGACGCCGTGAAAGCCCTCGATCACCTGCGGACCCGAGGTGCCGAGGCCCAACCGGAACCGTCCACCGGAAACGAAATCCAGACCTGCGGCGGTCATCGCCAACAGCGACGGAGTGCGAGTGTAAATCGGCAATATCGCCGAGGCCAGTTCGACCGTCGACGTCTTGGCTGCCAGGTAACCCAGCTGGCTGACGGCATCCAGCGAATACGCCTCGGCGACCGCAACGACGTCGATGCCGGCCTTCTCCAGGTCTACGACGCGCTCGGCGGCTTGGTGGAAACCACCCGAATAGTCCAGGACGGTGCCGATTCGCATCCACGACACATACCACGGCGGTGGGACGCCGGCACCTGTCGGCCGCGGATCGCTACTTCAGCAGCGCGATGATTTTCTCCTCCGGCTGCACCGGCTTCAGCGCTTCTTCGGTCGAATCCGTTTTCGGCAGCTGCGCTTCGGCGTCGGCGAACTCCTGGTAGGTCTTGTCCTGCGCGAGCGTGGCGAGCAGATAACCGGTCAGCAGTGCTCGCACCGATTTCTGCGTCGCCGGGTGGCTGCCCGGCAGCCCTAAAGCCTTGGTGACCCGCCGGCCCTCGACCAAGCCACCGCTCTTGGCTTTGCTGACGATCCGCAACGTCGCCGGAGCCCAGGCCCGCGATAGCTCAATGACATTGGACCGCAACGTTTTGTGCTCGCCGGGTGCGCCGAATATCACGCCGGGCACTCGGAGTGTCGCGGCCGGCAGGGCCGCCGACGGTTGGGTCTCGGCCGGAAAGATAGCAGCTGCTGCTGTGGGTTTGTCAGCCATGCCTGCTGCCGCGAATACCGCTGCCGAGCCGCCGAAGCCATGTCCGGCCAGTCCCAGCTTGGTGGGGTGCACGCTGATTTTCCCCGCCCCGAGCCGCACACCGGCGGCGATGTCGAGCGCGGTCCCGAGATCGGAGGCCAGGTTCAGCACCGACGGCGCCAGCCCCCGTTCGGTGTCGGGAGCCGCCGCCACGATTCCCCACGAAGCCAGATGCTCGAGCAGACCGTAATAGCGGTCGACACCGGACATCCAATCGTGACCGAACGCGATGGCCGGCAGGTTGAAGCCGGACTCGGGTGTGTACACCACCCCCGGAAGGCCGGCGAAGGCCAGGTCGCCCCGCAACACGCGATGCGGGCCGCGGCGGGTCAGGGCGGCGACGAGTCTGCGCGTGCTGGCCACCAGTTGACGGTAGCGCACCGGCGTTGCCCGTCAGCGGTAGGCGGGATGCGTCCACTGGGTCCACCCGACCCCATCCCAATAACGTTGCCCGCGGTGTCCCGACGGATCGCGATACCAGCCCGCCGGTGACCGCCACGGCGCAGCCAGCGTCGGTGACTGCCTTGGGGTAGCCAACGCCGGAGGCAGGCCGCCAGGGTACTGCTCAGCGCATCGGCGCAGTTGGGACATCGCACCCTTGTTGGAGAGCAGCACAACCCAGTTCAGCACCAACAACGAACCGAGGCTCCACCAGCCAGCCAGCAAATTATAGGTCTGCGCTTCGCGGTAAGCGTGCTCACACTGCTCGAACGTGCCGGTCACCGTGTACGTCTGTTGTAGATAGACGAGCAGGACGCCGGTGTGCCGGCGAAGCCTGATGCGAAATAAGGCCGGACTGCCGGGACGCGCCGGCGGCGCCGGATACCGAACGTCGCTGGGACCGGTCATCGTCGGAGTCCTTCGGGAGATGGCAACTGCCCTACGATAACGGGTAGTCACGGGCCTGCAATTCACCAATAGGCGGCAGGTAACCAGGCGCGGCACCTGTCCGATATAGCCGGATAGGCCCGCGTCGGAGTGCCTGCAGCGGGCCCGCCGCCCCCCGCCGCGAGGGTGGCACCAGCCGGGTGAGAGGCGGCCGCTGCATTATCCTGGTCAGCTATGTGCGGAATCGTCGGCTACGTCGGGCAGCGTCCTGCCTGCGATGTCGTGATCGACGCGCTGCGCCGGATGGAGTACCGGGGATACGACTCCGCCGGGATCGCGCTGATCGACGGCCACGGTGAACTGACCGTGCGTCGCCGGGCCGGGCGGCTGGGCAACCTCGAGGCCGCCCTGGCGGAGACCACTGCCACGGCGTTGAGCGGCAACACCGGCTTGGGCCATACCCGCTGGGCGACCCACGGACGCCCGACCGACCGCAACGCTCATCCGCACCGCGACGCCACCGGCAAGATTGCCGTCGTCCACAACGGGATCATCGAGAACTTCACGACGCTGCGCCGCGAACTGGAGGCCGCCGGCGTGGAGTTTTCCAGTGACACCGACACCGAGGTCGCGGTGCACCTGGTGTCGCGGGCCTATGACCGCGGCGAGACCGCCGGTGATTTCGCCGCCTCGGTATTGGCCGTGCTGCGCCGGCTAGAGGGTCACTTCACCCTGGTCTTCGCCAGCGCGGACGATCCCGGCACCATCGTCGCGGCCCGCCGGTCCACACCGCTGGTCGTCGGAATCGGCGACGGGGAGATGTTCGTCGGATCCGACGTGGCCGCGTTCATCACGCACACCCGCAACGCGGTGGAACTGGGTCAGGACCAAGCGGTGGTGATCACCGCCGACAGCTACCGCATCACCGATTTCCACGGCAATTGCGACGAGGCCAATGCGCGCCGGTTCTGCATCGACTGGGATCTGTCGGCCGCCGAAAAGGGTGGCTACGAATACTTCATGCTCAAAGAGATCGCCGAACAGCCCACGGCGGTCGCCGACACGCTGCTCGGGCATTTCGTCGACGGCAGGATCGTCCTTGACGAGCAGCGGCTGTCAGACCAGGAGCTGCGGGAGATCGACAAAGTGTTCGTCGTCGCCTGCGGCACCGCATATCATTCTGGGCTGCTGGCCAAATACGCCATCGAGCATTGGACTCGGCTGCCCGTCGAGGTGGAGTTGGCGAGCGAGTTTCGCTACCGCGACCCGGTGCTGGACCGCAGCACCCTGGTGGTGGCCATCTCGCAGTCCGGTGAGACGGCGGACACCCTGGAAGCGGTGCGGCACGCCAAGGAGCAGAAGGCCAAGGTACTGGCCATCTGCAACACCAACGGCTCGCAGATCCCGCGGGAATGCGACGCGGTGCTCTACACCCGGGCCGGACCTGAGATCGGGGTGGCGTCGACCAAAACGTTCCTGGCGCAGGTCGCCGCCAACTACCTGCTCGGGCTGGCGCTGGCGCAGGCCCGCGGGACCAAGTACCCGGACGAGGTGATGCGTGAATATCGCGAACTGGAAGCGATGCCCGACCTGGTGACCCGGGTGCTCGGCGGGATCGAGCCGGTGGCCGCGCTGGCCTACCGGTTCGCGCAGTCGTCGACGATCCTGTTCCTGGGCCGCCACGTCGGTTATCCGGTGGCATTGGAAGGCGCGCTCAAACTCAAGGAGCTGGCCTACATGCACGCCGAGGGCTTCGCAGCCGGGGAGCTGAAGCACGGCCCGATCGCCCTCATCGAAGACGACCTGCCGGTGATCGTCGTGATGCCCTCACCGAAGGGCTCGGCCACGTTGCACGCCAAGTTGCTCTCGAACATCAGGGAAATCCAAACCCGCGGAGCGGTGACCATCGTGATCGCCGAGGAGGGCGATGACACGGTGCGACCGTACGCTGATCATCTGATCGAAATTCCGGCCGTGTCAACGCTATTGCAGCCGCTGCTGTCGACGATCCCACTGCAGGTGTTCGCCGCCTCGGTCGCACGCGCCCGCGGTTACGACGTCGACAAACCCCGCAACCTGGCCAAATCCGTCACCGTCGAATAACTGTCGGCCGTCAACGTTGCGCCGGGGTCATTTTCCCGCCCAACGGCGGTGTGCCCTCTACACTCTTCGCAAGCCGAGGGGAACGGAGAGCTATGGGAACGCGCTTGGTGGGGAGTGCCGGCACTGAAATCGACCCTCCCCGTTGGTCGGTACGCCGAAAAGTTGTGGTGGCAGCTCTCACCTGCGCCCTCGTCGGGGGCTATATCGCCCTGATCCTGCTGTACTCGCAGGGCGCTTCGGCCCAACCACTTCGAGTCGAACAACGAGCCCCCGGCAGCAGCGGAACCGTGGTGACGCTGGAGGTGGAGGACGTCCAGTCGAATTACACCGTGCTGATGGCCAACCTCACCGTGCTCCCCGGGGCCGAACTGCTCGACCCGGTGACCCACAGTCTCAAGGAAGACCTCAGTGTCGCAGTCACATCCGTCGCCAAACCCACCACACTCAGCTGGTCCAGAGGCATGTATCCCGGCGTCGCTCCGGTTCCATTGACCCTCGCCGGCGACATCGAACATTGGCCGGCGGACCACTATCGCTCCGGGCCGGTCACGGTAGAACTCTTCACCGGTCCCGAACGATCACCAGAACGGGCTACTGTCACTTTCTTCGACCGGCTCCCCGGGTGGAAAGTGCAGGTGGTGAACTCGAAAAGGGGTGATCTACTTCCGACCTACCGGGTGAAGCTGCAACGCTCTTTGGGCACAACGGCTTTCGCGGTCGTCATTCTCTCGGTCCTGGTCGCGATAGCCGGCTCGGCCGCTTACGTCGCAATACAGACGGTGCGCACCCGACGGAAGTTCCAGCCGCCGATGACAACATGGTATGCGGCAATGCTTTTCGCAGTGGTACCGCTGAGGAACGCGTTCCCCGGTTCGCCGCCGTTCGGAAGTTTCATCGATATGACCCTTGTGGTCTGGGTCATCGTCGTCCTGGTGGTTTCCATGCTGACCTACGTCTACTGCTGGTGGCGTGACATTCGACCAGAGCCTGCTCGGCAGACCGCTTGAGCGCGCGTCGTCAGGGGTGGCGGGCCGTGACGCCACCGTCGACGACGAGGTGGGTACCGGTGATGAAGGACGCGCGGTCTGACATCAGGAACGCCACCGCCTGGGCGACGTCGGTGGGCTCGCCGAGGCGTCCGAGCGGCGCGGCTTGCACGAAACCGGCCCGGATCTCGTCGACGTCCAGGGCGATCTGCAGCATCGGCGTGCGAATGAATCCGGGGCACACTGCGTTGACGCGGATGCCGGCCGGGCCAAGCTGCGCCGCCATCGACCTGGTCAGCCCCAGCAACCCGGCTTTCGACGCACAGTAGGCCGGGATGAACGGGTTGGCGGCCAGCCCTTCGATGCTGGAAATCCCGACGACCGCCGGCGCTCGGCCGTCGCGGGCGGACTTCTCCAGGTGCGGCAGCAGCAGTGACACCAGCATTGCCTGCGCTCGCAGGTTGACGTTGAGGACCGCGTCCCATGAGTCGCCGGTGTAGGCGCCGACCGGCTCGGCGAGCACCCGGCCCGCCGCGTGCACCAGTCCGTCGATGCCGTCCAGCGCGTGGTCGGCGGCCACAACGGCGTCGGCCAGTGACGCGTCGTCGGTGACGTCGACGACCGCGCCGGGCATTCCCATCGCCTCGGCCACCTGCTGCACCGCGGGGGAGACGTCCCACAGCGTCACCCGCCGACTTTCGGCCACCAACGCTTGGGCGCACGCGCGGCCGATGCCGGACGCGCCACCGGTGACGATGACTCCGCTCACTGCCGTCCTCCTGCGGGGTTGGGTTGGGTCGCGAATTGCGACCAGTCGGGTTCGCGTACCGCGCTCCAGTACTCGTCGAGTCGCCACGGGCTGACGGTGTGGATTTCACCGTCGGCGTTTTTGAAGTAAGAATGCTCGACCAACGGATGCGACCAGACCATCTGCCTGATCTCGGCCTGGGTGCGCCGATGCCACGCGACGGCCGCCTCGCGGGTCGGTTCCACACTGCCACCGTGGGTTTCGGCGATCGTCTGCAGGCAACTGCCGATGTAGCGCATCTGTAGTTCGGAGTTGAAGATCAGGCTGCCGCCATGGGCCAGGTGAGCCCCGGGCCCGTAGAGCAGAAAGAAGTTCGGGAAACCCGGCACGGTGATACCGAGGTAGGCGTAGGGGCGCTGGCCCCACGTTTTGTGCAGGTCGATGCCGTCGCGCCCGGTGATCTTCATCGGCCACAGCACGTCGGTGTGCCGAAACCCGGTGGCATACACGATGACATCGGCGTCGCGGGTCACATCGTCAGACGTCTGCACCCCGTGCGAGGTGATGCGCCGGATCGGGGTGCGCACGAGTTCGACGTTGCGCCGCTGCAACGTTCGCAGCCAGCTGCCGTTGTCCTGCAATGTCCGCTTTCCGGTGGCCGGATAATCGGGCAGTACCTTGGCCAGCAGTTCAGCGTCGCTGACCTGATTGGTGATCCAGTGGGTGAACATCAGCCGGGCCGCGGCGTTGATCTCGCTCACTGCGTAGTTCTGGTCGGGATACGTCGGGTCCACGCGTGCCGCGTCGAGCCCCTTGTCGGCTCCGGGCCACAGCACCAGCAACCGGTACCAGCGGCCGTAGAACGGCAGGTGGTTCATCGCCCAGCGCACGCCGTCTTCGACCCTGTCGTGGTACATCGGATTGGGGAACATCCACTGGGCGGTGCGCTGGTAGACGGTGAGTTGTTCGACGCGTTCGGCGATGGCCGGTGCGATCTGAAATCCGCTAGCCCCCGCACCGATCAGCGCCACCCGCCTACCGGCCAGGTCCTCCGAGTGGTCCCAGGCGGCCGAGTGGAACGACGGTCCGGCAAAAGAGTCCGCGCCCTCGAAGTCGGGAAGGCAAGGCCGGTTCAGCTGGCCCACCGCGCTGATGACGGCGCGGGCACGCAGGGTGCGGATTTCCCCGGTGGGCAGCCGGGCTGAGACCAGCCAGCTGGCCTCGCCGTCGTTCCATTCGGCGGCGACAACTTCGGTCTGCCACAGCACATGCTCGGCGAGCGCGTGCTTGTTCAGCACCGTTTCGAAGTACGCCTGCAGCTCGGGCTGTTCGGCGAAGTAGTGCGTCCAGGCGTTGCTGGGCTCGAAGCTGTAGCAGTAGAAGTGGTTGGCAACGTCGACCCGCGCGCCGGGATAGCTGTTCTCCCACCAGGTTCCGCCCGGGCCGGCATTCTTCTCCACGATCGTGAACGGAATATTGGCTTGCTTGAGCCGGATCCCGGCGAGGATGCCCGATTCCCCGCAGCCGACGACCACAACCGGAAGAGTGTCGGCGCAGTCGGCGGGCAGCGGCGCCGGGCGGCGCGGATCGACACCTTCGAGGTCCATCTCTTCCAACACCAGCGGCAGGTAGTCCTCGGGAACCGTTTCGCAGGCCACCCAGTCGATCATTTCCTTGACCAACTCGCGGCTCAGTGGTGCCGGCTCGGGGCAGCCGCGGTCTCGGTAGTCGGCAATCACCGGCAGCGCCGCCGCCCGGGCGCGGGCCTTGTCCGCATCGGACATGAAGCCCTGCACTTCGTTGAGGAAGATGCCGGCCGGCTTGAACTCGCGGACGAAGCGCGGGTCACCGGTGATGTGCACCAGCGACAACAGCAGCGTGGGAATGCTGACCTGTTCCAGTGCGGCGGCGATGTCGGGGGTGGACGTCGTAAACGGCTGGCCGGCGTAGTGGCTGCGCATCGGACCGTCCTTTCCGTGCCGCCGCAGTACTCGAAATACGCTACGACACGTTTCGTAATGGTGGGAACGATAACCGGCGGACGCGGGCTCGATCAACCGCGTGTCCGCCGAAGGTCCGGCCACGTAACCTGGGGACGGCCAGGCGGGTCGGGCTGCGAGCGGAGGTAGGCGAGCCGGTGCGGCAGTACTTCACCGCTGATGCGATCCGCGAGGCCGAGGCACCGCTTCTGGCCAGCCTGCCCGACGGGGCGCTGATGAGGCGCGCGGCCTATGGTCTGGCTACCGCGATCATCGGCGAGCTGACCGCGCGCACCGGCGGTGTCGCCGGCCGTCGGGTGGCCGCGGTCGTCGGTTCCGGCGACAACGGTGGTGACGCTTTATGGGCGGCGACGTTTCTGCGCCGTCGCGGTGTGGCCGCTGACGCGGTTCTGCTCAATCCGGAACGCACCCACCGGGCCGCGCTGGCGGCCTTCACGAAAGCCGGCGGCCGCCGAGTGGCACAAGTGCACACAGGCAGCGACCTGGTCATCGACGGGGTGGTGGGCATCTCCGGTTCAGGCCCGCTGCGACCCGCGGCAGCCGAGCTGTTCGCGGCGGTCGACGACGCCGGCATCCCGGTAATCGCCGTCGACATTCCCAGCGGCGTCGACGTCGCCACCGGCGCGATCACCGGACCGGCCGTGCGCGCTGCCGCGACGGTCACCTTCGGCGGGCTCAAGCCCGTGCACGCGCTCGCCGACTGTGGCCGGGTCACGCTCGTCGACATCGGCCTGGAGCTGCCCGACCCCGACGCGGTGAGTTTCGAGGCCGCCGATGTGCTGGCGCGCTGGCCGCTGCCCGGCCCGGACGACGACAAATACACCCAGGGTGTGACCGGCGTCCTGGCCGGCTCGTCGACGTATCCCGGCGCCGCGGTGCTGTGCACCGGCGCCGCCGTCGCGGCCACGTCCGGGATGGTCCGCTACGCCGGCAGCGGGTGCGGGGAAGTGCTGTCGCACTGGCCCGAGGTGATCGCGACACCGAGCGCGGCCGCGGCCGGGCGGGTACAGGCCTGGGTGGTCGGGCCGGGGTTGGGCACCGCGGACGCCGGCGCTGCGGCGCTGTGGTTCGCGCTGGACACCAACCTGCCGGTGCTCGTCGACGCCGACGGGTTGACCATGCTGGCGGCGCACCCCGAGCTGGTCGCGTCCCGTCGCGCACCGACCGTGCTGACGCCGCATGCCGGCGAGTTCGCCCGGCTGGCAGGCGATCCACCCGGCGACGACCGGATCAGCGCCGTCCGCAAACTCGCGGATCGGATGTCCTGCACTGTGCTTCTCAAAGGCAACGTCACCGTCGTCGCCGAACCCGGCGGCCGGGTCTACTTGAATCCGGCCGGCCAGTCCTGGGCGGCCACCGCCGGATCCGGTGATGTGCTGTCCGGGATGATCGGCGCGCTGCTCGCCGCCGAGCTGCCCCCCGGTGAGGCGGCCGCAGCGGCAGCCTTCCTCCATGCCCGCGCGGCGGCGTTGTCGGCCGCCGACCCCGGACCCGGCGCCGCGCCGATATCAGCGTCGAGGATCATTCCGCACATCCGAGCCGCCCTGGCAAATCTGTAGCGTCCCCGTCGGGACAGAAAGGATCCGCCGTGTTGCCCCATCATCCGTCCGTTCCCGCTCATTCGGTCAGCCCCGCCTACACCAGCCGGCTGTTCACCAGCCCGGTGCCGGCCCTGCGGCTGCCCGAGGAGTCGATGGACCCCGAAGCGGCCTACCGGTTCATCCACGACGAGCTGATGCTCGACGGCAGTTCCCGGCTGAACCTGGCCACGTTCGTGACGACGTGGATGGACCCCGAGGCCGGCCGGCTGATGGCCGAGACGTTCGACAAGAACATGATCGATAAGGACGAGTATCCGGCGACCGCGGCCATGGAGCAGCGCTGCGTGTGCATGGTGGCCGACCTCTTCCACGCCGACGGGCTACGCGACGACGACCCCGGCAGCGCCTGCGGGGTGTCGACTATCGGGTCCAGCGAGGCCGTCATGCTCGGCGGGCTGGCCCTCAAGTGGCGCTGGCGCGAGAAGATCGGGAAGGACTGGAAGGGCCGCACCCCGAACCTGGTGCTGGGCTCCAACGTCCAGGTGGTGTGGGAGAAGTTCTGCCGTTACTTCGACGTCGAACCGCGATATCTGCCGATGGAGAAGGGCCGCTACGTCATCACCCCCGAGCAGGTCGTCGACGCCGTCGACGAAGACACCATCGGTGTGGTGGCCATCCTGGGCACCACCTACACCGGTGAGCTGGAACCGATCGCCGACATCTGCGCCGCGTTGGACAAGCTGGCCGCCGGGGGCGGGGTCGACGTCCCGGTGCACGTCGACGCCGCCAGCGGGGGATTCGTCGTGCCCTTCCTGCACCCCTCGCTGAAGTGGGATTTCCGGCTGCCCCGTGTGGTGTCAATCAACGTCAGCGGACACAAGTACGGGCTGACCTACCCCGGCGTGGGCTTCGTGGTCTGGCGCAGCCACGAATACCTGCCCGAGGATCTGGTGTTTCACGTCAACTACCTCGGCGGCGACATGCCGACCTTCACGCTGAACTTCTCCCGGCCGGGCAATCAGGTCGTCGGCCAGTACTACAACTTCCTGCGGCTGGGCCGGGAGGGCTACACCCAGGTGATGCGGACGCTGTCGGGAACAGCTCGCTGGCTGGGCGAGCAACTTCGGTCCGGGGAACACTGTGAGCTGATCTCGGACGGCTCCGCCATCCCGGTGGTGGCGTTCCGGCTGGCCCGGGACCGCGGCTACACCGAGTTCGACGTCTCTCACGAGCTGCGGGGCTACGGCTGGCAGGTGCCGGCCTACACCATGCCGGACAACGCCACCGACGTGTCGGTGCTGCGGATCGTCGTGCGTGAGGGGCTGTCCGCCGACCTGGCCCGTGCCCTGCACGACGACGCCCGCACCGCGCTGGCCAGCCTGGACAAGCTCAAGCCGAGTGGCCACTACAAAGCCGTGCATTTCGCGCACTGAGGCCGCCAGGCTAGCGGCGAGCGTGCAACTGTTGCGAGATCAGGCGCGACTTTTCGCGATGGTTGCACGTTTGTGGCGGCCGGTTGGGTGACCAGCCGGCCGATAGTTGGCCGTCGATCTGGGACAATCGAGACAATGCACGCGTTGACGCCGTCGGCTCGATTCCAGTCGGCCGGCCTGCTCGCCGAGGCTCTGGTGGACCTCGGCGCCATCGCGCACAACGTGCGGGTGCTGCGCGACCATGCGGGGTCCGCGCAGGTGATGGCGGTGGTGAAAGCCGACGGCTACGGTCACGGCGCCGCCCGGGTCGCGCGTACCGCGCTGGCCGCCGGAGCGACCGAACTGGGTGTCGCCACCGTCGACGAGGCGCTGTCCCTACGCGCCGAAGGCATCACCGCGCCCGTGCTGGCATGGCTGCACCCGCCGGGCATCGATTTCGGCCCGGCGCTGCTCGCACAGGTGGAAATCGCCCTCTCCTCGGTGCGCCAGCTCGACGAACTGCTCGCTGCGGTGCGGCGTACCTGCCAGACCGCGACAGTGACCGTCAAAGTCGACACCGGCCTGAACCGCAACGGTGTCGGGCCGGCGCAGTATCCGTCGATGCTGACCGCGTTGCGCCGCGCCGTCGCCGACGACGCGATCCGCGTGCGGGGCCTGATGTCGCATCTGGTCTACCCCGACGAGCCGGACGACCCGATGAACGCTGCGCAGGCGGGCCGGTTATCCGACCTGCTGGCACAGGGTCGTAGTCAAGGCGTGCCGTTCGAAGTCGCTCATCTGTCCAACTCTTCGGCCACCCTGGCCCGGCCCGACCTGGCTTTCGACCTGGTGCGCCCCGGGATCGCGGTGTACGGCCTGAGTCCCATCCCGCAGCGCGGCGACATGGGCCTGGTGCCGGCGATGACCGTGAAATGCCCGGTCGCCCTGGTGCGATCGATCCGGGCCGGGGAAGGCGTGTCTTACGGGCATACTTGGCTTGCCGCCCGCGACACCAACGTCGCGCTGCTGCCGATCGGCTACGCCGACGGGGTGTTTCGGGCGCTGAGCGGACGCCTCGAGGTGCTGATCAACGGGCGACGACGTCGCGGGGTCGGACGGATCTGCATGGACCAGTTCGTGGTGGACCTGGGGCCCGGCCCGCTCGACGTCGCCGAGGGCGACGAGGCGATGCTGTTCGGGCCGGGCAACCACGGTGAGCCCACGGCGCAGGAGTGGGCCGACCTACTCGGCACCATCCACTACGAAGTGGTGAGCGCTCCCCGCGGCCGCATCACCAGGACCTACCGTGAGGTGAGAAGCGTTGAGCGGTAGCGGGAGCCACGCGGGCCGGGCATGGTTGGCCGGTGCCGCAGGGTTGAGCGCGGTGGGGACGGTTGCCGCGGTCACGGTCGCTCGGCAGATGATGACCCGGCGTGCGCGGGTTGAGGATCCCTTCGCCGGCGAGGACTTTGAGGCGATCGACAGCGACCGAAGTTATGTGGTGACCACGCCCGACGGGGTGCCGCTGGCGGTGCGCGAGGCCGGTCCCGTCGACGCGCCGCTGACCGTGGTCTTCGCGCATGGATTCTGTCTGCGCATGGGCGCGTTCTACTTTCAGCGGTTGCGGCTCTGCCGGCAGTGGGGTGCCAGCGTCCGGCTGATCTTCTACGACCAGCGTGGACACGGCCGATCGGGGGAAGCCGAACCCGACACGTACACGGTGAGCCAACTCGGTGCCGACCTGGAAACCGTGTTGCACGTCGTCGCACCCCGAGGACCGCTGATTCTCGTCGGCCATTCGATGGGCGGCATGACGGTGTTGTCGCATGCCCGCCAGTACCCGCAGCACTACGGCACCCGCATCGTGGGCGCGGCGTTGATCTCCTCAGCCGCCGAAGGGGTTTCGGAGTCGCCGCTGGGTGAGGTCCTGAAGAATCCAGCGCTGAACGCCGCCCGGTTCGCAGCGCGCTCGGCGCCCAAGCTGGTGCATCGCGGGCGACATGTCGCGCGCTCGCTGATCGGCCCGATCCTTGCCGCGGCGTCCTACGGTCAAACCGACGTCAGTCCCAGCGTGGTCGCGTTCTCGCAGAAGATGATGTTGGGAACGCCGATCCCGACCATGGTGGAATTCCTGCACGCGCTGGAAACGCACGACGAAACCGCGGCACTGCCTACCTTGGCGAAAATCCCGACCCTGGTGGCTTGCGGTGAACACGACCTGGTGACCCCGGCCGATCATTCGCGCACCATGGCCGCGGCCTTGCCGCACTCGGAGTTGGTCATCGTCGACGGCGCCGGCCATCTGGCGTTGCTGGGCAAGCCCGACCCGATCAACGACGGACTGGTTCGCCTGGTCAAGCGGGCGACGCCACCGAAACGATTGGCCGCCCTAACCCGACGGTGGCGTGAGCGCAGTAGGCGCCGTGCCTGAATGCCGAAGTTGGTCGCGTGGCGACCCGCCGCGCCCGGCTACGCCGCGCTTGCGATCGCCAGCAGTCACGACGGCGACGTTGTCCTGCGTCGAGGACACGATCGCCCTGGGGTCGCGACTGGCTGAATCGCTGCGCGCAGGTGACGTGGTGGTGCTCTCCGGGCCGCTCGGCGCTGGAAAAACAATGCTGGCCAAAGGAATCGCCGAAGCTCTGGATGTCGAAGGACCGGTGACCTCGCCGACATACGTGCTGGCCCGCGTCCACCCAGCGCGGCAGATCGACGCGCCGGCGATGATTCATGTCGACTTCTACCGATTGCTGGACCGCAGCGGTCCGGATCTGCTGGCCGAGCTGGATTCGCTGGACCTCGACACCGATCTCGCGGAGGCGGTTGTCGTGGTGGAGTGGGGCGAGGGCCTGGCTGAACGGCTGTCTGAGCGCCACCTCGACGTGCGCCTGGAGCGCACGCTGGACTCCGACGTCCGGATCGCGACATGGCGTTGGGGCAGGTGAACCGCGCCGTGGCGGGCACGGTGGTGCTGGCCCTCGATACCGCCACCCCGGCCGTCACCGCGGGAATCGTGCTCTGCGGCGAGGGCCTCGACGTTCTGGCCGAGCGGGTCACCCTCGACCCCAGGGCGCATGCAGAACAGCTCACCCCAAACGTGGTGCGGGCGCTCGACGATGCCGGGTTGAAGATGGGCGACCTCGAGGCGGTAGTGGTGGGATGCGGCCCGGGACCGTTCACCGGTCTGAGGGTGGGTATGGCGACCGCGGCCGCCTACGGGCATGCGCTGAATCTGCCGGTGTACGGGGTGTGCAGCTTGGACGCGATAGGCGGACAGACCACCGGTCAGACGCTGGTGGTCACCGACGCCCGGCGACGCGAAGTGTACTGGGCCCGTTACACCGACGGCGCGCGCATCGACGGCCCGGCGGTCAGCACGCCAACGGCGGTCGATGTAGGTGCTGCGGAAGCAGTGGCCGGGTCACCGGAGCACGCCGCACTGTTCAACCTTCCCTACGTCGGACCGGGTTTCCCGACCGTAGCCGGTTTGGTTGCAGCCGTAGGCGACTGGTCGATGACCCCGCAGCCGCTGGTGCCGCTGTATCTGCGCCGCCCGGACGCCAAGACGTCGCGGTTGACGGTGACTATTGATGCACTGACCGCCGCCGATGCGGGCCGGTGCGCGGAGTTGGAGTCCCAGCTGTTTCCCGGCGACGATCCTTGGCCGGCGCCGGCCTTTCACCGGGAATTGGCCAGTTCGCACAATCACTACGCGGCGGCGCGGATCGGCCAGACGCTGGTCGGTTACGCCGGCATCTCGCGGTTGGGCCGCACGCCGCCGTTCGAATACGAGGTGCACACCATCGGCGTGGACCCGGCGTATCAGGGCCGGGGCATCGGGCGCCGGCTGCTCACCGAACTACTGAACTTCGCCGCCGGCGGTGCTGTGTACCTTGAGGTCCGCACCGACAACTCAGCGGCGATTGCGCTGTACCGCAGTGTGGGGTTTGTCAATGTGGGGCTGCGTCGGCGCTACTACCGCATCAGCGGTGCCGACGCCTACACCATGCGGCGGGAGGCCCCGTAGTGGATGGTGTGACGACCAAGAAGGTTGTGCTGGCAATCGAAACGTCTTGTGACGAGACAGGTGTCGGCATCGCTGTGCTCGATGCTGACGGCACCGTCACGTTGCGGGCCGACGAGGTGGCCTCCAGCGTCGACGAACACGTCCGCTTCGGCGGTGTGGTCCCCGAGGTTGCGTCGCGGGCGCACCTCGAGGCGCTGGGCCCGACCATGCGCCGGGCGCTGGCGGCCGCGGAGGTGTCGAAGCCCGACGTGGTCGCGGCCACCGTGGGGCCAGGTCTGGCGGGGGCTTTGATGGTGGGAGTCGCTGCGGCCAAAGCATATTCAGCCGCGTGGGACGTGCCGTTCTACGCCGTCAACCACCTCGGCGGTCACCTGGCCGCCGACGTCTTTCAGCATGGGGCGCTGCCCGAGTGCGTGGCGCTGCTGGTGTCCGGCGGCCACACGCACCTGTTGCATGTGCGTTCGCTGGGCGAGCCGATCACCGAACTGGGCAGCACCCTCGACGACGCCGCCGGGGAGGCGTATGACAAGGTCGCGCGACTGCTGGGCCTGGGTTATCCGGGCGGGAAGGTGCTCGATGACCTGGCACGCACCGGCGACCCGGAAGCCATCGTCTTCCCACGCGGAATGACCGGACCGTTCGACGACCCCTACGCGTTCAGCTTCTCCGGGCTCAAGACCGCGGTCGCGCGGTACGTCGAAACCCATCCGGACGCGGCGCCCGCCGATATCGCCGCCGGCTTCCAAGAGGCCGTTGCCGACGTTCTGACCAGAAAAGCGGTGCGGGCCGCCAAGGATCTGGGTGTCTCGACCCTGCTGATTGCGGGCGGAGTGGCGGCCAATTCGCGGCTGCGTGAGCTGGCGGCGCAGCGTTGCACCGGCGCCGGCCTGGCGTTGCGGATTCCCGGTCCGCGGCTGTGCACCGACAACGGCGCGATGATCGCCGGATTCGCCGCGGCGCTGGTGGCGGCCGGGGCAGCCCCGTCGCCGCTGAATGTGGCCACCGACCCCGGCTTGCCGGTGGTGAAAGCCCAGGTCAGCTGACCGCGTTCGTGGCGCGAGCGGGCGTGTTCGGCCGCGGCACTCCGCCGCGAGGCGTACCGGTGTGCGCGTTCGCGGCGGGGGAGCCAGAAAGCACCGGGGCGATCTTGAGTGCTAGCACTCGCATGTATAGAGTGCTAGGTGGCAATCGGACAACCCCTGCGTCGGCACCCGCGACGACGACGCGTGGGCACGGACGGATGCCGAACACCTGGTATCACGGTTCCGGGCTGGCCCCGGTCCCGCCTAAGTTCGCGGCAAACAGCCGCGGACCCCAATCGATCAAGTGGAGGCTCCATCGTGGCGAGCGTGAACATCAAGCCACTCGAGGACAAAATCCTCGTACAGGCCAACGAGGCCGAAACCACGACCGCGTCCGGTCTGGTCATCCCTGACACCGCCAAAGAAAAGCCGCAGGAAGGCACCGTCGTCGCCGTTGGCCCCGGCCGGTGGGACGACGACGGCGCGAAGCGGATCCCGCTCGATGTGTCCGAAGGCGACACCGTCATCTACAGCAAGTACGGCGGCACCGAGATCAAGTACAACGGCGAGGAGTACCTGATCCTGTCGGCCCGCGACGTGCTGGCCGTCGTCAACAAGTAGTCCGAGGCGATCGCAAACTCGGCGAAGCCGGGTGCCGCGGGTCGCCGCCGAAAATCTAGCGGCGTGTACCGCCCCGGCGATCCCCACGTCGACACGTGGGCGATTACCGGGGCGGCGCACTTTGGTCGGAATCAGCAGGCGAGGGAAGACCTATGAGCAAGCAGATCGAGTTCAGCGAAACCGCACGCAACGCCATGCAGGCCGGTGTGGACAAGCTCGCCGACACGGTGCGGGTGACATTGGGCCCACGAGGCCGGCATGTGGTGCTGGCCAAAGCTTTCGGCGGCCCCACTGTCACCAACGACGGGGTGACGGTGGCCCGCGAGATCGACCTGGAGGATCCGTTCGAGAATCTGGGCGCCCAGCTGGTGAAGTCTGTGGCCACCAAAACCAACGACGTGGCCGGTGACGGCACCACCACCGCGACCGTGCTGGCGCAGGCGTTGATCAGGGCCGGGCTGCGCAACGTCGCCGCCGGCGCCAACCCGATCGCGCTGGGTTCGGGGATCAGCAAGGCCGCCGACGCGGTGTCCGAAGCGCTGCTCGCGGCGGCCGCACCGGTGTCGGACCAGAACGCCATCGCGCAGGTCGCCACCGTGTCCTCGCGCGACGAGCAAATCGGCGGGCTGGTCGGTGAGGCGATGAGCAAGGTCGGTCACGACGGGGTGGTCAGTGTCGAGGAATCGTCGACGCTCTCCACCGAGCTGGAGTTCACCGAGGGCGTCGGCTTCGACAAGGGCTTCATCTCGGCATACTTCGTCACCGACTTCGATTCCCAGGAGGCCGTCCTCGACGACGCCCTGATCCTGCTGCACCGCGACAAGATCAGCTCGCTGCCCGACCTGCTGCCGCTGCTGGAGAAGGTGGCCGAATCGGGTAAGCCGTTGCTGGTCATCGCCGAGGACGTCGAAGGCGAGGCGTTGTCGACGCTGGTGGTCAATGCGATCCGCAAGACCCTCAAGGCCGCAGCGGTCAAGGCGCCGTTCTTCGGTGACCGGCGAAAAGCGTTCCTCGAGGACCTCGCCGTGGTCACCGGGGGGCACGTCGTCAACCCCGATGTCGGCCTGGTGTTGCGCGAGGTGGGTTTGGAGGTGCTGGGCTCGGCCCGGCGCGTCGTGGTGAGCAAAGACGACACTGTGATCATCGAAGGCGGCGGCAGTGCCGAGGCGATTGCTGACCGTGCCAAGCAGCTGCGTTCGGAAATCGAAACCACCGACTCCGATTGGGATCGCGAGAAGCTCGAGGAGCGGCTGGCCAAGCTGGCCGGCGGGGTCGCCGTCATCAAAGTCGGCGCGGCCACCGAAACCGCGCTCAAGGAACGCAAGGAAAGTGTCGAGGATGCAGTGGCCGCCGCCAAGGCCGCGGTCGAGGAGGGCGTCGTCGCAGGCGGTGGAGCCGCACTCATTCAGGCTCGCCAGGCGCTGACCGACCTGCGCGCGTCGCTGAGCGGTGACGAGGTCCTCGGCGTGGACGTGTTCTTCCAGGCGCTGGGCGCTCCGCTGTACTGGATCGCGTCCAACGCCGGGCTGGACGGTGCCGTGGTGGTCAACAAGGTCACCGAGCTGCCCAGCGGGCACGGCTTGAACGCGGCCACGCTGAGCTACGGCGATCTGGCCGCGGAAGGCATCGTCGACCCGGTAAAAGTGACCCGGTCCGCGGTGCTCAACGCCGCGTCGGTGGCGCGGATGGTGCTGACCACCGAGACCGCGATTGTCGACAAGCCAGCGGACGCCGACGACCACGCCGGCCATCACCACGGCCACGCGCACTAAAACAGACTGGACGAAGAACCCTTGGTTTGACCGCCGGGGGTTCTCTCGTCTGTTGGTACTGTCCGGCAAGGAGTGCATCTAGCAGCAGATCGGCACTCGCCAGTGGTAGCCGCCGGCCCCTTCGCAGCTTGCTGCTAACGCAGTGGCACAACTATTCAGCGCCCAGATCCATCGGGCAGGTGGAAATTTGCCCAATACCGCTACCGCCCCGCCTGCCGTGTGGTAATCCCCTGCATCAAGCGGTTTATTCGCTACTGCAAGAGGATCAAGACCATGGCCATTCTGCAAGGGATCACCGCAGCAGCTGTGTTCGCCGGTGTCGCTGTCGCGGCAGCTAGCCCAATCTGGGCGGATCCTGCGGATGAAATGAGTGGTACCTACACGGCTCAATCACCTAACGACCTGCAGTTCTCCACCTGGACCATTACTCCCTGCGGATCCACTTGCCTCAATGTTACAAGTAGCCTCTTCGGAGGAACTCGCCAGGCACAGGTGTCATCGACAACGGGAGAATGGACTTTCAGTTTGGCTCAGGTCATATGCCCAGACGGAAGCTTCGTACCCGGCAGTACTACCTATGAATGGATTTCGGAGACCCGCACCGGCACCCGCACCAGGTCCAGCAACGGAGTCCCCGTCTGTGGTCGCGTTTCACCAATCGACGACGTGGCGATGCTCACCTTGACTAAACTCGCGTAATTTCGACCACATCCGAGACGGCGGTGGTCGACAAGCCTGCTGTGGAGGCCGACGACCACTGTCACGGCCGCGCTCGGCGTCCTCGCCGAGGTGTAACTGCCGCGGTGCGGCATAATCGCCCGCGACTTCGACAGACAGGATGGATCAGACGTGGCCGGCATCGAACCCAACGAAATCCAGAGGGCCGCCTTGCTGTCGGCTGCCGCTCAAAACCATGAGCCAGTCGTCATGGTCAACTTGCTGAGGTTCGGTCCCGATGGCGCTGAAAACTATCGCCGCTACGCCGAACAGGTTCAACCTTTCCTCGAATCCGTGGGAGCCACTGTCTTGTACGCGGGAGACGCAAGCCACGTCGTGGCTGGTGACGTCGACGAGGCGTGGTGGGACGCCATCGCTGTGGTCCGCTACCCGTCACGGGAGGCCTTTCTAGCTATGGCAAGCAGCCCCGACTACCAGAAGAAGGCCCACCCGCACCGAGTTGCGGCCCTGGAAAGGACTCACCTGATCGCCACCGACCCATGGAAGATCGGCCACTGACGTATTCAGCGGTGCAACGTGTTCAGCCGAGGACTCAACGGTGTGCCGCCATCGCTGGCGCGGGCGTCAAGACAAACAAAAGCTCGGTGCCCTACACCCGCCGGTGGCCGCCGCCGCACGCTCACTGAAGGCACCAGAAGTGAGCACCCCGTCATGTGGCCGCATGGTCTTCGCTCAACCCGACGTTTTACAGAGCCCCTCTCGATCTTCCTCTGCAAAACGTCGATCTCGCGTGCGTCCGCGACTGCACGGCTGCAATCCTGCACCACCAAGACGGCGGTGGTCGACAAGCCCGCCGGGGGGCGAACCAGTCTCACTGGGCGGATGCACTTCCGTGGGTCCGCATTTTCGGAACCGCCGCCGGCGCGACGATTAGCCGCGTGTGGTCGCAATGGTTTACCTGTCACGATGCGACCGCGGAGTGCACTTGCTCGCTTACCTGCGGAAGTCGCGCAACGACACCGTCGTCCGTGCCACGATGAGAGCCGACCAGCTTTGACGATTAGTTCCGAGGTATACGGTGACCGGGTTACGCGGGCGGATGTTGGCAGCGGTTGCTGCGCAACTCGGCCGCCCCCACGGTCTCGTCGGTCGCGGCGTAGCCCGGCTTCTTAATCGTGGCAACCGACGGGCGGTGGCCGGGGCCGTCGATGCAGCGGCCGCCTCAGCCGGGAACTCCGTAGCGGACATCGGCTTTGGTGGCGGTTCAGGTCTGGAGCTGTTGTTACAGCGGGTCGGCCAGCACGGGACCACATACGGGGTAGAGGTCGCGGAGGACATGCTGAGGCGCGCCCAGTCGCGCTTCGCCACGCAGATCGCGGCCGGCTCACTGAGGCTTTGCAGGGGGTCGCTCGCTGCGTTACCGCTCGAAGACACATCGCTGGACGCAGCGATCACAGTCAACACTCTGTACTTCGTTGACGATCTTGAGGCCGCGTGTCGCGAACTGGCCCGAGTCCTCCGGCCCGGCGGCCGAGCAGTGCTAGGAGTCGGTGATCCTGTTGCGATGGCCGGTTTGCCTTTCACCGCATACGGATTCAGGCTCCGCCCGATCCCGGAGGTAGTTGCCGCCTTGACGGATGCTGGCTTCGACGAGGTTGAGCAGCGTCGCCTTGATGACGCAGCGGTCCCGCATCATCTGCTCATTGCGCGCGCCCGCAGCTAACGCGCCGACCGCGCAGGCCATCCTCTCGATGCAGAGGTACGCCGTCGATTAACGAGACGGCGGTCGTGGACAAGCCTGAAAAGAGGCCGAGCCCGTATTTCGTTGTTGGTCGGGTCCATCCCAGAACTGCAGTTCGACGGTTGCGGCCGGTTTAGTCTCGCGGCATGGATCGCATCTGGCAGTGGGCGTGGGATCGTTACCCGTCGAGGTACTCGTGGGTGCTCTACGGGGTATCGTTCGCCATCATCCTGCCGCCCTACCTCGCGTGGTCGCTCATCGTTGTCGCGTTCGAACGGTCGGGTCACTACGGCGAGGCGACGGTCGTTACCGTTGGCGCCGTAATGGTGCTGGCGTACGTGCTGATTTTGCCGGGCAATCTCACGTTTAGGCCCGTTGAGCGGTGGGCCGCCGGCCAGGACGTCCCCGGCGTGATGGCACTGCAAGCTACCTATACGTCGGCTCGTGCAGCGGTCGTTCGAGGGCTGGGTGCAGGCCCGGTCTGCACGGCTGCGCTCCTTCTGCTTGTCGGTGCGATCGCCGGCGCGCGGGGGAGCCGGGTCATTCAATACGGAGTTCTGGGCGGCGCCATAGGACTCGGTGTCTCGTTCATCGCTGTGCACAGCTTCATCGAAGCTACGCTGCGGCCGGCCAGAGTTGCCATCGCCGGTGACACCGGGGTGGGTGATACGCTTCCGCGCGCTCGACCGACTTTTGCTGCCTGGTCGAACCTTTCGGTGCTCTCAGCGATCTTCGTTTTCGCCGTCGGAAGCGCCATGCTGGGCGCCGTCGTGAAGCCGGCCAGCGAGGTGCCGTTGCTTGACCTCGGCATCGGGTTGGCATTGACGGTTTGTTTCGCGGTGCCGATCACTCTGGGCACCACGCTGTCACCGTCTCTGCGGCCGATCCGTGATCTCGCCGAAGGAACTGACCGTGTCGCGGCCGGCGATTACACCAGACGCCTGCCGGTGGTTCAGGACGATGACCTCGGCGCGCTGGCGGCGTCGTTCAACCGCATGCAATCGGGTTTGGCTGAGCGGCAACGACTTCAAGCGGCGTTCGGAACCTACGTCGACCCCGCCCTGGCCGCGCGGCTCCTTCAGCAGGGTGACGACATCTTCACCGGGGAGCGCCGTCTGGTGACGGTGATGTTCGTCGACATCCGGGATTTCACCCCGTTCGCCGAGGCGAACACCGCCGAGGACACGGTCGCTCGCCTCAACGCGCTGTTCGAAATCGTGGTGCCTGCCGTGGTCGACGCCGGTGGACATGTCAACAAGTTTCTCGGCGACGGCGCTTTGGCGGTCTTCGGCGCTCCCAATGATCTTTCGGACCATGCTGGTGCCGCGGTGAAAGCCGCTGTGCTGATTCACCGTCTCGTTGCCGACCAGTTTGGCGGCGCGCTGCGAATCGGCATCGGAATCAACACCGGCAAGGTGATCGCCGGCACAATCGGCGGCGGAAGCAAGCTGGAGTTCACTTTGATCGGGGACACAGTCAACGTCGCCGCCCGCGTCGAACAGCTCACCAAGACGACCGGCGACGAAATCCTCCTCACCCACCACACCGTCGACTCTTTGGTCCTTCGTCCGCCCGGACTCACGGATCTGGGATCTCATGCGCTGAAGGGTAAGTCAGCAGCGGTGCGAGTGTTCGGCCTCAACGCGGTGCTCACCGGTCAGCACCGCCTCGGCTGAGGCGGCATGCTTCTCGCGTCACCAGCTGCTGGCGTAGACAAGCGCAAAAGACGGAGCACGGACATGGCGCCATCGTCAGCAGTGCCTGAACGGAAGCAATTCCTGTGTAGCCGTGTGCGACACCGGCGACGACTTTCGCGCCGATTGCTACGCTGGCCGCACCAGGAGGTGGGGGAACGAGGTGAGCTATCCACAGCAGTGGCCGCCGCAACCACCGCGGTACCCGCCGTCATGGCCTCCGTCGTACCCACCGCCGGCGGCGATGCCGCGCAGAATCAAGGTGGTGCTGGTCGTTGGGCTCGCGTTTGCGGCGGTCGTCGTGCTTGTACCGGTGGCCCTAGTCGGGTTCTATTTGACCCGCGATGGGCTCGACGGGCGCGGCGAAACGAAAAAGGCCACCTCGATCTCGGACCTCCATGTGGTGTGCGATGGCGGGTCAATCACGAACGCGCCACCTACCAGAAGCCGTACAAGATCGCTGTTTTCCTAAGGGACGAGCCGAACGCACTGAGCCGATTCTCATCGGACTACTGGAGCGAACTGACACTTGACTCCCATGCCGATTACCGGGTGAATCGCGACGACTTCCAATCGGCCAATGTTGTTGCCTGCCTTAGCCGTAAATCGGGCACCGAGGTGAAGTCACTCACCTGCGACATGGAGGCCGACCCCGGCGAACACGTTGCCGTTGACTTCTACGCCGTGCAGTACAACATCGAACTTCGCGAGGCGAGGACCGGCAAGCGCATCGAACAGCTGGAAGCGGTGAACGGACCGGTAGCGCGTTGCCCGGTCCTCGCATGGGTCAACAAACGCGATCAGAAGGCGTACGCGGAACCAGATCGCGCGGTCGTCGATGCCCGACTGGCTGAGTTCGCGCACAGGTGACTGTTGAGCGGGCCGGAGCAGGCCGGATTGCGATCAGGGCCCGGCTCTCGTGGCCCGAGGCATCTCCTTCTGGGCGGATGCCCTCGGACGCTCGTCATCGGATCCCGGCAATGACGATCCCCACGCCGACCACTATCGACACCGCTAGGGAGATCAATAAGAAGCGGACCATGCCTTCTTTCGCCGCTGCGGCCTCGTGGTCGCCCGCAGCGATCGGCGCGAGTCTGCGGCCGGCACCCCACGCCGCCGCCAGCAGCGTTGCCAGCCAATTCGCGTAGGCGGAGTAGACGATAAGCACTACCGCCGCAAGTCCCCATGCGCTCGGCAGGTGGACATGCGACCACAGCAGACCGAGCAGCACGAGGAACATGCCGTTGAGGACTCCCTCGAGGTGGCTCGACAGCGCCATGCGCGGGTTTTTCAAAGCCGGCACGGCGAAGCCGGTGAACAGTCCGAGCAAAAACAAGACCAGGCCGAGTCGGAAGAGCAGAGTCTGCACGTCAGAACAGTAAGGTCCCCCCGCCGCGCGCGCCGGGAATTGGTCTGCATGGCCTGGCTCAAGTGCCTGCCGATGACCGCCCGCGGCGTGATCAGACCTTGGAGCCAAGTCCGGCGATCAGATTTATGGTGACCGCCAGGACGACCGCGCCGAGCAGGTAGGACAGCAGCGCTTGACGCAATACCGTCGCCCTGATCGAAGTCAAGCCGATCTCGGTGTCGGATACCTGGTATGTCATGCCGACGGTAAACGCCACATAAGCGAAGTCCCTAAACCGCGGTGGCTCCGGGTCGTGAAAGTTGATCCCGCCTGGCTCATCGGAGTAGTAGAGCCGCGCGTAGTGCACGGTGAACAAGGTGTGCACGGCAAACCAGGATGCCGCGACTGTCAGGATCCCGACGACGGCGGCTTCGAATGCTTCCGGACCCGAGCGCGACGTCGCAGCCACCAAGTAACCCACCCCGCCGAGGCTCGCAATGCTGGCCGAAACGATGACCGCGTCGGCTGCCCACCGGGTGGGGTCTTCCTTGGTCACATATCTACAGGTTTGATCCGCATCCATCCCGCCCAGAATGAGCCGCGTCCACACCACATAGACACTGGCGGCAACCACCCAACCGGCAAGCGCGAATCGCCAGCCGACGGTGTTACCCAGCCCTATGGCGACGGCCACTCCGAGCACGACCGCAACCACGATCCGAACCACGACGGTGTCGCGGAGCAACACAACAATGGATTTCACAATCTCGACTTAAGCACCCCTGCCTGGCTTCTCGCACCAACGGTCGAAGAGGTGCACAGATGGCGTCACGCTTCGGGTCCGTGCTGCAACAGCTGGAAACCAGACCGTGCGCGAGCGGCTGACACCGTTTCAGTTCTCCGCGGCGAAGATCCGCCATTCGTCGGGCAACCCCTTGAGGACATGGAATCCCCGATCGGCGAACGTTATTCCGGAGCCGGCTACCAAGTCCTTGACCGTCGAGGACACCAGAACCTCACCCGGCCCGGACAGCGCTGAGACGCGTTGGCCGATATGAACGCCGATGCCACCGATGTCGTCACCCCGTAGCTCGATCTCACCAGTGTGAAGGCCGGCCCGCACTTCTATGCCCAGCGACCGAACGCCCGCGCAGATCGCTTGTGCGCACCGCACGGCGCGCGCAGGGCCGTCGAAGGTCGCCAGCATGCCGTCACCCGTCGTCTTGATCCTGCGGCCGCGATGGCGCTCGACCTCTCTCACGACCAGGGCGTCATGGCGGTCCAGCACCTGGGTCCACGCGTCGTCGCCGAGCACGGTGGCGCGCTCGGTCGAGGACACGATGTCGGTGAACAGCACAGTCGCCAAAGCGCGGTCCGGGGCGTGCACGGGACGAACGCCGGTGAGGAATTCCTCGATCTCGTCGACGACCGAATCCTGGTCTCCGAGATGCGGAAAGTATTCATTGCCAGGAAGTTCGACGATCTTGGCGCCGGGGATATGCGCACCCATATAGCGGCTACCCACTGCGTGCAGGACATCAGCGGTTCGGTACACAACGAGGCTCGGCACCCGGATCGCGGGCAAGAGGTCGCGGACATCCAGGTAGCGGATCATCTGCTGGATCGCGACCGCGGCGCCCGGGCTCGCCGATAGTCGCTCCCATCGTCCGTGTGCCTTGCGGTAGACGGGATCGTCCACGCGGTCTGGTGTCAAGGCGTAGAGCGGAATTCCGCCGTCCCCGCCACGACCCCAATTCTCCTCGAGGTGACGCAGACCCTCGTCCCACATCTCGTCGGGTATGCCGTCCGGGTAGTCGGGCGCCCAGGTCATCCTCGGGTACGCGCCGTAAAGGACGAGTGCCGACACCCGGTCGGGATAGGTCGCGGTGAAGATAACGGAAAGCGCACCGCCTTCGGAGCTTCCGTACACCGCCGCCCGGTGCGAACCGACAGCGTCCAGCGCCGCACGCAGATCGTCCATCCGTTCTTCGAGGGTCGCTACGGCAACCCGGTCGGACAGGCCGGTACCACGCTTGTCGAACATGATCAGCCGGGAGAACGACGCGAGACGCTCGAAGTACCTCCGCTCGACGGTGTCCTCCCATTGCAGCTCGAGGTTGGAAATGAACGGTGGCACGTGGATGAGGTCGAAGGGTCCCTCGCCGACGACCTGGTAGGCGATGTTCACGTCGCCCGATTTCGCGTATCGGGTTTCGGGGACTTCGAACACGTAGGAATTCTAGGTCGCTCCCGGGTAGCCGACGGGCGCTTCGGACACACGACGAATCCGCGGCTAGCATCGGCCGCTGTGGACCGCCAGGCCTATGCCCACGACGCGGTGGTGACGATGCGGCCCGGCGGCAATCCCGACGCGCTCGGCGGCGCGATCACCGCCGCGCTGTGCGGGCATTGGGACCACCCACCCCCATGTCCGCTTGCGCCACACCACGCCCGAACATTCCGCACGGGCGAAACCGTCACGCTGCGAGTGCTGTTCGCCACCGAACCGGCCAACGAGCGGCGCGTTCGCTTCCTGATCGGCGAAGCGCTGGGCACCGGCCGGTTGACGGGTCCCGATGGCCGGCTCACCGCATGGCGAGCAGAGTTCAACGCGCCGGGACGCGTCCGATTGGACGAACAAGAGCATGCCGCCCGACTGATCCGGCACGGACGGGAGGACGGGTAGGAAGCGCGGTCAGGCGGTGCGGCGGATGCTGCGCCCGATGTCGCGCTTGAGCAACAGTTCGCGTTCGGTTTCCGACAGCCCACCCCAGATGCCGTACGGTTCGCCGACCGACAACGCGTGCGTGCGGCACTGCTGAATGACCGGGCAGCGACGGCACATCTCCTTCGCGCGTCGCTCGCGTTGCAGACGGGCCCGGCCGCGCTCGCCGTCGGGGTGGAAGAACACCGACGAGTCGACACCCCTGCAGAGGCCTTGCAGCTGCCATTCCCAAATATCGGCGTTAGGCCCCGGGAGTTGCTCCGGCTGTGGCATATGAAATCCCTCTCTACATGCCCATCTCAGGGTCGAGTTGCGAACGCATACGTCGCGCAACCGTTTCGAGCGATGTCATCGGTGACTACTCTTCAGCACTTAACGTAGACACGCTTCCGAAATTGAGTCAACTCGCGCCCGAGCGGTCGAATAGCCAACGGTGAGAAGCGAATTTACGTCGCGTTCACGGCTCGTTGGCGAATGGCAAACGTCCGAATGTGGGCCGCGACGTGGGGCGATTCGAGATTGCGCGGTTGAGGTGAGACCGACGATCTGACCACAATTATCAGAGCTGCCCGCTGGCGTTTAATATCGCCGTAACTTAGAGACCACAAGATTTTAACTACTGTGCTTCCGCCGAGTGACACCCCGCGATGATCGAGGCGACTTTAACTGCCGCCGCTTTCGGCGGCCAACCGGGCTGCTGGCCGCTGCCGACGGCGAGCACCCCGCACCAGCACTGGCTGCGCGCCGTGGCGGCCGGCGGGCAGGGCCGGTACGGCAGTGCCCGCGCTGATCTGCAAGAACTCCTTCGCAGCACTCCCGCCGGCGGCGTGGTTTCCTTGGCACACAGCACGCACGGGTCGTTCCTGCGTCAGCTCGGCTGGCACCGGTCGGCCCGGCGTTGGGATGGGCGAGCTTTGACGCTGGCCGGCGCGGATGCGGAGGCTCGCGCCGACGCGTTGATCGGCCTGGCAGCCGATGCGCTGGGAATCGGGCGCTTCGATGCTGCGGCGACGCTGCTGAGCCGGGTGGAGCAGGATTCCGCGCAGCGGCTAGCGGTGCGACGGAACTGGGTCGCCGCCGAGCTGGCGATGGCCACCGGAGCGGGGGAGGCCGCCGTGCGGCATGCCGAAGCGGCGGCCGAGCTGGCCGCCACGCCGATGGCCGGCGCCGTGTCGGAGCGACATCGGGTTAAAAGCGTCATGATCCTGGCCGCTGCGCTGTGCAGCGTCGGCCACCTCGACCGGGCTCGCCGCATCGGTGACACGGCGCTCGAGGACGCCGGCCGGCTCGGACTTACACCGCTGCGCTGGGCGCTGGCCTGCCTGCTCCTGGACATCGGAAGTGCCACCCACTCCGCCCCAGCTGTGCAGACCGTGCGGGACAGCTGCGCGGACCAGGTTCGCCGCGCCGGAGGAAACTGGTCGCGCGCTACCACGTAAACCGCTGATAGGCCGTTATTGTCGATTCGGATCGCTGCGCCGGGATGTATCCGCTTCGTAACGTTGGAGAGACCGTCGTCGATGACAATTCAAGGAGAACGTCTCGACGATGTCGTCGCTGAGGCGGTGGCAGGCGATCGAAGCGCGCTCCGGGAAGTGCTGGAGTTCATCCGACCGATAGTGCTTCGATACTGCCGCGCGCGAATCGGCACGGCGGAGCGAGGCGGGTTTTCGGCCGACGACGTGGCGCAGGAGGTGTGCTTGGCCGCCATCACGGCGCTGCCGCGCTACCGCGACCAGGGGCGCCCCTTCCTGGCGTTCGTCTACGGCATCGCTGCGCACAAGGTGGCGGACGCGCATCGTGCCGCCGCCCGCGATTTCTCCCGCTTCGCCGACTCGGTTCCCGAACGACCGGCCGACGAGCCGGGCCCGGAGCAGTTGGCCGTCCAAGCCGACTCGACCAGCAGGATGAGCGAATTGCTCGAGGTGCTGCCCGCGGCGCAGCGCGAAATCGTCATCCTGCGCGTCGTCGTCGGGCTCAGCGCCGAAGAAACCGCCAGTGCGCTGAGCACCACCCCAGGAGCAGTCCGGGTGGCTCAGCACCGGGCCCTGGCGAAATTGAAGTCCGAGATCATCGCAGCGAGGCGAGATTATGTCTGATCACAGTGGTAGCCCGTCGGACGTGCCGGGATTGGATGTGCTGGGCAACACCGACCGGTTCTTCGACCTGGTCGGCGCGGGCCGATCGGCCGAGTTCGCCGATTCCGGCGACGACGAGCTCGCCGCCCTGCTCGTTCAATGGCGCGACGAGCTGAGGTGGCCTGCAGCCAGCGCGCTGGTGTCCGAGGAGGACGCCAGCGCGGCGCTGGAAAGCGGTCTGGCGGCCCGCCGGCTTCGCCGCCGCGGCATGGCGCTGACCGGGTCGGTCGCCGCCGCGGTCCTGGCTTTCGGTGGATTCGGTGTCATGATCGGTGACGCACAACCGGGTGACTCGCTCTACAGCGTGCACACGCTGCTGTTCGGGGAAGCGCCGTCGGTGCACGACGACCAGATCGAGTTGGCCGCCAAGACCGAACTCGCCAAAGTCCAGCAGATGATCGCCCAGGGTGAGTGGCAGCAGGCTCAGGACCGGCTGGCTGCGGTCAACGACACGCTGCAGGACGTGAACGACACCAGCCGCAAACAGAACCTGATCGACCAGGTGAACGAGTTGAATGCGAAGGTCAGCAGCCACGACCCGGACGCGACGTTGCCGCCCGCCCCGGCATCGGCCCCGATGCCGGCGCCCGATCCCGACGACTCCGCACCTGACAACGGCGATGCGCCCGGACCCGCGGGCTAATACATTGCGGCTCAGCGCAGGCCGGGATACCCCTCGGCGTCGGACCCCGCCTCATAGCTCGCCTCGTTGAGGGAGGCATCGGCGTAACCGCGGCAGTAATCCCACGTCACGTACGCGTCCGGCTCAGGGTCGTAGGCCGGCTCGTGCGGGCGCACGGTGCCGTCGATCAGCAACTGTAACAAGTTGGCGCGCAGCATATCCCAGTCGTGGTAGTGATCCTGCTGGCACTCATCGCAGCAAACCACCAGTCCTCGGATGCCCCGGTGCGCCAGCAGGGCTTCATACACCGCAAGGTCGGCCAGGTCGGCTTCGACCGCGGTCCGCTCCTGCGGGTCCAGCGGCTGGCCCGGCTCGACGGCATCGAGGGCCGCCGAGGGATCGCACGGGTCTTCGGCGAAGGGATCCGGCGGCAAACCCGGGGGGAGGTGGTCACGCACCCCTTCACATTACGCAGCCCGGCAGCCGTAACGCCAGCGGACGCGGCGGGCGCGGTCCGGCTCGGCCGCGCCGATACTGATCATGATGAATCGATCGGCGAGCCGATAGGATGAGCTTCTGCTCACCTTGCTTTGAGGCCGGTTTCGACGCTGGTTCCGTTGGCTGCTTTGGAGGCTCCCTGATGTCCCGTCCCGACGGCAGCGCCGACCAGATCGCCGCCTCCGGCCTCCATGAGGGTGGCTTGTTCGACCCGGCGGTGCCGACCGGCGGCGACGATCCCCATAAAGTGGCCATGCTCGGCCTGACCTTCGACGACGTCCTGCTGTTGCCGGCCGCCTCGGACGTGGTGCCGGCCACCGCGGATACCTCCAGCCAGCTCACCAAGAAGATTCGGCTCAAGGTGCCGCTGGTCAGCTCGGCGATGGACACCGTCACCGAGTCTCGGATGGCCATCGCCATGGCCCGGGCCGGCGGCATGGGCGTGCTGCATCGCAACCTGCCCGTCGCCGAACAGGCCGGACAGGTCGAGACGGTCAAGCGCTCCGAAGCCGGCATGGTCACCGACCCGGTCACCTGCCGGCCGAACAACACCTTGGCCGAGGTCGACGCGATGTGCGCCCGATTCCGCATCTCCGGGCTGCCGGTGGTGGACGGCTCCGGTGAGCTGGTCGGCATCATCACCAACCGCGATATGCGCTTCGAAGTCGACCAGTCCAAGCGGGTCGCCGAGGTGATGACCAAAGCTCCGCTGATCACCGCGCAGGAGGGGGTCACCGCGGACGCCGCGCTGGGATTGCTGCGCCGCCACAAAATCGAGAAGCTGCCCATCGTCGACGGCCGCGGCCGGCTGACCGGGTTGATCACCGTCAAGGATTTCGTCAAAACCGAACAACATCCGCTGGCCACCAAGGACAGCGACGGCCGCCTGCTGGTCGGCGCCGCGGTCGGCGTCGGCGAGGACGCCTGGGTGCGCTCGATGACCCTGGTCGACGCCGGTGTCGACATTTTGGTCGTCGACACTGCGCACGCGCACAACCGGCTGGTGCTGGACATGGTCGGCAAGCTCAAGGCCGAGGTCGGCGACCGCGTCGAAGTGGTCGGCGGCAACGTGGCGACCAGGTCGGCGGCCGCGGCTCTGGTCGACGCCGGCGCCGACGCGGTCAAGGTCGGCGTAGGACCGGGGTCGATCTGCACCACCCGGGTGGTCGCCGGGGTCGGAGCGCCACAAATCACCGCGATTCTGGAAGCGGTCGCGGCGTGCGGCCCGGCGGGTGTGCCGGTAATCGCCGACGGTGGCCTGCAGTACTCCGGCGACATCGCCAAGGCGCTGGCCGCGGGCGCGTCGACGGCCATGCTGGGCTCGCTGCTGGCCGGCACCGCCGAAGCGCCCGGCGAGCTGATCTTCGTCAACGGCAAGCAGTACAAGAGTTACCGCGGCATGGGCTCGCTGGGCGCCATGCAGGGACGCGGCTTGGGCAAGTCTTACTCCAAGGATCGCTACTTCGCCGACGACGTCCTCTCTGAAGACAAGCTGGTGCCCGAGGGCATCGAGGGCCGGGTTCCGTTCCGGGGACCGTTGTCGACGGTGATCCATCAGTTGACCGGCGGCCTGCGCGCGGCCATGGGGTACACCGGGTCGATGACCATCGAAGCGCTGCAGCGGGCGCAGTTCGTGCGGATCACCCCGGCGGGCCTCAAGGAGAGTCATCCGCACGACATCACGATGACCGTCGAAGCGCCCAACTACTACGAGCGGTGAGCCGGTCGCATGCCTGACATGGTCGAGATCGGCATGGGCCGGACCGCGCGGCGCACCTATGAACTCGACGACGTCAACATCGTGCCGTCACGGCGCACCCGATCCTCGCAGGACGTCTCCACCGCCTGGCAGCTCGACGCCTACCGGTTCGAGATCCCCGTCATCGCGCATCCGACCGACGCGCTGGTGTCACCGGAGTTCGCCATCGAACTCGGCCGCCTCGGCGGCCTGGGCGTGCTCAACGGCGAAGGCCTGATCGGGCGGCACCCCGATGTCGGCGCCAGAATCGCCCAGGTCATCGAGGCCGCCGAGAAGGAGCCCGAACCGTCGGCGGCGATCCGCATGCTGCAGCAGCTGCACGCCGCGCCGCTGGATCCCGACCTGCTGGGCTCGGCGGTGGCGCGCATCCGCGACGCCGGGGTCGTCACCGCGGTGCGGGTCAGTCCCCAGAACGCTCAGGCGCTGACCCCGGTGCTGGTGGCCGCCGGCGTCGACCTGCTCGTCATCCAGGGCACCATCGTCTCCGCCGAACGGGTCGCGTCGGACGGCGAACCACTAAACCTCAAGACGTTCATCGCCGAACTCGACGTGCCGGTGGTGGCCGGCGGCGTCCTGGACCACCGCGCCGCCCTGCACCTGATGCGCACCGGCGCGGCCGGCGTCATCGTCGGCTATGGCTCTACCAACGGCGTCACCACCAGCGACGAAGTGCTGGGCATCAGCGTGCCGATGGCGACCGCGATCGCCGACGCTGCGGCCGCCCGGCGCGAATACCTCGACGAAACCGGCGGCCGCTACGTGCATGTGCTGGCCGACGGCGACATCCACACCTCGGGGGAGCTGGCCAAAGCGATCGCCTGTGGCGCCGACGCAGTGGTGCTCGGCACGCCGCTGGCCGAGGCGGCCGAAGCGCTGGGCGACGGGTGGTTTTGGCCGTCCGCCGCCGCGCACCCGTCACTGCCGCGTGGTGCGCTACTTCAGGTGGCCGTCGGCGAACGCCCGCCGCTGCGTCAGGTGCTGAGCGGCCCGTCCGACGATCCGTTCGGTTCGCTGAATCTGGTTGGTGGCCTGCGCCGGTCGATGGCCAAGGCCGGCTATTGCGACCTCAAGGAGTTCCAGAAAGTCGGGCTCACGGTCAGCAGCTGACGACTGCGACGCGCAGGCTTGCGCCTGCGTCGCGCCCCTTGCAAGCAAACACCCCAGGCCGGTTGGCGACTTGGGGTGTTTCCTTAGTTCACAGGGTTCGTCAGAAGATGCTCGAGAACCCGCCGAACAGGTCCCCGAAGCTGCCGAGCAGCGAGTCGAGCCCACCGCCGAGCGGGACTTCACCGAACGGGGTGATGAGGTCAGTGGTCACGGTGGGAACGGCGGTCGCGGTCGCTCCCGGGATGCTCTCGTAGAAAACACCGAAATCGTTCCCCAGCAGTGAGGGGTCGAGCAGGATGGTGTCCGTCGTGGTGCCGTCGACGGGCGCGTCGGCCGGCGCGTCAGGTGAGACGCCGAGTATTTGTGTCGAGGTGTCGGTGAAGAGTGGGTTGCTGTAGGTGTTGACGAGTTCACTCGCCTCCCCAAACTCGGGGTTCGCAGTGGTAGTGCCCGTTAAGAGGGGCGTTTCGAAGGTGCCGGTGGTGGTGTCTTCGTTCGCCAGGAACTCGTAACCGACCGTGTCCGTCCCTAAACCGCCGAAGGCCGGCAACGTCGCGATGATCGCTGGGTTCGTTGTGGAAACGTTCACGCCGAGTTCCGCGAAGTCGGCGGGTGGGATCGGCTCAAAGCTGAAGACGTCAGCGGAGGCCAGCGGGCTGGTGAGCCCGGAAAGCAGCGCGGCGCCCAGCAGGGCACCCGCACCGGTGCCCAGGGTGAGTGTGATGCGGCGAGCGTTCATTGAGTGGTCCCCCTTGTTTGATGATTTTCGTAGCTGATAGCCGTCTGAGAACGAAGTTTAAAACCTCACGGAGAAATCTGAGCGGAATCTGGCATTCTGGATCCGATCCAATAAGCGCTAGTGCTATTGACAGCGCACCAGCAGCCGACAACACCTCGTCGCCGGTAGGCGCGGCCCGGCGGACTCGCTGGTTTATTACCGAACAGTCAGTTCATAATGGTGCGATGAAGCCGGATTACGACGTCTTGATCATTGGTTCTGGATTCGGGGGCAGCACCACCGCTTTGCGGTTGACCGAGAAGGGCTACCGCGTCGGTGTCCTGGAGGCCGGTCAACGCTTCGCCGATAAGGATTTCGCGAAATCGTCTTGGCGGCTGCGCAAGTTCCTGTGGGCGCCGAAGCTGGGCTGCTACGGCATCCAGCGGATCCACCTGCTGAACAACGTGATGATCCTGGCCGGGGCGGGAGTCGGCGGCGGATCACTGAACTACGCCAACACGCTGTACGTGCCGACCGAGCCGTTCTTCGCCGACAAGCAGTGGTCGCACATCACCGACTGGCGCGCCGAACTGATGCCGCACTACCAGCAGGCGCAGCGGATGCTCGGCGTGGTCCGCAACCCGACATTCACCGACGCCGACCGCATCATGAAAGAAGTCGCCGACGACATGGGGATCGGCGACACCTTCGTCCCGACACCGGTCGGGGTCTTCTTCGGGCCCGACGGAAAGAAGACACCGGGCAAGACGGTGCCCGACCCGTACTTCGGTGGGGCAGGCCCGGCGCGCACCGGCTGCCGCGAAGTCGGCGAATGCATGACCGGCTGCCGTCACAACGGCAAGAACACGCTGGTCAAGAATTATTTGTACCTGGCCGAGTCGGCGGGCGCGGAAGTGCACCCCATGACCACGGTGACCGGATTCGAGCAGCGGTCCGACGGGCTGTGGGAGGTCAAGACCGTGCACACCGGCCGGATGCTGCGCAGAAAGAAGCGCACCTTCACCGCCACGCATCTGGTGCTGGCCGCCGGCACCTACGGCACTCAGCGGCTGCTGTTCAAGATGCGCGACAAGGGCAAGCTGCCGAAGTTGTCGGACCGGCTCGGCATGCTGACCCGGACCAACTCAGAATCGATCGTCGGCGCGGGCAAGTTTGAGGTCGACCCCGACCTGAACCTGACGCACGGCGTGGCGATCACGTCGTCGATCCACCCGACGTCGGACACCCACGTCGAGCCGTGCCGCTATGGCAAGGGCTCCAATGCCATGGCGATGTTGCAGACGTTGATGACCGACGGCCCCGGCCCGGGTGGCACCGACGTGCCCCGCTGGAAGCAGCTGTTCGCGACCGCGCGCGAAGATCCGCGCGGCACCCTGCGGCTGCTCAACCCCCGCCGGTGGAGCGAGCGGACGATGATCGCGCTGGTCATGCAAAACCTGGACAACTCGATCACCACCTACACCAAGCGCACCAAGCTGGGCCTCCGTCGATACCTCAGCAAGCAGGGACATGGTGAGCCGAATCCCAGCTGGATCGCGGTCGGTAACGAGGTCACCCGCCGGATCGCCGACAAGATCGACGGCGTCGCCGGCGGTACCTGGGGCGAGCTGTTCAACATCCCGCTGACCGCGCACTTCCTCGGCGGCGCGGTCATAGGTGACGGCCCGGATTCCGGCGTCATCGACCCCTATCACCGGGTGTACAACTACCCGACCCTGTTGGTGGTGGACGGGGCGTCGATCTCGGCGAATCTGGGCGTCAACCCGTCGCTGTCGATCACCGCGCAAGCGGAGCGGGCCGCTTCGCTGTGGCCGAACAAAGGCGAAAACGATCTACGGCCCGCCCAAGGTGAGCCGTACTGCCGGCTCGACGCCATTCCCCCCAACAATCCCGTGGTACCGGCGCACGCGCCTGCGGCGCTGCGGTGGCTGCCGATCGAGCCGATCAGCTCGGCCGGCTAGCTTGTGCTCGGCCCTAGCGGTGCGCCGCTGATTACCCGGCTGCGCTGGCCGTGCACATCGACCGGGACATCTCCCATCACGGTGACCCGGTGCATCAGCCGAAACTGGTCGTCGTAGTCGTCGATGGCCCGGTGCTGGGTAGCCCGGTTGTCCCAGATCGCGACGTCACCCGGCGCCCAGTTCCAGCGGATCGTGTTCTCCGGCTCGGTGATCCGCCGTTGCAGCAGTTCGAGAAGCACGCTTGACTCGTGGCTGTCCAAGCCGACGAAGCCGCGCACGAAAGCACCGGCGAGCAGGGTGCGCTCGCCGGTCTCCGGATGCACCCGCACCACAGGATGTTCGGTACGGAAATCGGGGTTCTCGAACACCTGCCGCAACGCCCGCTGCCCATCGGTCAGTGCTGCCTCGGGCTGGGCGGTCACATAGTCGTAGCGGTTGGAGTGCACCGCCCACAGGTCTTCGGCCAGGCGCTTCAGCGGCCCGGGCAGTCGGTCGTAGGCCGCCGCGGTCGAAGCCCACAGCGTGGAGCCGCCGTAGCTGGGCAGGGTGACCGCGCGCAGCACCGACGCCGCCGGATAGTTGGCGACGAACGTCACGTCGGTATGCCATTGCGTCGCCTTGCCGTACTCGGAATTGATCGGGGTGATGGTGGGTGCGTTGTCGGCGGCCAGTAAAGCGGCGGCCGGGTGGCCGATCGGCGTGCCCAGCAGGCCGGCGAACGCAAGCTGCTGCTCGTCGTCGAGGTGATGCTGGCCGCGAAAGAAGATCACCCTGTGGCGCAGCAGCGCGCTGCGAATCTGCTCGACCGTTGCCGGACCAAGGTCGCCGCCGAGCCGGACCCCGTCGACCTGGCCGCCGATGCGGCTGCCGAGCTTGGTGACGGTCAGCGATGTGGCAGTAGTGCTGGTCATAACGCCCCTTGCGCTTCGTGTAGTCACTTGACTACACCACAGTACCCGCTACTGTAGTCACATGACTACACGAGTGTCAACCGGTCAACGATCGCAAGTGCCGGTCGGACGCGAGGAGGTCGCCGCTGCGGTGCTGACCGCGGCGGCCGACCTTTTCGCCGAACGCGGTCCGGCCGCCACCTCCATTCGCGACATCGCCGCGCGCTCGAAGGTCAACCATGGGTTGGTGTTTCGTCACTTCGGGACGAAGGAACAGTTGGTCGGCGCGGTTCTCGATCACCTGGGAGCGAGTCTCACTGCGATGCTGCAAGGCGGTGCGCAGGCCGAGGAGATCGACCGGGCCGCTGATCGCCAGCTGCGGGTGATGGCCCGCACGCTGCTCGACGGTTATCCGGCCGGCCAGCTGCAGCAACGTTTCCCCAACGTGGCGGTGCTGCTCGACGAGGTGCGGCCGTGCCACGACAGCGACCGCGGCGCGCGGCTGGCCGTTGCCAATGCGCTTGCGCTGCAATTCGGTTGGCGGCTCTTCGAACCCATCCTGCGCGCGGCGGCCGGTATCGACGAACTATCCGACCCGCAGGTACGCCGGTCCGTCGGCTCGGAGATGGCGCGGATCCTGCGAAGCTCGGTCGGCTCTCAGCCCGACTGACTGACCGCCTCCAGGTCGGAGGCCAATGTTCGCCGGTGATGCGGCTCGCGGCCCGGCGGTTGCGACGGCGGTGGAAACAGCGGTTTACGGGGTCGCACCGGGACAGTGGTCGGCTCTTGGGTGCTCAACACAAGGTCTTCACCAGCGTGGCGGATCGTCAGCTCTTCACCGTCGGGCCCATCCCGCAGGGTGTAGGTGACCTCGTCGTGGCTGGCGCACACGGTCAACCGGAACTCGCGCCAGCGCAGCCGAAACCGCAGACAGGCGAATCCATCCGGCAACTGCGGGTCGAGCGTCAGGATGCCCTCGTCGTCGCGCAGGCCACCGAAGCCACCGACCAGCGCGGTCCACGCTCCGGCCAACGAGGCCATGTGCAGCCCGTCTTGACTGTTGTGGTGCAGGTCGCGCAGATCGATCAGCGCGGCCTCGTAGGCGTAGTCGTGAGCGAGCTCGAGATGGCCCACCTCGGCGCACATCACCGCCTGGGTGCAAGCTGACAGCGACGAGTCGCGCACCATCCGAGGCTCGTAATAGTCGACGTTGCGGGCCTTTTGCTCAGGTGTGAACGCGTGGCTTTGCCACTGCATCGCCAGCACCAGATCCGCTTGCTTGATCACCTGTGCGGGGTAGAGCCGCACATAGGGCTCGTGCAGCAGCAGCGGATACTTCGTGTGACTCTCGAAGTCCCATTCGGCGAAGGTGGTGAACCCTTCGCATTGCTGGTGCACGCCCAGTTCGTCGTCGTAGGGAATGTGTGCGGCTTTGGCCGCATCCCGCCAGGCCGCGGTCTCCTCCGTGTCGACGCCCATCGAACGGGCCTTCTCCGGATGGCGAGCGCACGCCTCGGCGGCCACTCGAAGGTTGTAGGCGGCCATCAGGTTCGTGAATGTATTGTCCCGCACGATCGCGGTGTATTCGTCCGGCCCGGTGACCCCGTCGAGATGCCAGACGCCGTGCCGATCGTGATGGCCCAGCGACCGCCAGAGCCGGGCAGTCTCGATCAACACTTCCAGCCCGTACTGCTCCTCCAGCGACTGGTCTCCGGTGACCACGCGGTAGCGCTCGAACGCCATCGCGATGTCGGCGTTGACGTGAAACGCCGCGGTCCCGGCCGGCCAGTAACCCGAGCACTCCTGACCACGGATGGTGCGCCAGGGGAAAGCCGAACCCTCCAGATCCAGTTCGGCCGCCCGTTCCCTGGCCAGGTCGAGTGTCGACGCGCGCCATCGCAGCGCGTCGGCGGCGGCCCGTGGGGCCGTATAGGTGAGAACAGGAAGAACGAATCCTTCGGTGTCCCAGAAGGCATGGCCGTCGTATCCGCTGCCGGTCAGGCCCTTACCGGGGATGGCGCGCATTTCGGCCCGCGCGCTGGACTGCAACAGGTGAAAGAGCCCGAACCGCACCGCTTGCTGGATAACGGGGTCGCCTTCGATTTCGACGTCCGCGCTGTCCCAGAATTCGTCGAGGTACTCCCGTTGCGAGTCCAGCAGGCCTTGCCATCCGCAGTAGCGCGCACCGGTGAGGGCAGCCGCGGCCTGGTCGCGCAAGGCGGGCCGCGAGCGCAGACTCGACCAGCCGTAGGCCAGGTACTTGACGATGCGCAGCTTCTGGCCCGCGCGGAGTCCGCAGATCACCGCGGTCCGGGCCAAGTCGGGACGCACTTCGGTGCTGGCCTCGACTCGTCCGGGCACGTCGATCTCGTGGTCCATGACGGCGGCCATCATCAATCCGCTGGCCCTGGTCCGATGCATGAGCAGCGCCCGATATTCCGTGGAGGATTCCTGGTCGACGGCCTCGAGCGGGTTGTCCAGCACTGCTGCGACCCTCGGATCGTCCGACGTCTGCGGCTGGTCCTCGTTGGCGACCAGTTCCGACTGCACCGTCACGCGGCAGAATTCGTCGACCGCCTCGATCACGTACTCGATGGCGGCGACGCTGCGCTGCGTCAACGACACCATCCGCGTCGACGTCACCTTCACCTGCTTGCCCGAAGGTGAGCGCCAATGGGCGCGGCGGGTCAACGTTCCGGCGCGCAGGTCGAGAATGCGCTCGTGCTCGACCAAATCGCCATAACGGACGTCGAACGGCTCGTCGTCGACCAGCAACCGGATGATCTTGCCGTTGGTGACGTCGACGACGGTCTGACCTGCCTCCGGGAAACCGAATCCCGCCTCGGCGTACGGCAACGGCCGGACCTCGTAAAACGAGTTCAGGTAGGTGCCGGGTAAGCCATGCGGCTCACCTTCGTCGAGGTTGCCACGCAAACCGATATGGCCGTTGGACAGCGCGAACAACGACTCCGACTGCGCGATCATGTTCAGGTCGAGCCGAGTTTCCCGGACTTGCCAGGGCTCGATGGGAAACGCTTCCTCGGTGATCACTGGTCGTCGTCCAACAGCTGGGCCAAATCGGTGACCACGACATCAGCGCCGCTGCGGCGCAACTCATCACCTTCGCCGTGCCGGTCGACGCCCACCACGAACCCGAAGTCACCCGCATGGCCGGCCTCCACGCCGGAGATGGCGTCCTCGAACACCGCCGCCGCACTCGGCTCGACGTCGAGCAGCTCGGCCGCGCGCAGGAAGGAGTCCGGCGCCGGCTTGCCGTCCAGATGCTCGTCGCGCAGCGTCACCCCGTCGACCCGCTGCTGCACGAAGTGCTCGATCCCGGCGACCTTGAGTATCTCCTTGGTGTTGGCGCTGGAGGAGACGACGGCCACCGCCAGGCCCGCTTCCTTGACTGCTTCCAGATACCGCTTCGACCCGTCGAAAACCTTGACGCCGTCCTCGTGCAAGGCCTTCTGAAACGCGTCGTTCTTGCGAGTGCCCAGTCCGTGCACCGTGTCGGCGTCGGGCGGGTCGTCGGCGTCACCCTCCGGCAGTTCTATGCCGCGGCTCTCCAGAAAGGACCGCACACCGTCTTCGCGCGGCTTGCCGTCGACGTACTTCAGGTAGTCCTTGTCCGGGTCGAACGGCACGAACTCCTCGTCCTCACGCTCGGCGCGCTGGCGAAGGAAGTCGTCGAACATGTCCTTCCAGGCCGTGGTGTGCACGCTGGCGGTGTCGGTGAGCACACCATCGAGATCGAACAAGCAGGCGTGCACGGCATCGGGTAGACCCAGCACGGGCAACCTCGCTTTCAGCTACGGCAGTTCTTGCACTGCCTACTTCACCACGCCGGCCGTCCCCGTGACGCACGTTCGCGCTCAATGCATCGGCCCTTAAACTGTTGGCGATGGAATCATCGTCGCCCCGACCGGTGTTGGTTGTCGATTTCGGCGCGCAATATGCCCAGCTGATCGCCCGGCGGGTGCGGGAGGCGCGGGTGTACTCCGAGGTCGTACCGCACAGCGCCACGGTCGAGGACATCAAAGCCCGCGACCCGCAGGCAGTTGTGCTGTCAGGCGGGCCGGCCAGCGTCTACGCCGACGGCGCACCCCAACTGGACCCGGCCCTGTTCGACCTCGGCATCCCGGTCTTCGGCATCTGCTACGGCTTTCAGGCCATGGCGCAAGTGCTGGGCGGCACGGTTGCCCGCACGGGCACCAGTGAGTTCGGCCGCACCGAACTCAAAGTCTCTGGAGGCGAGCTGCATTCGGGCTTGTCCGGCAGCCAGCCGGTCTGGATGAGTCACCGTGACGCGGTGACCGCCGCACCGGCCGGATTCGACGTGGTGGCCGCCAGTGCCGGCTCCCCGGTGGCCGCCTTCGAAGACCGCTCCCGGCGGCTGGCCGGGGTGCAGTACCACCCGGAGGTGATGCACACCCCGCACGGACAGCAGGTGCTCAGCCGGTTCCTGCACGACTTCGCCGGGATCGGCACGGAGTGGACGGCGGCGAACATCGCCAGCGCGCTGGTCGAACAAGTACGGGAGCAGATCGGCGACGGTCATGCGATCTGCGGGCTCTCCGGTGGCGTGGATTCCGCGGTGGCCGCCGCGCTGGTGCAGCGGGCCATCGGAGAGAAGTTGACGTGTGTGTTTGTCGACCATGGGCTGCTGCGTGCGGGGGAGCGCGCACAGGTGCAACGGGATTTCGTCGCTGCCACCGGCGCCAACCTGGTCACCGTCGATGCGGCGGCGACCTTCCTCGACGCGCTCTCCGGGGTGGCCAATCCGGAAGGCAAGCGCAAGATCATCGGCCGGCAGTTCATCCGGGCCTTCGAGGGTGCGGTGCGAGACATCGTGGGCGACACGGATTCTCAGGTCGAGTTCTTGGTGCAGGGCACGTTGTATCCCGACGTGGTGGAGTCCGGCGGCGGCAGCGGAGCGGCGAACATCAAGAGTCATCACAATGTGGGCGGACTGCCCGGTGACCTGAAGTTCACACTCGTCGAGCCGCTGCGGTTGCTGTTCAAAGACGAGGTGCGCGCGGTGGGGCGGGAATTGGGTCTGCCCGAGGACATCGTGGCCCGCCAGCCATTCCCGGGACCCGGCCTGGCGATCCGGATTGTCGGCGAGGTCACCGCGCAGCGACTGGAAACCCTACGACGGGCCGACGCGATCGCCCGCGAGGAGCTGACCGCAGCGGGACTGGACACGCTGATCTGGCAATGTCCGGTGGTCTTGCTTGCCGACGTCCGCTCCGTCGGTGTGCAAGGCGACGACCGCACCTACGGGCATCCGATTGTGCTGCGGCCGGTATCGAGTGAGGACGCGATGACCGCCGACTGGACGAGGGTGCCTTATGAGGTGCTGGAACGCATCTCCACCCGCATCACCAACGAGGTCGCCGAGGTCAACCGGGTGGTGCTGGACGTCACCAGCAAGCCGCCCGGCACGATCGAGTGGGAGTGACGGCGGTTCCGGCGCCCGCGAGATAGCCGCCTTGGTCGTACCGGCGCGCTGATCACACCGTGACGGCCATTGGGCCGTCACAGCACCGCTTGACGATGTCGGTGGGCAGGTGTTGACTCGACATTATCGAACGTATATTCGATAACAGCGGATCGACACGCCAGGAGTGGGAATGACGGCGGCTGCGGTGACACAGCATAGCGACCGGCCTGAGCAGCTCAAACAGCTTCGCCGGCAGATGGCGGCGGTATCCGGAAAGGTTGGCGCCGGACGGCTGTCGACCGACCTGCTGCCGGAGTCGGAGGCCAAGCTGCCGATTCCACCGTCGCTGGTTGAGGTGTTGCCACACGCGTTACCGCGGGGCACGGTGGCTGTGCTTTCGGGAGCCCGGTCACTGCTGCTGAGCATGGTGGCCGCGGTGACGGCCGCCGACAGCAACGTGGCCATCGTCGGACAGCGCGATCTCGGGTTGCTGGCCGCGGTGGAGATGGGCGCTGATCTGAGCCGACTCGCGGTGATACCGGATCCGGGGACCGATCCGGTCGAGGTGGCCGCGGTGCTCATGGACGGGATGGACCTCGTCGTGCTCGGCCTGGGCGGGCGTTCGGTACCGCTGAGCCGGGCGCGTGCGCTGGTCGCTCGCGCTCACCAGAAAGGCTGCACCCTGCTGGTCACCGACGGTGACTGGCAGGGAGCACCGATACGGCTGCAGGCCCGGGTTTGCGGCTATGAAATCGTCGGAGGCGACCCCAACGCGCCCGGATTCGGACGGATCGGCAAGGTTCGGCTCGACATATCCGCGCGCGGACGCTCGGTCGGCCACAGGCGAATCGGTTGATCGTCGATGGCTTCGCGGGTATTGGCGCTGTGGTGTATGGACTGGCCGGCGGTCGCCGCGGCGGCGGCTGCCGGCCTGCCTGCGACGGCACCGGTCGCGGTCACCCTGGCCAACCGGGTGATCGCCTGCTCGTCGGCCGCCCGTTCGGCCGGAGTGCGGCGCGGCCTGCGACGACGGGAGGCGGCGGCCAACTGTCCACAACTTCACGTCGTCACCGCGGACGCTGACCGCGACGCCCGCTTTTTCGAAAGAGTGATCGCGGCGGTAGATGATCTGGTGCCCCGCGCCGAGGTGCTGCGTCCTGGACTGCTGGTGCTGCCGGTGCGCGGGGCGGCACGGTTCTTCGGGTCCGAACAGCAGGCGGCCGAGCGGCTGATCGACGCGGTGGCCGCCACCGGCGCCGAATGTCAGGTCGGCATCGCCGACCAGCTGTCCACCGCCGTGTTCGCCGCACGGGCGGGCCGGGTGATCACGCCCGGGCAGGACGCCCAGTTTTTGTCGGCGCTCTCCATCCGGCAGCTGGCCACCGAGCCCAGCCTGTCCGGTCCGGGACGGGAAGACCTCGCGGACTTGCTGTGGCGCATGGGTATTCGCAATATCGGGCAGTTCGCCGCACTGCCGCGCACCGATGTGGCTTCCCGGTTCGGCGCTGATGCGGTGACCGCACACCGGTTCGCCCGCGGCGAACCCGAACGAGGCCCGTCCGGACGTGAACCGCCGGCGGAACTGGATGCCGAGCTGTGCTGCGACCCGCCGATCGACCGGGTCGATGCCGCGGCGTTCGCCGGGCGCTCGCTGGCCAGTGCGTTGCATCAAACGTTGATGGCCGCCGGGGTGGGATGTACCCGGTTGGCCATTCAGGCCGTCACCGCCAACTCACAAGAGCTGCACCGGGTATGGCGGTGCGCTGAGCCGTTGACCGAGGACGCCACCGCCGACCGGGTGCGCTGGCAGCTCGACGGGTGGCTGAACAACCGCACCGCCGACGATCGGCCCACCGCGCCGATAACACTGTTACGGCTGGCGGCGGTGGAAGTGGTGTCGGCCGGAGCACTTCAGTTGCCGTTGTGGGGCGGCCTTGGTGAAGAGGACCGGCTTCGGGCCCGGCGAGCCCTGGTGCGGGTGCAGGGTCTGCTCGGTCCCGAGGCGGTGCAGGTACCGGTACTCAGCGGCGGTCGCGGGCCGGCGGAACGCATCACGCTGACGCCGTTGGGTGACGAGCCGGTCCCGCGAGCCGATCCGCGTCTGCCGTGGCCCGGCCAACTCCCCGAGCCGTCGCCGGCGGTGTTGCTCGATGATCCGGTGGAATTACTCGATGCACGAGGAAACCCGATACGGGTGACCAGCCGGGGGCTGTTTTCCGCCGACCCCGCGCGACTGACCGCCCGTGATCGCGATGACCGGTTGCGCTGGTGGGCCGGACCATGGCCGGTCGACGAGCGGTGGTGGGAATGTCAGCCTGGGCGCGACCAGAGGAGTAGCCGCACTGCCCGCGCCCAGGTGCTGGTGGAAGAAGACAAGGCGCTGCTGCTGTGCTATCGCCAACGGCGGTGGTATCTCGAAGGAATTTACGAGTAGCTACCGCAGCGTTTGCCAGAACCCGGTGACGGCATCGGCGATCAGGTCGACGTCCACCAGAAGTGGGCCGACGTGGCCCACGCCGGTGACGGCCATTGCCCGGGCGTGGGGCATCCCGGCGACGGCGGCCTGGGCGTCGGCGAGCCGCCACTGTTGGTCGTCGACCTCACCGGTGATGAACAGGGTGGGTACGCTGATGGCCGACAACTTGTCGCCCAGTGGTCGCCATCGGTGCATGAATCGGATTGTCCGGCGGATCGATTCGCGATCGGCCCGCTTGAAAGCGTCGATCATATCGGCGGTCCGATCAGGGTGTGCGGCCATCGCGTCGGCGCCGAGTAACACATCGAACAGCGTCTTGGTGATCACGCGGTTGGGCCCCGTTAAGCGGTAGAGCAATGCCAATGGATACGTCTGGGTCCACCGTTGCCACCGGCCGACCGGGTTCAGCGGCGCGCTGATGGTCACCAGGCTGCGCAATCGTTGCGGCTGGCTCGCCGCCACGCTGATACCCACATGCCCGCCCCAGGCGTTGCCTACCCAGTCCACCGAGCCGGTGACACCCAGTTGATCCAGGATCTCGAGGGCTGCATCGGCGCAGTCATCGAGGGTGAAGTCGTGGTGTATGGGACTGCTGCGGCCGTATCCGGGACCGTCTATTGCCAGGACCCGCCGGTGTGCACTCAGTTTGTGCACCAACGGACCCCAACTCCGCGAATCCACCCAGAGGCTGTGCCACAACAGCGCCGGCGGTCCCGATCCGGTCTGCCGAACGTTGAGATGGCCCAAAGCGGTGGGCACCAGATCGGGATCCGCGGTGGACGCAGCCATTGAAACCTCCCGGATACTTCGGAAACCGAAACTTCGGCTACCGTAGTACCATGCATGCGATGGCCCCGTCAAGAGATCTGCCCACGAACCGACTCGCCATCGGGCAGTTGTTGATCCGGCTGCTGCGCGAATTCCGGCGCGAATTGTCCGCCCCCGCTGCCGCCGCCGGGTTCGGTGACATCCGCGACCCGCACCTGCAGATTTTCGGCGCCATCGGTATGGGTCAGGTGCGACTTACCGAGGTTGCTGCTCGCGCCCAGCTGAGCCTCGCCGCCGCCTCGGAGTTGGTGAACAACCTTCAAGAGCTCGACTACCTCGAGCGTCAACCCGATCCGCGTGACGGGCGCGCCAAACTCATCTGCCTGACCGAACGGGGGCGACAGTTGATGGCCCATGCCGGTGACCGCGTGGCGACCATCGAAGCGGAGTGGTCGGCCGTCGTCGGTCAGGGGGCATTCACCCAGATGTGCGTGACCATGCAACGACTGCTCGACCATCTCGACCCTGACGAGGCGCATCGGTAGCCACCTATCAGAAGTCGTGGGGCGCGTAAAGAAAGCATCAACGCCGAAGCGCCGCGCAGAGACTGCGCTTAATTTGATTCTGATCCTCACCGTGTGTCACTCGGTGTTGCCAGTTGTCAGCTCGGTGCCGTATTGCCCGGCAGCCGCGCACCCGATTTGTGCGAAAGGGTTTAAGTGACTACAGCATCTGCGGGGCTGGCGTTCGTCGCTCTGCTCGTGGTGGCGCTGGCTGCGGTGCATGTACCCCTGGGCGACTACATGTATCGCGTCTACACCTCGGATCGGAACTGGCGCGTCGAGGCAATCCTGTACCGCATCGTCGGCGTGGATCCGGAAGCTGAGCAGAGCTGGCCCAGCTATGCCCGCAGCATCCTGGCGTTCTCGGCGGTCGGCGTGTTGTTCCTCTTCACGTTCGAGCTCGTGCAGGGTAAATTGCCGCTGCACCTTCATAATCCGGCGACGCCGATGACGGCTGCGCTCGCTTGGAACACCGCAGTCAGCTTTGTCAGCAACACCAGTTGGCAGTCGTACGCAGGCGAATCGACCCAAGGTCAACTGGTGCAGATGGGCGGCATCGCCGTCCAGAGCTTCCTGTCTGCCGCCGTCGGTATGGCCGTGGCAGTAGCACTGGTGCGCGGCTTCGCCCGCACCAAAACTAGTGAGCTGGGGAACTTCTGGGTTGATCTCGTCCGCGGCACACTGCGCATCCTGCTGCCGATATCGCTGATCGGCGCGGTGGTACTGCTCGCCGGCGGCGTGATCCAAAACTTTCATCTCGGCGATCAGATGATGACCACGCTGGCGGGTACTCCGCAAACCATTACTGGAGGGCCGGTCGCCAGTCAGGAAGCCATCAAGTTGCTCGGCAGCGATGGGGGCGGCTTCTACAACGCTCAATCCGCCCACCCCTTCGAGAACCCGACCGGGTGGACGAACTGGTTCGAGATCTTCCTGTTGTCGGTCATCGGTTTCTCGTTGCCGCGCACCTTCGGTCGCATGGTCGGCAGCAGGAAGCAAGGCTATGCGATCGTCGCGGCCATGACGGTTATCGCTACTGTCAGCACTGCCTTGATCATGCTGTTCCAGTACCGTCACCACGGCACCGTCCCGTCCGCGGCGGGCGCCGCGATGGAGGGCATCGAGCAGCGTTTCGGGATCGCCGACTCCGCGGCTTTCGCCAACGCAGGCACCCTGACCTCCAGTGGCGCCGTCGACTCGATGCACGACTCCTACACCAGCCTCGGCGGGTTGATGACGATGTTCAATATGCAACTCGGGGAGGTAGCGCCGGGCGGGGTGGGCTCGGGCCTTTACGGCATGCTCATCCTTGCGGTCGTCACGGTATTCATCGCCGGGCTGATGGTCGGCCGCACACCGGAATACCTGGGCAAGAAGATAAGTCCCCGCGAAATGACCTTGTCGACAACATACTTCCTGGCTACCGAACTGACTGTGCTGCTCGGAACGGGGATCGCAATAGCGTTTCCGGGCCCACGCGCCGGCATGGCCAACACCGGGCCACACGGCCTCTCGGAAGTCCTCTACGCCTTCACCTCCGCGGCCAACACCAACGGTTCGAGCTTCGCCGGCTTGGCTGCCAACACCGCCTGGTACAACACCGCGCTCGGCATGGCCATGCTGATAGGCAGATATCTGCCGATGTTACTGGTGCTGGCGCTGGCCGGTTCGCTGGCCCGCCAAGGCCGTACGCCGGTCTCACCGGGCACGCTGCCCACGCACCGGCCACAATTCGTCGGGCTGGTCGCGGTCGTGACCGTCATCCTGTGCGCGCTGACCTTCCTACCGGCCCTGGCACTCGCGCCCCTGGCCGAAGGCGTCCATTAAGTGGCAAAGGACGACCGGTGATGCGCGGCTATCCTTATTTCGAGGCTGATTGGCGGCGGGAGGCGCTGCGGACGAACCTGTGGATTGTTCCGGCTATTCAGACTCTGATCGTCTCAATGCTGTTCGGTGTCACCTACGGGGTCGACAGAGCGGCGTACGACGGCATGGTCCAGCTGCCGTCGTGGGTGCTCAGCGGCACCGCCGACGTCGCGCGGGTCCTGCTGGCCACCGTCGCCGCGGCGATCATCACCGTGGTTGGCATCGTCTTCTCGATCACCATCGTGGCCCTGACGTTGGCGTCTACGCAACTGGGGCCGCGGATGCTGCGGAACTTCGTGCGCGATCCCGGAACCCAAGTCTCCCTAGGAACTTTCGTGGCGAGCTTTTGCTACGCCATGATCGCTTTGGTCTCGGTCGGAGGCGGACCGCATGGCGACTTCGTTCCGCACCTGTCGATCACACTGACTCTGATCTTCACGCTGCTTGATGTGGCGGTACTGATCTACTTTCTCAACCACATCGCTTCGATGATTCAGCTTCCGGTTGCGATCGCGCGCATCGCGCGGACACTGACCGGCGAGATCGCGACGCAGGATCGCAGTGTCGCTTTCGGTGCCGGACCCTACCGCGGTCCGCCGCCCGAGGAATTGTTGAGGCGACTGGGAGAATCCGGTGCCCCGATCCGCACGCCCCGGGGCGGCTACCTTCAGGTCATCCGAATCGAGAAGCTGGTGAAGGTGGCCTCGAAGGCCGGTGCGGTTGTTCAACTACCCTACCGGCCCGGACATTTCATTGTTGCCGGTCAGGTGATCGCTCGAGTTTGGCCGCCGAAGGCGGCCGCAGCTGTGCAGAAGAGTCTGGCCCTCGGGCATATCGCGGGTGCCTATCGCACGCTGCCACAAGATATCTCGTTCGGCGTCGATCAGTTGGTTGAGATCGCACTGCGCGCCCTATCGCCGGCGGTCAACGACACCTTCACCGCGATGACCTGCGTCGACTGGATCGCCGACTGCCTGTGCCGGATCTCGCAATCGTGGCGCCCGCAAGGAATACGGCGTGACGCTCAGGGCGAGATACGGGTGATTGCCTACCAGCCGGACTTCGATCGGCTCGTGCAGCGGGCCTTCGCCACCATTCGCCAGGCAGCTGTCGGCATGCCTGCCATCATGATCCGGCAGCTCGACGCGCTGACGAAGATCATGGAGCAAACCCCCGACCGCGCCCGGCGAACGGTACTGGTCCGCCAGGCCGAGGCTATCCAGCGATCCAACCTGGCTACGGTGTCAGATCCCGCCGACCGCGACGACGTCACCCGCCGCTACCGCGCGGTGCTGGCACTGCTATCGGACGCCGAGCCTGGGAAGTCGAAAAACGTTGCACTGTTTGAACCTAACGTCAATTGACCTGGGGTTAAGCAGCTGTTCACATCTCAGTCGCTTTTCTGCGGCCCCGAAATGTCGACGGCGGCTAAGGTGAGCGCAACGCACTGCGCAAGAGGAGAATGGCGTGACAGCAGCCAAGCCCGTCATCGCGTCGGAGCCTGTCGACCGCTCGCTTTGTTTGATCATCGACGCTGTCGAGGCGAGCCCGCCAAGACCGGGCGGAGGCGTCGAAGTCACGTTGTATCTGCCGTGGGCCGCCGTGATGGGCAGCATTGAGCCGTGCTGGTACTTCGACCAGCAAGTCATTTTCTACTTGCAATCCATCGGGGTGAACCATCACCGGAACGGCCCGCAGAGCAGCCCCAGCCCGGAAAAACCCGACCCGGGTGCCCACAGCCACGAGTACGTGCACCTGTCGCATGCCACCTACCGCTTGACCGGCGGTGAAGAGGACCACCACGAGCAGATCCGAGTGCGACTCGCTGACGTCACCGCCTGGACCTTCGGCCGGGGCGCACACAACTTGCGCGAACACATGATGTAACGCCGCTAGCGTCCGCCTGCGGCGCCCACCCGCCGCGCGAAGGCGCCCACCCGCTCGATGAACCGGTCGAAGAACCTGGCCGGATCGACTGCGGTACCGATCTGCACGTTGGGCTGTCGGCCCCAGCGTCCCGTCCAGTCGGTGACCGTCATGCCACGAGTCAGCGTCCCGGTCAACTCGACGTCGACCGTCGCCGCCCGTGTCGTCACCAGCTCCGGGTCCAGCGCGACCGCCGCTGCCAACGGGTCGTGCAGGAAAGCTCGGTAGCCGTGGCCCACCTTGCTGTACGCCTCGAAGTAGAAGCGGACGGCGTCCTCGATCATCCGGATCAACGCATTCGATGCCGCCGACCGAGCGCCGGGCTCATCGCTTGCGCTGAGCACCGTGGTGGTCGACTCCGCCGCCGCCGCCAGCCTCGAGAGCAGCTCCGGAGTGAGCGCGACGTGCCGAGTCAAGTCCAGGCCGCAAAGGATCGGACGCTCGGCAGCCGCCGTGTCATCAGCCGGGCTCCAGCCGGCGAAGACCTCGGCCGCCGCTTCGGGATCAATCTTGATGTTCCATTCCGCCACCGGCGAAGTGTTGCCGCGGTAGTCGTAGGCACCGCCCATGATGACCAGCCGTCGCAGCAGCCGCGGCAAGGCCGGTTCGGCGCGCAGCGCCAGGGCCAGGTTGGTCAGCGGGCCGGTGGCCAACCCGATCAGCTCTCCCGGATGAGCACGGGCCGCCCGGACCCAGGCCGTGGCAGCGTCAGCACCGGCCAGCTCGTGGCCGCTAGGTGGCAGCTCGGCGTAGCCCAGTCCGTGTGAGCCGTGCACGTTGCGGGCAAACCCAGTCGGGCCACGCAGCGGCTGAGTCAGCGCCCCTGGCAACCGGAACCTCGGCTGCCTGACATAACGCGAGCAGGTCGAGGTTGTTCCGGCAAACCTGTTGCACTGCAACGTTTCCCCCGGTCGACGCCAGTCCGACGAGCTCGGCGTCGTCGCTGGCGAGCAGGTACACCAGGGCCAGCGCATCGTCCACACCGGTGTCGACGTCGGCGAACACCGGCGCGGCGGTGCGTTGCTCAACGCGGGGCAAACGTGATCACCAGGACGTCGCGCAGCGCCGGCTGCGCGGGGTTCACCGGCCGAATCGGCGAGACTCCGTGTACGGTGCCGCGGTCGTCGCCCACCATCAGCGTGCCGGGCTCAGCGAGGGTGGCCGTCAACAGCCGGCGGCCGGCGTTGTCGAAGACCGAACTCTCCCCGCCGACCGCGTTGCTGCGCTTGATCAGCAGTGCGGTGACCAGTGTGACTCCGTCGCGATGCAACCCTTCCGGCGTCGGCTGGCCGTCACCGTAGGCGGTGGCGAGAACCCGGAACGGATGGACCTTGACGATCCACTCCGGCACGTCGTCGAGGGCGGCGGCGAAGCGGCCCAGCAGCGTGAGCAGCTTCGCCAGCAGCGGGTCATCGGTGAACGCGTGGGTCAGCGGCTCGAAGTGGCGGTCGCGGTCGATGTAGAGCGGATTGGAGTTCTGGGGTTGCAGGAACACCGCGTTGGGTAGCGGGGTAGCGCTCCCGCCGGAGAACGAGTAGAGCCCGTAGCGACGGAGTCGCTGCAGCCCCATTTCGGCCGCATAGCGGTCCGGCGCCAAGTCGTCCCAGTGCGAAGAGAATTGTGCCCAGGCGCCGGGACGCAACCCCAGGATGGTGTTCAGATCGGCGGGAGCCAGCACGCACACCCCGCTGGTGGTGAGCTCGGAAACGGCCGCCGCAGCCGGGTCGGTGTTGGTGCCCGGTGCGTCAAGAAGTCGGCTGTCGTTTCCCACTGCCGGCGAATACCTGCAACCCGCTGCGGCTAAACGCCGGGGGTCGGTTGCCGTCAGTAGCTGAAGTCGCGCAGTCCGGCCCACTCCACCAGCGTCCAGCCATCTGCCGGACTGCCTTTGATGACCACCTTGTCGGTGTTTTGTAGCGAACGCTGGGTGGCCAGGCCGTTGTTGCCGTTGCTGACGTTCATCAGCGTCCAGTACATGATTGAGTTGGCATGCGAGAAAGCGACCGGGTTTTTCAATTTGCTCTTGTAGATCGTCTGTACAGCGTCGCTGAATTGATCGTTGAACTTCTTGCCGGTGAGCGGAGGATCGGTTCCGGGAATGGCATCAGTGACATCGCCCTTCAGCCAGTCTTGCGGGGCAAGTAAATATGTCGATTTGGCCATCGATTGAGGCTTGCCGTCGAACCAGCCGGCGTCGATCTCGCGCAAACCGGGAAGAATTTGAACCTGTTTGCCGAGTTCATGGGCCAGCGGAGCGGCGGTCTGCTGAGTCCGGATCATCGTCGAGGCGAAGATGCCGTCGTAGTGGTTACGGGCCAAGTTATGCGCGACTTGCTGAGCCTGGCCCTCGCCCAACTGGGTGATGCCGGGGCCGGGCACTTCGGTGTTGATGACACCAGCGGCGTTGGCCTCAGACTCGGCGTGCCGGATGAACGTCAAGGTGATACTGCGCGCCTGCGGTGTTCCGGAGCAGGCGCCGACCGCCATGATCGCGGTCAGTAAGACTGCTGCTTTCCACATGACGCTGCGGGTGCGGTTGGCCATGGCGATAAGCCTGCCCTGCCGAGACTCTCGATGTGGTGGGTTTGCCATGGTTGGGTTGAAGAAACGGCGTCACTTGACTTCGAAGGAGGCCCTCATGGCGATCGACCCACATGCCGTCGGCGCGGTAACGGATCCGGTGCTGTTCGAGTGGACCGATCGGGACACCATGCTCTATGCCCTCGGTGTCGGGGCCGGGACTGAAGACCTGTCGTTCACCACCGAGAACAGTCACGGCATCAGCTTGCAGACACTGCCGACCTATGCGGTGATCTGCTGCCCGGCTTTCGGCGCCGCAGGCAAAATCGGCACGTTCAACTGGGCCATGCTGCTGCACGGGTCACAAGGTGTGCGGCTGCATGCGCCGCTGCCGGCTGCGGGCAAGTTGTCGGTGGTGACCGAAGTCGCCGACATCCAGGACAAGGGGGAGGGCAAGAACGCGATTGTCTTCCTGCGTGGCCGGGGCAGCGATCCGGACTCCGGGAAGCTGATCGCGGAAACGATGACGACGCTGGTCATCCGCGGTGGCGGCGGGTTCGGCGGAGAGCCCGGGCAGCGGCCCAGCGCACCGGCGATACCTGATCGAGAGCCCGATGCCCGCGTCGCGTTGCCGACCCGGGAAGACCAGCCGCTGATCTACCGGCTCTCCGGCGACCGGAACCCACTACACAGCGACCCGTGGTTCGCCAAGGAAATGGCCGGCTTCCCCAAGCCGATCATGCACGGGCTGTGCACCTACGGGATCTCCGGTCGCGCGCTGGTCGCCGAGCTCGGTGGGGGCGATGCCGCCGCGATCACCTCGGTGACCGCGCGATTCACCTCCCCGGTGTTTCCCGGCGAGACGTTGACCACGGTGATCTGGCGCACGGAACCGGGCCGGGCGGTGTTCCGCACCGAGGCGGCCGGCCCCGACGGCTCCGAGCCGCGGGTCGTGCTCGAAGACGGCGCAGCCGAGTACGCGGAAACGTAGACGCATGCAGCTAGGCTCGAGGACCCCTGCTGAGTCGCGATCTGATAGGTAACGGGGCGCGAAATCCGCACCCGCGCGAGCCGGGTTCATGGCAGGCTCCGAGCATGGCTTTCAAACTCACATACAGCGACGGGCACGAAACCGACTACGACGACAGCACCAAGTGGGAAGTCGAAAATGGCGTACTCAAGTTGGGCCGCGAGGAGGGGCAATGGTCGGTACTGCTCTCTCCGAGCCATTGGGCCACCGTTGAGATCGCGTCGGACAAGGACGACGACAGCGACGATGACGACGACAGCGACGACGACGACGACGACAGCGACGACAGCGACGACGACGACGACAGCGACGACGACAAAGACGACGACGACAGCTGAACTCAGCCGTCCTGCGCGCGTCGTCCGTCAATCTGGGCTGCCAGCCGCTCGGTGAACTCAGCGACCTTCGCCGGGCTCTCGAGGGCATAGGTGGCCGCCGTAGCCCGGTCGCCATCTTCGCTGTGTCGCACAATAATTCCGGCCCCGTCGTCACACACCGCGTCGAAAGCATCCTCGTCGGTGATGTCGTCGCCGAGATAAACCGGCAGCAGCGACCCAGACTCGGTGGTCTGAATCTGGTCGAGGACCCAACGCAGCGTTTTGCCCTTGTCCCAGTCGATATCCGGACGTAACTCGATGACCTCACGCCCCGTCGTCACCCGCAGTTCGGCGCGCTGTCCGGCGCTGCGCACCGCGGCCAGCACCATGCCGACTTGGTCACGCGCAGCGTTACGATAGTGGACCGCCACGCCAAACCGCTTGTGCTCCACAGCAACACCAGCGACTCCGCCGAGTCGCTCGCGCAGCGTGGCGGCCGCCCCCCCGAGCACCGGGATAGTCGCCGCTGCCTCTTCGTTCTGATGGTGAGCGCCGTCGGGTCCGGTCAGCTCGAAACCGTGGCTACCCGCGTACCAGATCCCCGGTAGGCCGATCCGCTGCCGAACGTCAGCCAGGTCGCGCCCGCTGAGCACCGCCACCGGACAGCGGGCGGTTAACGACTGCAGCGCCTCGGCGGCACCAGGGACCAGGCGAGCCGCCGCCGGGTCGTCGACGATTTCGGACAGCGTGCCGTCGAAGTCGTAGAACACTGCCAGCCGCCGGTCGCGCACCACACTGTCGGGCGCAGTCAAGGCATAGATCGCATCGGGGAGCTCGGACATCCGGCGGTCACCGGCTCGCACCTTGATCTCGTGCAGGTCGCCGGCGACCGCGTCACCGCCGGCGCGGCCGACGCTGACAACCAGCGCGAATCCGCCGTCGCGCGCCGCTTCCACAGCGACCTCGGAGTCGGTGATCACCGCGCATCGGCCGGGCCGGGCTGCCAGCCGTTGAGCAGCCTCGACAAGTCCCTTGTCAGCCTCCGGCAGCTCCTCGACGCCGACACCGACGCTCTCCAGTCCGCTCCCAGCAGATCTGCGACACCCTCGGCGCGGCCTCGGCCGAGCACGAACAAGACGGCGTCGAGGCGGCGTGGATCGATGGTGACCTGCATGGCCCGAAATTCACTGAATCTGGATAGGAGTCGCGCGCGAGCCGAAAGAAATGCCCGGTGCCCGAATCGTGACACGTCATCCCGTCGGACTCGCTCACACAGGTGATCGGACCCGACGACACCTGCTGGCCATAATCCAGTGTCTGCTCTTGACCGGGATTTTTCACCGTGTCGCCGTGGCAGGGCATCGTCGGCGTACTGGCCGGGCAGCAGCTGGATGCGATCGCCGAAGTTAGTCGGGCCGCAGTCAGCGGGACGCGGCGGCGCAGCATAGGTGTGCTGCGCAATATCGCATGCGACCCCGCCGTCGAACCCCCCGAGCATGCAGGCGATATTTCCCGACGGTGTTTGAAAGTAGTCGACCGGCGGATCGGCGTGTGCCCGGCCCGTCCACCCGAGAACTAACGCGGCACACGCGGCCGGCACCGCGAATCCCACCGAGTTAAACATCGCCGTCCTTTCGTCCGCTCGAATTGAGCCCGCGCCGCTTCCGGCAACGGCTCGCCCGGAAACACCCATAGTGGCATGCTTTCGGGCCGCAACACTCCACGATGGTCGCGGCCTGACTTAGCCTTGAGGCGGCAACGAAATTCCGCTCGGCAGCTCACGTGGCAAACGACAGCCCTTTCGAAGAAGCAGTGACTCGCACGCCCACTGGGCAAGCCACAGCTGCTTCGCGCTTCGAACATGTATTCGATACACTTCACGGCATGGGCTGGAGTAACCCCCCGACAAGCTGGTCGGAGATCGAGCGGGTGCTCGACGGCAAACCGCGCCGTTCGGGCATGCCGTTGACGGTCGGGCCGGCCGACGAGGGTCCCTGGTCTTTCAAGCGTGGCAGATACCACCCGCCTGACGCAGAGCGGGCGGTGCGCTCGTCGGTGGCGTATGCCGAGTTGCATGCGCATTCGGCATACAGCTTTCTCGACGGGGCCAGTACGCCCGAGGAGCTGGTCGAAGAGGCGGCGCGGTTGGATCTGCGTGCGATCGCCCTGACCGATCACAACGGCTTCTACGGCGCGGTGCGCTTCGCTGAGGCGGCCGCCGAACTGGACATGCGTACCGTATTCGGCGCCGAACTGTCGCTGGCGCCCGGCGCGCGCACCGACGAGCCGGACCCTCCGGGGCCGCATCTGCTGGTGCTGGCCCGAGGTCCGGAAGGCTACCGGCGACTGTCACGGCAACTGGCTGCGGCGCATCTGGCCGGTGGTGAGAAAGGCAAGCCACGCTTCGACTTCGAAACGCTGACCGACGCGGCGGGCGGTCACTGGCACATCCTGACGGGTTGCCGCAAAGGCCATGTGCGTCAAGCGCTGGGTACTGGCGGACCGGATGCGGCCGCGGCGGCATTGGCTGACTTGGTGGACCGGTTCGGTGCGGACCGGGTCAGCGTCGAACTGACCTCGCACGGCCACCCGATCGACGACGAGCGCAACACCGCCTTGGCCGCCCTGGCGACACGATTCGGGCTGAGCGTTGTCGCCACCACCGGTGCACATTTCGCCGCGCCGGTCCGTGGCCGGCTGGCGATGGCGATGGGCGCCATCCGCGCACGCCAGTCGATGGATGCCGCTGACGGCTGGCTGGCCCCGCTGGGGGGCTCACACCTGCGAAGCGGTGCGGAGATGGCCCGGCTTTTCGCGTGGCGTCCCGACGTGGTCACCGCTGCAGCCGAACTCGGCGAGCAGTGCGCCTTCGGGCTGACGCTGATCGCCCCGCAGCTGCCGCCGTTCGACGTTCCCGCCGGGTATACCGAGGACAGCTGGCTGCGCGAGCTGGCGCTGACAGGTGCCCGAGCCCGTTACGGGCCGCGCTCGCAGGCCCGACGCGCCTATGCCCAGATCGAGCACGAGCTGAATACCATTGCCCACCTGCAATTTCCGGGCTACTTCCTGGTGGTATACGACATCACCCGGTTTTGCCGGGAGAACAACATCCTGTGTCAGGGCCGAGGGTCGGCGGCTAATTCCGCGGTCTGCTACGCCCTGGGCGTCACCGCGGTGGATCCGGTGGCCAACGATCTGTTGTTCGAACGGTTCTTGTCACCGGCCCGCGACGGGCCGCCGGACATCGACATCGACATCGAGTCCGACCAGCGTGAGAAGGTCATCCAGTACGTCTATGACAAATACGGCCGGGATTACGCCGCCCAGGTCGCCAATGTCATCACCTATCGTGGGCGGATCGCGTTGCGCGACATGGCCCGAGCACTGGGCTACTCGCAAGGCCAACAGGATGCGTGGAGCAAACAGCTCAACAGCTGGAGCGGGCTCGGTCACGACGCGCAAGGGCAGGAGCCCGACTCGAATGTTCTAGAGGGCATTCCCGCCGCCGGTCATCGACTTGGCAACCCAGATCCAGAATCTGCCCCGGCATATGGGCATCCACTCCGGCGGCATGGTGATCTGCGATCGGCCGATCGCCGACGTGTGCCCGGTGGAATGGGCCCGCATGGACAACCGCAGTGTGCTGCAGTGGGACAAAGACGACTGTGCGGCAATTGGATTGGTGAAATTCGACCTACTGGGTCTTGGTATGCTCTCGGCGCTGCACTATGCCATCGACTTGGTCGCCGAACACAAGGGCATCGACGTTGATTTGGCCAAGCTGGACCTCTCCGAGCCGGCGGTGTACGAAATGCTGTCGCGGGCCGATTCGGTCGGAGTGTTCCAGGTGGAGTCGCGGGCGCAGATGGCCACGCTGCCGCGGCTGCGGCCCCGGGTGTTCTACGACTTGGTCGTAGAGGTCGCGCTGATCCGGCCCGGGCCGATTCAGGGCGGATCGGTGCACCCGTACATCCGGCGGCGCAACGGCCTCGACCCGGTCGTCTACGACCACCCATCGATGGAGCCGACGCTGCGCAAAACCCTGGGCGTGCCGTTGTTTCAGGAGCAGCTGATGCAGCTTGCGGTCGACTGCGCCGGCTTCTCCGCCGCCGAGGCCGACCAGCTGCGCCGCGCCATGGGGTCCAAACGGTCGGCCGAACGGATGGGCCGGCTGCGGGGCCGGTTCTACGACGGCATGCGTCAACTGCACGGCGCCCCTGACAAGGTAATCGACCGGGTGTACGAAAAGCTTTTCGCCTTCGCCAATTTTGGCTTCCCCGAAAGCCACTCGTTGAGTTTCGCGTCGCTGGTGTTCTACTCGTCGTGGTTCAAACTGCACCATCCGGCGGCGTTCTGTGCGGCGCTGCTGCGTGCACAACCGATGGGGTTTTATTCACCGCAGTCGCTGGTGGCCGACGCCCGCAGACATGGTGTGGCAGTGCACGGGGCGTGCGTCAACGCCAGCATGACGCACGCCACGTTGGAGAACGCCGGCACCGAAGTCCGCCTCGGGCTGGGCAGTGTTCGACATGTCGGCGAAGACCTGGCCGAGAAACTGGTCGAGGAGCGAAAAACCAACGGCCCGTTCGCTTCGCTGCTGGACCTGACGTCGCGGGTGCAGCTGAGTGTGCCGCAGACCGAAGCGCTGGCCACCGCGGGAGCTCTGGCCTGCTTCGCAATGTCGCGCCGGGAAGCGTTGTGGGCGGCCGGGGCCGCGGCCACCCAACGGCCCGGCCGGTTGCCGGGGGTGGGTTCGTCGTCGCACATTCCGGCGCTACCGGGGATGAGCGATCTGGAGCTGGCCGCCGCCGATGTGTGGGCCACCGGTGTCTCCCCGGACAGCTATCCCACCCAGTTCTTGCGGGCGGATCTGGATGCGATGGGTGTGGTGCCCGCGGCGGCGCTGCTGTCGGTGCCCGACGGCGACCGGGTGCTGATCGCCGGCGCGGTGACCCATCGGCAGCGGCCGGGTACCGCTCAGGGGGTGACGTTTCTCAGCCTCGAAGACGAGACCGGGATGGTCAACGTGCTGTGTATGCCGGCGGTGTGGGACCGGCAACGCAAGCTGGCGCAGACGGCGCCGGCGCTGCTGGTCCGCGGTCAGGTGCAAAACGCCAGCGGCGCCGTCACCGTCGTGGCGGAACGCCTCGGCCGCCTCACACTGGCGGTGGGCTCGAAGTCCCGCGACTTCCGCTGACTCCTCGCGCCGACTGTGCAACTCACGACGTGACACGCCGAAATTGCGTCGTGGTATCCACTTTCGCGAGCAGGGCAACTGTCGTCCGCGCTAATCCTGGCGATAGTCTCCAGCGATGACCTTGAACTTGTCGTTCGACGAAGTCCTCACCACCACCCGCTCGGTTCGCAAACGCCTCGATCTGGACAAGCCGGTGCCGCGGGAGGTGTTGACGGAATGCCTCGAGCTGGCGTTGCAGGCGCCGACCGGCTCGAATTCGCAAGGCTGGCAATGGGTGTTCGTCGAAGACTCCGAGAAGAAGAAGGCGATCGCCGACATCTACCTGGCCAACGCCAGGCGCTACCTCAGCCAAGCCCGGTGGGAGTATCCGGAAGGCGACACCCGTGGTGAACGGATGACGTTCGTCCGCGACTCGGCGACTTATCTGGCCGAGCACATGCACGAGGTGCCGGTGCTGCTGATCCCATGCCTGCAGGGCCGCGCCGAGAAGGAGCCGATGGGCGGGGTGTCGTTCTGGGCGTCGCTGTTCCCGGCTGCCTGGAGCTTCTGTCTGGCGCTGCGATCGCGGGGACTCGGCTCGTGCTGGACGACGCTGCACCTGTTGAAGGACGGCGAGCGGCAGGCGGCCGAGGTGCTCGGCATCCCGTTCGACGAGTACAGCCAGGGCGGGTCTGTTCCCGATCGCCTACACCAAGGGCACCGATTTCCGGCCTGCTAAGCGGTTGCCCGCCGAGGCCCTCACGCATTGGGACAGCTGGTAGTCAGCCGGCCCCGCTGAAGCCGTGCTGGCGCCACGCCTCGTACACGGCGACCGCGGCGGCGTTCGCCAGGTTCAGTGACCGGCGCCCGGCCAGCATCGGGATGCGGACCTGCGCGGTGATGCGGGCATCAGCCAGAACGTCGGCAGCCAGACCAGTGGGTTCGGGTCCGAACATCAACACATCGCCCGCGCGATAGCCCACGTCGGTGAACGGTGTGGTCGCGTGGGCAGTGAAGGCGAACACCTGACCCGGGGCCAGTGCAGACCAGGCGGCGTTGAGCGACGGGTGCACGGTGACCGATGCCATGTCGTGGTAATCCAGTCCCGCTCGCCGCACCTTGGGTTCGGACAAGTCGAAGCCCAGCGGTTCGACCAAGTGCAATTCGCAGCCGGTGGCCGCCGCGGTCCGGATCGCGTTGCCGGTGTTGGGCGCGATGCGCGGCGAGAAGAACAGCAGCTTGAACACAGCAAACTGTAAACATCCCTGGTATGGCAGCAGCATCGAAACGGTCGAACGCCGACGTCATACCGTCGTCGGATGAGCCGAGCACATCGACGAGTCCAGATCCGTCGACCCATTCGACAACCTAGCTTGGGAGGGAGTGCGCCCGCCGGCAAGGGTGGTCCCGTGGGGCCATCCACGGTGAAACCAACCAAGACTGTGCGGCGGACCGCCCCAGCACGAAGGACTACGAGGCGACGCGCGAGCACGAGGCCGGACGCAACAGAAAACGGAACTTACCCGGTGCAACTGCGGAGCAGCACCATGGCGCACACGCATCTTGTGCGTTGAACGCTGGTCACCAACCAGCGCACGCCCGCACCGCACTCCAGCTCAAGAGGGTCTGCATGCCCAAATGCCAGGGAAATCCCCGTATCGCACTGCACGCCGTCGGCTTACTGTCTGCACCAATGGGGCGATGGATCGTCGCGAGCAGAGAGGAACACCGACCATGAAGACCATGCGGATCGCGGCGGTAACCGCAACGATGGGTGGCGTTGCGGTCGGGTTGGCCGGCCCGGCATCGGCCGACCCGCTAAGCGGTTCCTACACCGCCACGGTGATCGACGGGGGAGGGTTCGTCAAGAACGGTGTAATTAAAACCTGGACTTTCACGCCCTGCGGTCCGGACTGCACCCGTTATCAGAGTGAGGGGGGCACAGTGGCACTGGATCTGCACTTGCAAGGCGACACTTGGACCGGGACCCAAGACCAGGGCAAAGGCACGCACACACTAACAGTGGATAACAACTCCCTTGTAGCTAACGAGGACTTCAGGAGCGGCCAGGCCGATGTGCCTGTCGTCTGGCAACTCGCCAAGAACAGCTGACGCTGAATACTGGCGCGCCTCGCTTGACGTTGAACCCACCGCCCGATAGCTCGACGGGTAGCTAACCCGGTTGGCCGCCTGCGCAGCCTTGGTGCTCGCGTGAGAACTCGGAAGCATCCTCCGTCTCGCCGCACCGTCGGCACCTTCTGGTATCCACAAGTGCTGTCGAATAGGGCAGGCGGTGGTCGTCTAGCTGCCACGAACGGGTGTCTCGGTGATTGCGTTCTGCGAAGGCTCGAGCAGCAGACGGAACATCGCTCGATCTTGACAGCCGGGCCGCCTGAGGTTTGCTCTGAGTGGCCGATCGAGGTCGTCACGGTTCAACCGCAGTCTGTCTGTTCAGTAAGAATTGTGGTCACCATGGCCGTGGACTGGCATACTCGTCGAATTGCCATGCGGGTATCCATCGGGCCTCTGCGGGCGAAAAAGCAGGAAGTCCTCATGAACGACGCGCGAACACTGCGCACCAGGGAAGCGGTCGGTAGTCCGACCGCGGCCCGGTGACGATGTTTGCCCGCCCGGCCGGGGTGGGCCAGCCGGGTACCGACGGTGGCGTATCCGCTATCCCCGAGCACGACGTCACCGAGACAGCGACCGCGAAACGCCCGCCGAAGTGGTCGATGCGTCACTGGCCGGTCCGCTGGAAAGTCGTCGCGATCGCGCTGGTGCCGCTGGTGCTGGCGATGGCATTCGGTGGCCTCCGCATCTATAGCGCCATCAGCGAGGCCGGCCACCTGCGGCTGGCCGCCGACCGCGCCGAAGTTGTCCCGGCAACCACCAAATACATGTCGGCACTCGACGTCGCGCTGATGGCCAACTCCACCGGCGCCGATGTTGTGGGCGCGCGCAAGAACTATGACGCGCGCAAGTACGAGCTGCAGTCCCGGCTGGCGGGCACCGACGCGGACGCCGACGTTCGCGCCGGGGTGAGCACCCTGCTGGACGGGGGCCAAGCGCTGGTGGACAAGGTGGCGTCGAACAGCATTGGTCTGCGAGACCGCGTCGCTGCCTACGCGCCCATCCTGCTGACCGCCGAGAACGTGATCAACGGGTCGGTGCGCGTCGACAGCGAAAAGATCCGCGCCCAAGCAGAGGGCCTGAGCCGCGCGGTGGGAGCCGCGGGCCAGATGCTGATGCAACGGCTGCTGGTCACCCGCGGCGCCGACTTGCCCGAACCCGACCTGCGCAACGCGATGATCACGCTCGCCGGCACCGAGCCGTCGACGCTGTTCGGGATGAGCGAAATTCTCGGTGTCGGATCACCGGACGCCAAGGCGTTGCAGCAGGAAATGGTGACCCGGATGACCATCATCTCCGATCCGGGATCGGTGCTGGTGAACAATCCTGTGCTGCTGCGCTCGATACAGATCGACCGATCAGATCGCCGGCCAGGTCATCAACCACACCACCGCGTCGGTGACCACGTCGGTGGCGGACCTCGCCTCCAGTCGACGCGACGGCGCCATCCGCGACACGGCCCTCATCGTGGCGGCCATCGTGGCCGCACTGGTCGTCGTGTTCCTGGTGGCGCGGTCACTGGTCCAGCCGTTGCGGGTGCTGCGCGACAGCGCCCTGAAAGTCGCCCACGAAGACCTCGAGCGGGAGATCGCCCAGGTGCGTGCCGGCGATGAGCGTCCCCCCGACCCGCTGCCGTTGCACACCACCGAGGAGATCGGCCAAGTCGCGCACGCAGTGGACGAACTGCACACCCAGGCGTTGCTGCTGGCCGGTGACGAGGCGCGATTGCGGCTGCTGGTCAATGACATGTTCGAGACCATGTCACGGCGCAACCGGTCGCTGGTCGACCAGCAGCTCACGCTCATCGACCGGCTGGAGCGCAACGAGGAGAATCCCGACCGGCTGGACAGCCTGTTCCGGCTCGATCACCTGGCCGCCCGGATGCGCCGCAACGGCGCCAACCTCCTCGTCCTGTCCGGTGCGCAGATCTCCGGTGGCCAGCGTGGTCCGGTTCCGCTCTCCACCGTGATCGACGCCGCGACCTCCGAAGTCGAGGACTATCGGCGCGTGCAGACGGTGAACATGCTTGATGTCGCGGTGCTGGGGGCGGTCTCGGGCGACATCATCCACCTGCTGGCGGAGCTGATTGACAATGCGCTGCGCTACTCGCCGCCCAGCGCCCCGGTACAGGTGTCGGCGGCGCGGTCCAGCGGTGCCGGTGTGCTGGTGCAGATCAGCGACACCGGTCTGGGCATGACCGATGCCGACCGGCGGATCGCGAATATGCGGCTGCGCGCCGGTGGCGAGGTGACCCCGGAAAACGCCCGTCGCATGGGGCTGTTCGTAGTGGGCCGGCTGGCGGATCGACACGGTCTGCGGGTGCGCCTGCGCGGCTCGGCGGCTGGGGAACTCAATTCGGGGACGACGGCGGAGGTGCTTCTGCCGCCGAGCGTCCTGGCCGGGGCCGGTGAGAGTGACTCGGCGCCCCGGACAGCAGGGGGGCATGCGCCGCAGCGATCAGCGTCCGAAGGAGCCCAGGAGCAGCCGGACCATGCCGGCGCGATGACCTCTGCAGAGGCCGCCGCCGCGGGCTCCCCACCCAACGGGTCGTCGGCCCGGCCGGCCGCGCTGCTGCCCCGCCGCACCCCGCAGACCAGCGGTATCACCGATACGTCCGGGTCGTCCTCGGAGCAGGTGGCACCGCAGGAGCAGCCGCAGCCGGCGTCGTGGTGGCAGCGTGAAGGGGTCGAATCAGCTCACCGGCGGCCGGGCGCTGTGACCGCGTCGGACACGTCGGCGTACTTCTCGTCGCGGTCGCATGCCAGCGGCTCGCCCGAAGCCGTGCCGCCCGCCGAGTCGGTCGATGAGGACGACGTCATCTACCAGCGGATGCTCTCGGAATGGCTGGTCGACCCGCGCGAACTCGCCCACAGCGCCGACCTGGACTGGAAGTCGGTGTGGGACCGCGGCTGGTCGGCGGCGGCCGAGGTCGACAACGTGCCGATCGAGTCGCACACCGATCAGGGTCTGCCGGTGCGTGAACCCGGCGCCCGGCTGGTTCCGGGCACGGCCGCGTCGGGGGAGTCCGCCCCGGCCAATGGTGGTTCCCCCCCCGGACGACATGAGGCTTCGCAGCGGGATCCCGACGCCGTCCGGTCGTCGATCAGCAACCACTTCAGCGGCGTTCGCGCCGCACGGTCGCAGGCCCGCGACTCGACGCAAGGACCCGATTCGCAATGACCTCGTCGCCGACTCAGCCGCCGTACGACAACTCGCTGGACTGGCTGGTATCCAACTTCGCACATGAGGTTCCGGGTGTGGCGCACGCGGTGCTGGTGTCGGTCGACGGGCTGCTGATCGCCGCCAGCGAACACCTGCCGCCGGAACGGGCCGATCAGCTGGCGGCGGTCGTCTCCGGACTAGCCAGCCTTGCCTCTGGCGCCGCGCAACTGTTCGAAGGCGGCCAGGTGCTGCAATCGGTGGTCGAGATGGAAAACGGCTATCTGCTGCTGATGCGCGTCGGCGACGGTTCGCACCTGGCGGCGTTGGCCGCCACGTCCTGCGATATCGGCCAGATCGGGTACGAGATGGCCGTTCTCGTCGAACGGGTGGGTGGTGTCGTGCAGTCGTCTCGACGTGCCCCGTCACCCTCGTGAATCGCGATGGAAACACCCGAGCCGCCGTTACGGCCGCATGAGGCCAGCCTGGTCCGCCCCTACACGCTGACCGCGGGACGAACCAGCACCGATGTGGACCTGCCGCTGGAAGCGCCGGTCCAGACGCTGCAGTCCGCGCTGTTCCACCAATGGCCACCGAACGACGTGCGCGGCAAAATAGTGCAACTGTGCGTCAGCAGTCCGTCGGTGGCCGAGGTCTCGTCTCGGCTGGATTTGCCGCTCGGTGTTGCGCGTGTGCTGGTCGGAGATCTGGTCACCTCCGGCTATCTTCGGGTGCACGCGACGTTGACCGACCGCTCGACCGGAGACGAACGCCGAGAACTGATAGGGAGGACGCTGCGTGGCTTACGAGCACTCTAGGGGCGGGCATGAACCGCCGATGGGGGCACGCGGCACCGCTTCGACGAAGATCGTCATCGCAGGCGGATTCGGCGCCGGTAAGACCACGTTTGTGGGCGCGGTTTCGGAGATCATGCCGTTGCGCACCGAGGCCATGGTCACCGACGCCTCGGCCGGTGTCGACATGCTCGAGTCCACCCCGCACAAGCAGACGACGACCGTGGCGATGGATTTCGGCCGCATCACCCTCGACGAGGAGCTGGTGCTCTACCTGTTCGGCACGCCGGGTCAGCGCCGGTTCTGGTTCATGTGGGACGACCTGGTGCGCGGCGCCATCGGCGCGGTCATCCTGGTGGATTGCCGGCGACTGCAAGACAGCTTCGCCGCCGTCGACTTCTTCGAGCACCGCAATCTGCCGTTCCTGATCGCGGTCAACGAATTCGACGGGGCGCCGCGATATCCCCTCGACGAGGTCCGTCGGGCGTTGACGCTGCCCGAACACATTCCGGTGATCAACGTCGACGCCCGGGACCGCAAGTCGGCGACGGACACGCTCATTGCGATCAGCGAGTACGCGTTGCAGAGCCTGACGGCCACCGGTTAGCGCTTGAGCCGGATCTGCCAGCGCACCACCAGGGCGTAGACGACGAACAGCACCGCGAGCATGCCGAGGTCGAACAGCCACACGCTTGGCGTGTGCTGCCAGTGCCTGTCCGGCGCGCTCAGATTTGGCGCGACCAACGATCGCAGGTCGACCGTCGACGCCGACGCCGCGTAACCCCACCGCGCGGGTGTCACCCAGGACACCGGGTCCAGCTTGCGGCCGGTCACCACGATCATGCCGCCGGAGAGCACCAGCTGCGACATGATCGAGACGACCAGCAGCGGCATGATCTGCTCATTAGACCGGGCCAGCGCTGATAGCAGCAGGCCGAGCAGCGCCGAGGCGACGCAGGTCGCAGCGACACCGACGAACAGCTCGACGCTGGCGTCCAGCTTCCCGGCACCGAAGAGCACAGCGCCCCGGGTCGGCGGACCCTTGCCGAGGACCACGATCGTGGTCATGATCGCCGACTGGACGACGGCGAATACGCAGAACACCAGGATCTTCGCCAGCAGGTAGGCGCTGGTCGACATTCCGACCGCTTGCTCCCGAAGGAAGATCGGCCGTTCGCCGACGAAGTCGCGGATCGTCAGCGCGGTGCCCATGAAAACGGCACCGACGTTGAGCAGCACCAGGATCTGCGCGGGCTGGGTGGGCGCGACGCTCTGGATCAAAGCGACGTCGAACCCCTTCCGCTTCGCGCCCGGTGACCCGCGAACGGTCAACGCCAGCGCGCCCATGATGAACGGCAGCAGGGTCAAGAAGGCGAAGTAGGTGCGGTCAGCGACGATCAGCCGAACCTGGCGGCGCGCGACTGTCGCGAACTGTCTGCCCACGCTGGTGCGCACCGTCGGGCCGAGGTCACCCGCCTGAGCCGTGGTCGGCGCGGCCAGGGGAAGCCGGTTCTCGGCCAGGAAGCGCTGGTTGGCGGCGTCGGGATCGTGGCCGACCTGGGTGAAGATGTCGGCCCAACAGGTGGTACCCATGGCCGAGCCGATCTCGTCCAGCGACCCGTAGAACGCGGTTTTGCCGCCGGGTGCCAGCAGCAGCACGTGATCGCAGACGTCGAGGTACGTCAGCGAGTGCGTCACCACCACGACGACGCGGCCGGCGTCGGCGAGCTGGCGCAGCATCATCATGACTTGACGGTCCAGCGCCGGATCCAGACCTGAGGTCGGCTCGTCGAGGAGCAGCAATGACGGCCCGGTGAGCAGCTCCAGCGCGATCGATGCGCGTTTGCGCTGACCGCCGGACAGCTTGTCGACGCGGGTGTCGGCGTGCTTGGTCAGCTCGAGTTCCTCGAGTACGTGGTTGACCACCCGGTCGCGGTCGGCTGCGCTGGTGTCGGGCGGTAGCCGCAATTTGGCCGCGTACCCGAGGGCCTGCCGCACGGTCAGCTGGCGGTGCACCACGTCGTCTTGCGGCACCATTCCGATCCGGCTGCGCAGGGCTGCGTATTCAGCGTGGATGTTGTGGCCTTCAAAGGTCACCGAGCCACTAGTCGGATGGGTGTAGCCCGCGATCAGCCTCGACAGCGTGGTCTTGCCCGCGCCGGAGCCGCCGATCAGGGCGGTGAGGGTGCCGGGTCGAGCCGTCAACGAGATGTTCTCCAGCAACTTTTGGTGATCGAGACTGAAGTCGACGCCCCGGACCTCCAGGCCACCGGCGCGCGTCGCGGCCTCTGTGCGCCGGACCAGCGTGTCACCGGTGAACACCAGGTCGACGTTGCCGATGGTGACCGCGTCGCCTTCGGCCAGGACCGCCGACTGCACCTGGGCCCCGTTGACGAACGTCCCGTTGACGCTGCGGTCCCGGATTTCGGTGCCGCTCGGCGTCTGAACCAGATACGCGTGGTTGCGGGATGCCAGCACATCATGAACGACGAGGTCGTTGTCAGTGGTGCGGCCGATGGAGATCGAGCCGGACGGTAGCTGTGCTTCGGGTGCTGCAGCTGGCGCACCCGGCGGCGCTACATCAGCCGACGCATCCCGCCACGTCGACACGGTGCGCGGGGGGCGCCCGGCCGGCCCGTCGTGGCGTCCGACTTCGAACGTCAGCGAGGGTCCGTGCGGATCGCCGAGGTGGACCGTCTGCTCGTCGTCGATGTCAATCGTGGTCACGCGGTGACCGTCGACGTACGTCCCGGTCACCGAGCCGTTGTCAACAGCGCGCCATTTGCCGTCTTCGAACCGCAAAGACAGATGCGCGCGGGAAACCAGCGGGTCGGCAACCCGCACGTCAGCACGGACGTCACGCCCGACGACCACGTCGTGACCTGCCGCAAAGTTGCTCGGAGTCCCTGCGCACCGGATGGTGAGCACGGGAGGTGCCGGCGTGTTCATGGCCAGTTCAACGTAGCCGTTTCCACGCGTGCTGGCTGGAGATTTGCGCCGCCGTTGGTCAGTGCTTCAGCCGGATATGCCAGCGTACGTAGGCGGAATAGAACAGTGACAGCACTGCGAGCATCGCCATGTCGAGCAAGAAGATGTGCTTCGAGTGCTGCCAGATCGAATCGTTGGTCGGGATCTGCTTGACCTTCACCAGACTGGGGAAGTCGATCGACGACGCCCCCGCCGCGTAACCCCACCGCGCGGGCGTCGCCCACGACAGCTGGTTGAGACCCGCCCGACCGGTCACCGGGATCATCCCGCCGGCGAGCACCAGCTGCGAGATGATCGACACCGCCAGCAATTGCATGATCTGCTCATTGGACGTCGCGACCGCGGAGAGCAGCAGCCCAAGGGTCGCCGAGGCCACGCAGGTGCCGGCCACGGTCACGAACAGCGAGAAGGTGGAATTGTCGAAGAACGGGGGATGCGCCGTGGGCGCACCCTTGCCGAGGCGGACGATGAAGGTGGCGATCGCCGCCTGAATCGTTGCGAACACAAAGAACACCGCCAGCTTGGCGAGCAGGTACGCGGTGGTCGACAGGCCGACCGCCTGTTCTCGGCGGAAGATGGGGCGTTCACCGATCAGGTCACGGATCGTCAGAGCGGTGCCCATGAAGACGGCGCCGAAATTCAGCAACACCATGATGTACTGCGGCTGGGTGGGCGCCGCCCCGAGCGGGTCGGCCGGCCCCAGCCCCGGATGCGGACCCTTGACCGTCAACGCGATCGCGCCGGTCAAAAACGGCAGCAATGCCAGGAACACCGTGTAGAGGCGGTCGGAGATCACCAGCCGCACCTGCCGCCGCGCGATCGTCGACAGCTGCCGCAACAAGTGGGTGTGTACCGGCTCCCCCAGGTCCGCCGGTGCCGCGGGCGCCGGCGACCTCGCAGCCTGATGTTCGCGTTGGCCGCGTTCCATGAAGCGGCGGTTGGCCTCGTCGGGTTCCGCGCCGACTTTGGCGAAGATGTCGGCCCAGTTGCGGGTGCCCATTGCCGCTTCGATCTGGTTGGGGGGTCCGTTGAACGCCGTCTTTCCGCCGGGTGCCACCAGCAGTATCTGGTCGCACACGTCGAGGTAGGACACCGAGTGGGTGACCACCAGCACCACCCGGCCGGCGTCGGCCAGTTGCCGAAGCATCAGCATCACCTGGCGGTCCAGCGCCGGGTCCAGACCGGAGGTGGGTTCGTCGAGCAGCAGCAGCGACGGCTGGGTCAGCAGCTCCAGCGCGACTGAGGCACGTTTGCGCTGGCCGCCGGACAGCTTGTCGACACGGGTGTCGGCATGTTTGGTCAGGTCGAGTTCTTCAAGCACCTGCGCGACGACCTGGGCGCGCTCCTGCTTGCTGGTGTCCGGCGGCAGCCGCAACTCGGCGGCGTATCCGAGGGCCTGGTTGACGGTCAGCTGGCGGTGCACGACGTCGTCCTGCGGCACCATGCCGATCCTGCTGCGCATGGTCGCGTACTCCGCGTGGATGTCGTGGCCCTCGAAGGTGACCGACCCCGAGCTGGGCCGGGTGTAGCCGGCGATCAGCCGCGACAGTGTCGTCTTGCCCGCGCCGGATCCGCCGATGATGGCGGTGAGCGTGCCCGGTCGGCAGGTCAGCGAGATGTTGTTGAGCAGTTCCTTGCCGTCGATCCTGAAGTGGACGCTGCTGACCTCTAGGCCGCCGGTGCGGGTCGCGGCTTCGGTGCGGCGAATCAGGCTGCCGTCGCTGAACACCAGGTCGACATTGCCGATGGTGACCACGTCACCGTCGTTGAGCACCGCTGACCCCACCCGGACACCGTTGACGAAGGTGCCGTTGATGCTGGCAGCGTCCCGGATCTCAGTACCGATCGGCGTTTCGACCAGGAATGCGTGGTGGCGCGACGCCAACACGTCTTGGATGACGATGTCGTTGTCGGTGGCGCGGCCGACGGTCAACGAGCCGGACGGTTTGTCGGGGGCAGCCGACCCGGGCCGGAACGCCTGCATCATCTTGGTGGCCAGGTTGCTCTCGGCCGGTGGCTTGACCACGGCCGGCGCCATCTGCGTCCGCGGCGCGACGTTGACCACGGGCGGCGGCCCCGGCGGCCGGTTCGGAGGTCCGCTGGGATAGGTCGGCGGTCGCTGCCCAGCCGCGGCCGGCTGCATCGGTGGAGGCGCGGCGATATGCGGCGCCTGGCCGGGATGTGCACGCGGCGGTGCCTGCGGCGGTCTGGACCCGGCGACCTGACGCGGCGGCTGCGGCGACGCGGGCCGTCCGAACCCCGCGGGCTGAATCGCGCGCATCGAGTTGGTCATCGGCGGGCGGCCGGCCGCACCCGAGTGCCGGCCGAACTCGAACGTCAACCGTGGCCCGTCAGGGTTACCGATGTTGATGGCCTGGCCGTCCTGGATCTCGATCACGGGCACCCGGCGCCCGTTGACGAAAGTTCCGTTCAGCGACGCGTTGTCGATGGCCAGCCAACGGCCCTGATCGAACCGCAGCAGTAGATGCGCGCGGGAGATCAATGGATGGGTGACGCGCATGTCGGCGCGCAGGTCACGTCCGATGACGACGTCATGGCCGGCAGCGAAGGTCCGTTGTGACCCGTCGTAGCTGACCGTCAAGTCCGGCGGTGCTGCTTGGCTCATCGGACCAACCTTAGCCGGTTGACTCATTCGACCCAGGGTAGCCAGCGGGTCGCCGTCCGTGTCCTCAGATAGCCACGCGGTCGGGTGCGCCGGTGACGACGCAGCGGGTCCGGCTGTAGATGGTGGGCATGCACTGGTTGCAGTGCGTGCACGCCGAGTGGACGGCGTCGCGGTCGCCCTCGGCGGCAATCCGGTTGACCAGGTCCGGCTCGGCCAGCAGAGCCCGCGCCATCGCGACGAATTCGAACCCCTCCGTCATCGCCAGTTCCATGGTGGTCCGGTTGGTGATACCGCCGAGCAGGATCAGCGGTAACGACAGTTCGGCCCGGAACATGCGCGCGTCGCCCAGCAGGTAGGCGTCGCGGTAGGGGTATTCGCGCAGGAATTTCTTGCCGGTCATGCGCATGCCCCAGCGCACCGGCGGCTTGAAGGCGCCGGCGAATTCCTTGATCGGCGCGTCGCCGCGGAACAGATACATCGGATTGACCAGCGAGCTGCCGGCGGTCAGTTCGATGGCATCAAGACCGCCATCGTCTTGCAACCATCGCGCGGTGATCAGCGCTTCGTCGACCGTGATGCCGCCGCGCACGCCGTCGGCCATATTGAGCTTGGCTGTCACCGCGATCTGTTGTTGCACGGCGCGCCGCACGGCCAGCACCAGTCCACGGGCGACCTTAGCGCGATTCTCCAGGGAGCCGCCGAACTCGTCGTCGCGGCGGTTGATCAACGGGCTCAGGAACGAGCTGGCCAGATAGTTGTGGCCCAGGTGGATCTCGACCGCGTCGAACCCGGAGTCGACCGCGAGCCGGGCAGCGTTGGCGTGCGCGGCGATGACGTCATCGATGTCTTGGCGGGTGGCCTTCTTGGCGAACCGCATCCCGATCGGGTTGAAGAACCGCACCGGCGCCAGCGCGGCGGCTTTGTTGGACCGCGCGTCGGCCACAGGTCCGGCGTGACCGATCTGCGCGCTCACCGCGGCACCCTCGGCGTGGATCGTGTCGGTGAGCCGGCGCAGTCCGGCGACGGCGTCTGGGCGCATCCAGATCTGGTTGCCGGAGGTGCGTCCGCCGGGGGAGACCGCGCAGTATGCCACCGTGGTCATGCCCACGCCGCCGGCGGCGGGCAGCCGGTGATATTCGATCAGGTCGTCGGTGACCAGGGCGTCGGGCGTGCGGGCCTCGAATGTCGCGGCCTTGATGATGCGGTTCCGCAGCGTCAGCGGCCCCAGTTTGGCCGGCGCGAACACGTCCGTGGTGGTGGACATACGTGGAGCGTAATCATGGGGCTCATGCGGATCGCAAGGGCGGCGGAGCCGGGCGTGGCGGGTCGGCATCGTCGGGCTACCGCGCCGGTGGTAGCGGCAAATGCGAGACTGTCCGGGTGGGCGCTATCACGCTGGACGGCAAAGCCACCCGTGACGAGATTTTCGTTGAGCTGAAGGACCGGGTAGCCGCCCTTACCGCGGCCGGCCGCACGCCCGGACTAGGCACCGTACTGATCGGTGACGATCCGGGATCGCAGGCGTACGTGCGGGGTAAGCATGCCGACTGCGCGAAGGTTGGCATCACGTCGATTCGCCGCGATCTGCCCGCTGACATCAGCACGGCCGAGCTGAATGAAGCCATCGACGAACTGAATGCCAATCCCGACTGCACCGGTTACATCGTGCAGTTGCCGCTGCCCAGGCATCTCGATGAAAACGCCGCGCTCGAGCGCATCGACCCGGCCAAGGACGCCGATGGGCTGCACCCGACCAACCTCGGCCGGCTGGTGCTCAGCAACCCCGCTCCGTTGCCGTGCACCCCTCGCGGCATCGTGCATCTGCTGCGGCGCTACGACGTCGAAATCGCCGGAGCTCATGTGGTCGTCATCGGCCGCGGCGTCACGGTTGGCCGGCCGCTGGGTCTGCTGCTGACCCGGCGGACTGAAAACGCCACCGTGACGTTGTGCCACACCAGAACCCGCAATCTGGCGGCGCTGACCAAGCAAGCCGACATCATCGTGGCGGCCGTAGGAGTGCCGCACCTGTTGACCGCCGACATGGTGCGTCCCGGCGCAGCGGTCGTCGACGTGGGCGTCAGCCGCACCCGCGACGGGCTGGTCGGGGACGTGCATCCCGGTGTCTGGGAGGTCGCCGGCTATGTCTCGCCCAATCCGGGCGGCGTGGGTCCGCTGACCCGGGCTTTTTTGCTGACCAATGTCGTGGAGTTGGCGTCGGGCGAACACCAGGTCGCGCAATGAATTTGCGTGCGGCGAGCCGCAAGGTGCTCGCCGCGCAATGGCCGATCGTGGCGGTCGTTTCAATCTTTGTGCTGGCATTTGCCTTGGCGGCGGCCAACTTCTGGCGTCGCGGTGCACTGCTGATCGGCGTCGGCGTGGGTATTGCCGCGCTGCTCCGATTGGTGTTGACCGAGGAACGGGCCGGCCTGCTGGTGGTGCGGAGCAGGGGGATCGACGTTGCCACCACGCTGGTGGTGGCGACGGCGATGGTCTATATCGCCTCGACGATTGACCCGCTGGGTACGCGTTAGAGCGCTGGCATACCCGGTACGCCGGGCAGCTGCGGCAGACCGGACAGGTTGCCCCCGGCGATGTTGGCGATCTCCGTGGGGCAGTAGGTCTGGATCGCGATGGTGGTGAACAGCTGAGCCATCTGTGGCGACATGCCGGTGCTGCCGACTCTCGACGCGGCAGCAGCAAAGCTGCCTCCCGGCTGGGTCAACATCGGGCAGATGGATTGGCCGATGGCCGTCGCGTTCGCCGGTTCGCCGAAGTTGACACCGGCTTGGTTGAGTGCGCCGATGAAGTTTTCGTCACTCGGGTCTGCCTGCGCTGGCGCCGCCAGTGCGGCAGCCGTGGCAGCCGTACCGAGACATGCGAGCAGCGCATTCCAGTTGCGGCTGATGTCATTCTCCTCACGTCGGGACCGCCACGAACAATGCTGCAACGTCGTCACTTCAACGACACGACAAGGTAAAGGTTTACCGACGATTCGGCGGTCACTGGCCGACACGTCCTGCCAGAGCACGGATTCTGCCATCAGGCGAAGAGACAATGCGAATCATGGCGGCACTACGGAAGCCCGACGTTGGCGCGTGAGATCTCTCGTCAGACGTTTCTTCGCGGCGCCGTAGGGGCGCTGGCTGCCGGCGCGATCCTCGGGACGGGTGGGCGCGGACTCGTCCGGGCCGGCGCTGACCCGGGTGCTACGGGCTGGGACGGCTTGTCCGCAACCATCGGCGGGCAGGTCATACGACCGGACGGTCCGCAGTTCGCTTCGGCCAAGCAGGTTTTCAACACGAACTACAACGGCCTGGCACCAGCGGCGGTGGTCACGGTGACATCGGCCGCCGACGTGCAGAAGGCGATGGCATTCGCTGCCACCCACAATCTCAAGGTGGCTGCACGCAGTGGCGGTCACTCGTATGTGGGAGCGTCCACGGCCAACGGGACGATGGTGCTCGATTTGCGCCCGTTGCCCGGCGAAATCAACTATGACGCCGCCACCGGGCAGGTAACGGTGACCCCGGCGACGGAGCTGTATGCGTTGCATCAGGCGTTGGCCGGCGCCGGCCGCGGCATCCCGACGGGCACCTGCCCGTCGGTCGGGACGGCGGGCCACGCGCTGGGCGGCGGGCTGGGTGCCCAGTCCCGGCACGCGGGCCTGATGAGTGACGCCTTGACGTCGGCGTCGGTGGTGTTACCGGGCGGCGAGGCGGTCACTGCGTCTGCCACCAACCACCCCGATCTGTTCTGGGCCTTGCGCGGCGGTGGCGGTGGAAACTTCGGTGTCACAACCTCGCTGACCTTCGCCACGTTTCCCACCAACGACGTCGATGTGGTCAACCTCAACTTCCCGCCGCAGTCGTTCGCCCAGGTTCTGCTCGGCTGGCAGAACTGGCTGCGAACCGCCGACCGCAACAGCTGGGCACTGGCCGACGCCACCGCCGACGCGATGGGTCCGCATTGTCGTATTCTCGCGACTTGCCCGGTCGGGTCGGGCGGTAGCGTGGCCGCCGCCCTCGTCTCTGCTGTCGGGACGCAACCGACCGGCACCGAGAATCACACCTTCAACTACTTGGATCTGGTGAGATATCTGGCTGTCGGCAACCTCAACCCGTCGCCGCTGGGGTATGTCGGCGGCTCCGACGTCTTCCCGACGCTGACACCGGCGGCCGCTCAGGCGATCGCGTCGGCTTTCGACGCCTTTCCCCGCGGAGCCGGCCGCGCGTTGGCGATCATGCACGCACTGGACGGCGCCCTTGCCGGTGTCGCGCCCGGAGCCACCGCTTTCCCGTGGCGACGGCAGTCCTCGCTGGTGCAGTGGTACGTCGAGACGTCCGGCGACCCGTCGGCGGCCACCGGTTGGCTCAACACGGCACACCAGACGGTGCAACCGTATTCGGCGGGCGGATACGTGAACTATCTGGAGGTCAATCAGCCGGCCTCGCGCTATTTCGGGCCGAACCTCGGCCAGCTCAGCGCCGTCCGCCAGAAATACGATCCCGGCCGGGTCATGTTCTCCGGCCTCAACTATTGACGTCGGTCAGTTGATCGCGTAGTCGCTCAACGGGAATCGCGACCCCTCGCGCACCGCGCTGCGCGTTGACGTCGGCCGCAGCAGTGTCAATTCACCGCTGGGGTTGAAGTAGTACGACCGCGACGTGGCGCAGTCACCGGCGTAAAAGACCGTCTTGTCCAAGAGCTCGGTCATCCGGTCCACGAAACGGGCGTTGGCCTCTTCGGCGACCTCGAACGTCATTGCGCCGCGGCGTCGCGATCGAGTATGACGATGTCGTCGAAACCGAGCCGCTTGAGCGCGATGGCGGTACCGATTCCCCCTAAGCCGGCTCCCACGACGACGACCTCGTGGTGGTTTCAGTTATGGCCGTAACCTACCTCAGCTGGACAGGGTGGCCCGGACGCAGACCGTCACGTAGGGCAGCGCAAGCCCTCCGGTGTTGGCCAGGGCGGGATGAGTGGAAAGCAGCTCGCGGACCTGGTCGAGGGTCTTGGTCCGAACCTCGGTAGGTGAGGTGATGCAGTACGTACGCGACGCCACCAGGTCGATCAGAGCTTGCGGGGTGAGGTAACTCGTCCACTCGATCTGGTGGCGCTCCAGCCCGGTGAACGGTTGGGGCAACGTCACTTTGTCGCGCACCGGGTCGCCGTCGCGGCCGATGATCTGGCCCAATTCGCGCACCCAGCCCAGCCGTTCGTCTCTGGTGTTCCACACCAGGGCCAGGCGCCCGCCGGGCCGCAGCACCCGAACCACCTCCGGGATCGCGCGCGCCGGGTTGAACCAGTGCCACGCCTGAGCCACCAGGACCGCGTCAACGCTGTTGTCGCTCAGAGGGATTTCTTCTGCGGTGCCCAGTAACGCCGGGGTGTCCGGCAGCGATCTGCGCAACACTTCGAGCATCTCGGCGAGCGGGTCGACGGCGACCACGTCCAGCCCGCGTTCCACCAGCCGGGTGGTCAATTTGCCCGTACCGGCGCCCAGGTCGAGCACGTCGCGGGCACCGGCAGGCAACAACCAGTCAATCGCCTCCGGTGGATACGACGGCCGGCCACGCTCGTAGGCCGCTGCTTCTGCACCGAAGGACAGTGAGCGCGCGTGCCGGGAGGTAGTCACCGTGTGCACCCACCCGTGGCCAGTTCGAGGGTCTGCCGGACCAGTTGACCGACGGCTTCGGTTTCCACCAGGAATCCGTCATGGCCGTAGATCGAGTCGACGATCTGCAGCTTGGGGCAGCCGGGTAACAGATCGGCCAGCTCCCGTTGAAGACGCAGTGGGTACAGCCGGTCCGAGGTGATTCCGGCGACCACCACCGGCACCGAGCAGCCGCGCAGGACGGCGGCAACCCCACCACGTCCGCGGCCGACGTCGTGGCGTGACAGCGCTTCGGTGAGGATCACGTAACTGCCGGCGTCGAAGCGAGACACCAGCTTGCTGCCCTGGTGTTCTAGATAACTCTGCACCGCGTATCGGCCGCCGGTGACCGGATCTTCTTGGCCTTGCGGCTGGTTGGCGAACCGGTCGTCCAACTCGGTCTCGCCCCGGTAGGTCAAGTGGGCGAAACGACGGGCGATGTCGAGTCCCGCGTCGGGCGTCGTGCCGGTGTGGTGATAATCACCGCCCCGCCAATGCGGGTCGGCTTTGATGGCCGCGATCTGAGAGCTCTGGGTACCGATCTGGTCTGCGGTGGCACGCGCGCCCACCGCCAGCAACAACCCAGCGCGGACCCGGTCCGGGTAGCTGACCAGCCATTCCAGCGCCCGTGCGCCTCCCATCGATCCGCCGACGACGGCGGCGACATCGGTGATGCCCAGCGCCGCGAGTGCGGCGACGTCAGCCGTTACCTGGTCGCGGACCGAAATCAGCGGAAACCTTGAGCCCCAGGGTTTCCCGTCGCGGGCCGGCGAGCTGGGCCCGGTCGAGCCGCGGCAGCCGCCGAGCACGTTGGTGGCCACCGCACACCAGCGGTCGGTGTCGATCGGCGCCCCCGGCCCGGCCACTCCGTCCCACCAACCCGGCGTCGGATGCGCCGCCCCGGCGGGCCCGGTGATATGGGAGTCACCTGTCAACGCATGCAACACCACCACGACGTTGTCGCGGCTGGGCGACAGTTCGCCCCAGCGCTGTACGGCGATGCAGACATCGTCGATCACCGCGCCGCTTTCGGTGGTCAGTGCGCCGATTTCGACGATGCCGACGTCGCCTTCGGCGGGCAGCGTCCGGATGGGCGCATCGGAGATCGTCACGTCACGCCTGCTCAGAACGCCGCCACGGCTTGCGGGTCGCCTTGGGTGCCGCCGCTGGCGGGTTGTGCTGCGGTGCGGCCGAATTTGGCGGCCGCGGCGAAGCCCAGCTCCAGGTCGGCGAGGATGTCGTCGATACCCTCCAGGCCGACCGCCAGGCGCACCAGTCCGGGACTGACGCCGGTGGACAGCTGTTCGGCGGGGCTGAGCTGAGCATGCGTGGTCGACGCCGGGTGGATGACCAGCGAGCGCACATCACCGATGTTGGCGACGTGACTGTGCAATTTGAGCGCGTTGACGAACGCCTTGCCCGCCTCGACGCCGCCGGCCAGCTCGAAGGCGAGCACCGCGCCGGTTCCCTTGGGTGCCAGCTGCTGCGCCCGCTCGTACCACGGCGAGGTGGGCAGGCCTGCGTAGTTCACCGTCAGCACATCGTCGCGTGCGGCGAGAAACTCGGCGACGCGCTGCGCGTTGGCGACGTGCCGCTCGACGCGCAGACTCAACGTTTCCAGGCCCTGCGCCACCAGGAATGCGTTGAACGGGGAAGCCGCCGAGCCGTAGTCGCGCAGCAGTTGCACGCGCGCTTTGACAGCAAAGGCCGGCGGTCCCAGTTCGGCGTACACCACGCCGTGATAACTCGGGTCGGGGGTGGTGAATCCGGGGAACCGGCCGTTCGCCCAGTCGAAGGAACCGCCGTCCACGATCACCCCCGCGATGGCCGCGCCGTGCCCACCAAGGTATTTGGTGGCCGAATGCACCACGATGTCCGCACCTTGGGCGAGGGGCTGAATCAGATACGGGGTCGCGATCGTGTTGTCGACGATCAGCGGCACACCGCTTTCATGCGCCACTTCGGCCACCACCGGGGTGTCGAGTACATCGATTTGGGGATTGGAAATGGTTTCTGCGAAGAACGCCTTGGTGTTCGGCCGTGCTGCTGCCCGCCAGGAGTCGGGATCGTCGGGGTCGTCGACGAAACTGACGTCGACGCCGAGTTTGGGCAGCGAGTAGTGGAACAGGTTGTAGGTGCCGCCGTACAACCGTGGGCTGGAGACGATGTGATCACCGGTCGCGGCCAGATTCAGAATGGCGAACGTCTCCGCCGCTTGCCCGGAAGCGAGGAACAGCGCGGCCACTCCGCCTTCCAGGGCGGCGATGCGCTGTTCGACGACGTCGGTGGTCGGGTTGCCGATCCGGGTGTAGATATTGCCGGGAATCTCCAGCCCGAACAGAGCCGCGGCGTGGGCGGTGTCGTCGAACGTGTATGACGTGGTCTGGTAGATCGGTAGGGCACGGGCGTTGGTGACCGGGTCCGGCTGCTGGCCGGCATGGATTTGTTTGGTCTCGAACGACCAGTGCGCGCTCGGATCGTTGTCAGTGCTATCGATGCTGTGGTCAGCGCTCATGTCAGGTGTCTCCTGTGCGAAGTGGAATACGTCGATATGCGCAGGGGCACGGCACGCCGTTTGCAGACGACGTGAACCGGCAGTGGTGCATCAGAGACGGCGGCGAATGATGGGCCAGCCAATATGGGTCCGCATCAGGTCTCCCTGTCTACTCGGGGGGCCCGACACGTGCGGACCCGCGCTTGCCGCGTAGCCACGATGGCTACTCAACCTGGTCATCACCCGGGGCACCCCACCGCGGTTGGAGGGTTGCCGGCCAGCAAGCCGGGGCTTGATGCTGGCACTCATGACCGACTTGCAGAGTATCGCAAGTCCCCGATGCGTCGCCACTTGGCGAATTGGTGGCGACCCGCTGCGCCCGGCTGCGCCGCCCTAGCGATCGCCACTCGGCGAATTGGTGGCGACTGGCCTGGGCAAGGTCAGCTTGTGAACAACCCCCCGAGCGGTCCGATGAGCCCGAGGATCGGGTTGAGGATGTCTGCTTGGATACCGGTGTCGTCCAGCAACGTCTGGATGCCTTGCCCTATCGGTCCCTCTACGGCAGTGAACAGGGTGAAGGGGTCGAAGGCGTTGTTGAGTCCGGTCACGGCTTGGTCGTCGGGCACGCCGATACTCGCTTCGGAACAGGTCTCGGCAGAAGCGAAGAAGTCTTCCAGCTCACGCCCAAGCTCTCGGATCGCCGTAGTGATTGATGAGTAGGTCACGCACCCGTGCCATTGCCTAGTCGAGGGGGAGCTCATCCCAACCCTCGAGTGTCATAAGTCCGTCGGCGACGCGTGAGCGCACAGCCGACTGCGCCAGAGCTTGCTGCTCGGCGTTGGTCGCGGCCAACTGTTCACCAGCCTTACCGATTCGACTTCCGCCAGCGGCACGAGGTCGTAAAGTCCGCTGGTCAACAGCTTCGCCCGCAGCCGGTCTGCTGCGGTGGAAGCTGCTTTGTCGTTGTAGCTCAGCGGATCCGAGTGGTTCACCTCACCCGGATATCCGTCCTTCACCGACACTTGATGACATCATCGGACTTACTGTGCCGCAGCCTGTTTCGCATTGATGCGATGCTGCTGACCACTTAGTTTCGTGGTGGTGGTTGGGGTTCGTAGGGGTCGTACCACCACCAGTCGGCGTGTTCGCCGGTGGGCCCGGGGTAGGGCGGCACGGCGGGTGGGGGACGTTTAGGTGGGTGTGCCAGGGATCCTGGGTGTAGTGGTTGGCCGTCTTCGTCGGTGACGGTGAGCTGGTCGGCGGGTCCGGTGATGGTGATGGCGCCGCGGTGGTGTTGTCGGTGGTGATAGGGGCAGAGCAGGATCAGGTTGTGCAGTTCGGTGGGGCCGCCGTCTTCCCAGTGCCGCAGGTGGTGAGCGTGCAGGCCGCGGGTCGCGCCGCAGCCGGGCACTGCGCAGGCGGGGTGGCGGTGTTCTAGCGCGCGGCGCAGTCGCCGGCTGATGGTGCGGGTGGCTGCGCCCGGCACCGATCGGTTGGCCGTCGCGCTGGAACCAGACTTCGCAGGTGGCATCGCAGGTCAGATAACCGCGGTCGGCGTCGGACAGCAGCGGACCCAGATGCAGGGCGGCGGCGTGCTGGGCGACGTCGACGTGAACCACCACGGTGGTGTGGTGGCCGTGGGGGCGCCGGGTGGCCTCGGCGTCCCAGCCGGCCTCCACTAGCCGCAGAAACGCCTCCACGGTGCCCGGCATCGGCGGCACGCTATCGGATGCATGGTCGTCCTTGGCGCGGTCGTGTTTCCACTCGCTGATCAGCGCATCACGGTGCGCGGCCAGGGCAGCATCGAACGTCGCCGCGTCGAGGGCCGGCAAGGTGATGCGCCAACTGCTGAAATCCTCGTCGCTGTGGGTTTTGGTGATCGAGGGCTGCGGTTCTGGCCGCGGATCGGGGTGGGGGCGGGGTTCGAGTTTGACCGCGGTGCGCAGCTGGCTGACCGTGGCGACCTGCGCCAGCTTGCGTAATGCTGATCGGATCCCGCAGCGGCGCGCGCGGCGATGACCCCGACCTGATCCAGGGAGAGTTGGCCTTGGCGCAGGGCTTGGGTGCAGCGCGGGAACTCCTGCACTCGGTGCGCGACGGTGGTGAGGGTGTGGGCGGTGGTGGAGGATAAGCCCAGCTTCCAGGCCACCAGCGCCGCCACCGAGCGCGCACCGGTGGCGCCCCACAGCTCGTCGCGCTCCAACTCGGCCACGATGTCCACGATGCGCCCGTCGATGGCGTTGCGCTGACCGGCCAACTCCGCCAACTGCGCAAACAACACCCCAACCCGCTGGTCACAGCTCATCACCGCAGAGCCATTGGTTGCAGTCGACGACATACCCCCATCATCACAGCGGGCTACGACAACATTTCCGGCCGACGGGCCGCGGTGCGGCCGTCACCAGTGGCGCTTCCGGGACTTGGTGGGCAATCTTCAGGTAGCGCCCCATCCCGCCACGCATGCCAGATCGTCCGTAGGCTCTACTGAAGCCACAGTGACAACGTCCCCTAAGTGACGGCGGGAGAAAGACCGTGTGCGCCGAACAGCCGACCATCATCTACACGCTGACCGACGAGGCGCCGCTGCTGGCGACTTACGCCTTCCTGCCGATCGTGCGTGCTTTTGCCGAGCCGGCGGGCATCGAGATCAAGACCAGCGACATTTCGCTGGCCGCTCGGATACTCGCCGAGTTCCCCGACTATCTAACCGATGAGCAGCGGGTGCCGGACAACCTCGGCGAACTGGGCCGGCTGACGAACCTGCCGGACACCAACATCATCAAGCTGCCGAACATCAGCGCGTCGGTGCCGCAGCTGGTGGCCGCGATCAAAGAACTGCATGGCAAGGGATTCAAAGTTCCCGATTTCCCGCAGACTCCCCGGACCGACGAAGAGAAGGAAATACGCGACCGCTATGCCAATTGCCTTGGCAGCGCGGTAAACCCGGTGCTCAGGCAGGGCAACTCCGATCGCCGCGCGCCGAAGGCGGTGAAGGAGTACGCGCGCAAACACCCCCACAGTATGGGCAAGTGGTCGATGGCCTCGCGCACTCACGTGGCGACCATGCGCCGCGGCGACTTCTATCACGGCGAGAAGTCGATGACGCTGGACCGCCCGCACAACGTGAAGATGGAGCTGAAGACGAATAGCGGTGAGACGCTTGTGCTCAAGCCGGAGGTGTCGCTGCTGGAAGGCGACATCATCGACAGCATGTTCATGAGCAAAAAAGCGCTGTGCGACTTCTACGAAGAACAGATGGAGGACGCCTACGAGACCGGTGTGATGTTCTCGTTACACGTGAAAGCGACGATGATGAAGGTGTCGCATCCCATCGTCTTCGGGCATGCCGTCAAGGTCTTCTACAAGGACGCCTTCGCCAAGCATCAGGAGCTGTTCGACGAACTGGGCGTCAACGTCAACAACGGAATGGTGGACCTGTACAACAAGATCGAGTCGCTGCCCGCATCGCAACACGACGAGATCATCCGGGACTTGCACGCCTGCCACGAACATCGCCCCGAATTGGCCATGGTGGATTCGGCAAAGGGCATCACCAACTTTCACTCGCCCAGCGACGTCATCGTGGATGCTTCGATGCCGGCGATGATCCGCGCCGGCGGCAAGATGTACGGCGCTGACGGCCGTCAGAAGGACACCAAGGCGGTCAATCCGGAGTCCACCTTCTCCCGGATCTATCAAGAAGTGATCAACTTCTGTAAGACCAATGGCGCCTTCGATCCGACGACGATGGGGACTGTCCCCAACGTCGGCCTGATGGCGCAGGAGGCCGAGGAATACGGTTCGCACGACAAGACTTTCGAGATTCCCGAAGACGGCGTGGCCAACATCGTCGACCTCGACACAGGTGAAGTGCTGCTGACGCAGAACGTGGAAGCCGGCGACATTTGGCGCATGCCCATCGTTCACGACGCAGCCATCCAAGACTGGGTGAAGCTGGCCGTTACCCGGGCGCGTCACTCGGGTATGCCGGTGCTGTTCTGGCTGGATCCGTACCGACCACACGAGAACGAATTGATCAAGAAGGTCAAGACCTATCTCGCCGATCACGACACCGAAGGCCTCGACATTGCGATCATGTCGCAAGTCCGTTCCATGCGTTACACATTGGAGCGCCTGATCCGTGGACTGGACACCATCGCCGCGACCGGCAACATCCTGCGCGACTACCTCACCGACCTGTTCCCCATCCTGGAGCTGGGCACGAGCGCGAAGATGCTGTCCATCGTGCCGCTGATGGCCGGTGGCGGTATGTACGAGACCGGCGCGGGCGGATCGGCTCCTAAGCATGTCCACCAGCTCGTCGAGGAAAATCACCTTCGCTGGGATTCGCTTGGCGAATTCCTGGCGTTGGAAGCATGTTTCGATGACGTGGGAATCAAAACCGGCAACGAGCGGGCCATGATCCTGGCCAAGACGCTGGACGCTGCAGTCGGCAAGCTGCTGGACAACAACAAGAGTCCTTCGCGCAAAACCGGTGAACTAGACAACCGCGGCAGCCAGTTCTACCTCGCAATGTACTGGGCACAGGAGCTGGCCGCTCAGAGCGATGACGAAGAACTGCAGAAGCACTTCGCCGAGCTCGCCGAGACGTTGACCGAAAACGAAGACACCATCGTGGCCGAACTCGGTGAAGCGCAAGGCCAGACGGTGGACATCGGGGGCTACTACGCGCCGGACCGGGAGAAGACGACTGCGGTGATGCGGCCGAGTGAGACCCTCAACGTCGCGCTGGCGCGGCAACACGACTGACACCCCTCGCTGAGTTAACTCATTGCCGGTCGCTGGTGCCGGCAGGTAAATTGTCTGCACCTGCATCATCGGCTTCGAGAACGGATTCAGCTATCGGCCACACTTCTCGCGGTTAGCCGAACGAAGCGCTGCAATGACGTGACGTCTTTCACTCCACCAATCGCAGAGGGGATCACCGATGAGTAACGCACCGCAGGGACCGGGATGGTGGCAAGCATCCGACGGCAACTGGTACCCACCGCAGCAGCAACCCGGAAATGCGCCACCTCCACCGCCAACGTCCGCCGCGCCGTCCAGCTACCCGGGCGGGTCGGCGACGCCACAGTCATGGGCCGGGCCGTCTACTAACCCGCAGTACCCGCCTGCTGGCGCCCCAGCGTCCGGTACCGGTTCAGCCGCATTCACCAACGCCATCGCAGATCTCCCTTTGGCCGCGTGGCTGTTACTGGGGGGCCTGGCCGTCGCCCTGCTTTCGATATTTCTGCCTTGGGTAACGGCCAGCGCCGGCGGCTTGTCGATGAGCCTGCCCCTGAGCGGCGTCGACAAGTTCGGGGCTCTTATCCTCATCGTCGGCAGCGCGGTGCTGGTGTGGCTGACTTACGCTCGGCCGCGGACGCAGCAGGCGACACTCATCGGGCTGACTGTCCTGATCGGTCTGCTCGCCATCGACATGCTCACCGATTGGCTGAGCGCGGGCGCTGGAGCGGCGGGTGCGACCGGCGACCTGACCGGTGTCAACATCTCGCCGTCGGCCGGGCTCCTGCTCTACACCGCGGCCGTCATTTTCCTAGCTGTGCGCATGATCTTCCTCTGGATCAACAAGTCGAAGGCGCAGCCACAGACCTACTGACGGCTGCTTCGTCTCGGCGGTCTAACTCGCCGGCGAGTCCAGCGCCCGCAGCGGTGAACTGTACTGGTCGAGAAAGTCGACGATGACCTCGGTGACCCGCCCGGGCGCCTCCAACATCGGGACGTGCCCGACACCATCGAGCTTGGTCACCTTGGTGTCGCGAGGTAAGTGCTTCGTGAAATGCCGGCTGTAACGCCCTTGGGGGAACACGCGGTCTTTTCCGCAGAACACCAGCTGGGTCGGCACCGCGGTCTGCGCCAGCTCGATCAGGCCGGGCAGCAGCAGCGACTTGCCCATCAGCTGGAAATATGCCGGGCAATTGGCCACGTCGGCAACGCACCCGATCAGATCGCTTTCACTGACCCCGTCGGGGCGAGCGCTGAGAGCCAAGGTAGCCAGCCGTCGGCCGAACGGTAGCCGAAGCGACCGGGCGCCGAACCAGCGGGCCAGCGCCCAAAGGGGCATCCCCATCGTGAACTTGAAGATCGCCTCGTACTTGAGTGGACTCCATCGGGTCCAACCGCCGGCCGGCGCGATGGCGGAGACGGTGCGGGCCCGACCCCGGCTCTCGAGCTCGAACGCCACCCAGCCGCCCAGTGAATTGCCCACGATGTGAGCGGTGTTCCAGCCGAGCTCGTCCATTTGCCGCTCGACATAGTCAGCCAGCAGGGCGGAACTGAGAAACCAGGTACCGGACTTCGGACCGCCGTTGTGTCCGGGCATGGTGGGCGCGAACACCTCGTAGCGGCCGGTGTCGGCAATCTGCTCGGCCACCGCGTGCCATGCCCCCTGGGACAACAGAAACGGGTGCAGCAAGATGACCGGTTCGCGCGCAGCGCCGGCGTCGTCGCCGCCCAGATGTATCGGCTCGCGGGTCGTCATTCGAGGCGACGGCGGGCGAGAGCTCACGAGAGAGGACCCGACCAAAGGCATGGTGCCGAGAGTAAGGGTGATACCGCCGGTACTGCAAGCGCCGGGCGGCGGGCGGGACCCAGCGTGGGAAGATCGGGGCACCATGACGCCCACCCGCAGCCGCCGAGTGTTCTCCGGCGTGCAGCCCACCTCCGACTCGCTGCACTTGGGCAACGCGCTGGGAGCGGTCACCCGCTGGGTGCAGCTCCAGGACGACCACGACGCTTTTTTCTGCGTGGTCGATCTGCACGCCATCACCGTTCCGCAGGATCCAGATGTGCTGCGGCGGCGCACCCTGATCACCGCCGCACAGTACTTGGCGCTGGGTATTGATCCGCGACGCAGCACCGTGTTCGTCCAAAGCCAAGTACCTGCCCACAGCCAGCTGGCCTGGGTCCTGGGCTGTTTCACCGGTTTCGGGCAGGCGTCGCGGATGACGCAGTTCAAAGACAAGTCGACCAAGCAGGGCGGAGAGTCGACGACGGTCGGATTGTTCACCTACCCAGTGCTGCAAGCCGCTGACGTGTTGCTTTACGACACCGAGCTGGTTCCCGTCGGAGAGGATCAGCGACAGCATCTGGAGCTGGCACGCGATGTCGCGCAACGGTTCAACAGCCGCTTCCCGGACACGTTCGTCGTGCCCGACGTCCTCATCGGCAACGTCACCGCCAAGATCTATGACTTGCAAGACCCGTCGTCGAAGATGAGCAAGTCTGCAGCCAGCGATGCCGGACTGATCAACCTGCTCGACGATCCGGCATTGTCGGTAAAGAAGATTCGCTCGGCGGTGACCGACAGCGAACGCGATATCCGCTACGATCCGCACGCCAAGCCGGGCGTGTCGAACCTGCTCGGCATCCAATCAGCGGTGACCGGTGCCGGCCTCGACACCCTCGTCGAGCGCTACGCCGGCCGCGGGTACGGCGACCTGAAGAAGGACACCGCCGAGGCCGTCGTCGAGTTCGTCGCACCCATCAAAGCCCGAGTCGACGAACTGACCGCCGACCCGGCAGAACTGGAGTCGGTGCTGGCCGACGGGGCGGCGCAGGCCCATGATGTCGCCGCTAAGACGATCGACCGGGTCTACGACCGGTTAGGCTTTCTGCCGCACCACCGGTAGATCGGACGGGAATGAGCGATCCGGCCAAGCAGGGCATTCTGGATCGGCTGCGAGCACGGTACGGATGGTTCGACCACGTCATGCGCGCGAACGAGCGTTACAACGAGCGCAAGGGCAACTTCTACGCGGCTGGCTTGACGTATTACACGATCTTCGCGTTGTTCCCGCTCCTGATGGTGGGTTTCGCGGTGGCCGGCTTCGCGCTTTCGCGTCGGCCCGCTCTGCTCGGCATGATCGAGGACCGGGTGAAGACCTCGGTGTCGGGGCATCTCGGGCAGCAGTTGCTGGACTTGATGAACTCGGCAATCGAATCCCGCGCCTCGGTGGGCATATTGGGTCTGGCGTTGGCGGCATGGGTCGGCCTGAACTGGATGGCGAATCTGCGAGAGGCGCTCAGTCAGATGTGGCGACAGCGCCAGAAACCGGCCGGCTTCATCCGCACCAAATTGTCGGATCTGCTGGCGATGGCGTCAGCGTTTCTGGCGATAGCCCTCACCATCCTGCTCACCGCGGTCGGAGACGCCACGGTGATGGCGAAGGTGCTGAGCTGGATTGGAATTTCGCACTTTCCGTTGCTGCAGGCGTTGTTAAGAGGCGTTTCGGTGCTGGTGTCGTTTCTGGTGTCGTGGCTGCTTTTCACGTGGATGATCGCGCGACTCCCGCGGGAGTCAATCAGCTTCGCCAGCGCGATGCGGGCGGGGCTGATCGCTTCGGTCGCCTTCGAGCTGTTCAAGCAGATCGCCTCGATCTATCTGCGCTCGGTCCTGAAAACTCCGGCGGCCGCGACGTTCGGACCGGTGCTGGGCTTTATGGTGTTCGCCTATATCACTGCTCGGCTGATCCTGTTCGCGACGGCGTGGGCCGCGACATCAGCCGAGAACTTGCGGGCTGCGCCTGTGCAGCCGCCCGGGCCGGCGATCATCAGCCCGCGAGTGCAGGCGGGCGACGGCTTGAGCGCGGGTCAGGCGGTGACCGCTGCCGCGATGGGCGCGATTGGCGCACTGAGTCTTTCGCGCCTGGTCCGACGGCACCGGGGTTAGAGGTCCGGCTCCACCACCCAGTTACCGCGGGCCATCACCGCGCTCACGTGCAAATCATGATCCAGGACAACGAGGTTGGCGGCGGCGCCCGGGCGCAGCACACCGACGTCTTCGCATTCCAAGCACACGGGCCGGCGTCGTCGCGGTCATCTGCACGGCGGCGGCCAACGCCGCATCCGGGTCCGGGCCGGACGCCGCCGCGGCGCGGAAGAGCTGATCCATGGTCGCGGTGCTGCCCGCGATGGTCGAAGTCGCCACGCACGCGGGCCACTCCGGAGACGACGTCGATCTGCACCGACCCGAGCCGAAACTCGCCGTCACCCAGCCCGGCCGCCGCGGTCGCGTCGGTCACCAGCGCAACCCGACCCGGTCCCACCGCGGCGATCACCGACTCGACAAGCGCGGGATGAACGTGCACGCCGTCGGCGATGAGTTCGACGGTCACCCGCGGATCCTGCAGCAGGGCCAGCACCGGCCCGGGTTCGCGGTGGTGCAGCGGCGCCATCGCGTTGAACAGATGCGTGCCGACGGTGGCGCCGGCGTCGATCGCCTGCTTGGTCTGCTGGTACGTGGCCTCGGTATGACCCACGGCCACAACCACTCCGGCATCGACCAAGCGCTTGATCGCAGCGGCACTGCCGGCACGCTCGGGTGCCAGGGTGACCATCCGCACCGCGCCGTCGCCTGCGGCCAGCACCGCCTGGACCTCGGCGCTGTCCGGATCCCGTAACTGCGAAACGTCATGCGCGCCGCCGCGACCGGGACTCAGCCAGGGACCTTCCACGTGGATACCCGCGACCGCGCCGAGCCGCGTCGACTCGGCCAGCGCCCGCAGCCCGGCCAACAGCTCGGCCGGCGATGCGGTGACCAGGCTGGCCAGGGTGGTGGTGGTGCCGTGGCTACGGTGAAACGCCGCCGCCCGTTCGATGTCGGCGGTGGTGCCGTCGGTATAGGACGCTCCACCGCCGCCGTGCACGTGCAGGTCGACGAAACCGGGCACCACCACGGCGTCGGGCACGTCCACGTCGGGTACGCGGGGCGAACTGCCAGGGCCGCAGTCGACTACGCGCCGGCCGGCCGTCTGCAACCAGCCGGGCCGGCAGATCGCGCCGTCCAGGGCGATGACGCCCGCACCGATCAGTGTCACCGCGTGCCGCTGACCGGCTGCGGAGCGGCGGGTGGCGCGGCGGCCCACCGCCCGCCGTTCTCCCAAAAATGCCGAATCTCCTCCAGCTGAACACCTTTGGTCTCCGGTGCGTACCGGTAGACGAAGACGAGAGCGGCGATGGCGAAAGCGCCGAAGACAGCGAAAGCTCCGCTGCTGCCGAGGGTTTGCAGCATTACCGGGAAAAGACCGGCAACCAGAGCGTTTCCGATCAGATTAGCGGTGAGCATGGCGCTGGACCCGATCGAGCGCAGCCGCGACGGCAGGCTTTCGCCGGCGTACACCCAGACCAGCGCTCCGAATCCGAACGTGAAACCGATGGTCACCAACACCAGACCGGCCAAGCCCAGTAGCGGCGCACCGCCGGCCGCGCCCGCCCCGACCAGCACGGCGTCGGCGACCACCATCGTGCCGATACCGGACAGCAGCAGCGGCCGTCGGCCCACCCGGTCGACCAGCATCAGCGAAACCACGACTGCAGCCAGCCCGGCGACCTGCACCAGCGCCGGCAGCACCAGCAACGCGAAGTCGCCGGCGAATCCCATGGCCGCGAACAGTCGCGGGCTGTAGTACACGATGGCGTTGATGCCGGTGATCTGAATGAAAAAGCCCAGGCCGACCAGAAAGACGGTGGCCCGCAGATACGGCCGGCGCAGCATCTCCGCGACCACGGCGCCGCGTTCTTCGTCTACTGCACCGGCGATCTCGGCCAGTTCACGCTCGACCCACTCGACACTGGCCCCGGTTTCGATGCGGCGCAACACCTCGCGGGCCTCGCCCACCCGCCCCTTCAGCAGGTACCACCGGGCGGTGTCGGGTAGCCGCAGCGTGACCAGCATGACCAGCACAGCCGGCGCCGCCGCCAGACCCAGCATCAGCCGCCAGTTGTGGGAGCCGGCCAGGAGATAAGCGGCCAGGTAACCGGCGATGATCCCGGTGACGGTGGCCACCTGATAGGCCACCAGCAGTGAACCCCGCCACGCCGCGGGAGCGGACTCGGCAACGAATACCGGCACCACCACCACCGACACCCCGATGGTCAGACCCAGCAGCAGGCGGGCCACCAGCAGCATCGGCAACGAGACCGAGATCGCGGCCATGGCGGCGAACGCCGCATAGCCGGCCGCAACCAGCACCATCGAGCGCCGGCGACCGATCGCGTTGGCCAGCGCCCCGCCGCCCAGTGCCCCGGCGATCTCGCCGACCGCGACCGCGGTCATCACCAGCGCCTGTTGCCCGGTGGCCACCAAGTGCCGGGGAATGAACAGCAGAGCCCCGGCGATGTTGGACAGGTCATAGCCGTAGATGACGCCGACACTGGCAGCGGTCAAACCCAGGACCACTGCTCTGCGGGTGCCGCTCATCGCGCTCAGTAGTCCGGCGGGTAAATGGTTTTGACGGTTCCGTCCGGAGCGATCCGGATGTAGCCGCTGTTGTTGGCGCTGTCGCTGACATAGATCGACATGTCCAGACTGCCGTCCGCCCGACCGTTGATGATCAGGTAGGTGTTTTTGACGTCACTGATCTTTAGGGTCTGCGGCGCGTCGCGCAGCGCACCGACCACCGGCGCGATGCCGAACTTGCTGAGATCGGCCAGGTCCGTGTCGATGGGGATCGTCGCGGCCGGAAAGTCGATGAAACCACCGTTGCGGTAGTCGTAACCCTTCGCGCGGTGCTCGTTTCGCGGGTCGGCGCGATAGAGCACTGCGTAATCCTGGTAGACGACCAATTGGTAACCCTGTGTGTCGCCGAACTTTTGCCGGATCTGGGTGAGCAGATCGGTCAGTCCACCGATGGATTGCAGTTCGGTCGCAGCGGTGGCTGCCGGGGTGGTGGGGGCGAGCGCGGCCGAGGTGAAGGCGCCGGTGTTGGTGCCGGACTGCGGCCTCGACGAGGTGCCGTCGAGCAGTCCCCACCCGATGCCAAGGCCCAGCAACACCAGCACGCCGGCGACGGCGATCCGGATGCCCCAGCTGCCGCTTCGATCGGTCGCTGGAGACGTCAGGCGCGGGCCTTGGTGAACCTGCAGATCAGAGACCAGTGCCTGCAGTTCAGCTAGCGTCGTGGCGCTGGTCGCCGCGCTCACCCGCTGCCGGTGCTCCTCCATGGTGAGCTGGCCTTCGTCCAGCGCCGTGTCGAGGACCTGGCAGGTGTGGTTGCGGTCGTCGTCGGTCGCCCGGGTGCCAGGTGTCGCCACAGGAAGATGGTACGAGGCGCGGCAAGCCGGAGGCTCCACTTCGCCGCGCGATACGCCGGAGAAATCAGTGTTGCGGGCGGCGGTTCATCGACCGTGCGGCGAGTATCAAACCGAACACGACCAGCGAGCCGATCACCGCGACCCCGACGCGCACCGGCAGCGCGTCGGCGGCCGACGTGATGCCCGAAGCCTGCGGGCCGCCTTGCGCGGGGGTCGGAGTCGGGTTTGGCGCTCAGGGCCGGATCAGGTTCGATCAACGTCCCGATTCGGGTACCGGGCGTGGTGGCGAACCCGTAGTCGAGTAGGTGCGCCGCCTGCTGCCACGGGGGGATCGGCTGGCGGGTGCCGTGCAGCAACACCGCCACCAGGCGGCGCCCGTCACGGTTGGCGGCCCCGACGAAGGTCTGGCCTGCGTCGTCGGTGTAGCCGGTCTTGCCGCCGAGCGCCCCGGCGTAGTGGTAGAGCAGCTGGTTGTCGTTTTCCAGCTCGTAGCCGGGATGACCGCCGTGCCCGGGAAACCCGAACGTGCGGGTGGCCACAATGCTGCTGAAGGTGGGGTTTTGCCAGGCGTAGCGGTAGAACAGACCGAGGTCGTAGGCAGACGTGCTCATACCCGGTCCGTCCAGGCCGGATGGAGTGGCCGCGCGGGTGTCGCGGCCGCCGAGCTTGTTGGCCAGCACGTTGATCTTCTCCAGCGCGGTCTGCATTCCGCCGAGCTGCACTGCGAGGGCGTGGGCGGCATCGTTGCCGGAATGCATGAGCAGCCCGTGCAGTAACTGGTTGACGGTATAGGTGCCGTCGGGTGCGACGCCGACTTTGGTGCCTTCGGCGGCGGCGTCTTCGGCGGTGCCGGGGACCGCCTTGTTCAAGCTGAGCTCGTTGATCGACGCCATGGCGACCAGCACCTTGATGACGCTGGCCGGGCGGTGCCGGCCGTGCGGGTCTCGGGCGGCGACGACAGCCCCGCTGTCGAGGTCGGCGACCAGCCAGGCTTCGGCGGAGATGTCGTTCGGGACCGGCGGTGTGGCGGGGGCCGTGACGATACCGCAGTCGCCGAGCGCGTTGCCGCCCACGGGGCTGGTCGGCACCGGCAGTGGCAGCGGCGGGTCACCGGCGGTGGGGACTTCCGACGAGTCGACCGCGGCCGGTGTCGACACCTTGTACGGGCAGCCCGGCGGTGCGGCGTTCGGCTCGGCCACCGCGGCGGGCACAGTGGGCACCGCCAGCAGGAAGACCGCCGCCGCCAGGGCCGACGCCGAACGTGGGACAACCATCGTCTGTGCAGAGTAGGCGACCGGCGCGGAGTCCGCAGGGAGCCGCGCTGAGGTGGGCTCGCGCAATGGGAGGGCGAGCCTTCAGCTCAGGAGATGTCGGGGTCGAACGTCAGCACCACGTAGCTGCCCAGCACCAACATGGCCAGCATCGATGTCACCAACACAGTTTTGAGAATGCGCCGGGTGGCGGTTCTGCGGCTGTAGTCGTCGATGATGCCGCGCAGACCGTTGCCGCCGTGCAGCTGCGCTAGCCACAACAACAGCACATCCCAGGCCCGCCAGAACGGCGAGTGCCAGCGCTCGGCCACGAAGTTGAAGTCGATCCGATACACGCCCTCGTCGGCGATCATCGTGACGAACAGGTTCCCGAGGACCAGGAATGCCAGAACCAGCCCGGACAGCCGCATGAACAGCCAGGCATATCCATCCCACCTGGGCGTCCGCGCTCCCTGCAGCTCGGCGGCGTTCATCCGGCGTGGCTCAACATGTGCGCGGCGATCACCACGGTCGCCGGAACCATGACCAGCAGCCAGGTGCTGCCGACCATCCACGACGACAGCCGCTGATGTCGCGCCGCGCTCGACCAGACGTCGGTCACGACGATGCGGACGCCGTTCAGGGCATGAAAGACCACCGCCGCCACAAGTATCAGCTCCAGCAATCCGACAACCGGGTTCTTGTAGATTTCGATCACCTGGTTGAAGGCCTGTGGTGAGACGCGGACCAGCGCGGTATCCAGCACGTGCACGATCACATAGAAGAAGATGGTCGCGCCCGTGATGCGATGCAGCACCCACGACCACGCGCCGGGGTCGCCTCGTTGGGGTCGTTTGGGCCGTTCCGGTGAAGTCCGATCCGCGGACGTCGGCGTCATCATCAGCGTCCTTCACACTTGCCACCGGGCGGCTGAATGCCCCGGTTGCGCGGGCAGTTCAGAATCTATCCCGATTCCCCCGGCGCAACGATCTAGGGTGGCGGTGAACGTCGACCGAGCCGAATAAGAGCCACCGAATGCATCGCACACCGATCCGGCGCGCCATCCATGACCGCAGCCGTTGATTGGAACTTGCTGCGCCGCAGCGCCATCGAAGCGGCGCAGCGGGCCTACGCGCCGTATTCGCGGCTACGGGTCGGGGCGGCGGCGCTGGTCGACGATCACCGGGTCGTCACCGGCTGCAACGTGGAGAACGTCTCCTACGGCCTGGGCCTCTGCGCCGAATGTGCAGCTGTGTGCGCCCTGCATTCGACCGGTGGTGGCAGGCTGGTCGCGCTGGTGTGCGTCGACGCCGCAGGTGCGCTGCTGACGCCGTGCGGTCGTTGCCGACAGGTGCTGTGGGAGCACGGCGGTGCCGAGCTGCTCATCGACCACACCGCCGGGCCACGCCGGCTCGGCGAACTGCTGCCCGATGCCTTCGGGCCCGATGCTTTGCCGCAGCGACCGCCGTGAACGAATTCGCCTTGGACGCACCCAGCGTCATCAAGACCAAGCGCGACGGGGGACGGTTGTCCGACGCTGCCATCGACTGGGTGATCGGTGCCTACACCGACGGCCGGGTCGCCGGCGAGCAGATGTCGGCGTTGTCGATGGCGATCTTGCTGCAGGGAATGGACTACGCCGAGATCGCCCGCTGGACCGCGGCAATGGTGGCCTCCGGTGAACAGATGGACTTCACCGGCCTGCGCCGCGACGGCAAGCCGTTGCCGACGGTGGACAAACACTCCACCGGCGGAGTCGGCGACAAAATCACGCTGCCGCTGGTGGCGGTGGTGGCCGCCTGCGGCGCTGCCGTGCCGCACGCGTCCGGTCGAGGGCTCGGTCATACCGGCGGGACGCTGGACAAGCTCGATGCGGTCGCCGGGTTCACCGCGGACCTGGACGGCGACCGGTTGCGCCAGCAGCTCGTCGATGTCGGGGCGGTGATCTTCGCCGCCGGCCGGTTGGCGCCCGCCGACGCCAAGCTCTACGCGCTGCGCGACATCACCGGCACCGTGGAGTCGCTACCGCTGATCGCCAGTTCGGTGATGAGCAAGAAGCTGGCCGAGGGTGCGGGCGCCTTGGTGCTCGACGTCAAAGTCGGCTCCGGGTCGCTGCTGAAGTCGGAGCCGCGCTGCCGCGAACTGGCCGAAACGCTGGTGGCGCTTGCTGCCGGGCGTGAGGTGCCCGCAAGCGCGCTGCTGACCGACATGAACCGACCGCTGGGAAACACCGTCGGCAACGCGGTGGAAGTCGCCGAAGCGCTGGAGGTGTTGGCCGGTGGCGGACCGCCCGACGTGGTGGAGCTGACTCTGGCCCTGGCCGCCGAGATGCTCGAGCTGGCCGGAGCCGACCGGTGTGATCCCGCGCAGGCGCTGCAGGACGGCACCGCGATGGACCGGTTCCGCGCGCTCATCGCCGCGCAGGGCGGCGACTTGTCGGCACCGCTGCCGACGGGCCGGTGTGCTGAGACCGTTACCGCCGATCGGGGCGGCACAATGGGCGACATCGACGCGATGACAGTGGGGCTGACGGCATGGCGGCTCGGTGCGGGCAGGACCCGGCCGGGCGAGCAGGTGCAACCTGGAGCCGGCATCCGGATTCACCGCCGACCAGGCCAACCGGTGGCCGCCGGTGAGTCGCTGTTCACGCTGTACACCGACACCCCCCACCGGATGGCTGCGGCGATGAAAGAGCTCGACGGCGGCTGGACCGTCGATGACACGCCGCAGGCCCAGCATCCGCTGATCATCGATCGGATCACTTGATGACGACACCGCTGACGTTGGACATGATCGGGCAAGCACCCAAGGCGCTGTTGCACGATCACCTCGACGGGGGGCTGCGGCCATCGACCGTCATCGACATCGCCGGCCAGACCGGCTACGACGATTTGCCGGCCACCGAAGTCGACGATTTGAGGAAGTGGTTCCACACCGCGTCGCACAGCGGTTCGCTGGAGCGTTACCTCGAACCGTTCTCGCACACCGTGGCGGTGATGCAGACCCCGGAGGCGCTGCACCGGGTGGCCTTCGAGTGTGTCGAGGATCTGGCGGCCGATTCGGTGGTGTACGCCGAAGTGCGGTTCGCGCCCGAGTTACACATCAGCCGCGGGTTGTCGTTCGACGAGGTCACCGACGCTGTGCTGGCCGGGTTCGTCGACGGCGAGAAGGCCGCCGCTGCACAGGGCCGCACCATCACGGTGCGCTGCCTGGTCACCGCGATGCGGCACGCCGCATTGTCGCGTGAGATCGCCGAGCTGGCGATCCGATTCCGGGACAAAGGAGTCGTCGGTTTCGACATCGCCGGCGCGGAGGCTGGCTATCCGCCGACCCGTCACCTGGATGCTTTCGAGTACATGCGAAACAACAACGCCCGGTTCACCATTCACGCAGGCGAAGCGTTCGGCCTGCCGTCGATTCACGAGGCGACCGCGTTCTGCGGAGCCGATCGGCTCGGACACGGTGTGCGCATCGTCGACGACATCGATATCGCCGAGGACGGCACGGTCCACCTCGGGCGCCTGGCATCGATCCTGCGGGACAAGCGCATTCCGCTGGAGCTGTGTCCCAGCTCGAACGTGCAGACCGGAGCCGTCGACAGCATCGCCGAGCACCCGTTCGACTTGCTGGCGCGCGCGCGGTTTCGGGTGACGGTCAACACCGACAACCGGCTGATGAGCGACACCTCGATGAGCCACGAGATGCTGCGGCTGGTCGAGGCATTCGGTTACGGCTGGACCGACCTGGCACGGTTCACCATCAACGCAATGAAATCGGCGTTCATCCCCTTCGACGAGCGGTTAGCCATCATCGACGAAGTGATCAAGCCCCGGTTCGCCGTGCTGGTCGGGTAGTCGGTGGCCGCCGACGCCGTATTCGAGTTCATCGATGTTGTCCTGGAGCGCAATGGCGTACGCGCGCTGGACGGCTTCAGTGCCGTTGTCCCGAAGCAGGGCGTCACAGTGCTGTTCGGGCCGTCCGGATCCGGCAAGTCCAGCCTGTTGCGGCTGTGCAACCGACTGGAAGTTCCGACCAGTGGTGGTGTGCTGTTCGGCGGGGACGATGTCGCCGGACTCGACCCGTTGTGGTTGCGCCGGCAAGTGGGCATGTGCTTTCAGCGTCCGACACCGTTTCGCGGCACGGTGGCCGACAATCTGCGGGTGGCCGACCCGGACGCCGGCGACGGTCGGATGCAGGAGATGTTAGCCCGAGTCGGTTTGACGGGATCGTGGTTGGAGCGCGACGCGACCGCCCTGTCCGGCGGCGAGGCCCAACGAATGTGCCTGGCCCGTACGTTGATGGCGCAACCACGGGTGCTGCTGCTGGACGAGCCGACCTCTGCCGTCGACGCGGCCGCAGCGACGCTGATCGAACGGGCCGTGCGCGAACTGGCCGACGACGGGATCCCGTCTCTGTGGGTCAGCCATGATGCAGGTCAGGTCAAACGGGTCGCCGACCGGGTTCTTGGCATCGAGCATGGCCAGTGCACCGGGTTGCGGCGGGCCGTTTCCGAGCCGGAGAACGGCCGGACGACGCAATGAGCGGTGGGGTGAGCTGGGTCGGGTTGACGACGTCGCTGGCCTTGGTGGCATTCGCCGCCGGCATTTCGCTGTGGCAGCGGCTGGGCTTGGAGCGGCAGGTGCTGTGGTCGGCGGCGCGGGCGTTGGTGCAGCTCCTACTCGTGGGGGGTGCATTGACGCTGCTGATCGCGCCCGGCCGCTCACTGTGGTGGTCGTGGCTGTGGACCGCGGCGATGGTGGCCTACGCCGGTGATGTTGCACGGCGCCGCGCACCGGAGGTGCCCCGGCTCGGGTCGCTGGCCGTGGCCGCGTTCGCCGCGGCCGCGCTGGTGACGCTCGGGGTGATCTTCGGCCTGCGGGTCTTTCCGCTGCAGCCCCGCACCCTAGTGCCGATCGCCGGGATGATGATCGGCAACTCCATGACGGCCACGGTGCTGGTGGCGCGGCGCCTGGTCGACGAGCTGCGCGACAAGCGGGACGAGGTCGAAGCCCGACTCGCCCTCGCGCAGCCCTACCGCCAGGCCGCCACCCCGTACTTGCGGATCGCGCTGCGGTCGGCGCTGTCTCCGCAGATCGAAACCACCAAGGCCACCGGACTGATCTTTCTTCCGGGCGCGATGACCGGGCTCATCCTCGCCGGGGTGCCCCCAGTGCAGGCGGTGCTGGTGCAGGCGGTGGTGATGTTCCTCATCCTGGCCTCCGTCGCGGTCACCGCAGTGGTGGTGAGCCTTGGTCTGGTACGGCTGGTGTTCACCCGCGACCACCGGCTGCTGCCGCTGCGCGCCAGGTAGCCGCGGTTATTCGCGACCTGCCCGCGAGCGTGCGCGAGTCAGAACGTGAGGTCGTAACTCGACCGCTGACCACAGCCCATAGCTGCTGTCTCGCAGTTGAACAGAAGGCTATTCGCGCCTGAGCCGCGACACTCTGCCCGATGTCGTCGCCGGCTGGCGGCGCTATTCGCGCCTGAGCCGCGACTCCACGAACCGCTCGAGGTTTTCCCACTTGCTCACCGCATCGGCGTACGGCGGCGTGGGCCGCTGCACCGACTCGGGTTCCAGCACGAACGACACCAGCCGGCCTAACGGGCCGTCGAGCTCGAGCGCCTGCTCGACGGTGTTGTCTTCGGCGTACTCGCCGACATCGCGAAGCAGCTCCACCGCCAGGTCCAGCTGGTCGCGGTCCACCGCCTCCGGGCCCTCGGCGAAGTCGTCGGCCAGCCCGGTCAGCACGTACACGTTGTCCTCGGTGATGTCGATGGCCAGCGAGCCGTCGAGGGCCGCGGTGCGGATGTCGTCGTAGGTGCTCAGGTCGGACAAGTCGTGGTCGTGTTCGTCGGCGAGGTAGCGCGCCAGTGTGCGCTCCGAACTGAACACGCTGATGCGCCCGTTGCGGCCCAGAAAGATCGGGCGGTCGTCGAAATAGCATCGCAGTGTGTAGACGATGCCGGTGCCGGTGATGATCCGGATCGGGTCGATGCCCACCTTGGCCCAGAAATCCTCGTCGCCGCCCAGCACCACGTCGTCATCCTCGGCGCGCTCTACCGGCTCGACGTCGGTCTCCTCAGCCTCAGCCTCGGCGTCGGCGTCCGAGGCGTCGTCTTGCGTTTCCACGTCGGCGGCGATCGTGTCGTCCTCGCCGACCGGTTCGTCCTCTTCAGGCGGCTCGGCCAGTTCCTCGGCGGCGCGGGCCGACATTTCCTCGTCGACGTCAGGGATGCTGACGATCCCGTCGATCGCGGCCAGCACGTCGTCCCAGCTCCGATTGACGATCTCCGCGATCGCATGCCAGCGCTTGAGGCCGGGCCTGCCGGTGAAGTGCTCGACACCGCCGGCCACCGTGCCCAGACTCGGGTTGCCGTTGAAGAACCTGGTGACCGCAGGCAGCTCACAGACCGACCCGATGGCAGACACGACGCCCAGCGTGCCGGCCAATGCGGTGACCGACTGCTCGGTCGGCTTCTCGGCGACCAGCTCTTCGACCGCGATCAGGTCGAACTGGTGATCCTCAGTGGGATCCAGCTTGTGCGCGCCGGCCGTTGTGGCCTCTTTCCAGCCGGGGTGGTCCACCAAGTCGTTCTCGGTGTCGGTGCGCACGAACGCGACCAGGTCAGCGGCGGTCTCGAAGGCGTACAGGTCGTCATCTTTGCCTAAGAAGGCTTCCCACTCGTCGCCGGCGTCGCGCCACCGCGGCGCCCACAGCGTGTAGCGGTCGCCGTCGGTCAGGCTCAGGCGGATCGGCACGAGGTCAGCAGCCATGCGGCACAGAATAACGACGACCGGCCACACCGCCCGACCGAGTCCACCGTTAGCCGGCGGACCGGCACTGCCGATCGAGGGCTATGCCGTCCAGATGTCGGTGATGGCCGGGGCCCTGCTTGCATTGCCGAGCTTGGGCAGCCCGTACATCTGTTCCAGCGTGGACAGCACGTTGTAGTGGCTGATGGCCTCGCTGTAGCTGCCCGGACGGACGTTGGCTCCGTAGAAGACAGTCGGGATCTGATTGTGTGAAGCGTTGTCGTCTTCATCCCAAGTGAGGATGAGCAGGCTGTTGTTGGTTTTGGCCCAGTTGGCGTAGGCCGACAGATTTTGATACAGCCAGCTGTCGCCTCGACTGATGGAGCCGTCGTGCATGTCGTTGTCGAGGTTGGGAATGACGAACGAAACCGTGGGCAGGCTCGAGAAGTTCTGACCGTTTTCCGGGCTCGGAAACGCGGTGAAGGGAAGGGACTGTGAGCCGGAAATGTTGGCGAAACTGATCCACGGCACATGCTTGCGCGCATATTTTCCGGCGCTGCACACCGTCGAGCCCACGGCCGGCAGGCTTTCCGCGAAACCTGCGAAAGTGCGGCCCGAAGCGGCCAGTTCCGACCCGAGGTTAGGGGTGTCGCCGGCGTTGACCGGGCACACGTTGTCCTTCAGCCCCAGCGTGCTGCCGGCGAACAAGGCGTAGTAGTTGGGTTCGCTCGGATGTACCTCGGCAAACGACTGCGCCATCATGGCGCCGTTGGCGGCCAGCTGGTTGATGTAGGGAGCCGACGTGTTACCGATGATGTTGGCTTGCGAGCGGTTCTCTTCGACCACGACGACGACGTGCGCAGGGGTCGGCACCGCGGCCGCGGCGAAAGTCACCGGTCCGGTCGTCGATGCGAGGTGAGCCGGCGGGGACATCGTGGCGGCGGCAATCGCCAGCGCGCCCACCAGACAGGCCCGCCGATATCCCGTACCCACTCGCCCTGCCCGGCGCCGCATTGCCGAAGTATATGGGTGTAATTCACCCGGACTTCCGACCCGTCAGCGCGTGTCGAGCCGCAGAAACCGGCGGATTTAATTTTTGCGAATCCCCCGATCCGGAGATGCCCGAACGGCGCATTATTTCTGCTAATCGCCGGGCCGGGGACCTTTGACGACCATCTGTGGTGAACTATCTCGGCGGGCCGGGGTTGGAGGCCGCGATGCTAGGTTCGGTGATTCGCTCGCTGGGAGCCATCTCGCTGGCGGCCGGCTGCGCTGCCGTTATGGCGTGACCGCGACGCACCACATCGGCTTTCGCGTTCGGGGTGAAAGCAATCATCGCGGAGGCCGGCTCCTAGCCAACGACGTCTACGACGGCTGGATCATGAGAGGCACCGGGAATTCCCACCCTCCGGATCCCGGCTACATCGGCAACGTCGAATCGCTCTACCTCACACCAATTCATCCCGCCGCTACACCTTCGTGGGCCTGCCCACTCCAGAGCAGGCGTGTCCGATCATCTGCAACCCCGTCGAGCCGGACCTGACTTTGGGGAGTCGGTCAACCAGGGCACGCAAATCCTGGACGACACGATCAGGGCGCCGCTGGCCAGCGGCGACCATGTCGCGGTGCTGGGTTACTCGCAAAGTGCCATCATCGCCACCCAGGAGATGAACGACCTCATCGCCAACCCGCCCGGCGGTTCCTATGACCCCGCCAACCTGCACCTCGTGCTACTCGGCGACCCCAACAGTCAGCTCGGCGGAATACTGGACCGCTTCCAGTTCCCCAACGGTGTCCAACCTTTCAGCCTCGACGCTGCTCCGCAGCACCTGCCGTTCCTCGATGTGCCGCTCAGCATGGCACCGACGCCGATCGACACCTTCCCGACCGACATCTACACCGCCGAGTACGACGGCTACGCCGACTTCCCCGAAGACCCCAGCAACATCCTCGCCGACATCAACGCCTTGATCGGCATCGAAACCGTGCACCCGTACTACCCGGACCCGACCCCCGGCGTGAACTTGGACATTGGTCCAGGCGGCGCTGGTGCCATCGATCTGGGGACGATCGGCGACACCCACTTCTACGACATTTCCGCACCGCTGCCGATGCTGGCGTTCATGTACGACGGTGGGGATGCGGGCCGGTTCTTCTACGATGCTTTCAATCCGGAACTGAGCCTGGTCGACGACTGGGGCTACGGCAATCCGGGCGACCCGTTCGTCGGCGTCAACGGCACCGACGCGATCGGCCCGTGGCAAGTCGACGCCACCGGCCAGCTGGTGGCCTCCGGCGTGGCCGGGTTCATTCCCAAGATGGACCCGCTGCAGGTGCTGGCCGGCGAAGAATGGGCCGGGGTGCAGAGTCTCGTCAACCCGATCAACGACCTGCTGCACGACGCCGGGCAGGCGCCGCTGCCGGACTCGGTCGTCAACTCACTGCTCTCGGGCTATGACCTCACCAATCAGCTCGATTCATCGCTGCTCACCGAGTGGGCCGCGCTCACCGCGAGCATCCCGTCGCTCGGCCCGGACGCGATCTTCGACGGCGCACCGCTGATCTCGGGACAGCCGCTCATCGACCTCGTCGGATTGGGCTTCGACACGTTCAACTTCTTCGGAGCCTGACCCACGGCAACCTGCGTAAGGTCAGCTGTCGTGCACTTGTGCGTCGTAGACCACCCGCTGGCCGCCGCCCGGCTGACCGTGCTGCGCGACGAACGCACCGAGAACGCCGCCTTTCGTGCCGCCTTGCGCGACCTGACGCTGATGCTCGTCTACGAGGCCACCCGCGACATCGCCACCCACTCGTTCCCCATCCGCACGCCGCTTGCCGACACGGTCGGTGTGCGGTTGGCCAAGCCGCCCCTGCTGGTGCCGGTGCTCCGAGCCGGCTTGGGCATGGTCGACCAGGTACACCTGCTGATCCCCGAAGCCCACGTCGGTTTCGTCGGCGTTGCCCGCGACGAGCACAGCCATCTCCCGATGCCTTATCTGGAGTCGTTGCCCGACGACTTGACCGCCCAGCCGGTGCTGGTGCTGGATCCCATGCTGGCCACCGGCGGCTCGATTCGGCACACCATCGGCTTGCTGCAGCGTCGCGGTGCGCGCGACATCACCGTGCTTTGTGTCGTCGCGGCGCCTGAAGGCATTGCGGCACTAGAAGATTGTGCTCCCGCCGCGCGGTTGTTCACCGCGGCTGTCGACGACGGACTCAACGAAACCGCGTTCATCGTCCCCGGTTTGGGCGATGCCGGCGATCGGCAGTTCGGGCCGCGTTGACTCACCAGTCGCGCAGGGCGGCCGCCACTTCGTCGCGCAGTGCCGCCGCCCGGCCCTGGTCGCAGTGCGGGTCATCGCTCGGTGGGCAGCCGACTTCGATGTAGTACTTCAGCTTCGGCTCGGTGCCCGACGGTCGCACCACCACCCGCAACCATATGTCGGCCTGCCGCGCGGACAACACCAGCGCATCGGTGTGCTGTGGTCCGGAACGTTGCAGCAGATCGGTGACCCGCGGTGCCATCCCGGCGAGCCGGTTGGGCGGCGCGGCCCGCAACCGCTGCATCCGCATCGCCGACTCGTCGGGGTCCGCGAGCGGTCGGGACAATGCCGCACCGACATGGACGCCGTGCCGGCAGGCCAGGTCGTCCAAGGCGTCGATCACGCTGCGGCCCTGCGTCTTCAACGTCGACACCAGATCGCAGGCCAGCACCGCGGCACTGATCCCATCCTTGTCCCGCACCGCGTCCGGATCTACGCAATGCCCGATCGCCTCTTCGTAGGCATACACCAACATGGCGTCCGGCACGTCGGCATCAGCGCGTGCCAGCCATTTGAATCCTGTCAACGTTTCGACGTGTCGGGCGCGGTGGTGCGCAGCGATATCCGCCAGCATCCGCGACGACACGACGGTGCTGGCGACCACCGCCCGCTCGGGTGCTTGGGCGCCGGACAGAATGTAATCGCCTAGTAACCAACCTGTTTCGTCACCGGACAACATCCGCCATCCCGATACCGTCGGCACCCCGATCGCGCAGCGATCGGCGTCGGGGTCCAGCGCGATCGCGATATCGGCGTCGACGTCGGCGGCCAGCGCGAGCAGCGCGTCGGTGGCGCCGGGTTCCTCCGGGTTGGGGAACTTGACGGTGGGAAAGTCGGGGTCCGGTGCGAATTGTGCGGCGACGGTGTGCACGTCGGGCAGTGCGGCGCGGCGCAACGTCTCGACGGCCACCGCGCCGCCGACCCCGTGCAGCGGGGTCAGAGCCACCCGAACGGGGCCGGTCGATCGGCGCAGCCGGGCGGCGCGCTCCATGTAGCGGTCAACCAGCCCGGCATCGGCGGGCCGCACCGGCTCACGGTCAATTGCGTCGGCGAACGGCGCTGCCGCCATTGCGTTTTCGATGGCGCTGTCGGTCGGGGCGACGATTTGCAGTCCGCCGTCGAGATAGACCTTATAACCGTTGTCGGCCGACGGGTTGTGCGATGCGGTGATCTGAACGCCGGCCGCGGCATCGAGGTGCCGCACCGCGAAAGCCAGCACCGGCGTCGGCAGCGGCACGGGCAGCAGTCGCACCGAGAAGCCCTGTGCAGCCAGGGCTTCGGCCGCCGCAGTGGCGAAGGCGGCCGAACCGTGCCGGGCGTCGCGCCCGACCACCACGACCGAACCGGCGACGCCCCGATCGTGAAGCACCTGGGCCAGCGCCCAGCTGGCCCGCAGCACCACGGCCAGGTTCATCGCGTCCGGCCCGCCGCGCACCGGGCCCCGCAGGCCCGCGGTGCCGAATTTCAGTGGCCGGCTGAACCGCGCCGACAGCTCCCGCGGATCGCAGGCGGCGAGTTCGGCGGCGGTGACCGGGTCGGGATCGTGGGCGATCCACTGCTCGGGCGTCACGGCCAGGCTCCTCTGCCCTCAGAGCCGGGCGACCACGTCGGCCAGCAGCGTTCCCATCCGGGTCGCCGACGCCGCACCGGCCGCCAGGACGTCGACGTGGCTGAGCGGCTCGCCGGTGATCCCGGCGGCCAGATTTGTCACCAAGGAGACGCCCAGCACCTCGGCGCCGGCCGCTCGGGCCGCGATGGTCTCGTGCACCGTAGACATTCCGACCAGGTCGGCACCCAGCAGCCGCAGCATCCGGACCTCGGCCGGCGTCTCGTAGTGCGGCCCCGGCAGGCCGGCGTACACGCCGTCGGCGAGCCGGGCGTCGACTTGCCGGGCGATTGCCCGCAATCGTGGTGAGTAGGCGTCGACGAGGTCGACGAACTGCGGCCCCACCAGCGGTGATCTCGCGGTCAGGTTCAGGTGGTCGCTGATCAGCACCGGTTGGCCGATGTCGAAATCGGCCCGCAGCCCGCCGGCCGCGTTGGTCAGCACGATCACGCGCGCCCCGGCGGCGCACGCCGTCCGCACCGGATGTACCACGTGCAGCAGGTCATGCCCCTCGTAGGGATGCACCCGGCCGGCCAGCACCAGCACCCGGTGTGCGGCGATGGTGACCGATGAGACTTGACCGGTGTGTCCGACTGCGGTGGGGGGACTGAAACCGGGCAGTTCGTGCATCGGCAGGGTGGCGGTCGCCGAGCCCAGCGCTGTCACGGCGGGCGCCCACCCGGAGCCCAGGACGATCGCTACGTCATGCTCGGCGACGCCGCTGCGGTCGGCGATGACCTGTGCCGCGGTCCGCGCGAGGGCATCCGCATCGGGCGGACCGTCGATCACAATGAGGCAGCTTAGACTGCCTGCATGCCCGCAGCCACCGCACTGGACGCCGTGGAAGACACGGTCCGGCGCCGCGGAGCCGATTTGGTCGGGCTGTCGCACGCGATCCACGCCGAGCCGGAGTTGGCGTTTGCCGAACACCGCAGCTGCGCCAAGACGCAGGCGTTGGTGGCCGAGCGTGGTTTTCAGATCACCACAGCCTGCGGCGGTTTGGACACCGCCTTTCGCGCCGACTTCGGTAGCGGTGCGCTGGTGGTGGGCGTGTGCGCCGAATACGACGCGTTGCCCGAGATCGGGCATGCCTGCGGCCACAACATCATCGCGGCCTCGGCTGTCGGGACGGCGCTGGCGCTGGCCGAGGTGGCTGACGAGCTGGACCTGACCGTGGTGCTGCTCGGCACGCCGGCCGAGGAGTCCGGCGGTGGAAAAGCGTTGCTGCTCAAGGCCGGAACGTTCGACGACATCACGGCGGCGGTGATGTTGCATCCCGGGCCGACCGACATCGCCGCCGCTCGGTCGCTGGCGTCGTCGGGTATGCGCGTCGGCTATCGCGGCCGCGAGGCCCACGCGTCAGCCACCCCCTACCTCGGAGTCAACGCCGGCGACGCGGTCACCGTTGCGCAGGTGGCGATCGGTCTGCTGCGCCAACAGTTGCCGCCGGGCAATCAGGTGCACGGCATCGTCACCGATGGCGGCCGAGCCGCCAATGTGATTCCGGCACAAACTGAGTTGCTGTACATGACCAGGGCGCCCGACGCGGCGTCGCTGAGCGCCCTGGAAGCCAGGGCGCGGGACTGCTTTCTGGCCGGCGCGGTGGCCACTGGCTGTGACTACAGCATCGACCAGCACGAGCCTGCCTACGAAGCGCTGCAACCCGACCTCTGGCTGGCCGGGGTGGCGCGCACCGAGATGCAGCGACTCGGGCGCACGCCGGTGGGCGACCAGATCGAATCTTCTCAACCGGTCGGCAGCACCGACATGGGCAATGTCACGCAGGTGCTGCCGGGCATCCATCCGATGGTTGCCGTCGACGCCGGCGGCGCGTCGCTGCATCACCCGGACTTCACCGCCGCGGCCGCCACCCCCAGCGCCGACCGCGCCGTCGTCGAGGGCGCGGTCGTGCTGGCACGCACCGTTGTTCACCTCGCGCAGAGCACCGAGCAGCGTGACCGCGTGTTGGTGGCTCGAGACCGGCGAGCGGCATCATGAGCCTTTCGCACGCCGCCGAATCCTGGCTGGCGGCCCATCACGACGAGCTGGTGGAGTGGCGCCGGCACTTTCACCGCCATCCCGAGCTGGGCCGTCAGGAATATGCAACCACCCAGTTCGTCGCCGAGCGGTTGGCAGACGCCGGGCTCAACCCGAAGGTGCTGCCCGGCGGAACGGGGCTGACCTGCGACTTCGGGCCGGACCACCGGCCCAGGGTCGCGTTGCGCGCCGACATGGACGCGTTGCCGATGACCGAACGGACCGGGCTGCCGTATTCGTCGACGATGGCAGGAGTCGCGCACGCGTGCGGTCATGACGCGCACACCGCGATCCTGCTCGCGACAGCGCTGGCGTTGGTGTCGGTGCCGGAGCTCCCGGTCGGTGTGCGGCTTATTTTCCAGCCGGCCGAGGAACTGATGCCCGGCGGGGCGATCGACGCGATCGTCGCGGGCGCTCTGACCGGCGTCACCCGGATTTTCGCGCTGCACTGCGATCCGCGGCTCGCGGTCGGCAGAGTCGCGGTCAAGCCCGGGCCGATCACCTCGGCGGCCGACCGGATGGAGATCGTGTTGTATTCGCCGGGCGGTCACACCTCGCGTCCGCATCTGACCGCCGATCTGGTGTACGGGATCGGCGCCCTGATCGTCGGAGTGCCCGGTGTGCTGTCGCGGCGCATCGACCCGCGCAAGGCCACGGTGCTGGTCTGGGGCGCGGTCAACGCCGGGGTCGCCGCGAACGCGATCCCGCAGACCGGCGTGCTGGCCGGCACCGTGCGCACCGCCAGTCGCGAGACCTGGCAGAGCTTGGAAGGCATCATCGGCGATGCGGTGTCGTCGCTGCTCGCTCCGCTGGGCATCGAGCACACGCTCGAGTACCACCGCGGGGTGCCACCGGTGGTCAACGAAGAAGTGTCCACCCGCATCCTGACCCACGCCATCGAAGCCGTCGGGCCCGATGTGCTTGCCGACACCCGCCAGTCCGGCGGCGGCGAGGACTTCTCCTGGTACCTGGAGGAGGTGCCCGGCGCGATGGCCCGATTAGGAGTGTGGCCCGGCCACGGCCCGCAGTTGGATCTGCATCAGCCGACGTTCGATCTGGACGAGCGGGCCCTGGCGATCGGGGTCCGGGTGCTGGTCAACATCGTCGAGCAGGCCGCCCTCTAACGACCTATTTGCCGCGAGCGTGCGTGTTTGTACGCCGACACGCCGTTGTGCCCGTATGACCACGCACGCTCGGCCCCAGGCGGCGGCGGTGCACAGCAGCTACTTTGTCCACAAGTCAGCCGCCCGCAGCCGCTGGCCGCAGGGACCACGCCGGTTCCACCGCGACGATCACCGGCATGAACGAAATGCTGACCCGACTGCTCGCCGAGCAGGGCGGGGTGGTGACATCTGCTCAGGCGCTGACCTATCTATCCCGCCGCGCCCTGGAACGCGAGTTGAGTCACGGCGGCTTGCGGAAGCTTTGGTATGGCGTCTACGGCCATGGCGATGTCAACCTCGACCTACGGCTCCGCGGCCTCGACCTGGCCGCGGGCACCACCATCGCGGTGTGCCTGGGCACTGCGGCCGCAATCCACGGATTCGACACCGAGGAAGTGACGGCCTTGCATGTGCTCAATCCGCCCCGCCGCCAGCTGCGATCCGCTGACGGCCTGATCGTGCACCGGCGTGATGGCGCGCCGCTCACCACGGTGGAGGGTCGGCTCGCGACAGCACCCGGGTGGACGGCGATCGAAGTCGCACGCGGTCTTCGCCGGCGTCGGGCATTGGCGACTCTGGACGCGGCGCTACGCAGCGGCACCTGCCGTCGTTGCGACTTGATCAAGGCCGCCGGGCAACAGGCTGGCCGGCGCGGCATCGTGGCCGTGCGGGCGTTGCTTCCACTCGCTACGCCATTGGCGGAGTCGCCGATGGAAAGCGAAGCCCGACTGGTGATGATCGACGGCGGCTTGCCATCACCGGTGCTGCAGTATCAGATCGTCGACGCGGGACGGCGCGTCTGGCGTGTCGATTTCGCGTGGCCCGAACACCGGGTGGCTGCAGAGTACGACGGCGTCGCGTGGCATAGCGGGCCACAAGCATTTTTCCGCGATCGCCGTCGCACCGCGACACTGCAAGATCTGGGCTGGGTGGTGGTACCGATCGTCGCCGAAGACCTGCGTTACCGCAGTTACGAGCTTGTCCGACGCATCGAGGCCCGCTTGGAGCTGGGAACCGCGGCGTGAACGTGCGCAGAATGCCGTCGCTAGCGGCGTGTCGTTGTACAAACACGCACGGTGGCCGGGCAGGCCCGGCGAACACCGCTGGACGACTAAGTTCCCGGGCCGACGTTGCCGGCTGGGCGGGTACGCAGTTCATGCACGTATTCTGCTGGGGCACCGGCGATTTCAGCAGCGTCGGCCATCACTCCCAGGTAGCGCGCGGACGGCACACCGCCCTCCCAGGCGTCCAGCACATACAGCCACGCCAGGACGGGATCGGTGGTGGTGTCCGACGAGATCCGGTGCACGCGGCAGCGGATCTTCTTGTGGACACCGAACTCCGAGCCCTCCCACCGGTCGAGGTTCTGCTCGTCGGCCGGGGTCATGTCGTAGAGCACCACGAACACTTTGGCATCCGGGTCCTCGACAACAGTGGCCAGCGCGCCCTCCCAACCGATGTCCTCACCGCCGAAGGTCAGCCGCCAGCCGTGGAGCCAGCCGGTGCCGGCCACAGGGGAGTGCGGTGCGCGCTGCATCATCTGCTCGGGATGCATATTCGATCCGTACGCGGCGTAGAGCGGCACGGGAAAGAGCTTAAACGGCAGGCACTCGCACGGCGCCGAACCGACAGGTTCGCCCGACCTTCGTTAGGTTGGGGCTGTGCCGACCCGCATTGTCATCATCGGCGGAGGTCCCGCCGGTTATGAGGCGGCCCTGGTGGCCGCTGCCCGCGGGCCCGACGTGGCGCAGGTCACCGTCGTCGACTCCGACGGGATCGGCGGTGCAGCGGTGGTGGCCGACTGCGTGCCGTCCAAGACGTTCATCGCCTCGACCGGGCTGCGCACCGAACTGCGCCGCGCGCCGCACCTCGGCTTCGACATCGATATCGACGACGCCAAGATCTCGCTGCTCGAGATCCATCAGCGAGTCAAGACGCTGGCCGCCGCGCAGTCCGCCGACATCAACGCCCAGCTGATCGGCATGGGTGTGGAGGTGATCGCCGGTCGCGGGGAGCTAATCGACGCCAGTCCGGACCTGGCGCGCCACTGCATCCAAGTCACCGCTCCCGACGGCAGCACCACCGTGCGCGACGCCGACGTCGTGCTGATCGCGACCGGTGCCAGTCCTCGGGTGCTGCCGTCGGCCCAACCCGACGGCGAGCGCATCCTGACCTGGCGCCAGCTCTACGACCTCGACGCGCTGCCCGGCTGCCTGATCGTGGTGGGTTCCGGGGTGACCGGGGCCGAGTTCGTGCACGCCTACACCGAGTTGGGCGTCGACGTGACGGTGGTGGCCAGTCAGGATCGGGTGCTGCCCTACGAAGACGCCGACGCGGCCCGGGTGCTGGAGCGGATCTTCGCCGAACGCGGCGTCAAGCTGGTGAAGAACGCCCGGGCCGAATCGGTGACCCGCACCGGCGGCGGGGTGCTGGTGAAGCTCATTGACGGCCGCACTGTCGAGGGCAGCCACGCCCTGATGACCATCGGGTCGGTACCCAACACCAGCAGCCTGGGCCTGGATCGGGTCGGCATCGAATTGGGTCGCGGCGGTTACCTGCCCGTCGACCGGGTGTCGCGGACGACGGTGCCCAACATCTATGCCGCCGGTGACTGCACCGGTCTGCTGCCGCTGGCGTCGGTCGCCGCGATGCAGGGCCGCATCGCGATGTGGCACGCGCTGGGGGAGGCCGTCAGCCCGATCCGGTTGCGGACGGTGGCCGCGGCGGTCTTCACCAGGCCCGAGATCGCCGCCGTCGGTGTCCCGCAATCGGCCATCGACGACGGTTCGGTCCTGGCCAGGACCATCATGCTGCCGCTGCGCACCAACGCGCGGGCCAAGATGTCTGAGCTGCGCCACGGCTTCGTCAAAGTGTTCTGCCGGCGAGCCACCGGGGTGGTGATCGGCGGCGTGGTCGTCGCGCCGATCGCCTCGGAGCTGATCCTGCCGATCGCGGTCGCCGTGCAGAACCGGCTCACCGTCAACCAGCTGGCCCAGACGCTGGCGGTCTACCCGTCGCTGTCCGGGTCGATCACCGAGGCCGGCCGCCGGCTGATGGCGCACGACGACCTGGACTGACTCTAGGTAGCCTTGACGTTCAGCGGCCTACTGGCGAGTAACCGAACAGGAGTTTTCTTCCCGTATGAGGGGTCTGCTGCGGTGACCGGTCCGGTTTCCTGGTTGGAACCCGGGCAACGTGCGGCTGCCTGGGAGCGCCTCGGCGCCGAGCAGTTCGACGTCGTGGTGGTCGGCGGCGGCGTGGTGGGTTCGGGCTGTGCGCTCGACGCCGCGACCCGGGGACTGAAAGTCGCGCTGGTCGAGGCGCGTGACTACGCCTCCGGCACGTCGAGCCGCTCGTCGAAGATGTTTCACGGCGGCCTGCGCTACCTCGAACAGCTGGAATTCGGCCTGGTCCGCGAAGCGCTCTACGAGCGGGAACTGTCGTTGACGACGCTGGCCCCGCACTTGGTCAAGCCGCTGCCGTTTCTGTACCCGCTGACCAAGCGATGGTGGGAACGCCCGTACGTGGCCGCCGGTATCTTTCTCTACGATCGGCTCGGTGGCGCGAAAACCGTTCCGGCGCAGAAGCATTTGACTCGTGCCGGGGCGCTGCGGTTGTGCCCGGGCCTGAAGCGCAGTTCGCTGGTCGGCGGTATCCGCTACTACGACACCGTCGTCGACGATGCCCGGCACACCATGACCGTGGCGCGCACGGCGGCACACTACGGCGCGGTGGTGCGCTCATCGACCCAGGTGATCTCGATGCTGCGCGACGGGGACCGGGTGATCGGCGTGCGGGTGCGCGACTCCGAGGACGGCGCTGTCACCGAAGTGCGGGGCCACGTCGTCGTCAACGCCACCGGGGTGTGGACCGACGAGATTCAGGCGTTGTCCAAGCAGCGCGGACGGTTCAAGGTGCGCGCCTCCAAAGGTGTGCACGTGGTGGTGCCGCGGGACCGGATCGTCAGCGACGTCGCGATCATCCTGCGGACCGAGAAGTCGGTGATGTTCGTCATTCCCTGGGGCAGTCACTGGATCATCGGCACCACCGACACCGACTGGAATCTGGACCTGGCGCACCCGGCGGCCACCAGGGCCGACATCGACTACATCCTGGGCACCGTGAACACCGTGCTGGCCACCCCGCTGACGCACGCCGACATCGACGGCGTCTACGCCGGGCTGCGGCCGCTGCTGGCCGGCGAAAGCGACGAGACGTCCAAGCTGTCCCGCGAGCACGCGGTGGCGGTGCCCGCGCCCGGACTGGTGTCGATCGCCGGTGGGAAGTACACGACGTACCGGGTGATGGCCGCCGACGCGATCGACGCGGCAGCGCAATACATCCCGGCCCGGGTGGCGCCCTCGATCACCGAGAAGGTGCGGCTGCTGGGCGCCGACGGCTACTTCGCGCTGATCAACCAGGCCGAACACGTCGGCGCGTTGGAAGGGCTGCATCCCTACCGGATTAGGCATCTGCTCGACCGGTACGGATCGCTGATCGGCGAGGTGCTGGGAATGGCGGCCGGTCACCGCGACCTGCTGAATCCGATCACCCAGGCCCCGGTGTACCTGAAGGTCGAGGCGGCCTACGCGGCCGCTGCCGAGGGAGCGCTGCACCTCGAAGACATCCTGGCCCGCCGGATGCGTATCTCCATCGAATACCCGCATCGCGGCGTCGACTGTGCCCGTGAGGTGGCCGAAGTCGTCGCACCGGTGCTGGGCTGGAGTGCCGAGGACATCGATCGGGAAGTCGAGATGTACGCCGCGCGGGTGGAGGCTGAGGTGAGGTCGCAAGCCCAGCCCGACGACGCCTCCGCGGACGCGCTGCGGGCCAGCGCCCCGGAGGCCCGGGTAGAAATCCTGGAACCGGTGCCCCTCACCTGAGCCGCGACCCCGCCGCCCTCGGGCGGTTCGGGGCGGTTTGGCGCCGTGCGATTGGGCTGGCGCCGGGCCGGGTAAATCCCTTCATGGCCACCACCGGGGCGCCTACGCTGCAGCGACTGCCGGTCGGCGGCAAAGGGCCCGAGGACGTCGCGATCCACAATGACCGGCTCGTCACCGGTCTGGCCGACGGTCGACTGCTCAGCATGCTCCCGGACGGCACCGACATCCAGCACGTCGCAGACACCGGCGGTCGACCCTTGGGCATCGAAGTCTTGCCCGACGGCCGGCTGCTGGTCTGCGATGCCGAGCGCGGACTGCTGCGGGTGGAACCGGACGGGGGAGCGGTGCACCAGTTGACCACCGCGATCGCGGGCGAGTCGATCAACCTGTGCAACAACGCCGCCGTCACCGGCGACGGCACCATCTACTTCACCGATTCCACCCTGCACTACCGGCTGGCCGACTACCAAGCTGACGTGATCGAGCGCACCGGCACCGGCCGCCTGCTGCGCCGCGACCCTGCCGGCGAAGTGCAGGTGCTGCTCGACTCGTTGGAGTTCGCCAACGGCGTCGCACTTGCCCACGACGAGTCCTTCGTCGCGGTCGCCGAGACCGGTGCGGGCCGGATCAACCGGGTGTGGTTGACCGGTCCGCGGTGTGGAGAGTCCGAGGTGCTCATCGATGACCTCGGCGGGATGCCCGACAACTTGTCGACTGGCACGGAGGGCCGCATCTGGGTGGCGATCGCCGCGCCGATGCTGAGCGCGCTGCGGCTGGTGCAGCGCGGCCCCCGCCCGGCGCGCCGACTCATCGGACGGGTGGCGACCACCGTCGACCGGCCGCCGAAGTCACCGGCCCGGGTGCTGGCGTTCGACCGGGACGGAGCCGTGGTCGCCCGTATCGAGGGCACCCGGCGCTGCGGCTACCGCATGGTGACCGGAGTGCGCGAGCACGCCGGTTCGCTGTATCTGGGCAGCATCGCCGAAGACGCCATCGCGCGCGTGTCTCCCGTCCCGTCGCTGCCCACCGATGAGCTGGTCACGGTCGACCGGTCCGCTGACTGAGGCTCGCGACCGCTCTGAGGACGAACGGCGAGCAAACGGGCGGCTGAAGATCGTTGGAGCCGGCGATGTCCAACAATGGCCAAGCCGGTTGGTGGGCAAGCGGCTCTGTTACCGTACCTCGTGGCTGTGCGGAAGACGGCGATCGCTGCATCTATATTGGCACCACGAAATCTATTGCGAGTGAGCCGAGTTCGCCGTGCGCTGAGTGTGCTGGCCGTATGTGCGGTCGTCGTGTCGGGCTGCGGTGGGCAGGACAGGGCCGGCGGCGCCCAGGCCGTGAGCTGCGCCGGCAAGGCGAATCTCAAGGCCAGCGGGTCGACAGCGCGGGAGAACGCAATGGTCCGGTTCGTCAAGGCTTTTCAGCAAGCCTGCCCCGGACAGTCGCTGACCTACAAGGCCGACGATTCCGGTGCGGGAGTTCAGCGTTGGCACGATGGACACCAATAGGTGACGCGCTCACCGGTGTCGTCGTGTTTGATCGGTGTTCCGCAGCGGCGACAGGGCTGGTCGGCGCGTCCGTACACCCACAGCTGCCGACCGGGCCGGGTATCGCCGGTGGTGACACGGTTCCATCGGAACCGGTTGGCCCATAACATGGTTCGAGCTCGGTTCACCAGGCGCAAGGGATCGGCCACGTTTCCGACCGGTGCGGTCGGCAAATGCCCGCTGATGAAGCAGATTTCGTTGCAGTAGACGTTGCCGATTCCGGCCAGCAGCCGTTGGTCGAGCAGCGCCGTGCCGATCGGCCGGTCGGCGTCGGCCATCAGGTTTGTGGCGGCGCGGTGCGGATCCCAGTCCGCACCGAGCAGGTCGGGCCCGAGGTGCGCGACGACCTCGCCGTCGTGATCGCGCTCGAGGATCTCCAGCACGCCGAGGTCGATGCCGACCGCGCGAATCTCTCCGACCTCCAAGATGATTCGCACCCGATAATCGACGCGGCCGCGGGTCGCGGTCACGCGCCAGGTGCCGTCCATCTTCATGTGCGAGTGGACGCTCGCCGGGCCCACACGAATGAACAGGTGTTTGCCGCGGCTGAGCACCTCATCCACCGGCTGGCCGGCCAGATCGACCGTCGCGTACCGGGGCACCCGGACGTCGCAACGGGTCAAGTCACGACCCACCAACGCCTGCCGCAGGATGGCGGCCGTGTGAAAAACGGTGTCGCCTTCGGGCATTACCGCAACCGCAGACCGCGCGGGGTGCGAGCAAAACCGGCGTCGGACAACGCGGCCACCGCCAGCGCCGGCGCGGTCGCGTGCGGATCGAGCACCGCGGTGCCGTTGACCCGCTCGACCAGAAGCGACCCGATACGGCCCGCGCCGACCAGCTCGGCCAGCGCACCGGCCGCCGCGCGCTGTACCTCGGAATCGTCGGTGAAGCTCAGCAGCGACCGTCCGCCGCGCTCGAGGAACCAGGCCAATTCGCCGTCGACAAGCACCACCAGCGCTCCGGCTTTGCGGCCCGGCCGGCCGGTGCCGTCGTCCTCGGACGTCCGGACCGGCCAGGGCAGCGCCGCCCCATAGGGATTGGCCGGGTCGGCTGCGGCCAGCACGACCGCCCGGTATTCCGGCCGCTCGCGGTCCACGCCGTCGAGGTAGCTGCGCAGCCGGTCGACGGTGGAAGCCACGGCGAATTGCGCGCCGCCCAACGATTCGACGAAATAGCCGCGCTGGCAGCGTCCGGCGTCCTCCAGCACGGTAAGCACCTTGTAAAGGGTGGCGAACCCGCCCGGCACCTCTTCCGCCGACACCGCGCCGCGGGTCAGGACCCCGTGTCGGCTGAGCAGCAGCTCGGCTTGGTGGTGCGCCCGCAGGGTGGAGTCCGGCTCGGCCGCCGGCAGCGCTGACCAGCGGCCGGCCACGGTCGGGTCGTTGGCCCGGGTGTGGGCGTGTGCGACGCTGTAGCGGCTCAACCGGGGTGCCCGGCGCTGCCGGTGCGCCGGTGCGGCGCGGGCGCGGGTGCCGGGACCGCCGCTGAGCAGCGCCCGCACCGGGGCGAACGTGTCACCGGTGACCCAGCCGGCCCAGATGAGCTCCCATAGAGCGGATTTCAAGTCGCCGTCGGCGACGCCGGCTGCGACGAGCTGGCGATAGAAAAAAGCCCCGCCACTGCCCAGGACCTCCAGCAGATGGCGGTGGACGTCGGTGAAGTCGATCTCGGCGCCGGCCGGCAGCGTCAGCGGGGCGGAATCGGCGGTGTGGAAGATCACCCAGCCGTCGCTGCCGGAGATCGATCCGGCCCCTGACCAGGTGACTTCACCAGAGGCCAGCAGTTCGTCGAGCATCGCGGGGGAGTAGTCGCGCACCCGTGCGGCCAGCACCAGCGGTTCGACCGCGGACGCGGGCATCCGGACACCGGCGAGCTGGTCGATGACCGCGGCCAGCCCGTCGACTCCGGCGTTGGTGGTGGAGTGCACCTGCTGCCAGGCCGGCAGGAACCGGGCGTAGGCGGCGGTGCTGACCGGCTCGACTTGAGCGCGCAGCGCCGCCAGCGACCGTCGACGCAAAATCCTGAGCACCTCGGCGTCGCACCACTGGTCGTGTGAGCCCGCGCCGGCGCCGGGGGCTTCCACCGCGGTGAACTCGCCACGCACCAGCGGGCCGTCGGCGGCCAGCCGGCCCAGCACGTCCGCGGTCACCCGCAACCCCAGACCAAACCGGGCGGCGGCGTCGGCCGTGGTGAACGGCGCGTGCGTGCGGGCATACCGGCCGAGCAGCTCGCCGAGCGGGTCGGCGACCGCTGCGGTGAAGCTGGCCGGGACCCCGACCGGCACGGCCACCCCGACACCGTCGCGCAGCCGGCCGATGTCTTCGACCGCCACCCACCAGGACTGCCCGGCGAACGTGACGACCAGGACGCGCTTGGCGGTCAGCAGGCTTTCCAGCCAGCCGGCGACGTCGGCACCACCGGCTCGGGCGGCGATCTCGTCGGTGGTCAGCGGGCCCAGCAGCCGTAGGAGGTCGGCAACCGCTTCGGCGTCGCGGGCCGCCCGATCCGACGACAGGTGCTGTAACTGGCGGCCCGTCGCGGCGATGACGTCCGGGTCGAGCAGCTCGCGCAGCTCGACCCGGCCGAGCAGCTCGGCCAGCAGCGTCGAGTCCAGGGAGAGGGCCGCCGCGCGCCGCTCGGCCAGCGGGCTGTCCCCCTCGTACATGAACGCCCCGACGTAGCCGAACAGCAGCGACGCCGCCAGCGGCGACGGTGTGGCTGTCTCCACCTCCAGCACCCGCACCCGGCGCCGGGCCACCTCGGCCATCAGCTCAGTCAAGGTGGGGACGTCGTAGACGTCCTGCAGGCACTCGCGCACAGTTTCCAGCACGATCGGGAAGTCGGGATATTTACGTGCCACGTCGAGCAGCTGGGCAGCGCGCTGGCGCTGGTGCCACAGCGGCGACCGTCGGCCCGGGTGCCGGCGCGGCAGCAGCAGCGCACGGGCCGCGCATTCCCGGAACCGCGACGCGAACAGCGCTGAACCGCCGACTTCCGCGGTGACGACGGGGTCGACCTCGTCGGCCTCGAACACGAACAATTCAGCGCCCGGCGGCTTGTCGGCAGAATCCGACACGGTATCCGGCAATCGCACCACGATGCCGTCGTCAAAAGCGGTTGGTTTCTCGTCGATGCCGTAGCGTTCCCGCAGCCGCCGGCCCACCGCCAGCGCGAGCGGGCCGTGCACCCGTAGCCCGTACGGCGAGTGCAGCACCACGCGCCAGTCACCGAGTTCATCGCGGAACCGCTCGACCAGAAGCGTGGTGTCGGTGGGCACGACCGCGGTGGCGGTCCGCTGCTCGTCGAGCAACCGCCACAGGTTGTCGGTGGCGAACTCGTCGAAACCCAGCTGCGCGCACCGCTTGTCAAAGGCACGCCGGTCCAGGCCGGCCAGCTCACCGGTGAAGGCGCCGACCGCCTTGCCCAGTTCGGCGGGGCGGCCCACGTCGTCGCCGCGCCAGAACGGCAGTCGTGCCGGCTGCCCGGGTGCGGGGATGACCAGCACGCGATCGTGGGTGATCTCGGTGATCCGCCAGCTCGTCGCCCCCAGTGAGATCACATCGCCAGGACGCGATTCGTAGACCATTTCTTCGTCGAGTTCGCCGACCCGAGAGGGTTTCTCGGAGTCGGTGGCCAGATATACCGTGAACAGGCCGCGGTCCGGTATTGCCCCGCCGGAGGTGACCGCCAGCCGCTGCGCGCCGGGCCGTGCCGTCAGCGTGCCGGTTCCGCGGTCGTACACCAGCCGCGGCCGCAGCTCGGCGAACTCCGTCGACGGATACTTGCCGGACAGCAGGTCGAGGGTGGCCTCGAAGGCGCTGCGCGGCAGTGTCGCGAACGGGGCGCTGCGCCGCACCGTGTCGAACCACCGGTCGGCGTCCAGCGGTTCCAGCGCGGCCGCCGCCACCGTGTGCTGAGCCAGGATGTCGAGCGGATTGGCGGGCACCTGCGTGGTCTCGATCTGGCCGGCGAGCATCCGCTGCACCGTGACCGCGCAGCCGATCAGGTCGGTGCGGTGCTTGGGAAACAACACCCCGCTCGAGATCTCGCCGACCTGATGGCCGGCGCGTCCGATGCGCTGCAACCCGCTGGCCACCGACGGCGGTGCGGCCACCTGGATGACCAGGTCGACCGCGCCCATGTCGATACCCAGCTCGAGGCTTGAGGTCGCGACCACGGCTTTGAGCCGTCCGCTCTTGAGCTCCTCCTCGACGATTGCGCGCTGCTCTTTGCTGACCGAGCCGTGATGTGCGCGGGCCAGCAGCGGCTCGGCCCCATAGGTCTGGCCGCCGCCCAATAGGTGCGCGGGCGCGCCGCCGGCAATCAGGGGGTTGGCGCCTGCCGCCAGCTCGATGCCGGATCGCTCGGCATGGATCTCGTTGAGCCGCGACGTCAGCCGCTCGGCCAGACGCCGGGAGTTGGCAAACACGATCGACGAGGTGTGCGCCTCGATCAGGTCGGCGATGCGTGCCTCGACATCTGGCCAGATCGTGTTGGCTTCCGGGTCGGTCATGTCCGGAACCGGCACCTGGACGGTCAGGTCGAACGTCTTGTCCGAGGCCGGAGCGACGATCGTCGTCGCCGACTGCCCGGACAGGAACCGCGCCACCTCTTCTGGCGGCCGAACGGTCGCCGACAGCCCGATCCGCTGCGCGGGGCGGGTCAGCAGCTCGTCGAGCCGTGACAGCGACAGCGCGAGGTGGGCACCGCGTTTGGTGCCCGCCACGGCATGGACCTCGTCGACGATCACCGTCTGGACACCGGTCAACGCCTGCCGCGCGGCGGACGTGAGCATCAAAAACAGCGACTCCGGTGTGGTGATCAGCACGTCGGGCGGCTTGGCGATGAGCTCGCGACGGCGCCCCGGCGACGTGTCACCCGAGCGCACGCCCACGCTGATCACCGGGGCCGGCAGGCCGTGCTGCGCGCTGAGCCGGGCAATGCCGGCCAATGGTGTACGCAAGTTGCGTTCGACGTCGACGGCGAGGGCTTTGAGCGGCGATATGTACAGCACCCGGGTGCCCGCACCATGAGCGCTGACCAGGCTGTCGATCGCCCACAGGAACGCGGCCAGGGTCTTGCCGGATCCGGTCGGGGCGATGACGAGGGTGTCGCGGCCGTCGGCGATGGCGGACCACGCGCCGGCCTGGGCCGCGGTAGGCGCGGCGAAGGTGCCTTGGAACCAGTCGCGGGTGATCGCGCTGAACCGGCCCAGCGGGTCAGCGGATTCGGTGCTCACCTAACTATCGTGCCAACTTGCACCGACAGGAGCCGCCGAGCCGGGTGCTTCCCGGTCCGCCGCGAGCGCCTGTTCCAGTTGCGGAGGGATCCCGGGCAGCCGGCACACCGAATCCAGCAGCGCGTGGGCGCACGCGTCGGCCAGCAGGTCGGCGTCCACCGACGGGTCCATGATCCGTTGCCGGCACAGCTCGAAGGTGAACGCCAGCCAGCCGTGCACGATCACTCGCAGATTCCGTTCGACATCCGCATCGAGGCCGGCGCTGGGCCCGTCCAAATCACCGATACGGCTCATGATGTGCTCGAGCTGGTGGTTCTTGGCTTCGTCGTCGATCCCGAGCAGCACCGGGTCCGAGCGGCCGATCCCGACATACGCCGCCCACGCGGAATGCGGATACTGCCGTTGGTACTCCATGTATGCGAGAACGCCGGTGCGGACCTCGTCGAACAACGTCTGCCCGGGAAGCGGCAGATGGTCGGTCGCCTCGATCAGGCGGTCCGCCTGTTCTTTGACCACAGCGGCGAAAAACGCCCGCTTGTCCGGGAAGTAGTGATACATCAGCGCGCGGGAAACACCGGCGCGTTCGGCGATCTCGTCGATTCGGACATCGTCATAGGGCCGCTTGCCGAAAACGTCCGCGCCCAGCGCGAGCAACTCAGCGCGCCGATCGTCCGGGGATAGCCGCCGCCGAGTCGCTGGCATGCCCCGAATGGTACGTGAACATTGTTGTACAGATGTCGAATCGCCGCGTTGGCGCTGGTTAGCTGCCCGCCGTCGCGCAGCGTGCCACCGGACGCAGGCGCACCGACCGTTTGACAGGGTTGATCAGCGGGTACTTCGGTTTCTACGTTCGGGCGGGGTTTCGGTACAGCGGTTCGGAACTGTAACTGATGCGACTGTTACGACGATGAACTAAAGAGCCCAATGCAGAATAAGAGGTTCTGTGATGCAACTACCGCACCAGCACACCCGTGGCGACCACCTGGGTGAGGAAGACAGCGAAGTACCGGCCGCCGTTCGGTTCGCGCTGTTGACTGCCGCGGCCGGCGTCTGCTTCATCGTCGTGGCCGCTGCGTGGGTCAGCACCTGCAGCGGAGCCATGGCCGTGGACACGGTGGCCTGCGGGGCGCCGCAACGGACCCTGCTGGCGTTCGGAGCGCCCGCCATACTGCTGGTCGGTGGCGTGTGGGCATTCGTCCGCACCTACCGCATCTGGCGCGACAACGGCACGTGGTGGGCTTGGCAAGGGGCCGGCTGGTTTCTGATGATGCTGATGCTGTTGACGCTCACCATGGGAACTCCGGCTATCGCCGGGCCGGTCCTGGCGCTCTGAGGCAAACAAGAAACGAGCCCAGCCGGATCAACCGGCCGGGCTCGTTCTTCACGGACGTGTCTAGTTGTCCGGGTCCTGATTGGCCTTCTGCCGCTGCTCCTGCGCCTTGGCCTTGCCGCGTGCTTGCTCGGCCTGCGCTTCTTTCTTGGCGGCGTCCCGCTGAGCACGGGCTTTGTCCTGCTGGGCCTGTCCTTCCTCGGACAACTGGTCACGACCGGTCACCGTGCCGACCGCTTCCTTGACCAAGCCCTTGACGCCCTCGACGATGCCTCGCACTGCCTCTCCCGGGCCGCTCTTGTTCTCAGTCATCTGTTCCCTTTCTCGTTGACATGTTGACGGCCGCCGGTGATCCTTCCGGCGGCCCCCAGCATTAACCTAGTGATCGCGGATTTTCGAAATCAAATTGCTCTTCGTGAGTTATGAGTAGCCGGTAATTCCGTGTTCCGTAGCCCTCTGGTGCGTCTGGTCAGCCGTCAGCGGTACTCGTCGCGGTCGTCCTCGCCGGCGACCTCCTGCAGCTGCTCCTGCCAGTCCGTTGCGTTGGCTTCAATAGGAACACCGGTTGGTTCGGGCACCGGAGCAGGTTGCGGTGCGAACTCCTGGTTCTGTTCGACCGCGTCGGCGACGGGCACCTCATCGGATATGTCGTGGCGATCCGGCATGGTCAAGCCCTCCATTCCCTTATCGGTGTTCACCGTCGAGCAACCCGGTTATCCGCTGCGATCAGCGGGTACTGGAGCTACACGATGATCAATCTGACAGCGCTACCGTGGTTACCCCATCATCGGGGCGAGAATTACGAACGCGATGACGTAGATTCCTGCCGCGACCAGAATCAGGACGATGAGCGTAATCGCGGCGATCACTGCCACGCGGCGCAGGTTGCGCGCGCGGGTGTCGGTGGCGTCAGCGTCGTCCACGGCGAGTGGCATACCCGGCGGCGGCCATGACTAACCGGTCGCAACGGACGGGTAGCGTCGGCCAGATATTGCCGGGAGACCACATGATCGAGACCGAACCGCGCGCTGACCAGCGGGGCGACCGCGCGGTCGAGTTTCGTGTCGCCGCCCGGCTGGAAAACCTCGCCATGCTGCGCACGCTGGTCGGCGCTGTCGGCACTTTCGAGGACTTGGACTTTGACGCGGTGGCCGATCTGCGGCTGGCGGTGGACGAGGTGTGCACCCGGTTGATCCGCTCGGCCGTCCCGGGAGCGACGCTGGTGATGGTGGTCGACCCGCACGACGACACGTTGGTGGTGAACGCGTCGACCGCGTGCAGGAACTTCGACGTGGTGACACCGGGAAGCTTCAGCTGGCATGTGTTGACGTCGTTGGCGGACGACGTCCACACTTTCCGCGATGGTCGTGAAGCAGAGCAAGGTGGCGGAGTATTCGGTATCACCCTGACGACGCGGCGGGCGGGCTCCACCAGGTGACAGCGCGAGCAGTCGGCGGTTCCGGCTCGCGCCCCAACGAATACGCTGACGTGCCGGAAATGTTTCGGGAGCTGGCGACGGTCGAGGCCGACTCACCGGAATTTCACCGTCAACGGGACAAGATCGTCGAGCGGTGCCTGCCGCTGGCCGATCACATCGCCCGTCGCTTCGAGGGCCGCGGTGAACCGCGGGACGACCTGGTTCAGGTAGCACGGGTCGGGCTGGTCAACGCGGTCGTCCGTTTCGACGTCGAAACCGGCTCTGATTTCGTCTCGTTCGCCGTGCCGACCATCATGGGCGAGGTCCGGCGACACTTCCGCGACAACAGTTGGTCGGTCAAGGTGCCCCGCCGCCTGAAGGAACTGCACCTGCGACTGGGCACCGCCACCGCCGACTTGTCGCAACGGCTCGGCCGCGCGCCGACCGCATCCGAACTCGCCGGCGAACTGGACATGGACCGCACCGAGATCGTGGAAGGGTTGGTCGCGGGAAGTTCGTATAACACGCTGTCAATCGACAGTGGCGGCGGCAGCGCCGACGACGACGCGCGTGCTATCGCCGACACCCTCGGCGACGTGGACTCCGGTCTGGAACGAATCGAGAACCGGGAGGCTCTGCGACCGCTACTGGACGCCCTGCCGGAACGGGAACGCACCGTGCTGGTGCTCAGGTTCTTCGATTCGATGACGCAGACTCAGATCGCCGAGCGGGTGGGCATCTCTCAGATGCACGTCTCCCGGTTGCTGGCGAAATCGCTTGCGCGGCTGCGGGACCAGTTGGAGTAGGCGCTGCGGCTCAGCGTCGTCGCTCATGTGATCGGCCACCGGCTGATAGATCGGTAACGCGTGGTCCGGGTCGCAGATCCGCAGCAGCCGGGAAACCACGCCGTTAGGCACCACCGCCCACTGCACACCGGCACCGGCACACCGGACGTTGATCGTGTGCAGCGACGCGAACCCCGATGTGCCAAAGAATTCCAGGCCGGTCAGATCCAAGATCACCCAAGTCGAGGATGCGGCACAGCGCTGAACGTAGTCGGCGAGCTGCCCCGCGTTGGCCGCGTCGAGCTCACCGACCGCGGTCACGACGACCGCTGAAGCCAGCTGCTGCGCGGTGAAACGAGCCGTGCGACCCTGCCAGGGCTGAGGCGGATACGAGCCAGAAATGGGCGTAGACATGTTGACTCCACCAGTCGACGAGCATTCATCCTGGTTTCACGTCAGAGGATTGGGCGGCGAGTCAACCTCGCCTGACTGACGCTTTCCAGGCGGCTGTGAACTCAACCTGCTTCGAACAGTACTCGGGCTCGTTGAGGTCGACAACGCAAATAGCCCTAGAATCTGAAGTTTTCGGGCAGTTTCGAGCTCGGGGCTATTTGATCTCGGCCAGCACGGTGCCCTGGGTGATGGCGGCGCCCGCCTGGACTGCCAGGCCGGTGATGGTCCCGTCTTTGTGGGCGGTGACCGGGTTCTCCATCTTCATCGCCTCGAGGACCACCACCAGGTCACCGGCGGCAACCTGCTGGCCTTCCTCGACGGCCACTTTGACCACCGTGCCTTGCATGGGTGCGGTGACCGCGTCGCCCGAGGCGGCCGCCCCGCCCAGCGCACCTCGCTTGCGCGCCTTGGGCTTTCGGCGTATCACACCGGCGGCCTCGGCGCCGCCACCGTTGGACAGGGCAAGGTCGGCGGGCAGCGAGACTTCCAGCCGGCGGCCACCGACTTCGACGACCACCTTCTGCCGGGGCTGGGCATCGGCGTCGTCGAGTGGCTCACCGCCGGTGAACGGTTCGACCGTGTTGTTCCACTCGGTCTCGATCCATCGGGTGTGCACCGAGAAGCCGTTGTCGTCGCCGATGAACGCCGGGTCGGACACCACCGCCCGGTGGAACGGGATCACCGTGGCGAGACCCTCGACGTGGAACTCATCCAGAGCGCGACGGGCGCGGGCCAATGCCTCCTGGCGGCTGGCCCCGTACACGATCAGTTTGGCCAGCATCGAGTCGAACTGCCCGCCGATCACCGAACCGGTCTCCACCCCCGAGTCCAGCCGCACCCCCGGTCCCGCCGGCGGGTCGAACCTGTTGACCGGGCCGGGCGCGGGCAAGAAGCCCCGGCCGGCGTCCTCGCCGTTGATCCGGAATTCGATGGCGTGGCCGCGTGGTGTCGGATCCTCCGTCAGATCCAGCTTTTCCCCGTTGGCGATCTTGAACTGCTGCAGCACCAGGTCGATGCCCGCCGTTTCCTCGGTGACCGGGTGTTCGACCTGCAACCGGGTGTTCACCTCGAGAAACGAGATCAGCCCGTCTTGCCCCACCAGGTATTCCACAGTCCCGGCGCCGTGATAGTGGGCTTCTTTGCAGATCCGCTTCGCGGATTCGTGGATCTCTTTGCGCTGTGCATCGGTGAGGAAGGGCGCCGGCGCCTCTTCGACGAGCTTCTGAAAGCGGCGCTGCAGCGAGCAGTCCCGGGTGCCGGCGACAACGACGTTGCCGTGCTGGTCGGCGATCACCTGGGCTTCGACGTGACGCGGCTTGTCCAGGTAGCGCTCCACGAAGCACTCGCCGCGGCCGAAGGCGGCCACTGCCTCGCGGACCGCCGACTCGTACAGCTCGGGGATCTCCTCCAGGGTGCGGGCCACCTTCATGCCCTTGCCGCCACCCCCGAATGCGGCCTTGATCGCGATCGGCACGCCGTACTCCTGGGCAAACGCCAGCACCTCGTCGGCGTTTTTGACCGGATCGGGCGTGCCGGGCACCAGCGGCGCCTGGGCGCGGGCGGCGATGTGGCGGGCGGTGACCTTGTCGCCGAGGTCGCGAATCGATTGGGGGCTGGGTCCGATCCAGATCAGCCCGGCGTCGATGACCGCCTGCGCGAAGTCGGCGTTCTCGGAGAGGAAGCCGTAGCCGGGGTGAATCGCGTTGGCGCCGGACTTCTCCGCCGCGTCCAGGAGTTTGCCGAAGTCGAGGTAAGACTCCGCCGATGTCTGACCGCCGAGGGCGAACGCCTCATCGGCCAGTCGCACGTGCGGGGCGTCGGCGTCGGGTTCGGCATACACCGCCACGCTGGGCAGCCCGGCGTCTCGCGCCGCGCGGATCACCCGAACCGCGATCTCCCCGCGGTTGGCGACGAGGACCTTGGTGATCTGCGTGCTGGCGTGACTGGGCACTGCGCCTCCTGTAGGGCTGAACACTCGGGGCCGAAACAGTCTTTAAGAGATTTTCTTACAACTATGTCGGGGGAAGTTTAGGCGGCGCGCCGCACGGGAGACGAGCCGGTATCTAAATCAGTGAGCCGGCTCGCGCAGTCTGCGTTTGATCCGGGCCAGCATGGCGGACATCCCACGCAGCCGCAGTGGGCTGATGAGTGCAGCCAGACCCAGATCGGTGTAAAAGTCCTCGGGGACGGCCAGGATGTCATCGGCGGGCTGGTCGTCTAGCCCGGTGGCCAGGATCGAGGCGAAACCCCGGGTGGTCGGTGCTTCGGCGGGCGCGCTGAAATGCAGGCGCACCCGGTCGCGGTCACTGGCGTCGACATGCAGAAACAGCGGAGACTGGCATTCGGGCACCGGCTCCATCGCCGCCTCTGTCAACTGCGGCGGCAGGGCTGGTAACTCATTGGCGAACTCCAGCAGCAGCCGCAGTTTGTCCTGGCCCTGCACTTCGGCGAAGTCGGACACCACCTCGGCCAACGGCGCAGGCACGTTCATCAGGCCGGTACGGCTCCCGGTTCTTCACCGGCGACGATGGGCACCCGGACGGTATTGCCCCATTCCGTCCACGACCCGTCGTAATTGCGCACACCGGGAATGCCGAGCAGGTGCGTCAGCACGAACCAGGTGTGGCTGGACCGCTCGCCGATGCGGCAGTAGACGATGGTCTTGTCGTCCGGCTCGATGAACCCGTAGAGCTGCTCGAGTTCCTCACGACGGCGGAAGCGGCCGTGCTCGTCGGCGGCTTTGGCCCATGGAATCGACCGCGCGCCGGGGATGTGACCGGCGCGCAGTGCGCCCTCTTCGGGGTAGTCGGGCATGTGGGTGCGCTTGCCGGTGTACTCGTCGGGCGAGCGGACGTCGATCAGCGGCTCAGCACCCAAGACCGCCAGCACGTCTTCTTTGAATGCACGGATCGGTTCATCGTTGCGCTGCACCACCGGATAGCCCGTCGAGGTTTTAGCCGGGACGTCCAGCGTCGTGTCGCGGCCCTCGGCCAGCCACAGATCACGCCCGCCGTTGAGCAGCCGCACATCCGGATGGCCGAACAAGGTGAAAACCCATAACGCGTAGGCGGCCCACCAATTGCTTTTGTCGCCGTAGATCACCACGGTGTCGTCACGGGTGATGCCTTTGCGGTCCATCAGCGCGGCGAACTGTTCACCGTTGATGTAGTCGCGGACCCTGGGGTCATTGAGGTCGGTGTGCCAGTCGACCTTGACCGCGCCGGGAATGTGCCCCACGTCATAGAGCAGGACGTCTTCGTCGGATTCGACGATGGCCAAACCCGGCCGGCCCATGTTGCCGGCCAGCCAGTCGCCGGTGACCAGCCGTTCCGGATGGGCGTAGCCGGCCAGTGTGGGGTCGGGATCTGCAGGTAGCGGCACACTGCGAGCCTACCCATCACTTGATCGCCGAGGCGCAGGCACCGAGATCGACGCCAGTGCGCCCGATCGCGCAGAAACTCGGCTCTACCGTCGATCTCGGTGATAGCGCTCGGTGCCCGCTCATGCCCACAGCTCGGCGACCGACAGCCCGACACGGTGCAGCAGTGTCCTGGTCAACGGCAGGCTCAAACCGACGACGTTCGACGGGTCACCCTCGATCCGGTCGACGAACCAGCCGCCCAGCCCGTCCAGCGTGAAGCCCCCGGCAACGCCCAACGGTTCGCCGCTGGCCACGTACGCGTCCAGATCCGCTGGCGCAGGGTTGGCGAAATGCACAGTGGTGACAGCTTTTTCGGACACCCACTGGCTGACCGTGCCGTCGATCAGTCGCAAAAGACAGTGCCCGGTGTACAGCTGGCCGGACCGACCGCCCATCGACTGCCACTGTCGTCGTGTGGCCTCGGCCGTTCCCGGTTTGCCCACCAGACGGCCGTCGAGAAACAGCATCGAATCGCAGCCGACGACAACGCAATCCGCCGCAACGTCGGGTTCGAGTTGGTCGACGACCCGCTCGGCTTTCGCCCGTGCCAGCGTGCACACCACTTCACCGGGATCGGCGGCCGGACCCATCCGCGCCAGGATGGCGTCTTCGTCGGCGCCGGACACCTTGACGAGCGGATCAATGCCGGCCTGACGCAGCACCTGCAGCCGGCCCGACGAAGCCGAACCCAGCACGATGCGGGTCATCTCCGCATGTGCACCCGTTCTCGGAGCGTGATGAGCTGCCAACTGAACTCGGGGTACCGCAGCTTGTCCACCGCCAGGCCCCATCGGGTGCGCTCGGCTTGGGCGGGCGCAGTCGCGCCGCCACCGAGGGTGCCCAGCACCGCGATCAGCGCGGCCAACTCGTCGTCGCTCGGGTTGCCTTTGAGCACCTCGATGTGCGCCTCGCCCGGGTCGTCCACCGGTGCGGGCTTGCGCGTCTCACTCCCGTCGCTCACAGCGGAATGTTCCCGTGCTTCTTGGGCGGCGTCTGGGCGATCTTGCGTTCCAGCAGACGAAGTGCGGTGCCGATATAGCCGCGGGTGTGCGACGGCGGGATCACCGCGTCGACATAGCCGCGCTCGGCGGCGACATACGGGTTGACCAAGGTGTCCTCGTAACTCTGCTGCAGTTGCAGCCGCAACGCATCCACGTCCTCGCCGTTGCGCGCCGCTTCGCTGAGCTGTTGGCGATACACGAAGCCCACCGCGCCGGATGCTCCCATCACCGCGATCTGCGCGGTCGGCCAGGCCACGTTGACGTCGCAGCCCATGTCCTTGGAGCCCATCACGCAGTAGGCGCCGCCGTAGGCCTTGCGGGTGATGACGGTGATCTTCGGGACCGTCGCCTCGCCGTAGGCGTAGAGCAACTTGGCGCCGCGGCGGATGATGCCGTTGTATTCCTGGCCGGTGCCGGGCAGAAAGCCCGGCACGTCAACCAGCATGACAATGGGAATGTTGAAGCAGTCGCAGGTCCGCACGAACCGGGCCGCCTTCTCCGAGGCGTTGATGTCCAGGCAGCCGGCGAACTGGGTGGGCTGGTTGGCGACAAGGCCTACCGGGCGCCCTTCGATGCGGCCGAACCCCACGATGATGTTGTTGGCATAGCCGGACTGCACCTCGAGGAACTCGTCCTCGTCGAGGATGCGGGTGATCACTTCATGCATGTCGTACGGCTGGTTGGCCGAGTCGGGGATCAGCGTGTCCAGCTCGAGGTCTTCGGCGGTCAGGGTGTCTTCGATGGCTCCCGCTGGCGCCGCCGTCGAGTAGCGGGGCGGGTCGGTGTAGTTGTTGGGCGGTAGGTAGCTCAGCAGTTCACGCACCCACTCGAAAGCGTCCTGCTCACCGGAGGCGACGTAGTGCGCCGTGCCCGATTTCGCCATGTGGGTGTGCGCACCGCCGAGCTCTTCCATCGTGACGTCCTCGCCGGTGACCGTCTTGATCACGTCTGGTCCGGTGATGAACATCTGGCTGGTCTGGTCGACCATCACGACGAAGTCGGTCAGCGCGGGGGAGTACACGTGCCCGCCGGCCGCAGCACCCATGATCAGCGAGATCTGGGGGATGACGCCGGAGGCGAGGATGTTGTTGTGGAAGATGCGGCTGTAGAGGCCCAGCGAGACGACACCCTCCTGGATGCGGGCCCCGGCGCCGTCGTTGATGCCGATGAGCGGTCGGCCGGTTTTGATGGCCAGATCCTGGACTTTGACGATCTTCTCGCCGTAGACCTCGCCGAGGCTGCCGCCGAAGACGGTGGCGTCCTGACTGAAAACGCAGACGTCGCGGCCTTCGATGGTGCCGTAACCGGTGACGACGCCGTCGCCCAGCGGACGCTTCTCGCCAAGCCCGAAGTTGGTGCTGCGGTGTCGGGCCAGCGCGTCGAGTTCGACGAACGAGTCCTCGTCCAGTAGCGCATAGATACGTTCGCGGGCGGTCAGCTTGCCTTTGGCGTGGACTTTCTCCACTGCAGTCTCGCCAACCGGATGCAACGTCTCCTCGGTCCGCTTACGCAGCTCAGCCAGCTTGCCGGCGGTGGTGTGGATGTCGATGGTGTGCTCGGCTGCGGGCTCCGCGTGATGATCGGTAACGCTCGTCATGGGTCTCGAGCTTAGCGGCGGAGACCGCCGAGACGACGATGCGGGCGGCGCGGCGGCGTCGGCGATCACCCGAGCGTCCGGCGACACCGTCGAGTCTGCGCCCACGGCGCGAAATCGGCGAGTGCGCCGCCCTGGACGCAGAATGAAAGCCCTCAGCGCACACTCGACGCCGAAGAGGCGGTGAGACCCGGCCTTAAGCTGGGCAACGATGACAACTGACCCGCTAAATGCGGCCGCGTTGGCCGACGGGCTGGTCGGGCCCGGTCTGCCGTGGCGCCGACTCGACGTCGTCACCGAAACCGGCTCGACCAATGCCGACCTGCTCGACCGGGCCGCCGCCGGGGAGGACATCGACGGCGCGGTGCTGTTGGCCGAATACCAGAGCGCCGGCCGCGGCCGCCACGGCCGGCAGTGGTCAGCGCCGCCGTGCACTCAGATCTCGTTCTCGGTTGGCGTCGACGGGTCTTCGGTGCCGCGGTCGGGCTGGGGCTGGTTACCGCTGGCGGCCGGTGTCGCCGTCGTTGACGCGCTCGATGGATTGGCCGGTAGGCCGCTCGGGCTGAAGTGGCCCAACGACGTCCTGGCCGGTGCCGGCAAGCTCGCCGGGATTCTCGCCGAAGTCGCCGCACCGACACCGGTCATCGTGATCGGGCTGGGCTTGAACGTGACCATGACCGCCGAAGACGCGCCGGATCCGGCCGCCACGTCGCTGCTGATGCTCGAGTCGTCCGCTACTGATCGAAACGCGCTGACCCGGGCCATCCTGCGCCAGTTGGCCCGCCGTATCGATGCATGGCGTGGTGCGGGCGGCGCCGATGCCGCACTGCTCGCGGACTATCAGCGCCATAGCCTGACGCTGGGGACCCGGGTGCGCGCCAACCTGCCCGGCGATCGAGAAGTCGTGGGGGTCGCCACGGCTGTCGACGAGTTGGGCCGGTTGTGCGTGAACACCGGCGCGGGCGTGGTGACGATCTCGGCTGGTGATATCGCCCACATCCGTCCTGTCAGCTGATGCGCTACCCCGACAGTGTGCTGGGCGACGACGAACAGGTGGTGTTGCACCGCCACCCGCACTGGAAACGTCTGATATCAGCTGTGGTGATGCTGGTCCTGGCCAGTGCTGCCGGTGCATTCGTCGCCGCCGTGGTCAATACGACGGATTGGCACTCCGACGCCAAACGCGTGATCTTCGGGGTGATCTGGGCGATCTGGGCGGTGCTGGTCGGGTGGCTCAGCGTGTGGCCGTTCATCAACTGGTTGACCACCCACTTCGTCCTGACCGATCGGCGGGTGATGTGCCGCCGCGGGGTGCTCACCCGCAGCGGAATCGACCTGCCGCTGGCCCGAATCTCACACGTCGAATCCCACCACCGCCTAGTCGACCGGTTGCTGCGCACCGGAACACTGGTCATCGCGTCGTCGGCGCAAGAACCGCTGCAGATCTACGACGTCCCGCGCCTTCAACAGGTGCACGACTTGTTGTATTACGAAGTTTTCGACACCTCGGGCTCAGCGGAGTCACCCAGCTGACGGAACCGTCCGGGCCGGGGCCGGCGTCCCGGGCGGCGCAGCAAGGTGACGTTGCTGGCTTCGATGTTGTCCTCGAAGACTTCCGCGATTCCGCCGGCTGTGAGGGCGGACTCCAGCGCCTTTTCCGGGTTGCGCCCGAACTGGTCGGGAAAGACCCAACGGCGAAAAGCCCAGAACCGGAACGCCATTTGCAGCAGGTTCCCGACGATGTAGGCCGAGATGAAGTCGGCGATGTTCTCCATCGTCAGTGACACCGCAGGCTCCCGCAGCTGCAGGACGTAGCTGGAGAACCACAGCGGGGCCATCGACAGCAGCACTCCCACTCCGCTGAACGCGAAGAAGAGCAGCGCCTCATGATGGCGCTCCCGGCCCCCGCGGTCGCGGAAGCTCCATTCCCGGTTGAAGATGTAGGACGCGATTACCGCGACAATGCCGGCCACAACTTTCGCGGTCACCGGTTTGGGCTCCAAGACGGTCAGTTTCAGCGAGTAGAAAATCACCGAGTCGATGATGAAGGTGGTGCCGCCGACGATCGCGAATTTGATCAGTTCGTGATGGCGTTCGGCGTACGGCCGGATGGGCTTCGGCAGCAGCGCGATGGTGGCGTCGGCGAAGGACACAACACCGGAGTGTACGGTTCGCCGCTGAGCCGCGCCAAAGAGTGAGTTGTGACTACCGTCAATTCAATCCGGCCGGCCGCCGTGACACCCCGCCGTGACACCATTGTGCCGTGTCCAGTACACCGACCGCTCCGCCGCTGGTCGCCATGGTCGGCGGCGGTCAACTGGCGCGGATGACCCATCAGGCGGCTATCGCGCTGGGTCAGACGTTGCGGGTGCTGGCCGCCGACGCCGACGACCCGGCCGCCCAGGTCACGCCCGACGTGCTCATCGGTTCCCATACCGATCTGGAGGACCTGCGCCGGGTGGCGGCCGGGGCGGACGCGCTGACGTTCGATCACGAGCATGTTCCCTCCGAGCTGCTCGAGAAGCTGGTCGCCGAAGGGGTCAACGTGGCGCCGCCGCCGCAGGCGCTGCTGCACGCCCAGGACAAGCTGGTCATGCGCCGGCGGCTCGAGGCGCTGGGCGCGCCGGTGCCGCGCTACGCCGGTGTCAGCAAGGTTGACGAGCTGGACACCATCGACGAATTCGCCAATCAGGTCGGCGGCCCGATCGTGGTCAAGGCGGCTCGCGGCGGGTATGACGGCCGCGGGGTGCGCATTGCCACTGACTCCCGGCAGGCCCGCGAGATAGCTGGCGATTTCCTGGACGCGGGCGTGCCGGTACTGCTCGAGGAACGCGTCGAGATGCGCCGCGAGCTTGCGGCGCTGGTGGCCCGATCCCCGTTCGGGCAAGGCGCTGCCTGGCCAGTCGTCGAGACGGTGCAGCGAGACGGTATCTGCGTGCTGGTCGTCGCTCCCGCCCCGGATCTGGCGGCCGACCGAGCAGCCCAAGCGCAGCAATTGGCGCTGAGGTTGGCCGCCGAACTGGGCGTAGTGGGAGTGCTCGCCGTTGAGCTGTTCGAGACTCCAGACGGCACATTGCTGGTCAACGAGCTGGCGATGCGCCCGCACAACTCCGGGCACTGGACGATGGACGGCGCCCGCACCAGCCAGTTCGAGCAGCACCTGCGTGCGGTGCTGGACTATCCGCTCGGCGACACCGATGCCACCGTGCCGGTCACCGTAATGGCCAACGTGCTGGGTGCCACCGAAGCGCCGACGATGACCGTCGACGAACGGCTCCATCACCTGTTCGCGCGGATGCCGGAGACGCGGGTTCACCTGTACGGCAAAGGTGAGCGGCCAGGCCGCAAGATCGGGCACGTCAACCTGCTCGGATCCGACATCGCGCAGGTGGCCGACCTGCGCGAACGGGCCGCCCGGGCGGCGCACTGGTTGTCGCACGGGGAGTGGCGCGCCGACGACGATGCAGAGCGCAGCTCTGCTGAGGAGCGGCGCTAGATGCAAGACGGGTGGGATCCTCATGGCTGAGCAGAGCGGCGCAAGCGGCCCGCCGGCGCGCGTCGGCGTGATCATGGGCAGCGACAGCGACTGGTCGGTGATGCAGGACGCCGCGCAGGCCCTGGCCGAGTTCGGCGTCCCGTACGAGGTGGGCGTGGTGTCGGCGCACCGCACGCCGGCCCGAATGCTCGACTACGCTCGTGACGCGGCGAGTCGCGGTATCGAGGTGATCATTGCGGGTGCGGGCGGCGCTGCCCATTTGCCGGGTATGGTCGCCGCCGCGACGCCGCTGCCGGTGATCGGAGTTCCGGTGCCGTTGGCGCGGCTGGATGGTCTGGATTCGCTGCTGTCGATCGTGCAGATGCCGGCCGGGGTACCGGTAGCCACCGTGTCGATCGGTGGTGGCCGCAACGCCGGGCTGCTGGCGGTGCGCATCCTCGGCTCGACCGACACAGCGCTGCGCAGCCGCGTGGTGGCTTTCCAGGAGCAGCTTGCCGAGTCGGTGGACGCCAAGGATGCGGCCCTGAAAAATAGTCGGGGTAAAGTTACTGGCGAGTAACAGCAGGAGGCATGATGGCTGGATGGGCCGGAGATCCGTCTTTCGATGTGTTCAAGCTGCCCGAAGAGCACGACGAGTTGCGGGCCGCGATCCGCGCGCTGGCGGAAAAGGAAATCGCCCCGCACGCCGCCGACGTCGACGAGGAGTCGCGGTTCCCGGAGGAGGCGTTGGCGGCGCTGAACGCCTCCGGCTTCAACGCTGTTCACGTGCCTGAGGAGTACGGCGGTCAGGGTGCCGACTCGGTGGCGACGTGCATCGTGATCGAGGAGGTGGCGCGCGTCGACGCTTCGGCGTCGCTGATTCCCGCGGTGAACAAGCTGGGGACGATGGGACTGATCCTGCGGGGCTCCGACGAACTGAAAAAGCAGGTGTTGCCGTCGCTGGCCGGCGACGGTCTGATGGCGTCATATGCGCTCTCCGAGCGTGGCTCAGGCAGCGACGCCGCGGCGATGCGCACCCGTGCCCGGGCCGACGGCGACTCCTGGGTGCTCAACGGGTCGAAAGCCTGGATCACCAATGGCGGCAAGTCGACCTGGTACACCGTGATGGCGGTGACCGACCCGGACAAGGGCGCCAACGGCATCTCGGCGTTCATGGTGCACAGCGACGACGACGGCTTCTCCGTCGGACCGAAGGAACGCAAGCTGGGCATCAAGGGATCACCCACCACCGAGTTGTACTTCGAGGACTGTCGCATCCCCGCTGACCGGATCATCGGCGAGCCGGGCACCGGGTTCAAGACCGCGCTGGCGACGCTGGATCACACCAGACCCACGATCGGCGCGCAGGCCGTCGGCATCGCTCAGGGCGCGGTCGATGCCGCCATCGCCTACACCAAGGAACGCCAGCAGTTCGGCAGGTCCGTCAGCGACTTTCAGGGTGTGCAGTTCATGCTCGCCGACATGGCGATGAAGGTGGAGGCCGCCCGGCTGATGGTCTATTCTGCCGCCGCCAGGGCCGAACGCGGGGAAACCGGGCTGGGCTTCATCTCGGCGGCATCGAAGTGTTTTGCTTCCGATGTCGCCATGGAGGTCACCACCGATGCGGTGCAGCTCTTCGGCGGCTACGGCTACACCCGGGATTTCCCCGTCGAGCGGTTCATGCGCGACGCGAAGATCACCCAGATTTACGAGGGCACCAATCAGATTCAGCGGGTGGTGATGGCGCGGGCGCTGCTGCGCTGACGTCGTTCGCGTCATTCAAGCCGGCTATTTGCCCGTTGACGCATTTGTCGTTGTTGCGAGTCGTCACGCGGGTATCTGCGCCCGCTCCGTCGATACCGGCTTGTTGGGCAAAAACACCGCCGGGACAAGGGCCAATAGCGCCAGCACGATCGCGGCGACGAACACCGCGGTGTAAGCGTGCGTCAGATCGTGCAGCACGTTGCCGGCGAAATCCGGGGCGAAGGCGCGGCGCGGCATCGCCGACGTGCTCGGCGCCATACCGCGCCGCATCGCCTCTTGCTGAAGGACGGTGATTTCGTTGGCGGCGGCGACGTCTTTGCTGCGGCTGGACTGGTTGGTCAGGATCACCGACATCAACGCCGTGCTCAGCGAACCGGCCACTTGCAGGTTGACGTGGATCAGTGACGACGCGCGAGCGATCTGCTGCGGGGCGAGAGCTTGCACTGCGGCCGCTGTCAGTGGCATCACGGTGCAACCCACGCCCATCCCCACCAGTGCCAGCGCGGCCGGCAGAACGGGCAGATAGCCGGCCTGCGTCCAGACGCCGTAGGCGAACGCGGCCATGCCGACAGCTATCAGTGCAATTCCGAACAGCACGATTTTGCGCGGGCCGCGCCGGTCCAACAAAGCGCCGGCAACCGGCAGGCTCAACATCGCGCCCAGTCGTTCGGGAACCATGTGCACACCAGACTGCAGCGTCGTCTGATGCAGCAATTGTTGAAAACAACTCGGGATCAGCAGCACTGCCCCGACGAAGGCCGCCGCGGACAGCAACATCGCCGCATTCGCCGCGGTGACTTCTCGTTCGCGGAACAGACGCAGATCGATCAGCGGATGATCACAGCGGCGCAACGCATGCAGCACGAACGCGGTGATCAGCGCCGCGCCCGCGGCCGCCGGTACCCAGACGTGGTGGTCGAAGACCGTGCCGCGCAACGCGATCGACGAGATTCCGTAGAGCAGCAACGCCAGACCGGGCGACAACAGCAGCATGCCGACGACGTCGAACTGTTCGGACCGGACCGCACGACTCCGTGGCAGGACCGCGACCGCCAACACGAAGGCAGTGACTCCGATCGGCACGTTGATCAGAAAAATCCACCGCCAGCTGTAATTGTCGATGATCCAGCCGCCCAGGATGGGCCCGGCCATCGGGCACAGCATCACCGGGATGCCTAACACCGCCATCAGGCGGCCCACTCGCTTCGGGCCGGCTTCGCGGGCCAAGATGGTGAAGGCCAGCGGCAGTAGCATGCCGCCACCGAGGCCCTGCACCACGCGGAAAGCGATGAGCAGCGCGATGTTCGGTGCCGTGGCGCACAGCATCGAGCCTGCGGTGAACGCCAGCACTGACCCGGCGAACAGTCGCTTGGCGCCGAACCGGTCGGCGCCCCACCCGGCCAGCGGGATCACCGTCGCCAACGCGAGCGTGTAGCCGGCCATCGTCCATCCCACGACAGCCTGAGTGGACTCGAACCGGGCGATGAAGGTGCGTTGGGCGACGCCGATGACGGTGGTGTCGAGAATCGCCATGACCGCGCCCAGCAGGCACACGCCGGCGATCCGCAGCAGGGTCGCATCCAGCTTGTCGGGTAGAGGTGTCGGGCTGGGCGTTGGAGCTGCGGCGGCGTCGACACCCTCAAGTGGCCCGGTTTCGAATAGTTTTGGTGTTCGCAGATCTACGGCGTGACCGAGCACGGCTTCAGGGTAGTGACGGCAGCTGAGTAGCAGCTAAGCCACTCGGCCGTACACAGAGGCTCGCAGGTGTGAGCCGCGCTTACCAGAGCTCGATACCGCTGGCGACCACGAGAAATTGTGGTTTGGCAGCTACGACGCCCGGGTATCCGCGCAGCGCGCAAGGCTGTGACGCGCGCATGTGGCGTCGTAGCCGCCTCGGTTGAAATACCCAGCTGGGCGCTTACCAGTTCTTCTGCGCGGACATCTCGGCGCGTTGCTTTTCGGTGTCGTAAGCCGGCAGGAGCGTATTTCGCGGCAGGGCGAGGCGGACCGACGAGAATGACACCAGCGGATTATCTCGGTGAGCCGGTGCTCACCTTCGCGACCATCACTCCTCGCAAGCATTCGACCGAGCGGTTGGCGGTCGTCGTGCTGTGGCCTACCAACACCTTTATTCGCGAGGGTGCTGCCCAGTGCTGGGCGGTCCGCCGACCAGATCACCACGCAGCAGCAGCCGGAACGTCACAATAAGGCGGAAGAAGATGTTGCTGAACGACGGCGGACAGCAGAAGGCTGACAGCAGCAGCCACGTTGAAAGCATCGGTGCGGCTGGCCGCCGGCTCTATGACTGGTTTCGTCTCAAGGGTTATGTCGCCTTCGACCTGCCGAAAACGGTGACCGGGTTGGGGGGATTTCTCCTGCTTGGCCTTGCGACGACCCACGTATTCGTCGCGACGAGCGAGGCCGGTCTACCGACGTACTTCAAGGTTTACTCCGTTGGGCTGATCACCGGATGCCTGGCCGCGGCAGCAGGCATGTGGTTTCGACGCCGTCCGCGCGTGCCCCGGCTGAGCTGGGCGGTTGGTGATCTGCTGGCACTGTCGTTCGTCGTGATCTATCTGGTGACTCGCTTCATCAGCTTGAGGGACTTGGGGACAGTGACAGGACGGTGGGACTTCGCGCCTGGAACATTCGCGCTCGCACTGGCCGGAGCCTTTGTCGCGGTGCACATGTCAGTGCTATTGCGCATCAATGTGGCCTACCCTGACCGCCAGGGCTGGCAGGACTGACCGGGGTAGCACGGCATGACGACACTCGACTATCCGGTGTGGCTGCGAATCGACCACTGGCTCAACGTGCTGTTTCTGACGTTGCTGCTGCGCAGCGGAATCGAAATCCTCTCGACCCACCCCAAGCTGTACTGGGATGACAACAGCAGGCCCGGCAGCGAGTGGGCCCGTTTCACCCGCAAGGTCATGCCGCGTGACAGGTTGTTCGACACCCTCGACGAAGAAGAGGATTACCACCCACTGTTCGCCCTGCCCGGTCACGCTCAACTCGGGATCGGGCGACACTGGCACTTCTTCGCTGTGATCGGATGGATTCTGGTCGGACTGTCGTATTACATTCTGTTGTTCGCGACCGGCCAATGGCACCGCTACTGGCCCGACTCGTGGTCGATCTTCACCGAAGCCTGGAACGACATCGTCACGTATATGACGTTCAACCTGCCGCCGCTGCTGCCCGGCGAGCCGTTGGATGCTATGCAGAAGCTGACATACGCCGGAGTGGTGTTCGTCCTGGCGCCGTTCCAAATCCTCACCGGTGCAGCGCAGTCCCCGGCGATCGAAGCCCGGTTCCCCTGGTACGTGCAGATGTGGGGTGGTCGGCAGTGGGCGCGCAGCCTGCACTTCCTCAGCCTGATCGCGTTCTTAGGCTTCATTGTCGTCCATCTGTCGATGGTCTTCTTCTGGGGCTGGGGCCGGCTCAACGCGTCGATGATCTTCGGCACTGTCCGCAACTTCAACTGGGCGACCGCTTGCTCATTCGTGATCATCGGGGCGATCATCACCGTCCATGTGTTGGCAACTGTGTGGAGCCAGCGCCAGCCCACGCGGGTGCGACGAGTACTCGAGGCGCTGATCAGCCCGGTACGGCTGGCGCTACTGCGTCCGTTGAATTCACGACAGGATTACCCGGTGAAGAAGCTGTCCGAACAGCATCGGGTCAACGGCAAGCCGCCGACCGCCATGGCCTACAAGGTGATGGCGGTGCACAATTTCGTTGACTGGCGACTTCGGGTCGGGGGGCTCGTCGAAAATCCGGTCACTTTGGATCTGGCAGCGCTGCGTGCGCTGGCCGACCCGCTGACACAGCGCACGATGCACAATTGCGTGCAGGGCTGGACCAGTATCGGTCAGTGGAGCGGTGTCCATTTGAGCACCCTGCTGGAGCTGGTGAAGCCATTGCCACAGGCCCGCTACATCTGCTTTTTGACGATGCAGGACAACAGCACCGACGAGCCCGCCTCCCATGGCGGCGGGCAATTCTATGAGGTGCTGGACCTCGAACTCGCCTACAAGCCGCAGACTCTGCTGGCCTATGAGATGAACGGCAAACCATTGCCGATCAAGCACGGCGCGCCGTTGCGGCTGCGGGTCGAGACTCAGGTTGGCTTCAAGATGGCCAAGTGGATCAACCAGATCGAGTTCGTCGACGACTTTGCCGGCATCGGAGCGGGTTTGGGCGGCTGGCGTGAAGACAACGTCTACTACGCCAAGGACGTCGAGATCTGACAGGAGGTGCGGTGTAATGACTACCGCCGAGAATGCGGGCATCCGACCTGAGCTGGTCGAACTCGACCGCGCTGAACGTGACGGTGTGCTGCAGCACGTCGCCGCTAAGGGCGGTCGCTGTGAAGGCTGCGGCGGCAACAACTTTGAAGTCGGACGCGCGCTTTTCCTCGGTTATCTGTTTCTCGACGAGGATGACGACGCCTACCTGGTGGCGCTGTCCTGTTGCAACCGCGAGTGCCCCACTCCAAGAACCGCAATCAGGTTGGCCGAGAGGGATTTTCTGCGCGGCCGAGACCAAGAAGCCCGCGCGGCGACTTGGCGCGCCTCGACGCCCGATGCCGCTTCGCCGACGCCGGTGATGAATCGGTGAACACTGGTTGAGCCAGCCCGAATCGGTCGATCAGGCTCGACACGTCGCTTAGCGCCTCGCATAGCGCTTGAAACCGACCCTCGTCGACTGCATTCAGCCGGTCCCGGGAACTGTAATGGACGAGCCGTCGCAGCCGGCCGGCAAGCGCCGTACCCCATCTGATGCTGAAGTCGTAAACTTCGTCCTCGTCGACTTCGGCCTTGCCGCCCAGCACTTTTAGCGCATCGATCTGTTCGTTAATTAACGCCACGTCGTCATCGATGGTGACCGATGGCCGGTCCTGTTCGTGTGTAGCGTTCACCTGTCCTCCTAGAGATGCGGCTTCGCGACACTCACCACATACGGTGACCCGGCCAACGTGAGATACACCCGGTGTGGACCGACAGCCATACCTGACAGCTGCGCCGACTGAGCCGATGGCGGCAGGGCGGCACGGTAGTTGGTGATGCGAAGCACCGGGATCGTCTTTCGCGAGTAGCCGGTGAAGCTGTCGGTTTCCAGCGTTACCACTTCCTGCTCGGTCGCAGCGTAGATTCTGCTGTCGTCGGTGCCGAGGGCGTGAGCCGGTGACGGCAGTCGACCAGTGGCCAGGACCGCTAGACCGTCCCCGCCGCGCTGTGAGCCGATGGCGTACAGAATGTTGCTGTCCCGAGCGGCGACATAACTGCGGGTCACTTCGGCGCCGTCACCGGCCGTCACCGCGATATCCATGCTGAGCGCGCCGTGTTGCTCGGGCGGCGAAGTCGGGCCTCGGTAATAGCGAATCCCCGATGGTCCATAGAGGTGGTAGTCGATGTCGCGTCCGCGGTTGGCGCCGCCGATGCTGGCGGCGGGTTCTCCGGCGATTCTCGCCGTCGGCAGTGCGCGAAAGCCATACTCGTCAACCGGGGTCACCGACAGCCCGTCCGACGACAGGGCGAGCAGCACCCGCATGCCGGCGTCTTCGGACAGAAAAGCGGGAGCAGGCCCGGCGTCGAGCTCGTCAACTTCGCGTAGGTCGTCCAGGTCGACGACCGCCACCTTGCCTTGCTCTGGCTGCGGCACGAAAATCTGCCGATCGTCCTTCCGGCTTATCTGCAGATTGCGCCCAAGCGCCATCGGCGCCGAAACGAGCGTTGTGGCGTGGGAACGGTTCTGCGGATCGGTGATCTTGGCGAGCCGGCTGTCTTGGGTGAACCCGATCAGGGCATCGGCGCCGTAGGACCACACCGGGCCGTGCACTATTGCGTCGACGTTGCTCACCACGACCTCGGGTGTGGTCTCGACCGAGGTTCCCGGTGTCGAACAGCCCGCGGCGGCAACGATACTGGCGACCAACATCACGGACAGCTTCGGCAGCGGCGACTTGTGGCGGTCCACCACGATAACCACCATCCCTTCAGATTGGCGCCAGTCAACTGGCGGAGTACCCCGGCAAGGGCGCGGTTACACGCGGCTGAGAAGCCACCGAATCCGACACAGCGCCCGGTCTGCCGAGCTAACCTCGTGTCCGGTAACGCGTTTCACGGGGATGGTAAATGCGCGACAGGACGGCCGAAAAGCTCGTTACGCTTCCTCGCCAATTCGTCAAGGCGTGCCAACGCGACCACGCGACTTCCCCCACCGACTCCGGCTCGACCGGAACACGGGTCCGTCGTCACTACCGATGATGGGTTGCACTCGCATCGCGGCGGAGGGGCGCCGTCAGAAGCTCGCGGCGGGGTGCAAACTGGAGGACGAGGCCTTGAAAGCGACAGGCGGCGCAGTCGATACCGGGATCGAGTGGAAGGCACGTCATGGTGGTGAACTTCGAAGAAGAGCGCGCTGAGCGGCGCGCGGCGCGGGCGGCCGGCGGCTGTCCGTCGGAGCCGCTGTCTGAGGCATTTGTGTCCGATGCGGTCGAGAAGCAGGAACTCAGCGCCATCGACTTGGTGCTGGGCCTGGGACAGCCGCAGCGACTCGGGAGATTCCGGTTCTTTCTGGCTGACGAACGCTGGGAGTGGTCGGACGCGGTAGCCCGTATGCATGGGTACGAGCCGGGAACCGTCGAACTCACCACCGAATTGCTGCTGCAGCACAAGCATCCCGACGATCGCGAGCGAGTCGCGGCGGTCCTCGAGCATGTGCTCAAGGGTCAGCCGTTCAGCAGCCGGCACCGAATCATCGACGTAGCCGGGCGCACCCACTGTGTCGTCGTCGTGGGGGATCGCATGTTGGACGACGCCGGCGCGGTCATCGGCACCTCAGGTTTTTACGTCGACGTCAGCGATTCGCTCAGTTCGGACATCAGCACTGTCCTGTCCCAGGTCGCCGCATCCCGGGCCCGGATCGAGCAAGCCAAGGGTGTGCTGATGGCCACCTACGGCATCTCGGAGGAACGGGCGTTCGACATCCTGGTCTGGCGTTCGCAGGAGTCCAACCTCAAGCTGCGCGATCTGGCCGCCCGCTTTTTGCAAGCCATCGCCGGCAAGGCGTCGCCCGACACGCTCAGCCACGTCGACCAGGCCCTGCTCACCCTGGAATAAGCCGGGCGGGCCCTCAACTGGTCCGCAGCACCGCGGTGCAGTAGTAATTGTTGGCGAACGGTGCGTCCCCGTCGTTGCCCGGCAGCGGCGGTAATCCATTGTCGGCCAACAGCTGGCTGGCCAACGTGCGTTCCGTGTGCCAACCATGACCTTCCAGATACGCCGCCACCTCGCTACGGTCGCCGGGATAGCCCAAGTCGTCGAGCTCCACGTCGAGCCCGTGCTCGTTCCACTTCTTGGTCGCCGCTTGCATGGCTTCTTGTGACTCCGGAGTATTCCAGAAGACTTCGGCTATCAGCCGACTTCCGTCTGCGCTCAGTTCGGTGATGTTGTCCAACAACCGGTCCTGCGCCTCGGGCGGAAGGAACGCGAGCAAGCCTTCGGCGATCCACGCTGTCGGTTGGGTGGCGTCGAACCCCGCCGAACGTAATGCCGTCGGCCAGTCGTCACGCAAATCGACTGGCACAATACGCAAATCGGCCTGAGGCGTGGCGCCGGCTTTCGACAGCGTCGCAGCCTTGAATTCCAGTACCTGCGGTTGGTCGATCTCGAATACCGTCGTCCCCGACGGCCACCGCAGCCGATAGCCCCTCGCATCGAGGCCCGAAGCAAGAATCACCACCTGGCGGACACCGGCGGCCAAGGCATCGGCGAGGAACCCGTCGATGTGGCGGGTTCGCACCGCCAGCAGGTTGGTCATCTGCTGCATGCCCCAGGCATGGCCCGGGATGTCGACGTCCGCGGCGTCGAGTTCGCCGGCGGCCCACCGCGTGAAGAAGTCGACGCCGACGGCGCGCACCAGCGGTTCGGCGAACCGGTCCTCGATGAGGGAATGATCGGCCGCGGTCGCACGGGCCCGTCCGGCGGCGACCATGGTGGCGGTGGCTCCTACGCTCGTTGCCAAGTCCCAGGTGTCGTTGTCGGTGCGCGCCATGCGAGCCTCTTCCTACGTTGCGGGCCAGTACTTAGCCACTGTAACGACATGGGCGCGGCCATGCGGTGACGGTCAGCTTCGGCACGGCGCGTTGCGTCTACCATCGGCAAGTGACCTCATCTCGCCGCGCCGGATCCGCCGAGCTTGCTGGCGAGTCGTGCTGCGCGGGTTCCGAGGATCCTGCCGGCGCCCGCGACGCAGCATGGCATCGCTGCGCTCGCTGGGCGCGGCGGCTGGCCTGGATCAGCCTGACCGTCATGCTGACCGAGGGGGTGTTGGGTCTCTGGCAGGGGCTGGCGGTGGGGTCCATCGCGCTGACCGGGTGGGCACTGGGCAGCGCACCGGAGGGCCTGGCCAGCGCGATGGTGATCTGGCGGTTCAGTGGCTCGCGGACCTTGTCGGAAACTGCCGAGCGTCGCGCGCAGCGCGGTGTCGCGGCGTCATTCTGGTTGACTGCGCCCTACATCGCCGCCGAGTCCATCCGTGACCTGCAGGACCACCACCACGCAGAACGCTCGCTCACCGGCATCGCGCTGACCGCGCTTGCGTTGCTGCTGATGCCGCTGCTCGGTAGAGCCAAACATCGGCTGGCCGCGCGGCTGGGATCGGCGGCCACTGCTGGGGAAGGCACCCAGAACTACTTGTGCGGAGCGCAAGCCGCGGCGGTACTGGTCGGCCTTGCGGTCACCGCCGGCTGGCCGGGCTGCTGGTGGATCGACCCTGGAATAGGTCTTGGCATCGCGGCCGCCGCGATCTGGCAGGGCTTCCGCGCGTGGCGCGGGGAAGACTGCGGCTGCTGAGACTCGTGTCGAATCGGGCCGGCGCGGCAAAGCCGCACACGTTGCCACCGCTGAAGCGCGGTGAGGTGCGCAACCTGGGTCCGGTCGCCGGAACGGGGTCGGCGACGAAGACGCTCGGCGCCGGCGGCACGGACTTGATGGAAATCACCCCCGACGGGACGCTGGCGCTGGGCGGCGACACGTACACCGGCGACGGGAACAGCCGTGGCGACTGGAGCCGGTCGCAAGCGTTCAGAGTCCGGCCCGAGTCATTCAACGATCCCGACGGCGTCAAGTTCGACGGCACTTTCGGCCATCGCAACGACCTGTATGCCGATCCGCTGGCGCCCGGAGCGACGACGCAACTACCGGCGGGCACCGTCATGGTGAACGGCACGACCTATGCGATGGTCAACAACACCGTGTTCAACGACGGCCTGTACCCGGTCGACTCCAGGCTGGTCGAGGTCGATCCGCACCGCGCCGGCTGGAAGACAGTGCCGGGTTCGCTACGTCCGGCCGACTACGCTGGCGGCTCCCAATCGCAGATCAGCGGCTATCAAGGCGACAACGGCATGGTGTACGTCATTGCCTGCGGGCAGGGTCGACACCATCAGCCGGTGTTGTATCGCGCCGAGGCGACCACCTTCACCGACCGGTCCACCTGGAAACCATTGGTGCGCGACGAGAAGGGCAGACTGACGTGGAGCGGCTCCGGCGTTCCGGTGACGCTCGAATCCCGCTATGGCGAGTTGAGCTTGCGCCTGATCGAGGGCAAAGCAGTGTTGTCAGGCTTCAACGCTTCTACCGGCCGGGTGGAAGTCCGAGTGGCCGACGACCCGATTCAATTGTTCACCGGCCGCTTCAAGCTCACCGTGGTGGCATCACAACACGACGTTCCGCAGAACTACGGCGGGTACATCGTGCCGGGATCCACGCTGGACAGCATGAAGATACTTGTCAGTCAATGGCACGGCGGCACCTACAACGTGCAACAGTTCGAAGTCAACGCCCACCGCTAGGCGGGTCAAGGCGGTAGCGAATCAACCGGGAACTGTTCGCTACCACCGCAACTGACGACGCATTATGCAGGATCGCCGCCAGCACCGGAGACAATGCCCCGCCGGCGCCGATCAGCAACCCGGCAGCATTGACCGCGATCGACATGCCGTAGTTTTCCCGGATCACCTCGACCGCGCGCGCACCCAGATCGCGTACGTCGAGCAGGCGGGACAAGTCGTCGTTGGCCAGTGCCACGTCCGCGGTCTCCACCGCGACGTCGGTGCCGGCCAGACCCATCGCGATACCGATGTCGGCGGCCGCCAGTGCGGGGGCGTCGTTGATGCCGTCACCGACCATGCCCACGACGTGACCGTCGGCCTGCAGGTCGCGAACCACCTGCAGTTTGTCGTCCGGCAGCACCTCGGCTCGCCACTCGTCGATGCCAAGCTCACCGGCGACCACTTCGGCGATCTCGGGATGATCACCGGTGAGCATGACGATCCGGCGAATGCCGTTGTCGCGCAGCTTCTTCAGGACCTCCGGCGCCTCCGGTCGCACCTCGTCGCGCAGACTGATCAGCCCCACCAGCATGCCGTCCACCGCCAGCAACAGCGGAGTCTCGGCCTGCCGGCGCAGTTTGTCTACCCAGTCCGCCGCCTCGGCGGACACCTCGACGTTCTCGGCGCTCAGCAGCGACGGACTGCCCAGCAGCAGGGTGCGCCCGTCAGCCCAGGTGCGCATGCCCAGGCCGACCAGGACTTCGCACTCCTCGTGCGGGGGGATGCTGATGTGACGTTCTTCGGTGGAGCGGATCACCGCCTCGGCCAACGGATGCCGTGAGTGAATCTCGGAGCTGGCCGCGTAGGCCAGCACTTGTTCGGGCTGCCAATCATCATGCATGGCAACGATGTTGGTGACGACCGGGCGTCCGACGGTAAGTGTCCCGGTCTTGTCGAAGACAATGGCGTCGACTTGCCCGGCCTGTTCGAGGTGGGATCCGCCCTTGATGAGAATGCCGCGGCGGGCACCGTTGCCGATCGCCGCACTGATGGCGGTCGGCGTCGCGAGCCCAACCGCGCAGGGGCAGGCGATGAGCAGCATGGTCATCGCGCGTCGCACATCTCCGGTGAGCGCCAAGGTGATCGCCGACACGACGAACGAGGTCGGGACAAACCGGCGGGAGAAGTTGTCGCCGACGGTCTGGATGGGTGCCCGGTCGTGTTGAGCCTCTTCGACCCGGGCGATGATGCGGCCGATGGCGGTTTGGCTGCCCACCGCGCGGGCGCGGACGACCAAACGTCCGCGCACGACCACCGATCCGGCGTGCACCGTCGAACCAAGGACGATGCTGACCGGCAGGGTTTCGCCGGTGATCGCAGACTGATCGACCACGGCTTCACCGTCGACGACGTCCCCGTCGACCGGGATCGCCACGTGGTCGTGCACCACCACTTCGTCGCCGATCTGCACAGTGTCGATCGGCACCTGCACTTCGGTGCCGGTGCCGGGTCCGGCGGTCACGCGGATCCAGGCGGTGTCTTGAGTTCCGCGTAACAGGTCGGAGATGGCGCGCCGGGTTCGCCGCAACGTCAGGTCCTGCAAGTACTCGCCGATGTTGAGCAGCCACAGCACGGTCAGCGCAACCACGTTCTCGCGCAGCACCAGGCTCGCCACCGTCGCCGCGGACACCAGGGCGTCGGTGCCCGCACGGCCGGCGCGAAGCGAGCGCAACGCGCCGCGCAGGAAGGGATATCCGGTGAAGACGGTGACGCCGGTGGCGGCCAGCCGGCCGGTGGGTCCCAGCAGCGGCGGGCGCGCGAAAACGTATCGTCGCACGCCGAGCAGGGCCAGCGCCGCGCCACCGATGACCATGCGCAGCACGTCGGCGTTGCGGATGTCCTCCGAGTGCGGCGCGCGTACCGGGATGAGTTGAGTGGCGACCTGGGCGGCCTGGCCGATTGCGGATAGCACCGCGCTGCGATCGCAGCGCTTCGGCGAATACCACACCACCACCGAGCCGGTGCGCGGATAGGCGTGCACCACCCGCACGCCGTTCTGCTGGGCGACCGTTTCCTCGACGGCTACCGCGCGGCGGGCATCTGAGCGAACCCAGGGCACCCGGACCCGCATGCGTCCGGCGGCATCGGAGACGACGAGCAGATCAGTGTTGGTGCTGGTCGACATCGGAGATCGCCGGGGTGGGTGCCTCTTCGCCGAGACGCTCACGGGCTTCGGCCATCACGTCGGCCAGCCGCAGCCGGGCGGACTCGGCGGCCTCCTCGGCCCGACGGGTTCCGCGGAGACCCCATTCGGCGGCAGTGACGGCCGATTCGTGAATCGGTGCCTTGGCCGCGGCTTTGCGCAGCACCTCATACGCGGTCACCCCGGCCAGCCCGGTGACTACTGTCGTGGCCGCCTTCGCGAAAAGCCCGGACACCGCCATCTGATCCTCCTGCCGATCGTACCGTCGAGAGCCGACGCTAACATAAAAGTATTGCGATACCAATATGTATTGCCCGTCCCCCATCTAGCCGCCGAGCGTGCGTGTCGGTACGCCGACACGCCGCACGGTGCGACATTCTGCGCACGCTCGCGGCAGGACGGCTTAGAGCACGCGAGTGACTTTCTCGGTCTCGATTCGGCGCGGCATGGCCCCCGGGTCGGGGTTGGCAACCTGAACCAACGACGCGCCGATCGCCAGGGTCGCCAACAGGCCGTCGATCACCGCGTCCGGCTCGGCCCAGGCCGAGGTAGACAGCACCCGGTCTGCTGAGGTCAATCCCTTTGCCCGCGCTGAGGTTTCGCATGCGGCGAGCACCTCGTCGACCGAAAGACCCGCGAACGCCGGGCCGGGACGGCGCTCAGGGACGATCTGGTCGCCATGCACCCGCACCGCGGTCGCGTAGTCGGTGACACCGATAGGCAAATCCGCCGCGGGGCGCCCGAAAGGATCCAGCGACAGCACCGCCACCTCTCCGCCACCGACGGCCGCATCGGCTTCGGCCAGCCGGTCGGCGGTGCACAACGCCATGTCAGCCGATGTGCCGTCGAGCACGGCCTCGGCTCCGATCCACCACACCCCGAACAGCACCGCCGCGGTCTGCCAATGCGCCGGCAACAACACCGCGACTTGGCTGCCGGCGCCCGCACCCATCTCGTCTCGCAGCAGGTTGCCGGTTTTCGCGGCCCAGTTGGCCAACGTCACCGCGGACAACTCGATGCGCTCGCCGGTGGCGTCATCGTAGTAGGTGATGCGGGGACCGACCGGATCGGCCAGCAGCATGGGGTCGAGGACCGCCGCGCTGAGCGTCGTCACGCTAAAACACGCTAATTGACACACTCCGGACGGTCCGAACCCGCGGTGATGATCGGCGACGCCGCCGGCGCGGAACCGTCGGCCGAGCCCAGGCCGGACGCCGAGCCCGCCGAGGCCGCCGAGCCGGCCGGCATCGTCGTACCCCCGCCTTCAAGGCCGGAGCCCGGCCCGCTGTAGTCGTTGGCCAGCACGACGCGGACGATGCCCGGCGGTAGTGCGGCGTTGCCGATGACGGGCAGGCCGCCGAGATCTTTGGCGACGGCCTGCGCGCCCACGTCGTCGGCTTTGGCCGCTTGCACCTGGCTGCCGGCCACGTGCGCGGCGTCGTTGTTACCGACGGTCCCGACGCTGAAACCCTTGGCGGTCAACACGTTCGACACCGCACCGGCCAGACCGTTGATGTCGGTGTCGTTCACCACGTCCGCGGTGGTCTTGCCGGGCGTGTACGCCAGCTCCTCTGTTTTCCCTTGGTCCTGGTCGTGCAACAGGCTGCCGACCCACTCCTGCACCTGGTGCGGGTCGACCCGCACCACGCTGTGCATACCGTCGTCGCTCCAGCCGGACTCGTCGAGCACCGGGACGGTGGCGAAGGCGACATTGCCGGCGGCCAGCTTCTCCAACTGCTTGGCGAAATCCATGACGTCCCAGCCCGACGACAGCACGACCGAACGTTGGATGGCCTGCTGCAGGCGGTCCAGCCGGGCCGGACTGGACAGCGTCTTGGCGGAGATGACCTGGTGGGCCAGCGACGCCATCACCACCTGCTGGCGCACCACCCGGTCCAGGTCTCCGCGGGGCAGGTCGTGGCGCTGCCGGACGAAGCTCAGCGCCTGCGGCCCGTTGAGCCGTTGCCAGCCGGCCGGGAAATCGGCACCCGACATCGGTTCGTAGACAGGTTCTTTCAGGCACACGTTGACCCCGCCGAGCGCGTCGGTGATCAACGCGAAGCCGAGCAGCCCGATCTCGGCGTAGTGGTCGACGGTGACGCCGGTGAGGTCGGCAACCGTCTTGATCAACGCCTCCCGACCGGCCTCGGTACCGCGCGCCTCAGCCTCGTCGAGTGCGATCCCGGACTCGACCAGGCTGACCCGCTTGGCCTCCTTGACCTGGCCATAGACCCCGTTGATCTTGGTCTTGCCCAGCCCTGGCGCGATCACGTAGGAGTCACGCGGGATCGAGATGGCGGTGGCCGACCTGCCGTTGTTGGGAATCCGGACCAGGATGATCGTGTCGGTGTTGGTCGCGACGTCGTCACCGGCGCGCAACGTCGCCAACTCTTCGTTGCTCAGCGGGTTGCCATGGGCGTCGGCCCGGCTGTCCATCCCGACCAGCAGGATGTCGATCGCCCCGTCGTCCCCGCCCTGGCCGAGAGACGGGGCGAACACGTGGAAAATGCCGTCCTCGAACGACCGGACCTTGCTCCACGCCACTCCAGTGCCGAGAACCACGACGACGGCCGCAATAGTGGCGATCACACGAGTCACATGTTGCCCAGGCATCACTGTAGATTACTTGCGCCTCAGCAGGATGTGTCGTAGCCGCGGTCCCGGCGTGCCAGACTTCGAGCGTGAAGGCGCCGCCACCGACGCAGAGCGAAGCGATGGGGAGGAGCAGCGCAATCGGTTACAGCACCGGGTCCAGGATCGTGGTCACCGGAGCCGCGGGCCAGCTGGGTAGCCGGTTGACGGCCCAGGCGATCGGCGAAGGCCGCGACGTGCTGGCGCTCACGTCGGCGCAGTGGGATATCACCGACGCCGCCGCCGCCGAGCGAATCGTCGAACCCGGTGATGTGGTCGTCAACTGTGCGGCCTACACCGACGTGGACGGCGCTGAGAGCGACGAGTCCGTGGCGTACGCCGTCAACGCCGCCGGTCCCGCCTCCATCGCCCGGGCCTGTGCGCGCGTCGGCGCCCGGATGGTGCACATCTCCACCGACTACGTCTTCAGCGGCGATTTCGCCGGGTCGGAACCACGCCCGTACGAGCCGGATGACGAGGCGTCACCGCTGAGCGTCTACGGCCATTCCAAGCTCGCGGGGGAGCGGGCGGTGCTCGCGGCGCTGCCCCAGGCCACCGTGGTGCGTACCGCCTGGGTGTACACCGGCGGCGATGGCGGTGACTTCGTGGCCACCATGCGCCGGCTGGCAGGCGGTGATCGCACCGTCACAGTGGTCGACGATCAGACCGGGTCACCGACCTACGTGGCCGATTTGGCTGGAGCGCTGCTGCAGGTGTCCGACGGGCGGGTGCACGGTCGGGTGCTGCACGTAGCCAACGATGGGGCGGTCACCCGGTATCAGCAGGCCCGCGCGGTGTTCGAACTGGTGGGCGCCGACCCCCAGCGGGTGCGTCCGGTCCGCACCGATACGCAGCCCCGGCCGGCCCGGCGGCCGCCCTACTCCGTGCTGTCGAGCCGGCAATCCGTGCAGGCCGGGCTCACGCGGTTGCGACCCTGGCGGGACGCGCTCGCGGTCGCTCTGGAGGCAGAGCCGCGGCCCTGACCGTTACTCTCGACGCGTGAGTGACGTCCTGTCGGTCGTGACCGTGACCTATTCGCCGGGCCCGCACCTCGACCGCTTCCTGGCGTCATTGTCGCTCGCCACCGAGCGGCCGGTACAGGTGTTGATGGCCGATAACGGCTCCACCGACGGAACTCCCCAGGCGGCGCTCGAGCGCTATCCCGATGTACGGATGTTCGACACCGGCGACAATCTCGGCTACGGGGCCGCGATCAATCGCGCGGTCGCCCAGCTGGCGCGAGAAGGTGGTGCCGCCGGTGAGTGGATCGTGGTGGCCAACCCCGACGTGCAGTGGGGTCCGGGCAGCATCGACGCCCTGCTCGAAGCCGCGGCCCGATGGCCTCGGGCGGCGGCGCTGGGCCCGCTGATCCGCGAACCCGACGGATCGGTGTACCCCTCGGCGCGGCAGTTACCGAGCCTGGTCCGCGGCGGCATGCACGCGGTGCTGGGCCCGCTGTGGCGGAACAACCCGTGGTCGCTGGCGTACCGCCAAGAGCGGCTCGAACCCACCGAACGGCCGGTGGGCTGGCTCTCGGGATCCTGTCTGCTGATGCGCCGCGCGGCCTTCGACCAGATCGGTGGCTTCGACGAGCGCTACTTCATGTACTTCGAGGACGTCGACCTCGGTGACCGGCTGCAGCGGGCCGGCTGGCTGAACGTCTATGTACCCTCCGCCGAGGTACTCCACCACAAAGGCCACGCCACCAGCCGCGATCCCGCGCACAATCTGACCGCTCATCACCGGAGCACCTATATATTTCTCGCCGACCGGCATTCCGGATGGCGGCGTGCGCCGCTGCGGTGGACGATGCGTGCCGGGTTGGCGCTGCGCGCGCGGCTGATGGTGCGCAGCGCGCGGCGCGCAACGGCAGAGAGGCGGCGGGCGCGATGAACCAACTCGACGTCGATGCGGTGGTGCTGGTCGGCGGTAAGGGCACCCGGCTGCGGCCGTTGACGCTGTCGGCGCCCAAGCCGATGCTGCCGACCGCGGGGCTGCCGTTCCTGACTCACCTGCTGTCGAGGATCGCCGCGGCCGGTATCCGCCACGTCATCCTGGGCACGTCGTATCAGCCCGGGGTCTTCGAGGCCGAGTTCGGCGACGGCTCCAAGCTCGGCCTGCAGATCGACTACGTCAGCGAGCAGCGCCCACTGGGAACCGGCGGCGGGATCGCCAACGTCGCTGCCCACCTGCACCACGACACCGTGCTGGTGTTCAACGGCGACGTGCTCTCCGGACTCGACCTGCACCAGATGCTGGACCATCACCGCAGCCACGAGGCCGACCTCACCTTGCACCTGGTAAGGGTGTCCGATCCGCGCGCATTTGGGTGCGTGCCCACCGAAGACGGCGTCGTCACCGCTTTTCTGGAGAAGACGCAAGATCCGCCGACCGACCAGATCAACGCCGGCTGCTACGTGTTCTCCCGCGAGATCATCGATCGCATCCCGCGCGGCCGCGAGGTGTCCGTGGAGCGCGAAGTGTTTCCCGCGCTGCTGTCCGAAGGTGTGAAAGTGTGCGGCTACGTCGACGCCAGCTACTGGCGGGACATGGGCACGCCGGAGGACTTCGTCCGGGGCTCCGCGGATCTGGTGCGCGGCATCGCGCCGTCGCCGGCGCTGGGCGGCCATCGCGGTGAGCACCTGGTGCACGACGGCGCAGCGGTGTCGCCCGGGGCGCTGCTGATCGGCGGCACCGTGGTGGGTCGTGGCGCCGAGATCGGGCCGGGCGCCCGGCTGGACGGCGCCGTCATCTTCGACGGGGTGCGAGTCGAGGCCGGCTGCGTCATCGAGCGGTCCATCGTCGGCTTCGGCGCCCGAATCGGTCCGCGGGCGCTGATACGCGACGGGGTTATCGGCGACGGCGCCGACATCGGCGCCCGCTGCGAGCTGTTGCGGGGTGCGCGAGTCTGGCCGGGGGTTTCGCTGCCCGACGGCGGGATCCGCTACTCGTCCGACGTCTGACCCGCGGCCTGCGCCTCGACTGCCACGCTGGCGTGACACTCGGCGGCCACCGTTACGCTAGCGTGACGCTCGCCGCTCCTCGGCACAGCGCACCGCCCGCTGCACCAGGTATGTCAACGCGTGGTCTGCCCCCTCGGGCAATGCGTCGGCCGGCCACCAGCGCAAATCCACCGACTCCTCGGTCAGGCTGATCTGCGCACCGGCCGGAGCGTGGGCGAGGAACTGCAAGTCGAGGTGACGAGTCGGCGTACCCAGCGAGCAGACCACCGGATGAACATGAACGGCAACCAGTTCCGGATCGATCCGAAGCCCGGTGATGCCCGATTCCTCGGTGGCTTCGCGCAGTGCCGCCGCGACGATGTCGTCGTCGTCGCCCTCGCAATGCCCGCCCAACTGGACCCACCGGCCCAACCGGGGATGCAGGGTGAGGAGCACCTGGCCGCCACTGCGGTCGAGGACCAGGGCGGAGGCGGTGACATGCCCGGGGACGCAATCTCGTCGGCAGGAGTCGGTGCGGCCGTGCAGGAATGCCAGCACGGCGTGGCGCAGCGATTCCTGGCCGGGGTCCGGCGCCTGCCAGCCGGTCAAAAGGTCGATCGCGGACTGCCGAACGCTCACTTGACGACCAGCATGCCGTCCAGCGGCGCCGGTGGGCGTGGCTGTGCCTCCGGCGTTTCGGGATAACCGATTGCGATAGCACCCAGCGGTTCCCACTCCGTCGGCAGCTGCAGCTCGCCACGCGCGACGTCGGCAGCGAAGATCGTCGAGCCGATCCAGCAGCTACCTACGCCGCGCACGGCCAGCGCCACCAGCAGCGCTTGCACAGCGGCTCCGACCGCGACGGTGAACATGGTGTGCTCGGCCTGGGTGCGCTCGGCATCGGGATAGCTGTGGGCCCCGTCGGGCACCAGCATCGGAACGATGACTTCTGGTGCCTCGTAGAGCATCTGGCCACGGGTTATCCGCCGCTCCACTTCGTCGACAGGCTTGCCGTCCCTGCTGAGGTCGGATCGCCACTTGTCTTGCATGCGGTCGAGCAGGCCTCGGCGAACCTCGGGATCGCGCAGCCAGACGAAGCGCACCGGCCGGGTGTGGTGCGGCGCCGGTGCGGTCAGCGCCTCGGCGGTCGCGGCCTCGATCAGCTGCGCCGGCACCGGCTCGTCGCTGAACTGTCGTATCGACCGGCGCAGCAGTTGGGCTTGCCGACGCCCGGCATCGAGTGCTTCGGCGGTGCCGAGCCAGAACAGGTCGTCGGTGCCCGGGCGCACCAGCTGTCGCGCCGTCGAACCGTCGTCACCGAAAGGCAAACCCCGTACCACGGCGGCCGGGACGGCGGTCAGCTTGCCCTTGACCAGATCGGCCGCTGCGGCCACCTCGTCGGCGACGGCGATCTCGGTGACCACCAGCTCGTTGCCGTGCGCGTCGACCGCACCGGCGTAACCGTGCAACACGGCCATTCCGGCGCTGCCGACCGCGACATCGGTCTGACCGTTGCGCCAGGCCCGCCCCATCGTGTCGGTGATGACGACGGCCACGGTGACACCGATCCGCTCGACCAGCGCGGTGCGCAGCGCCGCCGCGCTGGCATCCGGATCGACCGGCAGTAAAGCCAATTCGGCAACATCGACGTTCGAACCGTCCACCCCGGCGGCGGCCTGTATTAACCCGAGCCGGTTCTCGGTGATCAACGTACGTCCCTTGCGGGCCAGCACTCGAACGGCTTCTTCGTCGATGAGACTGCGCCGCAACGCATCCCGGGCGTCCGCTGCCCTTGGCGCCGGTACCAGCCGGCCTTCACACTTGGACACCACCTTGCTGGTGACCACCACGACGTCACCGTCGCGCAGCCATGGTGCCGCCTGCGCCAGAGCCATGGCTAGGTCGTCGCCGGGCCGAAACTCCGGAAGCCCCGCGATGGGAATGATTTCCACCGTCGAGGCGCTGCCATGGTCGATTGCATGGCGCCGCTTGTCCGCGCAAGCGGGAGGTACCCCCGCCTCATCGCTACCCGTTGCCTCGTCGCCGGCGCTCACACCGCGACACCCGCCAGCTCGAGCCCGGCGCGCACCATTGCGGCGGTGGCTTCGGCATCGGTCATCAGCAGCGGTATGGCACGCACCGCCACATCGTCGATCTCGGCGAAGTCGCCGTCGTGGACGAGCCAGCAGTCCAGTATCCCGGTACCGCTGCGGGCACCGTAGTAGCGGCCCACCGCCTCGGCGGTCGACTCGACGCCGACTACGGTCAAGCATTCGTAGGCCATGCCCCGCAACGGCTTTCCCGCGACGATCGGCGAGTAGCCGATTATCGGTGTGGTTGCGGATCGCAACGCGCCCCGGATGCCCGGGATCGCCAGGATGGCGCCCACACTGACGACCGGGTTCGACGGCGCCACCAGAATGACGTCCGCATCGGCGATCGCCGCCACCACCTCGGGTGCGGCATGGGCCTTTTCGGCTCCGACGAAGGCGAAGCTGTGCGTCGTCACCTGCGCGCGGTATTTGACCCACCACTCCTGGAAGTGGATCGCCCGCTGCTCGCCGTCGGCGGGGTCGGTGATGACGACGTGGGTTTCGCAGCGGTCGTCACTGGCCGGCAACAACCTCGCACCTGGCTGCCAGCGGTCACACAGTGCCGCGGTGACCTGGGTGAGCGGGTAGCCGGCCCGCAGCATCTGGCTGCGCACCAGATGGGTGGCCAGGTCGCGGTCGCCCAGCCCGAACCAGTCTGGCTGCACACCGTAGCGTGTCAATTCCTCCTTGGCGTGCCATGTTTCGTCGCGGTGTCCCCAGCCGCGCTGCGGATCGACGCCGCCGCCCAGGGTGTACATGCAGGTGTCGAGGTCAGGGCAAATGCGCACCCCGTACATCCAGGCGTCGTCGCCGATGTTGACGACGGCGGTCACCTCGTGGTCGCTCGACGCGTCGGCATCCGAGAACTGTCCCAATCGCAGCAGGTGCTGGACGCCGACGAGGAAGCGGGCACCGCCGACGCCACCGACCAGTACCGTGACCTTCACATCGCACGACCCTACGCCCGGCCGGACAGGGCACCGGCGCCCGGCGGAGCGGCCCGTACCCGGTGTGAGCAACACGCCGGATTCGCAACGGCCGCAGTGCGGCTAAATTTCGGTCACGACATGATATTTAATTTCGTTTCAACGCTTGACCAGACCAGCTCACGCGTGTGTAATCACAGCAGTGTCATTTCCCGGTTGGCCGGCCGGATTCGGTGTCGCAGACCGAGATTCGATCAAGTGTTCGAATCGAGATGGCCGCACTACACAGCAGCACAGCGGGCGACATTCACAATCAAGCGATTTAGTTCAGGAGGCGGCCCAATGTCCTTAGAGCACCGATGGGGCTTAGCGGAAGGCATAGTGGGAGGCACACCGCATACGACCGCCGTATCGGCGGCCCCGGCGGGAGTGACCCGACCCCATTTGAGCCTGGTTCCCACCGCGGCACCGGTTTTCGAGCCGGCCCCGGTGAACAGTGACCAGTGGCAGGACCGGGCGTTGTGCGCCCAGACCGACCCCGAGGCGTTCTTTCCGGAGAAGGGCGGCTCCACCCGGGAGGCCAAGAAGATCTGCCTGGGCTGCGAGGTGCGGACCGAGTGCCTGGAGTACGCGCTCGCTCACGACGAGCGCTTCGGCATCTGGGGCGGGCTGTCCGAACGTGAGCGCCGGCGCCTCAAGCGCGGCATCATCTGACACTTCGCCGCCGGCGGCTGGGGTGACCTAGCCGTCCTCGATCGTCGGGTCGATCACCGAGGGCTCGACGTCCAAGTAGGTGGCGACCTGAGCCACCAACACCTCGTGCAGTAATTCCCCGAGTTCGACGGTGTCTTTGGCGCGCCGTTCGATGGGCTTGCGGAACAGCACGATTCGGGCCCGGGTGGCGTTGCCCCGGACGTCGACGCCGGCCGGGATGAGCCGGGCCAGCGCGATGGGGCCGTCGGCGACGACTTCGGGTGGCCACTGCACGCTTTCGGGATCTTTGGCCGCGATGCGGGGAATCTCGTCGACCGCCACATCGAGGCCCGACAGCCGCTCTTGCCAGCGCCGTTCGATGGGTTCGTAGGCCTCCAGCACCGCCATGTCGAACCGTTCGGCGCGGCTGCGCCATCCCGGCACCGTCGGCGGGAGCAGCGGGCCACGCATCTCGCGCCCGCGGCGAGCGGACCTTCGCGCGCAGTGTCCACCCCGGAAGCTGCGCGAATCGCCCACCCGGCGATGGTAACGGTTGAACATCGCGGCCCGGCCGAATGCGCGTGTCCGCCACTGCGGCGGCCTTTTTGCGCGATAGCCTCTCGATCGTGAATGTTCCCCGTCGCTGCTGCCGGCCCGGGTGTCCGCACTACGCGGTGGCGACGTTGACCTTTGTGTACTCCGATTCCACCGCGGTCGTCGGCCCACTGGCCACCGCCAACGAGCCGCACTCGTGGGACCTCTGCGTCGGCCATGCCAGCCGCATCACTGCGCCTCGCGGCTGGCAGTTGGTGCGCCACGCCGGCGCTCTGGTCGCACCCCCGGAGGACGACGACCTGGTGGCGCTGGCCAACGCGGTGCGCGAAGGTATCCGGGAGGGCCGCGCACCGGTCAACGGCTTCTCCGACTCGGCTCGTCACGCCAGCGGCGCAGCGGCCCCGGTTTCCGGCAACGGCGCGCTGGCACCCTCGACTGCGCACCACCCCAGCGGCACCGGCCGTCGCCGCGGCCACCTGAGGGTGTTACCGGATCCGCCGGCGCAATAGCGGACGTCGATCGGGGTCGGGTCAGCGCGCGCCACGTACGAGCCGGCCCGGGCGCGCACCGGTGTCGATGCCTTCCCGCCGGGTGACGACGCCGTTGACGATCGTCGCGCTGTAGCCCGATGCGCCCTGAACCAGACGGTGACCGCCGGCCGGAAGGTCGTGGACCATCCGCGGTGGATGCAACCTCAGCGCGGCCATGTCGATGATGTTGAGATCCGCCTTCTTTCCATGGGCGATCACTCCGCGATCGGTGAGCCCGAACAGCTCGGCGGTGTCGTGCGACTGCTTGCGAATCACATACTCCAGGGCCAGCTTTTCGCCGCGATGACGATCCCGTGCCCAGTGCGTCAGCAGAAACGTGGGGTACGACGCGTCGCAGATCATGCTGCAGTGCGCGCCACCGTCAGACAGCCCCACCACGCCGGCGGGATGCAGCAGCATCTCTCGAATCGCGTCGTGGTTGCCGTAGAAGTAGTTGTAGAAAGGCAGCATCAGCATGGCGCCGGCGTCGGACTCCAGCATCAGGTCATAGAGCGTGGACAACGGGTTGTCGCCCCGCTCGGCCGCGATGGCCGCCACCACCCGCTCGGGCGTCGGCTCGTAGTCGGGTGGGTCGCCGAGCGCATAGATGCGCCCGAGTGAGTACTGCACCAGCGCGAACATGTTGTCGAACAGCTTGGTGGGGTCGGGCGGCAGATCGTCTTCGGCCAGGATCGCCGCTTTGACGGCGGGATCGGCCAGCCGCCGCGCCAGTTCCTCCCGGTCGCACTCGGCCTTCAGCCGGCGAAACGTCGGACGATGGGTGAACGCGTGGTGGCCCGGAAAACCGAACAGCATGCCGAACGGGCGCGCGGCGATCTGCGGATACAACTGGCTGCCTGCCGCATGAGCAGCCGCGGAGACATCCAGTTGCTCGCGCCAGAGCTCAGGGGCCGCGTCGACCTGGATCATGCCGAAGGAAATCGGCCGGTCGATCTCGGCGCCGAGGCGCTGCATCCACTCCAACTCCTTTTTCGGCGCGATGATGTCCTCGCCGGCAACCCCCTGCGGAGCCAGCTCGAACACCGCCCGGCCACCCGCCGCCATGGCCCGGCCAAGACCGAACAGCTCATCTTCTGCGGCGTAGGTCCCCGGGACCGGCTCCCCGTCGATGGCACGGTGACCGAGGGTCCGCGACGTCGAGAACCCGAGCGCGCCGGCCTCGACGGCCTCTTGGACCAGTCGAGCCATCGCTTCGATGTCCCCGGGTGACGCGGGCTCGTTGCGAGCGCCCCGCTCGCCCATCGCGTAGGCGCGCACCGCGCCGTGCGCCACCTGGCTGCCCACGTCGATGGCGAAGTGCTGTTTCTCGACGACGTCGAGGTATTCCGGATAGCTCTCCCAGCCCCACGCGATGCCCTCGGTGAGCGCGGTGCCGGGGATGTCCTCGACACCTTCCATCAGCCCGATCAGCCAGTCCTCGTGGCCGGGCCGCACCGGGGCGAAGCCGACGCCGCAATTGCCGCCGACGACCGTGGTCACCCCGTGCCCGCTGGACGGCTCCAGCAAGCTGTCCCAGCTGATCTGGCCGTCGTAGTGCGTGTGGATGTCGACGAATCCCGGCGCGACCAGCTTCCCGGCTGCGTCGATCGTCTCGGTGGCGTCGCCTTCCAACGCGGGGTCATCCGGCGAGCGGCGACGGACCTCGACGATTCTGCCGTCGGCGACGGCGACGTCGGCCAGGAACCGGTCCGCGCCCGTCCCGTCGACGACGGTGCCGTTGGTGATCTTGAGGTCGAACACAATGACTCCCTGGAATGCCGCATGAGCCGCTACCGTGGTCAATGTAACACCGTTACAGAGAATGGTCCTGGGAAGGTGACCGTGACGCACTCAGCCGACGCGATCGGTACGCCGCCCGCGCGTCCGACGCTGGTGCCGGCGCAACGCTACTACTCGCCGGCGTTCGCCCAGTTGGAGGTGGAGCGGATGTGGCCGAGGGTGTGGCAGCTCGCCTGCACTGTCGACCATGTCGCTGATACCGGTGACTACTTCGAATACCGTTGCGGCCCAATCTCTGTGCTCATCGTTCGCGACGAGGAGGGGCAACTCCGGGCATTTCAGAACGTGTGCCGTCATCGCGGCAACTCGTTGTGTACCGGCTCCGGTTCAGACTTGCGCGCAGTGCGGTGCGGCTATCACGGCTGGACCTGGAACCTCGCCGGCGCTTTGCAGCGCGTTCCGAATCGCAAAGGGTTTGGAGAGCTGCGTTTCTCGGACTTGCCGTTGATCACCGTTCAGGTCGCTACCTGGGAGCGGCTCGTCTTCGTCAACCTCGACGTCGACGCGATCCCGCTGGCCGAGTATATGGACGCGATGCCAGAGGACATTGAATGGTGTGGGCTCGCTGACTTCCGCTGCTACGCCACCATGACGGTCGAGGTCGAGGCGAATTGGAAGACGATAGCCGACGGCTACAGCGAGACCTATCACATACAGACTTTGCATCCCGAGTTGCACCGGTGCATGGACGATGTGCATGCACCGCAACTGATCTGGACTCATGCGGGCAAATCCGAGCAGCTTTACGGGGTGGCCAGCCCGAGCCTCGATGGCACCCTCAGCGATGCGCAGGTGTGGGACGCCTACGTCCAGACCCAGGGGGCGCTGATGGGCGTGGGCGAAGGGACTGCGTACCCTGCCGATCGAGCTGCAGCGGGGCGGTCGGTCGCGGAGCTCATCGCCGAGCGTACAAGGGAGTTCGCCGCCGAGCGCGGCGTCGACCTCGGCTGGGCCGGCAATGATCAGATGATGCGACTGCACCAATACAACGTCTTCCCCAACATGACGCTGCTGGCCAACGCCGACCACCTCACGGTCATGACGTCTCGTCCCGGGCCCGATCCGGATCACGGTGAGCTGACGATGTTCCTGTGGACCCGAATGCCGCCCGGTGCGCCGCGGGCAAAGCCGGTCGAAGTCCGGATAACCGCGGCACAGGCCGAACCGGGGCTGGTCTTGACCCAGGACATCGCCGTGCTGGCGGGGCTGCAGCGCGGTCTGCATCAACCGGGGCTGAGCCACGTGACGCTGTCCAACGAGGAACGGCGCATCATCAACATGCACCGCAACCTGGAACGTTATCTCGGTCTGCCGGCATCTGAGCGCATGACCGGGGGTGAGACCGTTGACCGCCGCACGGCGCAGGGCGAAAGCTAATCGCGGGGCCCAACGGGCCACGGGGATCAACGCCGAATTGATCCTCGACACCGCGGCGGAGATGATCGAGCGCGACGGCGTCGAGGCGTTCACCATGCGCGGCCTCGCCGAGCAACTCGGGGTGGCCGTCACTTCCATCTATTGGCATGTCGGCGGGCGGGACACACTGTTCGACAGCCTGATCGACCTTCTGCTCAGCGAAATGGCGCAGCTGCCGGTGGACGGCGATTCTGCGGTGCAACGCATCGCTTCGCTGGCCCGATCACAACGCCGAGCGCTGATCGCTCGGCAGCATCTGCTGCGCATCGCGCACGAGCGCGACCGAACTCCGCTGCTGTTTCTGCCGATTCAACGAAAGTTGGCGGCAGAACTGGCGACCATCGGCGTGACCGGAACCGAGGCCGCACTCGTCTTGCGGGCCATTGAAGTGCACGTCATCGCTTCGGCGGTGATGCAGTTCTCGGCTGTTCGCGGACCCAAACACGATGAGGAGGATCCCTCGCTGTGGACCGGCGACTGGCCCGATCAGGCGCTCGTCCAAGCGCTGCAGTCACCGACCGACTATGACACCGTCTTCGAATACGGGCTGGCCGCCTTGCTGGCGACGGTGGGGTGATGAACGGCTAGGCTGACGACCGACAAGCCCCAACGTCAGGAGCCCGGTGATGTCTCGGCCCGCAGCGGCGGTCAACCGTGTGGTCAAGGCGTACGACGTTCGTGGCCTGGTGGGCGACGAGATCGACGAGTCCCTGGCCGCAGATGTCGGTGCGGCATTCGCCCGGTTGACGCGGGGTGACGGCGCGCGGCGGGTGGCCGTCGGTTACGACATGCGGAACAGCTCACCGGCATTGGCGGCGGCGTTCGCTCGCGGTGTCACCGGCCAGGGTCTCGACGTGGTGCGCATCGGCCTGTCGTCGACCGACCAGCTCTACTTCGCCTCGGGGTTGCTGGAATGTCCCGGTGCGATGTTCACGGCCAGCCACAACCCGGCCGCCTACAACGGGATCAAGTTGTGTCGCGCCGGCGCCAAGCCGGTCGGCGAGGACACCGGCCTCGGCACGATCCGCGATGAGCTGATCACCGGTGTGCCGGGCTACAACGGGCCGCCCGGAACAGTGACCGATCACGACGTCCTCGTCGAGTACGGAGCGTTTCTGCGCTCGCTGGTTGACCTTTCCGGCCTGCGCCCACTGCGGGTTGCCGTCGATGCCGGCAACGGCATGGCCGGGCATACCGCCCCCGCGGTGCTGGGGGCAATCGCTTCGATCACGTTGCTGCCGTTGTACTTCGAGCTCGACGGATCGTTTCCCCACCACGAGGCCAACCCGCTGGATCCGGCCAACCTGGTCGACCTGCAGCAACACGTGGGCGCTGTCGGTGCTGACATCGGCCTGGCCTTCGACGGGGACGCCGACCGCTGCTTCGTCGTCGACGAGCGCGGCCGGGCGGTGTCGCCGTCCACGGTGACCGCCCTGGTCGCCGCGCGCGAACTCAAGCGCGAGATCGGTGCCACCGTCATCCACAACCTGATCACCTCGCGGGCCGTCCCCGAATTGGTGGTCGAGCGCGGGGGCACACCGGTGCGGTGCCGCGTCGGCCACTCCTACATCAAGTCGCTGATGGCCGACACCGGCGCCATCTTCGGCGGTGAGCATTCGGCGCACTACTATTTCCGCGACTTCTGGGGCGCCGACTCCGGGATGCTGGCCGCGCTGTATGTGCTCGCCGCACTCGGCGAACAGCAGCGGCCGCTGTCCGAGCTCGCGGCTGACTACCAGCGCTACGAATCGTCCGGCGAGATCAACTTCACCGTCGCCGATGCGGCGTCCTGTGTCGAGGCGGTGCTGAAGTCGTTCGGCAACCGCATTCACTCCATCGACCACCTTGACGGCGTCACCGTGGACCTGGGCGACGGTAGCTGGTTCAACCTGCGCAGCTCCAACACCGAGCCGCTGCTGCGACTGAATGTGGAGGGTCGCTGCGCCGAGGACGTTGCCGCAGTGGTCCGTCAGATCAGTGCTGACATCAGTGCTCAAGCGGACGATCCGGCTGAGGCGGCTTCGTGAACGCCGTCGGCGCCGCGGTTGACCTCGACGACACCGAAGGACTGATCGCCGCTGATCGCGACGCGCTGCTGCGGGCCGCGTCGTCGGCGGGCGCCCAGGTGCGATCGACCGCGGCAGCGCTGGACGAAGGCGCGCTGGACTCGGTACGCGGCCCCGGTCCACCGCGCACAGTGGTCTGGGTGGCCGGACAGGGCACCGCCGAGACGGCCGGTGCCATGCTGGCCGCGTCCCTATCCGGGGTGGCCGCCGAACCGATCGTGCTGGCCGCTGACGCACCGCCGTGGATCGGGGCGCTGGACGTGCTGGTGGTGGCCGGTGACGACCCGGGCGACCCTGCGCTGGTGAGCGCCGCGGCAACCGGTGTACGCCGGGGTGCCCGCGTCGTCGTCGCCGCACCCTACGAGGGGCCGCTCCGCGACACCACCGCCGGGCGGGTGGCGGTGCTGCCGCCGCGGATCGCGGTGCCCGACGAGTTCCGGCTGTGCCGGTACCTGGCCGTCGGTCTGGCCGTACTGGAGAGCGTGGACGCCGGGCTGCGAACCGATCTCGGCGTGCTGGCCGACGAGTTGGACAGCGAAGCGCTGCGCAACAGCGCCGGCCGGGAGGTCTTCACCAACCCGGCGAAGGCCCTGGCCCTGCGTTTGTCCGAGCACCGCGCCGCCCTGGCCGGTGATTGCGCGGCGACGCTGGCGCTGGTTAGGCACGCGTCGTCGGTCCTGCTGAGGATCGGGCACCAGGTGGTGTCGGCCACCGGGCTGGCGGACGCGCTGATCGCGCTGCATACCGCACCGGAGCACCGTGATCCGGCCGATGCGCTTTTCCATGACGAACAACTCGACGGCCCGCTGCCGCAGCGGCTGCGGGTGTTCGCGCTGACGCTGGTCGGCGAACGCACCGTGGTGGCCGCGCGGGTGGCCGGACTCGGCGACGTCGAGCTGGTCGGTGCCGACGACGTCCCTGACGTGGCGGATCCGGCAGCCCCCGCACCGGCAGCAGCCGGTATGCCGCGCATCGAGCAGCAACTGGCAGTATTGGCCGTTCGGCTGGAAATGGCCGCCGTTTACGCCCGACTGGTGCGGGGATAACTAGAACCGTGGAACTGCTACGCGGAGCGGTACGGACCTACGCCTGGGGGTCGCGTACCGCGCTCGCAGAATTCACCGGGCGGCCGGTGCCGGCCGCTCATCCCGAGGCGGAGTTGTGGCTGGGTGCGCACCCGGCCGACCCGGCGCGGTTGGAGACCGACGACGGTGAGAGCTCGTTGCTGGAGGCGGTGGTCGCCGACCCCGACGGACAACTCGGGTCGGTGGCACGCTCCCGGTTCGGTGAGGTGCTGCCATTCCTGGTCAAGGTGCTGGCGGCCGACGAACCGCTCTCGCTACAGGCTCACCCGAGCGCCGAGCAGGCGGTCGAGGGTTACCTGCGCGAGGAGAAGCTCGGCATCCCGCTGGCGTCACCGGTGCGCAACTACCGCGACACCAGTCACAAGCCCGAGTTGCTCGTCGCGCTGCAACCGTTCGAGGCGCTCGCCGGTTTCCGTCCGGCCGCGCTGACAGTCGAGCTGCTGCGGGCGCTGGCGGTCGCTGATCTCGACCCCTACATCGGGCTGCTCAACGACCAGTCCGACGCTGACGGGTTGCGAGCACTGTTCACCACCTGGATCACCGCGCCGCAGCCGCACATCGATGCCCTGGTGCCCGCCGTGCTGGACGGCGCTATCGGCTACATCACGTCGGGGGCGACCCGCTTCGCCGCCGAAGCCAAGACCGTGCTGGAACTCGGCGAACGCTACCCAGGTGACGCGGGAGTGCTGGCGTCCTTGCTGCTGAACCGGATCACGCTGGCACCGGGGGAGGCGATCTTCCTGCCGGCCGGCAACTTGCACACCTATCTGCGCGGCGTCGCCTTCGAGGTGATGGCCAATTCGGACAACGTGTTGCGCGGCGGGCTGACGCCGAAACACGTCGATGTACCCGAACTGCTGCGGGTGCTGGATTTCACCCCGACGACTGAGTCGCAGTTACGCCCACCCATCCGCTGCGACGGCCTCAGCCTGGTCTACGAAACCGCCGCCGAGGAGTTCGCGTTGTCGGTGCTGAAGCTGGACGGCGAGCACCTGGGCCACGAGGTTGACGCCCCCTCCCGCCACGACGGGCCGCAGATCCTGCTGTGCACCGAAGGCGCCGCGACCGTGCACGGCAAGTCCAAAACGCTGACGCTGCAGCGCGGCATGGCCGCCTGGGTCGCCGCCGACGACGGTCCGCTGCGGCTGGTCGCGCGGCGGCCCGCGACATTGTTTCGGGCTACTGTCGGCCTATAGCACCGCGGGCCAGGCGAATCACCCTGTCGCGGCGAGCTTTTCGCGCTGCTCCCGGCGAGTGTCCCGCCGCTGACGCCATAGTTGCCGGCGCTCAACGAGCCAGAGCCGCATGTTGTGCCGGACGGTTCGAGTGATCAATCCCGCCGACGGAATCATGTACAGGCTGTCGAGCAGACTGAATCGCCGCAAGAACCACTCTGCGAGCACCGGGTCGGTCTCGGCGGCGCCAAGGAATTGATCGAACAGACTGCCGACCGGCCGATACCACCACGGCGTCGGCCCGGTGGCGTGGTGGAAAGCGTGGTCACCGATGGCGTTCATCACCCACACCGGGTAGGTGGTCTTGGCGGTGGCGCGGTTGACTTCACGGACCACGTCGTCGCTGCCTGACAGCAGCGCCCGGCGCAGGTGACCGGCCTGCAGCGACGTCATCGTCATGCCCTGCCCGTAGGTCGGGTCGAAGCTGGCCACCGCGTCACCCAACGGCACGATGCCGGCGGGAAAGCGGGTCAGCTTGTCATAGCGGCGCCAGCGGGTGGCGGGATAGCGGTGAAACGCCACCTCCCCGACCGGTTCCGCCTGGGCGATGGCCGCGGCCAGATGCGGCGGCAGCAGCGTGTCGGCGAGCGTCCGCATCTCTGAAAAGCTGTGCGGTGGTTCGACTTTGCCGACACCGAAAGTGGTCAGCACCCAGGCGCCGTCCTCGTAGCAGAGCATCCCGAGCCCGACCGGTTGCTCACACGACGCTCCGGCGACCACCACCTTCTGCTCGATCAGTCCGTCGGGGATGTGCAGTTGTTGCGACGCGTACCCGATGCCCACGTCGACGGTGTCCTCGCGCGGCCGCTCGAAACCCCACTGCTCGAGCCACACCGGCAGCCGGGTGCCGCGCCCGGCCGCGTCGACCACCAGGTCCGCAGGCACGAAGTCCGAGCCGCCATCGGCGGCGGCCAGCAGCACGCCGGTCACCCGCTGCGTGTCCTGGTCGAATCGCGGTTCGCGGACGGAACCGTTGCGGATATCGACGTTGGCGATGTCGGTGACCCGGCGGCGGATCTGCCATTCCAGCTGAGGGCGGCTCGGCACGTAGGCGGTGAACTCGTCGCGCAGCCGATGGCCCGTCCCCAGCACATGGCCGGCGGCGCCGAAATAGATGCAGTCCGGACGGTTCTCCAGAATCGGAACTCCGGCACTGACCATGTCGTCGAGCAGTCCGGGGAACAATGCGTCGAATTCCATTGCGCCACGCGCCATCAGCAGGTGCACGTGCCGGCCCTGCGGCACCGCGGTGCGGTTTACCGGCGCCCCGGGCAGTTCGTCGCGCTCGAACACGATCACCCGGTCGTAGAACTCCGAAAGCACACGTGCCGCGCACAGGCCGGCGATGCTCGCCCCGATCACTATGGCCTGTCCACGGGCCTGTCCACGGGCGTGAGCATGCACCTGTTTACCGGCGTGTTCCCCCGCGTTAACCTCACCCACCCGCATCCCCGCACACTACTAGGTACATTGCCGTCACACGAAAAGAAGGGATGGCGCATGGTCGGTCCGCGCCGGATGAAGTCGGTCGAACAGTCGATCGCCGACACCGACGAGGTGAGCACACGGTTGCGCAAAGACCTCAGCTGGTGGCACTTGACGGTTTTCGGGGTCTCGGTGGTCATCGGCGCCGGCATCTTCACCGTCACCGCATCGACCGCAGGTGATGTCACCGGCCCGGCCATCTGGATTTCGTTTCTGATCGCCGCCGTCACCTGCGGCCTGGCCGCCCTGTGCTACGCCGAGTTCGCCTCGATGCTGCCGGTGGCCGGCAGCGCTTACACCTTCTCCTATGCGACGTTCGGCGAGTTCCTGGCGTGGACCATCGGCTGGAATCTGGTGCTGGAACTGGCGATCGGCGGCGCGGTGGTGTCCAAGGGATGGTCGAGCTATCTGGGGTCGGTGTTCGGGTTCGTCGACGGCATTGTGACGTTGGGCTCGTTCGACTTCGACTGGGGTGCGGCGCTGATCGTGGCGCTGGTCGCCACCCTGCTTGCGCTGGGTACGAAACTCTCGTCACAGTTCTCCGCGGCCGTCACCGCGGTCAAGGTGCTGGTGGTGCTGCTGGTGGTGATCGTCGGCGCTTTCTACGTCAAGGCCGCCAACTACACGCCGTTCATTCCGCCGCCCGAAGCCGATCACGCCGGAAGCGGTGTCGACCAGTCGGTGCTGTCGTTGCTGACCGGTGCGCACAGCAGCCATTACGGCTGGTACGGCGTGCTGGCCGGGGCATCGATCGTGTTCTTCGCGTTCATCGGCTTCGACATCGTGGCCACCATGGCTGAGGAGACCAAGCACCCGCAACGCGATGTGCCGCGCGGCATCCTGGTCACACTGGGCCTGGTGACGGTGCTCTACATCGCGGTGGCGGTCGTGTTGTCCGGCATGGTGCCCTACACCGAGCTGCGCGACGGCGGCGACGGGCGGCGGGCGAACCTGGCCACCGCCTTCACCGCCAACGGGGTGCACTGGGCCAGCGGTGTGATTTCTGTGGGAGCGCTGGCCGGGCTGACCACGGTGGTGATGGTCCTCCTGCTGGGCGGCTGCCGGGTGCTGTTCGCGATGGCCCGGGACGGGCTGTTGCCGCGGCAACTGGCCAATACCGGCCAGCGCGGGACGCCGGTGCGGCTGACGGTGCTGGTCGCGTTGCTTGTCGCGGCGACGGCGTCGCTGTTCCCGACGGCCAAGCTCGAAGAGATGGTCAACGTGGGTACGTTGTTCGCCTTCCTGCTGGTGTCGGCCGGCGTGATCGTGCTGCGCCGAAGCCGGCCGGACCTACCGCGTGGCTTCCGGGCGCCATGGGTGCCCGTGTTACCGATCGCCTCGGTGCTGGCTTGTTCGTGGCTGATGCTGAACCTCACGGCGTTGACCTGGATCAGATTCGCGGTCTGGATGGCTGTCGGGACCCTGATCTATTTCGGCTACGGTCGCCGCCACTCGGTGCTGGCCGCCCGGTTGGCCGGCGCGGACGTCGCCGCGACGCCCGCGAAAGCAGGTCGCGCATGGACCGATAGCCGACGCTGAGGGCCGCTACTCCACCCGGCGCAGCGGTGCATCGTGTTGCAGCCCGACGCGGCCGCCACCCGCGCGCTTGGCGTCGTACATGGCAGTGTCGGCGGCCTCGATGAGCTCGTCGATGACAGCGCGATCGTCGGTGCCGTCGCCCGGGACTGCGGCGCAGGCGATTCCGATGCTGGCGGTAATACCGAAGTCGCTGGCTGCGATGGCCTCGCACAGTGATTCGGCCCGCCGGTTCGTCTCGGCGAGCTCGTTGATCTCGGCGACGAGGAACTCCTCCCCGCCGACGCGCGCAACAACCGCGTTCTCGTCGGTCATCTCGTTGATCAGCTTGCTCACCGCGATCAACGCCGAATCACCGAAGCGATGACCGCGAGAATCGTTGAGCCGCTTGAAGTGGTCGAGATCGATCATCGTCACGCAGAGCTGGGTGCCCCGTCGGGTACCGGGCGAGCTCAGCAACTGACCTGTGCGGCGATGAAATGCCCGGCGGTTCAGTAAACCGCTCAATGGGTCGACGTCGCCGGCGGCCACGTCGACGCCGAGGAAGTGCACCATGACATGACCGGCCACCGACAACGCCAAGCACCGGCGGTTTCCGCTCGGGTGCGTCGACGTGTGCCTGGGTCTGCGCACAGTAGACGAAGTTACCGCGACGGCAGGCTCCCCGACCCAATTTGCTCAGGTTCGACTCAGGCTCCGTCTTGACATATGCGGGCTCGATGTCTAGACATAAGACGCAGAGCATAGTAATGTCCACCGCAACGTACTCGGAGGAGGAGGGTTGGCGATATGACCGGTCACGTCGCCCCGGAGGTGTGGCAGGACAAGAAGCGTTACCTGTGGTTGCTCGGGCTGATCGCCCCGACCATGCTGATGACGATTCTGCCGCTCGTGTGGGGGATGAACCAGCTCGGCTGGCGCACTGCGTCCCAAGCATTGTTCTGGGTGGGTCCGATCCTGGTTTATGTCGTGCTGCCCGTGCTCGACCTGCGATTCGGGCCCGACGGTCAGAACCCGCCCGATGAGGTGATGGAGCGGCTGGAGAACGACAGGTACTACCGGTTCTGCACCTACCTCTACATTCCGTTCCAGTACCTCAGCGTCGTGCTGGCGGCTTACCTCTTCACCGCGCCTAACCTCGGCTGGCTGGGCTACGACGGCCCGCTGAGCTGGCCGGCCAAGATCGGGTTGGCGTTGTCGGTGGGTGTCCTCGGCGCTGTCGGCATGAACGCCGCGCACGAGATGGGCCACAAGAAAGACTCGCTCGAGCGGTGGCTTGCCAAGTTCACCCTGGCCCAGAGCTGCTACGGCCACTTCTACATCGAACACAACCGGGGGCATCACGTGCGAGTGGCTACCCCCGAGGACCCGGCCTCGGCCCGATTCGGCGAGTCCTTCTGGGAATTTTTGCCGCGCAGTGTTTTCGGCAGCCTGCGCTCGGCGTGGCGGCTGGAGGCACAACGACTGCGCCGGCTGGACAAAAGCCCCTGGCGGCTGTCCAACGACGTGCTCAACGCCTGGCTGATGTCGGTTGTGTTGTGGGGGCTGCTGATTGCGGTGTTCGGCCCGGAGCTGATCCCGCTGGTGATCGTTCAGGCGGTATACGCCTTCAGCACCTTCGAGACGGTGAATTATTTGGAGCATTACGGGCTGCTGCGGTGCAAGATTGGCGGCGGCGGGTCCGGAGGCCGCTACGAACGCTGCGCACCAGAGCACAGCTGGAACTCTGATCACATCGTGACGAACCTGTTCCTCTACCACCTGCAGCGGCACAGCGACCACCACGCCAACCCGACCCGGCGCTACCAGACACTGCGCAGCATCGACGGCTCGCCCAACTTGCCCAGCGGATACGCGTCGATGATTTCGCTGACCTACTTTCCGCCGCTGTGGCGCAAGGTCATGGACCACCGCGTGCTGAGCCACTACAACGGCGACATCACCAGGGTCAACCTGCATCCTCGGCGCCGCCGGCAGCTGCTGGCCCGGCATGCGGAGGCGGCGGCGTGATGGTCGCGTTCTGCTGCCCGGTCTGCGGCTACGTGTACGACGAAAGCAAAGGCGCTGCGCGCGAGGGTTTTCCGGCCGGCACCTTTTGGGATGACATTCCCGACGACTGGTGCTGCCCAGACTGCGGCGTACGCGAGAAAGTCGACTTCGAACTGTTAGGAGCTGACCAGTGAACGACTACAAACTCTTCCGCTGCATCCAGTGCGGCTTTGAGTACGACGAGGCGCTGGGTTGGCCGGAAGACGGCATCGCCGCCGGCACCCGCTGGGACGACATCCCGGAAGACTGGAGCTGCCCGGACTGTGGTGCGGCCAAATCGGACTTCGAGATGATCGAAGTCGCTCGTTCCTGACCGGCGGGGTTCAACCACTAAGGTCGCGGCTATGAAGCGGGTTCCGTACGCCGAGGCGTCCCGGGCCCTGCTGCGTGATTCGGTTCTCGACGCCATGCGTGAGTTGCTACTCACCCGCGACTGGTCGACGATCACCCTGGCCGACGTGGCCCGCGAAGCAGGCATCAGCAGGCAGACCATCTACAACGAGTTCGGTTCCCGGCAGGGGCTGGCGCAGGGTTACGCGCTGCGGCTGGCCGATCGGCTGGTGGACTTGGTCGACGATGCCATCTACTGCAACGTCGGCGACATCTATGCCGCGTTCCTGCAGGGGTTTCGGGCTTTCTTCACCGAGTCGGCCGCCGACCCGCTGGTCATATCGCTGCTGACCGGTGTCGCCAAACCTGATCTGCTGCAGCTGATCACCACCGACAGCGGCCCGATCATCAGCCGTTGCTCGCAGCGCTTGACGTCGTCTTTGATGGACAGCTGGGTCAAGGCCGGTGCCGACGACGCCGGGATCCTGGCCCGCGCGATCGTACGACTCGCGATGAGCTATGTGTCGATGCCGCCCGAGGCCGATCACGACGTCGCCGCTGACCTGGCGCGGTTGATGACACCTGCGGCCGAACGCTACGGCGTACTGCGCGACGACGCAGGCCGATGGGATCAGGGACAAGCGTAGCCATAGGCTGGTGTCGCTACCAGACTCACCCGGCGGCAGCTGACCGCGCAGCCGAGTAATATATATGCAAGCTAACTATTGACGAGAAGGATTGACTTACCCATGACGACGACCGAACAATCGCTCCGCGCAGACGTCCGTAACGGCATCGAGTTCAAGGTCGCCGACCTGTCGCTTGCCGATTACGGCCGCCGGGACATCGAGCTGTCCGAGACCGAGATGCCGGGGTTGATGTCGCTGCGCCGCGAATACCACGATGTGCAGCCGCTCAAAGGTGCCCGCATCTCTGGATCGCTGCACATGACCGTGCAGACCGCGGTGCTCATCGAGACGCTGGTGGCGCTCGGCGCTCAGGTTCGGTGGGCGTCGTGCAACATCTTCTCCACCCAGGACCACGCCGCCGCCGCGGTCGTCGTCGGGCCGCACGGCACGCCGGAAGAGCCCCGAGGCGTGCCAGTCTTCGCATGGAAAGGCGAGACGCTCGAGGAGTACTGGTGGGCCGCCGAGCAGATCCTGACGTGGCCGGACGAGCCGGCCAACATGATCCTCGACGACGGCGGCGACGCGACCATGCTGGTGCTGCGCGGCGCGCAGTACGAAAAGGCCGGCGTGGTGCCGCCCGCCGAAGAAGACGACTCGACCGAGCACAGGATCTTCCTGGAGCTGCTGCGCAAGCGTTTCGAGACCGACAAGGACAAGTGGACGAAGATCTCCGCGTCGATCAAGGGCGTGTCCGAGGAGACCACCACCGGCGTGCTGCGGCTCTACCAGTTCGCCGCCGCCGGCGATCTGGCGTTCCCGGCGATCAACGTCAACGATTCGGTGACCAAGTCGAAATTCGACAACAAGTACGGTTGCCGGCACTCGCTGATCGACGGGATCAACCGCGGCACCGACGTGCTGATCGGCGGCAAGAAGGCGCTCGTCTGCGGTTACGGCGACGTCGGTAAGGGTTCGGTGGAATCGCTGGCCGGTCAGGGCGCCCGGGTCACCGTGACCGAAATTGACCCGATCAACGCGTTGCAGGCGCTGATGGAGGGCCACGACGTCAAGCGCGTGGAGGACGTAATCGGCGAGGCCGACATCATCATCACCACTACGGGCAACAAGGACATCATCACCCTCGAGCACATGCGGGCGATGAAGGACAAGGCGATCCTGGGCAACATCGGCCACTTCGACAACGAGATCCAGGTGGCCAGGCTGGAGAAGTCCGGCGCGACCAAGACCAACATCCGCCCGCAGGTCGACTTGTGGACCTTCAGCGACACCGGCAAGTCGATCATCCTGCTCTCCGAGGGCCGGCTGCTGAACCTGGGCAACGCCACCGGGCACCCGTCGTTCGTGATGAGCAACAGCTTCTCCAACCAGGTCATCGCCCAGATCGAGTTGTGGACCAAAAACGACGAGTACGACAACGAGGTCTACCGGCTGCCCAAGCACCTCGACGAGAAGGTGGCCCGGGTGCACGTCGCCGCGCTCGGTGGCGAGCTGACGAAGCTGACCAAGGAGCAGGCCGAGTACATCGGTGTCGACGTCGACGGGCCTTACAAGCCGGACCACTACCGCTACTAGAACCTGGCTTCGCGCCGAACGCTCCGAGGCAGCCCTGGGTAGGCTCGCGCCGTGCTGATCGCGATCGAAGGGGTGGACGGCGCCGGCAAGCGGACATTGTCCGGTCGCTTGACCTCGGCATTGCAGGGTGCCGGGCAGTCGGTGGCCACCCTGGCGTTCCCGCGCTATGGCCAGTCGGTGGCCGCCGACGTCGCGTCGGAGGCGCTGCACGGCAGCCACGGCGACCTCGCATCGTCGGTATACGCGATGGCCATGTTGTTCGCCCTGGACCGCGCCGCGGCGCGCGACGACATCGAGAAGCTGCGTCACGACCACGACGTGGTGATCCTGGATCGCTACGTAGCCTCTAACGCCGCCTACAGTGCGGCCCGCCTGCACCAGGGCGCCGACGGTGAGGTGGTGGCCTGGGTGCACGACATCGAATACCAGCGGCTCGGGCTGCCCGCGCCGGACCGGCAGGTGCTGCTGAATGTCTCGGCCGAGCTCGCCGCCCGGCGCGCCCGCGACCGCGCAACCCAAGAAGTAGCCCGGGCACGTGACGCCTACGAGCGCGACGACGACCTGCAGCGGCGCACCGGCGCGGTGTACTCCGGCTTGGCCGCCGGCGGCTGGGGCGGGCAATGGCTGGTCGTCGACGCGGACGTCGATCCCGGCAAACTGGCCGCAACGACTGACTGCTTGATCGTGAGCTGTAGTTAATCCTCAGAGAAACACGCGTGTAGTAAACGAGTTTTATCGCTTTCTGGTGACACCATGGAGACCATGAGGCAAAGGATTCTTGTCGTCGATGACGACGCTTCGCTGGCTGAGATGCTCACCATCGTGCTGCGCGGTGAGGGCTTCGACACAGCGGTAATCGGTGACGGCAGCCAAGCGCTTACCGCGGTGCGCGAGCTACGTCCGGATCTGGTGTTGTTGGACCTGATGCTGCCGGGCATGAACGGCATCGACGTGTGCCGGGTGTTGCGCGCCGACTCTGGTGTGCCGATTGTCATGCTGACGGCCAAAACCGACACCGTTGACGTGGTGCTCGGCTTGGAGTCGGGCGCCGACGACTACGTGATGAAGCCGTTCAAGCCCAAGGAACTGGTAGCCCGGGTGCGAGCCCGGCTGCGACGCAACGACGACGAGCCCGCCGAGATGCTGTCGATCGCCGATGTCGACATCGACGTGCCCGCCCACAAGGTCACCCGCAACGGTGAGCAGATTTCGCTGACACCGCTGGAGTTCGACCTCCTGGTGGCGTTGGCGCGCAAACCGCGGCAGGTGTTTACTCGTGATGTGCTGCTCGAACAGGTGTGGGGGTATCGTCACCCAGCTGACACGCGCCTGGTCAACGTGCATGTCCAGCGTCTGCGGGCGAAGGTGGAGAAAGACCCGGAGAACCCGACCGTTGTGCTGACCGTTCGAGGAGTGGGTTACAAGGCCGGACCTCCGTGACCGCCGGTGGTCGCCGTGAGGACAAGCGGCGCGGGTGATGTGGGGCTCGAGGCGACGGACGCGGGGTCGCTGGGGGCGCTCGGGCCCCATGACACGCGGAATGAGCGCGCTGAGTCGAGCTGTCGGAGCCGCGTGGCGTCGGTCGTTGCAGCTGCGCGTGGTCGTGCTGACCATCGGGCTGTCGTTCGCAGTGATCGTCGTGCTTGGCTTCGTGCTGACCAGCCAGGTGACCAACCGGGTGCTCGACGTCAAGGTCCGTGCCGCTACTGAACAGATCGAACGGGCCCGCACCACCGTCAGCGGCATCGTCAGCGGCGAGGAGGCGCGCTCGCTCGACAGCAGCCTGCAGCTTGCCCGCAACACGCTGACGTCGAAAACCGAGGCGTCGTCGGGCGCGGGGTTGGCCGGTGCGTTCGACGCGGTGCTGGTGGTGCCCGGCGACGGCCCGCGGGCAGCCACGACGGCGGGTCCGGTCAACCAGGTGCCGCCGTCGTTGCGGGATTTTGTGAAGGCCGGACAGGTGAGCTATCAGTACGCGACGGTGCACACCGACAGCTTCTCGGGTCCCGCGCTGATCATCGGCACGCCGGCGTCGTCGCGGGTGACCAACCTCGAGCTGTACCTGATCTTCCCGCTGGCCAGTGAAGCCAGCACGATTTCGCTGGTGCGCGGCACCATGGCGACCGGCGGTGTGGTGCTGCTGGTCCTGCTGGCCGGCATCGCCCTCCTGGTCTCCCGGCAGGTGGTGGTGCCGGTGCGGTCGGCCTCGCGGATCGCCGAACGGTTCGCCGAAGGGCATCTGTCCGAGCGGATGCCGGTGCGTGGTGAGGACGACATGGCGCGGCTTGCGGTGTCGTTCAACGACATGGCGGAGAGCTTGTCGCGGCAGATCACACAGCTCGAGGAGTTCGGCAATCTGCAGCGCCGCTTCACCTCCGACGTCAGCCACGAACTGCGCACACCGCTGACGACGGTGCGGATGGCCGCCGACCTGATCTACGACCACAGCGCCGACTTGGATCCGGCGTTGCGGCGCTCCACGGAGTTGATGGTCAGCGAGCTGGACCGGTTCGAGTCGCTGCTCACCGACTTGCTCGAGATTTCGCGACACGACGCCGGGGTGGCCGAATTGTCGGTGGAGGCGGTCGATCTGCGCTCCACGGTCAGCAGCGCTCTAGGCAGCGTCGGGCACCTCGCCGAAGAAGCGGGCATCGAGTTGCTGGTCGACATGCCTCCCTCCGAAGTGATTGCCGAGGTAGACGCGCGCCGGGTGGAGCGGATCCTGCGGAATCTGATCGCCAACGCCATCGATCACGCCGAGCGCAAGCCGGTGCGGATCCGGATGGCCGCTGACGAGGACACCGTCGCGGTGACGGTCCGCGATTACGGTGTTGGGCTGCGCCCCGGTGAAGAGAAGCTGGTGTTCAGCCGGTTCTGGCGGTCCGACCCATCGCGGGTCCGTCGCTCCGGCGGTACCGGTCTGGGGCTGGCGATCAGCGTGGAGGATGCCCGGCTGCACCAGGGCCGGCTCGAGGCGTGGGGGGAGCCGGGCACCGGCGCCTGCTTCCGGCTGACACTGCCGCTGGTCCGCGGTCACAAGGTGACGACCAGCCCGCTGCCGATGAAACCGTTTGTGGCCGAACGCAAAGAGCGCCAGCTGCGGCAGCGCGAACACGCCGAGCGAGGCGCTTGATGCGCCGCCTGGCCGCGCTGCTTCTCGCTGTGGTGACAATACTTGCCGGATGTGCCGGCGTGCCCAGTTCGTCGGCGCCGCAAGCCGTGGGAACCGTCGCGCGCCCGGCGCCGTCGAACCTGCCGAAGCCGACGGCGGGCATGGATCCCGACGTCCTGCTTCGCGAATTCCTCAAAGCGACCGCGGATCCGGCGAACCGGCACTTGGCGGCACGCCAGTTTCTCACCAAGTCGGCGTCGGACGGATGGGACGACGCCGGCAGCGCGCTGCTGCTCGACCACGTGGTCTTCCTCGAAACGCGCAACGCACAACGAGTTTCGGTCAGCATGCGGGCCGACATCCTGGGGTCACTGTCCGATATGGGTGTGTTCGAGACCGCCGAGGGAGTGCTGCCGGATCCGGGGCCGATCGAGTTGATCAACACTGCGGACGGCTGGCGCATCGACCGGCTGCCCAACGGAGTGTTCCTGGACTGGCAGCAATTTCAGGCTACCTATAAGCGCAACACGCTGTATTTCGCTGACCCGACCGGCAAGACGGTGGTGCCCGATCCGCGATATGTGGCGGTGAGTGATCCGGATCAGCTTGCGACGGAATTGGTTTCGAAGCTGATCGCGGGGCCGCGCCCGGAACTGGCCAACGCGGTGCGCAACATGCTGGGCCCGCCGCTGCGGTTACGCGGCCCAGTGACCCGCGCCGACGGCGGCAAAAGCGGTGTGGGCCGCGGATACGGCGGGGCCAAAGTCGACCTGGAGAGCTTGTCCACCACCGACCCGCACAGCCGGCAACTACTCGCGGCGCAGATCATCTGGACGCTGGCGCGAGCCGACATCAAAGGGCCGTACGTCATCGACGCGGACGGCACCGCCATGGACGACCGCTTTACCGACGGCTGGACCACCTCCGACGTTGCTGCCACCGACCCGGGTGTCGCCGACGGTGCCGGGGCCGGGGTGCACGCGCTGGTCGGCGGATCGCTGATGATGCTCGACGGTCAACAAGCTGTGGCCGTGCCTGGGCAATTCGGCGAGATGCCCGATCAGACCGCGGCGGCGCTGTCGCGTAACGGCCAACGGGTGGCGTCGGTCGTGACTTTGCGTCCGGGCGCCCCGGATTCGGCGGCGGCGTTGTGGATCGGTGATCTCGGTGGTGCGGCGGTGCAGTCGGCAGACGGGCACACTCTGTCGCGACCGAGCTGGTCGCTCGACGACACCGTATGGGTGGTGGTGGACGGTAACAGCGTGTTGCGTGCGATCCAGGAACCGGCGTCGGGGCAACCCGCGCGTATCCCGGTCGATTCCGCGGCGGTGTCCAACCGCTTCCCAGGCGTGATCAGCGATCTGCAGCTGTCGCGGGACAGCACGCGGGCGGCGATGGTCATCGGCGGTCAGGTCATCCTTGCCAGCGTCGAGCAGACGCAAGCCGGTCAATTCGCGCTTACCTATCCGCGTCGGCTGGGTTTCGGGCTGGGCAGCTCGGTGATCTCTCTGGCGTGGCGAACCGATGGCGATATTGCGGTGGCCCGCAACGACACTGCGCATCCGGTGTCGTATGTGAATCTCGACGGCGTGAATTCTGACGCGCCGAGCCTCGGTCTGCAAACTCCGGTATCGGCGATCGCGGCCAATCCGTCGACGATCTATGTTGCGGACCCACGCGGGCTGGCGCAGCTTTCGGGCTCCGCGGCCGAGAACGAACAGAGCTGGTCAGACGTGGCGGCGTTCATGACGGGCGGTGCGTTGCCGGTGCTGCCGGGGTGAATTGTGACGGTGGGCATTAGCCGTTAGGTTCCTGGCGTGGCTGCGAAGACGGTGAAGCTACGCGTTGATCCGGCGGTGATGTTCGATGTCGCACAGTCGTTGTCGGAAGCTGCGGAGTGCTTGCAGAAGCGGCTTGGCGAGCTCGACGACCGGGTCGGTGATATGTTGGGCGGCCGGCAGGGCCCCGCCGAAAGCGCCTATCCGGCGACGTGGCAGCGCTGGCATCAGGGTGCGGCGGAAGTCGAACTGGCGCTGTCCATTATGGCCCGGCTCGTCGGTCAAGCGGTGGGCGGGTTACGGGCATGCCGCCATTGCATCGGCCGAGACGCTACGGCGGTAGGTGATGGCTGACTCGTTTCGTGTCGATCCCGAGCAACTGGCCGAGGCGGTATCGCGGATGGCTGAGTTTCAGCATTGCTCGGAAAGCCTGTTCAGCGAAATCGACGCGCTGATCACCAATCTCCACTTGACGTGGACCGGCAGGGCCGCGGCTGCGCATGCCGAAGCGCACCGGCATTGGAGCCGGGGCGAAGAGCTGATGCGAGAAGCGCTGGCCCACCTGCAATCGGTGGGTACGACCGCGCACGCCAACTACACCGGCGCGATGACCAAGAACCTGGACATGTGGTCGTGAGCTGATGCCGCCGCTAGTCGTCGATGCCACGGCGCTCGACGGTGCCGGTGCCTCGATGGTCTCGGTCGGTGATGCGTTAGCTGCCGCGATAGAAACCTTGACGTTGATTTTCGGCGCCAATACCGGCCAAGACGCGGCCGGTGTGCTGTTCGCACGGGCTTACCAGACCGGCGCGAAGGACGCCTTGACCGCCGCGGCCACCGCGGTCAACGACAGCCGCAGAATCGGTTTTCTCATCGAGATGTCGGCCGTCAACTACTCGAGAGCCGAAGCGGCATCAACGCTGGGCGGCGGCACGCCCGTAGTGCCTTTGCCGCCAGAGCCGGGGCCATTCGACGCCCCGGGCGCCCCATCGACTCTGGGGCCGGGAGTCGGCGAGCCGACCTTGTGGCCGCTGGTCGAGGTCTTCGTGTGCAGCGTGTGGCCCAACGGAGATCCGGTCGCGTTGCGCGCGGCCGCCGACTCGTGGCGATCATTGGCTGCGGTGTTCGAAGCGGTGAATGAGTGGCTGGCACAACCTCAATCGGCGATCGGTGAGCAAGTCATGCCGGAAGGCGGGCATATAACCGCAGCTTTGACTGGCCTGGGCGTTAAGTGCGCGACCGTCACTGATAAGTGCGAGCACCTCGGACAGGAGCTGGATGGTTTCGCCGACGACGTGCAGCGCACCCAGGACGCGATTCGAGATCTGTTGCACCGGTTGGCAACTCCGTCGGGCTGGTGGCATGAAATCGTGACGGTGCTCGAAGGCGACGCCCTCAAGGACATCACAGAGGCCGCCCGCGACATCAGAGCCGTGCTGGACAACATGAAACGCGAAGCTGACGCCCGAAGGGGGGTGCTACAGCTGGGTTTGGGCTGGCTGGACAGCGCCGTCGTCGCTATCGAAGGCTGGGGGAGAAAAGAGCTGACGCACTTCTTGGGCGAAGAGGTTGGCAACCCCCTGGCTACGGTGTTTGACACGTTCGTCAATGTGAACGAAGGCGTATTCAAGGACGCCGTGGGAATGGAGCAGGGACTCGAGCAGATGGCCGAGCCGAAGCTGCTCCTCGATCCTGACGGCGGCGCGGACGAAGCGCGGAACTTGTTCAAGACTGGCGCGCTTTGGTATCTCGTCGATGCGCGGGAAGCGGCCGAGGCCGACCACGCGGTCGTCAAGCAACTGCTGCACCTCGATGACTGGCGCCGCGACCGGCCGGGTCTCGGTGCGGGAGAGAATCTGCTTGACATCGCCACTCTGTTCATCCCTGGAGGTGGGGAGGCTAATGCCGGGGTTCGCGGAGCCGAAGGGGCGGCCGCCGCGAGTCGAGGTCTGGCGAAAGTCGGTGACCTGGGCCGCGCCACCGGGGCGATGGGCGGCATGGGTAAGACCGCCAGCGACATCACCAGAAGTTTGGACGGTCTCGGCCGGGATGTGGCGAAGACAGCTGTACCCGCGCCCGGTGGCCGGCCGGCGGCCTTGCCCCCTGCGAAGCCAGGTGAACCGCCGGCCGGTGCGCCGCACGGGCCGGTCGAGCCGAAGCCTCCGGCTGAGCCGCCGGCTGCTGAACCGGGTGGCGCGGGCGATTCCGGGGCGGGCGCCGGCGGTCGCCCTAGTGGTCCATCACCGGCCGACGCGGGAACGTCGGGCCCGCTGGCGGGCTTAAAACCCGGTTCGTTCCCTGACAGCCGAGTTCCACCGCCGCTGGCGGCCACGCATGCTCCGCAATGGCACCCGCCCTATGCGCCTCCGCCGCCGATGTCTAAGCCGCTTCCCGAAGGGCAGCCGCTATCACCGCCGCTCGACGGCGGCCTGCCAAGTGCGCATCCGTCCGACACATCCCTGATCGGGGACGGCGCGTCACACAGTTCCGGCAGCGGGCACAGTTATCTCGAATCGGATCACGAGCATCCGTTGACAGGTGCGTTGACTGCCGACGATTTGTTGGCTTTGGCCGACTACACTGACAACGGCTACGAGGACTTAAATGGTGCGCTAAGGAGCGGCACTGTGAACGGAAGTCAACAAGCACGTATTGAGGCTTTGAATACAGCGCTCGAGAAATTACCTCATTACGAAGGTATCGTGGTGCGTGGAACGGACTTATCTCCACGAGTGCTTGCGGAGTATGAAGCCGGCATGATAGTTACAGAAGATGGTTTCACCAGTACTACAACAAGTCGTGCCGTGGCGACGGAGTTCGGAGACAATGTACTGTTCAAAGTCTTTTCTGTCACCGGCCGCGATATTTCATCGATGTCAGTACTCCCTCATGAGCAAGAAGTTCTGTTTCCCTCAGGGTCTAGGTTCTATGTTGTCAGTAAAACAGTCGACCCGTTAACAGGCAAGACTGTAATTGAGATGATTGACTTAGGGCGTTGATCAGCAGGAGTTCGAAATCAGAGAAAACTCAGAGAATAGGGGCTTGCAGATGACTAAGAGGATTGCAGGGAAGACCTTCTCGACGCCGGAAGAAGCTGGTGTAACTCCACCAACGGAGGAAGAGCTGGCGCGCGCTCGACGAATGTTTGACGAGTTCCAGCAGGAAATGGACGCTGTCGATCCCAAGGACGTCCCGAAGGAGGTCTCGCCGAAATTCTGGGACGATACTTCGGGTACCGAATTCGACTCGCGAAATAGGTAGGCGGCGAGCCCTTGAGCAGGCGGGGCATCGGGTGCTCGTTGTGATATCTCATGCGCCATCACTTTCTAGGAAGCACTATTCCCCGGAGACAGAAACGTCGGAGGCCAAAGAGCCTGGTGGGACTGATGTTGCCATCGCCGAGAATTGCCATGTCACCCCCATCCCTCACACTGACCGAATGCTGGACCTGATCCTTCCCGTGGAGTGCGGCGGCTGCGGCGCGCCGTCCACTCGGTGGTGCGACGTCTGCGCAAGCGAACTGGCAGTCGGCCCAGACGAGCCGCACGTGATCAGCCCGCGAATGGACCCGCAGGTGCCCGTGTTCGCGCTCGGCCGCTACGCCGGCGCCCGACGCCGAGCCATCATTGCGATGAAAGAACACGGCCGCTCCGACCTCATCGCCCCCCTGGCGCAGGCGCTCGCCATCGGCATCCACCGACTCCTGACGTGGGGCATGGTCGAGGTGCCGCTCACCATCGTGCCGGCGCCGACCCGCCGCTCGGCGGCCCGGCGACGTGGCGGCGACCCCGTCAGCCGGATGGCCACCGCCGCGGTGATGCATCATCCGCAGATTGACGTGGCGCCGGCCTTGCGGCTGAAAGCGCTGGCCCGCGACTCCGCTCGCCTGGGCAGCGCCGACCGCGAGCGCAACCTCGCCGGCGCTGTCCGACCCAACCGCCGACGGTTTCCCGCCACTGCCGAGGTGCTACTCGTCGACGATATCGTCACGACCGGCGCGACGGCCCGCGAGTCGGCGCGGGTGTTACGCGACAACGGCGCCCGGGTCGCGGCGGTGCTCACCGTCGCTCATGCCTGAGCCGCCTTGCGCCACCCTGCAATTAACGCGGCGTCAACGATGTGAAGAACTCGCAACGGCTGACCCAAAATAGTGGCACCGTGTCCGTACGCGGGTTACCGTCGGGTCAAGCATCCGTGAACACCTCACGGCGGCGTCTCGAAAAGATGAGGCGCCACGTCACCGAACAGCGGTAGGGGGTGAATTCTCGACACCTTGCATCGGCGGGCGGACTGCGCAAAAACCCCTTGAACCCGTCGGCGCCTGCAATTGACAGCCGGGCGCGCCCAGCGCGTGCGACGCGACAGAAACGAGTTGTGAAGTATGTCGAGGCAAACCGTGGACTCCGGCCAGTTGCTGGCCGACACCGACGAGCAGGCCGAACCCGCAGCGAAAGTTGAGGTCGTCGTCACCGGCCGCAACGTCGAGATTCCCGACCATTACCGCACATACGTCTCGCAGAAACTCGCCCGCCTGGAACGGTTCGACCGGACGATCTACCTGTTCGACGTCGAACTCAAGCATGCGCCCAACCGGCGGCAACGCAAATCATGTCAGAGTGTGGAAATCACCGCTCGAGGCCGTGGCCCGGTGGTCCGCGGAGAGGCGCGCGCCGACAGCTTCTATGCCGCCTTCGAGTCAGCGGTCAACAAATTGCAAAGCGGCCTACGTCGCGGCAAGGATCGCCGCAAGGTTCACTACGGCAACAAGACACCGGTGTCGCTGGGTGAGGCCACCTCGCCGGCGCCCGCACCGCAGGCCACCGCCGACGAAGGCCCCACAGCACGCGACGGTGCGGTCGACGAACACCTGCCGGGCCGGATCGTCCGCACCAAAGAGCATCCGGCCACGCCGATGTCGGTCGACGACGCGCTCTACGAAATGGAGCTGGTCGGCCACGACTTCTTTCTGTTCCTCGACAAGCACACCGAACGTCCGTCGGTGGTCTACCGGCGGCACGCCTACGACTACGGCCTGATCCGGCTGGCTTGACGCCACTCGAACGCCGAGTCGCCGGGCGCCACGGGCCGAATCGGCGCAACGAGTCGACGTTCGACGCCCAAGTTCCCACGTCACCTAGGATGGGGGCGCTCATCATTCCTACCCAACAGGGGATTTAGCTGTGCTGTCGAAGTTGTTGCGCCTCGGTGAAGGCCGCATGGTCAAGCGCCTCGGGCGCGTCGCCGACTACGTCAATAGCTTGGCCGACGACGTCGAAAAGCTCACCGACGAGGAGTTGCGCGCCAAGACCGACGAGTTCAAGAAGCGGCACGCCGACGGCGAAAGCCTCGACGACCTGCTGCCTGAGGCGTTCGCCGTAGCCCGGGAAGCGGCCTGGCGGGTGCTCGATCAGCGTCCCTTCGACGTGCAGGTGATGGGCGCCGCCGCCTTACACTTCGGCAACGTCGCAGAGATGAAGACCGGCGAGGGCAAGACATTGACCTCGGTGCTGCCCGCCTATCTGAACGGCATCGGTGGCAAAGGCGTGCACATCGTCACGGTCAACGATTATCTGGCGAAACGCGACAGCGAGTGGATGGGCCGGGTGCACCGCTTCCTGGGTCTCGACGTGGGGGTGATCCTCGCCCAGATGTCGCCCGACGAGCGGCGGGTGGCCTACGCCGCCGACATCACCTACGGAACCAACAACGAGTTCGGATTCGACTATCTGCGCGACAACATGGCCCACTCCCTTGAGGAGTGTGTGCAGCGCGGCCACAACTTCGCCATCGTCGACGAGGTCGACTCGATCCTCATCGACGAGGCTCGCACCCCGCTGATCATCTCCGGGCCCGCCGACGGAGCGTCGAACTGGTACAGCGAGTTCGCCCGGCTGGCGCCGCTGATGGAAAAAGACGTCCACTACGAAGTTGACCTGCGTAAGCGGACCGTGGGCGTCCACGAAATTGGGGTGGAATTCGTCGAAGACCAACTCGGTATCGACAACCTCTACGAGGCCGCTAACTCACCGCTGGTCAGCTACCTCAACAACGCGCTCAAAGCCAAGGAGCTGTTCACCCGCGACAAGGATTACATCGTCCGCAACGGCGATGTGCTCATCGTCGACGAGTTCACCGGCCGCGTGCTGATCGGCCGCCGCTACAACGAAGGCATGCACCAGGCCATCGAGGCCAAGGAGCACGTGGAGATCAAGGCCGAGAACCAGACGCTGGCCACCATCACCCTGCAGAACTACTTCCGCCTCTACGACAAGCTCGCCGGCATGACCGGCACCGCGCAAACCGAGGCCTCCGAGCTGCACGAGATCTACAAGCTCGGTGTGGTTCCCATCCCGACCAACAGGCCGATGGTTCGCACCGACCAGTCCGACCTCATCTACAAAACCGAGGAAGCCAAGTACATCGCGGTGGTCGACGACGTCTCGGAGCGCTACGAGAAGGGCCAGCCGGTGCTCATCGGAACCACCAGCGTGGAACGCTCGGAGTATCTGTCTCGGCAGTTCACCAAGCGGCGGATTCCGCACAACGTGCTCAACGCCAAGTATCACGAGCAAGAGGCCGGCATCATCGCCGAAGCGGGCCGTCGCGGCGCCATCACCGTCGCCACCAACATGGCCGGCCGCGGCACCGACATCGTGCTAGGCGGCAACGTCGACTTCTTGACCGACACCCGGCTGCGCGCCCAGGGGCTGGATCCGGTGGAGACTCCCGAGGACTACGAGCAGGCGTGGCACGAGGAACTGCCCAAAGTCAAAAGCGAGGCCGCCGCCGAAGCCGAGGAAGTGATCGACGCCGGCGGGCTATACGTACTGGGCACCGAGCGGCACGAGGCGCGGCGTATCGACAACCAGCTGCGCGGCCGCTCCGGCCGCCAGGGTGATCCCGGCGAGTCGCGGTTCTACCTGTCGCTGGGTGACGAGCTCATGCGTCGTTTCAACGGCGCCGCCCTGGAATCGCTGCTCACCCGACTCAATCTGCCCGACGACGTGCCGATCGAGGCCAAAATGGTGACCCGCGCGATCAAGAGCGCGCAGACCCAGGTCGAGCAACAGAATTTCGAGGTCCGCAAGAACGTCCTCAAGTACGACGAGGTGATGAACCAGCAGCGCAAGGTGATCTACGCCGAGCGTCGCCGAATCCTGGAAGGCGAAAACCTCAGGGAGCAGGCGCTGGACATGGTCCGCGACGTGATCACCGCCTACGTCAACGGAGCGACGGCCGAGGGTTACGCCGAGGACTGGGATCTGGCCAAGCTATGGGAGGCGCTGAAGACGCTGTATCCGGTCTCCATCGATCACAAAGACCTGCTTGACTCCGACGCCATCGGTGAGCCAGGCGAGCTGACCCGCGAAGAGCTGCTCGACGCGTTGGTCGACGACGCCGAGCGCGCCTACACCGCTCGTGAGTCCGAACTCGAGCAGTTGGCCGGTGAGGGCGCGATGCGTCAGCTGGAACGCAATGTGCTGCTCAACGTCATCGACCGCAAGTGGCGTGAGCACCTCTACGAGATGGATTACCTCAAGGAGGGCATCGGTCTGCGCGCAATGGCCCAGCGCGACCCGCTGGTCGAGTACCAGCGCGAAGGCTACGACATGTTCATCGCCATGCTCGACGGGCTTAAGGAGGAGTCGGTCGGCTTCCTGTTCAACGTCGCAGTGGAAGCGGTGCCCGCGCCCAGCTCCAACGCCGTGGCGCCGGTGGCGCCGCCGGAGGGGTTGGCCGAATTCGCTACGGCGGCCGCGGCGGAGTCCGAAGAGCAGGGCGCTGCCGACGGGCGTGACAGCGCAGCGAACACGCTGCGCGCAAGGGGTATCGACAACGAGTCGCCGGCGCTGACCTATTCCGGTCCGGCGGAAGACGGCTCGGCCCAGGTGCAGCGCAACGGCGGCGATTCGCACAAGGCCGGGGTATCGGGTGGGACGACCCGACGCGAGCGTCGTGAAGCCGCCCGTCGGCAGGGCCGCACGGCTAAACACGCGAAACCGGCGAAGCGGCGCTGATCACCGGCCGACCTGAGCCAATATTGACGCCATGGACGTCAAAGAGGTGCTCATCCCCGGCATCGGTTTGCGCTACGAGTTCAGAAGTCACGACGGCGACCGGATCGGGATCGTGGCACGTCGAAACGGCGACTTCGAGGTGGTCCTCTACGCCCACGACGACCCGGACCTGGCCCGACCGGTCTTTCACCTCACCGACGAAGAGGCCGACGCCGTCGCGCAGATCCTCGGCGCGCCCAAGATCGCCGAACGCTTCACCGAGCTGACCTCCGACATTCCTGGGATCGACGCCGGGCAGGTGCGGTTGGCGGCGAACAGCCCGTTCGTCGACCGGCCGCTGGGTGACACCCACGCCCGGACCCGTACCGGCGCCTCGATAGTGGCGATAGTTCGACAAGACCAAGTGCTCGCCTCGCCTAGCCCTGCCGAAATACTGCGGGCAGACGACGTGCTGGTCGTGATCGGCACCCGCGACGGCATCACCGGAGTCGAGCAGCTCGTCGATAGAGGCTGATTCGTGGAAGTTTCGGTGCCGCTGCTGCTCGAGCTCGGCACCGTCCTGACACTGCTTGCGTTGTTGGCCGCCGTCGCACGCCGCTTCGCCCTGTCCCCGATACCGGTGTATCTGCTGGCCGGTCTGGGTTTGGGCAACGGTGGCATCGCACCGGTGGGCGCGGCAGGACAGTTCATCAACACCGGCGCCCCGATCGGTCTGGTACTGCTGCTGCTCACGCTGGGCCTGGAGTTCTCGGCAGTCGAATTCGCCAGCAGCTTGCGTCGCCATCTGCCGTCGGCCGGCGTCGACGTCGTGCTCAACGCCACCCCGGGCGCGGTGACGGGATGGCTGCTGGGGTTGGACGGAATCGGCGTGCTGGCCCTGGCCGGCGTCACCTACGTCTCCTCCTCAGGTCTGATCGCGCGCCTGCTCGAGGACCTGCATCGACTCGCCAACCGGGAAACCCCGGCGGTGCTCGCGGTGCTGGTGCTTGAGGACTTCGCGATGGCCGCCTACCTGCCGTTGCTGGCCGTACTGGCCTCCGGCCGCAGTTGGGCGCTGGCGGTCGGCTGGATGGCGGCCGCGATCTTCGCGCTGTGGCTGGCGTTCACCGCGTCGTATCGGTGGGGTCACCATTTCGGCCGGCTGGTCGGCCACCCGGATTCCGAGCAACTGCTGCTACGTGTCCTGGGAATCACCCTGATCGTCGCCGCGTTGGCCGAGCACGTGCACGCCTCGTCGGCGGTAGGGGCGTTTCTGGTCGGGCTGACGTTGACCGGGGAGACCGCTGAGCGGGCTCGCAAAGTGTTCGGGCCGCTGCGTGATCTGTTCGCCGCGATCTTCTTCCTCGGTATCGGAGTGTCGGTCGACCCGCATCAGCTGGTTCCGGTGCTTCCGATTGCCGCGGCTCTGGCTGCGGTCACCGCAGCGACGAAGGTTGTCACCGGAGTGTTCGCGGCGCGCCGCGAGGGGGTGGCCCGTCGAGGGCAATGGCGCGCCGGCGCCACGCTGATCGCCCGAGCCGAGTTCTCGCTCATCATCATCGGACTGGTGGGCTCGTCGGTCGAGGGGCTAGGCGCCTTGGCGATGGCCTACGTCTTCGTCGTCGCGACAGTCGGCCCGGTGCTCGCCCGCTTCGCGGGAAGCCCGGTACCGATGGCGCACCGTAAGCCGGCGTGATACCGCTTCGGTCAGCCGATGTGCAGAGCGACCACCTGCCACTGCGCGGCGTCTGCGACCCGAACCCGGGCGACCCGGCAGGCGATGGCGTGGATACGGCGCCCGCGGCTGTACGTTCCGAACACCTCCGCCGCGGTGACCGGCCGCAGCGAATCCAGGTCACTCACGGCCTGCAGTCGGAGGCGCCGCAGCACCGCCGCGGTGTGGTGGCCGGCCGTCATCCGGTTGGCCGCGAGAACGGAGTCGACCAGAGGACCGGATAGCAGCGGGCGGAGTTGGGAAACCGGCCGGCGGCGATCGATCACTTCCAGCACCCGGCGCAAAGCCGCGTCGGCGAACACGGCCGCCGGTCGCAGCGTCGGTGACATCGCGTCGGCGGGCTTGGGGTTGTCGCAGTCGCGGGTGAAGCGTGCTGTCCGGCGCCGCAACACCGGTGACGGCGGTGCGCAGTGCCGAACGTCACGGGCCGGCGGCTCATAGTCGACGACGGGCCGTACGGCGTGAACCGCGTGGTCGGTGGGATTAATGGTCACGGGCACACTCCAGCGGTCGACCGATCGGGGCGAGCCTGCCGGGGAGTCACAGACAGCTGCGGTCATCATCGCATAACCGGCGCATCCGCGTACCCGCCCGGGCAGGCACCGCTGTTGGCAGATACCGTGGGCGACAACATCAATGGTTTGTCAACCAGCAAGGGGGACCGGAAGTGACGCGGTTGTCCACAGCCGACGCTTCCTTCTTTCAGCTGGAAAACACCGACACACCCATGTATGTCGGAACGTTGTTGATCCTGCGCAAGCCGCGCGCCGGGTTGAGCTACGAGTCGTTGCTGTCCACCGTCGAACAGCGGCTTCCACAGATCCCGCGCTACCGGCAGAAGGTTCGCAAGGTCACGTTGGGGCTGGCCCGGCCGGTGTGGATCGACGACCGCGACTTCGACATCACCTATCACATCCGGCGATCGGCTCTGCCGTCGCCGGGAAGCGACGACCAACTGCACGAACTGATCGCGCGACTGGCTGAGCGGCCGCTGGACAAGGCCCGACCGTTATGGGAGATGTACCTGGTCGAAGGTCTGGCCAAGAATCGCATCGCGATCTACACCAAGTCACATCAGGCGTTGGTCAACGGCGTAACGGCGCTGGCGTTGGCGCATGTGATCGCCGACCGCACCCGACGCACGCCGCCCTTCGCCGAGGACATCTGGGTACCGGGCCGTGAACCGAGCACCACACAACTTCTGTTCGGCGCGATCGGAGACTGGGTGTCGGCCCCGCGGACGCAACTGCAAGCCGTCAGTTCCTCAGTCGCCGGGCTGGCGACGAATAACGGGGTGTTCGTCGATTTCAGCCGGCGGTTTCTTGACACCGCGCGTGCGGTGGCGCGCGGTACCGCCCCGAACAGCCCGCTGAACGCCACGGTGTCCCGCAGCCGCTTGTTCACGGTAGCGCGCGGGCGACTGGAGGATTACCGGACCGTGCGAGCTCGCTACGAGTGCGACATCAACGATGTGGTGCTCGCGGTCGTGACCGGTGCCCTGCGGAACTGGCTGTTGTCCCGCGGTGAGGCGGTGGCACCCCCGGCCGCGGTCCGGGCCATGGCGCCGTTGTCCGTGCAGTCCGAGGAGCATCATTCGTTCAGTCAAGGTCAGGCGATCGGTCAGGTGATGCCGTTTCTGGTCGACCTGCCGGTAGGGGAGGGCAACCCGGTGATACGGCTGTCCCAGATTTCGCACGCGACCGAATCCCACCCCGCCGCCGCCAGCCGGGTAGACGCCCGAACCATCGTGACGCTTTCCGGCTTCGCACCACCGACTCTGCACGCCATGGCGGTACGGGTCGCGACCACTTTCGCCGCCCGCTCGTATAATTTGCTGATCACCAATGCACCGGGCGCTCAGTCGCAAATGTATATCGCCGGCGCCAAATTGCTGGAGTCCTACACAGTGGCCCCGTTGTTGCACAATCAGGCGCTGGCTATCGGCGTCACCTCCTACAACGGCATGCTGTACTTCGCGATCAACGCCGACCGCAAGGCCATGAGCGACGTCCACGTGATGCCGGCACTGATGCAGGAGGCGCTGGGTGAGCTGCTGGAAGCAGCACAGTAGCCGCTGGCTCCGCCCGCTAGAGTCGCGTGATGCGGGTCTACCTCCCGGCGACGTTGGCCATGCTGCAACAGCTGGTCGCCGAGGGATCGCTGTGGCCCGTCAACGGCACCGGATTCGCGCTGACGCCCCGGTTGCGGGAGGCCTATGCCGAGGGTGACGACGACGAGCTCGCCGAAGTGGCGCTGCGGGATGCGGCGCTGGCGTCACTGCGGTTGCTGGCGGGTGTCGCCGAGGCCCCCGAGCAGTCGCCGCCGCGCCGAGCGGTGCTCGTCGCTGAGGTAGACGACGTGACCCTGCGGCCCGATCTCGACGATGCGGTGGTCCGCCTCGGCCGCCCAGTCGTCATGGATGACGTGGTCGCCGCATTCGTCGACAACGCCGACGCGGAGGCGGCGGTGACGGCAGCGATCGCGGTGGTCGACGACGCCGATCTGGGCGACGAGGATGCTGAATTACTAGTCGGCGACGCCCAGGACCACGACCTGGCGTGGTATGCCACCCAAGAGCTGCCGTTCCTGCTCGACTTGCTGTAGCGCACACTGCTGCAGCGATACCCGACCCGTAAGTTACGGTACCGTAGGTTAGATCATGACCAGAAAAGCCGCGAAGGTCACTGCCGAGGTGGTCAACACCCGACGACCCACCATCGCCGGAGCCGACAAGCATCCGTACTGGCACTGGGTACGCAGGGCCGCCGCACGGATCACGACGCCACTGTTGCCGGACGACTACCTGCACCTGGCGAATCCGCTGTGGACAGCCCGCGAGGTGCGGGGCCGGGTGCTGGAGGTCCGGCGCGAAACCGAGGACTCGGCGACGCTGGTCATCAAACCGGGTTGGGGCTTCACCTTCGACTACCAGCCCGGCCAGTACATCGGAATCGGTGTGCCGGTGCATGGCCGCTGGCGGTGGCGATCCTATTCGTTGACGTCGAGCCCAGTGAGTCGCGCGCGCATCATCACCATCACGGTCAAAGCGATGCCAGAGGGTTTTCTGTCCAGCCATCTGGTGGAGGGTCTCGCGCCGGGAACCGTCATCCGATTGGCAGCGCCGCAGGGCAATTTTGTGCTGCCCGACCCGGCTCCGCCGGCGATCCTGTTCATCACCGCCGGATCGGGCATTACGCCGGTGATGTCGATGCTGCGCACGCTGGTCGGCCGCGATCAGCTCACCGACGTTGTCCACTTGCATTCAGCTCCTACCGCCGACGACGTCATGTTCGGGGCGGAACTCGATCGGCTGGGCCGCGATCATGGCGGTTACCGACTGCGGCTGCGCACCACGCGGAGCGAGGGCCGCTTCGACCTTGGCCGCCTGGACGACGAAGTCCCGGACTGGCGCGGGCGCCACACCTGGGCCTGCGGGCCGGGAGCCATGCTTGACCATGCCGAACGCGTCTGGTCAGCAGCAGGAATCACCGAGCGGCTGCACCTCGAGCGGTTCGCCGTCTCGCGCGCGGCCCCAGCCGGGGCCGGCGGCACCGTGACCTTTGCGAAATCCGGCAAGACCGCCGTCGCCGACGCGGCGACCTCGCTGATGGACGCCGGCGAGCGGGCGGGCGTGCAGATGCCCTTCGGCTGCCGGATGGGGATCTGCAAATCCTGCGTGGTCGACCTGGTGGAAGGCCACGTCCGTGACCTTCGCAGTGGAAATGAGCACGAACCGGGTACCCGCATTCAGACATGCGTGTCGTCGGCATCCGGCGACTGCGTGCTGGACGTCTAAAAGCTACCAACTAGTAACCTACGGGTTCGTAGGTTACGATAGCGTAGGTCTGCGACTGCACGATTGCGGGAGGGAAACCAAGTCATGGCGATCACCGACGTCGACGTGTTCACTCATTTGACCGATACCGATATCGACAATTTGGCGACCGAGCTTGACGCTCTTCGTCAGGACATCGAGGATTCTCGGGGCGAACGCGACGCTCGCTACATCCGTCGCACGATCGCGGCCCAGCGGGCGCTCGAGGTCGCCGGCCGGGTGTTGCTGGCTGCCGGCAAGCGCCGCTCAGCGTGGTGGGCCGGCACCGTCACGCTCGGGGTGGCCAAAATCATCGAGAACATGGAGATCGGCCACAACGTCATGCACGGCCAGTGGGACTGGATGAACGACCCGGAGATCCACTCCTCGACGTGGGAATGGGACATGGGTGGGTCGTCTAAGCACTGGCGGTACACGCACAACTTTCTGCATCACAAGTACGCCAACATCCTCGGCATGGACGATGACGTCGGCTACGGCATGCTCCGCGTCACCCGGGATCAGGGCTGGAAGCGGTTCAACCTGCTCAACTTGTTGTACAACGCCGTGCTGGCGATCGGCTTCGAGTGGGGGGTCGGTCTGCAACACGTGGAGATTGGGAAGATCGTCATGGGCCGGGCCGACCAAGACGAGGCCAAGCAGCGGATCGACGAGTTCGTGGCCAAGGCCGGCCGACAGGTGTTCAAGGACTATGTCGCGTTCCCGGCGCTGACCTCGCTGTCACCGGCGGCGACGTATCGGTCCACGCTTAAGGCGACTGCGATGGCGAACGTGATCCGTAACGTGTGGGCGAACGCCGTCATCTTCTGCGGTCACTTTCCCGACGGCGCGGAGAAGTTCACTAAGACCGACATGATCGGTGAGACGAAAGGCCAGTGGTATCTGCGCCAGATGCTCGGCAGCGCCAACTTCAACGCCGGGCCCGCCCTGCGGTTCATGAGCGGCAACCTGTGCCTGCAGATTGAACATCACCTGTACCCCGACCTGCCCAGCAACCGGCTCGCCGAAATCTCGGTGCGGGTGCGCGAAATCTGCGACAAGTACGACCTGCCGTACACGACTGGCCCGTTTTTGCTGCAGTACGCCAAGACGTGGCGCACGCTGGCCAAGCTGTCGCTGCCGGACAAGTACTTGCGCGACACCGCCGACAATGCACCAGAGACCCGCAGCGAGCGGATGTTCGCCAGCCTGGAGCCGGGTTTCATCGGCACCGATGCAGCAACCGGACGCCGGCGTGGCCTGAAGAGCGCCATCGCCGCCGTGCGGGGTTGGCGACGAGACAAGCAGGCCCGAGCGCGGCTTTCGGCCCGCCCGGACGACCTCGCGGCCTAGCGGCTCGCCCCTTTGGCGCCGCAAAGCGCGGTTGCCATCGGGATCCGCCGGACGGCAACCACAGTTAAAGCGCGACGGTGATCGCCGACCCGGCCGATAGCTCGCTCAGAACAGGTCGCTAGCTCAGTCCAAAAGCTGGCGCTGTCCGCGGCAGCTGACGCTCCGTCGAACGACGACGCCGAATCGGTTAGCCAGTTCCCGCTTTCCGCAGCGACGGACCCGCCCGGCGCTGCATCGGCGGGTTCAGCTCGATACGGGTTGAACTTATGCACGACGCTGCTGAAGAACCAGGGATTTCCCTGTATCCCCGCACCCGACATGATCACTAACTTCGGGACCAGCAATCGTCCCGAAAGCTGCAGGGGTCCGCTCTTCAGCACAATTCGGGTCTACGAAAGGACAGCAACATGGCGGCCATCACTCGTGGACTCGGTGTCTGCGTTGTTCTTGCCGGCGCGGCGGTCGGACTGGCCGGCCCAGCATTGGCAGAACCATCCAGCGGGCCCTACACCGTGACCTATATCGACGGCGCAGGGGTCTTTGACAACGGAAGTACGACTACATGGATTCTGTCCTCATGCGGTACGGACTGCACTCATGTGGACACACAGGCCAAGTACGACATGGATCTGCACCGCGAAGGCAACAGCTGGAACGGGCTGTGGGGCCCTTCCAATAGCTGTACAGCCTCACTGGATGACAGCTCCCTCGTTCTGACTGAGACATGCCCGAACCTTCCAAATTTGGTTGCCGGGCTGACCAAGAACGGCTGACACTTGACGGGGGCGGGGGTCAGGCGGCCGATGGCGACAGTCATCTCGGTCGGCATGGTCTGCCGCAGGCGCGTGGATCCCTCGACGTCGGTCAACAGCAACGTCACCGTTCCGGCGGGCAAAGCAGCATCGGTCATGGGTGGCGCGCCGCTTCTTGCACGAGCTGCACCCGCGAGCTGAGTCCGAGTTTGGTGTAGACGTGGGTCAAGTGTGTCTGCACGGTGCGCGGTGAGACGAAAAGCCTTGTGGCAATGTCTTTGTTGCCAAGCCCCTCACGGACCAGCCTCACGACGTCACGCTCAGTCGGCGTGAGCGATTCACGGCCCTGTGGCGTCGACGATGCTGACCAGTTGCTCGAGGATTGCCAGCTGCTGTCGGTGGTCGCCGTCCAGCTTGGCGAGCAGCGTGGTGATGCCGGCGGCGCGGTAGCGGCGCACCCGCTCGGCGATTGCCTCGGGTGTCCCGAGCAGATTCGTCAGCCGACCGAGATCGAGCGGCACCGCGCTGCGGGCGTCGTCCTGTTTTCCGGCCTGCCACAAACTTCGCACCGTCTCGACTTCGGCGCCGTAGCCCAGGCGGGTGAAGGCGTCGTTGTAGAAGTTCTGGCCACTGGATCCCCGGGAGCCCATGGCGCCGATGGTGAAGGCGTAGCCGTCGGCGTGGCGACGGGCGGCGGCTTCGGCCGCCGCGGCGTCGTCGTGGAATTCCACGGCGACGGGGGCGACCAGGTCGAGATCGTCGAGGGCCCGTCCGGCCCGCGATGCGCCCTCTCGCAACGGATCCAGGAAGACGTCGGCGGCCTCGGGAATGAACGCGTTGCCCAGCCAACCGTCGGCCAGCTCTCCGGTCAGTCGCAGGTTTTGCGGTCCCATCGCCGCGATGTAGACCGGCACCTGGGCCGGCCGCACCAGCGGCCGGAGCGCAGCACCGCGGCTCTCCGGCAGGGGCAGCGGATAGATCTCACCGGCGTGCTCGAGCCGGTCGCCACGGCTGACGGTGCGAATGATTTCGATGGTTTCGCGGGTGGCCTGCACCGGCTTGCGGAACCGCACGCCGTGCCAGCCCTCCATCACCCGTGGGCCCGATGTACCGACACCCAGCAGGAAACGGCCACCCGACAACTCCTGCAGGCTCAGCGCCGAGGTCGCCAGCAGCGCGGGGCTGCGAGAGCCCAACTGAACAACGAACGTTCCCAGACCGATTGACGAAGTTTTCGCAGCCAGGTACGCCAGCCCGGTGAGCGCGTCATAACCCCACACCTCGGGAATCCACAGCGACGCGACGCCGATCCGCTCGGCGGATACCGCGAAGTCGACCGCACCCGGGAGGCGGGGTTCAACCATGGCGCCGACTTTCATCGTTGTCGATTCTGGCATGCTTGTCACCGCCGGCGCCGTCCACCGATGACAACGAGAAGGGTCCGACCGTGCGCTATCGGGATCAGCCCACCATCGAAGTGACGCAGCGTATCCCATGCGATGTGGGCACGGCGTGGGAATACGTGACCGACATCGGCTTACCGGCGCACCGCTCCTCGGAGCTGCAGGCGGTCGAGTGGCTGGGTGATTCGGACACCGTCGAAGTGGGTGCACAGTTCCGTGGCCGCAACAAGCACGAAGCGTTCGGCGACTGGGCGACCGTCTGTGAAGTCGTCGAGGTAGAGTCGAAGCGCCGATGGGTGTACAACGTCACCGGACCGGTGGGTATCAGCGCGACGTGGGGGTTCGAGGTCGAGCCGGCCAGTGACGGCGTGCTGATACGGCAGTGGGCCCGGATGGGCCCCGGGCCGTCGGGGCTGACGCCCGCGATCACCGCCCAGCCCGATAAGGAAGCCCGAATAGTCGCGCGGCGGTTAGCGGAGTGGCAGCAAAACATGCAGGCCAATCTCGACTGGATTGCCGCGCAGGTCGCCGGCTGAGTCATCGATTGTCGTTGCGCCGCAGGCTTGCAGCTCGCCGCCGTACCGACTCGGGGCGGCCGCTGTCCAGCGAAGCCAGTGCCGCGTCGATGACAGTGTTGCTGGCATATCCGTCGTAGGACGACGCTCCGGTTTGTCTTCTCGCGGCCACGGCGGCCAGCCACGCAGCGTCTTGGGCGCGGTAGGCCCCGCAGAAGCGCTGCATCCAGTCGTCGGTCGGTGCCGGTGAGGGGAGGGTCAAGCCGCCGCGGTTGCCGACGATCTCGCAGCCGATGTCGTATGGGAGCCCGGGCCCGCGGCCCAGTGACATCACGCCCAGCACACCGGACTGAGACGTTAGCGTGAGCACGACAATCACGGTGTCGCCGTCACGGCTGGATTTGGTGATGGCGGAAACGGCTTCGACTTCTTCGCCGCACAGCCAGCGGAAGACGTCGATGTCGTGCGAGGCGCTGCTGGAGACGAGCTGTCGTTCGTCGAAGTCGATGACTGCCAGCGGATTGTGATGACGCTGGCTGATCAGGACGGGCTCTCCGAGGTCCCCTGCCCGCAGGCTCTCGTGCAGAGTCTGATAGTCGGCATCGAAACGCCGCATGAAACCGACTTGCACCAGCCGGTGACCGCCGGCGCGCTCGGCGCTGACCAATTGCCACGAGTGGTCGGCTGACGTGGTCAGCGGCTTTTCGCAGAGCACGAATAATCCGCGTGCGATGCACTTGTCGACGATGCGGTGATGGGTGTCGTCGGCGGTCGCGACCACCACGGCGTCGACGTCGGCCTCATCCACACAGTCCAGAGGATCGTGGAACACGACAGCGTCCGGCACTAGGGACGCAGCGCGCTCGGCGAATGGAGCATGACTATCGGCGAGAGCGCAGATCCGCACCTGCGGCTGCATGGTCGCGAAGATCCCCAGGTGCTCCATCCCCATCTTGCCCAGCCCGATCAGGGCCAGCCGCACCGATCCATCAGTCATGAGCGGCTACTTCTACCCACTCGCCGCTGGTGGCCGAGGCCGCCACGGCGGCGTGAATGACGGCCGCCCTCAGCCCATCAGCGAAGACGGGGAGACCGTCCGGCGGGGTGCCGGTGCGGATCGCGGCGTAGACGTCGGCGACGAACATGTCGAAACAGTCCTGGTAGCCCTGCGGGTGACCGGCCGGCAACACCGAATAACGCGCGCTGAGCGGGTCGAGCACATCGGCGCTTCGCAGCAACACCGTACTGCCATGCAGGCCGTGAACGATGAGCTCGTCCGGCCGTTCCTGGTTGAACTGCACCGCGGTTTCCCGACCGTCGAAGGAAAAAGACAACCGGTTCTTCCGCCCCGGCGAAGATTGGCTGACCACAACGCTTCCCACCGCACCGCGATCGGTGCGGAAAGCAACCACCGCAGCGTCGTCCTGAGGAACACCGCGGCCTGCGGCGACCGCTTCGGTGCCCAGGACAGCGGTGATGCGATGACCCGTGACGAATTCCATCAGGTCACACCAATGCGAGCCGATGTCGGCGAAGGTCATCGACGTCCCGCTTTGCGCCGGGTCGGACCGCCAACCAGCCGGATCAGCGTGGGCTCTGTGGTCTTGCAGATAGCCGCCGTGCATCAGCCATACCGCCGCGTCGGCGATCCGGCAGCGGGCTTCACGCAGCATCGGATAGAACCGGTAGATGAACGATACCGCCGCCACCGTGCCGGCTTTCTCGGCGGCGTCAACCAGAGCAGCAGCATCGGGAACCGTTGTCGCCAAGGGTTTTTCACATATCACATGCTTTCCCGCCGCCAGCGCGGCGGCGGTCTGCTCGACGTGCAGACTGTTGGGTGTGCAGATGTGCACCACGTCGACGTCGTCGGCGGCACAGATTTCTTCTGCAGTGGCCGCGCGTTCGGCGCCGAGCCGCTGCACGGCGCGTTGGCTGCTCGGCGGCGTACTGGCGGTGACGGCGGCGAGTTGCCCGCCGGCTCGACGGACAGCGTGAGCATGCACGGAGCCGACCATGCCGGTACCGACGATCGCGCTGCGCGGCGGGCGCTTCACCCGGCAGTCTCGCTCCCCGGCTTGCGGAGCTCTACCAGCACCCGCGAGCTGTGCGTGACGAAGGAGCCTTCAGCTCTGATCTGCTCATGCACTTCGAGCAGCTTGTCCCAATACTGGACGACGGTGAAGCCCGGCACTATCCACACCAGTTTGCGCAGAAAGTACACCAGCGCACCAACATCGAAAAACTCCAGCCGGATTCGCGTGTGCCGCACGTCGATCATCGTCAGCCCGGCGGCAGCCACTTCGGCGGTGACAGTGTCGGGATCCAACTGACCGCGAATCCGCGTCTGCGGTCCGGATCCCAAGAAATGTTCGATCAGGTTGGTGAAGTAGATGACGCCGACGTGCTGGGCGAAGTAGGTGCCGCCCGGGCTGAGTAACCGGGCGATTTCGTGCCACCACACCGCGGACGGGTGCCGCGCGGTGACCAGATCGAAGGCCGCATCAGCGAACGGCAGCGGCGGTTCCTCGCCGGTGGCTACCACGACCGCACCCATGGGGTGCAGGAGTCGGGTGGCCAACACGAGGTTCGGCGGCCACGACTCGGTGGCCGCCATCGTGGGCGGAAAAGGGCCGGCGCCGGCTAGCACCTCGCCCCCGCCGGTGTAGAGGTCCAGCGCCGACGCGGCCTGGGCCAGCCGGCCCCGCAGCAGTCGCTGGTAGCCCCACCCCGGGCGCTCTTCGGTGGCGCGACCGTCCAGCCAGGAAAAGTCCCAGCCCGCCACCGACACCGCGTCGGCCTCGGCGACCAACTCGTCGAACGTGCCCCTCATGCGGCAGATCATGGCATGCGCCCGCGCCCGGGCAGAGCATCGGATTGGTCACGGTTGGTCGAGGACGGCCAGCAGCCGGCGCGCCGCCTCGACGCGGCGGGCGGCCGGTCCGCCCAGCCCGTCCAGGGCGCACTCGGGATCGGCGGGCGGTCCCAGATGCCCACAACCACGCGGACAATCGTCCATCGCTTGAGCCAGATCCGGGAACGCCATCAGCACGTCATCCGGCGCGATCAGCGCCAGCCCGAACGATCGCACCCCCGGCGTGTCAATCACCCAGCCCCGCCCGGCCAGTGGCAGCGCCACCGACTGTGCGGACGTGTGCCGGCCCTTACCGACACCGGACACATCACCGGTCGCTCGGTCTGCCTGCGGGACAAGGCGATTCACCAACGTCGACTTACCCACCCCGGAATGGCCCAGCAGCACGGTGATCCGGTCGGTCAACAGGGGAGCGACGACGTCCAGCGGGTCGTCGCGACCGGCAATCGCGATTTCCAACCCGAGTCCGGCGAACTGTTCGGCGAACGGTGCCGACGGTGCCAGGTCGGTTTTCGTCAGACACAAGATCGGCATCAGGCCGCCGGCATAAGCGGCGATCAGCGCGCGGTCGACGAAGCCGGTCCGCGGTGGCGGATCCGCCAGTGCCACCACGATCAGCAGCTGGTCGGCGTTGGCCACCACGACCCGTTCGGTGGGGTCGGTGTCATCGGCACTGCGCCGCAGCACGGTTCGCCGTTCGCCGCGCCGCACAATGCGGGCGAGGCTGTCGGGCCGGCCGGACAGGTCCCCCACCACGTCGACGTCGTCGCCGACGACGATCGGCGTGCGGCCCAGCTCGCGGGCGCGCATGGCGGTGATTCGCTGATCGGGGTCGGCGTCGAGCACGCAACCCCAGCGACCGCGGTCGACGCTGACCACCATGGCCGGCTTGGCGTCGGCATGCTCGGGACGGGTCTTGGTCCGCGGCCGTGAACCGCGGCCCGAGCGAATCCTGACGTCGGATTCGTCGTAGTCGGCCGGCCTCAACCGCAAGGGCCTTGATCGGCGAGCATGTGCGCCCACAGCTGCGGAAATTGAGGCAGCGTCTTGGCGGTGGTGGCTATGTCGTCTACCTGGACCCCGGCCACCCGAAGCCCGACGATCGCGCCGGCCATTGCCATCCGATGGTCGGCGTAGGAGCGCCAGGTGCCGGCCTGCAGCGGCGTCGCGGCGATCACCAGACCGTCGGGCGTCTGCCGGCAATGTCCGCCCAGACCGTCGATCTCGGCGCTCAGCGCCGCGAGCCGATCCGTTTCGTGGCCGCGCAGGTGCGCGATCCCGGTCAGCCGCGACACCGACCCGGGCGCGGCCAGGGCAGCCAGCGCCGCCACCGCCGGGGTCAGTTCGCCGACGTCGCGCAAGTCGACGTCGAATCCGCCATAGCTCGGCGGGCCCTGCACCTCCAGCAGCAGATCATGTTGGCGCACAGTGCATTTCACTTGTCGCAGAATCGCCAGGATGGCGTCGGCGGGTTGGATGCTGGCTGCCGGCCAGCCGGCGATGCGCACGACACCTCCGGTCACCACGGCCGCGGCGAGGAAGGGAACCGCATTCGACAGGTCCGGTTCAATCTCCCAGCGCCGAGCAGCCACGGCGCCAGGTTGCACCTGCCAACGATGCGGTGTGGCGTCGTCGACAACGATTCCGGCCTGACGCAGCATCGCAACCGTCATCGCGATGTGGGGAGCAGACGGCAACGTCGAACCGCTGTGCTGCACAGCCAAGCCTTCAGTGAACGACGCCGCGCACAGCAGCAATCCCGACACGAATTGCGACGACGCCGATGCGTCGATGTTCACGGTGCCACCGGTCACCGAGCCGCCCCCGCGCACCCGGAACGGCAGAGCGTCACCCTCGACGTCGACCCCCAGCGAGCGCAGCGCATCCAACAGCGGGGAAATCGGCCGGCCGCGCGCCTGCACGTCACCGTCGAACACGACCGCCGAGCCGCCCAGCGCGGCCAGTGGAGGAACGAATCGCAGCACCGTGCCGGCCAGGCCGCAGTCGACGCGAACGCCCGGCGCCGGTGAGATCCCACCGTCAACCGATATTTCCGGGCCCTCCCCGTCGACCCGCAACCCCAACGCGCGCAGGGCGCCGACCATCAGGTCGGTGTCGCGGCTGCGCAGCGCCCCGGAAATCGTCGACGCGCCGTTAGCCGCCGCGGCCGCCAGCGCCGAGAGGACCAAAGCCCGGTTGGTCTGCGACTTCGAGCCGGGCACCGTCACGCTCGCGTCCACCGGTTCGGGGGCGCATGGGGCGGTCCAACTGGTCACTGGTCCATCATCGCCTGTCCGTCATTGCTCTAAGAGCTCTGCCACCATGGAGCTATGTGTGGACGATTCGCGGTGACGACCGACCCTGCACTGCTGGCCCAGAAGATCCAGGCAATCGACGAGGCGTCCGGGGGCACTGCTGTAGCCGGCCCCAACTACAACGTCGCCCCGACGACGACTATCGCGACGGTGGTGAGTCGGCACACCGAACCCGACGACGAACCGACCCGCCGGGTCCGGATGATGCGGTGGGGCCTGGTCCCGCCCTGGGCGAAGACCGGCGCCGACGGCGCACCCGACACCAGGGGCCCGCAGCTGATCAATGCCCGCGCCGACAAAGTCACCACCTCGCCAGCGTTTCGCTCCAGCGCGAAATCCAAACGCTGCCTGGTCCCCATGGACGGCTACTACGAGTGGCGCGCCAATCCGGGCAAGAAAGGCGGAAAGACGCCGTTTTATCTGCACCGCGCGGATGGCGAGCTGCTGTTCATGGCAGGCCTGTGGTCCGTTTGGAAACCGGCCAAGGAGGCTTCGCCGCTGCTGAGCTGCACGATCGTCACCACCGATGCCGTCGGGGAGCTGGCAGACATCCACGACCGGATGCCGCTGATAGTGGCCGAACGCGACTGGGATAGCTGGCTGAATCCCGACGCGCCGGCCGACGAGCAGCTATTGGCAAGCCCACCCGATGTGCGGGCTATCGAGCGGCGCGAGATCTCGACCCTGGTCAACAACGTCCGCAACAACGGACCGGAGCTGCTGGCACCGGCCGAGCCGCAGCCGCAGCAGGCGACACTGCTCTGAGCCGACCCGTCGACTCTGCGCTGACGGCTTCGAGCCTGCGGTGACGGCGAGCATTTCGCCGCCCGCCCGCCCTGGCCGCAGAGTGGACGCCGGCTAAACAATCAAGACAGTCAAGGCGCCCGGTAGCCCGGCGGGTTGACCTCTTCCACCCACAGGTCAACGCCGAGCTGTGCACCCGGGACGCAGTCGTAGACGGACAGGTCGGTGACTCCGGACTCCACCAGCACGTCCTCGCAGAGCACCGAGTTGCCGGTGTACTCGCCTGCGGGCTTGTTGACGATGACGTAGGCGGCGTCGGCGTACACCTCCGGCTTGCGGGCCCGCCCCATCGCTTCCTCACCGCCGAGCAGGTTCTGCACGGCCGCGGTGGCCACCAGTGTGCGCGGCCACAGCGTGTTTGAGGCGATACCGTCGGCGCGCAGCTCTTCGGCGATGCCCAGCGCGCACAGCGTCATCCCGAACTTGGCCATCATGTAGGCCGTGGGCTTGAGCCATTTCGAGTCGAGCAGCACCGGCGGCGACAGCGTCAAGATGTGCGGGTTCTCCCTGCCTTTCAGATGCGGTATGCAGGCTTGCGACACCGCATAGGTGCCGCGCACCTGGATGCCGTTCATCAGATCGAACCGCTTCATCGGCACCTCGGTGACCGAGCCCAAGTTGATCGCCGACGCGTTGTTGACGCAGATGTCGATGCCCCCGAACTGCTCCACCGCATTGGCGACCGCAGCGTCGACGGAATCGGGGTCGCGGACGTCGCCGACGATCGGCAACGCCTGACCGCCGGCGTCCTCGAGCTCTTGGGCCGCGGTGTAGACCGTGCCCGGCAGCTTGGGATGCGGCTCGGCGGTCTTGGCGATCAGCGCGATGTTGGCGCCGTCCTGAGCGGCGCGTTTGGCTATCGCCAGGCCGATTCCCCGGCTGGCGCCCGAGATGAACATGGTTTTGCCGTGCAGTGACATGGCGTCACAGTAACGCGGGGTCGCCACGCCAGGTGCGGCGGTCTTCTGCCGCTGAGGGCGCCGGAAATAGCTGGGCCGCCGTTGCTGTTGACTGGTGCGTTCTGCCGGCGATGCGGTCGGCCGGGAGCGCAGGACAATCTGTCGGAGGCAGCCCTTAGATTGGGAGGGAGTCTGGTGTCAGCGGCGATGAGCCTCGTCGACGACGAGCGGTTGGCCGGGTGCCGAATGCATCCGGTGTGGGTACTCGACTCGTTCGGTGACACCGCGACAGAAGGGACTGTGTTAGTCAAGATGGGCGACACCGATGGCGTGACCGGTTCTCAGCCGCCGGACCACGCTCAAGCCTCTGCGCCGGTGCGCTCCGAGGAGACCGATGAGCAGCTGACGGCGCGGTTCGAGCGCGACGCGATTCCCCTGCTTGATCAGCTCTACGGCGGCGCGTTGCGCATGACCCGCAATCCGGCCGACGCCGAGGATCTGCTGCAGGAGACGATGGTCAAGGCCTACGCCGGCTTCCGGTCGTTTCGCGAGGGCACAAATCTCAAAGCCTGGCTCTACCGGATTCTGACCAACACCTACATCAACAGCTACCGCAAGAAACAGCGCCAGCCCGCGCAGTATCCGACCGACGAGATCACCGACTGGCAGCTGGCGGCTACCGCGGAGCATTCCTCCACCGGCCTGCGCTCAGCTGAGGTCGAGGCGCTCGAAGCGCTGCCGGACACCGAGATCAAGCAGGCGCTGCAGGCTTTGCCCGAAGAATTCCGGATGGCGGTGTACTACGCCGATGTCGAGGGCTTCCCGTACAAAGAAATCGCCGAGATCATGGATACTCCGATCGGCACGGTGATGTCGCGGCTGCACCGGGGGAGGCGTCAACTGCGCGGATTGCTTGCCGATGTCGCCAAAGAGCGCGGGTTCATGCGCGGCGAGCAGGCGCCCGAGGAGGTGCCGTCGTGACCGAGTTCACCGGCTCTGCGCATCCGGCCGGCGGCCACGACTCGCATTCCCGGGCCGACTGCTCAGAAGTGATCGCCGAGGTGTGGACACTGCTCGACGGCGAGTGCACGGCGGAGACCAGGGAAAAACTGCGCGACCATCTCGAGAGATGCCCCGGCTGTCTACGCCATTACGGACTCGAGGAGCGGATCAAGGCGTTGATCGCGATGAAATGCCGAGGGGAGAAAGCTCCCGAAGGCCTTCGCGAGCGGCTGAGACTGGAGATCCGCCGGACCACGATCATCCACGGCGAGGCGTCCTGGCCGTCCTGACCTCGAGGCGCGAGGTCAGGAGTTCGGCCGCTTGCCGTGGTTGGCCTTTTTGTTCTTGCGATCGCGTTTCTTACGCCCGCGCTTGGCCATGACTGATCCTCCTTGCCGCTGTATCAGCAGGTCAGTCTCTCATGCGGACGGCTTGGTCGCGTACGGGCCTAGATCACCGGAACCGATTGTCCGCGGGCCAGCGAGCTTTGCACGGGTGAGCCGGCGCCCGGATAGGCCGGTTGCGCTGCGCCCTGTCCCGGTGTGACAGCGCTCGGATAGCCCGGCTGCCCCGGTGCGGTGCCGTTGGGGTAGGCCGGCTGACCGGGGACCTGGCCCGGTGCGGTGCCGTTAGGGTAGGCCGGCTGACCGGGGACCTGGCCCGGTGCGGTGCCGTTAGGGTAGGCCGGCTGACCGGGAACTTGCCCCGGTGTGGAGCCGTTGGGGTACCCGGGCTGGCCGGGGACCTGCTGAGGCGCGATGCCGTTGGGGTAGCTGGTTTGCGGTGGAACCTGTCCGGGGGTGACAGCGCCGGGGTAGCCCGGTTGGGCCGGGAGCTGTCCAGGTGCGACGCCGTTGGAGTAATCCGGGTACGCCGGGGTCTGTCCGGGGGTCACCGCGCTGGGGTAACCCGGTGTCACGGGCAACTGCGCCGGCGACGCCGGAGACAGCGACGTCGACCCGGGAACGCCCGGTATCAGCGAACCGCTGCCGGGAAAAATCGAGTTGAGGAACGAGTTCAGCGGCCCCAGCAGCGCGTTAGCGACGCTGACCGCCGATGAGGGATCCGGCATGGCGGGCGCCGGCGCGGGATCGTCGGCGAGCACAGGGGCGTCGGGGCTCGCCGCAGCGATGCCGCCGCCGATCCCGATCACACCAGCCGCGGCCAGGCCCAGCGCTAGGTTGGCGGTCGCTCGGGCCCAGGGACGGGCGGAGTCGTTGATTGCGGTCAAAGTCTTGTACACGGGAACTCCTATCGTTACGACTCAGTTGCACTTCCGACACTCAAGTCACTTGAGCAACTGTCGTTGCCAGGAGTCACAAATGAAACACGCCGTGGTAACGGAAGGAACTCTATAGGTCCCCTTACTAACCTTGCGATTCGCTTACTCTTACCCTCGGGACGGCGCCGCACCGCTGGCTCACCGAGGACGAACGGCTGTGGTTCGATGGACGCACGGAATTGCGCAAACACCGCCTGGTGATGAACGGGGTGATGATGGCCGAGGATGTTCGGGCCGAGATCGTAGCCAGCGTGCTCGAAGTCCTCGTCAGCGAGGGCGATCAGATCGACGCGGGCGACACTGTGGTGCTGCTCGAGTCCATGAAAATGGAGATTCCGGTGTTGGCCGAAGCGGCGGGCACGGTCAGCAAGGTCAGCGTCTCGGTGGGTGACGTCATCCAGGCGGGTGACCTGATCGCTGTGATCAGCTAACGACTGGCTCGCGTGAACCGCTGTCCGGCAGCGAGTCTGGAGTAACTCGATGTCTACCCTCGGTGACTTGCTTGCCGAACACACAGTGCTGCCGGGCGACGCGGTCGAGCACTTGCATGCGGTGGTCGGGGAGTGGCAGTTGCTGGCCGATCTGTCGTTCGCCGACTACCTGATGTGGGTGCGCCGCGACGACGGCGCGCTGGTCTGTGTCGCGCAATGCCGTCCGAATACGGCGCCGACCACTCTGCTCGGTGATCCGGTCGGCACTGTCTACTCCGCCGACCAGGTGCCGCTGGTGGCGGCGGCGTTCGACTCCGGCACGATCGGGCGGGGTCGAGCGCGGCCAGAACAGGATCCCAACGGAGCACGCGCACGCGCCGAAGCAGTGCCGGTGCGCTACGGCGAGCGGGTCGTGGCCGTGTTGACCCACCAAACCGCGCTCGAAGCCCACCGCAAGTTGAGTCCCTTGGAAACCGCGTATCTCGGCTGCGCTGCGGACCTCGTCCACATGCTGTCCGAAGGAACTTTCCCCAACGTCGGCGACGTGGCGATGTCGCGATCCAGTCCGCGCGCCGGTGACGGCTTCATCCGCTTGGACGGCGACGGCGATGTGGCTTATGCGAGTCCGAACGCGGTGTCGGCTTACCACCGGATGGGTCTGACGTCCGAACTGGCCGGCCACAACCTCATCGAGGTCACCCGCCCGCTCATCTCGGACCCCTTCGACGCGCAGGAGTTGGCCGAACACGTCAGCGACTCGCTCACGGGTGGTTCGAGCATGCGGATGGAGGTCGACGCCGGTGGTGCCGCGGTCCTGCTGCGCACTCTGCCGCTGGTGGTCAACGGTCGTGCTGCCGGGGCTGCCGTTCTGGTCCGTGACGTCACCGAGGTCAAGCGCCGGGATCGCGCCCTGATGTCGAAAGACGCGACGATCCGCGAGATCCATCACCGCGTCAAGAACAACTTGCAGACAGTAGCGGCACTGCTGCGGTTGCAGGCCCGCCGAACGGTCAACGTGGAGGGACGAGAGGCGTTGATCGAGTCGGTGCGCCGGGTGTCGTCCATCGCACTGGTCCACGACGCGCTGTCGATGTCGGTCAACGAGGAGGTCAATCTCGACGAGGTGATCGATCGGATTCTGCCGATCATGAACGATGTAGCGACGGTCGACACCCCGATCCGGATCAACCGCGTCGGTGCGCTCGGCGTGCTCGACTCCGACCGCGCGACCGCGCTGATCATGGTGATCACCGAACTGGTGCAGAACGCAATCGAGCACGCATTCGACCCGACATCGGGGCAAGGCTGTGTGACGATCCGCGCCGAACGGTCGGCGCGCTGGCTCGACGTGGTCGTCCACGACGACGGCCGCGGGTTACCGCAGGGGTTCAGCCTCGACGCGTCGGATCGATTGGGCCTTCAGATTGTGCGCACCCTGGTGTCGGCGGAGTTAGACGGATCGCTGCGCATGCAGGACGCTCCCGCCGGCGGGACCGACGTGGTGCTGCGAGTGCCGATCGGTCGGCGCACCCGCCTGGCGCAGTAGCCGGGCATTCGGGGCCGTTACGCGATTGCGGCCCCGACATGGCGTCGGGGCCGCAATGCTTGATTGAACTGGTCAGACTCCGGAGCGGGCCTTCGTCCGGGCGTTGCGGCGCTTGAGGGCGCGCCGCTCGTCTTCGCTCATTCCGCCCCACACGCCGGAGTCCTGGCCGGTGTTTAGTGCCCAGGCGAGGCACTCCGTCGTCACCGGGCAGCGGTTACAGACCAGTTTCGCGTCGGCAATCTGGGCGAGCGCCGGACCGCTGTTCCCCACGGGGAAGAACAGTTCCGGGTCTGCGTCGCGACAGACTGCTTTGTGGCGCCAATCCATACGTCGTTACTCCTTACTGTGTGCGCAGCAGTGCGCACGAGCGATTTTCTTCGGCTGTTAACGCGTGCACAACAAATGTTTCCGAACTGTTGCAGGCGATGTTTCGATCGTTTCACAGGCTCAACAGATGTCAATAGCGCAAGTTCCCCCGTGGGCAATCTCACGTTGTCGATCTGTTACCAAAAGCCACCATCCTTTGTACTACACTTCCGCGCTGATCGCGCCCGGCGAATGCTTGCGGCCAGGATCACCGCAGTTCAGGCGGGTTTTCCCGAGGCGGGGCAATCACTGACAAGGCGTCTGGGACGGACCGGAACGTCATTTCCTCGCGCACTCCGAGGTAGTCGCCGTCGAATTGGCTGGCCATCGGCTCGCCGCTGCAGGTGATGCGCACACAAGCTGCGTCGTCGTCCCGAATGAGCTGTTTGGCCTCGAGTTTCGGGCGTTTGGCGAACATCTGGCGGACCAGCAGCAGTGACGGCACCACCTTCAACGCGGTGAGTCCGAACACCCCCAAACCGGACTCGAATCGGCAGTCCGGGTTGGTGTACATCGGCCGGTTATTCGAAAACGTCCAGGGGCAGGAGTTGGACACGAACACGAAGTACACCCCCGGAATGGGCTCCCGGCCCGGCAGATGAACCGTCAGCCTGGGATCGCGGCGTGAGTAGGCCACCGTCGCGCGCGTGGCGGCAATGGTGTACCGCGCGGGCGAGACCTTGATGCCTTTCGCCCGCTTAGCCTCCACCACAGCCACCGCCTCAGCGTCGACCCCCATCCCCGCGTTGAGCACCGCCCACCGCTCACCGCAGTCGATCACCCCGATCCGGCGCCAGTTCTGTTGGTGACCGTAGGTGTCGAGCAGCCCGATGAGCTGGTTGGTCGCGACGACGGGGTCCGGTGAAATTCCCAGCTGGCGGGCCAGTACGTTGGCCGAGCCGCCCGGCACGATCGCCACCGCCGGCAGGTTTCCGGTCGGCAACTGGCCGGGCTGGCCGAGCAGGCCGTTGACCACGTTGCTCACCGTTCCATCACCGCCGTGCACGACGATCAGGTCGACTCCCGCTTCGGTGGCCGCCTGCGCTATTTCGCCACCATGACCTCGATGAGTGGTGTGCTCGATAGTCAGTGCAAGGCGGCTTTTGAGCGCGTGCGTCAACAGGTCGCGCACGGCAGGGCTGGTCGAGCTCGCTGTCGGATTGACGATCAGCACGGCACGCATGAGGCAAGAGCTTAAGGCCGGTGACGACGCGGGTCGTGGAGCGACCCGAAGAGTGCGGCGGGCAACTCGAGCGCACGCCGACGGTGGATACGCTGACGCTGTGAGTGTTCACGTTCCGGCCAGCGTGCGTGTCTCGGGTTTTGTCGTCGCCGCGCAGGGCCTGTTCGGGCTCATCCTGGCCGTGACGCTGCTGATCCGCGCGCTGGGTGGCGCCGATCAGCGGGTGGTCAACGGCTTCGGCACCGCGACCTGGTTCCTGGTGGCGGGCGGGGGTGTGCTGGCCGCCGGAGTCGCCCTGTTCGCCGGTAGGCGGTGGGGTCGAGGCCTCGCGGTGTTTACCGAGTTGTTGCTGCTGCCCGTCGCCTGGTATCTCGCGGCCGGATCACATCGGCCGCTGTTCGGTGTTCCGGTTGCAGTCGTCGCACTGAGCGCGCTGGCGTTGCTGTTCAGTCCGGCCGCAGTGCGCTGGGCCGCCGGCGGCCGGTCCGGCGCCGTCTCGGGTTCAGACGTCGGTGGCTCCGGCCCGGCCGATCACGGTCCCGGCTAGCTCATGCGCCGCTGCGCCCCGCCAGCTCGGCCAATGCCGGACCCGAGACCCGATAGCTGATCCACTCCCGCTGCGGGCGCCCGCCGATCGAGTCGTACAAGGCGATCGCATCGACGTTCCAGTCCAACACCGCCCACGACAGCCGGGTGTAGCCGTTGTCGAGACATTCGCGTGCCAGCGCCGCCAGTAGCATCCGAGCCAGTCCGCGGCGGCGAAAATCCGGACGGACGTAAAGATCTTCCAGATGCAGCCCCGCGACGCCATCCCATGTCGAGAAATTGGTGAACCACAACGCGATGGCGCCGACGTGGCCGTCGACCTCGGCGACATGCCCCCGCAGCGTCACCAGATCGCCGAAAAGGGCGGTGCTCAGCTGCCTTTCGGTGACGGTACACAGCTCGGCGGCGCCCTCGAACCCAGCGAGTTCGTGAATCATCGCGGTGATCGCCGCGGCGTCGGCCGGCACGGCACGGCGGATCAGCGGTGTCACTGCTGGGCCCCCAGCGCGGCCAGTATGGTGGCGAACTTCATGGTGGTTTCGTCGACTTCGTCGTCGGGATCGGATTCGGCGACGATGCCCCCACCGGCGTGGGCGAGCGCCGAGCGTCGATCAGCGGCCAGCTGGGCGCCGCGGATCGAAACCGCCCAACGGCCGTCTCCTCGTTCGTCACACCACCCGACGGCGCCGGCATAGAAACCGCGGTCGCCCTCCAGTGCGGTGATGAGGTCGCAGGCTGCCCGCGTCGGAGACCCTCCAACCGCCGGCGTCGGATGCAACGCCAACACCAAATCGAGCGCGGTCGTACAACTCTTGCGTAGCCGGCCGGTGATCGAGGTGCTCAGGTGCCAGAGCTTGGCGGTGCGGCTCAACTGCGGGCCGGCGGGAATGGTCAGGTCGCTGCACAGCGGCTCGAGGGCCGCCCGCATCGCATCGACGACCAATTGATGCTCGCGTCGATTCTTGGCCGAACGGGCCAACGCGGTCCCGGTCGCGACGTCGGTGCCGGGGTCAGGGCTGCGCGGCGCCGAACCGGCGAAGGGCCGGCACAGCACCCGATCGCCGTCGCGGGCGACCAGCAATTCCGGGCTCGCCCCGACCAGGGCCGCACCGCGGTAGCCGTCACCGGCTGGTGTCAAGTCGACGAGGTAGCCGAACGCGTCTGGGTCGGCGAGCAACAGCCGGCGCAGCACCGCCCGCGGATCCAACGGTGTGTCGGCGGTCAGCCGAAGCGCACGGGCCAGCACCACCTTGTGCAGCGACGGGTTCGGCGCGCGCAGTTCGTGCAGGGCTCGCCGAATACGATCACGGTGCACGTCGCGGACCGGAATTTCCGCGGCGATTCGCACCCTGGGCAGCGGCATGGTCGGCCAATCGGGCAGCGATGCACTGCGCCGCACAATCTGCGGTGCCATCAGCGCCGCGGGACCGCGGGCATCGAAAGGCAACGCGCCCAGAGCTATTGGGATACGGCCCCGGCGCAGGTCCGCGCCCGCCGCCCGGACGTCCGAGTAGCGTTCGGCGATCTGTTCGGCGACGATGACGCCGTCCGGCGCGCACAGCACGAACGGTGGCTCGGCAGCCATGCCTGCGGCCGTCAGGCCAAATGCGCCAGCTGGCGCACACCGTGCTCGAAGCCGCACACCGCCAGCCCCCCGGCGTGCATCGCGACCCGAATGCCCTCGCCTACCGCCAACTCGAGCCAGCGCGCGATCACGGCGCGGGAGAAGTGGCCGTGTCCCACGAACACCACGTCGCGAGACTTCATGTGCTTCAGCGCCAGCGCCACCGCGGCGTCGGCCCGGTCACTGACCTGCGCGACGCTTTCGCCGCCCGGGGCGCCGTGGGTCCAGATCAGCCAGTCCGGGTCGGATTCGCGGATCTCGTCGGTGGTCACGCCCTCGTAGGAGCCGTAGTCCCACTCCGCCAGCAGCTCGGATTCGTCGTCGACCTGCAGACCGGCCAACTTGGCGGTTTCGACGGCGCGCCGACGGGGGCTGCTGATCACCAGAGGGTTGTCCAGATCAAGATCATTGACCGTCTCGGCGTTAGCCCGGGCCTGTGCCCTGCCCTCGTCGGTCAGGTCGATCTCGGTGCATCCGGTGTGCTGGCCGGACTTCGACCATTCCGTCTCGCCGTGACGCAGCAGTAGCAATCGGTGATCTTCGACGCCCATGCCGACCGATTCTGCCTGACACTCGTCGCCATGTCCGGCGGGCATGACCGGAGAGATGCCAGGATGGGCCCATGGCAAGCATCCGGATACTGGCGGTGGCCAATCAAAAGGGCGGCGTGGCCAAGACGACGACGGTGGCCTCGCTGGGAGCGGCGATGGTCGACGAGGGGAGACGGGTTCTGCTCGTCGACCTCGATGCGCAAGGCTGTTTGACGTTTTCGCTCGGCCATGACCCCGACAAGCTGCCGGTGTCGGTGCACGAGGTGTTGCTCGGTGAGGTGGAGCCCAACGCCGCGCTGGTCACGACGGCCGAGGGGATGACTCTGTTGCCGGCCAACATCGACCTGGCCGGCGCCGAGGCGATGCTGTTGATGCGGGCCGGTCGCGAATATGCGCTGAAACGGGCGCTGGCCAAGCTCAGCGACCAGTTCGACGTGGTCATCGTGGATTGTCCGCCGTCGCTGGGCGTGCTCACCCTCAACGGGCTCACCGCCGCCGACGAGGTCATCGTGCCGCTGCAATGTGAGACGTTGGCGCACCGCGGGGTCGGCCAGTTTCTGCGCACCGTGTCCGACGTGCAGCAGATCACCAACCCTGGCCTGCGGCTGCTCGGCGCCTTGCCGACGCTGTACGACCCCAGGACCATTCACAGCCGTGACGTGTTGCTCGACGTCGCCGACCGCTACGACCTCCCGGTGCTGGCCCCGCCGATCCCGCGCACGGTGCGTTTCGCCGAAGCCAGCGCATCGGGATCGTCGGTGATCTCCGGGCGAAAGAACAAGGGCGCTGTGGCGTACAAGGACTTGGCGCAGGCACTGCTCAAGCACTGGAAGTCCGGCAAATCGCTGCCGACCTTCAGCCCGGAGGTCTAGCGGGCCAGTCAGCCCAGCGCCACCACACTGGTGCCGCGCTGCTCGACCAGCTCGGATCCGACGACCGCGAGGATGACCTTCGAGGTGCCCGCGGGGCGGCTCACCGGGATGACGCGCTCGTTCGCCCCGGTGGATAGGTCGTATACACCGATGCCGGCGCTGACCGGGACGAGCAGTCGGCCGGCCATCATGGCACCCGGGCCCACCGGGACGGCCGGTCCGCTGGCGTCGATGGTGTAGCGGTATGTCAGATTCGCGGCGTCGAACACCACCACGCTGTCACCGGTCCACCAGGTGAGCAGTGCTCCAAGGCTCGACGTCGCACCGGGCTGCGACGGCGGTCTGGGCAGCGGTGTGGTGGATAGGGTGACGCCGGTGTCGTCGATCATGTCGACGTGGGGCTGCGGTGAGGGCAGGTATACGGCCGTGCTGGTGTCCGAGACGGCCAGCACCCGGGCACCCGAATCGGCGCCGATGCCGGGCTGCTGCACGTCGTGTTGCTCGGGCTCGTCCTCTTCTTTGCTGGGGCGCAATAGTGCGAGTCGTAGGTCGGGCTGCTTCGGACATGCCTCGAGCACTGACACCGCCGAGGAACTGGCCGCCGCGGACTGCAGGGCGCAGCCGGTGTGCAGCCGTTGCGCCGACGGCTTCACCGGCGCGTCGATCTCGCCGTAGGAAAGCATCCGGACCATGTCCGAGCGCCACAGTTCCAGCCTTGTCCGGCCCGCGGACAACACCGTCATGCCGTCGGACGAGACGTTGACGTGGCCGTCGGCGTAGCTGCTGCGGGCAGGTCCGCGCTGGCCGGTGGACCCGTCGATGGTGCTGACCTGGCCACAGCCGCGGTCGTCGCGGTAGACCGCCACGGCGTAGCGATACACCCAAGACACTGCGCACAGCTCGGTGTTGCGCGCATAGCTCCAGCGCGGCTCACCGCTGGCCGCGTCGCGTCCGTCGACCTGGCGCCGGTCGCCGGTCACCACCGTGCCGCCGACCACCACGGGTCCACCGGTCGCGGGGCTGTCGGCGATCCACAGCTGACGAAGCGTGGTCGGTACCTGGCGCGCCGGCGCCGGGTTGGGCACCGGAATCGCGGCGGGCCGGCTCACTGTGGCCCGCGCATCGCTGGTCCACCACAGCAGCGCCGCAGCGGCAGCCAGCACGACCACGATCGACGCGGCGGCCAGCACATCGGCCTTGCTGCGGCGTTCGGGCTTCACCATCGTCGAAGGCTGAGGTCAGTCCACCTTCGCCGGGGCGCCCGCAGCTGGTCGACGCCGGCGACGGCGGCGGCCGCTGTGGCCCGACGCATCGCCGGACGAAGCTGCTGCGCTCGCCTCGGTCGCCACCTCGCCGTTGCCGGCGGGGTGTGCACTGACCGATTTGCCGCCCCGAGTCCGCCGGCGGGACCGGTTGGCGGTAGTAGGACGCGAGCTTGCGCTTTGGCGCTCCCCGGCAGGCCGTTTGGCTTGCGACGCTTTGGGTTCGCCGACAGTGCCGGCGGCCTCTGCCGGGATACTCAACTCGGCGTACAAGTGGGCCGAACTCGAATACGTTTCGGCGGGATCGGGGCAGCCAAGGTCCAGGGCTTTGTCGATCATCGCCCAGCGGGCAAGCTCGTCCCAATCCACCAGGGTCACCGCGACGCCGGTGCGCCCGGCGCGCCCAGTGCGTCCGATGCGGTGGACGTAGGTCTTCTCGTCGTCGGGGCACTGGTAGTTGATGACATGGGTGACGTCGTCGATGTCGATACCGCGTGCGGCGACGTCGGTTGCGACCAGCACGTTGATCGCACCGGTGCGAAAGGCTTTCAGCGCCTTCTCCCGGGCGCCTTGACCGAGGTCGCCATGCACGGCGCCGACGGCGAAACCACGCTCGGCCAACTCGTCGGCCACCTTCTGGGCGGTGCGCTTGGTGCGGGTGAAGATCATGGTGGCGCCGCGGTCACTGGCCTGCAGGATCCGGGTGACCAGTTCGACTTTGTCGAGTGCATGCGCCCGGTATACGAACTGCTCGGTGGCGTCATGCACCGCCGAGGAGTGCGGCGCCTCGGCCCGGATGTGGGTCGGTTGGTTCATGAAGGTGCGAGCCAGCGTGATGATCGGATCCGGCATGGTGGCCGAGAACAGCATCGATTGCCGCTCGTCGGGAATCTGGCGCAGGATGCGCTCGATGTCGGGCAAAAAGCCCAGGTCGAGCATCTCGTCTGCCTCGTCCAGGACAAGCACCGCTAAACCACCCAATTGCAGATGGCCTTGCTGCGCCAGGTCGAGCAGCCGCCCGGGCGTACCCACCACGACGTCGGCGCCGGCGCGCAGCGCCTCGATCTGGGCTTCGTAGGGGCGTCCACCGTAAATGGACACCACCGACAGCTTCCGTTCGCCGTCGGATCCGGCGGTGAGGTATTTCGCGGCGCCGGCCAGGTCTTCGTAGACCTGCAGGCAGAGCTCGCGGGTGGGCACCACGACCAGGGCGCGCGGGCTGCCGCTCAGCGGCAGTTGACCGTCGGAGATGCGCTGCAGAAGCGGCACCCCGAAAGCGAGCGTCTTGCCCATACCGGTGCGGGCTTGGCCGATCAGGTCGTTGCCGTCAAGCGCCAGGGGCAGAGTGAGTTCCTGGATGGCAAACGGATGTTCAATCCCTTTTTCAGTGAGTGAGCGGACTATTTCGTCGCGAACTCCCAGCTGGGCAAAGGTCAGTTGATGTGGGGTGAGGACTGGACTCATGCTGTGGCGATTTGCCTTTCGGTGTCATGATCTGCTCGATCTCGTCGCGGTTTGTCGACTTCTTGCGCGCACGAGTTCTGACTCCGAAAACGTTGCCGATCCGCGGGCCCCGCGCCGCTCGAGGCGGCGGGCCAACTGCGTGCACGCGCACTTCCAGGTAGCTGGACAGCCGCTACCGTTGTCCAGCATAGCTGGTCACCGCCAAGTCCCAGATTGCGCCGCGCGCAGCGGGTCACCACCGCCGTTGAATACAGTGTTTTCATGACGTCGCGTCCGGCTGCCGACCAGATGGCGCATCCGCCGTCGGGCCGGCCCGAGTTGCATCCCGGCGTCGAGAAGCTCTTCGCGCTGCTGGCTTACGGCGAGATCGCCGCGTTCTACCGGCTTACCGACGAAGCGCGGATGGCCCCGGACCTGCGTGGCCGGATTTCGATGGCAAGCATGGCGGCCGCCGAGATGGGCCACTACGACTTACTGCGAGATTCGCTCGAGCGCCGCGGCGGCGACGTGGTCGCGTCGATGGGAAAGTTCGCGCCGGTGATCGACAATTACCATCGCCTCACCACGCCGAGCACCTGGCTCGAGGCGCTGGTCAAGACCTATGTCGGTGACGCCTTAGCCGCCGACTTCTATCTGGAGATCGCCGACGGCCTGCCCAATGAAGTGGCCGAAGTGGTACGGCAGGTGCTCTCGGAGACCGGGCATTCGCAGTTCGTGGTGGCCGAAGTGCGTAAAGCGGTGACTGCCAGCGCCCGGCAACGCAGTCGGCTGGCACTGTGGTCGCGGCGCCTGCTCGGCGAAGCGATCACCCAGGCCCAGTACGTCCTGGCCGACCATGACGAGCTGGTCGATCTGGTGGTGTCCGGCACCGATGGCCTGCCGCAGCTTGCCGGCTTTTTCGAACGGCTGCAGCAGACCCACGGCGAGCGGATGCGCGAACTGGGCCTGGCCTGAACGGCGCAACCCGGACCGCTGTGGTCTCAGCGGCCACAGCAGTCACCGGGGCCGGGCTACTCGTTGTGTCCACCTTCGAGCGACAAACCAGGTTGTTGGGGGCGTCTGTCGCTCGAAGGTGGGCACACAGACACCTCTTCCCGGCAAGTGACTGGTGTGACCTATGGGACTGTGCGCCAACGGCGGCGCTGGACTAACGAGTGCAGGTGGCGATCATTGCGCCGCTCGTCGACGCGACGACCAGCTGCCCTTCGGCGTTGGTGATCGCGCAATTTAGATGACCGCCCAGGCTGGTGGCAACGACAGACTTGAGTTGCACGCCCGGGTTCAACACGATCGTCTTCGACCAGGGCAGCGACACGTTGAAGTCGGTGTGCGGTAGCCCCTGCGCGTCGGTGTAGATGATGCTGACGAAATCCAGTAGCTGCTTGGTGCCGGTCACCCGGTAGACGACGGTGCGCGGATTCAGCACGGGCAGCGGCGACGGTGCAGTGCTGGGAGCCGCCTGGGTTGGAAGCGGGGAAGAGGTGGGCGGCACAGCCGAGGGCACGGTAGTCACCGTTTCGCGCGGTAGCGGCGCTCGCGGCGGTGCCGGGGCCGGGCGGGGTGTCGCGATCGCGCTTCGGCTCGGCTGCGGTGCCACAGTGGCGGACGTCGAGCTGCTGTCACCGCCGTTGACGATCAGTGCGGTGGCGATCAGGGCAAGCACCAGCACAACGGCGGCGACGAGTGCGATCGCGCGCCACCGATGCTCGGGCGCATCGGTGTACTCGTCGTCGTCGTCGGGGTAGTCCTCGATGTCGGCATCGAGGTGATTCATGATACTGATGTGGTCAATGGTATAGGAGTGAAAGAAGTGACATGGGGAGGGCGAAGCGTGTCGAGACGCCCGGCACGGGTCCACTAGCCTGCTTGCTGAACGCCCCGAGCACAGTCAGTCGAACGGAGGGACCGGCGTGGAGGTCAAGATCGGTATCACGGACAGCCCGCGCGAATTGGTGTTCAGCAGCACCCAGACACCTGCCGAAGTCGAGGAACAGATCACCGCGGCTTTCGCCGACGACACCGGGGTGCTTGGTCTGACCGACGTGCGAGGCCGACGGTTCCTGGTCAACAGCGCGAAGATCGCCTACGTCGAGATCGGCGTTGCCGACGCCCGTCGGGTCGGCTTTGGTATCGGGGCGGAATCCGCTTGAGCGCCGCCTAGGAACGGGCGAGCGGCACGTGTGACAGTCCACCCCAGGCGAAGTAGACGGTGCCTTCTACTGCGTCTTCCTTTGAAATCGGGCGGTCAGTGTCGAGCCAATAGCGTGCGCAGTCGACGCTGATACCGACCAGTCCCACCGCAATCATCCGGGCGCGGTGCGGGTCGAGCCCGGAATCGGCGCTGATCAAGTCGAAGACTGCGTCGATGCACGCCTCGGTGGCCACCCGAACCTGAGCCGCAACCTGCGGTTCGGTGACATTGTCGTTCTCGAAGATCAGCCGGTAGCCCTGACCGTCGTGCTCGATGAAATCGAAGAAAGCCTGCACGGCGGCGCGCAACCGCTGCCGGTTGTCGGTGGTCGTCCGCAGCGCCTGTCGAACGCCGTACACCAGGTTGTCGATGTGACGCGCGAGCACCGCCAGGTACAGTTCAAGTTTGCTCGTAAAGTGTTGATACAGAACGGGTTTGCTCACACCGGCGCGTAACGCTATCTCGTCCATGCCGGCCGCGTGATAGCCGCGGTCGACGAAGATCTCGCTGGCGGCGACGAGCAACTGGCCGCGGCGTTCGTTGCGGGGCAGCCGGTTACCGCGGCGGTTGGGCCCCCCAACGCCGCTCAGCCTCTCGGCCGTCCTCGCGAGATTGCTCATAGATCCTCATTCTGCTTCGTCAGCCGCAAGCCGTGGCGCAGTCGGGCGGCTCATCGCTTCGCACACTACTATCCCAGCCGCCGGCCTTTCCTGATCTCAGCCTGTTTTCATGCTGTGAGCCGCCACCGAGGCCCGAATCGACGCCCAGGGCGCCGGCACGGGTTAGCCGCTGTCGGGCGCGTTAGGAGTCGCAGCCAGCGGCAGCTGTGCCATCCTGGGGGCTGTGACATCTCCGCCGCGGCACACCCGCGGCACCGGTCAGGTGCCGGTGCTGCGAGACGATTGGCGGGAACCGCTACGCGCCCAACGCGACCCGCTGGCCTGGGGATCCGGTGGACGTGTTCGTTCCAATCGGGCTGAACGGCGTCGCTGGCGCAAACAGACCTGGCTGGGCCGGTTCGTGTCCACCTATGGCTGGCGAGCCTATGCCTTACCGGTTCTGGTGGCGCTCACCGTGGTGGTGGTGTATCAAACCGCGACCGGCACCAGCGCGCCGGCGTCCGCGCCGGAAGGGCCGGTGCAGGGGCCGCCGACCATCGGCGGCAAAGGTACGACGATCGTCGACGCCCCGCCGCGCGGTCTCACCGAGTTCGGCGCCAACCTTCCCACCGGCCTGCTGCCGGACGGCGGACCGTTCACCCCAGCCGGGGAGAAGACCTGGCGTGTCGTTCCCGGCGCCGGCGTTCAGGTCGGTCAGGGCACCGCCAAAGTGTTCACCTATACCGTCGAAGTGGAAAACGGCATCGACGGCAGCGCCTTCGGTGGCGACGATGCATTCGTCCGAATGGTCGACCAGACCTTGGCCAACCCCAAGAGCTGGACGCACAACCCCCAATTCGCGTTCCTGCGCGTCGACAGCGGGAAACCGGATTTTCGGATTTCGCTCAGCTCCCCGATGACGGTCCGCGAGGGCTGCGGATACGAGATCCCGCTGGAAACCTCCTGCTACAACCCGGTCTTCGGGGCCGACTCGCAGCCGCGGGTTTTCATCAACGAAGCGCGGTGGGTCCGCGGGGCGGTGCCGTTCGAGGGCGACGTCGGGTCCTACCGGCAGTATTTGATCAACCATGAGGTCGGACACGCTGTGGGTTACCAGCGGCACGAGCCCTGTGACAGGCAGGGCAGCCTCGCCCCGGTGATGATGCAGCAAACCTTCTCCACGGCCGACGACGACGAGGCCCGTTTCGACCCGGAGTGGGTCAAGGCCGACGGCAAAGTGTGCCGATTCAATCCCTGGCCATACCCGATTGCCTGACCAGCTGATCTGAATCTTGCTGCGGGAAGCAAAAGCGGGTCACGCGCCGTTGATGTGTTTGCCGTCGTCGCGGACAACTGCTGTGATGGTTGTGGCGAACGGTCGTCCAAATACGGATCGAGGGGATTTCGGTGTCGACTTCGTTGCCCCCGCTGGTGGAACCGGCGGCTGAACTCACCCGAGAAGAAGTCGCGCGCTACAGCCGGCATCTCATCATTCCCGACGTCGGAGTCGACGGGCAGAAGCGACTCAAGAACGCACGAGTGCTGGTGATCGGGGCAGGCGGTCTAGGGTCGCCGGCGTTGCTGTACCTGGCGGCGGCCGGGGTGGGCACCATCGGCATCGTCGACTTCGACATCGTCGACGAGTCGAATCTGCAGCGCCAGATCATACATGGGGTGGCCGACCTCGGACGGCCCAAGGCAGAGTCGGCCCGCGACTCGATCGCGGCGATCAACCCGTTGGTGCAGGTGCGGTTGCACGAGGTGCGGCTCGAACCGGACAACGCCGTGCAGCTTTTCGCACAGTACGACCTGATCCTGGACGGCACCGACAACTTCGCCACCCGTTACCTGGTCAACGACGCCGCGGTGTTGGCCGGCAAACCCTATGTCTGGGGTTCGATCTACCGTTTCGAAGGCCAGGTCTCGGTGTTCTGGGAGGACGCGCCCGACGGGCGAGGCCTGAACTATCGCGACCTCTATCCCGAGCCGCCACCGCCCGGCATGGTGCCGTCGTGCGCCGAAGGCGGCGTCCTTGGCATTCTTTGCGCCTCCATCGCCGCGGTGATGGGCACCGAGGCGATAAAACTGATCACCGGCATTGGCGAACCGTTGCTGGGCCGGTTGCTGGTCTACGACGCACTGGAGATGACCTACCGCAACGTCGTGATCCGCAAGGATCCGTCGACGCCGAAGATCACCGAACTGATCGACTACGACGACTTCTGCGGAGTAGTTTCCGAGGACGCCGCCGATGCGGCCGTCGACTCGACCATCACTCCGCGCGAGCTGCGCGAACTTCTGGATTCCGGCAAGAAAGTCGCGCTGATCGACGTCCGCGAACCGGTGGAATGGGACATCAACCACATCGACGGTGCCCGGCTGATTCCGCAGTCGTTGATCAGTTCCGGCGAAGCGTTGGCTCAGCTGCCGCAGGACCGCACGGCCGTCTTGTATTGCAAAACCGGCGTTCGGTCCGCCGAGGCGCTGGCCGCGCTGAAGAAGGCCGGCTTCTCTGACGCAGTGCACCTGCAGGGCGGAATCGTGGCATGGGCCAAACAGATGCAACCCGACATGGTGATGTACTAGCCCGGCGACGATGTCGGGCACCGTTACGCTGACCCTGTGACATTGGAGCCGCCACCCGACCATGTGCTGGCGGCATTCGGGCTTAGTGGTGTGCGGCCGGTGCCGCTGGGTGGCAGCTGGGAGGGCGGCTGGCGGTGCGGCGAGGTGGTGCTGTCGATGGTGGCAGATCACGCCCGTGCCGCGTGGTCCGCGCGGGTTCGCGAAACCTTGTTCGTCGACGGTGTCCGGCTGGCTCGACCGGTCCGTTCCACCGACGGCCGCTACGTTGTGTCGGGTTGGCGGGCAGACACTTTCGTGGCCGGCAACCCGGAGCCCCGACACGACGAAGTGGTCTCGGCCGCGGTGCGGCTGCACGAAGCCACCGGAAAATTGGAACGCCCTCGGTTCCTCACCCAGGGGCCTACGGCGCCATGGGCTGACGTCGATGTGTTCATCGCCGCCGACCGGGCCGCATGGGAGGACCGACCGCTGCAATCGGTGACGCCGGGCGCGCGGCTGGCCCCGACCACCGCGGATGCCCAGCGCTCGGTCGACCTCATCGAACAGCTGGCGGAGCTGCGGAAGCCGACCAAAAGCCCCAACCAGCTGGTGCATGGTGATCTGTACGGAACGGTGCTCTTCGCCGGCACTGCCGCGCCCGGAATTACCGACATCACCCCCTATTGGCGGCCCGCGTCGTGGGCGGCGGGGGTGGTGGTCGTCGATGCGCTGTCGTGGGGTGAGGCCGACGACGGACTCATCGAGCGCTGGGATGCCCTGCCGGAATGGCCGCAGATGTTGTTGCGCGCGTTGATCTTTCGTTTGGCCGTACATGCGTTGCACCCACGCTCGACCGCGGCCGCGTTCCCCGGGCTGGCCCGCACTGCGGCGTTGGTCCGACTGGTCCTCTGACGTGCTCAGCCGGACAGCCGGTAGCGGATTTCCCGCAGCGCGATCCTGCCGTCAACGGCGAGGATGCCTTCAGCGCGCAGTAGCTCGAGCTGTCGGCTCCGCAAATGCGGGGCCGGTCGACCGGATGCGGTGATTACCCGGTGCCATGGCAGGTCGGCGGAATCCGACCGCATGATCCAGCCGACGATTCGAGGGCTGGAAAGTTCTGCGGCAGCGGCGATGTCACCGTAGGTGGCGACCCGGCCGGCGGGTATGCCCGCCACCAGCGCTCGTACCCGCTCGATCTGCTCGTCAGTGATCGGCGCCATGCTCGCTCAATCTTTCGCGGATGACTGCGGCAACTTCCGCGGGTCGGGCTTGCGCGATCATGTGCCCGCAGTCGACGTCCAACAGCCGGAAATCAGTGCCAAGACGGTGCCGCAGACCTTCGATGAGCTCGGCGCACACGTAGGGCGGTGCGGTTCGCAGTGCGCGCATCAGAGTCGTCGGGATGCCTACCGGTGGAAGCACCATGTCGCGGGCCAGCTCGCTCCAGTACGACATCATCGCGGGCAAGCTGATCCGCCAGCCGCACCGTCCGGTCGGCAACGCGATGAGGTGATGGTCGAGTTCGGTGTCGAGCACATCAGCGTCGACGTCGGCCCACGCGCCATTCGCCTGCTCCGCCCGGGCTTCCGCGGCGTCTCGGTAGTCAGGGGAGGACAGCATCGCATCGGCGATCTCGGCCATCCATCTACCGTCCAGTCCTATGGCCGGGTCGAGCAGCACCAACGCGGCTACCCGATCGGGATGCGCTGCGGCCAGATGCAAAGCCATTGCGCCGCCGAACGAATGCCCCACGACCAGCACCGGCGCGTCGGCCTGCTCATCGAGCAGCGTGACCAGAGCTTGCACGTTGGCGTCGATGTTCCACGGTGCCGCCCACGACGAGTAGCCGTGCCCAAGCAGATCCGGCGCCGCTACCGGGATCTCGCCAAGCTGTCGCGTGGCGAATTCCTGCCATCGCTGACCGTGTCCGGTCAGGCCGTGAATCGCCAGGACCCGCACCGGTCCGGGCGGACCGTAACGGGAGACATGAAGGTCACGGGGCACCCGTCGATGGTGCCAGCCGCTGCGAGAACCGCGTCAGCTACCGGCCTCTCATCGGCGCACGGCGACCGGGCTGCCCACTGCCTGCCGTCGACTTCTGGTCGGCCTTGAGCTTGGCATTGTCTAATTGCAGTGCGGTGTTGTCCGACTTGAGTTGGCTGTTTCTGGTCTCCAAGTCCAGGATCCGGGCGATTCCGGCGAGGTTGATGCCATGCTCCACGAGCTCGGCGATCTGCTTGAGTCGGTCGAGGTCGTCATCGCTGTATCTTCGGGTCCCGCCGGCAGTGCGAGACGGTGTCAACAATCCCCATCGCTCGTAGAGTCGCAGGGTTTGCGGCCCGACGCCGGACAGCTCGGCCGCCACCGAGATGCCGTACACGCCGCGCGCGGACCGCGAGTCGCCGGCCAACCGCTTCTCCGTTCGTCGAGGTGGACGCAGTGAGCTTGTAGAGAACTTATCATGAATGATACTCAAAATCTGAGCTCGTCGAAGAAGATTCTTAGCTGCGCACCTGTCATCAGATCCTGAAAGCAGCAGTGCAGCATCCTAAGAGCAACTGTCAACGGTGGAGACCCCGTTGGTTGCTCGTCCAACCGGATAAATCGGCCTCCGGTCCTTGCGTCCGACGTGAGAAGGTGCTATTAATAACCTATGTCTGACGACACAGGTTATCGGCTCTCAAAAGGAAGGGAAAAAATGGTGCTCATGCGCACAGATCCGTTCCGTGATCTCGACCGTTGGACGCAACAGGTGCTGGGTACGGCGGCCAGGCCGGCGGTCATGCCGATGGACGCCTGGCGTGACGGCGAACGGTTCATCGTCGAGTTCGATCTGCCCGGTGTCGACGCCGACTCGCTCGGTCTCGACGTTGAGCGCAACGTGCTGACGGTCCGGGCCGAACGTCCGGGCCTGGATCAGAACCGGGAGATGGTGTCCGCTGAGCGCCCGCGCGGCGTCTTCAGCCGGCAGCTGTTCCTCGGCGACCAGCTCGACACCGACAAGATCGAGGCCAGCTACCACGATGGTGTCCTGCGACTCGCGATCCCGGTGGCCGAAAAGGCCAAGCCGCGGCGCATCGAGATCAACCACAACGGCGAGCAACACTCGATCAACGCCTGACAGATCGACCTGCTGTCTACATCGAGGAGGTGATGCGCCGACGGATCATTGGCACCCGGTGACTGTCGTGCTGACAAAGTCATCGAATTTCCGGGTGGGCGCCCGCGTCGTCCTGCGCAGGCGCCCACCCGGCGTCTCGCCGCCGGCGCAGGAAGAGCGGTGCCCCTATGACCGACCCTTACGCGGTGCTCGGCGTCCCGCGCACGGCAACTGACGCCGAAATCACCCAGGCCTATCGCCGCCAGTTGCGGGCTCACCATCCGGATACGCGTTCGGCGACAACAACTCCCGCAGCCGACGAACAATTGCGGCAGGTTCTGGCCGCCTACACCTTGCTGAGAGATCCGATCCGCCGCGCCGATCACGACCGCAACACCGCGCCGGCTGATCCAGAGCCTCCGGCGTCACCGATACCCGCAACCCGCCGCCACCAGCCGAGCGAACAACCGCCGCTGTGGGCCGGACCGGTCCGCTGGCATCGCTGATCCGCCAACTTGTCGGACCCTTATGTTGTCATGCCGTCATGGCATACCTCTGGGGCGACGAGGCGCGCGCGGCGTTGAACCCGAATGCGCGTGGTGTGCTGCGCATCATCGGCGGCCCGGGCACCGGGAAGACCAGTCTGCTGGTCGATGCGGCGGCCGCCCACATCGCCGCCGGTGCCGATTCACGATCGGTTCTGCTGCTCACCGGCACCGGCAGGCTCGGGGTGCCGGCGCGCAGCGCGCTGACCGCGGCGCTGCTGCGGCCCACTGCCGACCGGTCGCGTCCCGCCGTGATCCGCGAACCGCTGGTGCGCTCGGTACACAGCTACGCGTTCGCGGTGTTGCGGCTGGCCGCCATCCGCGCAGAGCAGCCACCGCCGCGACTGATCACCACCGCCGAACAGGACGCCGTCATCCGTGAACTGCTGGCTGGTGATCTGCGCGACGGCGCCGCCGCAAAGGTGCCCTGGCCGCAGCACCTGCGACCCGCGCTGACCACCGCTGGCTTCGCCACCGAGCTCCGTGACTTGCTCACTCGGTGTGCCGAACGTGGGGTGGAGCCGCTGCGTCTGCAGCGGCTGGGCCGGCTGCGCGGCAGGCCCGAGTGGACTGCCGCTGGCCGATTCGCCCAACAGTACGAGCAGGTGATGCTGCTGCGCGCCGCCGCCGGAATGGCGGCTCCGCAGGCCACGATTCCGGCGCTGGGAGCCGCGGAACTGGTCGGCGCCGCCCTTGAGGCCTTCGCCGTCGACCCGGAATTGCTGGCCGCCGAGCGGGCACGGCTGCGGATCCTGCTGGTCGACGACGCTCAACAACTCGATTCGCAGGCGGCTCGACTGGTCCGGGTACTGGCCGACGGCGCGCAAGTGACGTTGATCGCCGGTGACCGCAGTCAAGCGGTTTTCGGCTTCCGCGGTGCCGAGCCCGCCGCGTTGCTCGGCGGTGACTCGCCGGTCGTGACGCTGACCCGCTCACATCGCTGCTCGGCTGCCGTAGCGCAGGCCGTCAACACCGTGGCCCGCCGGCTGCCAGGTGTCGGCGTCAGCGAAATCATCAGTGCAGCAACCGATGACGGGGCAGTGACCGTACGGCTGGCCGGGTCGGCGTACGCAGAGGCGACGTTGATCGCCGATACGCTGCGTCGCGCGCACCTGCTCGACGGCGTGCCGTGGTCACAGATGGCGGTGATCGTGCGATCGGTGCCGCGTTCGGCCGGCGCAATGTCAGGGGTCCTGGCCAGAGCCGGCGTGCCGGTCGCTGCGCCGCCGTCCGGCGGTGCCCTGTGCGAGCACCCCGCTGTGCAGAGCCTGCTGACGGTGCTGGCGGCGACGACCGACGGGCTGGCGCCCGAGCGGGCGTTGACGCTGTTGACCGGCCCGATTGGTCGGGTCGACCCGGTGTCGCTGCGCCAGCTTCGCCGGGCGCTGTGCCAGGGCGAAACCGGTGACTCCGGTGAAGGTTTCGATGCCCGGCTGGTCACTGTTCTGACCGGAGCCGAACCGTTGCCGCTTCCTGCTGCACAGGCCAGCCCGGTGCGGAGGGTCCGCGCGGTGCTGCACGCGGCGGCCCGCTGCCACCGGCGAAGTCAGGATCCGCGCTACACGCTGTGGCAGGCATGGCAACGGACCGGTCTGCAGCAGCGCTGGCTGGTGGCCAGCGAGCGCGGCGGATTCGCGGGTCGCCGCGCCGGCCGCGACCTGGACACCGTTACAGCGCTGTTCGACGCTGCCGATCAGTACGTGTCCGGCACGTCCGGAGCGTCACTGCGGGGGCTCATCGACCACGTCACCACGCTGGGGCTGCCGCTTGTCAGCGCTGAACCTGTGTCGCCGGCGGAGGAAGTCAGTGTGCTCAGCGCGCACGCGGCGCTGGGCCGCGAGTGGGACGTGGTGGTCATCGCCGGTCTGCAGGATGGGCTCTGGCCGAACACCGTCCCGCGCGGTGGCGTGCTGGCCACCCAGCGACTGCTCGACGTCATCGACGGCGTCCCCGACGACGTTTCGGTGCGTGCGCCGCTGCTGGCCGACGAACGCCGCTTGTTGATCGCCGCCCTCGGCCGGGCCCGCCGCAGGCTGCTGGTGACGGCGGTCGACGGCGAAGCCGGGGAAAGCCGGGGTGCGGAGGCTGGGGTGGCGCTGCCGTCGGGATTCTTCTTCGAGCTCGCCGAGTCGGTTGCCGGCACCGGTGACCCACTACCGGCTGTGTCAGCGCCGCGGTTGTTGTCGGCGCCGGCAGTCGTCGGCCGGCTGCGCAGTGTGGTGTGCGCACCGGAAGGGGCGGTAAACGACACGGATCGCACAAGCGCCGCAGCGCAATTGGCGCGGCTGGCCCGCGCCGGTGTGCCGGGAGCCGACCCCGCGCAGTGGTATGGAATGACGCCGGTCAGCACGAGTGAGCCACTGTGGCGCGGCGACGACCACGTGGTCACGCTGACGCCGTCGAGTCTGCAGACGTTGACCGATTGTCCTCTGCGGTGGCTGGCCGAGCGGCACGGCGGCGCCGGCCTGCCGGATCTGCGCTCGGCCACCGGCTCGGTGCTGCACGCGCTGATCAGCGATCCGGCCAAGAGTGAAGCCGGGCTGCTCGACGACCTCAATCGGGTGTGGGCGGAGCTGCCGTTCGATTCACCGTGGTATTCGGCCAATGAGCTGGCGCGGCATCGCGCCATGATCCAGACGTTCGTCGAGTGGCGATCCCGGACCCGGCGCGAGCTCACCGAAGTCGGCGTGGAGGTCGACGCCGACGGGTTCGTCGACACCACCGCTGACAGCACGCCGCGGGTGCGGCTGCGCGGCCGGGCCGACCGGGTCGAACGCGACGCAGCGGGCCGCCTGGTGATCGTCGACATCAAGACTGGCAAGACGCCGGTCAGCAAGGACGACGCACAGCGGCACGCCCAGCTGGCGATGTATCAGTTGGCGGTGGCCGACGGGCTGCTTCCGCATGGCGACGAACCCGGCGGCGCTCGGCTGGTTTATCTGGCCCGGAACGGGGCGAGCGGCGCTGTCGAGCGCGAGCAGGACCCGTTGACGCCGCCGATCCGCGACGAATGGCGGATGGCGGTTCAGCGGGCCGCGGCCGCCACCGCCGGACCCGAGTTCGTCGCCCGGGTCAACGACGGGTGCGGGCACTGCCCCGTTCGGCCGAGCTGCCCCGCCCACGGCACACCGCAAGGACCGGCATGACCAGGTCCGGTGCCCGCTACAGTCCGGCCGAGCTCGCCGAGGCTTTAGGGCTGTTCGAGCCGACGGCCGAGCAGGCCGCCGTGATCGCCGCGCCGCCCGGGCCGCTGGTCGTCATCGCCGGTGCCGGCGCCGGGAAAACCGAAACCATGGCAGCCCGGGTGGTGTGGCTGATCGCCAACGGCTACGCGCAGCCCGATCAAGTGCTCGGCTTGACATTCACCCGCAAGGCCGCCGGGCAGCTGCTGCGCCGTGTCCGCTCACGGCTGGGCCGGCTGGCCGGTGCCGGCCTGGCCGCCGACTTATCCATCGAGCCTGAGCGCGGCCCCGCGGTCAGCACCTATCATGCTTTCGCCGGCCAATTGCTGCGCGATCACGGGTTACTGCTGGGAATCGAGCCCGACAGCCGGCTGCTCAGCGAGACCGAGCTGTGGCAGCTCGCATTCGACGTCGTCAACGGCTATCGCGGTGAGCTGCACACCGATAAGGACCCGGCCGCGGTCACCTCGATGGTCCTGCGGCTCAGCGGTCAGCTCGCCGAACACCTGGTGGACACCGAGCAGCTGCGCGATACCCATGTCGAGCTGCAACGCCTGGTGCACACCTTGCCGGCGGGTCCTTACCAGCGCGAACGCGGCCCCAACCAGTGGTTGCTGCGGCTGTCGGCGGTGCAAAGCGAGCGCGCGGTGCTGGTGCCGTTGATCGAGGCGCTACACCAGCGGATGCGTGCGGACAAGGTCATGGACTTCGGGTTGCAGATGGCGTTGGCGGCACGGTTGGGCTCCTCCTTCCCGCAGATCGGTACCCGGTTGCGGAGCCGCTACCGGGTGGTGCTGCTCGACGAGTACCAGGACACCGGACATGCTCAGCGAATTGCCTTGTCCGCGCTGTTCGGCGGCGGGCTCGACGACGACTTGGCGCTCACCGCCGTCGGTGACCCGATCCAGTCGATTTACGGATGGCGGGGCGCGGCGGCGACCAATCTGCCGCGGTTCGCCACCGACTTCCCGCGGTCCGACGGCAGCCCGGCGCCGATCCTCGAGCTGCGCACCAGCTGGCGCAATCCGCCCCGGGTTCTGCGGCTGGCCAACGCGGTCTCGGCAGAGGCGCGGCGACGTTCGGTGGCGGTGCGGGAACTGCGCGCACGCCCGAATGCGGCTTCCGGTGCTGTCCGGTGCGCGTTGCTCGAAGACGTCCAAGCCGAACGCGGCTGGGTCGCCGATCACCTGGCCGGCCACTATGAGCGCGCCTGGGCCGATGGTGTGGCACCTCCGACCGCCGCGGTGTTGGTGCGCCGCAACGCCGATGCCGCGCCGATGGCCGACGCTCTCCGCGCGCGCGGCATCCCCGTCGAGGTGGTGGGATTGGCGGGCCTGCTGTCCATTGCGGAAGTTGCCGACGTGGTGGCGATGCTCCGGCTGGTAGCCGACCCGACGGCCGGCGCGGCGGCGATGCGGGTGCTCACCGGCTCGCGGTGGCGCCTCGGCGGGCGCGACCTTGCGGCGTTGTGGCGACGTGCGGTCGCGCTGAGCGGCTCCGGCGGTGCCGGCTCGGCAGAGGCGGCGTGTTTGGCCGACGCCCTCGCCGACCCGGGGGCCGCCGGCGGTTATTCAGCGGCCGGATACCGGCGGATCACGGCGTTGCGCGACGAGTTGACAGCGCTGCGGACCCATCTGGGTCAACCACTGCCCGACCTCACCGCCGCGGTGCGCCAGGTCATGGGTGTGGAGTGCGAAGTGCGGGCGGCGCGCGGCATGCCGTCGTCTCAGGACGGCGCGGCCAGCGCCGGATGGACGGGCGCCGAACATCTCGACGCCTTCGCCGACGTGGTCAGCGGTTACGCCGGGCGCGCCGCCGCCCCGACCGTGTCCGGTCTCTTGGGCTACCTGGATGCCGCCGCGGTTGTGGAGAACGGCTTGCCGCCGGCCCAACTCGTCGTCGCACGGGACCGGGTTCAAGTGCTCACCGTCCACGCCGCCAAAGGATTGGAATGGCAGGTGGTGGCGGTGCCGCACCTGTCGACAGGCGTGTTCCCCTCGACCGCGTCCAAGCGAACCTGGCTGACCGACGCCGGGGACCTGCCGCCGCTGCTGCGGGGCGATCGCGCGTCGACGGGCGCACCGGGCGTGCCCGTCTTGGACACCACGGCGGTGACGAACCGAAAACAACTGTCCGATGAGATCTACGCGCATCGCCGCCAGCTCGAGCAGCGCCGCATCGATGAGGAGCGCCGGCTGCTGTATGTGGCGATTACCCGCGCCGAGGACACCCTGTTGCTCTCCGGTCACCACTGGGGTGCCAGTGGGATCAAGCCCCGCGGACCGTCGGAGTTCCTGACCGAACTCAAAGATGTCATCGACCCCCCGGACGTCAACGCCCAGCACTGCGGGGTGGTGGAGCACTGGGCACCGGCCCCGGCGGCAGGTGAGAGAAACCCACTGTGCGTCAACGCCTCTGAAGCGGTGTGGCCGGCTGACCCGCTCGGCCTTCGTCGCGGCGACGTAGAGCGGGGCGCACAGATGGTGATGGCGGCGATGGTCGAGGATGCACCCGTTCAGCCCGGTGACGCCGACACCGAGGGCTGGGTGCGTGATGTCGACGCGCTGCTCGCCGAGCGCGACAGTGCCGCGCAGGCGGCGTCATCGGCGCCGGTGCTACCAGGGCAGTTGTCGGTCAGCGGACTGGTCGACTTGGCTCGCGACCCGGCCGGCGCCAGACAGCGGCTCACCCGGCGGCTACCGGCCCGTCCGGACCCGAACGCCTCGCTGGGCAACGCTTTTCACGAGTGGGTGCAGCGGTTCTATTGCGCCGAGCGGCTTATCGAGCTCGGGGATCTGCCCGGCGCCGCCGACACCGACACCGCCGAGGTCGACGGTGACCAACTGGCGGCGTTGCAGGCCGCGTTTCGCGCCTCGATGTGGGCGGCGCGCACACCGATCGCGGTCGAGGTGCCGTTCGAGACGGTCATCGGCGACACCGTGGTACGCGGCCGTATCGACGCCGTGTTCGTCGAACCCGACGGCGGCGCCACGGTCGTGGACTGGAAGACCGGGGAGCGGCCGCGTGGGCCGGAGGCGCTTCGGCAGGCCGCCGTCCAGCTCGGGGTCTACCGGATGGCGTGGGCGGCGTTATACGACTGCCCCGAGGACAAGGTGCGCACCGCATTTCACTACGTACGGTCCGGCGCCACAGTCGTCCCGGAACGGGTTCCCGATCCCGCTGAGTTGGCCGCGCTGTTAGCCGGTCAGGTCAGGAGGTGCGCCTGACTTTCAGCGCGGCGGTGATCATCGGGATCTGCAATGGCAGGCGGGCCAGTGCGACAAGTCGCATCGGCCACGAACGAGGCCACCACAGCCGGACCATGTTGCAATTCCCGGGGAAGACCGCGATGAACAACGATGCGGCGGCGAGCGCGCCGAGCCGGCGGGTGCGTGGAGCCAGCAGCAGCCCGCCGGTGACGATCTCCGCGACGCCGGACACATAGGTGTAGGTGCGCTGGCTGCCGGGCAACTCGACGGGGACGATGGTGTCGAACGGCTTGGGCGCCAAGAAGTGCAGGGAGCCGGTGCCAATCAGCATTGCTGCCAACCGGTATGCGGTCGTCTCGTTCGAGCGGCGTGTATCCACGGGCGTTATGGCGGTCATGGTTACATTGTGTCGTGCGCCACGTCGGCCCGAGCAACGGTGGGCAGCATTAGCTGGCGGCGGCGGATTGGTCTCGAGGACAAGCTGACCGCACTACCCGGTTTTGAACTGGTCGGCGTGCTGCGTATACCGGAAAGCCGTGTCGGTCCGGCCGAGGCCATTTCGCGGCGGGTGGTGGCCGCGCTGCTCGCGTTGGCGGTCGCGGTGCTGACCGTCTACCTCGATCGGGACGGCTATACCGACGTCCGCCAGATGCGTCTGTCGTTTCTTGATTGCCTGTACTTCGCGACGGTGTCGCTGACGACCACCGGCTACGGTGACGTGACGCCGTTATCCGAGTCCGCGCGTCTGGCCAACATTTTGATTATCACGCCGCTGCGCATCATGTTCCTGGTCGTCCTGGTCGGCACGACCCTTCAGGTGCTCACCGAACGATCCCGGCAGGCGTGGAAGATTCAGCGTTGGAGGAGCACCGTGCGCAACCACACCGTCGTCGTCGGCTACGGAACCAAGGGCAAGACGGCGGTCACCGCGATGGTCAGCGACAATGTGGCCGTCGGTGACATCGTCGTTGTCGACACCGACCAGGCAGCGTTGGACCACGCGTCGGCCGCCGGGCTGGTGACCGTCCGAGGCGATGCGACCAGATCCGATGTGCTGCGGTTGGCCAGCGCGCAGCACGCCGCCTCGATCATCGTGGCCACCGGCCGCGACGACACCGCCGTGCTGGTCACGCTGACCGGCCGCGAAATCGCGCCTGACGCCAAGATCATCGCCTCGATCCGGGAGGCTGAGAATCAGCACCTGCTGCAGCAGTCGGGAGCGGACTCGGTGGTGGTTTCCTCGGAGACCGCCGGGCGGCTGCTCGGTATCGCAACCACCACACCTACCGTCGTGGAGATGATCGAGGACCTGCTCACGCCGGAGGCCGGTTTCGCGATCGCCGAACGGGAGGTCGAGCAGGCCGAGGTCGGTGGGTCGCCGCGGCATCTGCGCGACATCGTGCTCGGTGTGGTCCGGGATGGCCGGCTCCTGCGCGTCGATGCGCCCGAGGCCGACGCGGTCGAGGCCCGTGACCGACTGCTCTACATCCGCAGCGTGGGGACCTAGGTGGCGATCGCCAGCGCGGCGCAGCCGGGCGCAGCGGGTCGCCACGAAGGGCAGGTGGCGATCGTAAGCGCGGCGAAGCCGGGCGCAGCGGGTCGCCACGAAAAGCAGTAGCCGCGTCGTGAACTTTCAGCTGACCAACATCCCGCTGCTGTCCCGCGTCGGCGCCGATCGCGCCGATCAGGTGCGCACCGACGTGGAGGCCGCGAGCGCAGGCTGGGCGCACGCCGCACTGTTGCGGGTGGACGCCCGCAACCGGGTGCTCGTCGCCGACGGCCGGGTGGTGCTGGGCGCGGCGATCGGGCTCGCCGACAAACCACCGCCAGATGCGGTCTTTCTGGGCCGTCTGGACGATGGCCGGCACGTGTGGGCGATCCGGGGCGCGCTGGAGGCTCCAGAAGGCGTCGAGGCCGACGCGGCCGACCTTCGCCGTGCGGGCCAGCTCTTCGACGACGTCAGCGCGCAGCTGGTGTCGTCGGCCACCGCCCTGCTGAACTGGCACGACAACGCTCGGTTCAGCGCGGTCGACGGTTCACCGACCAGACCGGTCCGCGGCGGCTGGGCCAGGGTGAACCCGCTGACCGGTCACGAGGAGTTCCCGCGCATCGACCCGGCGGTCATCTGCCTGGTCCACGACGGCGGCGATCGCGCTGTGCTCGCTCGTCAGACGGTGTGGCCGGACCGGATGTTCTCGCTGCTGGCCGGGTTCGTCGAAGCCGGTGAGTCCTTCGAACAATGTGTGGTGCGGGAGATCCGAGAAGAGATCGGTCTCACGGTGCGCGACGTGCGCTACCTGGGCAGCCAGCCGTGGCCCTTCCCGCGCTCACTGATGGTCGGCTTCCACGCGGTCGGCGACCCGCAGCAGGACTTCGCCTTCAACGACGGTGAGATCGCCGAGGCCGCCTGGTTCACCCGCGAACAGGTCCGCGCGGCGCTCACTGCCGGGGACTGGACCACCACCTCGAACTCCCCACTCCTGCTGCCCGGGTCGATCTCGATCGCCCGGCAGATCATCGAGTCCTGGGCCGCGGCGGGGGAGACGGTCAGCCCGCCAGATCAGCCAGCTTCGCCTTGACCTCGGCGGCGCTTGGATTGGTCAGCGTCGACCCGTCGGGGAATTTCACCGTCGGTACTGTCTGGTTGCCGCCGTTCACCGAGCTGACGAACGCTGCCGCGGCCGGATCCTGTTCGATGTCGACTTCGTCGTAGGCGATTCCGGCGCTTTTGAGCACCGTTCGGAGCCGGTGGCAGTACCCGCACCAGGACGTCGTGTACATGGTCAGCGCGCTAGTGGTCATAGATGTGTGAACATATCCGGTCGGCTCAGTATTGCCTGCAGATTATTCGGGGTGTGGCGCTGCGCCGACATTGTCAGGCAGCGCTGCCAAGATGGACGCCATGCCGGTGACCGTCGACCCCCTGATCGCCGTCCTGGACGACGAACAGCGCGAGGCGGTGCTGGCGCCGCGCGGACCGGTGTGCGTGCTCGCCGGAGCGGGCACGGGCAAGACCCGCACCATCACCCACCGAATCGCCCAGCTGGTCGCGACCGGTCATGTCGGTGCCGGGCAGGTGCTCGCGGTGACGTTCACCCAGCGTGCCGCCGGTGAGATGCGGGCCCGCTTGCGGGCGCTGGGGGCCGCCGCGCACACCGGAGTGGGCGCCGTACAGGCGATGACCTTCCACGCCGCCGCGCACCGGCAGCTGCGGTACTTCTGGCCCCGTGTCGTCGGGGACGGCGGTTGGCAGCTGCTGGATAGCAAGTTTCCGGTGGTGGCCCGGGCCGGCAACCGTGCCGGCATGCAGCTGAGCACCGACGACGTCCGTGATCTGGCCGGCGAGATCGAGTGGGCCAAGGCATCGTTGATCAGCCCCGAGCAGTATCCGGCCGCCGTCGGCGCCCTCGGCCGCGACACCCCGCTCGATGCTGCCGCGGTCGCCGGCGTGTACGCGACCTACGAGACGCTCAAAGCCCGCGGTGACGGGCTCACGCTGCTCGACTTCGATGACCTGCTGCTGCACACCGCGGCGGCGATCGAAGACGACGCCGCGGTCGCCGAGGAGTTCCGCGACCGGTATCGCTGCTTCGTCGTCGACGAATACCAAGACGTCACCCCGTTGCAGCAGCGGGTGCTGTCGGCCTGGTTGGGCGACCGCGACGATCTGACCGTCGTCGGCGACGCCAACCAGACCATCTACTCGTTCACCGGCGCCTCGCCGCGCTACCTGCTGGAGTTTTCGCGGCGATTCCCCGACGCCACCCTGGTGCGGTTGGAGCGTGACTACCGCTCCACGCCGCAGGTGGTGTCGCTGGCCAACCGGGTGATCGCCGACGCCCGGGGCCGGGTGGCGGGCAGCAAACTTCATCTGGTCGGCCAGCGGGATCCCGGCCCGGCTCCGGCGTTCCGCGAGTATCCCGACGAAGTCGCCGAAGCCGCCGGGGTGGCGGCGTCGATATCGCAGCTCATCGCTGCCGGCACCGCGCCGGCTGAGATCGCGGTGCTCTACCGCATCAACGCCCAGTCCGAGGTGTACGAGGAGGCGTTGACCGAGGCCGGCATCCCCTACCAGGTGCGCGGCGGCGAAGGCTTTTTCAGCCGGCAGGAGATCCGGCAGGCGCTGCTCGCGCTGCGGCGAGCGGCGGAGCGCGGCGTATCGGGCGAGTTGCCGGAGCTGGTTCGTTCGATCCTGGAACCGTTGGGCCTGACCGGCCAGCCGCCCTCCGGTGTGCGGGCACGCGAGCGTTGGGAGGCGCTGACCGCGCTGGCCGAGCTGGTCGATGACGAGGTGACGCAACGGCCCGCCCTGGACTTGCCTGATTTGCTGGCTGAGCTGCGGGTACGAGCCGACGCCCGCCACGCGCCGATCGTGCAGGGCGTCACGCTGGCGTCATTGCACGCCGCCAAGGGGCTGGAATGGGATGCGGTGTATCTGGTCGGGCTGGCCGACGGGACCCTGCCCATTTCTCATGCGCTGGCCCACGGTGGTGAGAGCGAACCGGTCGAAGAGGAACGCCGGCTGCTGTACGTCGGGATCACCCGGGCGCGGGTGCATCTGACACTCAGTTGGGCGCTGGCGCGCAATCCTGGCGGACGTCAAGGCCGCAAGCCGTCGCGATTCCTCAACGGCATCGCTCCCCAGACCCGATCCGATACGGGTTCCGGTCGATCCCGGCGTAAGCGCGAAGCCGCGTCACGCTGCCGGATCTGCAACAAGACGCTCACCACCCCCGCCGCTGTCATGTTGCGCCGATGCCAGACCTGCGCGGCCGACATCGACGAGGAACTGCTGCTCGCACTCAAGGAGTGGCGGCTGCACACCGCCAAAGAACTCGACGTTCCGGCCTACGTGGTGTTCACCGACAACACGCTGATCGCCGTCGCCGAGCTGCTGCCGGGCAGTGACGCCGAACTGGTGGCGATACCGGGTATCGGGGCGCGCAAACTGGAGCAGTACGGTCCGGACGTGCTGCGACTGGTCCGCGACCGGTCGCGTGCCAGCTAGCCGCGCGAAACCCCAGCTCAGAAAATCCGTTGTGACCCGCTGCCGGGGCAGTTTAGGCTCTTGACAATGAGCACCCGCCACGCCGCGAACGCTGCCGCCAAACTGACGGCAGCGCATCGTCGCTATGCCGCCGCTGCGAGCGACGCGTCCGTGGATCGAGGGTTCAGCTAGCCCGACCCGATCAACCATTCGGCCGCGGACCCGAGCAGCAGGATCCGTGGCCATTGTCTTGTCACCGCCGAACCTGGTCCGGATCTCCCCGAAGATTCCCGTTCGACCAGGAAGTAGGTGTGCAGCCATGCCAAGCCCGACAGCCGGCGATCAGCGGCCGATATGGCCATGTCGTCTCGGCGATCCGGACCTGTGGTTCTCTGAGCACCCGGCCGACCTCGAGTACGCCAAGGCGCTGTGCGCGCAGTGCCCGGTCCGGCGGCAGTGCCTGGCCACTGCACTGCAGCGCGGTGAGCCGTGGGGGGTTTGGGGCGGCGAGATCTTCGACCGCGGCGCGGTCGTGGACACCAAGCGGGCGCGCGGACGCCCGCGTAAGCACGTCGCGGCTTAAACGACGACGGAGTCCGGTTCGGTGAAACCCGGGATGAGGCTTTCCGACAGCGCCTTGATCGGCACATGCGCGTCGAGCTGGCAGAGGATCGCGCCCACCGAGGCGATGACCCGCATCGGGATGGCCAGCTTCGCCGGCAGATCGAGTTGGCGCGCCGTCCTGATCTGGGACACCGACCGGTCGATCTCGAATGCGGTCATCTTCTGCAGCCACTTGCGGGTGTAATGAAAGACCTCGACTTCGACCGGCTCGACGTACTGGCGCAGCATGTCTTCGATGTCGCGCACCGACACCTGTTGTCCCCTCTGGATGAACCCGGCCTTCTCCATCGTCGGCAACAGCAGGTCATAGTTCTTCTCCCGGGCCAGGCGCATCGTCATGCCCAGTTCGATCGGGAAGCCGCCGGGCAAGGGCGCCACCGCGCCGAAGTCGATCACACCCATCCGGCCGTCGGGCAGCAGCATGAAGTTGCCCGGGTGGGCGTCGCCGTGCATCATCTCCACCCGGCGCGGCGCGTCGAAGGTGAGCTCGGCGAGCCGGGTGCCTATCAGGTCGCGTTCTTCGGTGCTGCCGCTGCGGATGATATGGGCCATCGGCACGCCGTCGATCCACTCCTGGATGACCACCTTGGGCGCGCTGGCCACGATGTGCGGCACCGCGAAATGCGGATCGTCTTGGTAGGCCTTGGCGAAGGCGCGCTGGTTGTTGGCCTCGAGGCGGTAGTCGAGCTCCATTTCGGTGCGCTGGATCAGCTCGTCGACGACACCTTGCACGTCGGCCCCGGGCGACAGCTGCTTGAGCACCCCGACCATGCGCTGCATGGTTTTCAGGTCGGCGCGCAGCGCTTCGTCGGCACCGGGGTATTGGATCTTCACGGCGACCTCGCGGCCGTCCGACCACACCGCTTTGTGCACCTGCCCGATGCTGGCCGACGCCACCGGGGTGTCGTCGAACGCGCTGAACCGGTCCCGCCACCGGGTGCCCAACTGGGCGTCGAGCACCCGGTGCACCTTGTGGGCCGGCAGAGGCGGGGCGTCCTTCTGCAGCTTGGTCAGCGCCTCGCGGTAGGGCTCGCCGTATTCCTCGGGAATGGCGGCTTCCAGCACCGAGAGGGCTTGGCCGACCTTCATCGCGCCGCCTTTGAGTTCACCGAGCACCGTGAACAGCTGGTTGGCCGCCTTCTCCATGAGTTCGGCGGTGACTTCGTCCTTGGACCTGCCAGCCAGGCGTTTGCCGAGTCCTAGTGCTGCCCGACCGGCGATGCCAACCGGAAGGCTGGCCAGCTTCGCATTGCGAGCCGCCCGCCCTCGTTTGATGTCTGCCACTCCACCATCATCCATGACGAGAGGCACCGGAGGCGTCGATGTTGCCAACAGTCGATGTCAACACGAACACAGCGGATGTTTGGGCCATTGACGCGCCATGATCGAGCCGCCGTCGAGGTCGATTTCAAGGGTCGCGTTCAGCGCGGTCGGCGGCCCGGAGTCCGGCGCCGGCGACCCGTGTACCGCGCCGATCACCCGGTTCACCTGGCTCAGCGCCAGCGCCGCGGTCGCCAGCAGGGTGGCGCGGTCGGCGGTGCCGACGGTGTCGCGTAGTTGCGCGGCCAGCGCCGGCCACGCCGAGTCGCGGTCCCGGCGGTGCAGGTCGGCGCAATCCATGCAGCTCGTGACTCCGGGGATGACCAGCGGTCCCACCAGGCCGGTGCCGTCGCGGACCCGGACCGGCAGGTGCGGAACCCGCTCGACGCGCAGGTCGCGCAGCATTCGCGGATCGGCGACAAGGTAGTCGGTGAGCAGCACCAGATCGGTTCCCGCGCTCGACGCCGCAGCGTGTGGCTGGCTGCTGCATTTGATCCGGGCGCCCGAGCAGCGCAGCGCCTCGGCGAGCAGGTCCGACAACGGGCCACGACCGTGTACCCGAATGCTGGCCGCGCGGCGAGGTTGTGGCCGCGGAGCCCGGTTGACGACGCCGGCGTCGACCAATTGGGCCAGCAGGTCAGCCAGGTCACCGGCCTGCGCCAGTCCTTGCCGTGCGGCCTGTCGCTGCAAGTCGGTCAGCGACGCCCACGACCGCATGGACCGCAGCAGCGTCGCCAGGTCGGCCATGGTCAGCCCGCGCGGCGGACGGATCAGCACCGCCCGGCGGGGATCCCAGCCCACTTGGACGGCGCCGTCGGGCCGCAGCAGCACCGGCATCGACGGGTGCAGCGCATAGCGCGGCAGCCCCGGCGCGGACACGGCTTGGGCTGACACATCTGAGGACTGTGCCACCCGGGAGCGTGACGAGCCGCTCAGTTATCCACAGGGCCGTCCGAACCGGTGCCCGGCTCGGTGTCGCGCTGCAACTCGGCGATCACATCGTCAAAGCCGCTGGTGTCTCCGCCGATCACTCGGTCGATGAAGGCGGCCGGTTCGTCGAGGTCTTCGGCCGACGGCAACAGATCGGGGTGTTGCCAGACCGCGTCGCGCGCGTCCACACCGGCGGCCTGCGACAGGCGCTCCCAGAGCACACCGGCCTCACGAAGCTTGCGGGGACGCAACTCCAAGCCGACCAGCGTCGCGAAAGTCTGCTCGGCCGGGCCGCCGGTGGCGCGGCGTCGGCGCAGCATCTCGGCCAGCGCCGCCGCACCCGGGATACGGTCACCCAACGCCGCGGTCACCACAGTCTGCACCCAGCCTTCGATCAGGGCGAGCAGGGTCTCCAGCCGTTCGAGTGCCTGCGTCTGCTCAGGCGTCGCCTTCGGCTCGAAAACGCCTTCGTTGAGCAGCTGCTCGACCGCGGCCGGGTCAGTCAGCGAGGCCGGATTGAAGTCACGCGCCAACTCTTCGATGCCGGTCATATCGATTTTCATGCCCCGCGCATACGCCTCCACCGCGCCCAACAGCTGACCCGTCAACCAGGGCACATGGCTGAACAGCCGATGGTGCGCAGCCTCGCGCGCGGCCAGGAAGGTGAGGATCTCGCTGCGCGGCTGCTCGAGACCGGCACCAAGCGATTCGATCGCACCCGGTAGCAGCGCCGCCACGCCTTTGGGCCCCAGCGGCAGCCCGATGTCGGTCGAGGTGAGCACTTCGCGGGCCAACCGGGCCAGCGCCTGGCCCAGCTGCGACCCGAACGCCATGCCGCCCATCTGCGACATCATCGACATCAGGGGACCGGCCATGCTCTTCGCCTCGTCCGGCAACGCCGCCGCCCACACCGTCGAAATCTGCTGGGCCATCGGGTCGCAGAGCCGTTTCCAGGTCTTCAAGGTGTTATCGACCCAGTCGGTCGGGCTCCAGGCCACGGCTTTGGTGGTGCCCGCCGGGAGCGACGTGGCTCCGTCCAGCCACGTCTCGGCGAGGTGAACGGCGTCAGCGACCGCCGACCGGGTGGCGTCGGGAATCGGCGCGACGAACCCGATGGAACTCGACGCGAGCTGGCGGGCCAGGTCGTAGTTGACGGGTCCGGTGTCCTTGCCGGTGGCCATCACGGTTCCGGCGCCGTTGAACATTTGACCCAGCCGGGTGAAGAGCTGGCCGAGGTCGGCCATGTCGAAGTCGCTGCCGAAACCGAACGGATCACCCGAGCCCGGGCCGGATGGGGGGTCGTTCTTTCGCCGTTCGTCGCGGTCCGGATCATCTCCGGAGGAGAAGCCGAAAGGCACGTCAGCCATAGCTCAACGGTACCCATCAGCTAAGCGCGGTGCGCGGTACGCCATCACGCTGCAAGTGAACCGGGCCGCTGCGCCGCTCCGGTTAGGGTAGGCGGCGTGAACAGGCGGATACTCACAGTGGTCGTGGCGCTGGTCCCGATCGTGGTGTTCGGGGTGCTGCTTGCGGTGGTGACGGTGCCGTATGTCTCGCTGGGCCCGGGGCCCACTTTCGACACGCTGGGCGAGTTCGACGGCAAGCAGGTGGTCGCCATCGAAGGCACGCAGACGCATCCGACGTCGGGGCATCTGAACATGACGACGGTATCGGAGCGTGACCAGCTGACCTTGGCGGATGCGTTGACGCTGTGGCTGTCAAGCCGCGAACAGCTGTTGCCTCGCGACCTGATCTATCCGCCGGGAAAGTCCAGGGACCAGATCGACCAGGCCAACGACGCCGATTTCAAGGATTCCGAGGACAGTGCGGAATACGCCGCCTTGGGCTACCTGAAATACCCGCCGGCGGTGACCGTGGCGACGGTCACCGATCCCGGGCCGTCTGCGGGCAAGCTGCACGCCGGTGATGCGGTGGACGCGGTCAACGGCACGACCGTCAGCAACGTGGACCAGTTCACCGCGCTGCTCAAGAAGACCAAACCCGGGCAGACGGCGGTGATCGATTACCGGCGCAAGAATTCGCCGCCTGGAACCGCGCGGATCACGCTGGGCGCGAACCCGAAGGGGGACTTCGGCTTTCTCGGCGTGGCAGTGCTGAATGCGCCGTGGGCGCCGTTCGCCGTCGACTTCAACCTCGCCAATGTGGGCGGCCCGTCGGCGGGACTGATGTTCAGCCTCGCGGTCATCGACAAGCTCACGACCGGAGACCTGGCGGGCTCGAAGTTCGTTGCCGGCACCGGCACCATCGGTCTCGACGGCACTGTGGGTCCTATCGGCGGAATCGTGCACAAGATGATTGCGGCCCGCGAAGCGGGGGCGACCGTGTTCCTGGTGCCCGGCCTGAACTGCTACGAAGCCCGCTCCGACAGCGTCGCCGGCCTGCAACTGGTGAAGGTCGATTCTCTCGGCCAGGCGGTGGACGCGTTGCACGCGGTAACGTCCGGCGCTCAGCCGCCGAGTTGCTAGGCGGCAGTCGGGTGCGTCCGATGCGTACAGTTGGGACACGTCGACGACAAACGGTACTTCAGAGGCGGTTGCGAGACCGAAGTGGACAGGGAGCGTAGCTAATGGCGATGCGACCCGCTGCGCGGATGCCAAAGCTGACCCGGCGCAGCCGTATTCTGATCGCGATTGCCCTGGTGGTCATCGCGCTGCTGCTAGTCGGTCCCCGCCTGATCGACGGATACGTGGACTGGTTGTGGTTCGGGGAGCTGGGTTACCGGTCAGTGTTCACCACCGTGCTGCTGACCCGCATGGTCGTGTTCGTCTTGGCGGCCCTGGTGGTGGGCGGCATCGTGTTCGCCGGGCTGGCGCTGGCCTACCGCACCCGGCCGGTGTTCGTGCCCAGCAACGGTAATGATCCGGTGGCGCGCTACCGGAGCGTGGTCATGTCGCGGCTGCGGGTCTTCGGTATCGGCATCCCGCTGATGATCGGGTTGCTCGCCGGCATCATCGCGCAGAGCTACTGGGCCCTGATCCAGCTGTTCCTGCACGGCAGCGATTTCGGGATCACCGACCCGGAATTCAAGAAAGATCTCGGCTTCTACGCGTTCGATCTGCCGTTCTACCGGCTGGTGGTCAGCTACTTGTTCATCGCGCTGTTCCTGGCGTTTTTGGCGAACCTGGTCGCGCATTACATTTTCGGCGGTATCCGGCTGTCCGGTCGCACCGGCGCGCTGACCCGTTCCGCCCGGATCCAATTGACCAGTCTGGTCGGTACCTTGGTGCTTTTGAAGGCACTTGCCTACTGGCTGGACCGCTTCGAGCTGCTGTCGCACACCCGTTCCGGAAAGCCGTTCACCGGTGCCGGTTACACCGACATCAACGCCGTGCTGCCGGCCAAGCTGATCTTGCTGGCCATCGCATTGATCTGCGCGGCGGCAGTTTTCTCGGCAATAGTGTTGCGCGACCTGAGGATTCCGGCCATCGGCCTGGTGCTGTTGCTGTTGTCGTCGATGATCGTCGGCGCCGGCTGGCCGCTGATCGTCGAGCAGATCAGCGTCAAGCCCAATGCCGCGCAAAAGGAAAGCGAATACATCGGCCGCAGCATCACCGCGACCCGGCAAGCCTACGGCTTGACCAGCAACGTGGTCAGCTACCGCGACTACAGCGGCGACAGCCAGGCGACCGCCGAGCAGGTCGCCGCCGACCGCGCCACCACGTCGAACATCCGGTTGCTCGACCCGACCATCATCAGTCCCGCCTTCACGCAGTTCAAGCAGGACAAGAACTTCTACTATTTTTCCGACCAGCTGTCGATCGACCGCTACCTCGACCGCGATGGCAATCTTCGTGACTATGTCGTGGCCGCGCGCGAACTCAACCCCGACCGGCTGATCGACAACCAGCGTGACTGGATCAACCGGCACAGCGTCTACACACACGGCAACGGGTTCATCGCGTCGCCGGCAAATACCGTGCGCGGTATCGCCAACGATCCCAACCAAAACGGCGGATATCCGGAGTTTCTGGTCAATGTCGTCGGCGCCAACGGCAGCGTGGAGTCCGACGGTCCGGCGCGGCTGGACCAGCCCCGGATCTACTTCGGTCCGACCATTGCCAATACGCCCGCCGACTATGCGATCGTCGGAAAAAACGGCCCTGACCGCGAATACGACTACGAGACCAACACCGAAACCAAGAACTACACCTACGCCGGCATCGGTGGCATCCCCATCGGCAGCGGACTGTCGCGCGCCGTATTTGCCGCCAAATTCGCCGAACAGAAGTTCTTGTTCTCCAACGTGATCGGGTCGAACAGCAGGATTTTGTTCAACCGGGACCCGGCGCAGCGAGTCGAGGCGGTCGCGCCGTGGCTGACCACCGACAGCAACGTGTATCCGGCGATCGTCAACAAGCGACTGGTGTGGATCGTCGACGGCTACACCACGCTGGACAACTATCCGTACTCCGAACTGACCTCGCTGTCGTCGGCGACCGAGGATTCCAACGAGGTGGCGTTCAACCGGCCGGGTCCGAACAAGCAGGTCTCCTATATTCGGAACTCGGTGAAGGCGACCGTCGACGCCTACGACGGCACCGTCACCCTCTATCAGCAGGACGATCATGACCCGGTGCTCAAAGCCTGGATGCAGGTCTTCCCCGGTACCGTCAAGTCCAAGAGCGCAATCACTCCCGACCTGGCTGAGCACCTGCGTTATCCCGAAGACCTGTTCAAGGTGCAGCGGATGCTGCTGGCCAAGTACCACGTCAACGATCCCGTGACGTTCTTCTCCACGTCGGACTTCTGGGACGTGCCGCTGGACCCCAACCCCACCGCCAGCAGCTACCAGCCGCCGTATTACATCGTCGCGAAAAGCCCGGTGCGAGGCAGCAATTCGGCATCGTTTCAGCTGACCAGCGCAATGAACCGATTCAAGCGTGATTATCTGGCCGCCTACATCAGCGCGAGCTCCGATCCTGCCACGTACGGCAAGATCACCGTGTTGACCATCCCCGGGCAGGTGAACGGGCCGAAGCTGGCCAACAATGCGATCACCACCGACACCACGGTGTCTCGGGATCTCGGGGTGATCGGGCGGGACAACCAGAACCGCATCCGGTGGGGAAATCTGCTCACCCTGCCGGTCGCACAAGGCGGGCTGCTCTACGTCGAACCCGTCTACGCCTCACCGGGAGCCAGCGACGCCGCCTCGTCGTACCCGCGCTTGATCCGGGTGGCGATGAGATACAACGATAAGACCGGATACGGCCCCACCGTCAGCGAAGCGTTGACCAGTTTGTTCGGCCCGGGCGCCGGCGCCACCGCGGCGAGGATTGCACCTGCCGACGGAGGGACACCGCAAAGTTCGCCGGGCGCGGCTCCACCGGCCCCCGATTCGGCACCGACGGCCACACCAGCGCCGGCCGCTGCGACTCCTGCCCCCGACGCGACGGTGCCGCTGTCACCGGCGAAGGCCGCCGCGCTGAGCGAAATCCAAGCGGCGATCGGCGCCGCCCGGGACGCGCAGAAGCAGGGCGACTTCGCCGCCTACGGGGCTGCTCTGCAGCGGCTCGACGACGCCATCACCAAGTTCGACAACACCAAATAGCAGCGCTTGTCGGGCTCAGTTCCGCGGGTGGCACACTGCGAGGAGGGCCTTGTCTTCCTCGACCAGCTGGTTGGCGGTCGTCTGGTAGCTGGTTTGGAGACTTTGTATCTCGCTCGATGAGAGGGTGACCTGCGGGTCCCGCCGCGCCCTGACCACCAGCTGTTCGGCCTGCACGGACAGCTCGGCGATGCGGCGCAGATGCGTTGCTAGGTCGGGCGCGGACACTTGCCGCGAATAGCTGCCCAGGCGGTCAGACCAGTCCTGGTACTTGTCCAGGCCAGGATCGCCGGGGGTGATCAGTCCGGCGTTGAGCATGTCGCGGTGGTCGGCGATGAAGTTGACGGCCGAGTCGGCAGTGCGGCAGTCGGGGCGAGGACGACTCGATAGGTAAGCCAGTCCGCCACAGGCGATAGCGACAGCCAGCGTTGCCGGTAACGCTAACCAAAGTCGGCGAGGCGGTAGTGCGACGCAGTCTTCATTCTCGGCCGCGGTGGGGCCCGCCGCCGACCGAAGCCGTTCGAGGTGCGCCGGCAGGTGCCGCCCCCGGTACGTACGCCAAACCGATTGAGCCGCCATAACCGACGACAGCACCGCCCAGAAAATCCCGCGTCGGGTGTCGTTGGCGAGAAACTCCACGACGCCGATCGCGATCCACAGAACTGGCAGCCACCACTTCGAGGTCCTCAGCCAAGGGGCCGCCTGTCGCCGGTAGGCCATCATCAGGGTGCCCGCTCGAATTGCCGCCGCCAGCACCTCCGGTTCGGCCGGGACGTCGCCAAGCCGCAACGCTTTGACAGCTTGCGTGCGCTGTTTGGCGGTCAGGCCGGTCAGGGCAGCAGCGTAGCTCTGCTGTACCGGGGCTTGTATGACCATCATCAGCGCGGATACGAACAGGCTGAGCACGACGATCGACAGCAGAGCGTAGGGCCAGCCGATGTTGGAAACCAGATAGGGCGTCAGCAACGCGACAGTGAAGACCAGCCACAGCGCCATCCACAACGTGCTGATCAGCCAGCGCCCCCACCACGGCGCGACGACGAAACGAGCCCACACGGCTAAGTAGTGTTCCATGCCGCGGAGGGGGCCGATCGCATGAGTTTGCGAGTCTTCGAGCCCGGATTTGGCGACGCTTCGCGCCGTTCGGTAACCTTGCGTTTGCCAACGCGGGGTGGAGCAGCTCGGTAGCTCGCTGGGCTCATAACCCAGAGGTCGCAGGTTCGAATCCTGTCCCCGCTACCATGTGATGTCTCAAGACATCGGAATAGTCCCGAACCTGCGTTAGGTTCGGGATTTTTCGTTCTGGGCCATTTGCGGCGCCGGTTGGTTGGTGCTGCGCCCGAACGGTCGATCGCGGGCACGACCGCAGGCCACCGGAGCGGGCATAATGCGGTGGCCGGTTTAGACCGTCGCGTTGTCGTCAACCACAGGCACTATTCAGCAACGCGTTGAGTTTCAAGGACGGTGTCATAGCGTTTGGAGGTTCCTGGCGGCGCATCGCCAAAAGTTGGGCCGAGGTGTCAATCCGGCTGGAGTACTACAGCTTCCCAATGACGGGTGATGAGCCGAGGTAAGCGACGACACCACGGCTTACGGGGAGCTCCGAGTGGAGGTCTTCATGCGGAGAGTCAGCGCGATCGACATGGCACTACTGGGCCGGGAGTCGCCGCGGCAGCCGAACCATTGCGGCGCAGTGGTGCTGTGTGAGGGTCGGCGGTTCTCCGGAGAGCCGGTCACCTTAGCGCAGCTTGTCGACGGTATCGGGTGGCGAATCCGTAGAGTCCCCAGGTTCCGCCGACGGCTGGTGTCATCTCAGCTTGACGCGGATCGCCGCTACTGGATCGCCGAACCAAAACTTGATCTGGGCCTTCACGTCCGGACGCACACCTTGGCCGGTCCTGGCACGTGGACGCAGTTGTGCGAGAAGGTTTCGCAGATAATGTCGAAGCCTGTAGACCTTCGGCGTCCGCCTTGGCAACTTCATCTCATCGAGGGCCTCGACAATGTCGCGGGTGTTGGCTCTGATGGCTTCGCGTTAGTTGCCAAAGTCCATCAGGCGGCGATTTCCCAGCGCTACGGCATGGATCTGCTAACCGTGTTGACAAGCATCAATGCGCGAGCGTCCGAGCGCAGCCCAGCACCGCGCGATTGGTTACGGCGGCGGGTTTCGACGTCACCGATGCGCCAACCGTTCGGGGTGAGCGACCTTTTCCGTCGGCGAGTGTGGGATCAGACGCGGCTCGGCGCCGAGACTCCGGCCCGATCGGAGGTTGACCGGCCGTACCGGCACAGCGGTGAAAGATTCGTCGTGCCGGCGACCCGTTTCTCCGCAGAGGTGAGCGCGGATCGGCTGGCCTATGCCATGTTCGTTGGGCTGGCGGACGTCGAATATGCCCGGCAACTCGCTGATTGTGCCACCGTCAACGACGTGGTCTTCGCCGTGATCGGTGGCGGGTTGCGCCGTTACCTCAGTGCGAACGGCGAGCTGCCCGAGCCGTCGCTGGTTGCGGCAGCGCCGCGAGGATTGCGCTTGACCGATGAGGTCACCACCGTTGAGCAGGGCGTTCGGGTGGCTTTGCGCACCGACATTGCCGACGACGTAGAACGATTGGCCTCCATCGCCGCCGCCACCACACGGCCTGCAGCAGTGTCCGAGGCCGCGACCTCGCAACGACTGGCCGCATTGGCCGAAGCCGCACCCGGTCAACCGCTGGGCGCTTGTTTACGCAGTGCCGCCGAATCGATGGTCCGTGGTGAGTATCCCGCGTCGGCCAACACTACGGTGAGCTATCAGCCCGGCCCCCGCGTGCCGATTTACGTGCAAGGTTGCGAAGTCGTAGCCGCCTATGGCATCGGAACCCTCTACGACGGCAGCGGACCTTTCCATTCGGTTACCACCTACCGCGACGGCCTGATCATCTCTGTGCTCGCCGACGGCAGCACCATGCCCGACGTCGGCTACTACCTCACCTGTCTGCGCCAGTCATTCGCCTCCTTGCGCGGCGCCGCCCAGATGCGGTCCCCGTAGTGTTGCTATTTGCGTGCCGCCAACTACCCGAGCGCAGGCTCGGCCGCCAATCGCGCATAGACGCTTGCGACGGCGTCGTAGCGGCGTTCGACGTCGGCTTGATCGGCTTCTTCGGGCACTGATTCAAGGTTGGCGCGCTGGATCATCGCCGCCTGATCCATCAGGACCCGGGCCTGCTCGGCGTCGATGGTCTGTTCCATGATCGCTGTCAGCGCCTCGAGTTGGCGCATCAACAGCGCCGGCATGCCGCGGCTGGCCTGGCGGATTTTAGTGAACGACCGCTGCACCAAGTTCTCGTAACTGACCTGCTCGCAGATGACCCGGATGGCGCCGGTGCGGTCGCGGTAGACCAGGGCCGGGGACCACACGCGCGCGAGTTTGCACAAGGTGTTGCCGAGCCAGTCCACGCACGCCAAAGCGGTGTAGGTGTCGTTGACCGCCGGCGAGAGCGCCCGGATGGCAATCTCGACGAGCTGGTCGATGCCAAAGGCGGGGTCCTGGGCGAGGGTCCGGACCGGCCCGGTGATCTGGGCGCGTCGGAGGCAGCGCGCGACGCGGTCGGCGGCCTCCGGCGGCCACACGGCGGCCATTTCGCGGTGCTCTACCAAGAAATTTCCCGGCCGGTAGGGCAGGCGCACCACCGCATCGGCGGCCGACGCGGTGCGGACCAACTTGTGGTAACGAATGGCCTGAAGATAGCCGCCTTTCGGAGTACGAATCATTGCGCCGGACGAGTCGATTCTGTCGATCAGGGCAGCAATTTCGTCGGTGTCGTCTTGCGCGTCGGCGGTGGACATCCGAATGTCGGGCTGTCGCACGTTCAGGTAGGCCGCCAGATCACTGGCGATGCTGGCGATGACGAAGGGCAGCTGGATCTGGACGGCGATGTGGTGCAAAAAGTAGATGAGCACCGCCAAGTCGGCGAGTACCAGCAGAAAAACCACCGTGACCGACAAGTGCGGCACGAACACCCCGTGCTCTGCCGGGCCGATCGACACCAGCACCAGCACGCAGTACACGGCGGTCGCGACGAAGGTGCCCAGCGTCAATTGGGTGCCGCGGTCGCGGATGAAGTTGCGCAGCATCCGCGGGCCGAACTGCGTCGAGGCGAGCGTCAGCGTCACGATGGTGACCGAGAAATTGATGCCGATCACCGTCATGATCGCCGCGGCGACCGCGAGCAGAATCTCGCGCGCTGTGTCGGCACTGCCGTTCTCGACCCAGGCCGGCAGTCGCAGCGTGCCGTGGTAAACGGCGCGGTCCACCTGCAAGGTGGCCCAGAACAGAACGACAGAGGCGAGCACCTCCAGGCTCGGCACAAGCCAGAAGTTGGTCCGCAGTACTTCGCGCCGCCACTGCGACAGCCCCCCGATCAATGGCACGGTACGAGGCTAGGGCATAGCGGTCGAGGCCGAACGGGCTCCGCCGAAACCACCGAGGTGTGGCTCTACGGTCCGCGCGGCTCACGACCGCGCGGCGGGCGTGAGTAAATAGCGCTATGGCGACACCCCTCGACGTCGAATTCCGGTCCGGGGATGCGCTCTGCCGAGCCTGGCTATATCAGCCTCCGTCACAGCAGCCGCCGCCGGTGATCGTGATGGCGCACGGCTTGGGTGCCACCCGCGAGATGCGCCTGGATGCCTTCGCCGAGCGGTTCGCCGAAGCCGGTTACGCCTGCCTGGTATTCGACTACCGCCATTTCGGAGCCAGCGGCGGTGAGCCGCGCCAGCTGCTCGACATCGACAAGCAGTTAGCCGACTGGTCGGCCGCGGTCTCGTTCGCCCGCAGCCGCACCGACGTTGACGCCGATCGAACGGTGTTGTGGGGAACCTCTTTCAGCGGCGGACACGTCATCGTCACCGCCGCACGAGAACAGCGGATCGCGGCCGTCGTCTCGCAATGCCCCTTCACCGACGGCGTCGCGTCAGTGCTGGCGATGCACCCGTTGACGTCGGTGAAGGTGACTGCTCGCGCCCTGACCGACATTGTGGCGGCACGTCGCGGCAAAGCTCCGGTCATGATTCCGTTGGCCGGGCCGCCCATGTCGGCGGCATTGATGAGTGCCGCCGACGCCGAACCCGGATACCTTGGGTTGGTGCCCGATGGTGCGGGGCACCGCAACGAGGTCGCGGCACGGGTGGGGCTGCGCATCCCGCTGTACCGACCCGGGCGCTACGCCCGGCAGGTGCGCTGCCCGATCCTGTTCTGTGTTTGCGACGCCGACAGCGTCGCACCGGCGAAAGCCACCCTGCGTCATGCGCGCCGCGCACCCGAGGGGGAGGTGAAACGCTATCCCGAGGGCCACTTCGACATCTACCTCGGTGCGCCTTTCGAGCGCGTCGTCTCCGATCAGATCGCCTTTCTACGTCGCACCGTGCCGGTCAGCAGCTAGATGAAATCCGAGCCCCCGTCGACGTTCACTGTCGCGCCGGTGATGTAGCCGTTGCGCCGCGACGCCAAGTAGGCGGTGATGGAGGCGATCTCCTCGGGGAGCCCGGCGCGTCCGAGGTCGCACGGTTGATGAAAGTGCTTGTCGATCCACGTCATGACGTCGTGTGGGTTGGCCGCATCGAGACCGTCGGCGGCGAGGACATCCTTGAGCTGCTCGGTGAAACTGGCGGTCACGATGGTTCCCGGGCACACGCAATTCACCAAGATTGCCTCTGCAGCCAGACTTTTCGACAGGTTCTTGGTGATACTCGACAGGGCTGCCTTCGACGCCGTGTAGGCGACGATGCGCGGATTCTGCCGCTGAATCGAATGTGCGGACAACGTCACGATGCGCGCCCACTCCGCAGCGCGCAGCATCGGCAACGCAGCACGAATGCAACGGACGGCCGACATGGTGCCCAGTGTGAACGCGGCCTCCCATTCTGTGTCGCCCATCTGCTCGAAATACCCGTCACCCGGTCCGATGGTGTGCACCAGGCTGTTGAGCTGTCCCCACCGGTCGGACACGGTGGCGAAGCCGCGGACGATGGAGTCTGGATCTGCCATGTCCACGCTGATCCCGACGGCGTCGGGGGCACCTGCCGCGCGGAATGACTCCACCGCGGCGTCCAAAGCCGTTCTGCTGCGCGCCATCACCGCGACGCTGGCGCCTTCGGCCGCCAAGGTGTGGGCGATGGCCAATCCCATGCCTTTACTTCCGCCGGTGACGACCGCGTTCGATCCGGCCAAGCCCAAGTCCACTGTTCTCCTCGTACTAGTCAGCCACGCATGACCATGGCGGTGACCGTTTCGGGAGCCACGCCCAGTCCCCGCAGACAGAACTGCACTGCCCGGTTGCGGATCTCGGCACGGTGGCAGTCGCCCGTCGCCCAATGCCGTTCGGTGCTTGTCCACACCACGCCGTGTACCGACTGCGCGTCGGTCGCCGGATCGATGTCGTGAAAGGCGCCCTGCGCCAGGCCCCGTCGCAGCTGGTCGATCAGCGGCTCGAGCATCTCGGCGTACGCCGGATGGATCAGCGCAGGAGACGCGAACACCTGCGATTGCGCCTCCAGAGAGAGCAGGCGCAAATCGGATCTGACGTTTTCGTCGAATGCCAGGTCGAGGCGTCCGTCGATCCAGGCGGCAACCGCTTCGACCGGATCGGTGGTCTTCGCCATTTTCCCGGTCAACCGTCGCTTCTCGATGCGCGCCATGTCGAGGAAGACAGCGGCAACCAGCTGGTCCTTGGAGTCGAAATGCCGATAGAAGGCGCGGGTGCTCAGCCCGGCGCGGTCGAGCACCGCAGCGATGCTGAGTCCACGAACCCCCTGTTCGCGCAGTGTCGCGGAGGCGGCAGCCAACAGGGTGTCTCGCACATCGGGATCGGGAGCCAGCTTGGTTCGCCGCCGCGTGAGTGGGCGCGTCATGCGGTTGCATCGTAGGTCTGCAGATACTGCGAGAACCGCTCACGTATACCCTCTGGCGTCAATCCGTAGTCGGCCAAGTCGTAGTCGTGTTGACCTCGCGATCCGGGTTGGTGTTCTCCGGCCCACTGCTCGACTGAACGCGCGGTGGCATCGGTGAAGTCCAAGCCCAGCGCTGAATAGCTGGATTCCACCGTGCGCAGCGGATCGCGCTGCAAGTCCGCGAACGCAACGTCGCAAAACCGCTCGTCGCCAACACGCTTGCGAAAGTCCATCGCCCGCCGGATTCCTTCTACCCAGCTGTCGAGCTGCTCCGCACCGAGTTCCCGAGGGTCGTCGCGGTCACTGCTCCAGCTGCGCACGTACCGGATGAGGCTGCACACCGAACCCATCACCTTGGCCGGGTCACGATGACTCCACAAGAATTTCGCGTCGGGATACGCCTCGACGAGGGCGTCGAGGGCGAAGACATGAACGGGGGTCTTGAGATGCCACAGTGTCGGCGGGCAATGCCATTGCAGCAGTTTGAGCACGCGACGGTGAAATGTATAGGTCTCCCGCATATCGCAGTTCAGCAGCCATGCCAGGTAACTGGGGACTCGAACGACACCGTCGAAATGGAAGGTGCGAAAGCTCATCCCCATCAGGTCCTGGCATTCAGTGGCCGCCGTTGCCTCGGAGTTGTACAGCGTTTTCATCAACGGGAACATCTCGTTGAGCATCCGCAGGCCGTCTTCGGCTTGGGCGATACGCGGATCAGTGTGTTGGGTCGCGGCCTCCGGCGGGGGAGTTGGAGCTTGCGATTCCCACATCCGCAGCGAACGAAACTGCGGATCGGCAGCCACCAACTGACTCAGCGCCGTGGTGCCGGTGCGGGGCAAACCGATGACGATGACAGGGCCGCCGACTACTTCGTGCTCGATTTCCGGGTGCTGCGAGTAGGTTTGCTCGACCTTGAGGCGCTGGATCAGCGCATTGTTGATGGTGGCGTTTTGGATCACCCGGCCCAGTTCGGATAGTTCCGCCTCGGTGTTCAACGCATCAACGGTGCGTTCCAGGCCCTCCCGGTAATAGGGCGACCCGAAATCGTCCAGCCCCGTCGCGGCACGGGCACCGTCTTCGAGCTGGTCGGCGCAGAACATCACAATGCGAACCTCTGGTGCACGGCTCGTCGGCGCCGCTCGAGGATCGAAGCACGCTGCTGTGCAGTGATTTTCGCGGTATCGGGGGGTAGCACCGTGGCGATGTCGTCGAACTCAATTTTCCGCACAATCGGTGTTGGCGCGGTGCTGGTTCGTACGCAACGCAAAATCATCGCACCGTTAGTGAAGCCCGCTATATCTAGCCAATTGGCCACGCCGGGATCGCGCCCGCACAATACCGCTCGCACCATGCCGTCTGAGTCGGCGACGGCCTGATGACCGTTCAGGCTGGACTGATGGCGACCATAGTGAATCGTCTCCCACCACGCATTGCCGAGCGACAAGCTCCAATACACGCCCTCGGGCGGTGCAAACTCCAAGATCAGCGCTTCATCGGAACTGAGTTCCCAGCGCCCGATGACCGGCCTGTTCTCCGCGGCCGCACCGATCGCGGTGTAGTCGATCGGGGGAAGAAAGTCATTCGGCGGCGCCGCGGCACCGAACTGCAGAAAGAATTGGAGATTGTCGTGCACGAAGTCTCCGAGTGCGACCAGCTGCCGCGGTAACACGACAGCCGGATCGGCGGCGGCAAGCGCCGGCTCGATCGAATCACCGATCCGTTGAATGCGCAGCGACGACGGCGCCTCGGTTTCCCAGTCATAGAAGAAATGACGGACCGTCAAGGTGGGATGGGCGCCGTCGATCCGCATCCAGTTTCCGTCGTGCTGTTCTGCGGACAAGATCACCTCGAAGTTGCCGTCACCGTCCACGTCGAGTTCGTCGACCAGTTCGTTGGCTGTCGATGAGGTTCCGTTCATCGTCTGCAAGCCCACGTAACGGGCGGTGCCCCGGTTGCCGAACAGTCGATAGCTCTCACCGCCGCGCATCGTGGCGCGGGTGTACAAACCGTCCGGGCATTCCATGCCCCACGTCACGACATCGTTGGTGCTGGCCCGCTGCACAGAGAGAACCGGATCCGGATCAAAGTGAAGCGCCTCGTCGATGCCGGCTGCCATCAGCACCAGCAGATGCCGCATTCCTGCCGCACGGTCGGCCTCAGTGCGGCTTACCGGAGCGGATTCGACCATGTGCGCCGCGGCGTCGAGTCTGAGAACCAGGTGTGACCACGCCACCGACAAGTCCGGATGGTCGCTGGCCGGTACACCGCTGGCCGCTTCGGAGATCGAGTGCGGCAGCCAGGCCATCGGCCGTTCAGCAGCGCTCATACTTCATCCCGTCCGGAGGTCCGGCGACCGTTATCTGAGAATAGCGTTTTCGCTTAAGTCAACCATCACTATCACAGCGAAGCCCTGAGATTGTCAAAGATCTTGATGTGGGCGCCCCGATTAAGCGCCGTTCGCGTGCCACCTGCCGACCCGACACCTAGTATTCGTCGGGTGTTCATCAGCGACCTGCGACGGCTGCCGTCGGGTGCTGATCTGACCCGACTGTGGGTGACCCTCGCCGTCGCCATGGTCGTCCTGTTGCTGGTCGGCCTGCAGCTGACTGCCGGCAGAGCCGGATTTCAGGGGCCGCTGCAGAGCCTGATCAGCGACTACGTCGCCACCCCGAAGTCGGCGACGGTGTCGTGGGTCGGCCTGGGCGTAGCTCTGGTGGGGCTGTCCAACCGCCACCGAGTGGTGGTGCTGTCGGTCGCCGCGGCGCTCGACCTCGTCTTCGCCGTGGAAAGGCTGATGCGCGGTGGGGCGCTGGCCTTCGGCACCGGTCCGCTGGTTGTGCTCACCGGATTGGCCCTGCTGGTGTGGCGGCGCTGGCCCGACGCCGATCGCGCCACCGCCGCCCGCGGAGTCGCGTTCGGCATCTTGCTTGTCCTGGCGACCAAAGTCGGCGACACCTGGCTGCAGATCACCGTGAACACCCGCCCGGCGGTGTGGGACGAGTACGCGCTGCAGGCCGATTACGCACTCGCACAACCCTCATGGCTACTGGGCCGGCTGGTAGCGGCGGGCGGTCCGGTCTTTCACGCAGCTCTGCACTGGGTTTACATCGAGCTGCCGGTCGCGGCGATGGTCGTGACGCTCTACCAACTGCGTAATGTCCGCACCGCCGGCTGGCCGCGGCACTTCGTGGTGCCGACGTTTCTGGCGCTCGGCGTAGTCGGACCGGTGATCTACCTGCTGTTTCCGGTTGTCGGTCCGGAGTTCGCGTTCGGCGCGGCCGGCCGGGGCTTCGAAGTCGGCAACTTCTGGCCGCATGCTTTGCCGTCGATCGATCGGCCGGCGGCTGGTGTCGCCTTCGACCACTGGACTCCGCGAAACTGCATGCCGTCGATGCACACCGCGTGGGCGCTGGCCGTCTTCATCCATTCCCGCAGCGGACCGCGGTGGCTGCGCTCGGGCGGTGCGGTCTGGCTGATTTGCACGTTGGCGGCCACGCTTGGTTTTGGCTACCACTACGGCGTCGACCTGGTCGCGGGTGCGGTGTTGTGCCTGACGGTGGAGTCGGCCCTGCGTCCGCAGGAGCCGGGACGACTCTGGTCGCGGATGGGACTGGTGGGCTTCGGCATGGCGTTCTTGGCGGTCCTGCTGGCTTGCTGTCGCTTTCTTTCCGGCGCGATGGCGCACTATCCGCTGCTTTTCGGCCCGCTGATCATCGGCGCGACGGCGGCCTTCAGCGCCGCCTTCTATGCGACGTTCTTTGCCCAGTCGGCGGTGCCCGTGGAATCAGTTCGTGCGAGCCTCGCCGCTCCGGTCAGATGAAGTAGTTCTCATGCCCGGTCGGGTAGCCGCCACCGTCGGTGGCGATATGGACGTGGTCGTAGTGGTTGGCCGTTTCGTTGCCGTAGTCGGCTGTCCAACTGGCGCCACCGCTCACGGGATAGAACCCCTGCCGCCAGATGACGTGGGCTACGCCCCAGCGTTTGGCGTTCGCCAAGGCATAGCCGGCGATCTGATTGCCCAGCGCGATGCCTTCGGGACTGCGATGGTTCGGGATCATCACGTCGATGGCCAACCCGTTGGGATGCCATTTCAACGGGTCCTGCCGGTACCCGCCGATGGTGGTGATCTCGGGGAACAGCGCGCTGATCGCGCGAGCCGCCCATATCGTGTGGACCTGCAGTCCGCCTTCCGGGGCGACGCCGGGCGGCAGCGCGAACGGCACCTGCCGGCTGACCAGAGGTGCGCTGGCCGCCACCAAGTCCGCCGCGGCCGGAACTGCGGAGGGTGTGGCAGCCGCGCTGGCCGGCGCCGATCCTTGTGCTGCCGGCGTGGCTGCCGGGTTTTGACCGCAGCATGGACGTTCGGTGTCCTGGGCGTAGAACATCGCCGCGGAGACGGCCACCGAGGCCGCCACCGCCAACCAGCGACCCCGGCCGTTGGCTAACAGGTTCGCGCCCACGAGCAGCACCTTACTGCCGTGGTCAGCGCGATGTGGCTATTTCGGGAGCCAAGCGACTCCTCAGTAGACCACCGGCGAGTAGGCGGCCGAGTTGCCGGTGCCGTAGCAGGTGACATTGACGCTGTAGGTTCCGCCGATCTGCTGGAAGATGATGGTCACCGGCGCCGACGGGCTGGGCCCGGTGACGAGCGTGTCGGCATCGTAGGGAAACGCCGGCGTGCTCATCACGCCCACGGAGTGGTAGTGGCAGTCTTCGGTTGCCCCGGCCGGGTTGCGGGTGTCCACGATCGTCGCGTAGATGGCAAGTCCGCCACCGCCATACACCACTTCCATGCTGTTGTCGGAATTGGTGAATAGGGTCGGGTTGGTTGCTGCGTGCGCCGTCGCAGCGCCGGCGACCAACGCCGGCAGCGACATCGAAGCGGCTGCGGCGATCACCGAGCCTCGACGTATCCTGTTGCGCCACGTGCTTGTCATGATGGCTCCTTCTTCCGTGACCGGGCGTACCCGCACAGTGGGCGGTGGAATCTATCCATCGAGGATAGGCGCCCAGCGTGTGCTCGGCCAGCAAATAGCTGTTAGCCGGCCAAATCATTATGGCCGGCGGGGGTGGCACGCAGCCGAGCGGCGACCTCGGCGGCGGCGCGCCGTCCGGAGCGCACCGCCCCGTCGAGGAAGCCGGTCCATTCGTCGGCGGTCTCGGTGCCGGCCCAGTGAATCGGCCCCACCGGGCGACGCAGCCACGCGCCGTAGCGCGTCCACGAGCCGGGCGGCACCGCTGCTGTCGGACCGCCGGCGGCGAACGGCTCGGCGCCCCAACGGTGGTCGACATAGTCCAGCGGTGTCAGCGCCTTGTCGCCGAACAACGCGGCGAAACAGGCCAGCGCGTGGCGCTTGCGCTGGTCGGCGGGTAACGCGTCGAAGCGACGGGCGTCGACGAAGCCCAGCAGAATGCCCGGCCCCTCGGCGCTCGGGCTGACGTCGAACGTGATGAACACCGGGCCTTCGTCGGACAGCGCCTCCCCGGACTGTCCTTGGGCGCGCCAGAAGGCGGTGGGGTAGGCGGCATAGGCCTTGCTGAGCCGGCCCTGCGGCCAACGGCCTGCGAGTTGCTGGTACTCCCGCGGCAGCGTGGGCGAGAACTCGATTGCGGCGCGATGCGCCGGTGGGATGGCGACGATGGCGAGTTTCGCGTCAGCGCTGGCGTTTTCAGCCTGCACGGTCACTCCGCCGGGGTGGTGGTCGATGCGACGAACCGCGGCGCCCAGGACGACCCGATCGCCGAGTTGCGCCGCCGCTCGTTGCGCTATCTGCTGCGTGCCACCCGGGAAACGATCCTGCTGCGCGCCGCCGTCGACGTCGAGCAGCCGGTCCAACCCGCCGGCGGCTCGCACGTAGCGCGCGGCGTGCAGCATCGACACCTCGTCGGGCTCACATCCCCACGTCACCCGCGCCATGATGGCCAGCAGGTCGTGTGCGGTGGCGCCGGCATGCACCGAGCGCAGCCACTGGCCCAGCGACTGGTCGTCCAGTCGCGCCGCGTGCCGGGCGGCCCACGGCTCGGCGAGCGGGACCCGACGGGCGATGCGCTCGAATTGCCAACGCACCCGGCCGATGTCGACCAGCCCGCCCAGCGACAGTCGCGGAATGGTGCCGCGGTAGGAGCGCACTGCGCCGCGCCACCGAATCAGGTTGGCGCCCTGGTGGTAGGTCGGCACGGTCGCGACGTCGAGGTCGGCGGCCAGCGCCAGGACCGCATCCTGGCTCGGGCCGACGAAGGTCCCGCCCATATCGACCGGCACACCCGCCACCTGGCCGGTGTACGAGCGTCCGCCGACCCGGTCGCGGCCCTCGAAGACCAGCACCTCGTGGCCGAGCCGCGCCAGTTCCCGGGCAGCGGTCAGCCCCGCGAACCCCGCACCGACCACGACAACGTCGTACAACTTCTCGCCCAACGTCAACCTATCGCGCAAAATCGGCCGAAGTAGCGCAACAAGTCGACGTTCGCGCCCGGAAAATCACGGCGCCACCGCCATCCAGTCGGCGAACCCGGACGGATCGTGGCGACCCAGCACGCCGTGCTCGTAGAGCCCCCAGCCCTCCACCGCGGGTCCGTCGCCGTCGCGGCACAGCGCATGGCCGACGTGGTCAATGACCCCGAACCCCGACCGCGCGATGACCGCCGGGTCGGTCATGTCGTACGTCAGGCGCTCGGTGAACTTCTCGCCCTTCCACATGCCGTGCAGCCAATCCGAGTCGCCGCCGTAACCGCCGCCGACGTGAATCGGCACCGGCAGTTTCGACTCCACGTCGAAGCGGACCGGGGAGCCGCCGGCGGTGCTGGCCTCGATGACCGCGCCGGTAGGGATGCGGGTGCCGGACCGGTAGGTCGTGGTCACCCGCGGCCAGCCCAGTTGTTCGACTCGGCCGTCGCGCCAGACTCGGGTGCAGTCGTTGAGCGAGCGGAATCCGTTCGGCGCTTCCTGGATGATCAGCACGACCGCGAACTCGTCGAACGCCATCGGCACATAGAGCCACCACATGCCCTCGAATGGCGGATCTGCCGGCCGGCCCGCAGGTTCAGCCTCGCCGACGGGCCGGATGCCCCAAGACCGGTCCCGGCTGCCGAGCCAGGCGGTTGGGTCGACGGCGATCTCCTCGCCGTCCACGGCGATCCGCCCGCTCCAAGTGCCGAGCTGGGCGAACCGCTGGGCGTCCAACGTCACCCGAGTCCCCGAGCGCATGACGTGCGGCTGTTCTTGCACGACGTCGAACAGGCCTTCCCACGTCAGGTCCGCGGCGATACCTTCGGTTTCCTCGAGGATCACCCGCAGCTTGTGCAGGGGTTCGACGACTTCGATCCGGTAGCCGCCGACATGCTGGTTGAGCCTGTCGGCGTCGATTGCGTCTGAAAGGTGTACTGCCGTCTGGGTGTCGCTCGCGACGCAACAGCACAAACGCGTCCTTGACGCCCAGATTGGGGTAGTAGCCCAGCCCGGTGATGACGAAGATGTCTCCGGTGCGGTCGTGGGCGTTGAGGTAGGAGCGGTCGTAGAAGTTGCGGTCCGACGGACCCGGCCAGGCGATCGGCTGCGCAAGCTGGTGTACCGGGAATTCGTCGATCGGTCCGATCATCAGCGAGCCTCTCCGATCAGGCGCTTGAGCAATGCACCGTGGTAGAACAGCGATTCGACGTCATCGGGCTTGTCCATCTCGCCGAAGTGCACTCGGCGTGCACCGGTGCGCATGAACACGCATGCCCACATCAGCGCTGAGTAGGCGTAGAACCAGCGCAGGTCACCGAGGTCGACGCCGGTGAGGTGCCGGTAGGTCGCGCGGACGTCGTCCTCGCGCAGCACCTCCGGCAGGCCGGGCAACGTCGCCAGACCGGCGAGTTCTTGAAACACCATGTGCGCAAATATCATCCAGGCGGCGTCGAGTTCTCGCGGACCTAGCGCCACCATCTCCCAGTCCAGTACGGCCACCGGCCGGAAATCGCGGTACAAAACATTGCCGACCCGGGCGTCACCCCACAGCAACACCGGCTCACCGGCGGCCGCCTCGTGCGGCCAGTTCTGCTGAAGCCAGTCGAAAGTGTGCTCCAACAGCGGCGAGCGCCCGATGTCGGGAACCGCGAAGTCATACCACTGGCGTACCCACGAGAAGTGCCGACCCAGTGCGGTGTCACCGGTCCGACCGTCGGCGAGGAAGCCAAAGGTGTTCTGCGCATTAGGGATCGAGTGCAGTTTGGCTATCACGTCGACGGTGGCGTCCTGAAGTTCGCGCTGGCGGGCCGCGGGTGCGTCGGCGAACCAGTTGTTGCCGAAGGTGTAGGGCATGACGTCGGGTGGCACGACACCGTCGATGTGGTCCATGACGAAGAACGGCCGCCCGAGAACCTCACCGGTGGTCTCGATCCAACGCACCTGCGGCACCGGCACATCGGTGAGCTCGGCCACCCGCCGCATCACCTCGAACTGGTGGTCAAGGCGATACGACGGAAAGACCGGCACGTCTTCGGTGCTGGGCGCGACGCGGGCGACCCAGCGCTGCTCGACCGGCGATCCGTCCTGTTGCCAGCGGCCGGTGAGAATGATCGTCTCCGAAGACATTCCGGTGGTGTCTACGCCGCTTTCGACCGTTACCCGCGGGGTCACACCACCGGGTAGCACCGTTGCGAGCCAGCGCGACAGCAGCCCCGGCACGGTGGTGACATCGCGGCTGGACCGTTGCATGTGGCCGACGTCTTCGACAGCCGGTTCGTGGGTCACGGCCGCCTCCTTCGTGAGGCAATTACGATACGGTAAGTAGCGTTATGAAAGCAGAGCCGTCTTCACTTGACAAGGGTCCCGGCGCCGGGCGGCCTCGCGACCCCCGTATCGACGCTGCCATATTGGCGGCGACGGCGGAACTGCTTGCTGAAATCGGCTACGCGAACCTGACGTTGGCGGCGGTGGCCGAACGGGCGGGAACGACGAAGACTGCGCTCTATCGCCGGTGGTCGAGCAAGGCGGAGTTGGTGCACGAAGCCGCCTTCCCGGTTACCCCGACGGCGCTGGCCGCTCCGGCGGGTGACATGGCCGCCGACATCCGGGCGATGGTCGCGGCCACCCGCGATGTGTTCACCAGCCCGGTCGTCCGCGCCGCGCTGCCCGGCCTGGTCGCCGACATGTCCGCCGATCCCAACCTCAACGCGCGGGTGGTCTCTCGATTCGCCGGGCTGTTCGGCACCGTCCAGCAACGATTGTCCGAGGCCGTGCGCCGCGGTGACGTGCATCCCGACGTCGACCCCGACCGACTGATCGAGCTGATCGGCGGAGCAACGTTGTTGCGGCTGCTGCTGCGCCCCGACGAGCCGCTGGACAACGCTTGGGTCGCTCAGACCACGGCGATCGTCGTTCATGGTGTCACCCGCTCGGGTCATCAGGCGGCGGCGACCCAGGCTCTTCCCGAAGCAGTTGCTCGGGAGGATGGGCGCGGTTGTTGACAGGTGGACCGGTGCCGTCGGTCCAGGCGAGCCGTCCACTTTCTCGTCAGCTTGGTGCGGATCAAGACGCAACAATGAATAACCGCCGGTGATTGGCCGTCGGAAGCGCAATGCTTCGATCAGGTCATGGCCGATGACACCGATGCGGTGCCGGTGGTGAAAGCGAGCCGCGAGATCGCGGCGGCAGCGGACCGCATCTTCGAGCTGATTGCCGATCCGTCGCAACAAACCCGTTGGGATGGCAACGACAACCTCGCCGACGCCGCACCGGGACAGCGGGTCCGACACCTCGGGGACGTCTTCACCGTACGACTCACGCTCGGCAGCGTCCGTGAGAATCACGTCGTCGAATTCGAGGAGGGCCGCCGCATCGCGTGGCTCCCGGCCGAACCGGGTCGTCGACCACCAGGACACTTGTGGCGCTGGGAGCTCGAACCTGTCGACGCCGACCGCACGTTGGTCACCCACACCTATGACTGGACACAACTGACCGACGAAAAACGCTTGCCGCGGGCCCGCGGCACGACCGCGGACAAATTGCGCGCGTCGCTGGACCTGCTCGCCGAGAGTGCCGAGCACGATCCGCAAGGATGACGTCATTCCTGGCGACGCTTCGGCGCAGCGTGCCAGTATGGGGAAGGGGCGCTGCCGCATCGTTGGCGGCAGCCGATCGGTCAAGTGGTGGGTTGATGCCGGATAAGGCGACCAGTCGCGTGGTCGGGGTGATCGCGCTGTTGATGGTGGTGGCTGCCGCGCTGCGCGGATATCTTCCCGCCCGTCAGCCACCGTCGGGCGAGCACGCCACCAACAGCACGGCCAGCCTGGCGTTCATCGTGACGCTGATCGCGGCGTCGCTGGCCGTCATTGTCGTTGCGGTCATCACCCGGCTGCGAGAACCCCGGACGGTCACCCGCACAGCGCGCGGTCTGCCCGAGGCAGTAGGCGGCAACCTCGGACGGCCGAGTTGGCGTGTGGTACTCATCGCGTCGGCCTTACTGGTCGCGTGGCTACTGACGTTGTTCCTGTTGACGCGGCTGATTCATCATGGCTTCGCCGCCCACGTATCAGCGCCCGGTTCGACGGCCGCAACGTCTGGCGGTCAAAGCGCCCCGTCGTCGCCGGGGCAGCCGCAATCCTCGGCGGACCACGGCCGCGACGTGCTCGGCTATCTGGGCACCAGCAGCGTGATCATGCTCGTGATACTCGTTCTCACAACCGTTCTCGCGTCCCGACGACGACAACCGGTGCCGACGAACGTCGTCGTCCCCCACGCCGGCGGATCCCGACCCGCCGAGCCGTTGGTGTCAGAGACCCTCGCGCGCGCGGCAGAACGTGGGCTGGCGGTGATCGAAGACCTCAGCCGCGAGCCGCGGGAAGCGATCATCGCCTGCTATGCGGCGATGGAGCGTGAACTGGCGAATATCCCGGAGTCGGCTCCGCAAGACTTCGACACCGCGACCGAGGTACTGGCCCGGGCCGTCAAACATCAGGCGCTGCAGGCAGATAACGCCGCTGAGCTGGTGAACTTGTTCGCCGAGGCGCGGTTCAGTTCGCATGTCATGACCGAGCATCACCGTGAATTGGCGGTGTCCGCGCTTCAGGTGGTGCTTGCCGAGCTGTCGCCGCGTGCCGGTGCAAGGAGTGGCGCATGAAAAGGCTGACAGCGTTGGGTCTCTGCATCGTGGTGGGATCCGAAGCCGTCGCGTTGTCGCTGCACGACCGCCGCTTCCTGCTCTGGGCGGCAGGCATCGCCCTGGCCCTGGTGTTGATGAATGTGCGCCATGTCCTGGGCGACGACACCGACCCTGCCGCCGCCGAGCTCGACTTGGATGCCCACGGTAAGCCCCTGCGCAGCTGGTTGGCGCGAGCAGAAAAGCAGATTCGCTGGTCCGAATCGTCCCGCCAAGACTGGGACCGTCACCTGCGCCCGATGCTCGCGGCACGGTTCGAGATAGCGACCGGACAAAAACAAGCCAAAGACGCGGTGACATATCACGCCACCGGCCGAATGCTGTTCGGTCCCGAACTATGGGCCTGGATAGACCCGAACAACATCTCACGCACCGGTAGCAGCGAACCCGGACCGGGGCGGGGCGCACTGGAGGAGATACTGCAACGCCTGGAGCGGGTATGACACCAGCCATGAGCATGCCGGCTGCGACCACCACCGCCAATTGCGAGGCGGTGATCGACGAGATCCAGCGGGTCGTCGTCGGAAAACGCCAAGCACTGCGGCTGATTCTGACCGCCGTCCTCGCCCGCGGACATGTGCTCATCGAAGATCTCCCCGGTCTGGGCAAGACGCTGATCGCCCGGTCCTTCGCCGCCGCCCTGGGGCTGAACTTCACCCGGGTGCAGTTCACGCCCGACCTGCTGCCCGCCGACCTGCTGGGGTCGACGATCTACGACATGCAGTCGGGCCGCTTCGAATTTCGTCGCGGCCCGATCTTCACCAACCTGCTGCTCGCCGATGAGATCAACCGCACCCCGCCCAAGACCCAGGCGGCGCTGCTGGAGGCGATGGCCGAAGGGCAGGTCAGCATCGACGGTCAAACACACCGATTGCCAACACCCTTCGTTGTCCTGGCCACTGACAATCCGATCGAGTACGAGGGCACTTATCCGTTGCCGGAAGCTCAACTGGATCGGTTCGCGGTCCGGCTTGAACTTCGGTACCTGTCGGAGGCGGACGAGGCGTCAATGCTGCGGCGACGGCTGGACCGCGGTTCATCCGAGGCGACGGTCAATCAAGTTGTCGACGCCCATGATCTGGTCGCGATGCGCGAGTCTGTGGAGCAGGTGACGGTGCACGACGACGTGTTGAATTATGTGGTGTCGCTGGCCACTGCGACGCGCCATCACCCGCAGGTGGCGGTGGGGGCCAGCCCTCGTGCCGAACTCGACCTCGTGCAGCTCGCTCGAGCCCGGGCGCTGCTGTTGGGCCGCGACTACGTGATACCGGAGGACGTTAAGGCGCTCGCTACCGCGGCGATGGCGCACCGGATCACCCTGCGGCCGGAGATGTGGGTGCGCAAGATCCAGGGCTCCGATGTCATCGATGAGCTGTTGCGACGGGTACCGGTACCGCGGGCGCGGGGGACCACACCATGACCGGCGGCGCGGTGTGAGCGAAACTTTTACCGCCGAAGTGCACTTCCGGTGGCGCCCGTCGTTGCTGACACGCTCGCTCACCACCTGCGCCGCAGCCGCACTTGCCCTTGCCGTGCTGGGATCACGCTGGCAGTTGGTCGCATTCGCCGCGCCGTTGCTCGGTGTGTTGTGTTCGGTCAGCTGGCAACGCCCGGTGCCCGCGGTTCATGTGCACGCACGGCCGGCGTCGCGGCGATGCTTTGAACGCGATCACAACCAGCTCGAGGTGTGGACGACATCGCACTCCGCCGATGCCGCAGTAAAACTCGCCGTCATCGCTCTGCCGCCGATGCAGCTGGAGCACCTTGAGTCCCATGGTGAAGGTCGGCAACTGGTGTCGGTGTGTGCCGAGCGCTGGGGCCGGTACCCGTTGCGGGCGAAGGTCGACGTCACCGCCTGCGGGGGCCTGCTGTCGGGGACCGCGACGGCTGAAACCGCTGAAATCTTCGTCTTTCCCGAAGCCCCGCCGCAGTCGACGCCCATCCCGCAGACCGAGCTGCTCGATCGTTTGGGCACCCACCTGACCCGGCACGTCGGCCCGGGTGTGGAGTATGCCGACATCCGCCCGTATGTGCCCGGAGACCAGCTGCGTACGGTGAACTGGCCGGTGAGCGCGCGCCGCGGTCGGCTGCACATCACGCAACGGTTGACCGACCGGGCCGCCGATGTGATCACCTTGATCGACACCTATCCGCAGGCGCTGGGACCGGCGACGGAAGCCACCGACCGCACTGTGCGCGGTGCCACCCAAGTGGTACAGACCGCGCTGCGCAGCGGTGACCGTGCCGGCGTCGTCGCGCTGGGAGGACCTCGGCCACGGTGGCTGGGTGCCGATATCGGCCAGCGGCAGTTCTACCGGGTGCTAGATACTGTGCTGGCCGCCGGTGACACCTTCGAGACGACGACGGGAACGCTGGCGCCGCGTGCCGCCGTCCCACCGGGGGCGATCATCGTCGGGTTCTCCACCATGCTGGACACCGAATTTGCTCTGGCGCTGATCGACTTACGCAAACGTGGCCACGTCGTCATCGCCGTCGACGTGCTGCAGGGATCGCCGTTCGAGGGCCAACAAGATCCCATGGTGGCGCGGATGTGGGTATTGCAGCGATCGGCGATGTACCGGGACATGGCCACCATCGGTGTCGACGTGGTCCCATGGCGATCGGACTTGACGCTGGATCAGTCGATGCGTGCGATGCCGGACCGGCGTCGCCGTCGAGTGCGGGGACGGCGTTGACGTGATGTTCCGATGGTTGTCGTTGGCCTTCGGGCTGCTGATGGTTGCTGCAACCGGGGTCAGTCCGCAGCACCAGCCTGCGTTCGTCACGGCCATGCTTGCAATCGCTGCGGTGTTGGCGGGCACGGTGTTTCGCCCGGCAGCGACGCTTGCGGTGACACTGACTGTGGTGATTATCGCGGTCGAGGGCCCCTCGCCGCTGTTCGCCGCGGTATCCGGGCTGGCGGCCACGCTGTATCTGCTGCTGCGGCACGCCCAGGGCGGTGTGATGACTACGAGTGCGCCGACGATCATTGCGGCGCTTGGGTTTGCGGTCACCGGATTGGCGGCGACGTGGTTTCCACTACGTTTGCCATGGCTGCCGCTGATCGCACCGGTGGCGGTTCTGGGAGCCTATCTACTGGCCGTCCGGCCTTTTGTGGGTGACCGGAGTTAGCGGAACCCACCTCCGCAAAAACGGTTACCCAACGAATTGCGCGGCGCGCTCGGCAAGGTCGAGCAGCGGTTGGGGCAGGATGCCCAGCCCGATGGTGACCACCGCGCACACCGCGATCGCGGCCTTGCTCCACGCGCTCGGCATCACCACGTGCGGCGGGTCAGCGGGCGGGTCGGTGAAGAACATCAGCACGATCACGCGCACGTAGAAGTAGGCTGCCACCCCGCTGGCGACCACACCTACGATGACCAGGGGTACCGCACCGCCCTGGGCCGCCGCGCTGAACACCGCGAGCTTGCTGACGAACCCGCTGGTCAAGGGGATACCGGCGAACGCCAGCAGAAACATCGAAAACAGCGCTCCGACAACGGGATAGCGACGGCCCAGGCCGGCCCACCGCACCGTCGCGGCGTCTTCCTCGCCGTCGCTGTCGCGGACCAGGCCTACGACGGCGAACGCGCCGACGGTGCTGAAGCTGTATGCCACCAGGTAGAACATGGTCGAGGAGATGCCGGCCGGGATGTCGGCGATCACACCGGTCAGGATGAAGCCGACGTGGGCGACCGACGAGTACGCCAACAGCCTTTTGACGTCGTTCTGGTTGATCGCGGTGACCGTGCCCACCGCCATGGTCAAGATCGCGATCGCCCACAGTACGGGGCGCCATTGGTCGTGCACCGGCGGCAGGGCCACATACACCACGCGCATCAAGGCGCCGAACGCCGCCACCTTGGTGGCTGCGGCCATGAACCCGGTTATCGGTGTGGGCGCGCCCTGGTAGACGTCGGGAATCCAGGAATGAAACGGTACGGCACCGACTTTGAACAGCAGGCCGACCGCCAGCAGTGCAACACCGATCAACGCCATCGAGTCGTCCGGCCGCGCCGCCAGCGCGTCGCCGATGTCGGGCAACGTCAGCGTGCCCGTCGCGCCGTACAGCAACGCCACACCGAACAGGAAGAAGGCGGACGAAAACGCCCCCAGCAGAAAGTATTTCAGCGCCGCTTCCTGGGAAAGCAGGCGGCGGTGCCGGGCCAGCCCGCACAGCAGGTACAGCGGCAGGGACAGCACCTCCAGCGCCACGAACATGGTCAACAAGTCGTTGGCGGCGGGGAAGACGAGCATGCCGCCGACGGCCAGCAGCACCAGCGGGAAGATTTCGGTCTGCGCCGCGCCCGCGCCGGCAGCCTGGCGTTCGGCGACACTTCCGGGAACTGCTGAGGCCTGCGGGGTGAACGAATCCAGCCCGCCGGCGACGGCGGCTGTCGCGGCACCCGGTCCGGGGGCGGCAGCGGTGGTGGTGCGGCTGCGTTCGGCGAAGAAAATCACCGCCAGCATGGCGACCAGCAACACCGTGCCTTGCAACATCAGCGTCGGCCCGTCGATGGCCACCGCCCAAAGCACCGCCGTTCGACCCGACGGGGGGACCGTGGTGCTGACGTGGATGACCGCAACGAACGCGCCAATCAGGCCACCCAGGGCGAGGATCACCTGGGCGGCGTAGCGGAATCGCCGCGACAGGAAAGCCTCGAGCACCACGCCGATCACCGCCGCGCCGAAGACGATCAGCATCGGAGACAGCAGCGAGTATTCGACGCTGGGGGTCGGCATGGTCATCGTCGAGGTCCTTCGGCTGTTCGCGGCGCCGTAACGGCCGGTGCGGTCGGTGCGGGATCGTGCTGCTTGATCGTGCTCATCGTGTAACCGACCGCCGGGTTGATTATGTCCAGCAGCGGTTTCGGATAGACCCCAAACACAAACAGCAAAGCGATCAGCGGCGCGACGACGGCGACCTCACGCGGGACCAGGTCACGGATGCGATCGTTGCCCTGCGCGACGGGACCGGTCATCACCCGCTGGTAGAGCCACAACATGTAGATCGACGACAGCACCAGGGCGGTCGAACCGATCGCGGCAGCCAGCCAGTAACGGTTGAACGTGCCCAGCAGCACCAGGAATTCGCTGACGAACGGCGCCAGGCCGGGCAACGACAACGTCGCCAGTGCCGCCACCAGGAACGTGCCGGCCAGCACCGGAGCCACCTTTTGGACACCACCGTAGGCGGCGATCGACCGCGTTCCGTGGCGGGCGATCAGGAACCCGGCGATGAGGAACACCGCGGCGGTGGACAGTCCGTGGTTGAGCATGTACAGCGTCGACCCGCTCTGACCCTGGCTGGTCATCACGAAGATACCGGCGATGATGAACCCGAAGTGCGAGATCGAGGTGTAGGCGATCAGCCGCATGATGTCGGTCTGGCCGATCGCCACGATCGCGCCGTAGACCACGCCGACGATGGCCAACACGACGATCAGGGGACGGAAATACGTTGAGGCGTCGGGGAACAGCTGCAGGCAGTAGCGCAGCATCCCGAAGGTGCCGACTTTGTCCATCACCGCCATCATCAGCACCGCGCTGGCCGGGGTCGCCTCGACCGCGGCGTCGGGCAGCCAGCGGTGAAACGGCCACAGCGGGGCCTTGATCGCGAACGCGAACATGAATCCCAAAAACAGCGCCTTGAGCACCGCGGGATTCACGCCCCATGAACCCGTAGTCACCGCCGTCACGATGTGGCGGAAATCGAACGTGCCCTGGCCGTGCTGCGCGGTCACCACGTATAACCCGATCACCGCGGCCAGCATGACCAGTCCACCGAACAGGTTGTACAGCAGGAATTTCACCGCAGCCCGCGATCGCTGCGCGCCGTGGCCGAAACCGCCGATCAGGAAGTACATCGGGATGAGCATGGCCTCGAAGAACACGTAGAACAGCAGGATGTCCAGCGACACCAGCGAAATCAGCACCATCGACTCGACCGTCAGCGTCAACGCGACGTATGCGTGCACGCCGCGGCCGCGTCCGGCACCTGACGATCGCAAGGGCGGCGGAGCCGGGTGCAGCGGGTCGTCAGCATCGCGATAGTCATTCCAGCCGGCCACGATCAACAGCGGCACCAGCACCGCGGTGAGCAGCACCAGCACCACGGCGATGCCGTCGACTCCAAGGGTGTATCCGGCGCCGAAAGCCGGTATCCACGAGTGGGATTCGACCAGCTGGTAGGGCGCGCCGCCGGGGTGGAACTCGGCGGTGACCACGATTGACAATCCCAGCACCGCCAGCGCCACCACCAGGCCCGACCACTTGGCAAGTTGTCGCTTTTGGCCCGGCAGCGCGATGACGAGCACCGCACCGATCAGCGGCACCAGCCACAGTGCGCTCAACCACGGGAACGTATTCACCACAGGTGCACCGCCAGGATCACCGCGGCGACCAGCGCCGCGCCCGCGAACATCGACAACGCGTAGGAGCGGGCAAACCCGGTTTGCAACCCGCGCAACCGATCCGAGGTCCGGCTCACCAGCGCTGCCAGCCCGAGGACCGAGCCGTCCACGCCGCGGTTGTCCACCTGGACCAGCGCACCGGTCAGCTGTGCACCGGGGCGCATGAAGACCTCCTCGTTAAGCGCGTCGCCGTAGAGGTCTCGGCGCGCGGCGAGCGTGAGCGCCGAGACATCTTCGGGCGCCGTATCGGGTATGGCCCGACGCCCGTAACGCTGGTAGGCGACGGCGATTCCGATCGCCACCACGGCCAAGGCCACCGTGGTGGACACCCAGGTCGGCAGGCCGTGGGGGCTTTCCTCGGATTTCACGACCGGGTCCAGCCAGTGCTGCAGGGTGCCGCCCACGGCCAGCAGCCCGCCGGAGAACACCGATCCGACCGCGAGCAGGATCATCGGCCAGGTCATCACCGCGGGCGCTTCGTGCGGATGCGCGTCGGAGGCCCAACGCTTTTCGCCGAAGAACGTCATCAGCATCACCCGTGTCATGTAAAACGCGGTGATGCCGGCGCCCAGCAGTGCGGTTCCGCCCAGTACGTACCCACGGACGCCGCCGGAGTTCAGCGCGGCTTCGACGATGGCGTCTTTGGAGAAGAAGCCAGCGAACGGCGGAACTCCGATGATGGCCAGATAACCCAGCCCGAAGGTGGCGAACGTGATAGGCAACGCCTTGCGCAGCCCCCCGTAGCGGCGCATGTCCTGCTCTTCGTCCATCGCATGCATCAACGCACCGGAGCCGAGAAACAGCCCGGCTTTGAAGAACCCGTGCGTGAGTAGGTGCAGGATTGCGAAGGCGTAGCCGGCCGGGCCGAGCCCGGCGGCCAGCACCATGTAGCCGATCTGACTCATCGTCGACGCGGCCAGTGCGCGCTTGATGTCGTCCTTCGCGCACCCGATGTAGGCCCCGTAGAGCAGCGTGACGGCGCCGACGATGACCACACCCAGTTGAGCACCGGGCGACCGGTCATAGAGCGGGTGGGAGCGCACGATCAGATACACCCCGGCGGTCACCATGGTCGCGGCGTGGATCAACGCCGACACCGGAGTAGGGCCTTCCATCGCATCCCCCAGCCAGGCCTGCAGCGGCACCTGGGCGGATTTCGCGCACGCACCTAGCAGCAGCAACAACCCGAGCGCGACCAGCACACCACTGCCGGCGCCCTGCGCCGCGGCGAAAACGCCGCCGTAGGAGAGCGTCCCGAAACTGCTGAACATCAGGAACATGGCCAGTGCCAGGCCGGCGTCACCGACCCGGTTCATCACGAACGCCTTCTTGGCCGCGGTGGCGGCGGTCGGCTTCTGATACCAGAACCCGATCAGCAGGTAGGACGCCAGGCCGACACCTTCCCAGCCGACGTAGAGACCCAGATAGTTGTCGGCGACCACCAGCAGCAGCATCGCCGCCAGGAACAGGTTCAAGTAGGCGAAGAAACGACGGCGGTCGGGATCGTCGGCCATGTAGCCGACCGAGTAGATGTGGATCAACGAACCAACGCCGGTGATCAGCAGCGCGAAACAAATTGACAGCTGGTCGATTTGCAAGCCGAAGTCGACCTGCAGCCCACCGACGGGCACCCAGCGGAACAGCTGCTGCGCGATGACCCGGTCATCACCGGGCCGGCCCAACATGTTGGTCAGCAGAACCAGACCCACTCCGAACGACGCCACCGAGGCGGCGCAACCCAGCCAGTGCCCCCACCGGTCTGTCCGCCTGCCGGCGAGCAGCAGGATCGCGGCGCCGGCCGCCGGGAGAGCCACAAGCAGCCAGATGAGATGTGTCATCGAGTGGGCCTAACCCTTTAGCAGGTTTGCGTCGTCGACCGAAGCGGATTTGCGGGCCCGGAATATCGTCATGATGATCGCCAGACCGACCACGACTTCGCAAGCCGCGACCACCATCGTGAAGAAGGCGATCAACTGGCCGTCGAGCTGACCGTGCATCCGGGCGAAGGTGACGAACGCCAGGTTGACGGCGTTCAGCATCAGCTCGACGCACATGAACATCACCATCGCGTTGCGCCGCAACAACACACCGCTGGCGCCGATGGTGAACAACAGCACCGAAAGGTAGAGGTAATTGTCCGGATTCATGACACGCCGTCCCTAGATCCGTTGCCGCTGTCGGCATCGGCTCCATCGACTCCGCGGCGTTCCAGGACCGGCGGGACGGAGAGCTTGGAGTAGGAGCCGTCGGGCAGCAGCGCGGCCACATCGACAGCGTTGTGGCGCGCGTAGACGCCGGGGCCGGGCAGCGTGGTGGGATAGCCGCCGGGGCGGAAGCGTTCTTGAGCCAGCTCCCGCTGGGTTTTGCGGTGCTCGAACCGTTCCCGGTGCGCCAGCACCATCGCCCCGACCGCCGCGGTGATCAACAGCGCGCTGGTCAACTCGAACGCCCACAGATAACGGGAGAAGATCAGCGTCGCCAGGCCGTTGACGTTGCCGCCGGCATTGGCCGCGGTCAGACCGGCGAACGGGGGAGTGGTCGCGCTGCCAATGCCGGCGATCAGCAGAATGCCGAATCCGACGCCGGCCACCACCGCCGCGACCCGCTGCCCCCGCAACGTCTCCACCAGCGACTCCGCGGAATCCACCCCGATCAGCATCAGCACGAACAAGAACAGCATCATCACCGCGCCGGTGTAGACCACGACCTGCACCACACCCAGGAACAGCGCGTCTTGAACCATGTAGAACACGGCCAGGATGATCATGGTCATCGCCAAGAACACCGCCGAGTACACCGCGTTGGCGGCCACCACGACTCCCACCGCGCCGATCAGAGCCAGTGCCCCGAGTACCCAGAACGTCACCGCCTCGCCGGTGGAGGTGCGGGTGATTACGTCGGCGGCCAGTACGGTTGTCACTGCGGCCCGCCTAGCGGCTGCGCGTCGGGCAAGACACCCTGCGCAGTCACGTTGCCCAGGTAGTAATCGATATCGGTGGCGCCCGGTGCCCGCGGGTGAGGGGGCGGCTCCACGTCAGGTGGCAACGGGGCGAGCAGCCGGTCTTTTTCGTAGATCAGGTCGGCGCGGTTGTCGTCGGCCATCTCGTATTCGTTGGTCATCGTCAATGCCCGGGTGGGGCAGGCTTCGACGCACAAACCGCATCCGATGCAGCGCAGGTAGTTGATTTGGTAGACGCGTCCGTAGCGCTCACCGGGTGAATACCGGTCCTCCTCGGTGTTGTCGGCGCCCTCGACGTAGATCGCGTCGGCCGGGCACGCCCAGGCACACAGCTCGCAGCCGATGCACTTTTCCAGGCCGTCCGGATACCGGTTGAGCTGGTGGCGGCCGTGATAACGCGGCGCGGTGGGCATCTTGTTCTCCGGATACCCCTCGGTGACCGGGCGTTTGAACATCGATGACAGCGTGACACCGAATCCGGCGATGGCTTCCAGCGATTTGGGCAATTTAGCCATGTGCGGCCTCCTTGGTCGCCGACGCCCCCGAAGGGCGTGCCTCACTCGGCAGCGGTGGTGTCGGGAATGTCTCTTGCGCGATCGGACCCTTGCCGCGCAGCGTTTGCGGAGTGCGCCCCAGTACATGAGTACCGATGCCGCTGAACGGCCTTCGCAGATAAAGCAGCAGCGCCGCGGAGAAGACCGCGCTGCTGACCGCCAGCACGGCGGTCCAGTGCGGATAACCCTGGTCCCGCAGGGTGCGGATGGCGGCGGCGATCATCACCCACACCAGCGCCACCGGAATGAGTATCTTCCAGCCCAGCGTCATGAACTGGTCGTAGCGCAGGCGGGGCAGGGTGGCCCGCAGCCAGAAGTAAATGAACAGGAAGGTCCACACCTTGGCGGTGAACCAGAGCACCGGCCACCATCCACTGTTGGCGCCGTGCCACATGTTCAGCGGCCAGGGCGCATGCCAGCCGCCGAAGAACAGCGTCGCGGCCAGAGCCGACACGGTCGTCATGTTGATGTATTCGGCCAGATAGAACATCGCGAATTTCAGCGACGAGTATTCGGTGTGGAAGCCGGCGACCAGCTCGCCCTCCGCCTCGGGCAGATCGAAAGGCGCGCGGTTGGTTTCACCGACCATCGCCACCAGATAGACCATGAACGACGGCAGGAGCAGAAAGGCGTACCAAACCCGGTCCTGGGCGGCCACGATCTGTGACGTCGACATCGTCCCGGCATAGAGGAAGACCGACGCGAACGCCAAACCCATCGCGACCTCGTAGGAGATCACCTGAGCGGTGGAGCGCACCCCGCCGAGCAACGGGTAGGTCGAACCCGACGACCAGCCGGCCAGCACAATGCCGTACACGCCGACCGCCGACAACCCCAGAATGAACAGCACCGCGACCGGCAGATCGGTCACCTGCAACGGTGTCCGGTGACCGAAGACCGACACCTGCGGCCCGAACGGGATGAACGCGAACGCTGTGATCGCCGGGACGGTCGAAATGATCGGCGCCAGCATGAAAATCGGGCGGTCCACCCCGACCGGCGTGATGCCTTCCTTCAGCGCCAGTTTGATCCCGTCGGCCAGGCTCTGCAGATAGCCGCGCGGACCGACCCTGTTGGGACCCCAGCGTAATTGCATGCGTCCCAACAGTTTTCGTTCGGCCAGAATCGCCACCAAGACTGTCAGCACCAGAAACACGAAGACGGCGACCGACTTCGAAAGCAGCAGCCACCAGGTGTCGTGCCCGAAGGGGGTCATGCGCTGGCCTCGACGCGGACCACATCGCCGGCTGTCACGCCGAGTTGCTGGTGCACCGCCGACCCCGGCGAATTCAACGGCAACCAGGCCACCCGGTCAGGCATGTCGGTGATCGCCAGCGGCAAGGTGATGGATCCCTGCGAAGTGCTCACCGTCACCTTCTCACCGTCTGCTGCACTGATCTCTTCGGCCGACGCCGCGGACAGCCGCACCACCGGCGCGCGCGCGGTACCGGCCAGATGCGGTTCGCCGTCTTGCAGCCGGCCGCAGTCGAGCAGCATTCTCCACCCGGTCAACAGGGCTTCGCCCGCCTGCGGCTGCGGCGGCTGGTCGGGCGCCACGTCCGGATCGGCGGCGGGTTCGCCGTCCCACCGGCCAAGCTCCGTCAGCTCCGCACGCGCGGCCTCCGCGGTGGGCAGTCCCAGGTCGATGCCCATCTCGTCGGCCAACGTGTCCAGTACCCGCAGATCCGGCATGCTGGCCTGAAAGGCGCCCCGCTGCAGTGTGGTGGGAAACGTCCGATGCCGGCCTTCCCAGTTGAGGAAGGTGCCGGACTTCTCCGCCGTCGGCGCGATCGGCAACACCACGTCGGCACGCTCGGTGACGGCGCTGTGGCGCAGCTCGATGCTGACGACGAACCCAGCCGCATCCACTGCGGCCAGGACGGCGTCGGGATCAGCCAGATCGCCGGGTTCCACGCCGCCGACCAGCAGCGCGCCGAGCGTTCCGTCGGCGGCGGCGGCCAGTATCGCATCGGTGTCGCGGCCCGGCGACGACGGTAGGTCGTCGACATGCCAGGCGGTGCTGACTTCGGACCGGGCGGCCTCGTCGGCCAGCGGCCGGCCGCCCGGCAGCAGCGCGCCCAGCGCCCCGGCGTCCAACGCGCCGCGTTCCCCGGCGCGTCGTGGCACCCAGGCCAGCCGTGCGCCGGTGGCATCGGCCAGTCGCGCCGCTGCGGACAGCGCGCCCGGCGACGTCGCCAGTCGTTCGCCCACGAAGATGACCGCGCCGGGCTCCTGCAGCAACCCGGCCAGTTCGCCGTCGCCGTCGCGCAAGTCGTCGAGTGCCGAGGCTTCGGCGCCGGGGACGGTGGGCAGTACCCGGCCGGACATCCTGGTCAGTCCGCGGCTGGCGAACGGCGCGATGGCGTACACCGGTAGGCGGTGTTTGTTTGCGGCTTTGCGTAACCGCAGGAACACGATCGGGGATTCGTCTTCCGGTTCGAACCCGACCAGCAGCACCACCGGCGCCGATTCCAGCTCCGCGTAGCTGACGGTGACCGGTTGACCGGCGACCCGGGCCGCCAGGAATTCGGCCTCCTCGGTCGAGTGCGGCCGGGCACGGAAATCGATGTCGTTGGTGCGAAGCGCGATGCGGGCGAACTTGGCGTAGGCATAGGCGTCTTCCCACGTCACCCGCCCGCCGACCAGCACGCCTGCGCGGCCGCGGGCCGAGGCCAATCCGTCGGCTGCGGCCGTCAGCGCCTGCGACCACGACGCCTCCACAAGCGAGCCGTCACTGTCTCGGATCAACGGGGTGTCGATCCGGTCGGGTTGGCTGGCGTAGGTGAACGCCCACCGGCCCTTGTCGCAGTTCCATTCCTCGTTGACCTCGGGGTCGTCGCCGGCGAGCCGGCGCAGCACTTTGCCGCGCCGGTGGTCGCTGCGCTGCGCGCAGCCCGACGCGCAGTGCTCGCACACGCTGGGGCTGGAGACCAAGTCGAAGGGACGGGCGCGGAACCGGTAGGCGGTTCCGGTCAGCGCGCCGACCGGGCAGATCTGCACGGTGTTGCCTGAGAAGTAGGAGTCGAACGGTTCGCCTGCGTAGATGCCGACCTGTTGGAGGGCGCCGCGCTCCAGCATCTCGATGAACGGGTCACCGGCGATCTGGGCGGAGAACCGGGTGCAGCGCGCACACAGCACGCACCGCTCCCGGTCCAGCAGAACCTGCGAGGAGATGTTGATCGGCTTGGCGAACGTGCGCTTGACGTCGGTGAACCGGGACTCCGCGCGGCCGTTCGACATCGCCTGGTTCTGCAGCGGACACTCGCCGCCTTTGTCGCACATCGGGCAGTCCAGGGGATGGTTGATCAACAACATCTCCATCACGCCCTGCTGCGCTTTGTCGGCGACCTTGGAGCTGAGTTGGGTGCGCACTTCCATGTCGTCTGCGACCGGTGTGGTGCACGATGCCATCGGTTTGCGCTGGCCCTCGATCTCGACCAGGCATTGCCGGCACGCACCGATCGGATCCAGCAGTGGGTGGTCGCAGAACCGCGGGATCTGGACGCCCATCAGCTCGGCGGCCCGGATCACCAGCGTGCCCTTCGGCACGCTGATCTCGACACCGTCGATCGTCAGCGTCACCATCTCCGGCGGCTTGACGTCGCCGCCTTGCATTTTGGCCTCGTCGGCGCGTGTCATCTCCGGCGTCACGCCTTTCCGTTGGGGATAAGCATGGATTCGCGGGGGTCGAACGGGCATCCGCGCCCTTCGACGTGGGCGACGTACTCGTCGCGGAAGTACTTGAGCGAGGAGATCACCGGCATCGCCGCGCCATCGCCCAGCGCGCAGAACGACTTTCCCAGGATGTTGTCGGCAATGTCCCCCAGCTTCTCCAGGTCGTCGTGCGTGCCTTCACCGACTTCGAGGCGCTCGTAGATCTGCTCCAGCCAGTACGTGCCTTCCCGGCACGGGGTGCACTTGCCGCAGGACTCGTGCTGGTAGAACTCATTCCAGCGCCGCACAGCGCGCACCACGCAGGTGGTCTCGTCGAAGATCTCCAGGGCCTTGGTGCCTAGCATTGAGCCGGCCTCGCTGACACTCTCGTAGTCCAGCGGCACGTCGAGGTGTTCGTCGGTGAGCAGCGGCGTCGACGACCCGCCTGGCGTCCAGAACTTCAGCCGGTGCCCGGCGCGCACCCCGCCGGCATACTCCAGCAGCTCGCGCAGCGTGATCCCCAACGGAGCCTCGTACTGACCGGGCCGAGTCACGTGCCCGGAAAGCGAATACAGGTTGAAGCCGGGTGACTTCTCGGTGCCCATCGACCGAAACCAGTCCACCCCGTGCAGGATGATCGGCGGCACGCTGGCGATGGTCTCGACGTTGTTGATGACCGTGGGGCAGGCGTACAGCCCGGACACCGCCGGGAACGGCGGCCGCAGCCGCGGCTGGCCGCGGCGGCCCTCCAGCGAATCCAGCAGCGCAGTCTCCTCGCCGCAGATGTAGGCGCCCGCACCGGCGTGCACGATCAGTTCCAGGTCATAACCCTTGCCGGCGATGTCGCGGCCCAGCAAACCAGCCTCGTACGCCTCGGCCACCGCATGTCGCAGCCGCCGCAGCACCGGCACCACCTCGCCGCGGATGTAGATGAAGGCGTGATTGGCGCGGATGGCGTAGGCGGCGATGATGCTGCCCTCGATGAGGAAGTGCGGTGTGACGAACATCAGCGGAACGTCTTTGCACGTTCCCGGCTCCGATTCGTCGGCGTTGACGACGAGGTAGTGCGGCTTGGCGGCCGCGCCCTCGTCGCCCTGCGGGATGAACCCCCACTTGGTGCCCGTCCCGAAGCCCGCGCCGCCGCGGCCGCGCAGACCGGAATCCTTGACGGTCTGCAGCACCTCGTCGGGCCCCATGTCGAGCGCTTTCTCCAGCGCCTTGTACCCGTCGTTGCGCCGATACGTTTCCAGGCTCCACGACTCCGGGTCATCCCAGTAGCGGGTGAACACCGGAGTCAATGCCGTGGTCTGACCGATCGAAGCCATTACTTGTCCTCTGACGGTGTGGCGTCGGGTGGCGGCGCGGTCATGTCGTGTTCTCGCGCGACATGCAGACCGGCCAGTGTCGCTTCGCCGGCACCGCCCTGAAGGCCGTCGGGGCGATCGTCGGGGAAACCGGCGAGCAGTCGCTCGTTGTGCCGAAAGCTGCGCAGCGGTGCACCGCGGGTGGGCCTGGGAAGGTCATCGGAACGCAGGCCGTCGACGAGGTCGCGTGCCGACTCGCAGGTCTGGTTGTCGAAGAACTCCCAGTTCACCATCACCACCGGCGCGTAGTCACAGGCGGCGTTGCACTCGACGTGCTGCAGGGTGACCTTCCCGTCGTCGGTGGTCTCGTCGTTGTCGATGCCGAGGTGCTCTTTGAGCGCGGCGAAGATCGCGTCGCCGCCCATGATTGCGCACAGTGTGTTGGTGCACACGCCGACCAGGTACTCGCCGGTGGGCCCGCGACGGTACATCGAGTAAAAGCTCGCCACGGCGGCAACCTCGGCCCCGGTCAGTCCCAGCTGCCGCCCGCAGAACTCCAGGCCTGCCGGGGTGAGGTACCCGTCTTCGGCCTGCACCAGGTGCAACAGCGACAAGATCGCCGACCGGGCGACCGGATAACGGCCGATGATCTGCTTGGCGTCGGCCTCCAGCCGAGCCTTGACCTCATCGGGATACGACCGCGGCGCACCGTCGACCACGAACTGGCCGGGCTCTGCCGCCGGTGGCCCGAGTTCGATGAACACCCGCTCGCCTGATGCTCCGACGGCGGGCGCCTTTGGCGCCGTCAACGGTCGACTCCGCCCATCACCGGGTCGATGCTGGCGACCGCGGCGATCACATCGGCGACCATCCCGCCCTCACACATCGCGGCGACCGCCTGCAAGTTGGTGAACGACGGATCCCGGTAATGCACCCGGTATGGGCGGGTGCCGCCGTCGCTGACCATGTGCACACCGAGTTCGCCGCGCGGTGACTCCACCGCGACGTAAACCTGGCCCGGCGGAACGCGGATGCCTTCGGTGACCAGCTTGAAGTGGTGGATCAGCGCCTCCATCGAGGTGCCCATGATCTTGGCGATGTGCTCTGGTGAGTTGCCCAGGCCGTCGGGACCCACCTTTAGGTCGGCCGGCCAGGCGATCTTGCGGTCTTCGACCATGATCGGGCCGGGCTTGAGCTTATCCAGGCACTGCTCCACGATCTTGAGCGACTCCCGCATCTCTCTCACCCGAATGATGTAGCGCCCGTACGCATCACATCCATCGTCGGTGATCACGTCGAACTCGTAGTCTTCGTATCCGCAGTAGGGTGCGTCGCGCCGCAAGTCGTAGGGCAGACCAGTCGCGCGCAGCACCGGGCCGGTGATTCCCAGGGCCATGCAGCCGGTGAGGTCGAGGTAGCCGACACCCTGGGTGCGGGCCTTCCAGATGTAGTTCTCGTTGAGCAGATTCTCGATGTCGCGGAGCCGGTGCTTCATTAGGCCCAGGAACTCGCGAATCTCGTTCTCCGCGTTGGGTGGCAGGTCCTGGGCCAACCCGCCGGGCCGGATGTAGGCGTGGTTCATCCGCAGCCCGGTGATCAGCTCGAAGATGTTCAACACCAGTTCGCGTTCCCGGAAGCCGATGAACATCGCGGACATCGCGCCCAACTCCATGCCGCCGGTGGCCAGCGCAACCAGATGCGACGAAACCCGGTTGAGTTCCATCAGCATCACCCGAATGACGTTGACCCGCTCCGGGATCTGGTCGGTGATGCCGAGCAGCTTCTCCACGCCGAGGCAGTAGGCGGCTTCGTTGAAAAACGGTGACAGGTAGTCCATTCGGGTGACGAACGTGACGCCCTGGGTCCAGTAGCGGTATTCGAGGTTTTTCTCGATCCCGGTGTGCAGGTAGCCGATGCCGCATCGGGCCTCGGTGACCGTCTCGCCTTCGATTTCCAGGATCAATCGCAGCACACCGTGGGTGGACGGGTGCTGAGGTCCCATGTTGACCACGATCCGTTCACCGGGGTCTCCGCTGCGGGCCGCCTCGACGATCTGCTCCCAATCCTGGCCCACCACAGCCAAAATGGTTTCCGCGTCGCCGCTTCCGTCGGTGGCCTTGCTGGTGGTCTCGCTCATCAGTTGTACGCCCTCCGCTCGTCGGGCGGGGGAATCTGCGCGCCCTTGTACTCGACCGGGATGCCGCCGAGTGGATAGTCCTTGCGTTGCGGATATCCATGCCAGTCGTCGGGCATCTGAATTCGGGTCAATGCGGGATGTCCGTCGAAGATGATCCCGAAGAAATCGTAGGTTTCGCGCTCATGCCAGTCGTTGGTGGGATAGATGGCGAACAGCGACGGGATATGCGGATCGTCGTCGGGCGCGGACACTTCCAGCCGGATGCGACGTTTGTGGGTGATCGACCGGAACTGGTAGACGGCGTGCAGCTCGCGGCCCGAGTCGTGCGGGTAGTGCACACCGCTGACGCCCAGGCAGAGTTCGAAGCGCAGTTTCGGGTCGTCGCGCAACCGGGCAGCGACTATTGGCAGTTGCTGCCGGTGCACCTGCAGAGTGAGTTCGTCGCGATCGACCACGACTTTCTCGATGGCGTTGGCGAACAGCACCCCGACCCGGCCCAAGGCTGCCCCCACCTCGTCGACCAGCTCGTCGAAGTAGCTGCCATACGGTCGGGGGGTGCTGCCCGGCAACGTGACATCACGGACCAGCCGCCCGTATCCGGAGGTGTCACCAGTGTCGTAGACGCCGAACATGCCGTGGCGGACGTCGATCACTTCTTCGGTAGGTCGGCGAACCGCCTCTTTCGATTCCTGTTCGGGCGAACTCATCGCAACAGTCCGCGCATCTCGATCGTTGGCCTGACCGCCAGCGCTGCCTCTTCAGCTTCTTTGATGACGCGTTCCCGGTTGACGCCCAGCGGCATCTCTTGAATCTTTTCGTGCAACTTCAGAATCGAGTACAGCAGCATCTCGGGCCGAGGCGGACAGCCCGGCAGGTAGATGTCCACCGGCACCACGTGATCGACGCCTTGGATCACCGCATAATTGTTGAACATTCCGCCCGACGATGCGCACACTCCCATCGCCAGGACCCACTTCGGCTCGGCCATCTGGTCGTAGATCTGTCGCAGCACCGGCGCCATTTTCTGGCTGACTCGGCCGGCCACGATCATCAGATCGGCCTGGCGCGGCGTTGCCGAGAACCGCTCCATGCCAAACCGCGCGATGTCGAAGCGGGGGGAGGCCGTCGACATCATCTCGATGGCGCAGCACGCCAACCCGAATGTCGCCGGCCACAACGAGTTCTTGCGGAAGTAGCCCGCCAGGGTTTCGACGGTTGTCAGCAAGAAACCGCTGGGCAGTTTCTCTTCGATGCCCACGTTTACCTCAATCCCACGTCAGGCCGCCGCGGCGCCACACGTAGGCGTACGCCACGAACACCGTGAGCATGAACACGACCATCTCGAAGAGCGCGAACGTCCCTAACGCGTCGTAGCTGACCGCCCATGGATACAGGAAGACGATCTCGATGTCGAAGACGATGAACAGCATCGCGGTCAGGTAGTACTTCACCGGGAAGCGCTGCCCGCTGCCCGCACTCGGGGCGTTCGCCGACTGTTTGCTCGGCTCGATGCCGCACTCGTAGGCCTCCAACTTTGCCCGGTTGTAACGGGTGGGACCGGCGATCGTCGCCACGACCACAGAGAACACCGCGAAGGCGGTAGCGATCCCCCCGAGGACCAGGATGGGTGTGTAGAGATTCATCCTGCAGCGGCGCTCCTGATGGTGTCTTCTAGCTGGCTGTGAGGTCAAACACAGCCTAACGATCGGGTCTACTGGCTCGCTTCTGGGTCCGGTTGTGAGTTCAGCCACAGCGTCCCCGCCGTGCGCACTCACAGCGGTGACGCGCCCGGGCGACTATTGCACGGGCGCGCGAAGCAGCTCGACGACGCGCTGGCCGAGCACGATCGGGTCGAGCGGATGTGGGACGGCGGCTTCGGCCCGCGACCAGCTGGCCAGCCACGCATCGTCGGCGCGCCCGGTGAGCACCACGATCGGCGGGCAGTGCGCCACTTCGTCCTTGAGCTGCTTGGCGATTCCCATCCCACCGACTGGTGTCGCCTCGCCGTCCAGGATGGCCAGGTCGATGCCGCCGGCATCGATTTTTTGGATGACGATCGGCTCGGTGGCCACTTCGAGGTAGCTGACCTGCGGCAGGTCGGGGTCGGGCCGTTTGCCCAGTGCCAGCATCACCTGCTCACGCGTTTTGGCGTTGTTGCTGTAGACGAGGATCCGCAGGGGGGAGTCAGGCACGGTGCTAGATGGTACCCACCGCTGGTCAGCCCGCGTGGACGAAGCAGACGTCGACCGCCGCCGTCGCGGCCCTCCCGACCATGCCCACCCGGTTCCAGTCCAGCCCGAACTTGGCCAGATCGATGTCGGTCTTCGCCACTATCCGCACCGAGCCGTCGCCGAGGACGTTGACGGTGACCGGCAGCGGCACGGGCTCGGTGATCCCCTTGATGGTGAAGTCGGCCTGCAGGTCGGCTTGGTTGCCCTTGGTCGGCTGGACGGCGGTGATGACCACGCTGAGCTGGGGGAAGCGCTCGGCGTCGAAGAAGTCCGGCGACAGCAGGTGCTTGTCCCGGCGGCCGATGCCGGTGTCCAGCGACGCGACCTCGATGTCCAGGCGACCGGAAACCGCGCCGTTGCCGGTGAGCTGGCCATCGCCGCTGACGTCGGTGAACCGGCCTTTGACCCGCATCAGGCCCCACAGGTTTTTGATTCTGAAGCCAAACGTCGAGCGGTCAGGCACCAAATTCCACACTCCGGCGGTGTCCGGATCGTTCAACAAGGTTTCCAGCGTCGTCATTCGCCACCTCCGCACCACCTGCGTCGTCGGCTGAGCTTAACTCAGCCGCTGTGCGATTCAGGCCGACCCGATACTTCCCGCCGCCTATCACTGAGGCCGCTGAAAGGCCCTTACCGACCAGCGTCAAAGTTTGATCAAAGCCACCGGGAAGGGTGCTGATATTTCACTGCCACGATTGACGGAGAGTTATTACACCGGGCGGCGTTGCATTTTTTCCATCGCGCTGCCGAATGACCGTGCCACTGCTTTACTGAGCAGGTCGGACCCTGCGCGTCTAACCACAGTGAGCACCAGGAAGCTGCGCTAGCACGTCAGCCAGTTCGGCGGCTCTCACAACCAAGGGACGCACAAATGAATGATCGACCGACACGCCGCATTACAAATCCGCAGTCCGGACGCAGCGGAAATCCGAATGCCCCTACCCAACGGGTGAATTCGCCGCGTGGTCGGGGGGATGAGGGGTTTCGCCAAGGCGGAAGCCCGCCGACGCAGGGTGGGCCGCTGGCATGGTCGCAGGACGACGTTCGAGGCGACCCGCAGCCCGATTATTACGAGGACGCCCGTGATCCCTACGAGGAGCCGGATCAGGGCGGTTCCTACGCCGAGAACGAGCCTGCGCCGCGCACGCGGTGGTTTCAGTCGCTGCCGATGGTGCTGGTGGTCATCGCCGTCGTTGCGGTGATCTCCGCGGGCGGTGGACTCGCCTACACGATGATGTCCTCGAGCCACACCGCCCCGAAGGCGCCGCAGTCGACAGCGCCTGCGGCGGTACCCCAGCAGAACCAGGGCGGCGCGCCCGCGCAGGCCCCGGCGGGGCAGACGCCGCCACCGACGGGTCAGGCGCCGGCTTCGGCGCCGAACAACGGCGGCGGACCCGTTGTGCAGTCGCCGAGCGACCCGTCGCTGAACGGTCCGGTTCAAGCGCCACCAGCGTCTGGGCCCGCTCCGGCTCAAGCACCGGTCGACCCGAACCAGCAGCAGACGGGGCCGAGCGGTCCGAGCGGTCCGACCGGCGTGACGGGCCCGGGCCTGGGGACGACCGGTGCGACCGGGCCGGTGACCGGGCAGACCGGTGCGACGGGGCCGGTGACCGCGTCCACCGGTGCAACCGGAGCGACGGGCGGCACCGGCGCGACCGGCCCGGCAACCGGAGCCACCGGCGCGACCGGCCCGGCCACCGGAGCCACCGGCGCGACCGGCCCGGCCACCGGAGCCACCGGCGCAACCGGTGGCGGCGGCGAGTCGCCACAGGACACCTTGTGCCACCCGAAGCCGCCACCCTGCTAGTTGTTCGGAGCCCAGAGGTCGACTAGCCGGCCGGCTGCGCGGGCCCGGCGTGCGGCGCCTTTGCTGCCGCAGCAACGCCGCATCGCCGATGGCTCATGAGCCTGGTCGTCACTTGGCTGCTGGTGCCGCTCGTGCTCGGCGTGCTTTCGCTCGGGCTTGGACTGTTGACCGAGCGGATCAGTGGGTCAGACCTACCCGGGGCTGCGCTCATCCCGCTTGGCTTCGCTGCCGCCGTGGTGGTCGGGCAGGCGGTGTGCTCGTTCGACCGCACCGCCGGGTTGCTTCCGGTGATCCTGGTCGCCTGTGCCGTGGTCGGCTTCGCGGTGTCCAAACCGTGGCGAAACGGCTGGCGCCTGACCCGCTGGGACCTCGTCGCCGCGGCCAGTGTGTACGCGGTTTTCGCCGCGCCGGTCGTGTTATCGGGCCAGAAAACGTTCACCGGCTACATCAAGCTCGACGACACCGCGACCTGGATGGCTTTCACCGACTGGATCACGGGCCACGGCCCGTCAGTCCATGGGCTGGCCCCTTCCAGCTACGAAGCAACGCTTGCCATCAACCTGAACGGCGGCTATCCGTGGGGCGGCTTCACCCCGCTCGCTGCCGTGCACCGGCTGACCGGCCAGGACGTCGCCTGGGTCATCCAGCCGTTCATGGCGTCGCTCGCGCCGATGCTGGCGTTGACGATCAGCGCGCTCGTCGAGCCGCTGGTCGCTAACCGGCGCTTCCGCGCGCTCGGCGCGTTCATCGCCGCCCAGCCTGCGCTGCTCTACGGCTATTACCTCTGGGGCGGCATCAAAGAGGTCGAGAGCGCGCTGCTGCTGGCTACCATCGCGATGCTCGCGACCCGCACAAAGTTCTGGAACAAGGTGCCGCGCTCGGCTTTGCCGCTCGCGTTGGGGTCTGCGGCGCTGTTCGGGGTGTACGGACTGGGTGGTGCGGTGTGGCTCGTGCCGCTCTTCGTGATCTGTCTGCTGATCTCCGGTCACGCAGCGGGGTGGCGAAAGGGGACAGCGGCGCTCGCCGCGGCCACAGGGCTGACGCTGGCCGTCGGGCTACCGGCGGTCGTGCGGGGAATCGCCGCCCAGATCAACGGCGAGATCTACAAACCCACCGGCTCGGGCTTCTCCGGAGATCCGCTCGGAAACCTGATCCGGCCGCTGAACCCGCTGCAGGTGGCGGGTGTCTGGATTACCGGCGATTTTCGGGTCGCCCCAGACCAACTCGTCGTCAACTACGGCATCATCGCGGTCACCCTCGCTGCTGCGGGTTACGGATTGTGGCGGGCGGGCAGCGCACGGCAATGGTCGTTGCCGACATGGATCGGGTTCGGCTTGGTGGGGGGCGTGGTTGCGATCATCGCCGGCAGCCCCTGGGTCGACGGCAAAGTCTATGCGTCCCTGTCACCGGCGATCCCCGCCGCAGCCGCGGTCGCGGCGGGGATGCTGTTCGCGGGCCGGCGGCGGATCGCGGGAACAGTTCTGGTGATGCTCCTCGGCGCGGGCGTCCTCATGTCCAACGTCCTTGCCTACAGTCAGGTGACCCTGGCTCCGTACGACGAACTCGCCGAATTGTCCGTGATCGCGGCCCAGATACGTGGCGAGGGTCCCACGTTGATGAGCGACGATCAGATCTACGGCGTCAGGCACTTCCTTCGCGACGCCGACCCCGAAGGTGTCAAGCAGCTTCGCCGTCGCCAGATCCTGCTTCGGGACGGAACGACGGCCGACAAGCCGTTGGTCGGCGGTGTCGACGCGATCACCCTGGCCAGCCTGCTCGAGTACCGGACAATCGTCGTGCGCCGTTCACCGGTGGCGAGTCGGCCACCGGCCAATTACCAGATGCTGCGCCGCGGTGAGTATTACGACGTGTGGCAGCGCCCGGCACAGCCGACGGGTGGGTTCGCTCGGGTGCTGACTCACCTTCCGTTGGGCGGAGAGCTCGATCCCGGCGGTGTGCCGTCGTGCGATCAGGTGCTGGCCATGGCGGCCGTGGTGACGTCGCAGGGCGGTCTGCTCGTCGCCGCGCCCGCCTCAGCCGTCTCGGTGACGTCGTTGCTGCGCGCGGACGTCCCGGCGGATTGGCGAAAAGGCAACTATCTGATTCCCGGCAACGATGCCGGACAGGTGCGGTCGACATTCGACGTCAACGCCCCCGGCGACTACGAGATCTGGCTCGGCGGTTCCATAGTCGACAGTGTCGTGACAGTGGTCGACGACAACCCGGTCGGCGATGTCCGCCAGCACCTGGTGAGTGGGATCGGTTACACGCGTGTGGGTGCGGCGGCGCTGGTGGGCGGCCGGCACAAGCTGGTGCTGTCGTTCAGCGGCGCCGGCCTTCGTCCGGGCAGTTGGCACTCGGTCAGCCTTGACTTCCCGATCGGGCCGATACTCGTGGCCCCGGCGCCCAGTGCCGCCGATCTGGTCTCGGTCGCGCCGGGCCAGGCCGGATCGCTGTGCGGTAAGCGCTGGGACTGGATCGAGGTTGTCGCGGCCGCGGGCTAGTCCTACCCGTCCTGATATCCCGGGTGCGCGACGTCGAGGCGGTGGCTGACCAAGGCGCGAAGACACCGGGTGAGGTCGTCGGTGCGGCCGTCGAGTTCACCGCGGCGAATGGCGTCCGCCAACTGCGTCTCGTCGGCGAAGCCGAATTCAGCCAGCGCGTCGGCGGCCTCCCGGTCGGAGTCGACGAGCAGTTGTCGCTCGACCATGCGCAACGCGTTGGCCGCGACCCGGGCGTGGAAGTTGACCTGCCCGGTGGTCGCTGTCCGGACGTCGGTCTCGACGAATTCGGCGACCGCGGCAACGAGTTCAGCCGCGGTGGGGCGGCCATAGCGGCCGCTCAAGAAGCCGGTGCCTCGACACCGCGATCGACTCCGGTACGCAGCTTGACCGATGCGGAGTAGGCCAGCGTGCGGAACCGCAGCACGGGGTCGTTCGACGGCTCGATACCGTCCGTGACCCGCATGGGGTCGAAGACGACGATGTCGCCGCCGTGCTCGCGTTGGGTGTCGAGGCCGGTGATCTCCAGGCTGCCGACGGTGACGGTTCGGTCGCTGCGCCACGGTTTGGACGGATCGACAGTGGAATCGCCCTCGGCGGCGATTTGGACCTGGTAGTCGAATCGCACCGGTTGTGTTGCGAGGCGCTCGTCGAGTTCTTCGGTCAGAAAGTTCGCGCTCTTATCCCGCGCGACCCGCGGTGGCAGGAACTCTTCACCTGCCGCCGGAGCGAAGTGGTAGCGAACGAATCGTGCGCTGCCGTCGGCGCCGAGCCAGCGGAAGGCATGCAAGCCGTGATATCCGGTGGTGGCGTAGCTGGCCGGCACTCTATTCGCATCGCGCAGTGCCGGCAATGCGCGCAGAAACCGCGGGTGGGTGACGGCGTATTTGCCGAGGCGCAGCGGCGCGCCGACCCCGGGGCGCATCGCCCGTAGCAGGTCCAGGAAGCCGTTGGGTGTGCTGGAGATGAAAAGCTTTGCCGTCTGCGTCGACACGTCGGTGGTCGACCCGTCGGGCAGCCTGAACTTCACCGCCATTCCGCGCACTCCGGGCGCCCCGTCCGGTTGTGCCGGGTTTCCCGATCCGTTGGAGAACCGGACCAGCGCAGGCACGGCGGATCCGTCGAGGTGGGCAGCGCGGGAAAGCTGGGCGGCTTCGGAAGTGGCGGTGAAGGTGCCGCGGTAGAGCTTGCCCTTGGCGTGCAACGCTCGTTGCCCCGGCTGGGCCCCGCCGACGCCGCGGATCGCGTCGATCGCCTGATCGGGACTGGCCACAGCGGAATACTAGGCGCTAGACCGCTACCGGCCGCTGGTTTCGAGCAGGTCGAGCAGATCCCATTCGGTCTCACACACCCGCCGGCCGATCGTCGCGAGTTCCACCGACCGAACCTGCCGGCTTAGATGCCGCTCAGCCTGATAGCGGCAGATGATGCCCCACCGCAGGGTGGCCAGCACCAGCCACCAGTGAAACACCGGTCGCTCGATCGTCGTCGCGCTGGCTTGTTCATAGGCCGCAAGAAAGTCCTCGACGCTGCCGAGTCCGCCGGCGCCGCGGTCGGGCGGGGCGCCGAAACGCCAGGCCCGGATACAGAACCACGCCAGATCTTCATGGGCCGCGCCGATGTGCACCAACTCCCAGTCGAGCACCGCCGCCAACTCGCTGCCGTTGACAATCAAGTTGCCCATGCGATAGTCGCCGTGCACCAGCCGCTGCGGTGACGGCGCCGGCCGGTGCGCGGCAAGCCAACGAAACGCCCACTCGAAGGTGGCCGTCGTATCACCCATGACGTCCAGCCGGTCCCGCCACTGCGTCAGTGGGTCCTGGGCAGCCGAACCCGCGGCGTGTGCGTCGGCGCGGTGAATGGCCGCCAGCGCGTGCGCACACTGACGCAGTAACCGCTGCCTGCCGCTGTCGTCGAGCTGACGATGGATGCGCCGGACGATCGTCTCGCCTTTGACCTCTTCGCAGATGAGGAAGGGGTTGCCCAGTGCCGCAGTCGAATTGTCCGCGATCAGGATGCGCGGTACCGGCGCCCCGGCCGCGGCGGCGGCGGCCTGGACGCGGGCTTCGGTCTGCATATCGGCATGGACGTCGTCAGGCGGTCCGATCCGCAGGATCAGCGGGCGGTGACCGTCGGCTGTCACCGCGTCGAACGCCCAGGTGGTGCGGCTGGCTCCGCCGGTCAGAGCGCGAAGATTCTCGATCGCCACCGCCCTGTCGAGAACCGACGCCACCACCGGCGCCAGCGCTTGTGACAGCCCGGCGGCGTCGATCACTTGGCGCCGAATTTGAACAAGCGCTGGGCGACTCGCCGGATTTGAATTTCCTCGGCCCCTTCGGTGATCCGGTAGCGACGGTGATGGCGATAGATGTGTTCGAACGGCTCGTGGCGGCTGTACCCGAGACCGCCGAAGATCTGCATCGCCCGGTCGGCGGCGTCGCAGACCAACCGGTTGGCGCGGTAATTGGCCATCGACACCTTGTCGGACACTTCGAGGTGATGGTCGCGGTCCAGGTGCCAGGCGGCGTAGTACACCAGCAACCGCACCATCTGGGCTTCGGTGTGCAGTTCGGCCAACGGCCACTGCACGGCCTGATTGGTGGACAGCGGCTTGCCGAAAACCGTGCGCTTCGTCGCGTAGTCCGCGGCGCGGTCGATACAGTACTGAGCCGCTCCCAGGCTGCTGGCCGCTTGTCGAATCCGGTTCTCGTGCAGGAACGTCTGCGCGACCTCCAGCCCGCGGTCGACATCGCCGAGCACGGCATCGCCTGGCACCCGCACGTCGGTCAACTCGACTTCGCCGTGGTCGGTGGGCATGTTGAACGTCCACCAGTAGTAGGGGACGGTGAATCCGGGTGCGTCGGTCGGCACCAGGAATGCGGTGATGCCTTGGGGCCGCCCGGGATTGCCGGACGTGCGCGCGAAGATGAGGTCGTGCGTTGCCCGATGGACACCGGTGTTGAAGCGCTTGGCTCCGTTGATCACCCAGTCGTTACCGTCGGATTCGGCACGTGTTTCCAGCCAGGTGGCGTCGGAGCCGTGGTTGGGTTCGGTCAGGCCGAACGCCATCGAACGCTCCCCGGTGATCAGTGCTTCGGACCAAAGCCGGCGCTGCTCGCCAGTGCCGAACCGTTCCATCATGATGACCTGAGGGAAGTTGCCCACGATAGATGACTCGTTCTGCAGGTCGTTGTGCAGCCCAAGCCCTTTGTGCGCCAGATGCTCCCGGATGACCGCCATGTCGACATTGGTGCCGTCGCGGCCACCGAGCGACGCCGGTAATCCGTAGCGTAGCCAGCCCGCCCGGTCCGCACGTCGTCTCATCTCGGCGAGCAGCTCTTCCCATTCCCGCGACGGCGTGCCGTCGTTGTTCAAGTCGGTGCGCGCGAACTCGCGGCGGTGGTCGAAATACTGCGTGTGCTCGGCCTGCAAGGGAGCTATCTCGGCGTCGATGAACGCATCGATGTCGGCCAAGGTGCTCGAAAGGTGCTGCGGCAGTGTAAAATCCACAGCAGTCAGTTCCTCTTCCGGTCGCCGGCGCGCAGCACGGCGCCCGGGAGATCGTGACCGACAACCGATTGGGCTACCGCGGCGGCGGCAATGGCAGCTTCCAGGTCGACGTCGACTTCGACGCCGCTGTCGGTCAGCAGGTAGACCAGGTCTTCGGTGGCGATATTGCCGGTGGCGCCGGGCGCGAAGGGGCAGCCGCCCAGCCCGCCCACCGAGGCGTCGAGTCGGGTGACGCCGGCGCTGACGGCGGCGTAGGCGCTGGCCAGGCCGCTGCCGCGGGTGTTGTGGAAATGCCCACCGAGCCGGAGGTCTCCGAGCACCGGACGTAGTTGCGATATCAGCGACGTGACCCGCCCCGGCGTGGCGGTGCCGATCGTGTCGGCAATCGCGATCCGATCGGCGCCGTGCTCGGCGGCGGCAGCGGCGATCCCGGCAACGCGGTGGGCCGGCGTGGGGCCCTCGTACGGGCAGTCCCAGGCGGTGGCGATGATGACCTCCACGGTCGTGCCGCTGTCCCGGCTGACCGCGACGATGTCGCGAATTTGCGCGGTGGCGTCGGCGCTGCTTCGGCCGACGTTGGCCTGGCTGAACGAATCCGATGGCGATACCACGTATTCGATCGCCCGCAGCCCTGCGGCCACGGCACGCTTGGCGCCGTTCGGGCTGGCGACGAGAGCGCTGAATTCGATCCCGGGATAGCGGTGCAGCTCAGCGGCCAGCTCCGCCGCGTCGGCCATCGCCGGCACCTTCGACGGTGACACGAACGCCGTGGCTTCGACTTCACGCACCCCGGTCGCGGCCACCGAATCCAGGAGCTCGAGCTTGGCGGACAACGGGATCGGGGACTCGATCTGCAGGCCGTCGCGCAGCGAGACCTCGCGGATGTCGACGCGGGACGGTAGTCCGGTCACAGCACTCCCTCAGCGCGCAGCGACTCGAGCTGCGCGGCAGTCTTGCCCAGCAACCCACGGTAGACCTCGTCGTTGTGTTGTCCGGGGCGGGCCGGGCCGGCGTTGCGGATGCTGCCCGGGGATTCGGAGAACACCGGCACGACTCCCGGCCCCAGCACACCGCGGCCGATCCGCTCGTCGTAGTGCTCGGCGATCATGTGCCGGGCTTGCAGTTGGGGATCGGTGACCACCTCGGCGACGGTGTTGATGGGTCCGGCGATGACGCCACCCGCCGACAGAGTTTCGATGATCTCGCCCGGCTGACGCTGCGTGGCCCAGTCACCGATGATCTGGTCGAGCTGGTCCTGGTGGCGGCCGCGGGCGCCGTGCGTGGCGAACCGGTCGTCACCCACCAGGTCCGGGCGTCCCATCACCGCACACAGCCGGGCGAAGACGGTGTCCTGGTTGGCGGCGATCACCACCCAGGTGCCGTCGGCGCTGCGGTAGATGTTGGACGGCGCAATGCCTTCCAGCCGGGTGCCGGACGGCCCGCGCACCACGCCGCCGACGTCGTAGTCGGGAATGGTGGATTCCTGGATCGCCAGGCACGACTCGGTCAGCGCGACGTCGACCACCTGGCCGGTTCCGGTGCTGTTGCGCCGGTGCAGCGCGGCCAGCGCCCCTTGGGCGGCGAACATGCCGGCCAGGCTGTCGCCAAGGGAAAGTGCCAGGCGGGGCGGCGGCTGTCCAGGAAACCCGTTAAGGTGCCGTAACCCGCTGGCAGCTTCGGCGACGGACGCATAGCCCGCTTTGTGGGCGTCGGGGCCGGTCTGTCCGTAGCCGGACACCCGGACCAGGATGATCCCGCGATGGCGGGCAGCCAGCGCGTCGTACCCCAGGTTCCATTTTTCCAAGGTGCCGGGGCGAAAGTTTTCGACCACAATGTCGGAGATTTCGACCAAGTCGAGGAACAACTCGCGTCCGAGCGGCCGCCGCAGGTCCAGTGTGACGACCTTCTTATTGCGGGCGTGCACCGTCCAGAAGAAGTGGTAGCCGTCGAGCTCGGCTTGGCCCCAGGTGCGCAGCGGGTCGGGTGCGCCGGGTGGCTCGATCTTGATGACGTCGGCGCCCAGGTCACCGAGCAGCCGGCCGGCAAAGGGTCCGGCGATCAAGGTGCCCAACTCGAGTACCCGGACGCCGTCCAAGGGGCCAGTCGTGCTCATGTCGTCAGTCCCGGACGCGCAGGACGACCTTCCCCCTGGCGGTGCGATTCTCCAGGGACGCGATCGCCGCGGCGGCCTCCTCCAACGGATGAACCACCGGCTCGGGTGGAGGAAGCCGGCCCGAGCTGAGCAGCCGTTCGAGTTCGGCCCATTGTTCGGCCAGCGCGCCCGGATGCCTGCCCGCCCACGCACCCCAGCCGACACCGACGACGTCAATGTTGTTCAGCAGCAACCGGTTCACCTTGACACTAGGAATGTCACCGCCGGTGAAGCCGATCACCAGCAACCGTCCGGCCGGGGCCAGCGACCGCAGTGAATCGGTGAACCGGTCACCGCCCACCGGATCGACCACCACGTCGACTCCGCGGCCGTCGGTCAGCTCCTTGACCGCATCCTTGAACCCGTCGCTGAGCACCACATCCGTTGCACCCGCAGCCGTGGCGATCTCAGCCTTGTCCTTCGTGCTTACTACCGCGATCGTGCGCGAAGCACCCAGCACCGGCGCCAGCCGCAGCGACGACGTACCGATCCCGCCGGCCGCTCCGTGTACCAGTACCGTCTCGCCAGGCTGTAGACGACCGCGCACGCTGAGCGCGAAATACATTGTCAAATCATTGAACAACAGCCCTGCACCCGCTTCGAAGCTGACGTTGTCCGGCAGCTTGAACACCCGGTCGGGCGCCAGGACCGCAACCTCGGCCATGCCGCCGGTCATCATGGTGAGACCGACGACCCGGTCGCCCGGACCGACGTGGGTCCCCGCCGGCGCCGAGCGGACCACCCCGGCGATTTCAGCGCCCAATACGAACGGCGGCTCCGGCCGGTATTGGTAGAGGCCGCGGGTCAGCAGCGCATCGGGGAAGGCCGCACCGGCGGCGTGCACGTCGACGACCACCCCGTCACCTGCGGGTTCGTCGACCTCGGTCACTTCGACCGCGTCCGGACCGTCCAGTCGGGTTATCCGTGCCGCGCGCATGCCACCTCCGTGTGCACCGATCGGAAACCTTCCGGCCGGAGGCTCAACAGCCTACTGCCGGCGCATTGCTCGACCGGCTTCGGTGGGCGGTCGAGCCAACGTTGATAGCGGGCATCGGAGTTTGCTGCCGGGTGCTGCGGAAGCCGCGATTCCCACCGACGTGGGTTATGCTTTGCCTGCTTTCGCCCATCTTCGCGCGCAGCAGGTGGAGGGTATTGATGCGGCTGTTCGTCAGCTACTCCAGCCAGGACAAGGCGGAGATCGTAAACCTCAAAAACGCTTTGCGGCGCGGTCACCAGCAGGTGTGGATGGACGAGGAATTGGGCGGCGGCGAAGCATGGTGGCGCACGATTCTCGAGCAGATCCGCGAGTGCGAAGTCTTCATAGTCGCCTTGTCCAACAATTCACTGGCGTCCAAGCCCTGCCAAGCCGAGTTGCGCTATGCGCAGGCACTGCAGCGGCCGATCCTGCCCGTTCAGATCGGCCCGGTCAGCAGCATGCGGGTCACTCCGCTGGCGGCAACTCAGATCATCGACTTTCGCGACCCTACGGTGGAGGCCGGTATCGAGCTGATTGGGGCGCTGCATGAGCAGCGGGCGAAGCTGCAACCCCTACCGGCCGAGCTGCCCGACGAGCCGCCGGTGCCGTTCGCCTACCTGATGCGGCTGGCCAACAACATCGCCGAGCCGCAGCTGAGCGCCCGTCAGCAGGCCGACTATGTCTCCGAGCTGAAAGACGCGCTCGAGCAAGACGGCGATGATCCGGCAGCGCGCGGCGACATCAGGCATCTGCTGTGCATGCTGAGGGACCGCCCGGACGTCTTGTGGCGCACCCGAACCGACATCGAGAACGTGCTGGCCTCGATCGACGAGAAGTCCTCGGTGTCCGCCCCGGGCGGCGACGCTCCGCCCATTCAGAACTTCCACAGCCAGTCCGCTCCAGAGGCTTATCCCGGCTCGCCGTCGCAGCCGTGGCAGCAGTCCCGACCTCCAGCCCAGCACCAGCCGGTGATGAACACCGCGACCGCGGGCGGGGGCCCGCGGCCGGGTGCAGCGACGACGCCGCCGGGCTCATACGGCGGTACGTACTACACCGGCCAGGCCGGGGAACCTCGCCGCCGCTCTCGGGCGGGCTGGATCATCGGCGGCAGCCTGGGTGCAGTCGTCTTATTGGTCATCCTGGTCGCGGTGGTACTCGTCGGCTCGTCGGGTTCTGATTCGACACCCTCGACCACGACGGCTCCCACGGTGGCGCCCGAACGCCTGGACTCGATTCTGCTCAATGCCGCGCAGGTCAACACCATTATGGGCGCCACGAACATGCAGCCCGGAAAACTCGGTCAAGGACCGGCCCCGCCCTCGGCGAAGCTGTCGGTCGTCGACTGCAGTGGCGCGATGTACCCAGGTCTGACCTCTACTTATCAAGGCAGCGGATACACCAAGCTCAATTATCTTGTGATGGCCGAGCCGGGGGACAACAACGACCACTTCGTCGACGAAGACGCGGCGGCGTTCCCGTCCGCCGATCAAGCCCGCGCGTTCGTCAAAACATCAGTGGCGCAATGGAAGTCATGCGGCGGGCAGACCGTGACCGTGACGTACGACAATGGCAACTCATACCGCTGGACGCTGGGAGCCCTAACCGGCGACGTCCCGAAGGTGATCCAGTTGGACACTCAGGAAAACGGCGGCGGCTGGGCGTGTCAGCGTGTGCTCAGCGCGGTGTCCAACGTGGTGCTTGACGTCAAAGCCTGCGGCAATCGCATCGCCAATGAAGGCAACCAGATCGTCGCGCAGATGGCCTCCAATGTCATGAGTCCAGCCGGGTAGCGGCTGCTATTTCAGCTCTGCCGACGACAGGCCCAACAGCCGCCGCGCAACCACCAGCTGCTGTATTTGCTGCGTGCCTTCGAAGATGTCCATGATCTTGGAGTCACGTGCCCACTTCTCGAACAGCGTCTGCTCGGAATAGCCTGCGGTGCCGGTCATTTCGACGGCTTTTAAGGTGATGTCGCTGGCCGTTCGGCCGGCTTTGGCCTTACCCATCGACGCTTCTTTGGAGTTGGGCACCCGGTTGTCGGCCTGCCACGCCGAGCGCAGTGCCAGCAGGTAGCTGGCTTCCCAGTCGGCTTCCATCCGCAGGAATTCGGCCGCTGCGGCGCTTTGCGCGTGCCACGGCCGGTCGTAGGAGATTTCGACTCCGGCGTCGTCGAGCACCTTGCGCAGCTCTTCCAGGGAGGCGCGGGCGACTCCGATAGCCATCGCGGCGATGACGGGCCGGGTGTTGTCGAAGGTCTCCATGACTCCGGAAAACCCTTTGCCCGCCTCGATCTCCGGGGTGCCCAGCAGGTTTTCCTTGGGTACCCGAACGTTGTCGAAGCGGATCGCGGCGGTGTCAGAAGCTTTGATGCCCAGCTTGTTCTCCAGCCGCTCGATGCTGACGCCAGGGTGTTCTCGCGGCACGATGAACGACTTGATCGCGGCTCGGCCCTTCGACTTGTCCAGCGTCGCCCACACCACGATGTGGGTGGCGCGTGATCCTGCGGTCACGTAGATCTTCTCGCCGTTGATCACATACTCGTCGCCGTCGAGGGTGGCGGTGGTCGAGACCGCCGCGGAGTCCGATCCGAAATCCGGCTCGGTAATAGCCATCGCCGCCCAGACCCGCCCCAGGCGCTGCAACTGTTCGTCGGTGGCGACGCCCGCTATCGCCGCGTTGCCAAGCCCCTGATAAGGAATCGACAGCATCATCGCCGCGTCGCCCCAGCTTGCCTCCATGGTTTGCAGCACTGCGGCCATGTTGGCGCCGTTGCGGTTTTCGTCCATGCGTTCACCGGCGCGAAACGCCTCGGTTCCTGCGAGCCCGGTGGTGTTGGATTCTGTGACGCCGGCGAAGACGCTCGACAGGGAGTCGAGCTCGACGGGGTAAGCGTGCTCTTTCAGGTCGTATTTGCGGGCGATCGGCCGCATCATCTCCGCAGCGCCTTGGTGCGCTTTGTCGATGACGTCGTGCATCTTCTTGGGTAACTCGAGATTGATTGCCATGACAGGTCTTTCGGTTGCGAACGACAGGATTAGATGACTACGACGCCTTCGGCGACACCGACGGCCCGCAGGTCGCGATACCACCGCTCGACAGGGTGTTCCTTGGTGTAGCCGTGGCCGCCGAGCAGCTGCACGCCGTCGAGGCCGATCTGCATGCCCTTGTCGGCGCCCAGCCGCTTGGCCAGCGCCGCCTCGCGGACGAATGACAGGCCTTGCTCGGCACGCGCGGCGCCGCGCCAGGTGATCAACCGCAGGCCGTCCAACTCGATGGCGATGTTGGCGCACATGAAGGCCACCGACTGCCGATGAGCGACGGGCTCGCCGAAGGCGTGTCGTTCCTTCACATAGGGCACGACGTAGTCGAGCACCGCATGACTGGTGCCCACCGCCAGCGCCGCCCAGCCCAGCCGGGACAGCGCGATCGCCTCGGAGTAATCGGCATCGCCGGCGCCGTCTTCACCCAACCGGGCACTTACCGGCACTGACACCGCGTCAAGCTCAACCTGCCCGAGCGCCGCCGCCCGGATGCCCATACTCGGGTCGGCCTTGACGGTCAGGCCCTTCGTCGACGACTCGACAATGAACAGTGCCGGTTTCCCGTTGAGCTGGGCGGCCACGATGAATAGCTCCGCGTCGGCCGCGGCGGGAACCAGGCTCTTGACCCCGTCGAGCCGGTAACCGCTGGGGGTGCGGGTGGCGGTCGTCTTCAAACGAGTCGGGTCGAACAACGGCTGTGGCTCGGCGATCGCTACGCAGGCTTGCGGCACGTTGTCGCCGGCGAACTCGGAAAGGTAGGTGGCTTGCTGGTCGGCGCTACCCCAGTGAGTCAATGCGGCTGCCACGCCGCCGGGCGCCAGGATGGGCAACGCCAAACCCATGTCGCCGTATGCCAGCGCCTCGGTGACCAGCGCATTGGTCACTGTGGAGCGCTGTACGGCGATGCCTTCGAAATCTTCTGGGATGTTCACCGCGGTGATGCCCAGCTCGGCCGCCTTCGTGATCAAGTCGACCGGGTAGCCCGCGGCCTCGTCGGCCTCGCGCGCGGCCGGGCGCAGAATCTCTTCGGCGAACTCGTTGACGGTCTCGACGATGAGCTTCTGGTCGTCGTCAGGCGTCAAGTCGAAGTAATCCTGGCCGCTGGTCTTGAGCCTCGTCGGGCCGCCGCGCAGATTCTGCACCCGTTGGAATTGGCGAGTCGTGGCCCCGCCGACAGAGAAGCCAGTCCGCACGCCGTAGCGCAAGCCGCGGTTGAGCGGGCCCCGCAGGTGATACTTGTCGAGAAATTCCTGGCCCACCAAGGGGGTCAGCAATCCCAGGGCGACATCGATGCCGGTCCGCTTGTGCTTGTGCTCGCCGATGGCGGTGTGGCGGCCGGTCTTCTTGGGACGGCCATCGGGCGTCGAGAGAGTGTTGGTCATGTCTGCAGCCTCAAGTCGATGGGCAATGCGATGGAGCCGATCTTACTCCTGAGTAAGATCACGCCGTTGTTAGATGCTTCACACTCGAGGCCTGCCGAGCAGGGCCAGGACGTGTTGATGCAGGGCGCCATTGGTGGCGACAGCGCTGCCGCCGTGCGGACCGGGGGCCCCGTCCAAGCTGGTGAAGGCACCGCCGGCCTCGCGGACCAGAATGTCCAGCGGCGCCAGGTCCCATACCGACACCTCCGGCTCGGCGGCGATGTCGACGGCACCCTCGGCCACCAGGCAATACGACAGGAAGTCGCCGTAAGCCCGCACTCGCCACGCCGTGTCGGTGAGCTCGAGGAACCGGTCGCGCAGGCCACGCTCGGCCCATCCGGAGAGGCTGGAAAACGACAAGCTGGCCGAGGAAAGTTCGGCTATCGCCGAGACGGAGATGCGACGCGGCGCCGAGGCGTCGACGGCAGCAAAGGCACCTTCGGCACGGGCCGCCCACCATCGCCGATGCAATGCGGGCGCGCTCACCACACCGACCGTTGGAACGCCATCCTCGAGCACGGCGATGAGGCTGGCCCACACCGGTACGCCGCGGACGAAATTCTTTGTGCCGTCGATCGGGTCGATTACCCACTGGCGACCGGCGAAGACTGCCGGACCGCCGAACTCCTCCCCGAGCACGCTGTCGTCGGGACGTTCGCGCGCCAGCTGTGCCCGCAAAGCCGCCTCGACATCGCGATCGGCGTCGGTCACCGGGGTCAGGTCCGGCTTGGTGTCGACGTGCAGGTCCACCGCGCCAAAGCGGGCCAGGGTTAGCGCGTCGGCACGATCGGCCAGGCTGAGCGCAATCGCCAGGTCGTGTCGACTCACGGCAGCAGTCCTACCATGGCGGGGGTGTGGTCGACCGGCGTGTTTCTGCTGCTGGCCCTCGGGCTGGTGGTCTTGGTTGCACCGCGGTTCTTCCGCCGGAGTCCGACGCAGACGGTGAGCGGAACGTTGCTGGTCACCGGCGTGAGCCCGAGACCTGATGCCACCGGTGAGCAGTTCGTGACGATCACCGGAGTCATCAACGGACCGACGGTCGACGAGTACACGGTGTATCAGCGTATGGCGGTCAACGTCGACGACTGGCCGACCATGGGCCAATTGATCCCGGTCGTGTACTCGCCGAGGAATCCCGACTTCTGGATGATCGCGCCGCCGGCCCCGCCTACCGAATAACTCTCGGGTCAGGCGGCGTGTCGGGCGAGGGTGATGCCGATGTGGGTTTCCAGGGTGCTGATGGTGATGGTGGGGCCGCGGGGTGGTGCGGTGCAGTGGTAGTGGGCGCCGGTGGGTGTGGTGAGCTCGGCGTTGTGGGTTGCGGTTTCGTCGACGTTGGTGTGCGCGTGCCAGCCGGGCGCTTGTTTGGTGTAGTTGCAGTGTTCGCATAGCCCCAGTGCGTTGTGCGCGGTGGTGGGTCCGCCGCGGTTGTGGGGTTGGGCGTGGTCGTGGTGGCGGATCGGGGCGTCGCAGTAGGGGGTGCGGCAGCGTTGGTCGCGCAGGTCGATGAAGCGGGCCAGTCCGCGGGGAAACAGTCGGGCGCGTGATTCCAGTGCCACCAGTGCTCCGGAGCGGGGGTGGGTGTAGAGGCGGCGCAGGGTGGCCCGCGAGTGGCGGTCGGTGGCCGCTGAGCTGACCAGGTGGCGGGCGACTGCGGCGGGGATGGGCCCGTAGCCGCTGATGTCGGCGGCGTTGTCGTGGCCGCCGAGCAGGGTGGCGTCGGATAACACCAGGTTGACCGCGATCGGGGTGGCCACGGCAGCCGGGCGCCCGGTGATGCGTTCCACGAGGGTGTCGGCCATGACTTGGCCGCGGCCGCGCTCATCGAAGGTGGTGTCGGCGGCGCGGCGCAGCGCGGCATACACCGACACCCCTTGGGCTACCGGCAACAGGGCGGTCAGATAGGTCATGGTGTCGGGGGCGGGACGGATCGTGACGGTGCGCTCGGTCTCGGCTTTGGCCGCCCGCTCGACCACGGCGTGCGGGTCGAGCCGGTAGGCGATGGCCTTGGCCGCCGCGGCAATGCGGGCATCACCCCTTCCCGTCAGGCCCGCAGCCTCGCTGCAGAGTTCCGCATCGAGGGCCCGCCGGTCCTCAACGTCCAGGCACGCGCTTTCCCGAACGATCAACGTGGCCCGCCACTCCGAGAGCAGCCCGGCTTCCAGTGCGGCCAAGGTGTGCGGCATCTCGTGCACCAGCGCTTTGGCCAACCCCAGATGACGCCCACCGCGCGCGGGGGAGTCGCGGCGGGCCAGCGCGATCTCGCTGGCCAGACCCCGGCCTCGCTGCGCGGCCGGCACACCGGCTGCAGACTCGGCGGCGCGGCGCGCGGCATCCAACGCTGCGGCCGCGCGGGCCTGACCTGCCGCCGCCGCAGCTTTGAGCCGCTCCAGCTCATCGATGCGCCGCACCAGTGCGGCTTCACCGGCCGCGGGATCCACCGCCACCAAAGACTCGAACATATGTTCGATACTACACCACTCGGGCGACAAGCGTCAGCCGTGTCCGATCCGCAGCAGCTCCGACAGGTTCGGCAGCTTCACCCGCGGACGGCCATGGGGTTCACCGGCACCACGCTCGAAGCGGTCGATGACGTCCCAGTGCGCGTCGGTGACCAGCTTCGGTTGCCGAGACAGCAGCCACTCGGCGAGGGCGTCGGCGTGGTCGTCGCCGAAGTTCGCCAGTCCATAGTCGCGGGCGCCGGACAGATCGGCTATCAGCGTGTCGACGGTCTCCTGGGAGTCCTTCTTGTTGGTGCCGATCACGCCGGTGGGCCCGCGCTTGATCCACCCGACGACGTACTCGTTGCGGCTGCCCTCGATCCGGCCGTCGGTGTGCGGAATAGTCCCGGCCCTGTCGTCGAAGGGCAGTCCCGGCGTGGGCACGCCGCGGTATCCCACCGACCGCACCACCAGCTGCACCGGCAGCTCCTCGCGCGCGCCGGTGTCTTTGGCCACCACCCGACCGTTGTCGTCGCTGACCAGTTCGTTGCGGCCCAGCACGATCCGCTCCACTCTGTCGTTGCCTTTGATTTCGATCGGCGAGGTGAAGAAGCGGAAGACGATCCGCCGGTGCCCAGGCCGCGGGGGCCGACTTGCGTAGTCACGCAGCACCTTGACGTTCTGCTTGGTCGTCTTGCCGGACGCGGCCGCGTCGTCGTCGCTGATGCCTTCGAGGTGCGCCGGGTCGACCACCACGTCGACGCCTTCCAGCTCGCCCAGCTCCCGCAGCTCCAGGGTGGTGAACGCCGTCTGCAGCGGACCCCGCCGTCCGATGACCACCACTTCTTCCATGCCGCAGGGACGCAGCGATTCCAGCGCGTGGTCGGCGATGTCGGTGGCCGCCAGAACGTCGGGGTCGGTGACCAGAATGCGCGCGACGTCGAGCGCGACGTTGCCGTTGCCGATGACCACGGCGCGACCGTTGGAGAGGTCCGGCGTCTTCTTCTCGAAGTGCGGATGCGCGTTGTACCAGCCGACAAAGTCGACGGCCGAAATGCTGCCGGCTAGGTGCTCACCGGGGATGTTCAAGGGCTTGTCCGACTGAGCGCCCACTGCGTAAACCACGGCGTCGTAGCGCTCGGCGAGCTCCCCGGCGTTGACGTGTTCGCCGATCACGACGTTGCCGAAGAACCGGAAACGCGGGTCGCCGGCGGTCTTCTCGAACTGCTTGCTGATCGACTTGATCTTCGGGTGATCGGGTGCGACACCTGAGCGCACCAGACCCCACGGCGTCGGGAGCATCTCGAGCATGTCGACGGCGACGTCTATATCGTCGGATGAGTCGGCAGCCTTCAACAGCGATGCGGCGGCGAAGAACCCCGAGGGGCCGGAGCCGATGATCGCCACGTGGAATGGACGCATGGCATTCGATGCTAAACGCCTACTCAGTGGTAGCGCGGTCGATCCTGGATGCGGTATCTGATTGTCCGGCTCCTCCTCGCGCGCACCGGCGCGCATCGTCGCCAGACGGTATCTGACTGTCCGGCTCCTCCTCGCGCGACCGGCGCGCATCGTCGCCAGACGAACGCCGGTAACCTGAGCAGCTGTGCAACCCGACCGGCAAGCCGACATCGCGGCCCTTGACTCCACCTTGACCACGGTGGAGCGGGTGCTCGACGTCGACGGCTTGCGCAGTCGGATCGAGAAGCTCGAACAGGAGGCCTCCGACCCCCGATTGTGGGACGACCAGCTTCGCGCACAGCGGGTGACCAGCGAGCTTTCCCACACCCAAGGCGAGCTGCGCCGCGTCGAAGAGCTGCGCCGCCGCCTCAACGACCTGCCGGTGCTGTACGAACTCGCCGACGACGAAAACGACCCCGCCGGCGCCGCCGAAGCTCTGGCCGAGGCTGACACCGAACTCATCGCGTTGCGCACCGACGTCGAGGCCATGGAAGTGCGGACCCTGCTGTCCGGTGAGTACGACGAGCGTGAAGCGTTGGTCACTATCCGGTCCGGCGCGGGTGGCGTTGACGCCGCGGACTGGGCCGAGATGTTGATGCGGATGTACATCCGCTGGGCCGAGCAACACAAGTACCCGGTCGAGGTGTTCGACACCTCTTACGCCGAGGAAGCCGGGATCAAAAGCGCGACCTTCGCCGTGCACGCTCCGTTTGCCTACGGCACGTTGTCGGTCGAACAAGGCACCCACCGGCTGGTGCGGATCAGCCCCTTCGACAATCAAAGCCGGCGCCAGACGTCCTTCGCTGAAGTCGAGGTACTCCCGGTAGTGGAGACCACTGACCACATCGACATTCCCGAGGGCGATGTGCGCGTCGACGTCTACCGGTCCAGCGGGCCGGGCGGTCAGTCGGTGAACACCACTGACTCGGCGGTTCGACTCACCCACGTCCCGACCGGTATCGTCGTCACTTGTCAGAATGAGAAGTCGCAATTGCAGAACAAGATATCGGCGATGCGAGTTCTTCAGGCAAAGTTACTGGAGCGCAAGCGCTTAGAAGAACGCGCTGAGCTGGACGCGTTGAAAGGTGACGGCGGCAGCTCCTGGGGCAACCAGATGCGCTCATACGTACTGCACCCATACCAGATGGTCAAGGACCTGCGGACAGACTTCGAGGTCGGCAACCCCGCGGCGGTTTTGGATGGGGACCTCGATGGATTCCTGGAAGCAGGAATCCGATGGCGTAACAGAAGAGATGACGACTAACAACCTCGTTTTTTTGGCGTCGACCACGCAGCGCTGGCACGAGTTTTGGCGCGGTGAAATCGGCGAGTGGATCATCAGCAACGGTTTACGGATCGTTCTGCTGGTGATCGCGGCGATTCTGGGTGCCCGATTAGTCAACTGGGCCGCACAGAAGATCACTCGACGCCTCGATGTCGGCTTCGCCGAAAGCGACGCTTTGGTGCGCTCCGAGGCGACCAAGCACCGGCAGGCTGTGGCCTCGGTGATCTCCTGGGTGTCGACGGTCCTGATCTGCGTCGGAGTCGCTGTCAAGATCACCGACATCTTGCAGATCCCCGTCCGCTCACTGGTTGCGCCGGCCACCGTGTTGGGGGCGGCTCTGGGCTTCGGTGCCCAGCAGCTGGTTCGGGACCTGCTGGCCGGATTCTTCATCATCGCCGAGAAACAGTACGGCTTCGGTGATCTGGTCCAACTGACCATTTCGGGGTCGACGAAGGACGCCGCCGGCGCCGTCGAGGACGTCACCCTGCGGGTGACGAGGCTGCGTTCCAGTGACGGCGAGGTTTTCACCGTCCCCAACGGACAGATCGTCAAGTCGATCAACCTGTCCAAAGACTGGGCGCGTGCGGTGGTGGACATCCCGGTGCCGACCAGCGACGACCTGAATTTGGTCAACGACGTTTTACATGAGGTGTGTGAGCATGCGCAGGACGACGAGGCGCTCAAGGCGGTGTTGCTGGACACACCCTCGCTGATGGGCGTGGAGACGATCGAAGTCGACACGGTGAATCTGCGGATGGTGGCTCGTACTCTGCCCGGCAAGCAGTTCGAGGCTGGGCGGCGGTTGCGGGTGCTAGTGGTTCGGGCGCTCAGGCGCGCCGGGATCGTCTCTCCGAGTGACACGCCGCCGACGATCGGGGCGATTGCCAGTAATGCCGAAGATGCGAACGCAGACGCGGTGCAGAACCGGTGATCGCGAGGTTGAATAGGCTGAAGCGAATCGGCCGGGAGGTGGACCGCGGGTGGCCGGGGTATCTGTTCGGTGGGCATGTCCGGACTTCGACCCTGGCCTTGGTGTTGGCGTTCCTGGCGGTGTGGTGGGTGTATGACACCTACCGGCCTGCGCCGCCGTCGTCCTCTCAGGTGCCCGCCACCCAGGTGGTGCCGCCGGGCTTTCTTCCCGACCCCAACTACACCTGGGTGCCGCGCAGCAGAGTGCAGCAGCCGACGGCCACCGTCACAGTGACGCCGACGCCAACGCCGACCTTGACGCCGCCGACCGCCCGAACGACTACGCAGACCACCACCACCAGCACAACGCCGCCGCCGCTTATCCAGCTGCCGACACTGCCACCGCTGTTCGGCCCGCAGACGACGACTCCGACGACCGCACCGCCAGGATCGCCTCCTCCGCCCGCGGTACCGCCCCTGCCGTAGCCGCCTGGCCCGGGTCGCTGCGCCTCGCCGCTACACTGGCGTGCCGTGATGATCACCCTCGACCGTGTCACCAAGCAATACAAATCGTCGGCACGCCCGGCGTTGGACAACGTCAGCGTCAAGATCGACAAGGGTGAATTCGTCTTCTTGATCGGCCCGTCCGGATCGGGAAAGTCGACGTTCATGCAGCTACTGCTGGCCGCGGAGAAACCGACGGCCGGAGATGTGCAGGTTTCGAAGTTCCACGTCAACAAGCTGCCCGGTCGTCACATCCCCGGCCTTCGTCAAGTGATCGGCTGTGTCTTCCAGGATTTCCGGCTCCTGGAGCAGAAGACAGTGTTCGACAACGTCGCGTTCGCGTTGGAGGTCATCGGCAAGCGCCGGGAGACGATCAACCGGGTGGTACCCGAAGTGCTCGAGATGGTGGGCTTGAGCGGGAAGGCGAATCGGCTGCCTGGCGAACTGTCCGGCGGCGAGCAGCAACGCGTGGCGATCGCGCGGGCATTCGTCAATCGGCCGCTGGTGCTGCTGGCCGACGAGCCCACCGGCAACCTGGACCCCGACACCAGCAACGACATCATGGACCTGTTGGAGCGAATCAACCGCACTGGCACCACCGTGCTGATGGCGACGCACGATTATCACATCGTCGACTCGATGCGTCAGCGTGTGGTGGAGCTGTCGCTCGGCCGGCTGGTGCGCGACGAACACCGCGGTGTTTACGGAATGGACCGCTAAGTGCGATTCGGCTTCCTGTTCAACGAAGTCCTGACCGGATTTCGTCGCAACGTCACGATGACCATCGCGATGATCCTGACCACCGCGATCTCCATCGGACTCTTCGGCGGCGGTCTGCTGGTGGTCCGGCTGGCCGACAATTCCCGCGCCATCTACCTCGACCGGGTCGAGTCGCAGGTGTTTTTGACCAACGACGTCTCGGCGAACGATCCCAACTGCACCGCCAACCCGTGTAAGGCGTTGCGAGACAGAATCGAAGCGCGTAAGGACGTCAAGTCGGTGCGGTTCCTCAATCGTCACGACGCCTACGCCGACGCGATCCGCAAGTTTCCCGAATACAAGGGCGTTGCCGGGGAAGATTCCTTCCCGGCGTCGTTCGTCGTCAAACTGGACAACCCGGAGGAGCACAAGGAGTTTGACGAAGCCATGCAGGGCCAGCCCGGCGTGCGCAGCGTGCTGAATCAAAAGGAGTTGATCGACCGGCTTTTCGGGGTGCTGGACGGTTTGAGTAACGCCGCGTTCGCCGTCGCGCTCGTTCAAGCCGTCGGCGCGATCTTGCTGATTGCCAACATGGTTCAAGTTGCCGCCTATACCCGGCGCACCGAGGTCGGCATCATGCGGCTGGTGGGTGCCAGCCGGTGGTATACCCAATTGCCCTTCCTGCTCGAAGCCATGCTCGCGGCCACCTTCGGCGTTGTGATCGCGGTTCTCGGTTTGATGCTCGTTCGGGCCTTGTTCTTGGACAGCGCGCTCAGCCAGTTTTACGAGACCAGCCCCCCGTTGATCGCCAAGGTCGACAACGCGGACATCCTCTACGACTCGTGGAAACTGTTCGTCGTGGGTGTGGTGATGGCGGGCCTGACGGCCTATGTGACTTTGCGTGTCTACGTGCGGCGATAGCGGTGGCCAAGAAATCCGCGGCCAAAGCGCGCGGCGACGGCCGGCTGGTAATCGCGACCAACCGCAAAGCGCGGCACAACTTCTCGATCATCGAGGTGTACGAGGCGGGAGTCGCGCTGCTCGGGACGGAGGTCAAGAGCTTGCGCGAAGGGCACGCTTCGTTGGCGGACGCGTTCGCCACTGTCGACGACGGCGAAGTGTGGTTGCGCAATCTGCACATCCCCGAGTATCACCACGGCAGCTGGACGAATCACGCCCCTCGACGTAACCGGAAGCTGCTGCTGCACCGGCGCCAGATCGACACCCTGGTGGGTAAGCTGCGCGACGGCAACTACACGCTGGTTCCGTTGTCGCTGTATTTCTTCGCGGGCAAGGTCAAGGTCGAGCTGGCGCTGGCGCGCGGTAAACAGGCTCATGACAGGCGCCAGGACATGGCCCGTCGAGATGCTCAGCGTGATGTGGTCCGGGAGCTCGGTCGACGCATCAAGGGCATGTCCTGACCTCGTCGGCGCACTGCAGAAGAGAAGTAGCGCGCTACCTATGTGCGTGCCGGTCGGCTGCTGAAATGCTCGAGTCATTATGGCGAGCACGGCAGGCACCGATCTGGCGCCGGTCAACGGCGACGGCACCAGCGTGTACTTCGCCGACCGCAGCGGACGCGTCTGGGAATTGGCTTGGCAAGCCGGCCGCTCGCCACACTGGGTGACCCGGCACATCATCGCCGCGGCCGCCGGTAAGGCAACCTCGAGCGCGGGTCGTGCGCTGGCGTCCTGTGAGCTCAGCGGGGGCACGGCCGGGATCTATTTCTTCGACGCAGCCGGCCACGTGCGCGAGTTGATGGGACGCCCGGACGACGGTTGGTTGCTCAGCGACATCACGGCCGGGGCAGAGGGGCACCCGCCACCGGCCGGCGCCGCGTCCGCTTTAGCCTGCTTCAGTGTCGACGGGAAAGCACCGCACGTCTACTTCACCGACAAGGCCGGACACGTGTGGGAGTTGGCCAGGCGCGACACCCGCAGGGGGTGGCTTGCCACCGATGTGACTGGTACGGCCGCCGGTAATCCGCCGCCTGCGGCGGCGCACTCCCTGGCCTGCCACAGCGCCGACGGACATCCACGGGTGTACTTCCAAGACGGGATGGGCACCGGTCATCTCTGGGAGTTGGCCTGGTGGGATTATGTGCGCCACTGGCTGGCTACCGACCTCACCATGGCCGCGCAGAGTCGGGCGGATCTGAGTTGATCGAGCGCTCACCGTCGACGCCGCTGCCTAGGATCCATGCATGGCTGCCGGGCAGATCACCCAACTCGACAAGTCCGATGTGCTGTCGGGTTTGTTCGCGACGTGGGATGCGCTCGACGGATTGCTATCCGGGCTGACCGAGGCGCAGTCGGAGGCGTCGACGCCGCTGCCCGGCTGGAGCGTGCGAGATGTGCTGGCTCACATCATCGGCACCGAATCGGCTTTGCTGGGCATCACCACACCCGACGTCGATATGGACGTCAAGGCGCTGGAACACGTGCGGAACGACGTCGGCGCGATGAACGAACATTGGGTGCGGTATCTCGGCAAAGAATCGAGCGCCGAGCTGCGCCAGCGCTTCCTGGCTGTGACCGACGAACGCCGCAAACTGTTGACCGGCATGGCCGACGACGACTGGAACGCGGTGACCCTCACCCCGGCGGGCCAGGACAGCTATGGGCGGTTCATGCGCATCCGAGTCTTCGACTGCTGGGTGCACGAGCATGACATTCGCGAAGGGGTCGGCCAGCCGGCCACCGACGCCGAACTGCAGGGTCCGGCTCCGCGGCTGGCGCTCGACGAGATGGCGGTCAGCATGGGATTTGTGGTCGGCAAGCTGGGTAAGGCCCCCGACGGCTCCCGGATTCTCATCGACTTGACCGGCCCGCTGGCGCGCCGTATCGCGGTGGTCATCGAGGGGCGTGGTCGGGTGGTCGACGACTTCGGGGAACAAGAACCGACGGCGACGATCCGGCTCGACGGCCTGCTCTTCACCCGCCTCGCCGCTGGGCGCGTGCCGACTGCGGCGGACGGTTCCATCGAGTACAGCGGCGACCGGGAGGTGGGCGCCCGCATCGTCGAGCACCTCAACTACGTGATCTGAACGGCACGGATTATTCGTCGCGGATCTGTCGTTGGTATCCGCGTAGTATTAATTGGCCTGCCGAGAACCGGCGGGGATGCGAGGGGCTGAACGGTTTCGACTTCGCGCATCGAATCAAGGGAAGCGTGCCGGTGCAGGCAAGAGACCACCGTAAGCGTCGTTGCAACCAATTAAGCGCCGTTTCAACACAGCGCGACTACGCTCTCGCTGCCTAAGCGACAGCTAGTCCGTCAGACCGGGAACGCCCTCGACCCGGACCCTGGCGTCAGCTAGAGGGATCCACCGATGAGTTCGGTCGCGGGACTCATCGGGACACTCACAGCGACTGGGATCGTCATCTCGGCTGGTTCGCGTGACCGGGAGATCCGAGTAGAGGCATAGCGAACTGCGCACGGAGAAGCCTTGAGGGAATGCCGTAGGACCCGGGTTCGATTCCCGGCAGCTCCACCTAAAGGAGCAGCTCAGAGAGGCTGAACCAATCGAATATAGGCTACGTCAGCACCACGTCAGCACATTTGACGCTAGGTTGCTTGGCGTGGCACTTGTTTCGTGAACGCAAGCGCAATGACGGAACCTCCTACTTCGGTGACCGATCGGCTTGGCGGCCGGGGGAGTCGCCAGTCGTCAACCTCCTTCCCGGACGAGAACAAGCCAAGCGTTTCTGCGCGCTGGTCGACTCTCAGGCCCGGAGCGCGCGCGAGCTGGCCGGTATCGCAGACACCCAGCGGCCCATGTCGGGGCTTACGGTCGCGGAGTGGCCGGACCGTCACATCGGCAGCCAGTCGGGTGTCGAGAAACAACGAGCAAGAGCCGAGCTGGGCTTTCTGACGCCCAAACGTTCTCGCTTGTGCTTTCTCAGTTCCGTAGTTTTGCGACTCCGGCAGGCCGCGCTGACCCCATCTGACTGTCCAAGGTCGGTCTGCTCGGGCCCCGTCAATCGCGTTGCGGCAGCGTCTTGCAGCCGCCAACCCGATTTGATGGTGGGCCGAGCCGATCTGTTCGACCTCACGCGACCTGTGCCGACAATCTCGGCACCAAAACAGCAGGTCAACGAGCGTCAGTAATGCCAAAACTCGAAACGTGAGCCAAGTCATGCTGGATGTACGCTGTCCAACGTCAGGTCTTCAGTTACGCGGATCGGGGTCCTTATGCGGATCGTTGTCGACCTGAACCGCTGCCTGGGCTATGCGCAGTGCGTGCCGCTGGCACCGCAGGTGCTTAGGCTCAGCGGCGAAGAGGCCCTCACCTACAACCCGAACCCGGATGACACTCAGCGTCTGCAAGTGCTGCGGGCTGCGGCGTCGTGCCCGGTGCAGGCGATCATCGTGGACAAGCTCGACAGCGAGTAGCAGGTCCGCGGTGAGCACGCCGATAAACGGCAATGGCTTTAAAGACAAGGGTCACATCGTCATCGTCGGTGCCTCGCTGGCCGGGCTCCGTGCCGCCGAAGCGTTACGGGAAGAGGGTTTCCGCGGGCATCTGACCATCATTGGTGACGAGCCCGCCGAGCCGTATGACCGGCCCCCGTTGTCCAAGCAGGTCCTCAAGGGGTGGGTGCCCGCCGATCATACGAAGCTGCCGCGGCTGCGTGAGGTGGAGGCCGAGTGGCGACTCGGTGTGGCCGCGACCGCTCTGGACCGCGCGGACCGGCTGGTGCGGCTGGCTGACGGCAGCGAGGTCCCGGGCGATCGGCTGCTGATCGCCACGGGTGTGCGTGCTAGGCGCTGGCCCAACTCGGAGGAAGCAGCGCTGGAGGGCGTTTACACCCTGCGCACGAGCGGCGATGCCGCACGCCTGCAGGCCGCGTTGGCCGCCCGTCCCCGCCGTGTGCTGATCGTCGGTTCAGGGTTCATCGGTTCCGAGGCAGCGTCCGTGTGCCGCGAGTTGGGTTTGGAGGTCACCGTCACCGAGCGCGGCCCGGCCCCGCTGTCTGGTCCGCTGGGCGGGATGATCGGCGCGATCGCCGCCCAGATGCAACGCGAAGCCGGGGTGGATCTGCGCACCGGCGTCTCAGTGCTGGCGCTGGAGGGTGACGCGGACGGGCACGTGCGGCACGCGCGGCTATCCGATGGCAGCATGCTCGACGTCGATGTGGTGGTGACGTCGTTGGGGTCGATCCGCAACGTCGAGTGGCTCGACGGGTGCGGGCTGGCGGCCGGTTTTTGGGGGGTGGGTTGTGACGCCGGGTGCCGCGCGTTCGATATCAACGGGGTGATAACCACCAATATCTTCGTAGCGGGCGACATCGCCCGGGCCCCGCATGTGCTCTACGACTACCAGTTCCTGGCGATGGAGCACTGGGACAACGCCGTGCTGGGTGCCCGGGTCGCGGCGCACAACATGGTTTGCGATGAGGTCGATCGCTGGCCACATCTGTTGATCCCGCAGTTCTGGTCGAGTCAGTTCGGCGTCAACATCAAATCCGTTGGCGTGCCGTCCTTCGGCGACGAGGTCGTCTTCACCCAGGGTTCAGTGAAGCAGCGCCGATTTGCCGCAGCCTACGGCCGACGGGGACGAATCGTCGGCGCGGTCACCTTCAACCACGGCAAGTGGATCGAGTACTACCGAGAGCAGATCGCGCGGTCAGGGCCGTTCCCGCCGCATCCGCCGGGTTTTGATTTTCCTGAGGACATGCGCGTAATGCCCGCTGACTTTCCGGCGCGCGGCGTGCCGACGGAGGCTCCGAATGTGGTGTTGACGGGGCATGACCCTAGCGAACGCCACGCCGAGTTCCGTCCACGGCTGCACTCAGTGAGGACTTCGCCATGACCCCGGAAGAAGCTTTCGACGCCGCGATGCGGTATGAAAACCGCGCAAATCCCTATCCGTTCTTCGACGAGCTACGCAAGACGCCGGTCGCACGAGTGACGAACGGTGTCTATGCCGTCACCGGATACGAGGAGCTCATCGCCTTGGCTCACGACCCCAGGGTGAGTTCTGACCGTCGCAACGTTCGCCCGCCGGTCACCGGCGACCGGCAAGCTGTCGACGAGTCCGTGATGGAAATGATGGAGGCCTACGACCAGCAACCGAGCTTTATCGCGTCAGACCCGCCGGACCATGATCGGGCGCGCCGGCAGTGCATGCGCTTCTTCGGTCCGCCGCATTCACCGGACGTAATTCCCGGCCAAGAGCAGCTGTGCCAGCGCATCGTCAACGAACTGCTCAACAAAGCCATGGGCAAGAAGCGCATGGATATTGTCGACGAGTTCGCCTATCCGCTGCCGGTCAACATCATCTGCCGGATTGTGGGTGTGCCGATGGAAGACGAGCCCCAATTTCACGCCTGGATCGCCGACGCGATAACCGGCATCTTCGATCTCGGCCCCGAGGTCGCCACCGAGGAGGGCCAGGCCCGCCGGGCCAAAGGTGAAGCAAGCAACATTGCGTTCAAGAAATACATCATTGGATTGGTCGAGAAAGCCGAGAAATTCCCAGGCCCTGGCATGATCTCGCAGCTGGTGCACGATGACGGACCAGATGGGCGGATGTCGCCAAGCGAGATCGTCAACAACACGATGCTGCTGTTTGCCGCCGGTCACGACTCGACGGTCAATCTGATCTCCCACTGCGTGCTCACCGCGCTACGCAACCCCGGATCGATCGAATTGCTGCGCAACCGACCCCAGTTGATTCCCGGCGCGATCGAGGAAGTACTGCGGCTGCAGTCGTCCGTGCAGTTCTTCCCGACTCGGTCGGCGTTGGCCGACATCGACATCGCCGGCACGACGATCCCCCGGGGCTCACCCATCTATCTCATGTACGGCGCGGCCAACCGAGATCCGCGACGCTTCCCCGACCCCAACACGTTCGATCCCCAACGCGCCGACAACGAGCACGTGGGGTGGGGGCGCGGCATTCACGTCTGTTTCGGTGGCCCGCTGGCCCGGCTGGAAGTCAACACGGCATTCGAGGCGTTCCTTCGCCGGGTAGAAAACCCGCGGCTAGTCGAACACCCACCGCCCTACCGCATCAGCCAAGTGTTCCGCGGCCCGCGGCATGTGCTGATTGACTACGACGAGATCCGACCCCGCGACGAACACCGCTGAAATTGTTTCGGGCACACGAGTCTGGCGTGCGGGGGAGCTCAAGAGCTGTCTGGACCATACGCGAGGTGCTGTATAGCTCAGTTTGGCAGCGGCTCCTTTGGTGGACGCTTATAACAACAGCTGACAAGCAGAACTGAATCCGAATCAAGGGCCAGCGAATTGCCAGTACGTGCTATTTTGTCGGTTCCGGTTGAATTCTGAGCAGCCTGTTCCGGTCGAAAAGTGAGCAGGTGTGCTTACGGGTTTGAGTCTGCCTCACGGTCGACTTCCACGGAGGGCAGTGTCTCGATCGTGGTGTGTTTGATGCGGTAGCTGGCGCCTTTGAGGGCGATGACATCGGCGTGGTGCACGATGCGGTCGATCATCGCTGAGGCGATGGTGGCTTCGCCGAACACTTGGCCCCAGCGGGAGAACGGCAGGTTGGAGGTCAATATGATCGAGGACTTTTCATACCGGGTCGAGACGAGTTGGAAGAACAGGTTGGCTGCTTCGGCGTCGAAGGGGATGTAGCCAACTTCGTCGATGACGATCAGCCCGTAGCGGGAGATCTTGCGCAGTTCGGCCTCCAACCGGCCGATGCTGTGCGCTTCGGCCAGGCGGCTGATCCATCCGGTCGCCGGGGCGAACGCGACGCGGTGCCCGGCTTGGGCAGCGGCGATCGCCAGGGCGGTCGCTAGGTGGGTCTTGCCGGTGCCGGGCGGGCCGAGTAGCACTACGTTCCTTTTTTTTTTCTTTTTTTTCTTTTTTTTTTTTTTTTTTCCTTATCTTCGTGCGGGCTTCGGCCAGCCAGCCACCTCCTTCCAGGCGGGCGATTTGGGCGCGTTCCAGGGCGGGTTGGGCGGTGAAGTCGAAGTCGGTGATGGTCTTGATCGCCGGGAATCCGGCGTATCGGATGCGTTGGCGTGCACCGGATTCAGCGCGGGCATTGGATTCCACGGCCAGTACCGCGGCGAGGTAGTCCTCCAACGACCACGCCGCGGCCCGGCCCTGTTCGGCCAGGCGGGCGTAGTGCCCGGCGATACGGGGCGCCTTCAACAGCCGAGCCTGGTGGACGATCAGCTTGTCGGCCTCACCGGGTGCGGCGCTGCGCTTAGTGGCCATCAGGCGACCTCCCCGGTTCCGAACACCGCGTCATAAGCGCTCAGATCTGCGACTTCGACATCGATCTGCAGGTGACTACTCGGGGATGTTCGACGATTCAGATACTGTTGCCGCAAGACCGACGCTGCACTGACGTGTGCCAGATCGGATGCCAATCCGTTTGCACCCCAGATCCTTTCATGATCTGCGACCAAGCGGTCACCACAGTGGGCACGGACATGGTCCAAGGTGGCCCTCACGGTGATCATCCGCCCGATCGCCTCGGGATGCACCGAATAGCTGCTCGAGGCGACCGCCACGTAATAGTCGCGGCCCAACCGAGTACTCACCGTCGTTCCGATCGCCGGTGCCACCGGTGGCAGCGTCGCCATCGCCACCCGGTCGGTGATCAGTGCCTCCGCCGGGATCAGCCGGGTGCTGGCGTGGCGGCGCACGTTGGCCACCGAGGCCAGCCATTCGGCCAGTTGGGTGTTGAAGTCAGCAGGCGAGGTGAAGCTGCGGCCGGGCAGAAACGACGTTGCGCAGTAGCCGTTGGCCCGCTCCACCACGCCCTTGGTTTCGGGGTCATAGGGTCGAGCCTGGATCAGCCGGGTGCCCAACACTCCGCAGAACCCGGACACGCCTTGCGCCAGGCGGCCGCGTTGACCGATACCGGACTCGTTGTCCCACAACAATGTTCGAGGAACGGCACCGATATTCTGTGACAGCAACTGCCACGTCCCGGCCAACAGATCCCCGGTGATTCGGGACGGAATCATCACCGCAGCGATGAACCGCGAATACGCCGCCACCATCACCAACACCGGGAAGGACCGCAACACCCCGGCGTGATCGGGCACCACCTGACCCGGGAACCACAGATCGCACTGCACCTGCTCCCCGGGAAGATGCACCAACCGGTCACACGGATCCGATGGGGCGTACTCCGGGCGGATCCGGGCCACGTTCTCCCCGAACCACGAATGCCCACCCGCCCAGCCGACCCGCTGGGCGATGACCGTAGCCGGCATCGACGGGTACTCCCGCAGCAGCGCGCGCACAGCCGGCTCGGCCAGAGCCCACGCCGACGAGGTCACCGGCGCCCGCTCATAGCGAGGCGGGGACTCCGAGCTAACCGCCCTAGCCACGGTGTTGCGTGACAGCTTTAACCGCCGCGCGATCTCCGCCTGCGACAACTTCTCCGACCGATACAACCGGCGGATCTCGGCCCAGTCCTCCACAGTGATCACTCTCCAATCAGAAGGGTGCTCACTTTTCGACCGGAATCACCTGCTCACTTTTCGACCGAACCGTCACGGTAGGACCCTGACGCCGTCGAGATCCGGGACCAAAACAACAGCTGACAAGCAGAACTGAATCCGAATCAAGGGCCAGCGAATTGCCAGTACGTGCTATTTGCGGTGGCGCGAAGTCGGGTTCGATTCACGCCGAGTGGCGGCCGCGCTCGGCATTTACCAGGGAAATCCCTGATGCCGCGTCACTCGCGAACAAGTACCTTTCAACGCATGTGTGACACCGCGTCAACGGATTCATGCTTCCTGGTCGAGTGGTACGAGCCGAACCTGGCCGCGACGTCGTTCGACGAGGCCGTTGACCGACTTCAACAGGAAGCCCGCGATTTGCAGGTGCGATTGCTGGGTGCGCTGTCCGCTCCCAGCGATGAAGCCATCTACGGTGTACTTGCTGCGGAGTCCGCCCAAGCAGTGATCGAGGTTTGCCAGCGTGCTGGCTGGCAAACCGATCGCCTCACTTCGGTGATCCGGGCCATGATCAGGGCGTAGCTGTCGAAGCATCAACGGCTATCTGAATTGAGCACCGTCGGAAGTCCCGCTCGTGTGCGGATCCCCAGCTTCCGGTACACAGTGCTCAGATGCATCTCGACGGTCTTCTCCGAGAGAAACAGTGCTGCGGCGATTTCTCGATTCGACTGGCCTGCCGCAGCCAGCTTGGCGGTGCGCTCCTCAGCCGCGGTGAGGCCTTGACCGTCGCGACGCGAATTGTCCAACCGCGCCAGCTCGGCGCGCGCTCGTGCTGCCCAGAGTGGTGTGTTGAGGCGCTCGAAAGTACTCAACGCTTCACCCAGCGATGCCCGGGCATCCGGTTTGTGCCGCCGGCGACGCTGCAGTTGACCAAGAAGGAGCTGCGTCCGGGCTGTTTCGAACGGCATGGGCAGCCGCTGGTGGTGTGTCATCGCGGTCTCTACGGCGCGTTGAGCGCCGGTGAGATCGCCCTGGGCAGCGAGCATATGGCCTCGCCCGCGCGCCCCCATGGCCAACATCCACGGCCGGTCGTGGCGAAGCCCATTGCGTTCCAACGCCTCGATGAACGGTTCGGCTTCATCGGCGCGGCCCAAGGCGCTCAGGGTCTCGATCAGGTCGGGCAGATAACCGCCGCCTTCGATTTCGGTTTCGGTGCCGCCGTTGTCCTCGAAAATGGCCATGAATGGCTGCAGTAACGCGAGCGCCGCGGAGTGATCGCCTAGCGACACTTCGAGAAATGCCAAACTGATCGTCGGCTCTCTCGCCAATCGAGCCGCCCGAATCTCATTGGCGGTGTCGATCGCGGCCCTAGCGGCAGCGCGGGCGTCGGCTTCACGTCCGGTGTAGGCGGCGACGGCGGCTTGCTGGGTCCACGCGGTGACAAGTATGAGTCGACCACCCATCTGCTCGGCGCGCTCCGCGGCTTCCTGCGCGGCATCAAAGGCGTCACCGTAGCGGCCCGACCATACTGCGATAGCGGCCACATGCACTGCGGCCCAAGTGATGTCGACCTCGGTGCCGCGGGTCAACATTTGCTGTTGCACGGCCCGCATCTGGACACTGGCCTGGTCCAGGTCGCCGGTGTAGGCAGAGATCATCGCCTGGACCGCACTGGCCAGGAAGAAGGTGGTCGCCCCGCCGTACGGATCCTCCAGTTTTAACGCCGTCTGGAGCGCTTCACGGTCTACCCCTTGACCGGCGATGAACTTTCCGACGACCCAGATGGACAGCGCTTGGGACCGCAGATTCGGGATGCCGAGTTGCTCGGCGACCGCCACGGCCCGCTCACCGCGCGGCAGTGCCTCCCGCAGACGATCGGCCATCACCAGGGCCAGCGCCAAGCGCAGCAGACACAGCAAGCCGAGCGCGGGATTGTCGCCGGCCTCGTCAACGCTCTCGCGCATCGCCTCAACAGCACCTGCCATGTCGTCGTCGTAGGCCTTGACCGCGCCCAGCCACATCAGCGCCAGACATCGCAATATCCCCGACGGTGCAGTTTCCAGCGCTGTCTGCAAATGCAACCGCGCGGCCAACAGGGAGCCTGCCCGAAAGTGCAGCTCCCCGGCCCGGATTCGGCGCGGCGTGTCCTCGCCGCTGAGTTTTAAGGCCAGCTCCAACAACTCGGCGGCCACTGCGGGAGCACCCCGCGCGATCGTGAAATCGGCCGCGGCGTCCAACGCCGCCAGTGTGGCGGCATCACCAGTCGTCGCGGCCAAAGCCAAATGGCGGGCTCGAAGTTCTGGCCGATCTACAACGCCGGCCAGCGCTCGATGCACGGCCCTACGCTGTGAGGGCGTGGCGTTGCCGTACACCCCGGCGGCAAACAGCGGGTGAGCGAACCGCACCCGATTGCCGTCGGCAGCAATGATGTGCATGTGTTCCATCGATTCGAGCAGCTCAACGACACGCGCCGCGGACGTGTCAGCGGCGCGGGCGATCGATTCGACTGTCGGCTCGACGCTGCACGCCGCGATGAGAAGCACCGCCGCAGCCTCATCGCCTGTGTGTCCCACTCGGCGGCGCACCAGTGCCGCCAGGTCATCGGGCAGCTCGACCTTGATGGTGGCCACGTCGTCTGCCGCAGCGGTGGCCAGCTCAATCGCGAAAAGAGGATTGCCACCGGATAGTCCGTGAATCCGCGTGATCGTCGGGCGGGGCAGCGAGTGACCCAACCGCGCGGCGACCAGCGCGTGCACCGCCGCAAGACCGAGCGGTCGCAACGTCATGCGGGTGGTGGTCTCCGGCTGGCGGAATTGCAACCATGAGCGGTCGTCGGCCGAATCCGGGTCGCCGGTGCGAAAGCTCAGCACCATGCCAACGGGGCCGCTGAGCCTGCGGGCGACGAAGCCGATGACGGCCCGGCTGGAAGCATCGAGCCATTGAGCGTCGTCTATGACCAGCAGCACGGGGGCACCGGCACCGATGCGCTCGATCACAGATAACAGTGCCGTGCCCACTATTCGTTCGTCGGTTGCCGGTCCGCTGCTGTCGATCTCACCGACACGAGTGCGCTCCATGGCAACCCGCTGCAGGTCCGTCAAAGCGGTCAACAGCGCGGCGTCGACGTCTCTCAGCAAGTCCGCCACCGCGGCGTACGCATACGTCACTTCCGCGGGCGATCCTTGCGCTGCGAGCACGCGAAAACCTTCACTCTGCGCGGCAGTGGCGGTCTCAAGCAGCAGGGTGGTTTTGCCGATCCCTGCCTCGCCCTGCACCACCAGACCGGCAGGACCGGCGCGGACGCGCGCCAAAAAGTCTGCTATCTCCCGCGCCTCTGTTGCCCGCGTGACCGTCCCCCTAGGCACATCAGCATTTTGCAGCAACGCGGCAAAAATTGCACACTTGTGCTGAAATTGGCCCCTTTAAGAACGAGACGTCGCAGGTGAAAGTGCGCCGCTATATGGCGCTCCGCCGCTAACTTCAAACCGCCCTGCGCTTGGCGCCGGCGCAGCCGCCTTGCTCAATTAAGTCCGTTCGCGGTGGGGCTGACGGTGACCGAGACGGTGCTTGCGCCGCTATTGGAGGCGATGACCTGTTCGGCGGCGTTGGGCGCTGAGACGACTTCTCCGCCGGTGACGCCGATGGTGTAGCCGTCGGGGAACTCCACGGATGGCACTGAAAATATGGTTTGAGAGCCGGCCGGGAAACTGCCCGACCCGCCGACGTCTTGGGTGGAGTAGCTGAATTGGAAAGCGCCGTCGGTGAACGACCAGGAATTCAGAGTGCCCGAAACCTCCTGGGGAAACGGCTGTGCCAGCACAGCAAGCTTGGCGCTGTCGACATTGTCACCGACAAGGGGCTTGCTCGGGTCGTCGACTAGCCAGCCCATGCCGTTTCCGGTGGTCGTTATGTCACCCTGGGCGGAGTATTCCCATTCTGTCCAGCCGATCTGAGCCTGATTCGCGAATTGCGCGGTGGTGGCGATCTGGGTGTCACCGCCTCCGGAACCGAATTCGGTCATGAAGGCAGGGATGTCGTGCTCCTGGGCGTAGTTCTCGGCGTTTTGCACGCTGATGGCGGCCAGCGAGCCGGGTGCATAGTCGTGAAACGACAACACCATTCCCGGCTGATCGACAGTGCCCAAGGTGATGGGTAGGCCCTCGGTGGTGATGGCGTCGGGTTCGTAGAAGATTGGCGTGTTCGGGTCGACGGCTCTGATGGCGCCGGCGGCCTGGTCGTAGAACGGCGTCAGTTCTTGGCTGTCGAAGTGCGAGCCGCCGAACAAGGTGGCCAGTGTCTCGGTGCCCGGGGATGGCTCGTTCATGATTTCGATCCCTGCGATGTCAGGGTCTTGGTTGAAGTAGTGGGCGACATGCTCAAGCATTTGGGAGTAGTTATTTTCCAGCCCGACGCCGTTGGGTGCGTCAGAGTTCGACCAGAACGCATCCCAGGCGTGCAGGTGCGCGGGGTTGAAGAAGTATGCAAGCGGGAACGGCAGGCTGGGGTTGGGCAGGCCGCCATCCTGGACCGCCCAGGACGGGGCGCCTTCACCACCGAACAGGGTGCTGTAGTTGTCTTGGTGCATATCGAGGATGGCGTAGACGCCGTGGTCGTGCAGGGTCTGAACGGTCTGCTCGATCGAGGCGAGGTAGGAGTCGTCATAGACGCCCGGAGCCGGCTCGACTGCCGACCAGATCACGCCCAGTCGAACGACATTGAAACCGTTTTCTTGCAGGAATGCTGCGTCGTCGTCGCTGAATCCGGTCGCTGAGGGTTCGTACGGCGCCAGTTTGTAGACCTCGTTGAGGCCGTGCAGGATGACAACCTGCCCGTCGCTGTCGACCAAGTGCGTGCCCTGGGCGGTGATCACGGAGGCGTCGCTGGGTGTGACGCCGTTGATCGTGCCGTATTCGCCGACCATGCCGTGGTTGCCGAAAATGCCGTCGTTCCCGCCTGCCCCCGCCAGGGCGGGCAGATCATGCGCGGCTCCGCCGATTCCACTCTCGCCGCCGTTACCGCCGTTGCCGCCGTCGCCGAAGAGGACGGTGGCATCGCCGCCGTCACCGCCAATCCCGCCGTCGGCGCCGGTGCCGCCGTCGCCTCCGTGCCCGCCGATACCGAACAACGACCCGTGGGCGTCGCCGCCGGCACCGCCAGCCCCTGCGGTGCCGCCGGCAAGGTCACCGCCGTCGCCGCCCGGACCACCGACACCCATTAAGCTGCCGCCGGCACCCCCTTCGCCTCCAGCGCCGCCAACAGCCCCGGCCCCGCCGGCCCCGCCGTTGCCGATCTCTCCTGCGTTGCCGCCCATACCACCGACGCCAGCGCCATCAGTCGCGCCATTGCCGCCATCACCAAACCACAACCCCGCCGCACCGCCGTTGGCCTCGGCCAACGTCCCACCGGTCACCCCGTTCACACCATTACCAATCACGTACTCGCCGAAGAGCTGATTTATCGAGTTGTCGACCGACTCCCCTAATGGACTTGTGATCCAGTCCTGCTCCAGTGTGTGAGCCGGCTCGTGTACCAAAGCATCGAATAGTGCCGCCAAATCTGGCGGCGATGCCGCCGCCGGCAGAAATTCTCCCGACACCGCGGCTCCCGAAAGCGGCTCGGCCAAAATCCCACCAAGCGAATCGACGGCCAGGCTGGAATCGGGAAGATCCACGCTCAGACCACCCAGGTCCAGTCCAGCCAGCGAGTCGATCACGGTCGAGGGATCGAACCCGTCCAGCCCGGGCAGAGCGCCAACGACAGCATTGATGATCGGATCGATGACCAAATCCAGCCCGTCGGCCCGCGCAGTCGGCGCTTGCCACCAGGAAGACACCCCGAGCGCGAGGAAGGCTCCGACACCTCCCAAACCCACGACGCCGCGACGACGAGCCCTCGCCATACGCACAGCACGACGATGCCGTGAGCATCCACGATCAGCCATAGGTCACCCCCCGGACTGCTGCGTCCCTTTAGGCGAACTTAAGCTACTCCACACCTTGTTTTCATGTATACGAACGGTGTCCATAGTGTGACCTGGGCCCCGATTGAGAGGCTCCGTTTTCAGCGGAAACGCGCTGGGTGCTTCGCTCCGGCGAAGGCAATGCCGCAGAGCGCTGCCCGCGCCGGTTAGCGATTCAATCGACGCGATGGGTGAGGGGGGCCGATCGAACCGGCAGCGCTGCGGCGCATCGCTGATACTGATGTCAGCCGCCTCCAGAATGTCGTCACTGTGCCACGCCGCCGTGGTATCCGCGTTCGCTCGCTCCTTGCTGCGGGGTAGCTTTGTGTCGATGGCCGGAGTCCTTGATTTGCGCACTTTGGCGGTGCCCATTGTTCAGGCCGGCATGGGTTCGGTTGCGACACACGAACTTGCGGCGGCAGTGTCAGAGGCGGGTGGTCTCGGGACGATCGCTGGTGCGCGAGCGTCGATCGCTGCTGAGATAGCCGCCGCTCGCCAGCTCACCGGGCGCCCGATCGCTGTCAATCTGCTTCTGCCTTTCGTCCGGCCCGGTGACGTGGAGGCGGCTGCCGCCGCGGATGTCATCGTGACCTTCTGGGGCACACCTCGCCGGCTCGCCGCCACCACCTGGGTTCACCAGTGCGGATCGGTCGAGGAGGCGAAGGCCGCAGCTGACGCGGGAGCGGATGCCGTGATCGCCCAAGGGGTCGAGGCAGGCGGGCACGTCCGGGGGACCACCCCCGCTCTGGAGTTGCTCCAGCAGGTACGCGCTGCCGTTAGGGTCCCTGTTCTCGTCGCCGGTGGAATTGTCGACGCGCAAGGTGTGCAGCAGGGGCTCGAGGCCGGTGCAGTCGCGGTCGTCGTCGGCACTCGCTTTTTGCTCAGCGAAGAGAGTCACGCCCACGCCGAATACAAACGGCGTTGCATCGAGGCGGACGAAACCATTCTCACTGAGCTGTTCGGATTGGGCTGGCCCGATGCACCTCACCGGGTGATTCCCAACGCCGCTACCCGTCGCTGGTTACGCCACGAAGAGCGAGGCCCCGTCTGGATTCGCAAGGCCAACAGTGCCTTAACGCGCCTCGCTACGGTGATGCCGCCGGCAGCGCAGGATCGTGCGCTCAGGGCCCAACCGCCGCAGCTGCCGTTCTTCGTGGCCCAACCACCGACCGAAGATGGACCGGAAAAACTAGTCGACTGGCGTCCGCTCTACGCCGGCGCGAATGTTGGTCGGATCGCCGACATTCGGCCGGCCGCAGAGCTTGTCACCACGCTCGCCCCGTAGCCGGCCGTCCGCGTGGTCGCGGGAAGCTCAGCACCGAAACCAACAATCTTTCGAACCACCGCGCTCCCTGCCGAAGTCGCCCATATGCCCGGCGCCGCAGAGCCCGCGCTCTAGGCTCTGGGCATGCACATGCTGTGGCCGTTGATTGGCCGCTCGGAGGAAATGCGGGCGATCGAAGCCGCCATCTTTGCTCCGGATGTTTCGGGGATTATTGTTCACGGCGCGGCGGGAGTGGGGAAGAGCCGCATCGCCCGGGAAGCACTGTCGCGGGCTGAATCACACGGTTGGCAAGGCCGGCTGGCGGTCGGAACATCTTCGGCGCGTGCAATCCCGCTGGGCGTGTTCTCCGCGTGGGCGGCCTCGGGTGCCACCGACACCGTCCAGTTGCTGCGAGGGTTGATTGAATCGCTGACTTCCGCAGCCGCTGGCGCCACGCTGGTGGTGTGTGTCGATGACGTTCATCTGCTTGATGATTTGTCGATATTCGTGGTGCACCAAATCGTCCAGCGCGGCGCGGCGAAAGTGATGCTTACCGTTCTCGACGGTGAACCGATTCCCGCCGCGGTCCAGCAGATATGGAAGGTCGGCCGGTTCGACCGGCTTGACCTGCAGCCGCTGTCGCTCGAAGAGACCACCACGCTGCTGTCTGCGACCTTGGACGGACGGCTGGATCCGGACGCGGCTCGGAGGCTCTGGAAGCTGACTCGCGGCAATGCGTTGTATCTACGAAACATTGTCGAGCAGGAGGTCGCCGACCGTCGACTCGTCGAACAACATGGGTACTGGCGGTGGTTCGGCGGTCCGGTCATGCCACCGGGTCTGGTCGAGCTGATCGAATCCCGCATCGGGACCCTGCCGGGACCAGTGAGCGATGTGGTCGACGCGCTGGCTGTCGCGGAGCCTATCGATTTGGCGGCGCTGAGGCGGATCACCGAGCCGGCTGCGGTCGAGGAGGCCGACACCCGTGGCCTCATCATGCTCGAGCCCGTCGGCGCCGGTGTGGAAGTACGGGTGGCGCACCCGCTCTACGGTGAGGTACGCCGCAGGCGCGCGGCACCGACCAGGCTGCGACGGTTGCGCGGACTGGTCGCCGCCGACCTCGCCGCTTTTAGTGACCCTCAAGACCTCCAAGTCGTGGTGCGCCGCGCCACGTTGACCCTTGACTCCGACCTCGCACTTGACGCCGACTTGCTCGTTGAGGCAGCCCAGGGCGCCGTCTGGCTGGCGGATCTGCCGCTCGCCGATCGACTCGCCGATGCAGCTGTCCGCGCTGGAGGCGGGCCGGAACCGAATTTTGTTCGAGCGCATGCGCTTTCGTGGCTGGGTCGTGGCGAGGAGGCCGACACGGTGCTCGCCAACATTGACAGCAGCGCGTTGACCGACGAAGACCATGCCAGATGGGCGTTCCTGCGGGCCAGCAATAGGCTCTGGGCGATCGGTGACCCGGCGGGCGCGAGAGAAATCATTGACGGGGCGACTTGCAGCCAATCACCGCAGGCGCGCCGCTATATCGACGCTTTCCTCACGATCTACTGGTTCGCGGTGGATCAACCGCAGGCGGCGACCGAAGCGTCGAGGAACCTCGCATTGGACGAGCTGCCGGCCGTCGTTGGCGCCGAGATAGCGTGGGTGCTCGCTGTCCTCGCTGCCGACGCTGGGCGCACCGACGAAGCGGTGGTCCTCGCAGAGGCGGGTTATACCGTCGCGACCCGCTCATTCGACGCCCCGCACATGAGATTCAACATTGCTGACGCACACGTCAGCGCGCTGTTGCTGGCCGGCCGGATTGCGGATGCCCTCGAGGTGGCCGAACGGGTGCGCCGGCAGGCGGCTGAACTTCCGGGCGCGGCTCAGCTACTCGGCTCAGCAGTGGCAGGTCGGGCTGCCCTTGGTGCCGGGCGCCTCGATGCCGCATGTGTGATGTTGGGACATGCGGCGGAAGGATTGTCCGCCTCGCATGCCATCGGGTGGGGATACCGCTATCACGTCCCGCAAACGACTGCGCTCGCGATCCGCGGTTCGACGGGCGAGGCCGCCGCCGCGCTTGCCACACTCGACAGGAGGCGGCCGTTCCGGTCGCTCGATTACGAAGCCAGCTTGGCCAGGGCTTGGGTGGTAGCGGGCCAGGGAGCTGTCAGCGAGGCGATCACAATCGCGCTGTCTGCGGCCGAAAAAGCTTCAGGAAAGAGGCAATTCGCGGCCGAAGTGATCTGTCTGCAGACCGCCACCCAGTTCGGTGACCGCACCAGCGCACCCCGGCTGCGGGTGCTCGAGTCGATCGTCGAAGGGCCACGTGTCGGCCTGGCTGCCCGGTTCGCCGTCGCCCTGACAGACGGCGACGCCGCTGAACTGTCCTCGGTGTCAGAGCAGTTTGAGCGAATGGGTGACCTTGTCGCGGCTGTCGACGCGGCCGCCCACGCCGCCCTCACGTATCGCAGCCAGGGCCTCCGGGGATCGGCGTTGAGCTGCTCGGCACGCGCCGACGCCCTCGGCCAACGATGCGGCGCCAGTACTCCGGCGCTTCGTCAGGCCAGCGACCCGCTGCCGTTGACCGGTCGCGAGCGAGAGATCGTGATGCTGATCGGTGCGGGGCTGTCGAACCGCGCGGTCGCCGAGCGTTTGACTCTTTCGGTACGCACCATTGAAAGCCACATCTACCGGGCGATGTTGAAGACCGGGACGGCCAGCCGTGAGGAACTCGCCGCCCTGTTACCCGGCCACAGGGTGCCGGCAGTGAACAACGGGCCCTGATCGCGTGGATTCAGTAGTGCCTTACTGACTCGCCCGACCATTACCGCAACCACCATGGCCAGATGGGCGATGCACTCAGCGATCGCGAGCAGGCGCTACGCAGGCTGCCGCTACCGTACTCGCTGGCCTTGAGACTGCGTGACGCCGGCGTTGCCGCCGACGTGATTTGCCAGTACGTCAATGTCGACCAAGCCGCCCTGGAGGGGCTCTACCGCATAGGTGAGGCGAAACTCGTCAAGGCGCAGAAGGCAACGGACGACCACGATGACGACGGCCACTGACGTGCGGGGAATTGCAGTAGGGCGCTACTGCGCTCGTTCCACGGAACGTGAGCGACGATTCCCATCACGGAGCAGGACAGCCGGACGCCGTTGGCCATCGCTGTGCGAGGAACAACAACAGATAGGAAGCTGACCAATGATCCGCACCATTTCGACCTTGACGGGCGCGCTGGCCGCGCTGGCTGTCTCCGCGGCCACGGCGCACGCCGACGACCTCGACGCACCCACGCCATTTGGCCCGGAGTTCAATTACAACTTCGACGACAGCCCATGGCTCCAGCAAACACTGTATGACCAGGATTTCAGCCTGGTCAACGCCCCGGCCGAGACGTTCGAAGGCGCGGTGCGCAACGACTACACCTACTACGGCGGCGCCAGAGACTACAACGTTTCCGTCGAACAGGACATCTCCGGGAACGTCCCGGTCGGGGAACAGTACAACGAGTTTTATATTGGGAACCTCGGCTTCGATGAGGTCTACAGCAGCATTGGCGGCACCCCGGAGGCTTTCATCTCCACGCCCTTCGGTGACCTCAACTTTCCTACCTGGTTCGTTGAGGCGGTAGGCCCGGGCTTTTTCGAGCCCTCGCTCTATTTCGAGTCGCTGGGAGCCACGGCATTGCCCGCCGCAGACCTGCCGGGGCTGGCTACCGACTTGTCCTCCGTGCTGGCTGGGATGTGGTGATGCGGGTCAGCAGATATCGACACCGCCCATCGTGTCAACCGCCGCGGACGACGCGGCAGCCAGGCCGTGTGCGCAGGAGATAAGCGCGATCTCAAGACGGCTACTTAGTAGTACCGCGCCGAAACGGAGCGAGATTGCAGTGGCGCGCTACTGAACTCGTCCTGCTACGCTGCGAGTGGCGCTCCAAGTCGGCCGGCGTCAAGCCATGCCCTCGGCCCAGGCCATATGCCCCTCGAAGCCAAGCGTCCTCGCCATGTCGCGGTAGCGATCCCGATAGTCGGCATAAGCCGCCGCATCGCCGTGAGCCCGCGCTAGCAGCGCCCGCAGCCGCAGCAGCCAGATGTCGCGTATCGCCAGGCCTTCATCGGCTGGCGCGGCCGCCAACCGCTCAATCACAGCCTCGGCTTCGGCCACGTCACCCTCGGCCCCACCATCGAGCAGTGTCTCCACCAGAACACTCATCGCAGGAACGGCGTAGCCCCACGCCAATAGTTCCACCTCGGGAACCGGGTGGTCGACGGCGGCGCGCATGAGCGGAATCGCCTCATCGCGATCTCCACGCCGAGCCCGCTCACGCGCCAGGCACACTTTGACGAACGCTAAGTTGCTCAGGTTGTGTCCCTGGCTTTGAAACACTTCGCTGACCTCGGCCAGCAGCTGCTGTCCGCTGGCACGCGCCTCATCAGTTTGGCGGTGCACCAACGCAATGCCCAGCGTCGCCCGGGCGAAGGCCACCCCCAGATCATCACCGGATCGTTCGACAATCCGCAGCGCATCTTCGATCTCGCGCACGGCCAAATCGTCGGCCGCCGGCGCGCCGAACGGTATTCCCGGGAAGTAGACATAGGCGACAACCGTGGCGTAGGACAACGGGTCGGCGCTGCGAGCCATGGCCACGCCCTGGCGCAGGTCGGCGCGCCATCCGGGAAGGCCCAGGCAATATCGGGCAATACCTCGCGACGCGAAGGCGAGCGCTAACGGAGACCCGAAAATGAAGTTTCCTATCGAGGGATCACCGTCGGCCAAGTCGATGGCCCGCTGTGACCACCGCAGCACGTCACGCCACTCGCCGCTATGAGCCTTGGCGTAGATCACCGGGAAGGACAGCCCGACCGTCAACGTCGCATCGCCGATGGACCCGGCGAGGTCCCAGGCTTCCGAGGCCAGCCGCGACGCCTCGCGCAGCCGACCCCCAAATGCGTGATCGATCACCAGCCCGGCCATGCCGATGGCCAGCGACGCCTTATCGCCGGCGAGGGTGCACAACTCGCGCAATTCATCGAAGCGATCGCCGGCAACATCCGTATGAACTCGGTAGTCGATCCCGCACAACATGGTGCGCGGCGCGATGCGCATAGCTGTCTTGTCGGGGTCGTCGGCGGGCAGTGCGTCAGCGATCGCTTGGGCTCGATCCCAACTCTGTCGCGCCGCGGTGATGTCGCGGTAGGTTGCCCACGTTGCGGCACGCATATGCCACTGATACGCGGCGTGCAGATCACCGGCGGCCTCCAGATGTTCGGCGATCAGCACCGCATTCTCCTCGACCGTTGCCGGGTCACGTGTTTCGATCGCGGCCGCGACGCGCCGGTGCAGCTCAGCACGATCCGACTTGAGCTGTGACTCATAGGCCACCGTGCGAATCAGCGGGTGGTGGAACACATACTCGGGTTGCCGGGTGAACCGCACCTGATCGATGAGTTCGGCCCCGACAAGCTCCTGTAAGAAAGGATCAATCCGTACGGTTTCCAACAGGTCGAGGGTGAATCGCGCACCGAGCACCGCCGCTGCGCTCAGCGTCCGCTTGGCTTGCGGTTCGAGGCGATCAATCCGCGCGGCGATGGCCGCCTGCAGCGTGGCGGGCACGCTCACCTCGCCAACCTCCACCGCCGACATGTATGCGCCGCGCTCGCCGCGGAGCGTGCCACGCTCGGCCAGTTCGCGCACGATCTCCTCGGCAAAGAACGGATTACCGGCAGCCCTCTCGATGACTTTTCGGCCCAACACACCAACCGAAGGGTCCGGGCCGAGCAGCTCCGAGACCAGTGCTGAGGTCTCCTTATCACTAAGCGGCCCAAGGGCGATCGTCTGTGCCCCGTGCACCCGCGTAAGTGCACCCTCGTACTCGGGGCGGTATGTGACCAGCACCAGCGAGGGGGTCTGCGGGATCACCGTGAGGAACTCGGCCAGCATCGACTCGCTGACTTCGTCAATCCAGTGCGCGTCCTCGATAACAAAGACCGCCGGTTCGGTGCGGGCCAGCGACGCGGCATTGACCAGGGCGGTCAGCCGACGCCGCCGCGCGTCCGGATCAATCTGGGGCAGAGGCACTTCGGGATCGGCGATGCCCAGCAAGTCATAAACGAGCAGCAAGTCCTCGGGGTCTGCGTCGGGAACGCGGTCGCGCACCCGATCGCGAGCGGTCCGCCCGCCAAGCCCCTCGACGCCTGTGGCCGCGCGCAGCAATCGTGCCACGAGGCGGAAGGGAATGTCGCTGGTATGTGATTCGCAGAAGGCGGTGAACACGTCCACACCCCGGGTGGCTGCCATCGCAGAGACATCGCGCACCAGACGGCTCTTGCCGATGCCGGGTAACCCCACCACGCCGACCACCGCGCCGTGCCCATCGATGGCACGCTCCAGCAAGCCCTCGACCGCAGCCATCTCCCATCGCCGACCAACCAGACGCGGCTCAACGCGCCCACCAGTGCGATGCCGGTCACCTATGCCCAACAGCCGACGAGCGGGCACCGGCGTGTCGGCACCCTTGATCCGAACCAACTCAAACTCACCCAGAGTCGTCGTGCCCTCGACCAGGCGCGCGGTCGACTCCGACAGCAGCACCCCGCCGGGAGGCGCTACCGATTCCATCCGCTGGGCAAACCCGACTGTCTCGCCGATGGCTCGGTACCCCAGCGACCCCGAACCGATCTCACCAGCAATCACCTGACCCGAATTCAGCCCTACCCGCAACCGCAGTGCTACGCCATCGCGGCGCTGCACCTCGGCGGCCAACTGGTTGGCCTGCTCCTGAATGGCCAGTGCGGCCAGGCACGCTCGGCAAGCGTGGTCCTCCAGAGCAACTGGGGCGCCGAACAGCGCCATCAACCCGTCCCCGGTGTACTCCACGCTCCCACCGCCGTAGCGCTGCACCACCGCCGCCGACCGCTCCACCAGCTCGGTCATGATCTCGCGCAACCGCTCCACATCCACGGCGGCCGCGATGCCCATCGAGCGCACCACGTCGGCGAAGAGCACCGTCACCTGCTTGTATTCCGCATGGGCGTCCCGCTTCGTCACGGGTGCGCCACAGCCGTCACAGAATTTGGCACCCTCGCGAGGCTCAGTGCCACATGCGCAGCACGCACTCGCTGCGGGCATCCGACCCTCCGCCGCTTCGGCCCCCAGGTCCCAGGTCACCAGCATAGAGCGCTAGACGGCGAACATGAGTTATTCATGATGGTTGGAGACGGCCGACCTGCCACGGAGCAGTTGAAGTGGCGACCAACCGCTCCTGCCCGCTTGACGGCTACCCAGCCTGGCATGCGGCAGACATCAGGGAATAAGACTCGTCAGAAGCCCACCCAGATCCGGAATTGTGTTGGTGCTCAGCAGCATGCCGATGTCGGCTATTTCGGCGGGATCGACCGCTGCGCCAACGTCGGCTACCGGGTTCAGGTCTAGGGTTGATGTCCATGAGCTGGGGTCTAACGCCTCGGTCGCAGCCGCTGTCAAGGCGTTGGGATCCATCGCCTCGGATATAGCTGGCGCTGAGCCGCCGAAAGCACTGACAATCTCGTCATAGATGGTCTGGACAAACCAATCGGCGTAGAGGATCGCGCCCCCCAGGAAGATTGAACCAACCAACTCAATGGGACCCACGATCGGTATCACGGCGTCGTAAAACTGCTGCCATAGCGTTTGCCAGAAGTCGACACTGTCCGCGCCGACCACGCTGGAAAGACCGTTGGCGAGCGGTCCGCTGACGTCGCCCATGCTCGACAGCGCGCCGCTGACATCTCCACCCAGCGCTTCACCGTCAGCCGATAAGGCCTCGGTGACCCAGTTCCACAGCGACCCGCTGGCGCCTCCGAGGCCGCTGACCGCTGCATCGACGGGGCCGGCGATGAGGGTCTCGGCGGCGGCAAGGTCGATCGCGCGCTGGTTAATGCGGGGTGCGGCCGACGGGGTGACATGAATCAGACTGGCGCCGACCACAGCAACGCCGGCGGCGCTGATATAGGGCCGAAGTGCTAGCTGCATGATCATCCCTTTCGTAATACGCGACGATTCGTCACCGCTGTCCGCCGTTTCTCCTTATCTGCCATGCCGAGCAAAGGACCGAGACGTCGGACCATGTCTTCGCGGAATCGTCGCTCGCTTCGGGCGCGACGAACTCGGTAGTGCGCCACTGCAGTTCTGGCCGGTTTCCGCTCGGACTACTTAAGCCAAATCTGAGAATTCAGCTGCCTCTGCCGGACCGGCAGGCCCGCAGTCATCCGGGCTCAAACGAATCAACCTCGCGTTACCGATTGCGGTTTTGCCGTGTGTCTTTCAGCGAACTCAGGGCGGGCGACTAAGTAGTACGCCTGGAGTTGGGCGAGATTGCAGTGGCCCGCTACTGCGCACCCTTATCGGTTGGCGAGTGATGATCAATAACCGCACCTGCTGGTCCGCGAATCTTCTGCGACGCAAGGCCATCGCACGGAGACGGCCCCGAACGAGGAAGGCGCAACCTGTGACCGCGTTTCTGACCGGCGTCGCCGCCCCGCTGACAGTTATTGCTGACCTACAGATTGCGGAAAGGCGCCATAACAGATACCAGCTCCCGGACCGGGTCCGGCGAGCCGCGGCAGAAATCGCGGCGCTCCTATGACGCCGGTACTGCAGTTCGACCACGTCGGCAAGACTTACTGCGGGGGCGACGAGCAGGTGCGCGTGCTCGTCGACTTCAAGTTCATCTTGGAGCCAGGCGAATTCGTGGTTCTGACCGGGCCATCGGAGCCGGAAAATCGACGCTTCTGCATATTGCCGGCGGGCTGGATGCACCGGACAGCGGCACTGAACTGCTGCGGCGGGTCGGGCGCGGTGATGACGAGGAGCGCTCAATACGCAAGCGACAACACATTGGCCAGAGGCGGGCCACGGATGCCATGACGGCGGCAGGCTTGCTGGGCGCTGTGTGCGGTACTGGTCTGCTGTTGCAGCTGGAGGCGGTAGGTCGGAGGTATGAGGTTGGAGCCCGGGTCAGGGTTCAGTATCTGCCCCAGGCACTAGGCAGCGACGCGGATTCAGGCGGTGGGAATGATCGGCGACGGTCGACTCAACTTGGACGCGCTGAACCGCATGCACTGGCTTGCGATGGTGCCCACGCAGGTATGCAGGGGTTGTGGGATTCCTACCGGGTCCAACTCGGAAAGAAGGAACTATGGGAAATCCATTGTTCACACCGATTGCGGTAATCGGAATGGCCTGCCGGCTGCCCGGTGGAATCAATTCCCCCGAGTTGCTGTGGGAGGCGTTGCTGCGCGGCGACGACCTCGTCACCGAGATCCCGGGTGAGCGGTGGGACGCCGACGAGTACTACGACCAGGAGCCCGGTGTGCCGGGCCGGTCGGTGTCGCGCTGGGGCGGGTTCCTCGACATCTCGAATTTCGACGGTCCCTTCTTTGGCATGGATGACAAGAAAGCCGCCGCGATCGATCCGCAACACCGCCTGCTGCTGGAGACATCATGGGAGGCCGTCGAGTATGCCGGGATAGCGCCGTCGTCACTGGCCGGCACACAGACCGGCGTCTACCTCGGGTTGTCCCACGACGACCACACCGTGGTCACCCTCGATGACGAAACGTTCGGGTTCACCGAGACCGCCGCGTGCATGGCTGCCGGGCGGGTCGCCTATACGCTGAACCTGCACGGCCCAGCACTGACGTTGGACACCTCCTGCTCGTCGGGTTTGCTCGCAGTGCATCTGGCGTGCCGTGGGCTGCAGTGCGGCGAAAGCAATCTCGCCTTGGCAGGTGCCGCCATGGTGATGCTCGAACCGCGAAAGATTCCGTGGATGTCGCACCAAGGCATGCTGTCCCCCACCGGTCGCTGTCGCGCCTTCGACGTGGCGGCCGACGGGTTCGTCCGCTCCGAGGGATGCGCTGTCGTGCTGCTCAAGCGCCTGGCCCGTGCGCTGGAGGACGGCGATCGGATCCTGGCGGTGATCCGCGGCACGGCATCCAACTCCGACGGGCGGACCCGGACGATCTCCGCACCCTCGTTCGACGCTCAGATGGCGGCCTACCGGGCGGCGCTGGCCGTGGCGGATCTGGAGGCGGACACGATCGGCGCCATCGAGGCGCACGGCACCGGCACTCCGGTCGGTGACCCGATCGAGTTCACCAGCCTCGCGCAGACATACGGTAAGGCCGGCCGAGTGCTGCTCGGCTCGGCGAAGTCGAACTTCGGCCATACCGAACCCGCGGCGGGTGCCGTGGGGCTGATCAAAGCGATTCTCGAGATCCAGCATGGTGTGGTTCCACCGATGGTGCATTTCACTCGGTTGTCCGATGAGCTGGCCGGCATCGAAACCGGACTCGTCGTGCCCGTCGAGTCAACCCCCTGGCCGACGAACGGCTACGGCGGGCCGCGCCGCGCGGCGCTGTCTTCGTTCGGCATGTCAGGTACCAACGTCCACGCGATCGTCGAGCAGGCGCCCGACGCAACACCCGAGGTCGAGGCCCGGGCGGCCCACAACCACGGGAACTCGCTGCTGTTCCTGCAGTCCTCGACGTCGGCCGACGCGTTGCGCCAGACCTCGGCGCAGTTGGCCGATTGGGTTGAGCAGCAGTTAGATTCAGCAGAAATGCCCGACCTCGCCTACACCCTGGCCCGCCGTCGCGGCCACCGCACCGTGCGCTCCGCGGTGATCGCCGCCGATGGCACTCAGTTGTGCACCGGTCTGCGGGAGTTGGCGGCCGGTGAGGCGGCATACCCGCCGGCGGTCGGCCGCGACGAGCGCGGACCTGTGTGGGTGTTCTCCGGTCAGGGCTCGCAGTGGGCCGCGATGGGCGTGAGCCTGATGAAAACCGAACCAATCTTCGCCGCCACGATCGCCGCCCTGGAACCACTGATCGCGCAGGAGTCGGGTTTCTCCGTGACCCAGGCGATGACGGCGCCTGAGATGGTGACCGGCATCGACCGGGTCCAGCCCACCCTGTTCGCGATGCAGGTCGCCCTCGCCGAGACCATGGAGTCCTACGGGGTGCGACCCGGTGCGGTCGTCGGACACTCGATGGGCGAGGTGGCCGCTGCCGTGGTCGCCGGAGCGTTGTCACCGGAGGACGGTGTCCGGGTCATCTGCCGCCGCTCCCGGCTGATGACCAAGCTTGCCGGCGCCGGTGCGATGGCGACGGTGGAGCTGTCCGCTCGGCAGGTGAGCGCGGAACTGGAGGCCAGCGGGATCGATGACGTCGTCGCCGCAGTGGTCACGTCACCGCACAGCACGGTAATCGGCGGGGAGACCCAGCGGGTCCGCGACCTCGTCGCGGCCTGGGAGTTGCGCGACGTAATGGCCCGCGAGGTGGCCGTCGACGTCGCGTCGCACTCACCCCAGGTGGACCCGATCCTTCAGGACCTGGAAGATGGACTGGCCGAGCTCACCCCCGGGCCCCCGGAGGTGCCCTTCTATTCGGCCAGCCTGCCCGACCCGCGAACCGTGCCCACCTGTGACGCGAGGTACTGGGTGGACAACTTGCGTCACACGGTGGGCTTCGCCATAGCGGTGCAGGCCGCCCTCGAGGACGGCTATCGGGTGTTCGCCGAACTGTCCCCGCACCCTCTGCTGACCCGCGCTGTGGAGCAAACCGCGCACGACCTGGGAACCCCGGTTGCCGCCCTGGCCAGCCTGCGGCGTGACCAGCCGATGCCGCACGGTTTGCTCGGATTGGTCTCCGATGTCCACAGCGCCGGCGCCGCGGTGGACTTCTCCGTGCTGTTTCCGGGTGGGCGCCTGGTCGACGCGCCGCTGCCGAGCTGGACGTCCGGACAGCTGCCCATTCCCGGCCGGAGCGCCGAGCGACCGGCGGGTGTCCACACGGTCGCAGCGCACCCGCTACTCGGCGCTCATGTGCGACTACTGGAAGAACCGGAGCGGCACGCCTGGCAGTCCGACGTCGGTACCGCGGTCGCGCCGTGGCTGGCCGATCACCGGGTACGCGAAGTTCCGGCTCTTCCCGGGGCCGCCTACTGCGAAATGGCCCTCGCCGCGGCCGGAACCGTGTTTCCGCACGGTTTCGAAGTGCGCGACGTCGTGTTCGAAGACCTGTTGCTGCTCGATGACCACACCGACATCAGTGCGGTGGCCTCAATCGAGACGCCTGATGCTGCGGTCTTCACCGTCCAGACCGATCAGGACGGGGAGCGGGTCCGCCGGTCGGGGGCGACCCTGCATGCGGTCGACCGCTACCAGCCAGCGGCGCATCGCGACGTCTGCGGTCTGCTGGCCAAGCACCCCAACGTGACGACGGGGGAAGAGATCCGAAAGTCGTTGGCGGCGCGCGGAATCGACTTCGGCCCGGCCTTCACGGGTCTGACCGCCGTGCACACGGCCGTCGACGACCCGACCATGTTCGCCGAGGTGCGAGTGCCGGGCGGCATCCGGGCTCGGCAGACCGGCTACTGCATCCACCCGGCTCTGCTCGATGCCTGTTTCCAATCGGTGGCTGCACATCCCAGCGTTGCGGGACGGCGCGGCGGCAGTCTGCTGCTGCCCTTGAGCGCCGGCCGGCTGCGCCGATTCGGTGGCTGCGGTGACGCGCGCTACTGCCATGTGACGATCACGGCGGCGGACGCTTCGGCTGTCGAGGCGGACATCGAGGCGCTCGACGCGCACGGTGGTGTTCTCCTCGAAGTGAGCCGATTGCGGATGGGCAGCGGTGCGACCAGAAGCGCCGAACGCGATAGGTTGCTGTCGGAGCGGCTGCTCACCGTGGAGTGGGAACGGCACGAGGCCCCCGTCGCAGGTATCACGGCCGCGCGCGACTGGCTGTTGGTCGCCGGCAACCAGTTACCCATGGCCGACGAATTCCCGCGTCTTCTGGCCCGGGAGCTGAGCGCCGTAGGTGCCAGCTGCCGAACCGTCTACAGCGGCAGCGGCATTGCGGCCGATGACCTCGGCTCCGCTGAGTTGGCCGGGCTGGTGTTGGTGGCGCCCCCGGCAAGCGGTGCACCCACCGAGCAGTGTTTGTCCCGCGGTCGTGAACTCGTCGGGCAGGTCGTTCACATCGCCCGTGTGCTGGCCAACATCGAGGGCCAGCCGCCGCGGCTCTATGTCGTCACCCGTGGGGCGCAGGCTGTCACCGCCAGTGACGAGATCAACCTGGATCAGGCCGGGCTGCGCGGCTTGTTGAGGGCGATCGGTAACGAACATCCGCCGCTGGCGCCGACGCTGATCGACGTCGACGCACACACCGGCGCCGACGCGGTGGCGCATGAGATCCTCAGCGGCTCCGCCGAGGACGAGACCGCGTGGCGGTACGGAAGGTGGTACACGGCGCGGCTGCGGGCGACTCCGCTGCGGGCCGAGGAACGCCGCACCACCGTGGTCGATCCCGAACGCGACGGCATGCGTCTTGAAGTTCGCATTCCCGGCGACCTGCAGACTTTGGAGTTGGCCGCAGTCGACCGCCAATCACCGCAGGCCGGGCAGATCGAGGTTGCGGTCAGCGCCGCGAGCATCAACTTCAGGGATGTGCTTGTCGCATTCGGCCGCTACCCGACATTCGACGGTCAGCAGCCGCAATTGGGCCTGGATTTCACCGGCGTGGTGACCGCCGTCGGTCCCGGCGTGATCGAACACAAGGTCGGCGACCGAGTCGGCGGTTTCGCCAGCGGCGGATGCTGGGGCACGTTTTTCACCTGCGACGCCCGCCTGGCGGCGCCGCTGCCTGCCGGCCTGAGCGAGGAGGATGCCGCCGCGGCGTCTACGGCCTACGGCACCGCGTGGTTCGCGCTGGTCGAGCTGGCCCGCCTGAGCGCGGGCGACCGTGTGCTGATCCACTCGGCCACCGGCGGTGTCGGTCAGGCGGCGATCGCGATCGCGCGGCACGTCGGCGCCGAGATCTACGCCACCGCGGGCAGCCCGATGCGCCGACAGTTGTTGCGAGACCGGGAAATCCAGCACGTCTATGATTCCCGTTCGACCGATTTTGCAGGGGAGATCCGGCGGGACACCGACGGGTACGGCGTCGATGTGGTGCTCAACTCGCTGACCGGTCCGGCTCAGCGTGCCGGGCTGGAGTTGCTGGCCTACGGGGGGCGCTTTGTGGAGATCGGCAAGCGCGACGTCTACGAGCACACACGCGTCGATCTCTTTCCGTTCCGGCGCAACTTGGCGTTCCACTACGCCGATTGGGTGCTGATGAGCATCAGCGACCCCGAAAGCATCGGGGCGCTGCTTCGCAAGGTCTACGACCTGGTGGGCGGCGGCGTGCTGCCGGTGATCGAGCGCACCGACTACCCGCTGTCCGACGCCGCCACCGCGATCCGGTCGATCAGCACCGCCGAACACACCGGCCGGCTGGTGCTGCGGGTACCGCGTACGGGGCCCACCCGCGTCGTGGTGCCGCCGAATAAGGCGCCGGTGTTCCGCCGTGACGGCTCCTACATCGTGACCGGCGGCGTGGGCGGACTGGGGCTGTTCCTGGCTGCCATCATGGCGTCCGCGGGGTGCGGAAGGATCGTGCTGTCCTCGCGGTCGGAACCGAACCCGATGGCGCTTAAGACGATTGCCCGCCTTCGGGCCAACGGAGCCGAGGTTGTGGTGCAGTGCGGCAACATTGCCGAACCGCAGACGGCCGTCCACCTCGTCCGCGCGGCAACTGCCACCGGATTGCCGGTGCGCGGCGTTCTGCATGCCGCGGCGGTCGTCGATGACGCCACCCTGGACAACATCACCGACGAGCTGATTGAGCGGGATTGGGCGCCAAAGGTCTACGGCGCCTGGTATTTACACCAGGCCACAACCGATCAGCCGCTGGACTGGTACTGCAGTTTCTCCTCTGCGGCGGCGCTGCTCGGATCACCGGGCCAGGGCGCGTACGCCGCCGCCAACAGCTGGCTCGATGCGTTCACCTGCTGGCAACGTAGCCAGGGTAGGCCGGCATCCGCGATCGCCTGGGGTGCGTGGGCAGACATCGGACGGGGCGCGGAGATGGCGCAGCGCGGGAACGTCGCGATGATCAGCCCGGAGGACGGCGGTTACGCGTTCCGCGCGCTGCTGAGCTACGACCGCGGATACACCGGGTATCTGCCGCTGACCGGGATGCCGTGGTTGACGGCCCTGGCTGCGCGCAGCCCATTTGCAGCGGCGTTTCGTGACGCCGACAGCGGCGCCCCGTCCATCGTGGCCGATCTCGACGCACTCGAGCCAGAGGAGTGGCCAAATCGTCTACGGCGTTTGGTTACCGACCAGGTGAACCTGATTCTGCGCTGCACCGTCGACCCCGACCGGTCGTTCGCCGAACACGGGCTGGATTCGCTGGGCAACCTAGAACTACGGACCCACATCGAGACTCAGACCGGTGTGCGGATCAGCCCGAAGACCATCATCACCTACAACACGGCGCGCGCGCTCGCGGGCCATCTCAGCGAACTACTTCGAGACCGGGAACGCGTCGATTGGCGGGGCGAGCAACGAGTTATGCCCCGGCCGGATCGGACCTTGGAAAGAGCCGGTCGGTGAGGACGGCAGAGGGCGCAGGATTGTCAGGCGGCGACATTTCCAGTTTCGCTGGCTCGCCCGTTCCACGACCCGCGGTGAATCCACCGCGGGTGCCGCCGGGGGACCGTCGCGAGCTTGGTTTGTTCGGCTGGCTGTTCTGCAAGTTCTCCGCCCGGATCTGGGGTGTTCCCGAGATACACCTGTTCACGATCGTGGCCCAACACCGGCGATTGTTCTGGGCGTCGGTGCCACTTGCCGGGGTGCTGCGGCGTGGACGCCTGCCCAAGCGCGATGCCGAGTTGGTGATCCTGCGCGTCGGACATCTGCGGAACTGCGCGTACGAGTTACAGCACCACCGCCGGCGTGCATTGAAAGCCGGGGTAGATGGCGGCACCCAGGCGGCGATCTTTGCATGGCCGACCGCTGACGGGCTTTCGCCTCGGCAACAGACGCTGCTGATCGGTGTCGACGAGCTCCTGGCCAGCCGGACACTCTCGGACCACAGCTGGCAGAAGCTGGCCGGCTACCTGGACCGCCAGCAGCTCATCGAGATCGTCGCGCTGGTCGGGCATTACGATGCACTAGCGATGGCCCTCAACTCGCTCGCTATGCCGCTGGACTATCCGGACTAGTGCGCGGTTGAGCTGCCTGCCACTGCGAGCATCCTGCAGTCGATCGCAGACTCGATCGAACTGGTGTGACGGTCGCGAGCACCGGTCCAATGGGGTGCAGCGTGACGTCCGCCCGCGCCCGAAGGGGTGCCGTCTGCACCAGGTCCAGGCGAGCAGCCTGCGAGAGGACGGCCAGCACCAGCGTCACCTCCAACTGGGCCAACCCTGCGCCCACGCAGATACGGCGACCGCCGCCGAACGGCAGGTACGCATACCGCGGACGGGTCGACGCGGTGCCCGGTAAAAATCGTTCCGGGTCGAATCTGTTTGGCTCGGGCCAGAATTCGGGATGGTGGTGAAGAAGGTACGGCGAGAAACCGACGGTGTCCCCGGCGGAAACCGGGACGCCCGAGATGTCGTCGTCTTGCACCGCGTCGCGTTCGACGCTCCACACCGGGGGGTAGAGCCGCATCGTCTCTGACACCACCGCTTGTGCCCACGGCAGCAAGTCGACGTCGGCCGCCTGTGGATCGTGGCCGCCCAACACGTCGTCGACCTCGTCGACCAGGCGCTCGTAGGCGGCGGGATACCGAGACAATAGTGTCAGTGCCCACGTGAGCGCATTGGCTGTGGTCTCGTATCCGGCAAGGACGAGGGTCATTACCTCGTCCTGGATCTCCGCCCGGGACAGCGGTTGCTCATCCCGTCCGGCGGCCAGCAGCAGGTCGAGCAGGTCGCTGGGTTCGTCGTGGGGCGCGCGGGCGCGCGCGTCGATTATCCGGGTGATCAGCCGCTCCACCGTCTGCCAGCCCCGACCCAACCGGGGCACGATCCGGGTAGCGACGGCCAGCAGCGGCTCGGGCGGCACGACCGTCGCCAGTATCCCCGCGAACGCCACTGAGCTCTGCAGTCGCGTGACCGCCCGGCCGACCGGCGCCGCGTCGCCGGAGAGATCTGTTCCGAACAGCACCCGGCCGATGACCTCCATAGTCAGCGTGCGCATCTCGGCGGCGATGTCGATGGTGTTCCCAGACGGCCACTGCGCGACTCGGTTGCGGGTTGCCTCGACAATCGCGGGGGCGAACGACTGCACGTGCCGGTGACTGAACACCGGCTGCACCAGCCCCCGGTGGCGCTGCCAGACGGCGCCCTCAGCGGTAAGCAGGCCGTCGCCGAGCAACGCCTTCAGCGGCCGATACGTGCAGGCCCTCGCATACCGGTCCTGGTGGCGGACAAGGACGTGTTCGGCGTGCTCGGGTCGGCTGAGCAAATAGAACATGTGCCCGCGGCTCAGCGGTATTCGGACCGCGTCCCCATACCGGCGTTGGAGCGAACAGTACGTCGCCAACGGGTCCCGAAGCATCCGCGCCCAGCACGGCAAGACGCGCATACCCGAGGGTCCGGGCGGAACTGCTGCGGTACTGACATCGCCCATGTCTTTGCGTTCCTAACTAGTCGGTGGCCCAGCCGTACAGCGTCGGAACCGCCAATAGCAGTTCACGAGATTCGGCGAGGCAGCGCTCGCGGCCCGGCGCGTGCGTGTGGTAGTGGATCACCAGCTGGCCGTCGTAGATGGCGATGGAATACATGTCGATTCCCGCCGAGGACGTGAACAGCACCTCGCCGTCGTATTCCTCGATATTCAGCTCGGGAGGCGTACGTATCGGCGGTGTCTCGCCGCCGTCGGTGATCATCACCACGTCGGGCAGCCCGGGTGGATTTCCCGCGTACTCCAGGCTGGAGTGCAGCAGCGACTGCTGAATCAAGCCGTCGGAGATATCTGCTCGAAACGATTCGACGATGTCGCGGGCTAGGTCCATAAGATCGGTGCCGGGTTGAATTTCGGCCAGGTACGTGGCAACGCCGAGCGGGTTAGTGGCCTCGGTGGCGCCGACAGGCGGGGTTAGGAAATAGCGCAGATCGACTGGATAGACGTAGGGAACCGGTATATGCGGCGTGTTCCGGATGCGCCACTCGGCCAGCAGGATCGCCGACCCGACCACCGAGTTGACGCTCACCCGCTGGGCGGTACAGATGTCCGCCAGCGCCTTTGTCTCGTGACGGGACAGGCGACAGGTGGCCGACGGCACCCGCACCGGCAGCGGCTCGTTACCGCCGGGGTTGCGCTTCGACGGCGGCAGGTCGTAGACGAACATCGCCGGCATGAACCGCTCCAGGCCAGACTGCTGACGCTTGGTGATCCCGCGTTCGCCGAGCACCGTATCCGGTGATGCAGGGGCGGGTTCTGGCTTCACCGCCGGGATCCCGGTTCCTGTGACCACATCGGTGTACCAGCCGAACAACTTCTCGAGTAGTGCGAATTGGTGGTGCGCGTCGGCCAGCGCGTGGTGGGTGTACAGAGTTAGTTCCGAGCGGTCGGTGCCGAGCCGCAATCGCAGGTTGACCAGCGCCGCGGACTGATCGGGCAATGGCTGGAAGAGGGTGTCTTGAGTGTCTTGGCCGATCTCTTCCAGCCACAGACCGGGATGCAGGAAGTCGTCGACCGTGATCTGGTGGCGCCCGTCGGCATCGGGCTCGAGGTGACAGGCGAGCACGGGGTGTACGCGGAGCAGCGTGTCGAAAGCTCGCGACATAGCAGCTGGGTCTACCGGTCCGCGCAGGCGCACAGTCAATCCAATGAAGTGCTTCGCTCGCGCGAAGAGCTCCTCGCTACGCGACAGATGACGAATCGCCGATGAGCCAAACACCGTCGGCAGATCCTGCTGCGTCGTTGTGTCGCTCATCGGCTGGTGCTCGCCTTGCGGTAGCCCACGAGGATCGGCAGTAGGCACACGGTCAAGGTCGCCGCCGACCACAGCAGCGTAATGACCATCGGCATGAGCACTGGACCGCCGACCGAAAGCCCCCGCATCGCGTCGACGGCCGGTGACATCGGCTGGTACTTCACGAAGGGCTGGACCCAGTCGGGGTACAGCTGCAACGGCACCAGGCCGGTGCAGAAGAAGGCGCCCACATGGCCGACGGCTTGAATGCATTCGACCAGAATGGGTTTCGGCCAGTAGAGGGCGATCAATGTAACGACCGCTGAAATTGCCAGACCGAATAGCACCGGCACCGTCAGCCACAACACCGCGGCCGCCAACCCGCGGTCAAAGCGGAAGCCGAGGAGGATCCCGGCTACTGCGATCGTCACAGTCGTCACGAGAAGCCGGACGGCCTCGGCGACAAGGCGCGAGAGTAGGCCCGCAGCGCGGTGCACCGGCAGAACCCATATGCGGGCCAGAAAGCCGTTATGCCTATCCGCGATGACGCCCACAAGACCTCCCGTGGACCCTGACATCGCCGCCATGAGGGTCGCCAGCGGCACAAAGCGGTACAGCCCGTTCTCACCAGTGACGCTGGTGACCGAGTCGCCGAGCAAGATGTTCACGGCGAGAAGTGCTGCCACAGGCAGAATCAGCGCATTCACGACGGCCACCGGGTTGCGCAGCTGCCGAACCAACAGAAGCTGTGTCAGTACGCGGGTATGGCCCCCTAGGTGACGCGGCGATCCCTCCCAATACCGCGCTGCATCAACGACACTCGGCGCGTCGGCGATCGCCACCATCATGTCCTCCGCCGATAGACGATGAGGGCCCATGGCAGGATCAGCGCGATCGCACCCGCCAACCACGCGAGTGCCGGGCCGATCGCCGACCAGGTCACCGGTGCGATTCCGGGCGCACTGTCTCCGGCGAAAGCCTGCACACCATAGACAATCTGCGAAATGGGCTGGTTGCGCACCACCGGTCGGATCCAATCCGGAAAGCGTTGTGCCGGTTGGACACCGACCGAGAGCAGCCCGAAGATCAGTTGGGGCAGCAGCAGCCACTGCGCCGTCGCTGCCGGATTCCGTGACGACGTGCCGACGACGTCACCCAGGAATGCCAATACCATACCGGTGAGCAGCACCAAGAGGCAGAACGCAGCGGTGTAGAGCGCCGCGCGGTGAAACCGGAATCCGATGACGTAACCGCATGCCAGTGCGACCGCCAAGCCGATCGAACTTCGGTAGACGCTCGCCGAGACTCGGGCCGCCAGCGGGGTCAGCGAGGCGATCGGCATCGCCCGGAACCTGCGATTCATGCCCTGCACCGAGTCGGTGGCAGCCCGGAATGCGGTGGCGATCGACGCGAAAGCGATGGCTTGCAACGCGATCAGCGGCATCAAGAACTGGGCGTAACTGCTTCTCCCAAGACCGGGAGCGTCCATGAGTCGGTGCAGCGGAATGTAGTAGCTAGCCGTTACCGCCGCCGATGTCGCGATGGCGATAGCCACCTCGCCGTTGCGCAGTGTCGGGACTATCAGCCGCGTGGTGAGTACCCACCACTGCTGGACGTTTGACACGGCGGGTCGCGTAGTCATCAACGCGGTCACGACAGCACCGCCTCGGGGCGGACCGCGGTCGAATCCCCGGTCAGTGCCAGGAACACATCGTCGAGAGACGGCCTGCGCAGCATGATGTCGGCCAGTTCGATGTTGGCCTCGCTGAGTCGCCACAGCGCCGCCGCCAATGTGCTGGGACCGTCGGGTGCCGGCATGGTGATCCGGTCGGAGTCCAGGGTCATCGCGGCCCAGCTCGTCTCCGGAAGAAGCGAGCCCAGCGCCTCGACCATCGCAGGCACGTCCGCGAGATGCCGCGGAACAATTTCGCACCAGGTGCCGCCCGTGTGTTTCTTGAGTTCGTCGGCGGATCCGTGCGCGACGATCGTGCCGTGGTCGATCACGACGATCCGGTCACTGAGCGCGTCGGCCTCCTCGAGATATTGGGTGGTGAGCAGCGTCGCGATACCAGCCTCTTTGAAGCCGGTGACGACCTCCCAAACCGTCTGACGGCTACGGGGATCCAGCCCGGTGGTGGGCTCGTCGAGAAAAACCACCTCCGGGCGCACAACCAAGCCGCAAGCGATGTCGATTCGTCTGCGCATACCGCCGGAGTAGGTGCCGACACGCCGCCCGGCGGCGTCCTCCAAGTCGAACTTAGCGAGCAGCTCGTGCGCCCTGGCGCGAGCCGCCGACTTCTTCAGGCCCTGCAGACGGCCGAACATAACCACGTTCTCGTAACCGGTGAGCACGTCGTCGAGCGCGACGTGCTGACCGGTCAGCAAGATCGACCGGCGCACCATCGCCGCCTCGGCGACCACGTCGTAACCGGCGACACTGGCCTGCCCACGGTCGGGTGTGATCAGCGTGGACAAGATCTCGACCATGGTGGTCTTGCCCGCACCGTTCGGGCCCAGCAGCGCCACCACCTCGCCGCGTCCGACGTCGAACGTGATGTCGCCGAGCGCGACAACCGATCCGAACGACTTGCCGACCTCGCTGACGACGACGCCTTTGTCCAACTGCAACATCCGTGCCTCCTTCGGTCAGTCGCCGTCTTCGAGGACGGCCGCGGACAGGTCCACCAGCACCAAATCCACGGCGTCGCCCCCGTCTTCGCCGACGCATTCCGTGACGGCTTCGTCGACGAAGCCGAGAAGTATCGCGGGGAACCGCTCCACCAGTGCGTCGATGGTTGATTTCGGTACGCGTCTGCGGTCATGCCAACAGTCGAAGTGCAGGGCACCGCCACGGCGGTATGCCCGCAGTTCGATCGGATGGCCGAGCCCGGGCAAGGTGTCCCGAAGCGCCCGCTCGCTGAAACTGTCCCAGCGCACCGGGTCATCGGAGAACTTCCATTCCGGGATCGTCCCGAGGTTGACGAAATGGATGTCGGGTGCTGCGGTCGCCCCCAGCAGCCCTGCGGTGGGGGCGTGCAGGTAACGCAATAGGCCATACCCAAAGCCATCGTGCGGCAGGGCAGTCAAGGTCTTTCGGATTTCGTCGAGCAGTCGTCCTGCGCTCGCCGCCGGCGCATCGATGCACGGTAGGGCAATCGGGTAAATGGTCGAGAACCAGCCGACGGTGCGGCGCACATCCAGCTCGGGTTTGAGCAGTGACCGCCCGGCGCCCGCCAGATCGACGGCGACGACGCCCTCACCGGCGACCGCCGCAACCGTGCGGGCGAGACCGCACAGCAGAATCTCGTCGATGCCGACCTGCAACCGCCGCCGTGCGTTGTCGATCATGGAGGTCTGCTCCGACGTCAATGAGCTGGGCAGTCTGACAAGATCGTCTGCGCCGGGGGGTTGCCCGGAAAAATTCGACTCTGCCACTCGCAGAGAGGCTTTCGCGACGGCATCCAGCCAGTACCCACGCCTGTCAAGCACCGCGGGATGCGCGGCCAACGCTGCGCATCGCTGTGACCAGTCCCGCCAGGAGGTAATGACCGGTTCCAGAGCGATGTCCTGCCCGGCGAGCCGCTGCGCGAAGGCGGTGAGCAGGTCGATCACCAGGACCTCCCGCGAGGTGGTGTCATCGACCAACTGGTGCACGGTGAGCAAGAGGAACCGGGGCACACCCGTGGCGTCGGTGACATGGGTGGCGGTCAGCGGCCAGCTGTGCAGATCCTGATCGTGAATAGTCTGCGTAACCAGGGCCGCCAACGCTACTCGTTCGTCGACGCTGTCCGGCGTCGCCGCCGACGGCAACGCACACTCGACCAAGTCGGTGAACTCGCCGGGCTCGGCGATCTGCTGTTCCCACATGCCGCAGCGTTCGACTACCCGCATGCGCAGAGCGTCGTGGTGCGAAATCACTGCGGCCACAACGGCGGTGACGTCGGCCGTGCCCACCCGCGAGTCCAACTGCAATACCAGCGGCACCCGCCAGCGCCCGCGCTCGGCCAAACCGGTGTCGAGAAAGCGGCAAATGTTCGGCGGCAGCCCCAAGCCCAGATGGGCAGGCGCAGCACAGGTAAGTCCACCGGAGGCGTGCCGGTCGACCAGCGTGTCGGCCAGCGCGCCCAGGCTGTGGTTGTCGTAGAGGTCCTGCGGCGTGAGGTCCAGCCCTTCCTGGTTGGCCCTCATAGCGACCCCGATGGCCAACAGTGAGTCGCCGCCGAGTTCGTAGAAGTTGTCACCCGGACTGACCGACTCCCGGCCCAGGCACTCGGTCCAGATTCGCTGCAGCGTCGCCTGCATGTGGGTGCGCGGGTCGGCACGGTTCGTCGATGCGGTGCCGTTCGTCGATGCGGGGGCGGCGCCGTTGTGCCGGGCCGAAATCACCACCTGTTGGTCGTCGACCGGTTCGCTCCAATGCCGTTCGCGGGCAATTGAATAGCCAGCCAGGGTCACCCGGTGCGCCTGCTCGCCGTGTAGCGCGCTCCACTCCACGTCGACCCCGGCCGACCAGAGCTGGCCGAGGGCGACAAGGAAAGCGTCGCGGTCGTCGCGCCTTTGCAGGGGGTGACGCATCATGCGGACCGCGCGGTGGTTGTCGCCCCATGCCGCCAGCCGGACCGCCGATCCGGTCAGGCTGAGGCCAGGGCCCACCTCGACGAGTACGCGGTGCGGATCGCCGAGCAGCACTTGCATCTCGTCTGCGAACCGCACGGTAGAGCGGATGTGCCGGGCCCAGCGCTCGGGGTCGGTGGCCTCGGCCGCCGTCATCCACGTGCCGGTGATGTTGGACAGCATCGGGATGGTCGGCTCGCGCAGCGTCACGCTCGCCAGGTACTCAGCGAAGAGTGGCAGCACCCCGTCCATCGACGGTGAATGGAAGGCATGCGAGGTGCGGGCCCGTCGCGCCAGGATACCCTGAGCGGCAAGGCGATCGCTCAATGCCGCGATCGCGCCCTCCGGTCCGGCGACCACGCAGCTGCCTAAATCGTTGATGGCGGCGACGTCGACGTCGCCGCAGAGGTAGGCGGTAATGTCCTCCGGGGTGGCGTTCACGGCGACCATCGCGCCGCCGGGTGCCGCGTGCATCAGACGAGCGCGCAGCGCCACCACCTTCAGCGCGGTCTGCAGGTCGAAAACGCCCGCGACGGTTGCCGCCACCAGCTCACCGATGCTGTGCCCGGCCAGCGCCGCCGGCTTCACGCCGTATGACATCGCCAGTTGCGCTAGCGCGTACTCAACCGCGAAGAGGGCCGGCTGCGCGAGGTCGGTGCGCTCCAGGTCGGTGCCTGCGAACACCTGTTCCTTCAAGTCGATCGCTAGGTCGTCGTCGAATCCGGCGGCGCACCGGTCGAAGTGTTCGCGGAACACCGGCTCGGTGTCCAAGAGTCCGCGGGCCATGCCGACGTGCTGGGCACCCTGACCCGGGAACAAGAACGCCACCCGCTCGGTGCCCGCCGGAATGCCTTGCGGGCATTGGGCGACCGAGACGTTGTCGTGCACGGCGGTGGTCAGCATGGCCGGGGCAGCGGCGCGGTCGTTCACCACGGCCGCCAAGCGGTGCTCCCGTGGGGGCAGCTGCGCGAGCGTGTAGGCGACATCAGGCAACGCAAGTGCGTCGCCGCGGGACAGCTCTCCGGCCAGCGAGGTCCGGGCGTCCTGGAGTGATTCCGTGTTTCGGGCCGACAACAGCAGCACCTGCGGGCCGCGCTCGGCGCTCGGGGCCGTCTCCGATGATTCCTCGCAATCGCCGGGACGGTCTCCCACCCAGAAGCGGGCGTGCCGCCAAGGCGTTGTCGGGAGGTCGGCCAGCCGGCTCGCTTCAGCTTCGGCGTTCGGCGGTGCAATGGCGGCCAGTTGGGTATGGAAGAACAGGCTTTCGCGGTTTTCCCGGTTCAGCGTAGGCAGCACCTGAACCCGTCCCGCGGCGCCAATGGAGTCGAGCGTGTCGTGGACGGCGTCCAGCAGGGCCGGGTGCGGGCTGAGCTCAACGATGGTGTCGTGGTGCCGGGCGGCTGCGGCGACGCCCTGCTGGAAGCGGACCGGGTTGCGCAGATTATCGGCCCAATACTCGGCGTCGAACACCGGGGTTGGGTCGTGCTCGCGGGTGGTGCTCAGGATCGGGATCGTCGGCGCGGTTGGGGTGAGATCTGATAGCAACGTGCGTAATTCGGGCAGTACTGGATCGGTCAGCCGATGGTGTGCGGCCGTATCGCCCTCGACCAGGCAGGCCGGCCGGTTCTGCTCGCGCACCGCCTCGATGATGGCCTGCACCTGGTCCTGCGGGCCGGCGATCACGGTCTGCCCGGGTGCGACGTACCCGGCCAGCGCAACGTCCGGGTAGTCGGCGAGCAACGCCGTGGTGGCCTTGGCCTCGAGTTCCAGCAGAGCCATAGCGCCCTGCCCGGACAGCCGCGACATCAGCCGTGAGCGGGTTCCGATCACCCGCAGCCCGTCCGCCACGCTCAGGGCGCCGGCCACCACTGCGGCCGTCACCTCTCCCATCGAATGGCCGATCACCGCGTCGGGTGCTATCCCATAGCTGTGCCAGAGCTTGGTCAGCGCAAGTTGCACGCCCACCAGCACGGGCTGGATGCGGGTGACACCGGTAACCGGCTCACCGGAGGTAAGCACTTGGTGCAGCGAGAACCCGATCTGCGCAACGAAAGCCGGCTCCAGGTCGGCCACCGAGGAGGCGAACGCCGGCTCGTCGATCAGCAGCTGGCGGCACATCCCCGTCCACTGCGAACCCTCACCGGGGTAGACGAACACGATGCCGCGCCCACGGCGCCCCGGCTTGGGCCCCACCACGCCGAGGGCCGGCCGCTGCCGAGCCAACGCCCGCAAGCCGTGCACGGCTTGGGCCGGACTGCAGGCGCTGACCGTGGCCAGGACAGGGTAGCGGGCACGACGGTGTGCGAGGGTATGGGCGACGTCGGCGAGTGCGACCTGCGCGCCGGGGCCTTCGAGCCAGTCAGCCAACGTCGCGGCCCAGCCGGACAACCGCTCCGAGGTTTTGCCCGACACCACCAGCGTGGTGACCGACGACGCCGGCGCGGAAGCTGCGTCGGCATCGGGACCCTGCTCGAGGACGACGTGGGCATTGGTACCGCCAAAGCCGAACGAGGACACCGCCGCGCGTCGCGGCCCGTCGGTGACTGGCCAGTCGGCGTTAGCGGTGGGCACGAATAGCCGAGTGCCCGACGCGTCGATCGCCGGGTTCCAATCTACAAAGTTCAGGTTCGGCGGGATGTGGGCGTGTCGCAGCGCCAGCGTCGCCTTGATGAACCCGGCGATGCCGGCGGCGGCCTCCAGGTGGCCGATGTTGGTCTTGACCGCACCGAGCGCGCAGCTCCCCGCGCCGCGGCCGTAGGTTCGGGCGAGCGCGTCGAACTCGATCGGGTCACCCAATGTGGTTCCTGTGCCGTGCGTTTCGACGTAGTTGATCGAATCGGCGGTGATCTCGGCGTTGCGCAGTGCGGTCGTGATGACGTCACGCTGTGACGGCGGGGAGGGGGCGGTCAGCCCGTTGGAGTGGCCGTCCTGGTTAATCGCCGAGCCGCGCACAACGGCCAGCACCCGGTCGCCGTAGGCCATCGCGTCGGTGAGCCGCTTGAGCACCACCACTCCGCAGCCCTCGCCACGGACGAACCCATCGGCGCCGGCGTCGAAAGATCGGCATTTGCCGTCGGAGGAGAACATTCCCCACGCCGACATGGCGAGCTGGGTTTCCGGACGCAGGATGAGGCTTACCCCGCCGGCGAGGGCGATGTCGCACTCCCGCGCCCGCAGGCTGTGGCACGCCTCGTGCACGGCCACCAATGACGACGAACACGCGGTGTCGAAGGCCACCGCAGGACCGTGCAGCCCCAGCAGGTAGGAGATCCGTCCCACCGTGACGCTATGGGCGTTGCCGGTGGCCCAGTACGCGCTTATGGACTCGCTGTCGGCCAGCGACGCGGCCAGGTACTCGTTGCGGTACACGCCCACCATCACTGCGGTGCGGGTCTCCGACAGGGAGTCGGGCCGAATCCCGGCGTGCTCCAGTGCTTCCCAGGTGACCTCGAGCAGTAGCCGCTGCTGTGGGTCCATCGTCTCGGCCTCACGCGGGCTGATGCCGAAGAATTCGGCGTCGAAATCGGCGATGTCGGAGAGGAAGCCGCCCCACTTCGTGTTCATCCGGCCCGGAGTCGACCAGTCGGGGTGGTAGTAGCTGTCGGCGTCCCAGCGGTCGGCGGGCACCTCTGTGATGGCGTTGCGCCCATCAACCAGCAGCTGCCAGTAGCCGTCCACTCCGTGAACGTCGCCGGGGAACCGGCAGCCCATGCCGACCACCGCGACGGGTTCGGCCCCCGCCACGCGGGCGGCTTGCGCGAACCGGCCGGCGAGCGTGGCGCGCCGTTCGCCGGTCATGGCCGAGATGCGTTCGTACGCAGTTGTCATAGCGGCTTGTCGTCTTCACTCAGCGCGCCGGCTTCCACGCTGTTGAACAGTTGGGCCAGAACCTCGATGTCGGTGTCTGCGTCGTTCGTCTGCTTGGCGACGTCATCCGAGTCGGCCTGTGAGGCAACCTTGTCGGTAAGGTAGGCGGCCAGGGCGGCGACCGTCGGATGATGCCATAGCATCGTGGCCGACAACTCGACACCCACCAGGAGTTCGGCCTCGCGGCGGATCGACATCGCCATCAGCGAGCTGAGCCCCAAGTCGGCGAATGAACGCTCGATCTGAAGCTCGTGCTGTCCGAGCCGCAGTTCCCGGGCCAAGATGGTGCGCAAGTCGTCGGAGAGTTCGCGGTACACCTCCTCAGCGGACAACTGTGACCAGTCCCGGGCCGAAACGGGCGCCGGGCGCACATTGACATCGTTGGGGTGCTGCCCGTTGGCCACCGGGATGACCACTGCGTGGGCGATGTCGGAGGCGGCGATGTGTTCCCACGCCTCGAACGCCTCGTCGGGGTCGATAGGCGGTGAACCGAGACGTTCGAGCTCTGCCACCATCGACGGTGCTTGCATAGCCAATCCGAGCCCGCGCCAGAAAACCCAATCGATGCTTAGCGTGTGGCCGCCGCAGCGGTCTCTCGACCTCGCCAGCGCGTCCAGGTAGGCGTTCGCGGCGGCGTAGCTGCCCTGCCCGGGGAGGCCGAAAAGCGTTGCAGCGGAGGAAGTCAGGAAGAGGAAGTCAATGGATTCGGGCGGGAATGCCGTGTCGAGGGCCGCTGCCCCAGCGACCTTTGGTGACATCACCTCGCGGAGCCCGTCACTGTCGAGATCGGTCAACAGCTGGTCGCGGGCGAGGCCGGCGGCGTGGATGACGCCCCGAATCGGTGGTGCGCCGGCGGCATCTCGGCGGTCGAGCAGACCCTGCACCGCGTGCGGTGCCGCCACGTCGAGGGCGACCGCCTCAACCGCCACACCGCGGGCCTCGAGACTGCGGATCGCGGCGATCCGGTGGGCCGTCACAGGGTCGGTGACGGTTTCCCACTGCCGACGCCGCGGCAATGTGGTGCGTCCAGCCAGGACCAGTCGGCGGGCACCACGGTCGGCCAGCCAGTTCGCGCTCAGTAAGCCGAGCGCGCCCAGACCACCGGTGATTAGATACGCCGCGTCCGGCCGACATCGCAGAGCCGGGCGGACGTGTTGGCCGTCGATCGGGACCAGCTGGGGTGCGCGAACCTCACCGTCCCGCAGCACCAGCACCGACTTGCTCGGTCTGGCCAGCAGTTCAAGCAGGACCGGCAACCACTCCTCCGGTTCGGCAGCGGCAGGAAGGTCGACCAGGCCACCCCAGATCTGTGGCTCCTCGGCGGCGATGACCCCGGCCAGACCCCACAGACAGCTCTGCGGCAAGACCGAGGTGCTGACAGCCTCCAGCACCCCATGCGTGAGGACCCAAAGCCGAGCCGGATGCTGGTCGTCCCGGTCGGCCAACTGGTTCACCAGCGTGGTCACCTCGTCGGAAATCCGCACGGCGGCGTCACAATCGGATCGCAACCTGACTGCTGGCTCGACACCGGCCACATACAACACACACTGAGCATCGGTCAAACTGCCGGCATGGCGTCCGTGCTCGCCGAGCAGCTCACGGACCCGTGCGTTCGTCTCCTCGTCGGGCCCGACGACGGCAATCCGGGCGGCCGCCTGCGGCACGCCGATCTCATCGACGGGGCGCGGCAGCCAGGCGATGCGGTGAGCAAACCGGCGCGGGTCGGCGTGGCTGTGGCCTGGGCCGCGCCGCCGCGGTGTCGTCGAGATCCAGTGGTCCGTGTGCAGCCAGGGCGTATGGGGCAGCGGCGGATGGGGCTCGGGCAAATGCGGCGTCTGCGGCGGATGCGTGGTGTGCGCAGAGTTCAGGTTGGTGTGGAAGGTCAACGTGTCGTCGGCGCCGCGCTGCAGGGTGCCGATGCTGTGATGGTGCGCTGGTGACAAGGTGTCATCGATCGCGTACGTCAACAGCGGATGGGGGCTGACTTCTACGAAGATTCCGTAGCGTTTCGCCGCCTCGGTGATTGCCTGGGTGAAGCGCACCGGGTTGCGCAGGTTGTCGGCCCAGTAATCGGCGTCGAACGTCGGTGGCGCCTGCCGTCCTGACGTGGTGATGACGGGGATGGTCGGGAAGCCGGGCATCACGTCCGCCAGCGCCGCGCGCATTTCGGGAAGCACGGGATCGATCATCGGGTGATGGGACGCGACTTCGATGTCGACCAGTCGCGCCAGCAGGCCTCTGGCCTGTAGGTCGGCGATGACGGCGTCTACCTTCTCAGGTGGTCCGGCGATCACGCTCTGTCGCGGTGAGGCATTCACCGCGACTGTCAGCTCGTCGTCGACGCCGACTAGATCCTCGGCGGACTGCGGGTCTAGTTCCACCAGGGCCATCGCGCCACGCCCGGACAGCCGCGCCATCAGCCTTGACCGCGTGGCGACCACCCGGAGACCGTCGGCCAAGGAGAGCCCACCGGACACCACCGCCGCGGTGATTTCACCCATGGAGTGCCCGATGACCGCGTCGGGCTGGATTCCGTAGGACCGCCACAGCGCGGTCAACGCGAGTTGGACGGCCACCAGAACCGGCTGGATCCGGTCGATCCCGATAAGCGGGTCACCGTCGGCGAGCACCTGCTTCAGCGAAAACCCATTTTGTACAACAAATTCCGGGTCAATCTCCGCTACGGCGGTGGCGAAAGCGGGCTCGTCGGCCAGCAGTTGTCGGCCCATGCCGGCCCACTGCGAGCCCTGCCCCGAATAGACGAACACCACTCCTGGTGGGCAGGGCCCGAGATGTGGTTCCACCAAACCGAGCGCGGACTCCCCGGCCGCCAGCGCCCGCAGTCCAGTGACCGCCTGGTCTCGGGTGCGTGCCGCGACCGTTGCGAAGCGGCCTTGCCGACAGCGGTGGTGGTTGACGGTGTGCGCGACATCGGCGAGCGGTACGACGGCGCCGGAGCCCTCCATCCAGTCGGCCATAGCATCCGCCCAGCTCGCCACGCGTTGCAGGGTCTTGCCCGCAATCACCAGCGTGGTCACCGGCGAATCAGCCAGACGCAACCTCGGCGAGACCGGCGCCGGGGCCTGCTCGAGCACCAGATGAGCGTTTGTGCCGCCGAATCCGAAGGAGGACAACCCAGCCCGTCGTGGTCGCCCGGTCGACGGCCAGTTCGTGGGTTCGTCGACCACCTTCAGACGAAGCTCCTCGAACGGGATGTGCGGGTTGGGGGTATCGAAGTGCAGGTTGGCGGGTATTCGGCCGCGCTGCACCGCCAGGGTCGCCTTGATGAAACCGGCTACACCGGCAGCGGCCTCGAGGTGACCGACGTTGGTTTTCACCGAGCCGATCAGCAGCGGGTTGTCCGGTGCGCGGCCCCGCCCGTATACCGAACCGAGGCCGCGTGCCTCGATCGGATCACCGAGCAGTGTCCCCGTGCCGTGCGCCTCGACGTAATCGACCTCCGATGGCTCCACGCCCGCATCGGCGCAGGCGGCGCGCAACACCGCGGTTTGGGCCGCCGGATTGGGGGCCATCAGCCCGTTGGACCGGCCGTCTTGGTTGATCGCCGAGCCGCGCATCACGGCCATGACCCGGTTGCCATCACGTAGTGCTTCAGAGAGACGCTTGAGCACGACGACTCCGCAGCCCTCGCCGCGCACGAACCCGTCGGCGCCGGCATCGAACGCGTGACAGGCGCCGCTCTGCGACATCGCCTCGGCCGCATCGAGGCTGCGGGTGACGATCGGAGACAGGACGAGGTTGACCCCGGCGGCGAGCGCGAGATCGCTTTCCCCGGCGCGCAGGCTTTGGCCGGCGAGATGGATCGCCACCAGGGACGACGAGCAGGCGGTGTCGACCGTGACAGACGGGCCACGAACGTCGAGGAAGTAGGAGAGGCGGTTGGCAATGATGCTCAGTGCGCTACCGGTCCAGGTCCAGGGGTCGATCCGGCCGAGCTCGCGTGATGCCAGGAACCCGTACTCGCTGACGCACGCCCCGGCGAAGACCCCGGCGTGTGTTCGGCGCAGCGACTCGGGCGGGATCCCGGCGTGTTCCAGCGCCTCAACTGCCACCTCGAGCATTAGGCGTTGCTGGGGGTCCATCCGGTCGGCCTCGCTCGGCGAAATGTCGAAGTATTCGGCGTCGAACGCAGCTACCTCGTTGAGGAAAGACCCCCACCGAGTGGTCCGCGCCAGCACGGCGTCAGCTTCGGCAGAACCGTCGTCGAACATCTGCCATCGGTCGTCGGGCACCTTTCCGACAGCTGAGCGGCCGTCGGCGAGGAACTGCCAGAACGCGTCCGGGCCGTGGATGCCGCCGGGCAGCCGGCACCCCAGGCCGATGATCGCGATCGGCTCCTCTCGCGACCCGCCCTCGCCGGCGCCCGGCACGCTCCCCGGCGCCGGCTCGGAGTCGGGATTGAGTAGACCGTGCGCCAGGGTGCTGATCGTCGGGTTCTCCCAGAGTTCCACAGGCGAGACCGTGCGCCCTAACACCTCAGACAATTCGACCGCCAGCTCCACGGCGTCACGCGATCCAATGCCGAGTTGGTTCAGCGGCGCATCCAGGTCGATGTGCTCGAGGCTGCTGCCGATACTGGTGACGAGGTAGTCGACCAACCAGTTACGCAGGTCGGCTTCGTCATCCCGTGACGTCATACGCCGATGTCCAGCCGCTGCAACTCGCCCTTACGGTACAGCTCTTTACACGACGACCGACGAATCTTGCCACTGGTGGTGATCGGAATCGATCCCTGGGGTACCAGCACCAGGTCGCCGACCCGCAGGTTGTGCGATTTCCAAATCACCATCGCAACTTTGTGTTTCATCGAGTTCAGGCGCTGGGCGTTGTCGTCGGCGCTGGCACGCGGCTTCAGTTCGATGATCGCCACCAGTTTCTCAGTGGTGTCGTCCTCGACGGCAATCGCCGCCACGCGCCCACCGGTGATCTCCTGGATGGTGGCCTCGATGTCGTCGGGATAATGGTTGCGTCCGTCGACGATCAAGAGGTCTTTCAGCCGGCCGATGAGAAAGAGCTCGCCGCTGGACATGACGCCGAGATCGCCGGTGCGCAGCCAGGGTCCGGCCGGCGTGCCCTCGGTCGGCTCACTGATCCGCGCGCGGAAGGTGCGTGCCGTCTGATCTGGTTTGTGCCAGTAGCCCTGCGCAACGTTGTCGCCGTGCACCCAGATCTCACCGACGTCGCCCGCCATCTGTTCAACACCGGTATCCGGATCGACGATGCGGATCACTGAGACGCACGGGGGACCGTAGCTGACCAGCTCGGTAGTGCCGTCCCGGCCGTCAACGCAGGGCTGGGCAACGCCCGCGGAGAGCTTCTCGAGGTCGAAACGGACAGTTTTCACCGGCTGGTCGAGTTGCGGCGCGGCGACGTGCAGGGTCGCCTCGGCCAGTCCATACGAGGGGCACAGAACGCTTTCCTTGAGACCGAACCGGGCGAACCGCTCGGCGAAACGCTTGATGGTGGCGAAGTGGACGCGCTCAGCCCCGTTGATAAGGGCCAGCACATCGCCCAGGTCGAGGCCGGCCATGTCCTCGTCGGAAATCCGGCGAGCCGCAAGCTCGAACGCGAAATTCGGCCCTGCGGAGAATGCGCCGGGATGGCGGGCGATCAGCTGCATCCAGCTCGCCGGCTTGCTCAGGAACGCCAATGGGCTGGTGAGCACGGCGCTGCAGTGAGCCATGAGCGGCGCAAAGACGCCGAGCATCAGCCCCATGTCGTGGTAGAAGGGCAGCCACGACACGACCTCGCCGCTGGGTATCTCGCCGTTGCTGTTGAAGTAGTCGTCGACCAGCTGCTGCACGTTGTGGGTGACGTTGTGGTGCGAGACTATTACGCCGGCCGGGGTTCGGGTGGAACCCGACGTGTACTGCAAATAGGCCGGGCCGGGACGCGAATAGTCGGTGGTGTCGACGCGGCGGGTGACGTCGATGTCGAGGATGTCCACCTCTATCACCGCCGGCGCCGGCTGGCCGCCCCGGGCGTTGGCGTACCTGTTGACGTCTGCCACCGCCGAGGACGTGGTCAGCAGGACGACCGGTGCGCTGTCCTCCAGTGCCAAAGCCACGCGATGGTCGAGCACGCCGAACTGCGGCACCGGCAGCGGCACCGCGATGAACCCGGCTTGAAGCGCACCGAAGAAGGCGACGATGTAGTCGAGTCCCTGTGGAGCGAGGATCGCCGCGCGGTCGCCGGTAGAACCGCACCGCCGCAACTCCTCGGCCACCACCAACGCACGCCGGTATACCTGCGCCCGGGCCAGTGTCTCGGGATGACCCGTCCCGAGCACAGCGCCGTCCATGAAGGTATAGGCCGTCGCATCGCCCTGAATGGTGGCCCACTCGCGTAGCAATGCAGGAATCGACATGTCGGTGTGCGGAAGGCTTGATGACTTCTTCGCGATTTCTGTATGTGGCTCAACGCCGTTCGGACAGCCGAGCTCCTTACGCGATGTCCCGGCGAAACGGCGGCCAGCGGAATGAGTGTCACGTTCCACGAGAGGAATCGTCGCTTGCTTGCGAGGTGACGAGCTCAGTAGTGCACCACTGCAATATCGCCCGGCCTTGGCGCGGTGCTAGCTAGATCCTGTCTTGAGCTTCCCGCTTCGGACATCCGAGAAACCGGGCGGGAACTGACCAAGGTTGGCCGGAACCCCGACGATGTTTGCCAGTTCTGCCAAAGCTAGCGGCGAAATTTTGGCGCACGTCGCATTTGTCGACCACGCGATCGAAACCCGTCAGGAGAACCCACATAATCTAGGAATTCGTCGGATTGCGACTACTCCCCACCCTCGATCATCGCCTCGGCCCAGGCGATATGTCCTTCGAAGCCCTGCGATTCCGCCATGTCGCGGTAGCGACTCACCAAATTCTGGAAGTCAACGTCGTCACCCCGGGCCCGGGACAGCAACGCGCGCAGGCGCAGCAGCGTGATCTCGAGGATCGCCGAACCTTCGGCTACCGGCAGATTCGCCAACCGGTCGATCGCCTCTTGGGCTTCGGCAAGATCGCCCTCTTCGCCACGATCCAGCATCGTCTCCACCAGAACGCCGGTGCCGAAAACGACATATCCGAACCGCCCTGCCTGGTGCATCTCGTCGAGGGCTTCGTGCATCACCGCAATGGCAGCATCGCGGTCGTCGCGCCTGGCCCTCTCACGGCCGGCCGCCAATTCGGTGACCGGGACCAGGGAGGGCATCCGCTCGCGCTGCCACTCGCGGGCCTGCAGCATGATCTCCAGCCCGCGGTGACGGTCGGCCCCGGCGTCCCGATACAGCAGCGCGGCACCCAACGAGTATTCGGCGAATATCAGTGCGATATCGCTGCTTGCCCTTTGGGCGGTCTGCACCGCCTCCTCGATCGTGTGCAGCGCGGAGTCATCGGCCCGAAGCACCCCGTGGCATATCGCCACACCGTAGGCCCAGGTGACGACAACGCCAAGGGTTGCCGGGTCGCTGTTTCGGGCCATCGCGACGGCGTCGCGAAGGTCTTGGTGCCATTCGGGACGGCCCAGCCACCAGCGGGCAACGCCGCGAAATGCCACCGCGATCGCCAGTGGTGATCCCATCCCGAAGCCGGCGCCCTTGGTGGGGTCCCCCTCGGCCAGGTCGATGACGGTCTGCGACCACCGCAAGATCTCGCCGAATTCACCGCTCTCGAACCAGTTGGAGAACGCTACGAACGCCAACCCTACGGTCAACGTGGGATCGCCGATCGACTCGAGCAGCGCCATCTGTTCGGATGCCAGCGGCGATGCCTCACTTGCGCGCCCAGCGAACATGAGCTCGCTGGCCAGCCCGCTCATGCCGATGGCCAGCGAGACCTTGTCCCCGGCTACGGTGCACAGTTCTCGCAGCTGCGCGAAGCGGCCGCGGCTTTCCTGGACCGCCCGGGCTTGCCACGCGGTGGCACACAGCATGGTGCGGGGGGCGATGCGCATCGGGAGTTGGCCGGGGTCGTCGGCAGGCAGCGCGTCGGCGATGCGGCATGCCCGCTCCCAACTGACGCGGGCAGCACCGACATCGCGGTCGGCTGACCATGCGCCGGCACGCATGTGCCAGCCATACGCCGCGTGCAACTCGCCGGCGGCCTGCAGATGTTCGGCGATCAGCGCCGCGTTCTCCTCCGTCGAACCCGGCTCCGACTCCTGGATCGCGGCGGCCAGGCGCCGGTGCCATTCGGCGCGATCGGATTTCAGTTGCGATTCGTAGGCCACCGCGCGAATCAGCGCATGGCGGAAGGCATACTCGGCGCTCGGCGTGAACCGCACCTGATCGATCAGCTCAGCGTTGAGCAGCTCATCGAACACCGCATCGATGCCCAACGCGGCGAGCAGCTCCGCCCCGAAGCGGGCTCCGATCACCGACGCCGCGTTCAACGTCCGCTTGGCCGGGGTGGGCAGCCGGTCGATGCGCGCCTCGATGGCCGCCTGCACCGTGGCCGGCACGCTCACCTCCGCCACATCCGCGCGACTGACATAGCCACCGCGCTCACCGGCCAGCACCCCGCGCTGCACCAATTCCCGCACCATCTCCTCGGCGAAGAACGGGTTACCGGCGGCCCGATCGGCGATGATCTCCGCCAGCTCGGCCACCGAGGGATCCGAACCCAGCAGCTCACCCAGCAGCACCGCGGTGTCCGAATCAGCCAGTGGCGCAAGCGCTATCGCCTGGGCACCGGACACCCGCCTCAGCGCTCCCGCATATTCTGGGCGGGCTGTGATCAGCACCATCGACGGAGTGCGGGCAATGACGGTGAGCAAGTCGGCCAGCATCGACTCGCTGACCGCATCAATCCAGTGCGCATCCTCGATGACGTAGAGCGCCGGTTCGGCGCGCGCCAGCGACGCGGCTTTGATCATCGCGGTCAACCGGCGTCGCCGCGCATCCGCGTCGATCTGGGGAAGTGGCACATCGGGGTCGGCGATGCCGAGCAGATCATCGAACAGCAGCAGATCCTGCGGGTCGGCATCGGGCACACGAGCTCGCACCCGCATGCGGGCGGCTTCGCTGTCGAGGTCAGCCACACCGGTGCCCGTGCGGAGTAGCTGGCCCACGACGTGGAAGGGAATGTCACCGGCATGCGACTCGCAAAAGGCCCAGAACACCTCCACCCCGCGATCAGTCGCCAGCGCTGCGGTCTCCCGGGCCGCCCGGCTCTTGCCGATGCCCGGCGGGCCCACCACGTTGACGACACCACCACGGCCACCGATCGCGCGCTCCACCATGGCCTCGAGGGCCGTCATCTCCCAGCCGCGACCCACCAGGCTTGCCTCGTCGCGCCCAGACCGGCCATGTCGCGGGCTGATCGCCACCAGCCGGCGAGCGCAGACCGGTTCGTCGGCCCCCTTGATGCGCACCCATTCCGGTTCAGCCAACATGACGCTGTGCTCGACCAGCCGTGCGGTCGACTCCGACAGCATCACCCCGCCCGGCGGCGCCACTGATTCCATCCGCTGAGCCATCCCGACCTGCTCGCCGACGACCCGGTAGCCCAGCGCCCCTGAACCGATCTCACCGGCGATCACCCGACCGGAATTGAGGCCCACCCGCAAGCGCAAAGCCACTCCATCGCGGCGCTGCACTTCGGCTGCCAACCGGTTCGCTTCCTCCTGGATGGCCAGTGCGGCCAGGCAACCCCGAAAAGCGTGATCCTCCAACGCGACTGGGGCGCCGAAGAGCGCCATCAACCCGTCGCCGGTGTACTCCACGCTTCCGCCGCCGTAACGCTGCACCACCGCCGCCGAACGCTCGACGAGCTCGGTCATGATTTCGCGCAGCCGCTCCATATCCACGGTGGCAGCGATGTGCATCGAGTGGATCACGTCGGCGAACAGCACCGTCACCTGCTTGAACTCCGCTGTATCTCCCGGAACTGTGGTTCGGGCACCGCACTCGTCGCAGAACCTGGCGTTCTCCCGCAACCCAATCCCGCATGATCCGCACGCCATGGCCGCCGTCATCTGGGCACCGCCGATCTAGGGCTTGCGCCCACGCCAAATCAACAGTACGGCGTTCACCAGCAGGGAACCGCTTCACCCCGGCTTTACGACGTGTGCCGACCGAGCTGTCGCGGCAGGCGGCCCCAGCAGAGAGAGATCGGGAATGCACCAAGCCGCCGTTTGTGTCTCAGGTTCGCTCTCTATCGGCTGAGCGGTAGCTTGGGACCAATCGCCGGGGTCCTAGATCGCCGCGACCCGCCGCTCATTACGTCATGAAGAGAGCGAGGCCCTCTCTGGATTCGCAGGGGCTGACTCAGGCCAGGTCGTTGTGGGTACAGCATGCACAGCCGACCCGAACATACCCGACAACGCCGCTTGCGCGGCCGCCGACGGACTGGAGTCTGATATGGATCGCCCCGACACAATCATCGAAATTCATCGTGAACGTGTTCAAGATCAAACTGTCGAGATGTTCAGCGGGGATAAGTACGAGCAGTCCGTCGACGGCACTGGCTACTCCGCCACGGCAACTCTTGACCTCACGCTGGATCGCGTCTGGTTCGTCCTCGATTCCCATCAGCGGCTGTGGCAAGAGGAGACCGAGGCTCGCAGCGGTGATCCGTTGCGCCACTTCGCAATCGACCTGGCGATCTTCGATTCCAGAATCGCAATCGACTCCGTCACCTGTATTCCGCTGGTGTCACTGCCGCCGGCGACGATCACCATTCCAGACGGTCCGCGCGCCGGTGAATTGCGTGAGATCCCGTACAACGAGATTCCGCTCTTCGGCCGGTTGACTATTCACGAGCAGCTCGAGCCGTATCAGACAGAGCCGGGTAAGCAAACCATCGCACTGAACTTCGCTGAACAGGATGCCCCGATACTGGTGGCCACCAAGCCGCCCGACGAATACGCCGCGCGGCTGTTCGGTCCAGAAATCGAGCGTCGCCCCGACGGCAGCACTGCTCTGGGCGGGCAAGATCCGCGGATCAGCTGGGAGCTCGACTATGCCGAGGCGCACTGGATAACCCACAGCATCGCAGGGGAGCTGATGGTGAATCTGGAGAAGGTGCAACACCCCAGCCTTTCCGACGACGAGGCGAGAACCCGAGTGCTGGATTCGCTAGCAGCTCAGATCGCAGATGCGGTACGTCCGGAGGTTGCCAAGATGGGCGACGACGGCATCGTGAAGTTACTGCCGTCTCCGGTCGACGTCGACGCCGACGAGCCAGATGACAGCACAATCAAGGCGTTAGATGCGGTCGTGCAGCGCTTCGATGTCGGGAGGGTCACGCATGAATCGATGGTGGTGCAACTGCAAACACTGCGCGAACTGCCGCCCGGCGAGGAGCTGCCCGCATCGGTCCTTGCTGAAAACCCCCATGAGAAAACGGCTTTAGCCGTCACCGGGTGGAGCATTCTGCGGCAGGTCCGCGACACCGTGATGAAGAACTTCGAGCTGGACGAGAGCGACTTCGACAACGACGCACCGTGTCTGCTGGACGGTCCTAAGACAATCAGCATCGGCGGCCAAGACCGCAGCCTCGATGCGCTGGACGCCGATATCGTGCCGCGAACCGAGGCTGGCCGGTTGGTCGTCGATGGCACGGTGAGCGCCGATACCAAGCTCTACGACTTCAATGCCACATTCAAGGTGACCTACGAGATGGGCCTTGACGACATCCCGCGTGATCCGGCCGAGAACGAAAATTGGCCACCGGATGTGGAGCCCATCGAAAAACTCGAGCAGGCGCTGAGTCTGGCTGGCGAGAAGAAGCGCACAGGCAAGCTCAGCAACGAGGATTACGAGGCAGAGGTCAAACGGGTCAGGGATCGCTTTGACGAGCTGCCGAGAACCGTAGGGGTACGGCCGGCGCAGAATCCCCCCGAGCCCGACGTAAACCCGGACTTCAGCCTGACAGTCGCGGGGAAAGTCGCCGCGGCTGCCGGCGCGGCGGCTGTGGTCGGTCTGCTTGCGCTGCCGGTCACCTGGGCGGCCGGCGCAGCGGGAGTAGGGGTTGCCGGTGCCGGGGGCCTGTTGACCCTGGCGATTGTGCAGTACATCACGACCGTGCTCACCATTGACTGGTTCGGCACGGGACTCGGGTCGCGTCAAGTCAAGAAGTCGATGAACGACCGTCCCGAGGGCACATCGCTGCCTCCGATCGGCATACCGGTCGACGTGAATCTCACCCGTCAGCGCTTGGCGGTGTATTTTCGTCCGCTGCCGGCGAAGCTGTGGGTCAGTTGCGTCACGGCGGACGGCGATGACGGTCAGGAAAACGGTGATAGCGCCATCCGGCTCATCGGTGGCCTGTGGCCTACCGATCAGCAACCCTGGAAACTTTCCAACGACGACGCGATGTTGTTCGTCGAGTCCGAGGAATTGGAACTTCTGGTGGATCCGCACAGCGCCGACGGCACCGAGCTGCCCATCAGCGTCGTCACCCCGGCAGATGGACGTCGTCACCTGCAGGCAAAGAGTAAGGATGCCGACAAGCTGCACCAGCTTCCGCAGTGCTCGCCCGCGGCCGGCGGCAGCCAGGACGGTGATGACGGCTCTTGACACCTTGAGCTACTTGATGCAGCTGGCGCTACATAGACCGGCAGGGCGAAGGCGTCGTTGTTGTTGCCGTTCAATGCATACACACCGCCGTACTCGTCGGTATAGCTTGGTTTCGGCGACGTCGGCGCAAGACCTCGATTTTCGTGAACCGGTACCGCACCTCGAGGCTAAAGTGACCGTTCAGTGAGCGGGAATCGCTGGGCGATAGGCGGCTCAGCGGGTGGAGGAGGAAGGCGCAGTGGTATGGCTCTTTGAGCACCCAGCGATCGGAATCCCTGTTCTGGCTGTCGTTTTGATTGGTGTCATATACTTCTGGAACGCAGGGGTGCGACTCGAATTCAACGTCGGTGAGCTCGAACAACACCACGTCGTCTACCGTTTCAATCAGATGTGGGGCGGGCTGCAGATCACGGTCGACGGCGTATCGGTGGTGAAAACCGTGCGAAGCTTCTCACTTTCAAAAACGAACAGCTACGAGTTCGACGTTGGAGAAGAAGAAATCCATCACGTGCGGATCGAAAAGCTGCGTCGCCTGTTTCTCGCGGGTGTCCAACCGCAGGTGGTGACAGCCTATGTCGACGGGGTCAAGGTAGCCGAAGGGGAAACGACGCGCGGCTGAAGCGCCGAACTCCGGCGGGCGTGATGATCGCAACCGCTGAAATTCTCACTGCCACTGAGAGCTCGTCATCTGCGATTGGTTCACCAGACGCGGACGCGGTCTTCAGGTTTGAGGAACAACGAGTCGCCCGGCTGGACGTTGAAAGCGGCATACCACTCGTCCATGTTGCGGACGATCCCGTTGACCCGAAACTTGGCCGGGCTGTGGACGTCCGACAGCAATCCGATGCGCTCGGTTTCCGGCCGGCAGATCGTCTTCCAGCTCGCCGCGAAGGCGGTGAAGAAGCGCTGGTCGCCGGTGAGACCGTCGATCACCGGCGCCTGCTTTGCACCGAGGAACAGCTTGTAGGCGTCGTAAGCGATGCGCAGTCCGGCGAGATCAGCGATGTTCTCGCCGAGTGTCAACTGCCCGTTGATGTGCACGCCCGGTAGCGGCTCATATCCGTTGAACTGCTCGACGAGCTTTTCGGACTCGCGCACATAACGCTCGGCATCGGCCGGCGTCCACCAATCCCGCTGCCTACCGGTGCCGTCACTCTTGCGGCCTTGATCGTCGAAGGCGTGGCTCATTTCGTGACCGATGGTGGCACCGATCGCGCCGTAATTCGCCGCGGGATCGGCTGCGGGATCGAAATTCGGCGGCTGCAGGATTGCCGCGGGAAACACGATGTCGTTGAGCCGCGGAGAGTAATACGCGTTGTCGGTTTGCGGCGTCATATCCCATTCGCCGCGGTCGATGGGCTTACCCAACTTGCTGACCTGGTCGTTCCACGACCACACTGCCAGATTGTTTTCGTTGCCAACGAGGTCATCCCCTCGGATCTTGACCGTCGCATACGATTTCCACTGGTCGGGGTAGCCGATCTTGGCGACCATTGCTGCGAGCTTGGCCCGAGCTTCTTTCTTGGTCTCCGGTGCCATCCACGAGGCGGCATCGATCTGCTGGCTGTATGCCTTCCGGAGATTTTCGACCAGTGCTCGGGCCTTATCGCGCGTTTGCTGACTGAAGTGTGCTTTAACGTAGAGTTCCCCTACCGGGTCGCCGAGCCCACCGCTCACTCGGGACACGCCGCGCTCGTCTCGCGGTGCGCGCGCCTCGGCGCCCGCCATCGTTCGACCGTAGAAGTCGAACAATTCATCGGCGAACGGCGTCGAAAGCTCGCCGCCGTATGCGTGCAGCACCTGGTAGCGCAAGTACGCCTTCCACGCGTCCAACGGCTCGGTGGCGAAAAGCTTTGCGGTGGCCGACAGTACGTCGGGCATGCCGACCTGAACGTCGGTCACCGCCGGCAGCTTCAGCGCGTCGAACATCTCCCGCAACGGCGCGCCCTGCGCGAGCTGCTCAACATTAGCGCGCGGCATGATGTTGTTCGTCTTCTCGACGTTGCGCTCCTGCTCCGGTGGCAGCTGTACCTTAGCCAGCTCGGTCTCCAGGGCCAGCAGTCGTTGCGCCTGCTGCTCCGAATCGCCGTATCCGGCGAGGCCCAGGAGCCGCGTCGCGTGCGCGACGAACTTGTCACGCAACTCGACCGCGTCGGGGTCGGTATTCACGTAGTAGCCGCGGTCACCGAGCGATAGCCCGCCCTGCCAGATGTTGGGAATGTAGCGGGTCGGTTCGTTCGGGTCGATGTCCACTGAAACGGGGAAGGGGTCGTTTACCTGGGTCTTGCCGTTGAACGACACGAGAACCGCATCGAGGGCCGGCTTATCGTTGACGGCGTCGATCGACGCCAGAAGCGCCCGCACCGGCTCGACGCCTTTCTTGTTCAGCAGGGCCTCGTTCATGTACGACGCATAGAGATCGCCGATTTGCTGCGAAATCTCACCGCCGGACGCGTGTTTGGCGGCGGCGCCTTCGACGATTGCCTTGAGGTCGGCATCGAGCTGGTTCTGGACATCGAGGCTGACGCCCGCGCACAGCTTGTCCGGAGGGATCTTCGCGTTCTTCACCCAGGCGCCGAGGACGTAGTCGAAGAAGTCGTTGCCGGGCCGAACAGACCTGTCCATGTCAGCCAGGTCGACACCCCAGGTGCCGACTTTCGGCCTGGGTGGCTGCGGGGCCGGGTGGTTACACCCGACGAGCATCAATCCGGCGGCCAGCATCACTGCCACCCTGCGAACGAACACGCGCACCGCAGATCTCCCCTCGCCCAAAAGGGGCAGCTTAGCCGTGCGCGCTGGCGGTCTCCCATGTGATCGGGTGCGCTCCCACGGGCTCTCTTGCACTGCTGGTTCGTCAACGGGAAAGCCTGACGATGTGGTACACCGGTTCACCGGGCCGATACTCGAGATGTTGGGAGACGCACCAGGTGAGCCGGAGGGTCCCCGAGGGCACCTACGCTGGTCGCTGGATCACTTCGGCGACGCTCGCGGGGACGACGGCGGTGCTTGCGTCGTTCCTCGTCGTCCGGCTGCTTCGTGTCTACGACGACACGATGAGCTGCGAGGATTTGCTGGTGTACCGCGCGGCCGGGCGTGCGATACTCGCAGGTCACTCGCTGTATGCGCACGATTTCGCCGCAGTCGACGACTCCCCGTACGGCTTGCCATTCATTTATCCGCCATTCTCGGCTCTTCTTTTCGTTCCGCTGGCCGTCGTGCCGGCGACGTTCGCGAAACTCTTGATGTTCGCCCTCAACGCGGCCGCCTGCGTTGTCTTCTTCGGCGTCGTCGTCCTCGCGGCGGTGGGCGGCTGGGACCGGCTTCAGAGCTGGCGTTCGCTGACCGCGCCGATATCGGTCCGGACCGCGACCGTCGTGTTCGCCGCGGCAATCGTCTATGTGCTCAGCATGCCGGTGAAAGCCACCTTCGATTTCGGTCAGGTGAACTTGGTCCTTGCCGCACTGGTGGCGCTCGACATTCTGGTGCCACGCGTGCTGTGGCCGCGCGGTCTGCTGATCGGACTGGCCGTCGCGATCAAGCTGACACCCGCTGTCTTCATCGGTTACTTCGTGGTGACCCGCCAGTGGCGAGCAGTGATCGTGTCCCTCGTGACCGCCACGTCGGCCATGGTTCTGAGCTGGCTTGTTTGTCCATCGGACACCACCCGCTACCTGACTTCGATGGTCGCCGATCCGACTCGGTTCGGCAGGCTGACTTTCGCGTCCAATCAGTCGCTGCGAGGCGTCCTCGCGCGGATTCCGGCCTTGGACCCTGTGCGCGGCGTGATGTGGGGCGCGGCGACGGTGCTGATCTTGGGTCTGGCGACCGTCGCTATTCACGTCAGCCGGCGTTCGGGTGACACGGTCGCGGCCATGCTGTCTGCCGCGTTCACCGGCCTGCTCTGTTCGCCGGTGTCGTGGGGCCATCACTGGGTGTGGCTGTCGGCGGCGGCGGTGTACTTGCTGGTGCGCTCGACAGGTGCCGGCGGGGTGCAGGATCTTCTTGCCGGCGTGACCGTTGCGGTGGTAGTGCTGGCGGCGCCTTGGAACTTTTTGCCCAATGACGACGACCGGGAGCGACTGTGGAACCCGTTCCAGCATCTGCTCGGCGCCATCTGGACCCTCACTGCGATTGCGTTACTGGCCTGGTTCGCCACCGCACTGCTGCGACGACGTGATGGACCTGAGGCGAGCGCTCACGGCACGTCAAGAGAAACGAGCGGTGTGCACGATTCGACTTGCCAGCATCCCGCGGCCTCGACACCAACGGCGGCGGTACGCCACACCGCCTCGGCGCAACCGTCTGGCTTAACAGCGCCGTCCAGGGTGGAGGACCGCTGACAGGTGCGCGCCGACGGTGCTCCTCACCGAAGCGTTACTGTTTGCGCCTCGGGATTCCGGTTGACCACAGGGCCCAGGCGATGAGCGCTGGTTGAAACAGCAGCCGCACGAAGCGGCTGATGTCGTTGTTAAGCCCGAAGCCGTCCGCATGATTGAGGTACTGAGCAAGGTTGCCGGGAAAGACGAGGACAAGAAACGCCGCCAAGAGCCGGCCGACCAGTACTCGATCGCGGCTGAGCAGGGCGAGTCCGACGCCGAGGGTGATCTCGACCCCACCGGAAGCCATGACCACGCCATCGGGGTCCATTGGCACCCAATGCGGGACTTGAACCTGAAATTCGGTGCGTGCCCAGAACAGGTGACTCAACCCGGCAAAGATCATCGCGCCCGCCAGCACAAAACGAGCGACGGTCCGGGTGGGTGTGCTCGGGGGTGGCTCGGTAAGGGTCGGCAAACAGGCAAACCTTTCGAAGCGACGTTGGTCTTCAGTCTTCAGCACTGTTGCCTACAGATCTTGCGCAGCGGTGCGGCCGTTTCTCTGTTAATCGCGAGTAGCCAACCTTTAATCTCCTCGCATGGACCGCATCTGGCAGTGGACGTGGGACCGGTACGCGCCTAGTTACACGAGGGCGCTCTGCGTGATCGCTTTTGTGGTGTCGCTGCCGATCTACCTTTTGCTGTTGACTTTACCGATCGTCGCTTTCGAAAAGTCTGCGCGCTACCTCGAGGCGTCGGGGGTCACCGTCGTCGCCATTCTGGTGCTCATAGGCATCATCGTCCTTCCGGAACGCCGATGGGCACGCCTCGTGGAGCAGTGGGCGGCGGGTCAGCACGTCGATCGAGTGACCGCCCTCGAGGGCACCTATATCTGGACCCGTCGCGCATCTTTCCGAACGGTGTGGGCCACCGGCGTGTGGGGTGCGGTGTTGGCCCTCGTAGTCGGCGAGATCGCCGGAGCGACCTCGAACCGGCTGATCCAATATGGGATCCTCGGCGCCGTCACCGGATCAGCTATTCAGGCGATCGCCTATCGCAGCATCGCGGAAGGAGCGATGCGTCCACCCAGAATCGCCCTCGCCGGCAACACCGGAATCGGTGATGCACTGCCGCGGACCCGTCCGACTTTCGCCACCCGCTCGAACGTAACCGTGGTGGCGGTCGCGTTCGGGTTCGCCCTCATCGGCGCCCTGCTCGCGTCGGTACTGGAGCCCGTACATGACGTACCCGTCCTCTCGATTGCCATCGGAAGCGCGTTGGCGCTGGTATTCGCGGCGCCGATCACCGTCGGCATCGGGTTCTCGTCGTCGCTACGACCCATTCGCGACCTTGCCGAAGGCGCCGAACGCGTGGCGGCCGGCGACTACAGCCAACGGTTACCGGTGGTACAGGACGACGACCTGGGCGCCCTTGCGGCATCGTTCAACCGCATGCAGGCGGGTTTGGCTGAGCGGCAACGGCTTCAGGGCGCTTTCGGAACGTACGTCGACCCCGTTCTGGCGGCGCGGTTGCTCGAGCAAGGTGACGACGTGTTCACCGGCGAGCGTCGGGAGGTCACCGTCATGTTCGTCGACATTCGCGACTTCACCCCGTTCGCCGAGGCGAACAGCGCCGAAGACACGGTGGCCCGCCTCAACGCGTTGTTCGAGATCGTCGTACCTGCCGTGGTGGAGGCCGGTGGGCATGTGAACAAATTCCTCGGCGATGGTGCGCTGGCCGTCTTCGGCGCCCCAAATGATCTTGTGGCGCACGCCGACGCGGCTGTGTCCGCCGCTGCGCTGATACAGCGCAGGGTGGCCGAGCGATTCGGCGGCGGGCTTCGGATCGGCATCGGAATCAACACCGGTTCAGTGATCGCCGGCACCATCGGGGGCGGCGGCAAGCTCGAGTTCACCCTGATCGGTGACACAGTCAACGTCGCGGCCCGCGTCGAGCAACTCACCAAGACCACGGGCGACGCGATTCTGCTGACTCGCGAGTCCGTCGAGGCCTTGCATCCTCGGCCTCCTGCGCTCGCCGACCGGGGATTTCATGCGCTGAAAGGCAAATCGGCTGCCGTGCAAGTATTCGGTCTCAACAGGCTTCGGGTTTCCGCGCAAGGGGCGGATGCTTGACAGGCGGCTGGCCGAGGATGAGTAGCGTCGACAGCTGGTGTGGCCGTCTCGCCTCGAGACGAACCTTCGCTATCGCGGCTGTGGTGCTTGCCCTCGTTGCGGCATGCAAGGGTAGCGACACTGGGCGCCGGGCGGTAACCGACAGCCCACACCCCACTGCGGCGCCAGCTCCCACAGTGCCTACGCTGCCCCCCGTGGCTGACAGATTCGATTTCACCACGGTGTCGACACTGATCAACAATGCGATTGCGGCACAACAGTTGCCGGGCGCTGTGGTGGTCGTGGGCCACGGTGGTGAGGTCGTGTTCCACCAGGCGTACGGCCTGCGCAAGCTTGCCGGCCAACAAGGCCTCGATGGAGCGCCGGCACCGGCCGAGCCGATGACCGAGGACACGATCTTCGACCTGGCGTCGTTGACGAAATGCCTCGCAACGGCGACCGCCGTCATGCAACTCTACGAACAGGGCAAGGTCCAGTTCGACGACCCCGTGCAGCAGTATCTGCCGGATTTCAACGCAGCGAACGACCCGCGGCGCGCTCAGGTAACGGTCCGCATGCTGCTCACCCACACCTCCGGTGAACCGGGTGATGTAAACCTCGGAGACCCGTGGGGATTGAACGGAGGCGATGAGAGCGAAGGCATCCGTCGTGCGATCGCGACGCCGCTGCTGTCGAACCCGGGCTCAGGTTTCCACTACTCCGATATCAACTTCATCCTGTTGGGCGCCCTGATCGAGAAGCTCACCCGCGAACCTCTCGACGTCTACGGTCAACAACACGTCTTCGAGCCGCTTGGCATGGCGGACACCCGCTATCTGCCGCCGGCGCGAGCATGCGGATCGCACACGATCAGAGGAGCCGCGATCGGGTGGGCTGCCACACCACCGGGAACCCCGCCCGTCGCTTGCCCCGCAGGCACCTGGAACACCGACCTCCTTCCGCGCATCGCGCCCACGGCGCTTGACGAAGAAAGCAGAGGCGATCCGAGCCGCAACCCCGACTTCGACCACCTGCTCCGTGGCACCGTGCAGGACACCACCGCGCGGCGAATGGGCGGAGTGGCCGGGCACGCCGGCGTATTCGCCACGGCTCGCGACGTCAGCGTCTACGCGCAGGCATTGCTCGACCGGCTGGCGGACCGTCCAAGCGAATTCCCGCTGACCAGAACGACGTTAAAGCTGATGACGGGTCCGCAGCAGCCGGGACACTCAGCGGGGCAACTGGAAGCCGCGAACCAGGCCGAGCGAGCAGCCCTCGCGCACAGACCGAACGGATCAGAATCGCTGCTGGCCCCGAACTACCCGGCGATTGCGGGCCAAAATCTTCGCGGCTTCGGCTGGGACATCGACAGCGGCCAGTCCATCACGCGCGGATTGGTCTTTCCGATCGGCAGCTTCGGCCACACCGGTTTCACCGGGACCTCGATGTGGATGGACCCGGCATCAGACAGCTACGTCGTGCTCCTGGCGAACTCAATTCACACGCGGGGCAGTCCACCGATGTCGACGCTGCGAGGTGAGGTAGCGACGGCGGCGGCTCGGGCCTTGGGCCTTTGACGCAATCGACGACGTTCAGGGCCGTTCGAAGTGCTGGTAGTCGATGACCGTTGGCCAGTCGCCGCCCCACCGCCAGCCACGGTCTGTGAAGACGCGCGATGCCGGGTCGCCGTGGTGCAGCACTCCCGGGTCGGTGCGATTGCGGTCGAGGTATGCCGCCGCGTTGTGTGGTTCGAAAGTACCGTTGGCGTAGCGGCACGGATTGAGAAGCGGATTGAGGTCGATGGCCCGACCGTAGGCGTGTTGAGACCACTGGTCGGATCCTGCGATGCGTCGGCAATTGAATGCCGACGTGTTGTTGTCCTCCATCGACAGCTCATCGCTCGCGTCCGGGTAGTGGTCGACGGTGCGGATTTCTCGATGGGATAGCCCATTCGGAAGAGCTGCTCGAAGATCGCGATGACCTCGGGCACGAGGTCTTCGTGAACAATCAACTCGCCGTGATGGACCACGCGGTCGATACCGACATGGTCGATGCCGACCCGTCGCAGCTGTCCCGCTTCGACAGGGCACCCCGGCCGCCAGGTCGTACCGAGTTCGGCGGTCGTGACCGGCTCCACGGTGCTGCCGGCCGGCGCCGGCAGCGAACCGGGCGACGACGCGGCAGTGGTCGACGGTGCGGGACCATCAGTCGGGGGGAGAGGTTTCGCATGAGGCGGCGGCGCAGCAGTGCACTGCGCCAGCACCAGCACCGCTGCGAGCAGCCCTGCCAGCGCGGTAACCGGCCGCTGGCAGGGCGTCAACGGAGACGAGTCCTCACCGCTTCATTCCATCACTTGCCTGCCCGATAGAGGGAAAGCGCGTTGCGCTCGGGGATGATTGTTCATGGCAGCGGGCAGCCCATTGTTGAACCTGATCGTAGGCCCGGAAGACGGACAGCTGGAGCACTCCGAGCTGCGGTCGGCGCGGTGTGCCCGATTCGGGTCGCGCGAAGTCGACCGAGTAGCTTAAAGTCCACTGAGAGAATTCAGCAGTACTTAATACGTGCAGTTCAGTGGGAGGTTGAGCATGCCACGTCGGCCAGGTCAAATGGGGAATCTTCGGCGCGCGCGTAGTGGTGGGGCATTGCGCCGCCGCGGCAGCGTAGTCGGTCTCAGTACTGTCGCCGGTGCGTTGCTCGCGTGCGGGCTCACCTCCTTGACGACAGCGCCTCGCGCGGACGCCGATTTCGAAGACTTGATCATTCAGCCCATCGTCGACGCCTTGACGCAAGCCGCCAGCGCGCTGGATCCCAGTGCTTTCGACACCGCGCTGGACGCGGGCAGTCTGCTGGAGCCGGCCGCCGCCGCTGACATCGTTCCGGCTGCGGACGTCACTGTCCCGCTGCTGGACCTCTATCGGGCACCGAGCCGCTGGTGGACCTGTCTGTGAACGGTGGATCTCAAGTGCCGGCTCTGGTGGACACCGGATCTGACGGGCTGGTCATTCCGTGGCAAGACATCGGATGGCAAACCTTCAGTTTTCCCATCAGCGGGGGTATTGGCTCGTACGGCAACGGTTTCGACTACTTTTACCTGACCTTCGACATGCCGGTGAATTTCGATAACATCGTCACCACCTCAGCCACCCCGGTCGACGTCGAACTCTTCTCGTTCCCGACGACCTTCCAGGACTATTTCGCCGGCGACGACGCACAAGCCATCCTCGGCATCGGGCCCAACGCGGTGGGCCCGGGCCCCAGCGTTGTGACTACCGCGTTGCCGGCCGGTGAGAACCAAGGCATCTACCTCGACGAATACCACAAGGTGCTCGAGTTCGGGGCGAACCCCGACGCCTCCCCGGCTGCGACGATCGCCGGGTCGCCGGATGCCCAATTGCTGGTTCAGATCGGTACCGGCGCGAAGCAGCACGGTGAACGCGCTGATCGATTCCGGTGGCGTCTACGGAGACATCCCGTCGTCCCTTGTCCCAGGCGACACGGTCGGTGAGCAGCTGCCGGCCGGAACCGTGATCATCCGTCTACAACCATCAACGACCAGTTGCTGTACTCCTACACGACCACTGCGACCAACAGTCCGACCGTGACATCGGACAGCCTCTTCAACACCGGCTCCGAGCCGTTCCTGCAAGGGCCGGTGTACATCGGCACCACCGGTGGGGGTACGACGGTCTTCGACTACTGACACGTAGTCCACAGCACATCTGCGCTGTGGACTACGTCGTCACCTCGAAGAAAAGTGAATTGATCTGCGGGGCCCTGCCTGTAGCGTCGCCGACGACGCTGAAAGGGGGCCAAGCGATGGTCCTTGATATCGGAATCCGGTACCGCAGCGCCGCAACAGCTTTCACGTTGCGCGGCGTGCGGTGCACCTAGTCAACATCGACCGCGACAAACTCGTCGCCGCCGCCGCGGGTGATCCGTGGCTGGTCAACGCGACACTTCAGCACGGCCGACCGGCGCAGATCGACATCTTAGCGCAGGCCTTCCATCACGCCGGCCAAGCCGCGACGGCAGCCGACAATGCGTTCGCACGCGCGCGAGAGCGCTTCGAGAAAGCGTGGATTCGCGGCAGTGACGAACACCCGATCAACAACTCGTCCCCAGTGCAGCTGGCCATCAACTCACTCGGCGTCCAAGCCGCCCGACTGCCCGACATCGCCGTTGCTCTCGAGGACATCGCCGCGACTCTCGCAGAGGCACAGCGTGTCTCGATTACATGCATCGAGAAGCTGGAAAATTCGCTGGAGGACATCGACAGGGACCTGGGCAGTCTCCGTGATGTGGGAAATGCTCCGCACGCTGCCGCATCCGAGCAGTCCCTCGAGCACGAAGCTACGAGCAACACCACGGCGACATGGCAGCAGATCGTGCACATCCGCGACGGCTACACCGGCGTATTGCGCGATGCCGAGGGAAAGCTGCGCGCCGACGGGTACGACCCGGCTCTCGTGAAGACGCTCGATCAGCCGCCTTTCCCGATCCCCGACCAACCGGCACTCCCAATACCGTCATCCGATGCGGGCCCGGCGGTTGTGCACACATGGTGGACCGCGCTGAGTCCCGACCAGAAGACCCGATTGATTGCCCAGCACTCGCCGGACCTCGGGAATCTCAACGGGATTCCCGCGGACGTCCGCGACGAGGTCAACCGCGCGGTGCTGACCGACGATCTGAACCGGGTACATGATCTGGCCACGCTCCGCGGGGTGTCTGCTGCCGATGTGCTCACTGATCCTGGCCGGTACGGCCTGACGGCGGCGGACGCGACCCGCTACACCAACGCCCGTCACACCGAACAAGGCCTGGCCGCCTCGGCGGACGCGGTGAACGAGCGCAACGAACACCCCGACGTGCTGCTGTGGCGGTACGAGCCCGCCGCGTTCGGCGGGGACGGCGCCGCGGCCATCGCCATGGGCGATCCCGACACCGCGGTCAACACGGCGGTGCTGGTGAAAGGGCTGGGATCCGGCGTCAAGCAGGGAACCTTGGCCAATGCTGATGGTGTACGTCTCTACAACGAAGCCAACCGTGCCGATTGGGGCAACGACACCGCGGTGGTGATGTGGCTGGGCTACGACGCCCCGGACAGCGCGGTCGACCCCGGTCTGTACGAGCCGAACATGGCCCGTACCGGTGGACAAAGCCTGGCAGCCGACGTCAACGCGTTCGCGGTGACCCATCACGGACCGGCGACACACATGACGGTGGTCGGGCACTCCTACGGTTCGACCACGGTGGCCGACGCGGCGGCCGGATTCGGCATGCACGCCGACGACGTCGTGCTGGTCGGCTGCCCGGGAACCGACCTGGCCCGGTCCGCGGCCGACTTTCACCTGGCGCCCGGCGGTCACCTCTACGTCGGAGATGCGTCGCTGGACCGGGTGAGTTGGTTCGGCGAGGACACGGTCAAGACGCCCTTCGGAGGTGTCGGTTTGGGGCAAGATCCCGCCATGGACGGTTACGGCTCGGTTCGGTTCAAAGCTGAAGTGCCCGGCTACTCGTTCAACCCGTTCTACGATCACTCTCACTATTTCGACCTCGGTTCCGAGTCGCTGTTCAGCATCGGCGACGTGGTCTCCGGCCACGGTGATGCGCTCGCACGCGACGGCATGACCGCGCGACACCGTGGCGAATACGGGTTGCCGGCGTTCGTCGAGCCCGAAGCCGGTCGGCCGCCCACCACCGGTCACCGCCACACTGCACCCGCAGGCTGACGCTTTGATTGGGGTGAGAGGACCGACGAATGTGGACCTCGATCAGGAGATGGGTTGCCACCGCGGCGATGGTCGGCACCGTGGTCGGCGGGTGCGCTGAAGTGCCGGATCCGATCACCCCCCAGGCGGCGCGCGCCGAAGTCATGGACGCGGCCCGTGACATCCTGGCCACGCTGCACGCTGAAGTGACCGAGGCCCGGTTTCGTTACGAGTCGTGCAACGACCAGGGGGAGGCCCCGTTTCGGGGCATGGTGCAGATGGCGTTCTGGCTACCCGGCGCCCGTCATGACCAACCGGTCCCCCCGCAGCAGGTGATTCGGCCGCTGGTTGCCGACGGCTGGAGCACCGACTCCGATCTCACGTCGCACTCGCCGACACTGCGAAAGGACGAGGTCGACGTCATTCTCACCGTGGTGCCGCAGCCGTTGGCCGGCGCGCCACTCACCAGCCACGCCGGAGCAGAAATCGCCGGCCAGTGCCGCGACACCTTCGACCACCGCACTGACGACTCGATATTGTCCGTCGACGTGGAGAAGGAACTCACACAATCCTGAGGTGTTGTATCGCGCTGCTCACTGTCGCAGCTGCGGAAGCACGTCGCGCTGATACGCCTCGAAGAATCCATCTATGTCGGGCCCGACTTGCTGGACGTACACCTCGTCGACACCCGCTTCGAAGTATTCGCGAACTCCCGCGACATGCTTGTCCGCGTCTGGGCCGCAGGTGATCGCCTCTGCGACCTGATCCGGCGGGACCAGCGAACTCAGCGCACCAAAATCTTTGGGTCGCGGAAGTATTTGAGGGATCTGGCCGGGCAGGGCGTCGTTGGGCCACAGCCGATGAGCCGCCTTGAGAGCGTTGTCGGTGTCGCGGTCCCAGCTGACTTTGGTGCCGCCCTGCACCGGCTTGTCACCGCCGCCGGCCTCGCGGAAGGCCTTGACCAATTCTTCCTCCGGCGTCACCACGCAAAATCCGTCCCCGATTCGTCCGGCCAGTTCGGCTCCCTGGGGACCGAAACCGGAGACATAGATGGGCACGGGATTCTCGGGCAGAGTGTAGATCCGCGCTTCCTGGACCTCGTAGTGAGTGCCGTGGTGGCTGATCTCGTTGCCTTTGTGCAGCAATCGGATTACCTGGACTGCCTCTTCGAGCATCTGCTGGCGCACCCCCACTGAGGGGTACGGGTCACCCAAGATGTGTTCGTTGAGTGCTTCGCCACTACCCACGCCGAGAACAAAACGCCCTTCGAGCTGTACTGCGGCCGTCGCGGCGGCTTGGGCGATGATGGCCGGGTGAATCCTGATCGTGGGGCATGTCACCGCCGTGGTAACCGGCAGCGTCGTCACCTGAGACAGTGCGCCGATGACTCCCCAGACGAACGGGCTCTGGCCCTGCTCGTCATTCCACGGGTGGAAGTGATCCGAAATCCACAGCGCTTCGAATCCGGCCGCCTCCGCGCGTTTGGCTTGGTCGACGAGTTCGGCTGGGGTGTACTGCTCGCAGGATAAGAAATATCCGATCTTTGCCATGGCTCCCGGTTACCCGCTGGCTGCCTGGTCAAGCACACAATGCCGGTGTTTATTGGCGCAAAATTGCGGGAACGCGACGGCGTGCCGGCACCGGAGTTCGAACCGTCGACGTCAGCGCCCAGCGAATCACTTTGTCGCAAAGAAGGTTTCGTGGCGCTGCGCAGTTACGCGCCGATTGGGGACGGACGTACCATTGCGCTGGTGGCCGAAGACGGCGCCATCGACTGGTTTCCGATTCCTGATTTGGACTCCGTGCCGGTGTTCGCCGCCGTCGTCGACTCGCCGAACGGAGGTCGACTGGAACTGGCACCGTCGATTCCGTTTTCGTCGCAGCGCCGATACTTGCCCGACACCAACGTTCTGGAAACCACCTTCACGACCGAATCTGGGCGGGTGCGGGCGTTCCTCGGCAACCTGCCGCAGGGATCGAGCCACTTGGCCCTGATCGGTGCGGCGCTGGACCTGCGCAATTGAGCGTCGGTTGGCCGGAGGCTATTCGTGGGCGCCGTGTGTGCGCCGCAACTCTTCGGCCCGTTCGACGATGCGCTCATCTTTGGCGTGGTTCTTGTCGATTCCGCGGGTGTCGCGGGCCGGCAGTTGCAGTTCGCGTTCGGCCGGCAGCCCGGCCTGCAACTCGCGGCCCCGCTCCAGTTCGGCGTCCAGTTCGGCGCCGAACAGCAGTGCAAGGTTCGTGATCCACAGCCAGAGCAAGAACACGACGACGCCGGCCAGGGTCCCATACGTCTTGTTGAAGCTGCCGAAATTGCTGACGTAGAAAGCGAACAACATCGAAGACACGACCCACGCCAAGATGGCGATCGCCGCGCCGACGCTGATCCAGCGGAATCGGGGCTGACGGACGTTCGGTGTCGCGTAATACAAGATGGCGACCGCCAGGATCACGAACAGCAGAATCACCGGCCACCGGCCGACATTCCACACCGCGAGCACCACATGTCCGGCGCCAAAGGCATCACCGATCGCCTTGGCCACCGGCCCGCTGACGGCAAGCATCAATGCGACGGCCGCGGCCATGGTGAGCCCCGCCAGAGTCAACACAAGCTGCAGCGGACGAAGTTTCCAGACCGGGCGGCCCTCTTCGATTCCGTAGATCCGGTTCAGCGCGCGGCCGAACGCGCCGACGTATCCCGACGCCGACCACAGCGCGGCCAGCAGGCCGACAGCCAATGTGAGACCGGCCGACGGCGAATTGACAAGCTGCTGAACCGGGGCGTGAAGAGTTTCCACTACGGAAGACGGACCAAGCTCGCCGATAATCTGTAACACCGTGTCGGTGGTCTTCTTGGCGTGTCCGAAGACGCCCAACAGCGACACCATGACAAGCAAGGCGGGAAAAAGCGACAACACCGCGTAGTAGGTCAACGCCGCGGCGATATCGGTGCACTGGTCTCGGCTGAACTGTCGGGCGGTGGTGCGCAGCAGGTAAATGACCGAGGGCCGGGTCAGGTCCGTCGGCGACCGCGGCTTACTGCTGTCGTCAGGCGCCACCGGTGAATCTTCGTGCTTCTCATCGTCTTTCATTTCCGGTCAGGTGCCGCAGAAGGTTCGGTAAGCGCCGAAGTCCTCGGGGGCGGGGGTCGCGTAACGTTCCAAGTCCGGCCGATGGTCATAGGGCGCGGTTACCGCGGCGAGCAGCTGCTGAAGTGGCTGCAGGTCGCCGGCTGTCGCGGCGGTCAGGGCTTCCTCGACGAGATGGTTACGGGGGATGTAGATGGGGTTCACCCGGTCCATCACCGCAGCGTCCGGGTTCAGGGCTTGCCAGCGCGCGGTCCAGCGGTCAAACCGGGCGAGGTCGATGAACAATCCGCGCGCAGGTTCCGCCTTCCCTCGAGCGGCCTGGCCGAGGTTGCGGAAGAACGAGGTGTAGTCGACCTCGCTTTCGGCCAGCAGCGAGAGCAACTCGTCGGTCAACGACGTAACGACGGTGCCGTCAATGCCCGCGGACAACCCGAGTTTGGCTCGCATTCCCGCCGCCCATCTGGCGTCGTAGGAGGCCTGGAACCGGCTGAAGGACTCCTCCGCCCAGCGCAGCGCCTCGTCGGTGTCCTCCGAGAACAAGGGGAGCAAGGCTTCGGCGAACCGCGCGAGGTTCCAGGCGGCGATGACCGGCTGGTTGCCGTAGGCGTAGCGTCCCCAGAAATCAATCGAACTGAACACCGTCTCCGGCTCGTAAGCCTCCATGAACGCGCAGGGGCCGTAGTCGATGGTTTCCCCGGAGATCGTCATGTTGTCGGTGTTCATCACGCCGTGCACGAAGCCGACGAGCATCCACTGGGCTACCAGCGACGCCTGTACTGCGACAACCGCTTCGAACAGCGCGACATAAGGACGGTCAGCCTCCGCCGCACCTGGATGGTGACGCGCGATCGCGTGATCGGCAAGGCGTCGCAGCACGTCGACGTCGCCGGTCGAGGCGGCGTACTGGAAGCTCCCGACCCGTAGATGGCTGCTGGCGACGCGGGCCAGCAGAGCGCCGGGCAGCAGCGTCTCGCGCTGCACCGGCCGCCCAGTGGCGATGACGGCCAAGGACCGCGTCGTCGGTACACCCAGCGCGTGCATCGCCTCGCTGATGATGTATTCGCGCAGCATCGGGCCCACCGCGGCCAAACCGTCGCCGCCGCGGGCGAACGGCGTTGCGCCCGACCCCTTGAGATGGATGTCGCGCAGGCGCCCGTCACGGTCGACCAGTTCGCCCAGCAGCAACGCTCGGCCGTCCCCCAACCGCGGCACGAAACCACCGAATTGATGGCCCGCGTACGCCTGAGCGACGGGAGCGGCACCGTCGGGAACCAGGTTGCCGACCAGGAATCGCGCACCGTCGGCGGTCCGTAGCCAGTCGCTGTCCAGTCCGAGCTCGTCGGCCAAGGATTCGTTGAGGACGAGCAGATCGGGTTGCGGAGGCGTCGCAGCCTCCCACCGGACGGCTAGTTCCGGCAACTCGCGGGAGAAGCGATCTTGCAGGACGATCGCCGTTTCCGGGGCAATGCTCACGTGTTCCACCCTACGGGCGGCTCTGCGGTGTCAGCCGTCTTCGCCCGCGTGCAAGCCCTCCGGTGGAGGGGTCGAGTAGGCGGGGTATGCCGGCGGCGCGACCACACTGTCGTCCTCCGACTCTTGCCCGACGGTCTGTTCGTCACCCGAGGCCGGCGGTTCGACACTGGTCATGACACTCTCTGTAGCTTGCGTGGGTCAACTGATGGATTGCTGGATGGCGTCTCGGGCCCGGTCCAGCAGCGACGCGAACGGTCCGACGGCGAAATTGAGCTTCGCCGATTCGACGCCGGGGTGCGGGCGCGTCGGCGCGATCGCCTCAGCGGCTCGCACGGCCTGGGCGGTGCGCTTGAGATCGTCTTCGCTGAGTTCCTCTTGTAATCCCGGGAATTCGTCGTTCTCTTCATGCGCGGCGTGCTCCAACACCGCTTCCCGTAACTTCCGGAACTCCTCGAGGAACTCGTCCGAGGCGATGTCGAGTTTCTCGATCTTCGACAGCTGCTCCTTCGCGTCGTGCTCCTCTTGCAGCCGAGCGTCGACGATCTCGTCGCCGCCCTCCACCTCGCGTCGCACCCGCGGATGCACCACCATTTCCTCAGCCGTCTCGTGCACGGCCAACAGCTGACGCAACTCGACGAAGGCCTGCTCACGCGCTTTGGCTTCCGAGGCGTAGAGCACTTCGTCGAACATGTCCTCGATCAGGTCGTGCTGGGCTTTGAGAAACGTGACGACGTCTTCGGGCGACTCGACGAGCATGTCGGCCATAGATTTACCTCCGGTGAGGGCGGGAGCTTAGGGGGCGGGCATGGGCTGTGCGCCGCTCGACTGGGCGCATACCCGGCACCGGCTGCGATGAAACGACTTCGGTGCCACGCCCGGCAGGCGGCGATACGACCGCCTGGGGGCAAACCTTTGAAGTTTCTATGTTTGCCCGCCGATGACTTCGGGTAGTACAAGACTGCATTTCACTGTGAGGCGCTCGGTAGACCCTGCGCCGTTGCTGCCGGCGGACCACAGCCATCCGGTCCGATGTATATCCGGCTTTCGATCATCCATCTGGAGGAACCATGCGTAAGACCATTGCTGCCATCACGGCCACCGGGGCGCTTCTGCTCGGCGGTGCAGGCGTTGCCAACGCCACAATCGAGAATTCGCCCGCGCCGGCGTCTACCACATCGATCGTGGCGGATCCGGACAACAACACTCAAAATCAGAAAAGCGATAAGACTGGACTGTGGGGACTGCTCGGTCTGCTCGGGCTGGGTGGGCTCGCCGGTCTGCGGGGACGCCGGGATGCTGCCGGACCCGGCGGCGCTCTGAATCGCGGTACGACGCCGCGCGCATAGCGACCTGTCGCTCGCGGGCCCCGTTCAGACCTCTGTGGGGCCCGCGGTCGTCAGTAGTCGTACTGGGCCAGGCCGGTGCCGGCACGGTTCAGTGATCCGTCGAGCGTCATGACGGCTGGAACCATCTCACAGGTGACCAGCCCATGGCCGTCCGTTGCTTCGTCGACAATGTCAAAGCTGCGCGCGATCCAATCCGGCGTGTCGACGATGATGGTGACCACCGGCACTTTGCGGGTCAGCTGAAACAGCTTGTCGCCGTGCGGTTCATGGTTGCCGTGGAATCCCCAGATGCCACGCAGCACCGTGGCGCCGCGGGCGGTCCCGGACTGCAGCAGCCGTCGCACCAGCGCACGGTGGATCGGCAAGCCACCGTGGCCGGTCGCCTCGCTTGTGTGCACCATCAGCTTCTGCCACAGGATCCGTCCCTGCTGGTCGGTTGTCGGCAACCGGTGCGGCCGCGCTAACAACTGGCCGTCGCGTTTACAAACCCGCACCCGTTCGACCGTCAGCAACGAAGTCGGAAGGGCCGCAGTGAGTTCGGCAACCGCGGCCCGAACCTGCGGAGCGGTTCCGGTCGAAATGATCATCAACGGGACGTTGACGTTTCGGCTGAAGAACCCGGCTCGGCAGCGGCTCCCGTGTGCGGTGCCGTCGACACCGAGAAACACCGCGGCGCCGGCGAAGTGGTGCCGGTACAGCAGGTCGCAAACGGATCGATACGCCGGCATTCCGGCGAACCGGTCGTGACGTCCGACGTAGACCGTCAGCTTCAAGGTGTCTCCGTTGACCGCGCCTTCCGGCACGGTTGAACCGTCGTTAATGGACGCAAGCCGGGCGCGTTCCAGTGTGACCAGCCCGTGGGCGGTCAGCGCAAGAACATCGTCGACCAGCCCGCTGATTTTCGATTCGACGTCGACTGCTGCAATCGCCACCGGCGGGTCCTCCGACAGAGTCAGCGACTCGTCGGTACGCAGAACCTGACTCGGGCCGAAACTGGCGATGCCACGCAGCATGACGCTGTTGGCGACGTCGCGGCCACCGAACAGATTCAGCATCGCGTCCGCCAGGAATGCGCCGCCAGCGGTGTCGGTTGCAGCGCGTTGGCGCTCACCGAAATAGGCGGTGAGTTTGAGGCACGGCTCGTTCACAGCCGGCCCGAAACCCATTGCGCGAGCAGCACAGCGCCAGTCCCTAACGCCACGCTGACAACGATGTTCGCTGCGGCCGACCAGTATTGGCGCTCCTCGCCGAGCCGGTGCGTTTCCAGCATCCAGGTGGAGAAGGTGGTGTAGGAGCCGATGAATGCGGTGTCGAGCAGTAAGGCGACCGGTCGGCTCAAGGCCAGCCCGCTGCAGAAGCCGAGCAACGCCGCCCCGGTCACGTTCACCGTCAGGGTCCCGAACGGAAACGATCGGGCCGCGCGCCGACCCACCGCGCCGTCGACCAGGAACCGCAATACCGAGCCGAGGCCCCCGGCGGCGAGGATGCCGGCCCAAAGCGCAGCGGTCATCCGCGCACCGGTACCCGGCGCACCAGGGCGGTGGCGAGATACACCGCCGCGAAACCGAAGACGATGCTGGCCGCGGCATATCCGCCGCTCAGCAAGTAATCGCCGTGCCGGATCATGGCCAGCGTCTCGACCTGCATGGTCGAAAAGGTGGTCAATCCACCGCACAACCCGGTGCTCAGCAGTGGCCGGCGGTACGCCGAGACCGGCAATCGTTCCAGTAACCGGGTGGTGAAGTAACCCGCCAGGAAAGCGCCGACGATGTTGGCGGTGAACGTCGGCCATGGCCACCGTGTCGGGTCGGCCGCGGCCAGGCTGTTGAGCGCGGCTCGGGCCGAGGCGCCCAGCGCTCCGCCGGCGAAAACGGCCGCCAACTCGCGGTAGTCCCGGTTCGGCACTCAAGCAGCGTATGCGGGACGCGGGCAGAATTGCTGTCATGGTGGCCAATCCGCGTGCCGGTCAGCCGGCCCAGCCTGCCGACCTCGTCGATCTGCCGCACCTGGTGACCGCCTACTACACCCTGCAACCCGACCCCCGCGATGTCGCTCAGCAGGTGGTCTTCGGCACGTCGGGCCATCGCGGCTCAGCGCTGGACGGAGCGTTCAACGAGGCGCACATTCTGGCGATCACCCAGGCCATCGTGGAGTACCGCGCCGCCCAAGGCACGAGTGGGCCGTTGTTCATCGGCCGTGATACGCATGGACTTTCAGAACCGGCCTGGGCGACGGCACTGGAGGTGCTGGCCGGCAACGGCGTCGTGGTGATGATCGACTCGGCCGACCGGTACACGCCGACACCGGCAGTCAGCCACGCCATTCTGAGCTACAACCGCGGCCGGGCCGAGGGCCTGGCCGACGGAATCGTCGTGACGCCGTCGCACAACCCGCCGGCCGACGGTGGATTCAAGTACAACCCGCCCAACGGCGGTCCGGCCGACAGCGATGCCACCACGGCGATCGCCGGTCGCGCCAACCAGATTCTGCGCGACGGGCTGTCCGCCGTGCGGCGGGTCCCGTTTGCGCGGGCGCTGAGTTCCGCATCGCATTACAACTACCTCGGCACCTACGTCGACGACCTGCCATCCGTAGTCGATGTCGACGCGATCCGCGACGCCGGGGTGCGGATCGGGGCCGACCCGCTGGGCGGGGCCAGCGTGGACTACTGGGCGGCGATCGCTGAGCGGCACGGGCTGGACCTGACCGTGGTGAATCCGCTGGTCGATGCGACCTGGCGGTTCATGACCCTGGACACCGACGGCAAGATCCGGATGGACTGCAGCTCGCCGAACGCGATGGCGGGGCTGATCGCCAACCGGGAGCACTACCAGATCGCCACCGGCAACGACGCCGACTCCGACCGGCACGGCATCGTCACCCCGGACGCCGGATTGTTGAACCCAAACCATTATCTGGCGGTGGCGATCGACTACCTGTACACCCACCGGCCGTCCTGGCCGGCCGGTGTCGCGGTCGGCAAAACGGCGGTCAGCTCCTCGATCATCGACCGGGTGGTGGCCGGGATCGGTCGCGAGCTGGTCGAGGTGCCGGTGGGTTTCAAGTGGTTCGTCGAGCCGCTGCTCGGCGGCACGATCGGGTTCGGCGGTGAGGAGTCGGCGGGTGCGTCGTTTCTGCGCTGCGACGGCTCGGTGTGGACCACCGACAAAGACGGCATCATCCTGGCGTTGCTGGCTTCGGAGATCTTGGCCGTCACCGGTGTCAGCCCGTCGCAGCGCTACCAGCAGCTGGCCGATCAATATGGTGCGCCGTACTATGCGCGAGTTGACGCGCCCGCCGACCGAGAGCAGAAAGCTCGGCTGGGGAAGCTGTCCGCTGAGCAGGTCAGCGCCACCGAGCTAGCAGGGGAGCCGATCACCGCGAAGCTGACCGCCGCGCCGGGCAACGGCGCGCCGCTGGGCGGTTTGAAGGTGACCACGGAGAACGCGTGGTTCGCGGCTCGGCCGTCGGGCACCGAGGACGTCTACAAGATCTATGCCGAATCGTTCCGCGGTCCCGAGCATCTTGCCGAGGTACAGCGCGCAGCGCAGGAGATCGTCGACGAAGTGGTCGGCTGAGGCGCTGGTCAGCAACTTTGAGAGGTACTTGCCGGTGGTGTAGCTTCGATGGGCACCACGAACGGGGCTATGGCGCAGCTGGTAGCGCACCACACTGGCAGTGTGGGGGTCAGGGGTTCGAGTCCCCTTAGCTCCACGGGAGAACCCTCGGACCCGGGCGGGTTTACAGCAATGGCATTCGAGGCCAAACGCTCGTCGGCCTCGGTATGAACCGGTGACCGCCGACGCTCGGCGAAGTCAAGCTGTCAGCGTGCCACGGCCGTTGATTGCGGGAGCGAAAAGGCCCTGACAGTCCGTCGATGGGTTTTGCGATGAGGGCTCATCGCCAAGTCGCGGAGTGGTCGTATTGACGTACTCTCCACTTTGCCCTAGACCGTGCTGTCGAAGGCAAACGCCGGTCGAGCCGGCGGGATGCCCGGCAAAGGATCGCCGTGTTAGTCGTCAGGGTTGGGGCGGCTGAGTAACGGTGCTCGTGCTCGTGCTCGTACTGGTGCTCGTACTGGTGCTGGTGCCGGTGCTGGAGGTGGGTGACGTCGACGAGGGCGTCTCGGTGATAGTGGCGGGCGGAGCCGTGGTGACGACGGTCGTGGTGACGGTCGACGTGGAAATGGACGTCGAGACAGACGTGCTCGCTGCGCTCGCTGGACTGAGCACGCCGCAGGCGACGCGCTTGTCGGAGTCGGCGGAACCTTGGCTGCCCATGTCGGCGCCTTGGTGCAGCACAATCGATGAGCCCTGGGAACCTTTGAGCTGAGGCTCGGTAAAGGCGTCGCTGGTGGCGACAAGTTTTCCGTTGCCGTCCGAACGCACAAGCAGGGCAGGCAGATCCCCGCTGGCCGGGTGGCCGGTATGCCCGGGCGCTTGGAAATGGTCACCTGCCGACGCGAAATCACCAGATGGACCACCACTGGGCGCAACGGAGTTGCCCTCGCACGCGCCGACTGCGTGAAGGTGCAAGCCATGGAAGCCGGGCGATAATATGCCGGCAGCAACGGTCTCGACGGTCACGGTGGCGTACCCGTTGGTGAAGTCGATGGTGGCATTGGCGACGTGTTTGCCATCGGCTGTATTCAGCTGTGTGGTCAGCTTTCCAGCGCTGGACGTCGCGGATGAGGTTGTTGACGTCGAAGGGTTTTTTGAAGCCTGGTTCGAACAGCCGCTCAACGCGACGACAGGCATCACCAACGCGGCAACGGCCGCAGCGATGTGCTTCATAATGAACGGAGCCTACCTGCCAACAGCTGGAAGTTCACAGAGTTAAGAGATTGCTGGTAGGTCGTCGACGGTGATTGACCGGTGGTGTCGGCGAGAGAATCCTAAGGGGAGTGGTGACGTCTTCTGCGGTTGGACGCAGCCGACCTACCCCGACGAATTGGGAGGGTAATGAGCTCGGAACATGCAACGGAAAAGGTCCCGCTCGGGCAGATCCAAGAGGGCGACATGCTCCAAGATCCGAAGTCTGGCGACTGGATGAAGGTCACGCAAACGACCGACGACACAACGAGCGTCGCGGACCCGAGCTCGGAGGGGGAGAGGACGGCAGACGAGCCGTATCGCGTCTACTACGGCGACGGCGGCGAAGAGGTCGATTCCCGATCCGTCACCGGCCTCGTTAATCGCCAGGTGAGAGAGTGACCGCGGCGCCGGTGGGACAGCGAAGGGCGTCGGTGGTTCCAGGTCACGGCCCGCTGTGCGCGGGTTCGTCAAGTCGGGTGAGGCGTTGCTGGTGTGCGGCGTGCAGAATTGAACCGGCGGTCACAAAGGCGGGTTTGCAGCGGTCGGCGAATTCGATAGGCAAGCCGGCGGCCCGACGCAGCACCATCAGGGCCAGCGCGCTGTAGGTCGCGTACGGGATAATCAAGAGGTTGGCGCAAGCATCTTCACCCTTGAGTGTCATCACATGCTGGCGTTTGTGTTCCCATCCCGGCCAGTTGAAGTCCGGTGGTCGCTGCAGGGGTGGCCAGTTGACCTGGATGGTGCTGATGTTGCCGAGCAATGGGGTCAGGACGGCAACTAGCGCAGGCAGTTCGTAGTTGATGCGATCGGCGCGTGGCCACCATGCGCCGTCAATGTCGCGACCCAGTGCGTGAGCGACGCAAAGTCGTATGGGATTGGCTCGGCGCCGTGACTCTGCCGGATAAACCATGGTAGATGCCGTCGTTAATTCTCGAAGGCGCACAGTGGGCCAGTTTTGATACGAGTGGTTGTTGCGCCGTGGATGTTGGCTGCACGGTCCATACAATGGTCCTTCGGTCGATGTCGACCGCTCCACGGATGCGGGCGACCGGAGGATCACCTTGCACTGCTGGCAACGAGATGGCTCTTCTTCTACGCTACGCCACCAGCCGTCTGCTCTCGGCACAGGTGCTCGGGCTGGTCAGCAGACTAGCGAGAGTGCGTAGGTGCGACGCAGCTTTCCTGATGGTGTTTTCGGGATCACACCCGGGCTCAGGACCACTACGTTGCGCGGCCGTGCCGCAACTTCGGTGACGACCTGATGGGCTACCTGACGTTTGATACGCCGCACCTGGGCGGGATCATCGGCCTGACTGGATTCCACAGCCACGGCAAACGATTCCCGGGAGTGACCGGCGTCGAGTCGCACCGCGACCACGCACCCGGCGCGGACCCCTGCAACTCGCGCGGCAGCGCGTTCCACGTCGGTGGGATAGATGCTGCGTCCGGCCATGATGATCACGTCTTTGGCTCGGCCGCAGACCACTAAATGACCCTGCTCGGTGAAATAACCCAAATCTCCAGTGCTGCACCAACCTTGATCATCTTGGGCATGAACGAAACCACCCGCTGTCAGGTACCCCGACGTGACAGAATCACCGCAGACCTCGATCAGTCCGACGCCGCGAGTCGGCTGAACGGCACCGTCCTCATCGACTATGCGAGCCCGCATACCGTCGAGCAGTGGCCCCAGTGTGGCCAGTCGCCGTGTTTTGCCAGTGGTGGCGGGCACCGCCCGACGCAGCACGGCTAGCATGTCGGCGTCGACCTCGTCAACGCTCAGCCCGGCGCCGCACTGCGAAAACGACACGGCCACAGTAGTTTCAGCCAATCCGTAGGCCGGCAGGATCGCCTCGGGATGCAGCCCGAATGGTGCTCCTGCCTCGCAAAGGTCTTCGACGTCGGCCGGCTCGACCTGTTCGGAGCCGGACAGCGCCCATCGCAACGATGACAGATCGAACTCACCGGGGCGGGCGTGCCGGCGTAACCGCCGGGCCAACAACGCGTAGGCGAAGTTGGGGGCTGCGGTCATGGTGCCTCGATATTTGTGAATGAGTTTGGCCCACAACAAGGTATCGCGCAAAAATTCCATCGGGGTTATCTGGATTAATTCGGCGCCGAACAGCATCGGCACCGTCAGGAACCCGGTGAGGCCCATATCGTGAAACAGCGGCAACCAGCTCACGATTACGTCGGTTTCCAGATCGTACTGGGCACCCTCGAACATTGCCTTGGCATTGGTGATCACGTTGGCGTGGGTGATCGCCACCGCCTTGGGGCAGCCTGTCGAGCCAGACGTCAACTGCAGCAACGCGAAATCGTCCTCACCGGTGTGCACCGCATCAAGCGGCGCGGCATCAAACAGCTCGGCGATCGTCACCACCGTGATGCCGTGATCTGTCAATACGGGTACGGCAGCCATGAACGGATCCGAAACGATCACTACCGTCGCCTCGATCATCGCGATGACCGCTCGCGTGTCCTGCGCCCACACCTGTAGATCGCTGCGTGGCGTCGGTTGCTGCAGCATCGTCAAACACGCGCCTCGCAGCCACAGTGCTTGGGCAGTGGGCGCAATCTCCCTCGGGTCGCCGGCCAGCACACCTGCCCGATCACCGGGGCCAACCCCCAACCGGGCTAAACCGCCCGCCAGCCGCCGGGCACGCTGATGAACTTCACCCCAACTGCTCCGGACCGGAGACTCGGGCTCCCCGGTCACCATAACGCGAGTACTAGATTCCGCGCTGCTGAGCATTGCCTCAACGAATCGGCTCACAGCCATCTCCCCCCATATGCGGGACTGGTCACGTTGCCGGTCTGGCCATTTCGGGTGCATGTGACGTGGCGACGCTACAGGCCCAAGACGTGGATAACCGGCATTTCAGTCGGCAATGCGAGTTGACCTTTCGATAACGGTTCAGGGTTCAAACTTGTTCGCTTGAGCACAGATACGCAGTTCACAGGGGCTGGCTGACCTATGAAACCGCTTGATGCACTTGTCAATGAGATCGGACTGTTACCGCCAGATCTTCAGCGACGCTGTCAGCGGCACGTGAATTGGCCCCGTGGACAACTGAAGACGGCATGGCTTCGGTCGCGGTTTTCACATTGACGCCGATGCGATAGCCACCGTTCGCAGATCACTGTTAGTGGCCCGCGTTGCGGGTCAGATCGATGGCGTACTGACTCACGAAGGTGCCCGCGGGCGGATCACCTTTGTCGCATGACCCGTCGGATTCACCGGGACGTTTGATCCACAAATAGGCGTCGGCGTGCGCGCCGGCGGTTGCCGCGGTGGGCGCAGTCCCCAAGGCTCGGCCGCTCGGGTTGCACCAGTTGAGCCCGGAGTCGGGCGCTGGTCCGGCACCGTTGCGCGACGTGTCGATGACGTAGTGCGACCCGTTAGTCAGCCCCGAAATCGCTTCGCCGTAACCGATCTCGTCGTCGGTGCTGTAGAAGTTCGCGGTGTTGAGGCTGAAGCCCCGCGCGTGGTCGACGCCGGCCTGAGTGAGTCGGGCGGCCATGTCCTCCGGACTATGCCAGCGCAAATGTCCGGCGTCGACGTAGACAGCGGTGCCCGGATTGCGCGACAGGGTGTTCACGGCATAGCGGATCAAGTCATAGCGTTCCTGGCGCTGGTCACCCGACAAGCAGTCGGCCATGGCCAGCGCATCGGGTTCGACGATGACCGCCGCCCGCGAAGCGCCCACGTCCGATGCGATGCCGTCGATCCACGACCGGTAGGCGTCGGCCGTCGAGAAGCCACCCGCAGCGAAGCTGCCACAGTCGCGGTGGGGGATGCCGTATACCGCCAGCACCGGGATGGCGCCGGCGGCCTGCGCGTCGCCGGTGTATTTGGCGACCGTCGCTGCCGAGGACCCCGGGACGACCCAGTAGGCCTGCGGGGTGTTCGCGACGGCAGTCAATTCGGGACTCGGCGGATCGGCGTGCTGCGCGGCACGCATCGCTGCCGAGTTGGGATTGACGTAGAACGGCTCACCGGCCAACGGGTTGGTGTCATCGACCAAGCGCACGCTCGGGCCGAAACCCGATGGCGCCGGGCCGGCAAGAAGAACCGTGGCGGCCATGGCCGCAACCGTCAGCAAGGGCGCGATCCACCGCGCGACTGCACGAGGAACTGAGAACATCACATCAGGGAAGTTAATGCGCCGCTGCAGTGAACGCCAATCGGATCCGAGGCCCAGCGACCCGTGCCGCGGTGTCAAGCGTCGTAGAGTAGGGCGACTCTGACTCCGGCGTTGCGAGGACTGATGACCGAGCGCATTGAAACCCACCGCACCATCGCCGCACCGGCATCGACGATCTTCGCCGTACTGAGCGACCCGCAGGGCCATGTCGCCATCGACTCGTCGGGCATGCTTCAAGACGCCGAAGGCGACCCGGTACGCGGAGTCGGTGACAGCTTCGTGGTTCACATGGACCGCGAGTCGCTCAACGACTTTCCGGAACTGGGCAAGTACGACGTCACTGTCACCATCGAGGAATTCGAAGCGGATCGGTTGATTTCGTGGACAGTCCTCGGCCAGATCCGCCCGCAGATCGGTCACGTCTACGGCTACCGGCTCGAGCCGACGGACGCCGACAGCACCGTCGTCACGTCGTTTTACGACTGGTCGAACATCCACCCGCAATGGCGCGACGCCGGCATCTTCCCGGTTCTGTCGGAAGGCGCATTGCGGGCGACTCTGGGTATTCTCGACCGCACGGTGCGGCGTTGGCAGCCGCGGGAATGACTCGGCGGGCAAGCGGCCGGCTCAGCGCGCGCTTGCCAGCAGATCCTGAAAAGCCTTTCCCATGCATTCGCCATACACGGCTGGGTCAGGCAGAGCGTCGCGATCCGCGGTGGCGCTGATCGACAAAGTCCCGTTGTAGCTCGCCACGACATGAATGAGGTTCAAGCCGCCCACCAATGGCCCCAGGCCGGCGGCGCGAACCAGACGAGCACCGCTGAAGAAAATCGGGCCGCCAGGACCCGGCACGTTGGTCACCGTCGTGTTGGCGACTGTGGGGCTGGGAAGCGGAATCACGTTCGCGGCCTTCGCCGTAACTCCGAGCAACGCCGTTGGCAGCGTTCCGATCAGGTCGAGCAACTGGCTCCTGTTGGAGCGATTCGCCGCCGAACGGCTGCCGGCCGTGGAGGCAGCGATCGCCCTGAGCCGTTCGACCGGATCAGCGATGTCGGTACCGAGCGATTGCCGCCGGCCGAACAACAGGTTCCCCTCGCCGCTCCTATCGCCCGGCTCCCGCATCGAGATCGGACACGCCGCCACCAGCGACTCCTCGGGAAGCTCGCCGTGGCCTTGCAGATACTCGCGAAGCGCGCCGCCGACATAGGCAAGCGCCACATCGTTGACCGTCGAGCCGGGCACGCTCGCTTTGATTCGCTTGATGTCGGCAAGATCGTGAAAGCGGGCCTCGAAGACGCGGTGCGGCGACGCTGTTTGGTTGAAACGGGTAGTTGGCGGAAACGACGGGATACCACCACCGCCGGCGACTGTCGACACGGCACCGCCGGCGAGCTTTCCCGGGAGTCCGGCCAAGCCGCTCAGCGCCTTCGGAACACTTGACGCGACGACGCCGCCGGCCCGCACCGGGTAGAGCAGTGCGCCGATCGCGGTGCGTGCGAGTAAGTCTGCGGTTGAGGGAAGCGCGTCCGGGCGCCACGGCTGCGCTGGCCCCGGGGGGCGAGGGCTATCGGCGGCGAGATCGTGCAGTGCGGCAAGCATGCTGACGCTCGCCATCCCGTCGACCGCGCAGTGGTGCAGTTTCACCGCCATTGCGAACGAACCCTTCGGGACTCCCGGCACAGAGTTGAGTCCTTCGATGACGGTGATCTCCCACGGCGGACGCCGCAGGTCGATTTGGCGGGCGTGCAATCGGGCGACCTGGATGCAAAGCTGCCGCCAATCGCCAGGTTGCGGCAGTCCGATATGGCGGACGTGATATTCGAGATCGAAGTTCGGGTCATCCACCCAATACGGCCGGTGCAATCCACCCGGCAGCCCGGTCAGGCGCCGCCGAAAGACATCCGCGAGATGCAACCGGGCATCGAGCTCGGCGAGTATCCCTTTGAAGGTGACCTTGCCTGCCGGTGCGGTCGATGGGTCGTAAATCAGCAGCAGCTCGATGTGTAAGGGCGTCTCAGGCCTTTCGGCGCGCAATATCATGTCATCGGTCCAACTCAGCTGCTGCACGGATGACCTCCCAACGGTTCGTCGACAGCGTAGGCGAGTCACGGCAACCGTCGGGGAGAGTGCGGCCTTAGCAGTCGAATTCACAGCGTGCCAATGATGCTGGTGCCGGACATCGATCAGGGTTACCTTAAGATCGCCTGAGAATCGATGCCCCGACGTGGAGGTTCAGACGATGGCTGATCGGCGTCATCTGGGAAGTTGGGGAGCTGGTGCCGCCCTGAGCGTGGCTTTGGTCATCGGTCCGCTGGCCGGCGCGCCCGCTGCGCATGCCGACGAGTTCGACCTGATCATCGATCCGATCATCAACGCCCTCTCCGGTTCGGTTGCGGGTATCGCCGACGCTTCGCCGGCCCTGGACTCCCTGGCGGGTGTCGACCCGAATGTCGCCTTATCGGGATTGGACCTTGGCGGCCTGAGCGACTCGGCGCTGACCGCGGCGTCCGAAACCCCTGCAACAGCAACGACACTGGATACGCTGCTGCACAGCCTCGAGCAGGATTGGATCACCAGTTCGTTCGGCACGAGTGTCGACCAGAGCATCAATTCGCTGTGGCAGGACTTCGGCGGCAGCGGACTGCTGGTCGGTAACGGCGCTCCCGGTGTGCCCGACAGCACGCTGGATGCGGCCAACGGCGGTGCCGGCGGGTTGTTGTTCGGCGACGGCGGCGACGGCGCCACCGACGCCGCCGGGCAAGGTGGTGCCGGCGGAGCGGCCGGGCTGTTCGGTGACGGCGGAATCGGCGGTCCCGGGGCCGACTCGACGGCCGCCGGGGCGCCCGGCGGTGACGGCGGACCCGGCGGAACAGGCGGGACGTTGATCGGCGACGGCGGCGGCGGTGGCAACGGTGGTGACGGCGGCGCGGGTGGCGCCGGCGGCAATGGCGGTGACGGCGGTAGCAGCACCAGCCTCTTCGGCAGCGGCGGTGACGGCGGCAACGGCGGCGACGGCAGCAACCCCGCAGGGTTGGCGGCACTCGGCGGCGCCGGCGGCCACGGCGGCCCGTTCGGCAACCACGGAGCGGTCGGCGACTACGGGGCCGTGACCGGCGGCGCGCCGGGTGGGTCGGCCCCCATCGAGACCACCGGCAGCTGGCTCACCAACAGCGACGGGCAGGTCGTCATCCTGCATGGGCTCAACGAGGTGTACAAGGTGGCGCCGTTCGAGCCGTCAGCCGACGGGTTCGGCGACGACGACGCGGCGTTCCTCGCCGCGAACGGTTTCAACGCGGTGCGGCTCGGCGTCATCTGGTCCGCGCTCGAGCCGGCCCCCGGCGTCTTCGACGACGCCTACCTCGCGTCGATCGCCCAGACGGTGCAAACCCTGGCCCACCACGGCATCGTCAGCATCCTCGATCTGCACCAGGACGCTTACAGCAGCGTCTTCGGTGGCGAAGGAGCGCCGGCGTGGGCTGTGCAGGACGGCGGCCTGCCCAATCCGCAGCTGCCCTTCCCGTTCAACGAATTCTTCAATCCCGCCGAAAATCACGCCTGGGATGCCTTCTGGTCGAACTCCGAAGCGCCGAACGGTGTCGGGCTGGAGGACAATTACGCGCAAATGCTCGAACACGTTTCGCACTATTTCAACGGCAATCCCGACGTGGCCGGGTTCGAGATCATGAACGAGCCGTCGCCGGGCTCCCAGATACTGCCCGGGTTGTTCGGCAGCACATTCTTCGACACCCAGCAGTTGACCCCCTTCTACGACCAGGCGGCATCGGCCATCCGGGCCGTCGACCCCAGCACGCCCATATTCTTCGAGCCCGACAACGACGCCAACTTCGGGGTGCCCACCAGTCTGGGCACGGTCGACGCAACGAACACGGTGTTCTCGTTCCACGCCTATTGCGAACTACCCCTGGGATCGCTGGGGTGCTTCCCGTCCAGCGAAATCGTCGACAACGCAGCGACATACGCGAGTGCGCACGGGATACCGGCGTTCATGACCGAATTCGGTGCCACCAGCGACCAGCAACAAATCAGCGACCCCCTGCAAGGAGCGGACCAACACATCTTCGGTTGGACGGAGTGGGCCTACAGCGGACAGGGCGACATCACCACCACCGCGTCTCCGCCAAGCTCGGAGTCGCTGGTGTACGACCCCGGCCAGCCGCCGGTCGGAGCGAACGTCAACACCGCCAACCTGGCAACACTCGCCGAGCCCTACCCGCAAGTGGTGTCGGGCACTCCGAGTACGTGGTCGTTCGACAACGGCAGCTTCCAGTTCAGTTACGCCACAGAGAAAGCCGACGGCCTCACTAGCTTCCCAGCCGGGTCGCAGACCACCATTGCGGTACCGGCCGGCGACTTTCCCCACGGCTACCAGGTGAGCGTGACCGGCGGCGACGTGGTCTCGCCGCCTAACGCCCCTGAGCTGGTTATCGCGTCGAACCCCGGCGCCGACACCGTCAGCGTCGTCGTGAGCCCAGTCGCGGCCGGATAGGCGTTTCGATCAGCAGCAGCCCACGTCCCGCGCGGCGTTACACCGTGAGCAACCGCTCGAAGAATTCGCGATAGTGCATCAGGGCTACCCGCAGATCTTCGGTGGATGCTTCCTCGCCGCGAGCCCACTGTTCTTCCAGGCGCGAACGCGCGCGGGTGAAGCCGGTGGTGAGCTGCTCGACCAGATCCGAGACCAGGGCGTCGGCTTTGTGCACGCACTCTCTTGGGTCGTCGACGAAAGCCGCCTGTACGCCGGCCCACTGCGCGCGAAAGCCCGCGAGGTCGTCGTCGGCGAACAGCGACTGTTCGGTCGCTGGTTCGGTGTGCGCAGTCGCGGGCTCCGAGGGTGCGCTCGGCGGCGGCGACGGTTCGGTGTGCGCGGTCGCGGACTCGGACGGTGCGCTCGGCGGCGGTGACGGTTCGGTGGCCGCCGTCGACGGTTCGGTGGCCGCGGTCGACGGTTCGGCTGGTTCCGCCCACGCGGTGTGCTGGCCGGCCGGGCCCGGCTCGGCGACCGGGCTTTGCGACTCGTCGAACGAGCGGGTCACCTCGGTGTCATGATCGTGCGTTGTCATGCGGTTGCCTCCTTTGGGTGTCGTCGGCTTGTGAGTTCTCGAGCAGCTTGTCGAACAACGCGCGGTAGTGCACGAACGCTTCGCGCTGCTGCTCGGTGCTGACCCCGCCCTGCTGCTGAGCGAGGTGGATGCCATGCGCGGTCCGGTAGTTCTCGACGATTTGCGGGTGGTCTACCGAGACGTCAGCGGCCCGGCGATCGAAGTCGTCGACGGGATAGCCGCGTTCGCGCATCACCTCGGTGACCAGACGGTCTGCAACGCCGACGGCGGTCGCCGGGTTATCGACGAACCCGGTCTGCACCTGGTGCCAGCGTGCGGTGAAATCCGAACGGGCCGAGGGCGTCAACGCAACGATGTGCAGTTCGTCGCGGTGGCGTTCCCGGGCGGTCAGCTCCTGCTCGGCCGCGCGATGGTCTCCGGTTTCCGACACCAGACGCTCGTATTCGGCGCCATAGCGGCCCTTGAGCCGCTGAGTTTTCCTGCGACTGTTCGCGACGGCGGCCGCGACGATGACCCCGGAGACCACGAGGACGACGCAGACAGCGATCACGATCCATTCCCAAACGGGCATTCCGTGCTCCTTTCAAACACATGTCGAATAACCGGGTCTCGGGCGATGCAAACGTCGCTCTAGAAGTAGTGCCGCCGACCGCCGACGGCGCGACCCGCCGAACCCATGACCGCCAGAATCAGCCCTATCACCAGAAGGACGGCGCCAACGACCCAGAGGATGTGGAGTTTCAGCAGCAGTCCTGCGATCAACAAGATAACGCCGAGAGTGATCATGATGAGCCTTTCCTTGAGTGGTCGAAGACGGTCGAGGCGAAAGCCCGACGCTGATCTCAGTCGACACCCTTTTGGGGGGTAGAAATACACCCCTAAGTAGGTAATCTGGCCGCATGCCGCCACTGACGGGAGCGCCGATCCGGATCGCGCTAGTCGACGACTATGACGTTGTCGTCAAAGGCGTGGCCAACATGCTCGAGCCTTACCGCGACCGCATCGTGATCGCCGAGCTCGACTCGACGATGCCCGTCGCTGACGAAGTCGACATCGTTCTGTACGACTCGTTCGCCCAGCCCGAATCCGATCAGGAAGAAATCGGGATTCTGGTTGCCAATCCTCGGGCTCGCCGAGTTGTGGTGTACACCTGGAACTTTCATTCAGGTCTGGTCGACAGCGCACGGCGGCACGGGGCGCACGGCTACCTGTCGAAGACTTTGCCCGCACGCGAGCTGGTCGCCGCGTTGGAGGCCGTGCACTCCGGTGAGGTGGTGATCAGCGACGTCGCCACGAGAGCGCGCAGCGCACCAGGACTGGACTGGCCCGGCCGCTGCGAAGGGCTCAGCGACCGCGAGGCCGAGATCCTGGCGTTGATCACTCAGGGCAAAAGCAACGCCGACGTTGCGCGGCTCACCTACCTGAGCCCCAACACCGTCAAGTCCTACATCCGCACGATCTACCGCAAGCTAGGCGTCGGCAGCCGCACCCAAGCCGTGCTGTGGGGTGTGGACCACGGCTTCACTCCCGACCACCACCGCATCGAACATTGGCGCGGCGGCCCCTGACTCGCGTTCAGTCGGCGCTGAGTTCGGGATGGCCGATCAGGTCGTGCAACCCCGACACACCGATGTGCTCGCGGAATTCCTGCACGGTGTATCCGATCAGCAAGGCCTCGGTGCGGGCCCGCGCGGTCGCCGACCGCGGCATGTGAAAGAGCACCCCGATCTCCCCGAAGTAGTCGCCGGGCACTGCTGTTTTCACGAATTCCTCCCCGCCGCCGGCGATCTCGCGCACGATGTCGACCTCGCCCTCGCACACCACGTAGATCAGATCACCCATGGTGCCCTGCTGGAACAGGACCTCGCCGGCACTCAGTCGCACGGTCTCAACCGGCCGCTTGGCCGCGGCGACTTTCGGTAGCAGCTCGACCACGCGATCGGCCAGCGGCAGCATCCGGCTGTCGTGAGTCGCCACCACCACCACCCGCTCTCCCTGCGCCAGCGAGCGGATGAGTCGCAGCACCTCTTCGACCTGGATGAAGTCGAGATGCGCGGTGGGCTCGTCGGCCAGGATCAGCGGCGGGTCCAAAGCGATGGCCCGCGCGACCGCGACTCGCTGCTGCTGTCCGCCGCTCATGTCGCCCGGCCGGTGCTTCAGCCGTTCCGCCAAGCCGACCTGGGTCAGCAGTTCCTCGGCGCGCTCCCGCGCCGCCGACCGCGACTTGCCGGCCGCGCGCAAGGGGACCGCGACGTTCTCCAGCGCGGTGAGACTGGGAACCAAATTGAACGCCTGGAACACGATGCCTACCGTGCTGGCCCGGTAGCTTGCCAACGCGGCGCGGTCGAGCGCGGTCACGTCGACGTCGCCGTATTTGATCGTTCCCGAGGTCGGGCGCAAAATGCCGCCGAGGCAGGACAGCAGCGTCGTCTTACCGCAACCGCTGGGCCCGAGCAGGATGACCAACGACCCGGCCGGTACGTCGAGGTCGAAACCGTTGATGGGCCGGACGGCGTAGCCGCCACTGGCGTACTCGACCACGAGGTCGGAGATGCTGAGGTCACCCACTGATCAGGGACCCCCGAACGCGAGCGCCGGGTCGACGGCCACCGCCCGCCTCAGCCCGGTGACGCTGGCCAGCAGCCCGATCACAATCGCGACCAGCGGCAGCGCCAGGTAAGCGGCCATCGGCACCGCGACGATCATCGGGAACAACGGTGCCAGCAGCTGAGCGAGCAGGACCCCCAGGAGCGCCGCGACCAGCGCGAGGATGATTGCCTGCATCGCGAGCCCCGCCAGGATCGACCGGGTCGGCACGCCGATCGCCTTGAACACCGCGAAGTCGCGCATGCGCTCGAGCGCGGAGAGGTAGACCACCGAACCGACGATCAACGCCGCCACGATCCAGAGCAAGACCGCCACGATCGTGATGGCACTCACCGCAACCTTCAACGGGCGCATCAGGTCGGTGACCCCGGCCGTGCGATCGACGAACTGGTAACCCTCGGGCAGCTGCCGGGGTTTGCCTTGGACCCCGATCGAGGTGACCAGCGGCTGAGAGTTGTAGGCGAGTTTCTGCAGGCCCTCGGTGGTCAAGAAGATGTTCGGCATTTTCGCCAGCGACGTGGAATTGGGCACGATCCCGACGATTGTCAGTGTCCGGGGGCCGATCTGTACGTTGTCGCCCAGGTGCCGGCCCAAGGTGCTTGACACGGCGACCTCGTCGGGCGTCGATGGCGCGCGGCCCGGTCCAACGGAGGGCATCCCGGGTCCGTGTTCGGGCGCACCGAACGCGGTGGTGTTCCGCGTCGACGTGCCCTCGGTGACAATCGATGCCGCGCACCCCAGTGGCGCGGCCGCGGCGACGCCGGGCGCGCCGACGATGCGGGGCAGGTCGACGGGCGCAAATGGTGTCGAGCCCAAAAAGGGTCCGGCGGCGCCGGCGCGCACCACGAACCCGTCGACACCCAGGGAGTCGACGGTGCGCTGGGCCTCGACGCGAAACCCGTTGGCCAGCCCGGTGAGCACCAGTGTCATCGCGAAGACCAGCCCGGTGCTGACAATGGCGATGAAGAAGCGCCGCCTGCGCCATTGCATGTCGCGCAAGGCCGCGAAGAGCATGCGGGGGAGGTTACCGACGTCCGGCTTGTTCCGGGCCGGATTGTCGTGAGTAGGTGTGGACCCGTTCGCGTTTGGCTTGTGGAAGATTAGGCACCGTGAAGGTCGCGATCCTCGACGACTACCAGAACGTGGCGTTGAGCATGGCCGACTGGTCAGCTGTCGCGGCGCAAGCGGAAATCACCGTCTTCCACGATCACCTCGCCGATCCCGACGCCGTCGTCGAAAGGCTGTTGCCCTACCAGGTGGTGTGCGTGATGCGCGAGCGAACGCCATTGCCGCGCAACATCGTCGAGCGTCTTCCCAACTTGAGGATGATTGCCTCTACAGGACCGTTCAATGCCGCGATCGACGTCGCAGCGGCGCAGCAGCGCGGCATTCACGTAAGCACGACCGGCGGCTATATCGAGTCCACGGTCGAGCTCACCTGGGCTCTGATCCTCAGCGCGGCCCGGCGGATCGTCGACGAGACCCTGTCGGTGCGCGCCGGTGGTTGGCAGACCTCGGTCGGCCGCCAGCTCGGTGGCGCGGTGCTCGGTGTGCTGGGCCTGGGCCGGATCGGCACCCGGGTGGCGCGGATCGGGACGGCGTTCGGCATGGACGTCCTCGCCTGGAGCCCCAACCTGACTCCGGAAGCCGCCGCCCAAGCTGGCGTCGGTTACGTGAGCAAGGACGAACTGTTCAGCCGCGCCGACGTGCTGACCATCCACCTGGTGCTCAGCGAGCGCAGCCGCGGCCTAGTCGGCGCTGCCGAACTGGAGCGGATGAAGCCGACGGCGCTGCTGATCAACACCTCGCGCGGGCCGATCGTCGACGAGCAGGCCCTGATCGATGCTGTGCAGTCTCAGGCGATCGCCGCGGCCGGGCTCGACGTCTTCGACGTCGAACCCTTGCCGGCACAACACCCGCTACGCACGCTGCACAACGTGGTCGCCACTCCGCACATCGGCTATGTCGCCGACCGGGTCTATCGCCTCTTCTACGGCGAGGCCGCCGCCAGCATCGCCGGCTGGTTGGCCGGGGTCGGCAGCTGAAGCCGCGCCCGCTTTCCGGCTGCGCCGCGACTCCACCCGATGGATGACCAGTAGGACGATCGCCGCGAGCGCCCAGCCGAGCAAGATGTCGATAACGTAGTGCTCAGCGGAGTACACCAACGTGAAGGCCATGGTCAGCACGTAGGCCACCAGCAACGGCCGCCACCGCCAATGGACCCGGCGCCACAGGAACACCGCGATCATCGCCGACAACGCGGCGTGCAGCGACGGGATGGCGGCCACCAGATTGACGCTGGCCTGCCCCGAGTCGATCAGCACCGAAGCGGACTGCAGATGCAGCGTGCCCCAGCCCCGGGTGGAGATGCGTTCGATGAAGTTGTTGGCACCGGGTTGCAGCATGTGCGCCGGGCCGAGCAGGCCGCCATTGGGCACAGTGGCCGGATCGCCGAACATGCACGCCGGATTGGAGGGGCCGGTGGCGACGTCGGCGGCGGTGCACCGCGCCGCGGCCCATGGTGGCGCGGCCGGCAGCAGGACGTAAACGATCAGCGCGGCGAACGACAACGACACGAAGCGCCAGACGAACGCTTTCCAGTCGTCTCGGCTGCGCAGCCACAACAGCCCGGCGATTACGTACGGCACGATGAAGAACGACATGTAGACGGTGCTGATGATCACTTCCCACCACGGCGGCTGGGGCATCTTGAGATGCTCCTGCAGCCACACGGTCGGCATCGACCCAAAGAAAAGCCAGCGGTCCACCTGTGTTTGAAGTCGCCACAAGGTGGGGGTGCCCACGAATGTCGCCGCGTGCCGGCTGAGGTCGTACAACAGCAACACGATCGCGAACGGCAGCCAGTCACAGACCACCATGAACACTTTGCGGCCGCGGCCGATGCTGGCGGCGATCAACCCGGTGGCGACGTAGACCAGCACCAGTTCGCGGTTGAAGACAAACCCGCCCGTCACCGTCCGGTACACGACCACCGTCGCCCAGAGGACGACGGCGGCCCGACGGGCAACCGTGAGCCAACGCTCTCTCGATGACACCCCCTCGGCTGCGACGGACTCTTCCCGTGCGAGCACCTGGACATTGCCATCTGTCGTCAGTGACACCGAGCAGACTCCTGATCCACCATGGCAAAACCGCTACCTCTTCGACCCCGCGTACCCGCGAGTCGCCGCTTAACATGCCAGACCAACCTGTGAATCGGTATCCCACATTGCCACCGGGCGTCACGGTTGATCCCGTCGAACCAGATAACCACAGGTAACGGCGAACTGAACACACGGTGCACGGCGCTTCGCCTGCGCTCTTCCGCCGTTACGCGGTCACTGCGAGGCGAACATCCGGACCGTGTTGATGGTGTCGGCTTCGGCGGGCGACTTGTCGTCGCGATAGCGCAGGACACGGGCGAAGCGCAGCGCCAGCCCGCCGGGGTAGCGCGACGACTGCTGCACGCCGTCGAAGGCGATCTCGACCACCTGCTCCGGCTTGAGCTGCACAACGTACCGGTCGGTTGGGCCGATGGCGAGTTCGCTGAACCGCCGGGTTTGCCAATCCAGCATGGCGTCGGTCATCCCTTTGAATGTCTTGCCGAGCATCACGTAACCGCCGCCGGCCGGATCGCGCGCGCCGAGGTGGATATTGGACAGCTTGCCCTGGCGTCGCCCCGACCCCCACTCCACCGCCAGGACCACCAGATCGAGGGTGTGCACCGGTTTGACTTTCAGCCAACTCGCGCCGCGGCGCCCGGCTTCATAGGGTGCGGCCGGAGACTTGGCCACCACACCCTCGTGGCCGGCGGCCAGCGTCGTGCTCAGAAACACCGCGGCGGCGACCGGATCGGAGGTGGTGAGCCGGTCGACCCGGTGCTGCGAGGGCACTGTGCGGTCCAGGAGGGCGACCCGGTCGGCGGCCGGCGCGTCGAGCAGGTCGACGCCGTCGCAGTGCAGCACGTCGAAGAAGAACACGGTCAGCGGCTGCGCGGCGCGCGCGGCCGCGATATCGACCGACCTGCCGAACCGCGAGGCGGTGACCTGAAATGGCCGCGGCCGGTTGCCGGGCCCCATTGCGATCGCTTCGCCGTCGGCGATGAGGTCGGTGATCGGCAGCGCCCGCGTCGCCTCGACCACTTCGGGCAGCCGCGCGGTGACATCGTCGAGGCTGCGGGTGTACACGGTGACCTGATCACCGGCCCGGTGAATCTGCACCCGCGCGCCGTCCAGCTTGGCTTCGAAAATGGCGGTGCCACCGAGCTTCTCGAGTGCGTCGACAACCCCCGTCGCAGTCTGCGCCAGCATGGGGCCCACCGGCCGGCCCACCTGCAGGGCGAATGCGTCCAGCGCCGCCGCCCCGCCGGCCAGACCCGCGGCCGCCACCGCCGGCAGGTCGCCGCCGAGCATCGCCGCGCGTCGCACCGCGGCCAGCGGGATGCCGGCGGCCGCGGCGACCGCGTCGGCCATCACGCCGGTCAGCGCGCCCTGACGCAGCTCGCCGCTGAGCAGCCGTCGCAGAAACGCCTGTTCGGTGTCGGTCGCGGCGGCGAACAGGCCGGTGACATGTGCGGTCCGCCGGGCCTGAGATCCCTTGCCGGCGAGCGCGCCGATCTCGGAGAAACCGGCGTCGACGTTCTCGACGGTCAGCGACGGGTGTGCGGCGGCGGGCGGCAGGGCACGCAGCGCCGCCCAGCCCACTCCGATTTGGCGTTGCGGCAGCTCACCGGAAAGCCACGAGACGATGATCGCCACCTGCCCGGCATCGACCTTGGCGCGGTTGAGCAGCTCGGCGATGAGTACGACTTTGGCCCGGCGCGAGGAGGTCTCACCGACCCGGCTGGAGGTGGCGGCGACGTCGGCAAGCAGCACAGTTCAGCTTGGCATGCCTGACCGACACCGCCGGGCGCAGCCGCGATAGCGTGCAGGAACGCATCCGGCCAGCCGAGGAGGTTCGATGGAGATCAACGGCAAGAAAGTGATCGTTGTCGGCGGCGCGTCGGGGATGGGCCGGGCCAGTGCCGAGCTGCTGGCGGCTCGTGGCGCCCGCGTCGCGGTACTCGACCGCGAAGGTTCTGATGGCAAGGAAGTGGCCGCCGGTCTGGAAGGTGGGGGTGGTGCGTTCTATCCCGTCGACGTCACCGACTTCGGCGGCACCGAAGAGGCGCTGACCACCGCGGTCGACGGCCTCGGCGGCTTACACGTGATCGTCACCACCGCCGGCGGAGGCATCGCCAAGCGGACGCTGTCGAAGTCCGGGCCGCACGACTTGGCGTCCTTCCAATCCGTCATCGACCTCAACCTGGTTGCCACCTTCAACATCAGCCGGCTGGCGGCCGCACACATGAGCCACAACGAACCCGAAGACGACGAGCGGGGGGTCATCATCAACACTGCGTCGATCGCGGCGTTCGAGGGACAGATCGGACAGGTCGCTTACACCGCGGCCAAAGCCGGGATCGCGGGCATGTGCCTGACCATGGCGCGCGACCTCGGGTCGATGGGAATCCGGGTGCTGGCGATCGCGCCCAGCCTGTTCGCCACCGGCTTGACCAAGGGGATTCCCGACGAGTACGCCACCGCGTTGACCAAAGACGCGGCGTTTCCGCGGCGCCTCGGCCGGCCGGAGGAGTACGCGAAGCTGGTGGCCGCGATCGTCGACAATCCCATGCTCAACGGGCAGTGCCTGCGGCTCGACGCGGGTCAGCGCTTCGCGCCCAAGTAAACTCAGCGGTCGCGAAAGTGCAACTGTCAACACGTTCACCGAGTAACTACGTCCCTGGCTGCACTCTTGCGGAGGAATTATGGGTATCGCACTGACCGATGACCATCGTGAGCTCGCCGAGGTGGCTCGCGGGTTCCTGACCGCACAGAAGGCACGCTGGGCGGCGCGGTCATTGCTCGACTCGGGCGAGGAGTCCCGCCCGCCGTTCTGGCACGACCTGGCCGAATTGGGTTGGCTGGGACTGCATATCGGTGAAGAATTTGGCGGCTCCGGTTACGGCCTACCGGAGCTGGTGGTGGTGATCGAGGAGCTCGGGCGCGCGGTGGCGCCCGGACCGTTCCTGCCGACCGTCATCGCCTCGGCGGTCATCGCCGCCGAGGGGACGGCAGGGCAGCAGGAGCGGTTGTTGCCGGGGCTGATCGACGGCACGGTGACCGCAGGCGTGGGGCTAGACAGCGGGGTCCGGGTCGACGGCGGGACCGCCAGCGGTGATGCCGGCATCGTGTTGGGTGCCGGTCTCGCCGACCTGTTGCTGATCGCCGCAGGCGACGACGTGCTGCTGCTGGAACGCGACCGCACCGGTGTCTCGATTGAGGTGCCACAAAACCTGGACCGGGCGCGGCGCTCGGGGCGAGTGCGCCTCGACGATGTCAGCGTCAGCACTGACGACATCCTGCCTGGTGCGCGGGAGGCGGCGCAGGCCCGCGCGCGGACGCTGGTTGCCGCCGAAGCTGTTGGTGGCGCGGCCGATTGCGTCGACAGCGCGGTCGACTACGCCAAAGTGCGGCAGCAGTTCGGTCGCACCATCGCGACCTTCCAGGCGGTGAAACACCATTGCGCCAACATGCTGGTCCGCGCCGAGTCGGCGACCGCCGCGGTGTGGGACGCCGCCCGGGCCGCCGGCGAGGACGAGCAGCAGTTTCGCCTCATCGCCGCGGTGGCGGCGGCGCTCGCCCTGCCCGCCTACGTGCACAACGCCGAACTCAACATCCAGGTGCACGGCGGTGTCGGGTTTACCTGGGAACACGACGCGCATCTGCACCTGCGGCGCGCTCTGACCGTGCGCGCGCTGCTGGGCGGTGAGACACCCGCCCGAGACGTGTTCTCCTACACCGCGGCCGGGGTCAGCCGGGTCAGCAGTTTGGATCTGCCGGCCGAAGCCGACGAACTACGCACCCGAATCCGGGCTGAGGTCGGCGAGATTGCCGCACTGAGCACCGAGGGACAGCTCGACCGGCTGATCGAGACCGGCTACGTCATGCCGCACTGGCCGAAACCGTGGGGGCTGGCCGCCGGCGCGGTCGAACAACTGGTGATCGACGAGGAGTTTCGTGCGGCGGACATCAAGCGGCCCGACTACTCGATCACCGGCTGGGTGATCCTGACCTTGATCCAGCACGGAACCGCCTCGCAGATCGAACGATTCGTGGCGCCGGCGCTGCGGCGGGACGAGGTCTGGTGTCAGCTGTTCTCCGAACCCGACGCCGGATCCGACGCCGCCGCGGTGAAGACTCGGGCCACCCGGGTCGAGGGTGGCTGGCAGATCAACGGGCAGAAGGTGTGGACCAGTGGTGCGCATTACTGCCGGCGTGGCCTGGCAACGGTGCGCACCGATCCGGAGGCTCCCAAGCACGCCGGCATCACCGCGGTGATCATCGACATGAAGGCGCCCGGGGTCGAGGTGCGGCCGTTGCGCCAGATCACCGGCGGCTCGGACTTCAACGAGGTGTTCTTCAACGACGTGTTCGTCCCGGACGAGGACGTCGTCGGCGAGCCCAACGCCGGCTGGACGGTGGCCCGCGCGACGCTGGGCAACGAGCGGGTCAGCATCGGCGGCGGCGGCTCGTACTACGAGGGCATCGCCGCACACCTGGTCCGCATGGTCGGCGAGAACGCGGAACGGTTGAGCGGAGCCGAGATTCGGGTCGGTAACTTCGTCGCCGAGGAGCAGGCGTTGCGGTTGCTGAACCTGCGCCGCGCCGCGCGCAGCGTCGAGGGGGCCGGGCCGGGCCCAGAAGGCAACGTCACCAAACTCAAACTCGCCGAACACATGGGTGAGGGCGCGGCGATCTGGACGGCGCTGCTGGGGCCGGAGGTCGCCTTGTCCGACGGCCCGGCCGGTCTGGCCGGCCGGATGGTGATGGGTGCCCGCGGCATGGCCATCGCCGGCGGCACGTCGGAGGTGACCCGCAATCAGATCGCCGAGCGGATCCTCGGCATGCCGCGGGACCCGTTGATCAAGTAGGAACCGGGGCGAAAGCCGGCTGGTCCGGCTGCGGGTGACGCAGCTCGACAGGCATCCCGCACATCACGGAATCTGGTTCGCAGTCAACAATATTGGTGGCGATACGCAAGCCCGGCTGTTCGGCGAGCTCGACGATGGCGATCACGTACGGTGTCGGCAGGTCCGGATGGTAGCGGTGGAAGTTCACCGTGTAGGTAAAGATGGTGCCGCGGCCCGAGACCGGCCGGGCGATCAGCCGTCCGCCGCACTCGGGGCAGTTGTCGGGTGCGGGATGCGCCCAGCGGGCGCAGTCGTCGCAGCGTTGAATGAGCAATCCACCGCCCTCGCCGGCCACGGCCAATACCGTACACTCAAAGCGTTTTGTTCATCCTCTGTCCGTCGGCGAACTTCTGTGGTGGTGGCAGTGAACTACTTCGAGAAGAACGCGATCCTGTCGGGCGTCGGAATCTCCCGAATCGGCCGCCGCACCGGCATTCCCGGGCTCGAACTCACGATGGAGGCGGTGTCCGCAGCGATCGCCGACGCGGGTCTGACCGGAGCCGACATCGGCGGCATCGGGACGCTGGGCGATACCCCGGCGGCCGACGTCAGCGCGGCGCTGAGAATCGAGGCGGACGACTACGGATTCGGGTTCGACACCGGCGGCTTGTTGACCCCGGTGATGTCGGCGTGCCGCGCGGTTTCGAAGAAGCGGGCCCGCCACGTGCTGGTCTACCGCACGGTGCAGATGATCGGCGGCACGGTGCCCACGTCACCGCAGGGCGGCGACGGGCCACGGCCGGCCCTGGCCCGCATCGTCGATGCCCCCGCCGACGGCCCGCGTCCCGCCGTGGGGCCAATGGATGACATCGGAGATCTTGTTGCCGCACATGCCTATTCAGCAGCGAACTGGCTGGCGCTGAACTGTCGGCGCCACATGGAGTTGTACGGGACCACCAAGGAGCAGCTGGGCTGGCTGGCGATCAACAGCAGGCGCAACGCCGCGCTCAATCCCCTTGCCGTCTATCGCGAACCGATGACCATGGCCGACTATCTGGCGGCCCGGCCGGTGTCGTCGCCCTTCGGACTGTTCGATTGCGATGTGCCGGTGGACGGTTCGGTCGCGGTTGTGGTGTCGGCCGCAGACTATGCCCGGGACTGCCCGCATCGCCCGGTCGCCGTGGAGGCGATCGGCGGGTCGAACGGAGCCGGTGGCTGGTTTCACCGCGCGGACTATCCGAAAATGGCGTCGGCGGATGCGGCGGCGCAGATGTGGTCGCGCTCTGACCTCAAACCGGCCGACCTCGACGTCGCTGAGCTCTACGACGGGTTCACCTTCCTGACGTTCGCCTGGCTGGAGGCGCTGGGTATCTGCGCAGACGGCGAGGCCGGTCCGTTCGTCGAGGGCGCGACCCGCATCGCGCTCGACGGCTCGCTACCGCTGAACACCTACGGGGGTCAGCTCTCGGCCGGTCGGATGCACGGCTACTGGCTGCTGCACGAGGCGTGTCTGCAATTGCGCGGTGACGCCGGGCCGCGCCAGCTGGCCCGTCGACCCGAGGTGGCGGTTGCCGCTGTCGGCGGCGGTCCGATCGCGGGCTGCATGCTGCTGACCAGTTGAAGCACGGCACTTGCACGCTGGGCGGACGAGCGACTAGGGTCGGCGATCGTGCGTCATCTCGCGGTAGTAGCCAGTACCCGCAGCGGGGTCTGATCCGGACCGACCCCCCGCTGTGGGTCGCTAGCTACTAACCGTCGGTCGCTCCCTCGAGCAGAGAAGCCCGGCAGATGATCCAGCACCTCGGCGCCGATATCGCGCCGGCCCCACCAGAACCGCCATCGGCTCGCTTCGGTGGCGTCGCGCTACCCAGCGGGCTGCGGGAGGACGCCAACACCATGTCGTGGAGCACCTTCACCGCCACCTACGCCCCCACCACCGGTCCGCTGCGCCTGGGCCAGTGGGAGTGCGCCGACGCCGGCCGGCCGGCCACCCGGCTCGGGGCGCAACCTCGCAGGTTTCGGGCCACCATCGGTTTCGGTGACCGGATCGAGACCGCCACCGCCACCGCCACCGGCCCGGTCGCCGCGCTCACCGAAATGCTTTACGACCAAGGCATAGCGGTTGAGATGCTGCGATTTCACCAGCTGCGGGCCGGCCCGGATGGTCAAGAGACAGCCACATTCATTCGCGGCAGCGACGGCCACCGCGACACCTGGGCGATGGGCTGGTCGACCGATGCGACGCAGTCCGCGCTGCGGGCGGTGGTCGCCTGCGCCAACCGGCTCCTGTCGGCCGGCTGAGGCACGGCGACTACAGCGGGCGCAGCACGATCGGCATGCCGTCTTTCGGTGCCGGGATGCTCTGGTAGTCCCATTTCGCCTGATAATCCGGGTGGGGCAGTTCGAGCTGATAGCGACGTAGCAGCCGGTGCATGATGATCTTGATCTCAAGCTGTCCGAAGACCATGCCGATGCACTTGTGGGCGCCACCGCCGAACGGTGTGAACGCGTAACGATGCCGTTTGTGCTCGTTGCGGGGCTCGGTGAATCGGTCCGGGTCGAACGTCAACGGGTCCGTCCACAGCTCGGGCAGTCGATGGTTCATCCCGGGGTAGGCGGTGACGTGGGTGCCCTTGGGCAGGAAGTGACCCAGCAGTTCGGTGTCGCGCACGGTCCGGCGCATTGCCCACTGCACCGGTGTCACCAGCCGGATCGACTCGTTCATCACCAAGTCGAGCGACTCGAGCTTCTCCAGTGATTCGATGTCGAGTTGCCCGTCACCGAGGCGGTCGGACTCGTCGCGGCAACGCTGCTGCCACTCCGGATGGGCGGCCAGATGGTAGGCCATGGCGGTGCTGGTCGTGGTGGAGGTGTCGTGCGCGGCCATCATCAAAAAGATCATGTGGTTGACGATGTCGTCATCGGAGAATCGGTTGCCGTCCTCATCCTCGGTCTGGCACAGCACCGACAGCAGGTCGGTGCCGGGCTTGCGGCGTTGTTCGGCGACCCGCTCGCGGAAGTAGTTCTCCAGCAGCTGCCGGGCCTTCAGCCCCCGCCACCACTTGAACGGCGGCACGCTGGTGCGGATCACCGCGTTGCCGGCTCGGACCGTGATGGTGAACGCGTCGTTCACTTTGGTGACGAGCTCGTGGTCGGAGCCCGGCTCGTGACCCATGAACACCATCGAGGCGATGTCGAGCGTCAGCTCCTTCATCGCCGGATAGAGCAGGAAACGCGCGTCGTTGGCGACCCAGTCGTTGGCTATCACCCGGGACACGACCTGGTCCATCTGTTCGACGTAACTCACCAGTCGCGAGCGGACGAATGCCTCCTGCATGATCCGCCGGTGAAACATGTGCTCTTCGAAGTCGAGCAGCATCAGACCGCGGTGGAAGAACGGCCCGATCACCGGGACCCAGCCCTGCTGGGAGTAGTCCTTGTTGCGATTGGAGTAGATGACCTGAGCTGCGTCGGGACCCAGTGCCGCCACCCCGGGCAGAACCGGCGAATCCCCGAACACGACGGGACCCTTCGTCTGGTACAGGAACAGAAGGTAGTCCGGGCCGCCGCGCAACATTTCGATGAGGTGACCGAGGACGGGCAGGCCCCGGTCCCCGACCACCGGCTTCAGGCCGCTACCCGCCGGCGGCTCGGCCAGGGTGCGTTCGGGGAACCGGGTGCGCAGCAGTTTGCGTTCCACGGCGCCCATGCCGGGAAAATTGTTGAACGACGGGGTCAGCCGGCGGCGGGCCTGGTCCAGCAGGTAGTCCGGGGTGCTGATGGTGGCCATAGAGTTCCCCCTGGCTCCTAAGCGGCTGTGGCGGCCGTCACGTTCCCCTCATCTTCGAATTCGACTTGACGGCTGTCAAGTTTCCTTTTGACTTCGCGTGGTGCAAGGTCGACTAGTGAGCACGCAGCCGGATTCCCTCGGTACGGCCGCCCGCGCGGACGTGCCCAAGCGGCGGGGCGACCGACAGCGGCAGGCGATCGTGCAGGCGGTGCGCGAACTGCTGGAAGAAGAGCCGTTCGCCGAGCTCTCGGTCAGCACGATCAGTGACCGCGCCGGCGTCGCCCGCTCCGGTTTCTACTTTTATTTCGACTCCAAATACTCGGTGCTCGCCCACATTCTGGCCGCGGCCACGCACGAACTCGAGGAGCTCACGCACTACTTCGCCCCGCGCGGGCGCGGCGAGTCACCGGCAGCTTTCGCCAAGCGGATGGTGGGCAGCGCCGCGGCGGTGTACGCCCACAACGATCCGGTGATGTCGGCTTGCAATGTCGCCCGCAACACCGACGCCGAGATCCGCAGGATCCTCGACCAGCAGGTCGACCGGGTGATCGACCAGATCATCGCGGTGGTACAAGACGAGATCGCGGCCGGGACGGCTCATCCGATCAGCGCGGACGTGCCGACGCTGGTGCGCACGCTGGCAGCCACCACTGTGCTGATGCTCTCCGGCGACACCACCTTCTTGGGGCGCGACGCCGACGTCGAGCGCGGCGTGCGGGTGCTCGAGCAGTTATGGCTCACGGCGCTGTGGGGCGGGCGCCGGGCGGGCTGACGCGACGCCGGTATCGTCACCGCCATGGCCAAGACGTCGTTCGCGGGTAAGCGGTGCTTAATCACCGGCGCGGCCAGCGGTATAGGGCGCGCCACCGCGCTGCGACTCGCCACTCATGGCGCCGAGCTCTACCTCACCGACCGCAACACTGATGGTCTGGCGCAGACCGTAGCCGACGCACGCGCGCTGGGTGCGGCGGTGCCCGAACACCGGGCGCTGGACGTCGCCAACTACGACGAAGTCGCCTCGTTCGCCGACGACATCCATTCCCGGCATCCCAGCATGGACCTGGTGATGAACATCGCCGGTGTGTCGGCGTGGGGAACCGTCGATCGGCTCACCCACGAGCAGTGGGACAAAATGGTGGCGATCAACCTGATGGGGCCGATCCACGTGATCGAGTCGTTCGTACCGGCGATGGTGGCGGCCCGCCGGGGCGGGCATCTGGTCAACGTGTCCTCGGCGGCCGGGCTGATCGCGCTGCCGTGGCACGCCGCGTACAGCGCCAGCAAGTTCGGCGTGCGTGGGCTGTCCGAGGTGCTGCGTTTCGACTTGGCGCGCTACCGCATCGGGGTGTCGGTGGTGGTGCCGGGCGCGGTGAACACTCCGCTGGTCAACACCATCGAGATCGCCGGTGTCGACCGCGACGACCCCAAGGTGCGACGGTGGGTAAACCGCTTCAGCGGTCATGCCGTCTCGCCGGAAACGGCGGCCGAGAAGATCCTGACCGGGGTGGCGAAGAATCGGTTCCTGATTTACACGTCCGGTGACATCCGGGCGCTGTATGCATTCAAACGCCTGGCGTGGTGGCCCTACAGCGTGGCCATGCGGCAAACCAACGTGGTCTTCTACCGGACACTGCGCCCGGCGGCGCCGATCCGCTGAATGGGCGCCAGTTCGAGCCGCACCCCCAGCAACCGGATCGGCCGGTCCAGGTCGAACAGGTCGAGGACCCGCAGGGCGGTGGCGACGATCGGTGCGGCCTCGGTGGTCGGCGAGTCGAGTTTACGAATCTTGGTACGGGTGTAGAACGTCGCGGTGCGCACCGTGACGGCCACCCGGGTGACGATCCGGGACTGCGCCACCACATCGGCCAGCGTCTGCTGTGCGAGAGCGATGACGGCCGTGACGATTTCGTGGCGGTCGGTGAGGTCGTGCGGGAAGGTCACCACGTGGCTTCTCGAGCGCGGCACCCACGGCTCGGCGCTGACCGTGGTGTCGCCGCCGCCCTTGGCGAGCAGCAGTAGCCACAGCCCAATCCGGGGACCGAATGTCGACGTGAGCAGCTCCGCGTCGCACGCGGCAAGCTGGCTGACCGTTGTGATGCCGAGACCCTCGAGTTTCTTGGCCGTCTTGGGGCCGACGCCCCACAGCGCGTCGACCGGACGTTCACCCATCACGGCCGCCCAGTTGGCGTCGGTGAGGGTGAAGATGCCGGCCGGTTTGGCGAAGCCGGTGGCCACTTTGGCGCGTTGCTTGTTGTCGCTGATGCCCACCGAACACGACAGTCCCGTTTCCGAGGCGACGACCGCGCGGATCTGCTCGGCCACCGCGACCGGTTCATGAGCGCCCGCCACCCCGACGTAGGCCTCGTCCCAGCCCCACACCTCGACCGGGTGGCCGAGGTCGCGCAAGAGGCCCATCACCTCGTCGGAGGCGGCGTCGTAGGCGGCGGGGTCGGAGGGCAGAAACGTCGCGTCGGGGCAGCGGCGTGCGGCGGCGCGCAGTGGCATGCCGGCATGCACTCCGAACTCGCGCGCCGGGTAGGAAGCGCAGGTGACGACCTTGCGCGGCTCGGTCGGGTCGCCGTTGCCGCCGACGATCACCGGCAGCCCGGCCAGTTCGGGGCGCCGGCGCAGTTCGACCGACGCCAGGAACTGGTCGAGGTCGACATGTAGGACCCAGTGCGGCGGCGGGCCGGTCAACGGCCGCACAGCTCCCGGCTCATCTCCGAAACTGTAGCTGCAGGGAATGCACCGGTCCGTCGTCTGGTTGGCTGCCTGCAGGGGCGGTTGCACTTGACGAAGGGAAGGTTTGATGCCGGAAATCTTGGCGCTGGTCGGTAGTCTGCGCGCGGCGTCCATCAACCGACAGATCGCCGAACTGGCCGTCGAGTCGGCGGCAGACGGGGTGCGGGTCACGATGTCCGAAAGTCTCGGCGATCTGCCCCTCTACAACGAGGACATCGACCCTGCCGTCGACGATGAGGTTTCGGATGCTCCGCCGGCGGTGGCCGCGCTGCGGGCAGCGACTGCCGCCGCGGACGCGGTGCTCATGGTCACTCCGGAGTACAACGGCGGCATCCCCGGCGCGGTCAAGAACGCCATCGACTGGCTCTCGCGGCCTTACGGCACCAGCGCACTGAAGGGCAAGCCGCTGGCGGTCATCGGCGGGTCGATGGGACAGTACGGCGGAGTGTGGGCGCACGACGAAGCCCGGAAGTCGTTCGGCATCGCCGGTGCGCGCGTCATCGAGACCATCAAGCTGTCGGTGCCGTTCAAGACGCTGGACGGCAAGCATCCGCGCGAGCACGCCGAACTGCCTGCCACTGTGCGCGATGCGGTGGGCAAGCTGGCAGCCGAGATCTCCTGAACCGGCTATCGCTGCGCCGCCCAAACGTTTGCTGACCGGTCGTGGGCACGCCGGTACGACAGCCCTGATGTCGGTGGCTAGTGGTATGTCTGATTCGTGACAAGCTTTCCACCAATCCGCTCCATGTGTGACCCGCGACACGCCGGGGATCGACGGTTCTTGCGCTTACGACCTGGGAATTTCACGAATGTTGTTCGGAATATCTGGTATCTCTTCTCGTTGTCACCCACTAGGTGTAGTGTTTCGAGCACCGACAAAGCCCACACTCGCCCGGTCGGTCGACTTGGCGGGGTTCCCGGAATCGGACCTCGGCAAAACAGCCGGCGCAGTACCGCGGAGGGGAATTACCGGGCTCGGCGGTCTGCTGAACAGCACAGCAGATGCAGTGCCTGAATAGTTGCCAGTCCACCTTCTCGAGGAGCCGAGTCGCCGATGACCATCACCGTCTACACCAAGCCCGCCTGCGTGCAGTGCAACGCCACCTACAAGGCGCTGGACAAGCAGGGCATTGCCTACGAGAAGGTCGACATCACGCTGGACTCCGAGGCGCGCGACTACGTGATGGCGCTGGGCTACCTGCAGGCCCCGGTGGTGGTGGCCGGTGGTGAGCACTGGTCGGGCTTCCGGCCCGATCGGATCAAATCGCTGGCCGGCGCGGCTCGCACCGCCTAGCAGTCAGGAGGTCGAGGTGTCGTCGGGCGGCCTGGTGTATTTCTCCAGCGTGTCGGAGAACACTCACCGCTTCGTGCAGAAGCTCGATGTGGCGGCGACGCGGATTCCGCTGCGCGGCCGCATCGAGGTCGACGACCCGTTCGTCTTGGTGCTGCCCACCTACGGCGGAGGCCATGCCACTCCTGACCTCAATGCGGGCGGCTATGTCCCCAAACAGGTCATCGCGTTTTTGAACAATGAGCACAACCGCTCGCTGATCCGCGGCGTCATCGCCGCGGGCAACAACAACTTCGGTGCCGAATTCGCCTACGCGGGCAACGTCATCTCCCGCAAGTGCGGTGTTCCGTACCTCTACCGCTTCGAACTGATGGGTACCGAGGACGACGTCGCCGCCGTCCGTGCCGGTCTTGCCGATTTCTGGAAGGAACAGACGTGCCACCAACCGTCACAGCTGCAGAGCCTGTAACCACCGGCGCGCACGCGCTACCCGGAGAGACGGACTACCACGCGCTCAATGCGATGCTGAATCTGTATGACGCCGACGGCAAGATTCAGTTCGACAGAGACCGGGAAGCAGCGAAGCAGTACTTCTTGCAGCACGTCAACCAGAACACCGTCTTTTTTCACAACCAGGATGAGAAGCTCGACTACCTGATTCGTGAAAATTACTACGAGCGTGAGGTTCTCGACCAGTACTCGCGTAACTTCGTCAAGACTCTGCTGGATCGGGCCTACGCGAAGAAGTTTCGGTTCCCCACCTTCCTGGGCGCGTTCAAGTACTACACGTCGTACACGCTGAAGACCTTCGACGGAAAGCGTTTCCTGGAGCGCTTCGAGGACAGGGTCGTCATGGTCGCGCTCACGTTGGCGGCCGGCGACACCGCGTTGGCCGAGAAGCTGGTCGACGAAATCATCGACGGCCGGTTCCAGCCGGCCACCCCGACGTTCCTCAATTCGGGGAAAAAGCAACGCGGAGAGCCAGTTTCGTGTTTTTTGATTCGCATCGAGGACAATATGGAGTCGATCGGGCGATCGATCAACTCGGCGTTGCAGTTGTCCAAGCGCGGTGGGGGAGTTGCATTGCTGCTGAGCAACATTCGCGAACACGGCGCACCGATCAAGAACATCGAGAACCAGTCGTCGGGTGTCATCCCGATCATGAAGTTGCTCGAGGACTCGTTCTCCTACGCCAATCAGCTCGGCGCGCGCCAAGGGGCCGGAGCGGTGTACCTGCAGGCTCATCACCCTGACATCTGTCGGTTTCTGGACACCAAGCGCGAAAACGCCGACGAGAAGATCCGGATCAAGACGTTGTCGCTCGGGGTGGTGATCCCCGACATCACGTTCGAGCTGGCCAAGCGCAACGACGACATGTACCTGTTCTCGCCCTATGACGTCGAGCGGGTCTACGGTGTGCCGTTCGCAGACATCTCGGTGACCGAGAAGTACTACGAGATGGTCGACGACGCCCGCATCCGCAAGACCAAAATCAAAGCCCGCGAGTTCTTCCAGACGTTGGCCGAGTTGCAGTTCGAGTCCGGTTATCCCTACATCATGTTCGAGGACACTGTTAACCGGGCCAACCCCGTGGAGGGCAAGATCACCCATTCCAACCTGTGCTCGGAAATCCTGCAGGTGTCTACGCCGTCGTTATTCAACGAGGACCTGACCTACGCCAAAGTCGGCAAGGACATCTCCTGCAATCTCGGCTCGCTGAACATCGCCAAAGCGATGGATTCCTCGGACTTCGCGCAGACCATCGAGGTGGCGATTCGCGCGCTGACCGCGGTGTCCGATCAGACCCACATCTGGTCGGTGCCGTCGATCGAGCAGGGCAACAACGATTCTCACGCGATCGGGCTGGGCCAGATGAACCTGCACGGCTATCTGGCTCGCGAACGGGTCTTCTACGGCTCCGAAGAAGGGGTTGACTTCACCAACATCTACTTCTACACGGTGCTCTACCACGCGCTGCGAGCGTCGAACCGGATTGCGATCGAACGCGGTACGCACTTCAAGGGTTTCGAGCGGTCCAAGTACGCGTCGGGGGAGTTCTTCGACCGCTACACCGACCAGGTGTGGGAACCCAAGACCGCTCGGGTGCGCGAGCTCTTCGCCGAGGCCGGCATCCGGGTGCCGGACCAGAATGACTGGCGGCGGTTGAAGGAGTCGGTGCAGGCGCACGGTATCTACAACCAGAACCTGCAGGCGGTGCCGCCGACCGGGTCGATCTCCTACATCAACCACTCGACGTCGTCGATTCACCCGATCGTGTCGAAGGTCGAGATCCGCAAAGAAGGCAAGATCGGCCGCGTCTACTATCCCGCGCCGTACATGACCAACGACAACCTCGAGTACTACCAGGACGCCTACGAGATCGGCTACGAGAAGATCATCGACACCTACGCCGCGGCCACTCAGCATGTGGACCAAGGGCTTTCGTTGACGCTGTTCTTCAAGGACACCGCCACCACCCGGGATGTGAACAAGGCGCAGATCTACGCCTGGCGCAAAGGCATCAAGACGCTGTACTACATCCGGCTGCGCCAGATGGCCCTGGAAGGCACCGAAGTCGAGGGCTGCGTCTCCTGCATGCTGTAACCCGTCGCCGAATGCACCTGCGCGGGTTGCGTGACGGGCCGTCTGGCCTGGTCAGTGGGCGCAAAGCGGTAAAGTGCGTGACGTGGTGAGAATCCCCCGACCGCATCCCGGCGGCAAGCCGGGGACAAAGGTCGACGCGCGCAGCGAGCGTTGGCGTGAACACCGTAAGAAGGTGCGCGGGGAGATCGTCGAGGCGGCGTTCCGCGCCATCGACCGGGTAGGGCCCGACGTCAGCGTGCAAGAAATCGCCGAGGAGGCCGGCACCGCCAAACCGAAGATCTACCGGCACTTCACCGACAAGTCCGACCTGTTCCAGGCGGTCGGGGTTCGGCTGCGTGACATGTTGTGGGCGGCGATCTTCCCGTCGATCGACCTGGCGACCCACTCGGCCCGCGAAGTGATCCGCCGCTGCGTCGAGGAGTACGTCAGCCTCGTCGACCAGCACCCCAACGTGGTGCGGTTCTTCATCCAAGGCCGTTTCCCCGAGCAGTCCGAGGCGACGCTGCGCACCCTCAACGAGGGCCGGGAGATCACCTTGACCATTGCCACGATGTTCGACAACGAGCTGCGCGAAATGCAACTTGACCGCGGCGCAATCGAACTGGCTGCTTTCGCCGCCTTCGGCTCGACCCAGTCGGCCACCGACTGGTGGCTCGGCCCCCACCCCGACAGTCCGAGGCGCATGCCCCGCGACGAGTTCGTCGAGCACATGACGACGATCATGCTGGGGGTCATCCAGGGCACCGCCGAAGTGCTGGGCATCAACATGGATCCCGACCAGCCGATGCACACCGCGTCGCCGCGCAACTCCGTCAGCAGCTGAACCAACGCGCCGGCGTTGACAACCCCGTGACCATCGACAACACTCGGCCGATACCCCGGGTACCGGGTACTTGACGACAGGAAGACCAAACCCCAGATGACCATCGCCGAATCGACGACCCAACCCGTGACGCACGCCGCGCCAGTGCACACCCGCGCGGTGATCATCGGTACGGGCTTCGCGGGATTGGGCATGGCGATCGCGCTGCAGAAGCAGGGTGTGGACTTTGTCGTGCTGGAGAAGGCCCACGATATCGGCGGGACTTGGCGGGACAACAGCTATCCCGGCTGCGCCTGCGATGTGCCGTCGCACCTGTACTCGTTCTCGTTCGAACCCAAGGCGACCTGGAGCAAGCTGTTCTCCCCGCAACCAGAGATCCTGAACTACCTCACGGGCGTCACCGCCAAATACGGGCTGCGCCGCTACATCCGGTTCGGGTCTTTGGTGAACCGCGCCCACTGGGATGACCACGAGTTGCGCTGGCACGTGTTCACCGAGTCAGGGCAGGAGTATGTGACCCAGTTCCTGATTTCCGGCGCCGGGGCGCTGCACATCCCGCGGTTGCCGGAGATCGATGGCATGGACGAATTTCGCGGCGCCGCCTTTCATTCTGCGCAGTGGGATCACAGCGTCGACCTGGCCGGGAAGCGGGTGGCGGTGATCGGCACCGGGGCCAGCGCCATTCAGATCGTCCCGGAGCTGGTGCGCGACGACGCCGGCGTGGCCGAAGTCCAGCTGTATCAGCGCACCCCGCCGTGGGTGGTGCCGCGGCCTAACAGCCCGCTGCCCGACACCGTGCGACGAGCTTTCGCGACCGTACCCGGGCTGCGGCTGGCGGTACGGACGGGAATCTATTGGGCCCTCGAGGGTCTGGGGTACGCGATGACCAGACGCCCGGGGCTGCTGCGCGCCGTCGAGCTGATCGGCCGGTGGAATATCCGGCGCAACGTCCGCGACAAAGACCTGCGCCGCCGGCTCACCCCGCGCTACCGCGCGGGTTGCAAGCGAATACTCTACGGCGGCAACTACTATCAGGCAGTCGCCAACCCGAAGACGACCCTGATCACCGACCGCATCGCCAGTGTCACCGCCGACGGCATCGTCACCGCGGACGGCGTCGAGCACCCGGTAGACGTCGTCGTCTACGCCACCGGGTTCCACGTCACCGACTCCTACACCTACGTCGACGTGACCGGCCCCGGCGGCGAGGACCTGGTCGACCGGTGGAACCGAGAGGGGGTGGTAGCCCACCGCGGCATCGCCGTCGCCGACATGCCGAACCTGTTCTTCCTGCTCGGACCCAACACCGGCTTGGGCCACACCTCGGTGGTGTTCATGATCGAGTCGCAGATCCACTACGTCGCCGAGGCGATCGCGGCATGCGACCGGCGCGGCGCACAAGCATTGGCACCGTCGCGCGCTGCCCAGGACCGGGCGAATCAGGAGCTGCAGGACAAGCTGGCCGGCTCGGTGTGGAACACCGGCGGATGCAGCAGCTGGTATCTCGACAGCCACGGTGTCAACCGGACACTGTGGAGCGGGATGACCTGGCAGTACTGGCTGCACACCCGCTCGCTGCGGCTTACGGAGTACCGCTTCTGGGGTGTGGGCAGCGGTGCGCGGACGGGCCGACCGGCGGTGGCGGTTTCAGGATAGGAATACGCGCGACACCAGGTGTTGTGCTACCACGACTTGTCCTACCCCAGGGGTAGTGTTTGAGGCCGGAGCACAGCGGACAAAGTCCTGGTGAAATGGGGTTCTGGTGAGCGGAAAAATGAAGCTGATCGATCGGGTCTCGGCGATCAACTGGAACCGGCTGCAGGACGAAAAAGACGCCGAAGTCTGGGAGCGGCTGACCGGGAACTTCTGGTTGCCGGAGAAGGTGCCGGTGTCCAACGACATCCCCTCCTGGGGCACCCTGACGGCCAGCGAGAAGCAGCTGACGATGCGGGTGTTCACCGGCTTGACGCTGCTGGACACCATTCAGGGCACGGTCGGGGCGGTCAGCCTGATTCCGGACGCGCTGACCCCGCACGAGGAAGCCGTCTACACCAACATCGCGTTCATGGAATCGGTGCACGCCAAGAGCTACAGCTCGATTTTCTCCACGCTGTGTTCGACCGCTGAGATCGACGACGCGTTTCGCTGGTCGGAGGAGAACACCAACCTGCAGCGCAAGGCCGAGATCGTCATGGAGTACTACCGCGGCGACGAGCCGCTCAAGCGCAAGGTGGCCTCCACCCTGCTGGAAAGCTTTCTGTTCTACTCCGGGTTCTATCTGCCGATGTACTGGTCGAGTCGGGCCAAGCTGACCAACACCGCCGACATGATCCGGCTGATCATCCGCGACGAGGCCGTGCACGGCTACTACATCGGCTACAAGTTTCAGCGCGGGCTGGCGCTGGAGGACGAGCTCAAGCAAGCCGAGCTCAAGGACTACACCTACGAGCTGCTCTTCGAGCTCTACGACAACGAGGTCGAATACACCCAGGACCTCTACGACGAGGTCGGGCTGACCGAAGACGTCAAGAAGTTCCTGCGCTACAACGCGAACAAGGCGTTGATGAACCTCGGCTACGAGGCGCTGTTCCCCCGCGACGAGACCGATGTGAATCCGGCGATCCTGTCGGCGCTGTCACCCAACGCCGACGAGAACCACGACTTCTTCTCCGGTTCCGGATCGTCGTACGTGATCGGTAAGGCCGTCGTCACCGAAGACGAGGACTGGAACTTCTGAACTCGCGGGACACGGTCTAATCGTCAGCCCAGGTGCTGCAAGCCGGCAATCGAGCTGCCGATCGACTCACCGCCCCGAGTGCAACGCCGTCCCGCATTTTGCCCACAACTTCCCCGAGATTCGCTTTGGCATGTCGCCGCTGGGCACATTCGACGTGCCCACTGTTCTGCACGTCAGGTTTATTGCTGCAGGTCGATCTCTACCGACACGCGTCAGTTAATTGCCCGCCTCGATAGCCGCTACTTTCGAGGCAGCGTTGGGTCCGCAAGAGTGCTGGAGATCCACTCCGCCAGCCGCAAGCAGCTCGTCAATGCGGCGCCTGAGGTCACCTGAAGAGAGATGGGCATAGAGGTTTGCACCCGGGCAAGAAGTCTGGGCTAGGTCCCGATGGCCCGCGAGTGTTTCGGTCGCGACGCCGAAGCTCTGCGCGGCCCATGCGAACGCGAGCACAGTTCCATCGAGCTGGTCCTGCGAGACCACTTCTTGATCGAAGTCTCCTTCGCAGAGGACGAGGAAATGGCCTGTCGTGTCGTAGTCTGTCGCCGTGTCGCCGGCAATATCGGTGCTTCGCAGTTGGTAGATGTTGCCTTGGCGGTCGACGCCGACGTGGTAGGCGATGTCGACCCATCCAAGCTGGTCTTGGTGGTACCGCTGGTCCTGACGAAAGCGAGCTGGCGCATTACGGTTGTCGCCGAGGACCACGCCTTCGTGGTGGAGGGTCAAACGTGTAATGGAGTGGGGCTTGCCTCCGGAGCGGGCCGGCCGGGCGCCCCAAGCGTCCCGGCACAACATGACAGCTGGACGTGCGCTGGGCGTGGGCGCAGTCACGGTTGTCGGCGCTGGCGGCGAGACTGCGGGCACGGTTGCCGGCGCTGGTGCGGGACGTGTGGGACTTGGACTCGAACCAGTCTCCAACTTCGTAACCGATTTCGAACACCCGCTCAGGACGGCCGCCACGATGGCGCTACCGGCGAGCCAAAGCAGTTGACGACGGCTGGCGGACTCCGCGTGGCCGTCCGGGCGGACGGGCGGAAGTGTGTCCATGACGGACACGATACGAAGCTTAGGCGCGTGTGGCGCTGCTACAGATAAGACAGCAGCTAGGACAATCCGATGATCGACAGCCGCCGGGCCCGGTTATGCGGCTTGGACATCGCAGAAGCAAGTCGTCGGTTGCGCTGATATTTAAAGGATCCACTGGTCGGCGACGGCAGACCGCATGGTCGTCATTCCTGACGCTCCGGTCGAACCCAGATCTCACGCAGTTCCGTATACGTAGCGGCGGCCGCGCCGCCGGAGGGAAAGGTGCGAGTCGCCGTGGCCAACGCAGTATCGACTTCACCGAGTTCGCGCAACGTGCGCAGGGCCAACCCGCCCTACTTGCCTCAGCGGCCCGCGTGCCCTGGCCAGATTACGGAACGGTACTCACAATGCGTTACCCGCAAGCTTAAGAGGGGAACACCTCGGGCAGTCGAACGCAGCGGAAGGATCCTCACGTGTCGTCCCCGTACCGCGGCTTGCGTCTCGGGACCCAGTTCGGGCCCTACCAATTACGGTCGTTGATAGGCGCGGGCGGAATGGGCGAGGTGCACCGGGCTTACGACACGCGTAAGGATCGAACGGTCGCGCTCAAGCTGTTGAGTCCCGCGCTGGCCGCGGACCCGGGTTACCAGGATCGCTTTCGGCGCGAGTCCCGGCTGGCGGCGCGGTTGCAGGAACCGCATGTCATCCCCGTACACGACTTCGGTGAGATCGATGGGGTGCTCTTCATCGACATGCGCCTGGTCAACGGCGGCAGCCTCAAAGACCTGCTGCGGACGGCGGGCCCGCTCGAACCGAAGCGTGCGGCGACGATCATCGGGCAGGTGGCGGCCGCGCTGGACGCCGCGCATGCTGATGGGTTAGTGCACCGCGACGTCAAGCCGGAAAACATTCTGCTTACACCCGATGACTTCGCCTACCTCGTCGATTTCGGCATCGCTCGCGCCGATAATGACCCCAGCATGACCGCGACTGGGGCGGTCATCGGGTCGTGCACCTACATGGCGCCCGAACGATTCAGCGGCGACCGGGTGAGGCCGGCGACCGACGTCTACTCGTTGGCGTGCGTGCTCTACGAATGCTTAACCGGGACACCGCCTTTCGAGTCGACGGAACCGTTGAAGCTGATGAGCGCGCACATGTTCTCGCCGCCGCCGCGGCCCAGCATCATGCGCCGCGGCATTGACCGGCAGTTCGACGATGTCATCGCCCGCGGCATGACAAAGCAACCCGCGGCCCGGTTTTCGTCCGCGGGTGAGTTGGCGAGGGCGGCCAATAGGGCGGCTTCGTCGATTCCGCTACCCGCCCGCCGGGCCGCGCCTGCCCCGCCTTCCCCGCGGTCGTCCACCCGGAAATTCTCGTCGATGTACGCGAACCCGGAGGACTCCGGTTACAGCCCGTACGCGCCGCCTGCGGCAGCACCTGAGAGGCCGGCCGGCCGGCCGGTGTTCGGCCGTGCCCTCAGGGTGCTCGGCGGGGTGGCGATGACTCTGTTGGCAGCCGCGGCTGTTATCGCGGCGGCGTTGGCTTTCTTTGGCACCCACAACAGTTCAACACCTGAAGCCACTTCAGCGGTGCCATCGACAACCACGATGCCGTCGTTGTCACGTCCCGTCTCAGGCGCCGACGGGCTGGGCTTCGTCGGCCAAACCGCTCGCTGCGACCCCGGTAACCCTCCTGCCGCAGTGCTGCGAACCGCCCTGTCACTCGCGGTGATCTGCCAAGTCAGTCCGGGAAATTTCTACTACCGGGGCGAGCGGATCCAGGATGGAGCCCATATCGAGCTGGCCAACGCGGTGCGCTCTTCGGACGGGTTTGACGTCACCAATCCGGCCGATGGGGTGCGCTATGAGGTGCGTCCGGAGCGGCTCAGGATTATCAGCGGCAGTCACGTCGATTCATCGGAACCCGCGCTGGAGTACGCTTCGGCCACTTAGGGCCACCTGAGGCTCCGCGAGTCCTTTCAACCCCGCCGCTCACTCGGGCGCACTGGCCCGGGCGTCGCGCACAATGCGAAGAGCTTCCCCTTCGGTGCAGTCAAGGCCGGCATCGGTGATCCGGCGCTGAACCGACTGCACTGCCTCGTCCTCGCCGACCTCGTCAGAAATCCCAATTCGCCGCTGCTCCAGCTTTTCCCGTTGAGTCAGTTGCTCGCGTTCAGCTTCGGCCTGCTCGAGCACCTCGGCAACCACACCGCCCGGTTTCACATCTTCCGAGACGTTCAGCTCCCCACTGACATCGTCAGCTGCCGCGACGATCCGTCCACGCCAGCCCTCGTCGAGGTCGAGGCGTACCGAGCCGGCACATCCTGGACACTCGAGGTCGTAGGCGAACACTTCACCACCGCGGCCGACGAATTCGGTTGGCGTGCCGCCCGTCGCGGTGTGAATCGTGATCCGATCGGTTGAGCCGCCGTTCCACGCGGCCACTCCGATTGTTCTGGCATCGTGCGGACCGAGCGCATCTGTGCCCGTGCAAACGATGCGCACGCGGGAGTCCGGCTCGACGGTCATTCGCATCCCCCAATCGACACCTTGACCGTAGCAGGGCGCCACTGCCTGTGGGGTTGGACCACGTTGACCGATTCTTCAGCGCCCACCGGCTAGTTGGCGGGGCCGACCTGTGAACGGCGTATGAATTGTGGGCCTACCGGAGCGCCGCGGTGGCGTTACCGACCCCGCAACCGTGACACTGGTCGCGTGGCGATGACACAATCCTCCCCGGCCGCTTTTTTCCGTTCGGTGATCCGCTGGCTGCAGTGCGGCTATCCCGAAGGTGTCCCCGGACCGGACCGACTCGCGTTGCTGGCGCTGCTGCGCAGCACACCGCTGACCGAGGATCAGGTCTCGGACGTCGTCGACGCGATCGACGAGGAAGTCGACGAGGGCGGCCCCGTGCACCGCGACGTGATCGCGGACTTCATCTCCGACATGACGCACTACGACGCCGGACCGGAGAACATCGCCCGGGTGGCCGCCAGGCTCGCCGCCGCCGGCTGGCCGCTGGCCGGTATCTCCGGTATCGAAGGCGACGACGCCGAGCAGGCTAACGGCCAAGCCGCCGCCTCGGAGGCGTCCTCACAAAGTTGAGGTGTCGATCACGAAGCGGTAGCGCACATCGCTGGCCAGCACCCGCTCGTAGGCTTCGTTGACGTAATCCGGCTCGATCAGCTCGATCTCGGGTGTGACGTCGTGCTCGGCGCAGAAGTTCAGCATCTCCTGCGTCTCGGCGATCCCGCCGATGTTCGACCCGGACAGGCTGCGCCGTCCCAGCGCCAGCGGAAAGGCCGGCACTTCCATCGGCAGTTCGGGGATGCCCAGCTCGACGAGGGTGCCGTCGATGTCAAGCAGTTTGAGGTAGCCGCCAAGGTCCAGGTTGGCCGAGACGGTGTTGAGAATCAGGTCGAAGCTTTCCCGTAGATTGCGGAACGTTTCCGGGTCGGCCGTCGCGTAGTAGCCGCCGGCGCCCAAGCGCAGCCCGTCTTCCATCTTCTTCAATGACTGCGACAGTACGGTCACGTCGGCGCCCATCGCAGCACCGAGCTTGACGCCCATGTGCCCTAGGCCGCCCAGGCCGATGATCGCCAGGCGAGTATCGGCGCCGGCGTGCCAGTGCCGCAGCGGAGAGAACAGCGTGATACCGGCGCACAGCAGCGGTGCGGCCTTGCCCAGCGGCAACGAGTCGGGGATCCGCACCACATAGTTCTCGTCGACGACGATCGCCTGGCTGTAGCCACCCTGCGTCGACTGGCCGTCTCGGCCGATCGAGTTGTAGGTGAAGGTCGCTCCCGGTTTGCAGTACTGCTCCAGACCCGCGCGGCAGCTGCTGCACTCCCGGCAGGAATCGACCATGCAACCCACGCCGACGTGGTCGCCCACCTGGTACTTGCTGACCTCCGACCCGACCTCGGTCACCACGCCGGCGATCTCGTGGCCGGGAACAACCGGGTAGTTCGGCTGGCCCCACTCGGCTTTGACGGTGTGAATGTCGGAGTGGCAGATGCCGGCGAACTTGATCTCGATGGTCACATCATGCGGGCCGGGGGTGCGCCGCTCGATCGTCGTCTTGGTCAGCGGTTCGGTGGGGGAGGTGGCGGCGTAGGCCGAAACAGTCGTCATGAACGTCCTTCAGGAGCTGTCGAATCAGGAAAAAGCTTAGCTAGGGTAAAGTTTACAGGTGCTGCGAGCCGGACCGCCTAGTTAATCGGGGCGTTGACGAAGCGCAGGTCGGCGAGAATGCCGCGGGCCGCGACCACGCCCTCACCGGTCTGCCACACCTCGTTGTTGACGATGAACACCCGGTTGTCGCGAGTGGCCGAAAGCCTGCGCCACGAGTTGCTGTCCAGCACCGCAGGTGCGCGGGTCTTCGCCGCCGGTGAGGCGAAGGAGACGTAGACGATGTCGGCGTCGGCGGCCGAGAAATCCGGCGCCGCGGCGAGATCGGTGTTGCTGCTGGCGATTTCGACGTACGGCTTGTCGGTGAATCGCTGCGACGCCGGGCGGTCCGGCCCCACCGCTCGCAGCACGCTCGCGGGAAAATTGCTGGCACCATAGATCCGCACGGTGTTCTCGGTGAACTGGACCACCGACACCTGAAAATGAGCGGCGTCGTGCTCCGCGCCGGTCTGCGCCGCCTTGCCGGTGAAATCGTCGAGTACGCCGTCGGCGGCGCCGCTTCGGCCGGTCGCGGCGCCCACCCCACGCTGCGTGTCCTCCCACGCCGCCCCCGGCGCCCCGGTGAACACCGTCGGCGCGATCGCGGCGAGCGCCGGGTACAACTGCGGGGTTAACGCGGCCGAGCCCAGAATCAGGTCCGGCTTCGCCGCGGCGATCGCGGGCACGTTCGGAGCGCTGCGGGTGCCGACGCCGGGCAGCCGATGCACCACGGTGCCCAGGTAGGACGGCTGCTCCGTGGAGCCATCCGTCAACGCGGCGTCGACGATCCGCGACTGCAGTCCCAAGGCGCACAGCGCGTCGAGCTGGTCACCGGACAGCACCACGATGCGCTGCGGGTCGGCGTGCACATCGGTGCTGGCCGGGTTCACCCCGGCAGCGTTGGGGACCGAGCGCATTGGCGGGCCCGGGTCCACCGCGGCGGGTTCCGGCGCGCAGGATTCATCGGGCCGACGCTCATTACCGAGCACACCGGCGCCGGCGATCGTGGTCGTGCTGGTGATCACCGACTTGCCGGCCGACGCCTGGGTACCCGGTGGGGCGGGTCGGCAGCTGCACACGGTGACGATCACCAGCGCGGTGACCAGCACAACGCCGGGTCGCAGAGGGCCGATAAGGCGTGGCGATCGCCAGCGCGGCGCAGCCGGGCGCGGGGGGCACCTCCCGCTTGCGGGGGACGGGTCGCCACTAAGCACCACGCGTCCGAAGGTAACACCCAACGCCCGGCCGCAATTACGACAGTTTGTAGGACCAGACCCGACACGGCGCCGATCGAAGGCTAGGATTCGACTCAAGATCGCGTGCGTTCGCTCACCGCAAAAGTGCATGTTTGGAGGACCCTTGACCGCCGAAGCGCCCCCGCTGCGAGAACTCGAGGCCAGTCGTCCATTCCCGGCCCGGATGGGGCCCAAGGGCAACCTGATCTACCGGCTGGTGACCACCACCGATCACAAGTTGATCGGCATCATGTACGTCGTCACCTGCTTCGGGTTCTTTTTCATCGGCGGCCTGATGGCGTTGCTGATGCGAACCGAACTGGCCGCGCCGGGTCTGCAGTTCCTGTCCAACGAGCAGTACAACCAGCTGTTCACCATGCACGGCACGATCATGCTGCTGTTCTACGCCACCCCGATCGTGTTCGGGTTCGCCAACTTGGTGATGCCGCTGCAGATCGGTGCGCCCGACGTGGCGTTCCCCCGGCTGAACGCGTTCTCCTTCTGGCTGTTCCTGTTCGGCGGGTTGACCGCGACCGCCGGGTTCATCACCCCCGGGGGAGCGGCGGACTTCGGCTGGACCGCCTACACCCCGCTCACCGACGCCATCCACTCACCGGGATCCGGCGCCGACTTGTGGATCATGGGGCTGGCCGTGGCCGGTCTGGGCACCATCCTGGGCGCGGTCAACATGATCACCACCGTGGTCTGTATGCGCGCTCCGGGCATGACGATGTTCCGGATGCCGATCTTCACCTGGAACATCCTGGTGACGTCGATCCTCGTGCTGCTGGCGTTCCCGTTGCTCACTGCGGCTTTGTTCGGGCTGGCCGCCGACCGTCACCTCGGCGCGCACGTCTACGACCCCGCCAACGGCGGGGCGATCCTATGGCAGCACTTGTTCTGGTTCTTCGGTCATCCCGAGGTCTACATCGTGGCGTTGCCGTTCTTCGGCATCGTCACCGAGATCATCCCGGTGTTCTCCCGCAAACCGATCTTCGGTTACACCACGCTGGTTTACGCCACGCTGTCCATCGCGGCGCTGTCGGTGGCGGTGTGGGCGCACCACATGTTCGCCACCGGCGCGGTACTTCTTCCGTTCTTCTCGTTCATGACCTACCTCATCGCCGTCCCGACCGGTATCAAGTTCTTCAACTGGATCGGCACCATGTGGAAGGGACAATTGACTTTCGAGTCGCCGATGCTGTTCTCCATCGGCTTCCTGATCACCTTCCTGCTGGGCGGCTTGACCGGTGTGATGCTGGCCAGCCCGCCGCTGGACTTCCACACCACCGACAGCTACTTCGTCGTCGCGCACTTCCATTACGTGTTGTTCGGCACGATCGTCTTCTCGACGTTCGGCGGGGTGTACTTCTGGTTCCCGAAGATGACCGGCCGGCTGCTCGACGAACGGCTGGGCAAGCTGCACTTCTGGCTGACGTTCATCGGCTTCAACGTGACGTTCCTGATCCAGCACTGGCTCGGCGACGCCGGCATGCCGCGCCGCTACGCCGACTACCTGCCCAGCGACAACTTCACCACGATGCATCTGGTGTCCACGATCGGGGCGTTCATCCTTGGCGCGTCGATGCTTCCGTTCATCTGGAACGTGTTCAAGAGCTGGCGCTACGGCGAGCCGGTCACCGTGGACGACCCGTGGGGATACGGCAACTCGCTGGAGTGGGCGACCAGTTGCCCGCCGCCGCGGCACAACTTCACCGAGCTGCCCCGGATCCGCTCGGAGCGGCCGGCTTTCGAGCTGCACTACCCGCACATGATCGAGCGGCTGCGCGCCGAGGCGCATATCGGCAAGCACCCCACCGCCGGTGAGTCAGGTGAGGGCTTCGGCCCGCGGACGGAGCCGGATCGCTCGTAATGGGCGCTGACGGCGGCAATCCGGAGTGAGTACAGGCCCAAAGGCCTCGGTGCTGATCACGGTCACCGGTGTGGACAAGCCCGGTGTGACCTCGGCGTTGTTCGAAGTGCTTTCGGGCCACAAGGTCGAGCTGCTCAACGTCGAACAGGTGGTGATCCGGGGCCGGCTCACGCTGGGTGTGCTGCTCTCGGCGGCGCTGGGTGTCGCCGAGGCCGAAGCCTTGACCGCGGAGGTCGAGGCTGCCATTCACCGGCTGGGCCTAGACGTCACGATCGAGCGCAGCGACGACTTGCCGATCATCCGCGAGCCCTCCACCCACACCATCGTGGTGCTGGGCCGGCCGATCACCGCCGAGGCGTTCGGCGCCGTGGCCCGCGAGGTTGCCGAGCTGGGTGTCAACATCGACGTCATCCGCGGCGTCTCCGACTATCCGGTCACCGGACTGGAACTGCGGGTGTCGGTCCCGGTGGACGTGGCTGACCAGTTGCCGCTCACGCTGACGCGGGTCGCGGCCGATCAGCGCGTCGACGTGGCGGTAGAAGACTTCAGCCTGTCGCGACGGGCGAAGCGGCTCATCGTTTTCGACGTCGACTCCACACTGATTCAGGGCGAGGTCATCGAGATGCTGGCCGCCCGGGTCGGAGTGGAGGAGGAGGTCGCGGCGATCACCGATGCAGCGATGCGAGGCGAACTGGACTTCGCCGCGTCGCTGCGGCAGCGGGTGGCCACCCTGGCCGGTCTTTCCGTCGAGGTGCTCAAGGAGGTCGCCGACCAGCTGGAGTTGATGCCGGGTGCCCGGACCACACTGCGCACCTTGCGGCGGCTGGGTTACCACTGCGGGGTGGTGTCGGGCGGTTTCCGCCAAATCGTCCAGCCGCTCGCCGACGAGTTGATGCTCGACTTCGTGGCCGCCAACGAGCTGGAGGTCGTCGACGGCACGCTCACCGGCCGAGTGGTCGGCACCATCATCGATCGCGCCGGCAAAGCCGAAGCACTGCGCGAGTTCGCCCGTCGGGCCGGGGTGCCGCTGGGGCAGACCGTTGCGGTCGGCGACGGCGCCAACGACATCGACATGCTGACCGCGGCCGGCCTGGGGGTGGCGTTCAACGCCAAGCCGGCGTTGCGCGAGATCGCCGACGCGTCGCTGAGCCATCCCTACCTCGACACGGTGCTTTTCCTGCTGGGCATCACCCGCGGGGAAATCGAGGCCGCCGATGCGATGGACGGCGTGCTGCGACGCGTCGAAATCCCGCCCGACTGAGCCGGCCGACCCGAAACCGGCTGCGGCGTGCAGGTACGGCACCATGGTCAGGTGCCCGAAATCGGAAGTGACGAGGCAGCCGACCCTGATCTGCTGATCGACTTTCACGATGTTTCGCTGCGCCGCGGTGGACGGGTGTTGGTGGGGCCGCTGACCTGGGCCGTCGAGCTCGACGAGCGGTGGGTGATCGTCGGGCCCAACGGAGCCGGCAAGACGTCGCTTTTGCGGATCGCCGCGGCCACCGAACACCCCTCGTCCGGTGTCGCCTATGTGCTCGGGGAGCGGCTGGGCCGGGTCGACACCGCGGAACTGCGCGCGCGCATCGGGCTCAGCTCCTCAGCGCTGGCGCAGCGCATCCCCGGCCAGGAAGTGGTGCGCGACCTCGTGGTTTCGGCCGGCTACGCGGTGCTCGGCCGGTGGCGCGAACGCTACGACGACATCGACTACGACCGGGCGATCGACATCCTGGAGAGCCTGGGCGCCGAGCACCTGGTCGACCGCACCTACGACACCTTGTCCGAGGGCGAGCGCAAGCGGGTGCTGATCGCCCGCGCGTTGATGACCGATCCGGAGCTGCTGCTGCTCGACGAGCCGGCCGCCGGGCTGGACCTGGGCGGACGCGAAGAACTGGTGGCCCGGCTGACCGACCTGGCCGCGGACCCCGACGCGCCCGCCACCGTCCTGGTCACGCACCATGTGGAGGAGATACCGCCGGGCTTCAGCCACTGCATGCTGTTGTCGCAAGGCCAGATCGTCGCCGCGGGCCTGCTGCCCGAGGTGCTGACCGCCGACAACCTGTCCACGGCGTTCGGCCAGTCGATGGCAGTCGACGTCATCGACGGGCGCTACTTTGCTCGGCGAGTCCGCACCCGCGCCGCCCACCGGATGCGCGCATGACCCCGGCCGCCGACGAGCCGTTCGTCCCGCTCACCGCCCGTCCCGCCGCGACGGTGATGCTGGTCCGCGACACCGCCGACGGCATCTCCGTCTTCCTGATGCGGCGGCACTCCGGAATGGAGTTCGCCGCCGGCGTGATGGTCTTCCCCGGCGGCGGCGTCGACGATCGCGACCGCAACGCCGAGATTTCCTGGACCGGGCCGGTGCCGTCGTGGTGGGCGCAGCGGTTCGGCGTCGAAGCCGACCTGGCCGAAGCGTTGGTCTGCGCCGCCGCCCGCGAAACCTTCGAAGAATCCGGCGTGCTGTTCGCCGGGCCCGCCGACGACCCGCATGGCATTGTCAGCGACGCGTCGGTGTACCGCGACTACCGCGTCGCGCTGGCCGATCAGACCTTGTCGTTCGCCGACTTCCTGCGCCGCGAAAACCTGGTGCTGCGGGCCGATCTGCTGCGGCCCTGGGCGAATTGGGTCACCCCGGAAGCCGAACGCACGCGCCGCTACGACACCTACTTTTTCGTCGGGGCGCTGCCCGATGGGCAACGTGCGGACGGCGAGAACACCGAATCCGACCGGGCCGGCTGGACCACCCCGCAAGCCGCAATCGATGACTTTGCGGCCGGCCGCAACTTCTTGCTGCCCCCGACGTGGACCCAGCTCGACTCACTGGCCAACCACACCGTGCGCGACGTGCTCACAGTGGACCGTCAGATTGTGCCGGTGCAACCGGAGCTGGCGATCAGAAACAACAACTGGGAGATCGAGTTCTTCGACTCCGACCGTTACAACCAGGCCCGCGGGCAGCGGTGGATGTGACCGAGTTCGTCAGCGTCGTTACCGACCCGGAGCATCCCGGCGTCGGCACCCTGGCATTGTCGCGGCCTCCCACCAACACGCTGACCCGTCAGGTCTACCGGGAAATAGAGTCCGCGGCCGACGAGCTGGGCCGGCGCGACGACGTCGCCGCGGTCATCCTTTTCGGCGGCCACGAGATCTTCTGCGCCGGCGATGAGATGCCCGCGCTGCTAGCGCTGACCCCGGGCGAAGCAGGGACCTGGGCGGACGTTCGGCGAGCCGGCGTGGAAGCGGTCGCGGCGATCCCGAAACCCACCGTCGCCGCCGTCACCGGCTACGCGTTGGGCGCTGGGCTTACCCTCGCCTTGAGTGCCGACTGGCGGATCAGCGGCGACAACGTGAAGTTCGGCGCGACGGAGATCCTGGCCGGTCTCATTCCCGACCGTGTCGGGATCGCCAGGTTGACGCAGGCGGTGGGTGCGAGTCGGGCCAAGGAGCTGGTGTATAGCGGGCGGTTCTTCGATGCGCGGGAGGCGCAGGCCCTCGGCGTGGTCGACGACTTGGTGGCCCCCGATCACGTGTATCAGGCCGCCGCCGCGTGGGCCAGCCGGTTCGTCGAGGCGCCCGCAGCCGCGTTGGCCGCAGCCAAGGCCGGTGTCGACGACGTGTTCGGGCGTGCACCGGCCGAACGGGTGGCCGCCGACCGCCGCCGCTACGTCGACGTTTTCGCCGCTGCCGCTGCCGCTAAGCTGGCGCTTCGTGACGAGGAGTTCGAAGGTCGCCGGTGAACCGGCGCCGCAACCGCACGCCACCGCCGAGCAGGTGGAAGCGGCCCGACATGACAGCAAGCTGGCCCAGGTGCTCTACCACGACTGGGAAGCGGAGAACTACGACGAAAAGTGGTCGATCTCCTATGACCAGCGCTGCATCGACTACGCACGCGCCTGCTTCGACGCCGTCGTCCCCGACGACGAAATCGACCGGCTGCCCTACGGCCGAGCTCTCGAACTAGGTTGCGGCACAGGCTTTTTCTTGTTGAACCTGATCCAGTCCGGGGTAGCCCGACGGGGTTCGGTCACCGATCTGTCCCCGGGGATGGTCAAGGTCGCGACCCGCAACGGGCGGTCACTGGGATTGGACATCGACGGCCGGGTCGCCGACGCCGAGGGCATCCCCTACGACGACGACACCTTCGACCTGGTGGTCGGGCACGCGGTGCTGCACCACATTCCCGATGTCGAGTTGTCGCTGCGCGAAGTGATCCGGGTGCTGCAACCCGGCGGCCGCTTCGTCTTCGCCGGCGAGCCGACCACCGTCGGCGACGAATACGCCCGTACCCTCTCGACGCTGACCTGGCGACTCGCCACCAACGTCACCAAACTGCCCGGCCTGGGAAGCTGGCGGCGACCGCAAGCTGAGCTCGACGAGTCGTCGCGCGCCGCCGCGTTGGAAGCCGTCGTCGACCTGCACACCTTCACTCCCGGTGACCTGGAACGCACAGCCAGCAATGCCGGTGCCGTCGAGGTCGAGACCGCGACCGTCGAGTTCACCGCCGCCATGCTGGGCTGGCCGTTGCGGACCTTCGAATACGCGGTGCCCGCCGAGCGGCTGGGCTGGGGTTGGGCGCACTTTGCTTTCAACAGCTGGAAGGCTTTGAGCTGGGTCGATGAGCACCTGTGTCGCAGAGTGGTCCCGAAAAGCTGGTTCTACAACGTCATGATCACCGGGATCAAGCCGTCCTGAACTTCGGGCTCGACGACGTGGCCTACTTGACGTCGAGCGCCGGCTCCGCGGCCCTGCGCACGGTCGACGCGCTGCCGCTGACCGACCGCATCGCCGACATCGCCTCGGTTCGCAAGCAATTCGGAGGCCGGACACCGGCGCTGGTGGAGACCGTGCTGCTGCGGCGCCGCGCGAACGTGAAATTGCCCGGCACCGGCAACTGGCTGTTCACCGACGAAGCGCTGCAGCAGGCCAGCGCCGCCGTCGTCGCCCAGCATCGCGCGCGGCGGCTGTCCGGTGCGGTGGTTCACGACGTGACCTGCTCGATCGGCACGGAGCTTGCGGCGCTGCGCGGCACCGCGGCCCAAGTGGTGGGCAGTGACCTCGACCCGGTGCGCCTGGCGATGGCACGGCACAATCTCGGCGCCGACGCTGACCTGTGCCGCGCCGACGCGCTACGCCCTGTCACCCGCGACGCGGTGGTGCTGGCCGACCCGGCACGCCGGACCGGCGGGCGGCGCCGCTTCGATCCCGGCGACTACCAGCCGCCGCTGGATGAGTTGCTGGACACCTACCGGTACCGCGAGCTGGCCGTCAAGTGCGCTCCGGGCATCGATTTTCGGCACGTCGGAGGCCTTGGCTTCCAAGGCGAAATCGAAGTGACCTCCTACCGCGGGTCGGTTCGCGAAGCCTGCCTGTGGTCGCTGGGACTGGCCGAACCGGGTGTGCGCCGCCGCGCCACCGTCCTCGATCGCGGTGAACAGATCAGCGACGCCGAACCCGACGACTGCCCGGTGCGGCCCGCCGGGCGATGGATCGTCGACCCCGACGGCGCGGTGGTGCGCGCTGGCCTGGTGCGCCACTACGCCGCGCGACACGGCCTGTGGCAGCTCGATGCCCATATCGCCTACCTGTCCGGAGACCGGTTACCGAACGGACTGCGAGGCTTCGAGGTGCTCGACCAACTGCCGTTCGACGAGCGGCGGCTTCGTCAAGCGCTTTCGGCGCTGGATTGCGGCGCGCTGGAGATCCTGGTCCGCGGTGTCGACGTGGAGCCTGACGCGCTGCGGCGCCGCCTCCGGCCACGCGGCAGCCGGTCCTTGGCAGTGGTGATCAGCCGCTTCGGTTCCGGCGTCGGGTCACGACCGCAGGCGTACGTGTGCCGGCCGTCGTGGTGAGCGGGGTCGCCCGTACCGCGGATTGAACCTGAGTCAACGCTGATTGACGGCTCGCGATTCTCAGGCCAATCTCGCCAAACTCTTAACTAACTGCTAGGCTCCGAGCGAGTCAGGGTCGAGAACAACTATTCGCAGCCACATGAGATGCGCTGTTGGAGAGGACAAAACAGGTGAACGCTCGTCGTGCAGCTCGGCTTGGCATGCTCGCAGTTGGACTGGGTTTGGGGGCTGCGCTGGCATCAACACCAGGGAGCGCCTGGGCGGACACTTCCAGTGACGTGTTCTCGTCGATCGACTGGGCCGGGCTACTCAACCCGGCCGTCGCGACGCCGGCGACTTCCGCTTTCCAGGTTTCGTTTGACGGAATGGATCTGTTTCCCACCGCGGGCAACGCCGCGACCGCCACCACGACCCCAGGAGAATTCAGCTTGGCCATCGCCATCGGCAGCGGCGCCGATGCCACCGCCACCCACGGCATTGGTGACTACGCCTTGGCCAATGGCACCAACGCCTTCGCCGTGGCCGGTGGAGACAGCACGGGAAACGGAAATTTCGACTCCGCCATCGACATCGGCAATAACACCCTCGGAGGTCCGGGCGCTCACGATGGCGCCTACGCCGGTGCCGGTGACATCGGCGGCATCGGCTCCGGCACCGGGCATGGCAGCTTCGATACCGCTATCGACATCGGCAACAACGCCCCTGATGGTGCTGGTGATGGTGGCAATGACGGCGCTTTCGCCGGTGCCGGCGGCCTGATCGGGCTCAGCGGTGACGGCAACAATGACTACGCCATCGACTTCGGCAACAACAGTGGGGAAAACCTCGGGCCCGCCGCCGTCGGCGGCACCTTCGACACCGCTATCCAGAACGGCAACAGCGAGGGCTTGGGCGGTGGCGCTTTCGCAGGCTTCGGCAACGACAACACCGCCATTGACACCGCAACCCTGGGCGGGGCGATCAACGGCGGCGGGGCCAGCGCCACCTTCGGCAACGACGACTTCGCTTCGGTTCTCGGCGACCTCAGCCACGCGCATGCCGGCGGAGTCGGCAATTTCGGCGACCTGGCCGCCAGCATTCTGGGCAACAACGACACGGCCAACGTTTTCGACCCGTTCGAAAGCCTAGGTAGCTTCGCTACCGCCGGTGCCGGCGGGGGGATCCCGGGCGATTTCGACCTCGCCTCCGTCTTCGGCGACCACCTGAACGCGGTTGCGACGGGCGCCAACTTCCTCACCGAGATCTTGCCGACGCTGTTCTAGAGCCCTTCGGCGCCGGGTTCGCGCTCTCGTCGCTGAGGCCGCGGACCCGGGATGTGTGGAGCCCCTTACGACTGCATTCCGCGTTCGCCGCGGGCAGCGACGCCATTGCCTCCGCCCAGGGATGGACCGGTGATTCCGCCTTCGCTGCGGGCACCACGGCTGCTGCCGCAGCCGGGGCGCCGCCTCCACCACCACCTGGCTCACCGACTTACTGTCGCTGTTCTGAGCATTGCGCGGGCCGCGCCCGGGTAGGCTGGCGGTAGCTCATTCCCGGGCGCCCCGCCCGTGGTGCTTCTGCGAGGACAATCCGACGATGCGAAGTGTGACGGCTGCCGCAGTGCTGTCATGCGCGGTCATGGTGGCTTGCTGCCCCGGCCATGCCGGTGCGGCGCCGCCGTCCTGCGCCAGCCTGAGCGGCACGGTCGACGATCAGCTCTGCCACATTGCGACGAACAATGCCGGCTACACCCTCAACATGACCTACCCGGTCGACTATCCCGACCAGCAGGCGCTCACCGACTTCCTCACCCAGAACCGCGACGGGTTCCTCAACGTCGCCCAAACGCCCAGTTCCCGCGATATGACCTACCAAATGGAGGTCACCTCCGAGCAGTTCCACTCCGGCCAAGCGCCGCACGGCACCCAAAGCGTCATGCTGAAAGTGTTCGAGGACCTCGGCGGGCCGCGACCGTCCACCTTCTACAAGGGCTTCAACTACGACGTCGGCCGGGGACAACCCGTCACCTTCGACACCCTCTTCGTCCCGGGCAGCAAACCACTGGACTCGATCTATCCGATCGTGCAGCGCGAGGTCGGACGCCAGAACGGGTTGGGCGCGGCGATTCCGCCCGGCACCGGTCTGGATTCCACGCACTACCAGAACTTCGCCATCACCGACGACGACGTGATCTTCTACTTCGCTCCCGGCGAGCTGCTGCCGTCCTTGGCCGGCGCCAGCCAGGTACGGGTACCGCGCACTGCGCTGCCGCCGCTGGCCGTGTGAGTCGGTCGGGTTGCTCAGCTCGGCGCGAAGCTGTAGACCTGCCCGACACTGGTAGCCGCCACCACGCGGCGATCCGCGCCGACCGACACGCCAACTGGATAGCCCGCCGCCGCCGGCAACGGATAGCCGCTGATGGTGTGACCGTCTCGCGGGTCGAACACCAGCAGCGACTGCCCGGGACCGCCCGGGCCGGGCCCACCGGTTACCACCGTGTAGCCGACCTTGGTGCCGGCGACGCTCGAGGACGACAGCGGGTTGACGTCGTCGCGGCGCCATACCTGCTCGCCGTGGTCGCCGGCGTCCTTGAAGGCAACCAGTCGAGTGTCGGGACCGCCGCCCGAGACAACCAGGCCGCTCGGCAAGACCGCCGGGGGAGTCTGCGCCAGGAAATTCAGCGCCACCGACCATTTCGGTTTTCCGTCCGCGGTGCGCAGCGCCCACAGCCGGTTGTCCCGGCCATTGACGTAGACAGTCGAGCCGTCGGCGGACAGCACCGGGCTGGCGATCACCCCGTCGGTCACCGCGTCGCTGGTCCATTCGCGGGTCAGCACCGGATGCGGCCCGGAGTGGTATTTCAGCGCGACCAGCCCGGCGGCTTTGGCACCGGGCTGCCAGACACCGACCACCACCACCCCGCTGGCCGAAGCGAACGCGGGTGCGGCGGCGACCGGGCACTCCGGGCGAGCCGGTGCGCAATCGGGCAGCCCGCGCTGAGAATCGGTCGGGTCCACCGCGTCGACCAGGTCGATCGGGCTGCCGACGACCGTGCCGCGCTGAGCGTCGAACATCAGCACCTGGCCCAGGTGTGTCACCACCAGCAGCTGGCCATTCTCCAGGACCCGCGGCGTCAGCGGCATCCCGATCACCGGGTGACGCCAGCGGATCCACTGCGTGGGCGGAAAGGACAGCATCGCGCCCGGCTGTCCGACATAGACGTTGTCGACACCGTCGAACAGCGCCCCGGAGAACCCGCCGCCCTGATACAGCCGGGTACACCAGCGCTGCCGACCCCGGTCGTCGTTCTCCCACTCCATCAGCGAACACCCGGCCGGGGTCTGCGCGTTGAGAGCCATCCAGCTGCGTGCGCTGAGAGCCGGTGCTGCTCCCAGGTCGCCCTTGACCGAGCGGGTCCACTGCAAACCCAGGGTGGGCGCTCCGGCGATCGACGTGTAGCCGCTGTTGGCCGCGTCGCCGTATGGGGCGGGCCAGCCCCGTGCGGGTGCGGTGTCCACCCAGGAGTCGGTGTTGCCACAGCCGCCGAGGGCGACAGTGCAGACCGCCGCGAACACCCCCCACATCCGCAACGCCACCGTCCCCGCCGCGCGGCGACGGTGTACGTCGTTGCCCAGTTTCACGGCTTTTTCGTCAATGACCCGCACACTCGGCGGGCGACAGCGGGGGAGTCGCCGAAACACGGTGTGGGTCCCAGATCCTTTCGAGACGCCTCGGGAGGGCCGCAGCAAGGGTATCGAGTACAGGTGAGGGTAACCCGTATTCCCTCGCTGTAGGCTTTCCGGCCATGACGAGCATGTGGGGCGCGCCGCTGCATCGCCGCTGGCGGGGATCCAAGCTGCGCGACCCGCGACAGGCGCGGTTCCTCACCCTGGCATCACTGCGGTGGATGCTGGTTCACCGCGCCTACACCCCGTGGTATCTGGTGCGCTACTGGCGGCTGCTGAAGTTCAAGCTGGCGAACCCGCACATCATCACCCGCGGCATGGTGTTCCTCGGCAAGGACGTTGAGATCCACGCGACTCCTGAACTCGCCCAGCTGGAGATCGGCCGCTGGGTGCACATCGGCGACAAGAACACGATTCGCGCCCACGAGGGCTCGCTGCGGTTCGGTGACAAGGTCGTGCTGGGCCGCGACAACGTCATCAACACCTATCTCGACATCGAGCTCGGCGATTCGGTGCTGATGGCCGACTGGTGCTACGTCTGCGACTTCGACCACCGGATGGATGACATCACGTTGCCGATCAAAGACCAGGGCATCGTCAAAAGCCCGGTGCGCATCGGGCCGGACACCTGGATTGCGGCGAAGGTGACGGTGCTGCGCGGCACCACGATCGGGCGAGGCTGTGTGCTGGGGTCGCACGCGGTGGTCAAGGGCGACATACCGGACTACTCCATCGCGGTCGGTGCGCCGGCCAAGGTGGTCAAAAATCGGCAGCTGGCGTGGGAGACGTCAGCGGCGCAGCGCGCGGAACTTGCCGCGGCCCTGGCCGACATCGACCGCAAAAAGGCCGCTCGCTGACCGACGGGATCATGCGAACCTGACCACCGTGCGCTGCTCGCCCAAGTCGAGCGACTTGTCGTCGGTGGCGATGCTGGTCTGCACGATGTCGCCGTCGTGCAGGTACTTCGGGTTTCTGCTCTGCCGGGCGAAGAACAGCCGCAGCCTGGTCGGCGTCGACAGCATCAATGCCAGCTTCTCGACGGGTTTGGGCGGCGCGCTGAGCGCGGTGCCCACCGGTGTGCCGGTCAGCACCAGATCGCCGGCGTCGAGCTGCTGAAACCGCGCGAGCCCCTGCAACGCCGCCAACGGCGGATAGATCATGTCGCCGGCAACCACCATGTCCTGGCGCAGCTCGCCGTTGACCCGCAACCGCAGCCGCAGATCGCCGAACCGCTTGAGCTCCTCGGCATCCAGCAGCACCAGAACCGGACCGACGGGGGTGAAAGTCGGGTACGACTTTGCTTCGTAAAATTGGGTTTTCGTCAGCTGCACGTCGCGGGCGGAGACGTCGTTGGCCACGACGAGGCCGGCGACATAGTCCGGCAGGTTCGCCTCGGCGATCTCAGCTCCCACGGCCATGTCCCTGCCGATCACCACACCGATTTCGACCTCGTAATCCAGCAGGGCGATATGACGCGGTTTGACGATGTCGTCGAAGGGTCCGCTGACCGAGCCCGACGCCTTGCGGAAAAAGGTCAGCGGAACTGTCTTCGGGTCCATCGCGGCGTCTTTGGCGTGCGATGCGTAGTTCGTCATCTGAGCGACCACCCGACAAGGCGCGGTCACCGGCGACAGCAGGCGAAGAGTTTCCACCGGGACCGTCTCGTTGCTGACGGCGGCGGCATCGATGGCAGCCCGGTCAGCGAGCAGCTCGCGTGTGGTGGTCGCACCGGTGTCGATCTTGGCCGCGCGGGCGCCACCGCGCACCCACCAGCCTTCGGCGGTGCGCAGGACGGAAATCGCCACCAGCCCCCTCCTGAATCCCGACTCAGTTGACGACCATAGGCGCCGTCATCTGTTGAGGCGCCAGATTTCGGCGGACATGATGGTGGCAAAAGCACACCAGAGCGGGTAGGGCAGCAGCGCCAGTCCGGCGCGGGGCGCGGCATCGGCCGTCCGGCGGGTCAAGTCGGCACTACTGACGGCCAAAATCCCTGCCCCGACGGCCGAAAGGCCCAGTTTCTGGTACCGGAAGAACAGCCAGCTCCAGCCGGCGTTCAGCACCAGGTTGAGGCCGAGCGCGGCGGTGTATCGCCGGGCTTTGCGATGCTGGCCGGTGGCACGCAACCGGTCGATGGCCGTGGCCGAGGTGCCCGCGATGTCGGCGTACAACGATGTCCAGGCCACCGGAAACACGGCGTCGGGCGGCACATAGGCCGGTTTCCGCAGTCGCGCGTACCAGGTTGCCGTCTGGGACCGATTACCGACGGTGCCGACTCCGGCAGTAGCGGCGACGGCCAGCGCGGTGGCTGTCAATGCTTGCTTGGTCAACTTCGCCTCCAACAATTTCTAGCGCCTACCAACGGCCAGAAACCAGCATTTCAATCTTTTAAGTATTAATCAACTGAATGAAATGCGGTTTCAGCGGATATGCTGAGGTCGCCATGGTCTCTGATGAGCACGTAACTGACCGGGCCGCGCTGGAGTCGATGATCTCGGCTGATCTGCGAGTGTTGTCGGCGGAGTCCGACCAGATCGGCCGGCTGTTCGCCGCGGCCCATGACGTGCGTTCCACCGACTTTCGCGCGCTGCTACACGTGATGGTGGGCGAGACCGCCGGTGAGCCGATCACTTCCGGTGATCTTCGCCAGCTGATGGGACTGTCCGGCGCGGCGATCACCTACTTGGTGGACCGGATGATCGACTCCGGCCATCTGCGCAGGGAAGCACACCCGGGTGATCGCCGCAAAGTGGTGCTGCGTTATGCCGAACCCGGCTTCGACACGGCCCGTGCGTTCTTCGTCCCGCTGGGGCAGCACACCCGGACCGCGATGGCGGATCTCAGCGACCACGACTTGGCGGCGGGACACCGGGTTTTCACCGCACTGATCGCGGCTATGCGGCACTACCAGGACGAACTCAAATCAGCGACAACCACACCGCCGACAACGTGACGATGAAGCCGATCCGCCATGACGCCTGACCACCCGGAGATCCAAACCCGCAAGCGCCGCCACATCGACGTCTGCCTCGACGACGAGGTGTCCTACCGGGGTGTGACAACGGGCTTGGAGCGCTATTGGCTGCCCTACAACGCGTTGACGCAGACCAGCCTGGCCGACATCGACCTGTCCACCACCTTTCTCGGTGCCCGGCTTCGCGCGCCGGTGCTGGTCGGTGCAATGACCGGCGGCGCGGAGATGTCTGCCACGATCAACCGGAACCTCGCCGTGGCCGCTCAACGACTGGGCCTCGGCATGATGCTCGGGTCCCAGCGGATCATGCTCGACAACGCTCTCGGTGAGCGGGCGGCCACCAGCTTCGCCGTCCGCGACGTGGCGCCAGATATCCTGCTGTTCGGCAACATTGGCCTGGCCCAGGTCACCAAAGCCGCCGCTCCGGATCTGGTGAAGGCCCTGGACCGGGTGGGAGCGGACGCGTTGGCGGTCCATACCAATCCGCTGCAGGAGGCAGTACAGTGCAACGGCGACACTGACTTCGGCGGTTCACTGCAGCGGCTCTGCGACGTCGCCGACGAGCTGAGCTACCCGGTGCTGCTCAAGGAAGTCGGACATGGGATCGGCGCTGCCGCTGCGGCTGCGCTGGTTCGGCCATCCGGGGAGGCGGCGGTGGCGGCGATCGACGTTGCCGGCGCGGGGGGAACATCGTGGTCGCGAGTCGAACAGCTGGTCCGCTACGGCGAGGTGCGCCATCCTGACCTGGCAGATTGGGGCGTACCGACGGCACGCGCGATTTTGGAGGTGCGCCAGACATTTCCGGCCATCCCACTGGTCGCATCCGGAGGTATCCGCACCGGCATGGACGCCGCCAAGGCGCTGGCCTTGGGCGCCGACGTGGTGGCGGTCGCCCGGCCGCTGCTGGCACCGGCGATCGCCTCCGCCGAGGCTGCATCGGAATGGCTGGAGCGTTTCATCGAGGAACTTGAGATCTGCCTGCACGGTTGTGGTGCAACAGATTTGGACACCCTGCGCAGTGTCGGTGCGCTGCCGGCTCGCTGATCGCGATCGCAATCATGGCAGTTATCCTGGCTTACGGCTCACCCGCGCTCGGCCATCTCTTGCCGCTGAGTGCACTGCTCGGCGAATTGGTCGAGCGCGGACATGAAGTGCACTTGCAGACCATGGCCGTCGAAGTGCCGCGGATGCGACGAGCAGGCGTGCACACCGAACCGGTGGACCCGCGGATCGAGGCGGTCGCCGGCCAGGATTGGACCGCCAGGAGCGCCCTAGCGGTGCTGAAGATGTCCATCGATGTGTTGTGCCGGCGGGCGGTCTACGAAGTCGACGACCTGCGGGCCACCATGCAGCGGGTGCAACCCGATGCGCTGATCGTGGACGCAAATTGTTGGGGTGCGATGTCTCTCGCCGAAGCCGAACACATTCCGTGGCTGGTGTTCTCCCCGTTCAGCCCCTACTTGAGGTCACCGGGTGTGCCGCCGTTCGGCCCGGGGTTGCGACCCCTGCCAGGCATCGTCGGCGCGGTGCGCGACGCGTCGATGCGCCCGTTCGTCCGATATCTCTTCGACCGGCCGATACTGCCGCGGGTGAACGCGATTCGCGCGCAGCTGGGGGTGCCCGCGGTGAGAACCGTGGACGCCTTGATGCGGCGCCCGCCGCTGCTTTTGGCCGTCGGCGGCGAGCCGTTCGAGTATCCCCATGAGGGCTGGGGGGAGGCGGTGCATCTCATCGGTGCCTGCACCGTCGCATCCGCACCGGCAGCGGAGCCCGAGTGGCTCAAGAACATCGATCGCCCTGTCGTACTGGTCAGCACCTCCTCGATCAAGCAAGCCGATGCGGTTCTGGCCGCAACGGCATTGCAGGCCCTGTCCGACGAGCCGGTGCACGTCGTGGCGACCTTCCCGGCTGGCGTTCCGGCCGGCCTGCCACGACCGTCCAACGCCACGGTGTCCCGATTCGTTTCGCACGATCTGGTGCTCACCCGCGCCTGCTGCGCAATCACCCACGGGGGAATGGGCACCACCGTCAGAGCGCTGGACCGCGGCGTGCCGGTGTGCGTCGTTCCCTTCGCGCGTGATCAGGCGGAAGTAGCCCGGCGGGTACAGGTGGCCGGCTGCGGAACTCGGCTGCCCGCCAAGAAGCTCACCGCGCGGCGACTCCGGTCAGCGGTGCGCCGAGCCATGACGATGACCGAGGGCGCACGTCGGGTCGCTACCGGTTTCGCCGCGACGGGCGGGGTGGCCCATGGTGCCGACTTGATAGAGCAGCAGATACTCGAGCCGGCGCGCTCGCGATAGCCGTTCCGAGAACGGATTTTCGCGTCACCGCACCAGTTTGCGGCCCCGCTCAGCTGTTGCCGCGGCTCGCGCGGCAGCTGAAGACTGATGTTCCTGCAACAGGTCGTTTTCGAAGTTGGACATCGCCGTGGCCATCGCCGTGAATACACGGTGTGCAGCCACCAGGTCGTTATCGTGCAAAGCCTCCAGCGTTTTGTGCAGATGAGCACCGAGCGGGCGGAAGAAGTCCTGTGCCAGAGCCATCCCGCTGGTCTCGTAGCGAATTAGCGTCTTTCGCCGGTCTCCCGGATCAGGCTCGCGCCGAATGTGTCCGGCGTCGATCATCCGGTCCACCAGATAGGTGATCGCCGCCGGAGAGACGTCCATCCGCTGGCGCAGTTGAGCCAACGTCAGCGGAGTGCCGAAAGTTTCGGCGACCATGATGTGCAGTAAGGCATGGAAATCGCTGCCACTGACGTCGTTTCGACGCGCAAAGTAGCGGCCGATACGGTCGGATTGTGCGGTCACCGCCCGCATGTCGGCCGACATCAGCTTCTCCAGCTCCGCCCGGCTCAGCGGTGCGTTCTTCACGCCGCGCTTGCTCACCTAACCGCACCCTTCTCGGCGATACGTCGATCAAGGGTAACGGAATTACTTGCTATCTATCGCCAGACCAGCATTTCCGGCCATGTCGCGCCCCTGCGGGGCTATCGGGAACTGTTGAGCGCGGCCGCCAATCCTTCGGTGTCGGCGACGGTCACAGTCAGCGCCGAATGGTCACGAAAGCCCAGGACGCGGTGAATCGGTGGCTGGAAGTGGACGCACACGCCGGCGTGTGCGTTGGTACCGAACGTGAGGCCGTCGTCGACCATCGAAAGTCTGGGCCCGACAGCGGTCCACCAGCGGTATGGGCCGGTCACATGGGCTTCCTGCACGTTTGACAGCGGCACGTCGACTCGGAATGGGCCATAACGGGCAACGAGGCGCCCATCGTCGGTCAGCGTCACCCCCTGGCTGCCCGGCCACGCGCGAAACGGTCCCCACAGCGGTGCCAGTCGACGGTCGTAGCGGTAAGGAAAGTGGTGGCCGCGCTCTATTCTGCGTGCCATGAGGCGCTCCGATCGCGTTCGAGTCCTGAGTCAACAACGTTTCTCGCTTAACCTGTCAGTGTGTCAGCCGGTCACGCCAAGCTACAAACAGAGCTGACCCGCGTTGCGGCCGATTCGGGGCCGGCGGCGGCTGCGGCACAAACTGCGCTCGCCGACGGACCAGTGCTTACCCGCCTTCGCGCGGCAATTCTGGCGCTGGCGCACCATCGCGGACCGGCGGCCAGCATCTGTCCCTCCGATGCGGCCCGGGCCGTCGGCGGCGAGGACTGGCGGCAGCTCACCGCGCAGAGCCGCATCATCGCTTTCGACATGGCTCAAGCCGGTGACGTGCAGATCGTGCAACGGGGCGTTGTGCGCGATCCCGCTCAGCCGTGTCGTGGACCGATTCGCATCCGTACCAGCCCGACAACCCGATGAAACCTCTGCCCAAGCCGGGTGTACCCGGTGCCGGTCAGGAATCGGTCTGGGATTACCCACGTCCGCCACGGCTGGAGAAGTTCACCGGCTCGATCACTGTGGAGTTGGGCGGCCGGATCGTCGCTTCGACAACATGGGCCTGGCGGGTGCTCGAGACCAGCCACCCGCCGACGTATTACCTGCCGCGGGCCGCTTTCGCCGCCGACGTCCTGCGTCCCGCGCCTGGTTCGTCATGGTGTGAGTGGAAGGGACAGGCCAGCTATTTCGACTTGGTGACCGATAGCCGGGAGGCATCGCGGGCTGCCTGGACATACCGGGCGCCAAGTCCGGAGTATGCGGCGATCTCCGATGCTGTCGCCGTGATGGCCGGCGAGGTTGACCGCTGCACTGTCAACGGCGAGCAGGTGATTCCGCAGCCCGGCGGCTTCTATGGCGGGTGGATCACCAGCTGGATCCGCGGCCCGTTCAAAGGCATACCGGGTTCGTCGGGCTGGTAGCGGCTGGGTGCGGCGCCCGGAGCGGCCGACGATTGCGAGTGCTGAGGTTTGGCTATAAACTTAATAGTTAAGTTGCTGAATAAATCCTCTGGTTGTGCTCGGGCAACTCGCATCGTCGGAAGGGAGTCGTTATGGATCAAGGCACTGCGACCTCGCTGATCTCCGGCGGCTCGAGCCTGCGTCGCATGAGTGACCTGATCTTGGAGCTCCAGCGGCAGACGGATGGCGATCGCGATGTGGATTCGACGCTCGACGAGCTGACCGGTCAGGCGGCGCAGCTCGTTCCCGGTGCCGCCTACGCCGCCATCACGATCAGCCGGCGATCCGGCGAGATCGACACTTTGGCGGCGACGGATCGGTACCCGGTCGTGCTCGACGAGATTCAACGAATGTTCCAAGAGGGTCCCTGCGTATCGGGCGAGCCGCAACACCAGATAGTCCGCGTCGACGACCTCCGCACCGAGGAGCGTTGGCCGCGCTATTCCCTCGAGGCCATCGCACACACGCCGATCCGGGCGTTGATGTCGTTTCGGCTGTTCGCTCATCGCCCCGGTGCGGCTTCGCTCAACCTGTACTCCGAGCAAGCGCACGCATTCTCGGAGGATTCAGTGACCTTGGGGCGGGTGTTCGCCGCCTACATCACACTGACCTGGAGCATGCTGCGCCGTGAACAGCAGTTCCGCAAAGGCCTGGCGTCCCGGGACATCATCGGACAAGCCAAAGGCATGCTGATGGAACGCTTCCAGGTCGACGCGGACACCGCGTTCGAGTGGCTCAGACAACGTTCCCAGGAGTCCAACACCCCGGTGGCGACGCTCGCGCAGCGGATTGCCGAGTCCCGAGACGAACCGTGCGTGTGAGTACCGAACCCAGCGGCGAAGCGTAGGGACGATATGAATCTTATTCCGAAGGTGGACGTGGGTGCGGCGCTGGCGCGGCAGGCCGATGATATTGATACGCGGTATCACCCGGCGGCGGCGGTGCGCCGCCAGCTCAACAAGGTGTTTCCCACGCACTGGTCGTTTCTGCTGGGCGAGATCGCGCTGTACAGCTTCATCGTGTTGTTGCTCACCGGTGTGTATCTGACGCTGTTCTTCGACCCGTCGATGGCCGAGGTCACCTACAACGGGATCTATCAGCCGTTGCGTGGGGTGGAGATGTCGAAGGCCTACGAATCGGCGCTCAACATCTCTTTCGAGGTGCGCGGTGGGCTGTTCGTGCGCCAGGTGCACCACTGGGCGGCTTTACTTTTCGCCGCCTCGATCATGGTGCACTTGGCGCGGATCTTTTTCACCGGGGCGTTTCGCCGGCCCCGGGAAGCCAACTGGCTGATCGGTTCGGTGCTGTTGATCCTGGCGATATTCGAGGGGTTCTTCGGCTACTCGCTGCCCGACGACTTACTCTCGGGCACCGGTATCCGGGCCGCGTTGTCCTCGATCACCTTGGGCATACCACTGGTCGGCACTTGGTTGCACTGGGCGTTGTTCGGCGGTGACTTCCCCTGTGGTGGTGTGGGTTACAACTGCGCCGAGGGCGGCATCCTGATCCCACGGCTTTACGCGATTCACATTCTGCTGTTCCCGGGCATCATGCTGGCGTTGATCGGTATTCATCTGGCGCTGGTGTGGTTTCAGAAGCACACCCAGTTTCCCGGGCCGGGTCGCACCGAGACCAATGTGGTCGGGGTGCGGGTGATGCCGGTGTTCGCGGTCAAATCCGGTGCGTTCTTCGCGATGACGGTCGCGATCCTGGGCCTGATGGGCGGTCTGCTGCAGATCAACCCGATCTGGAATTTGGGCCCCTACAAGCCATCTCAGATCTCCGCCGGCTCGCAGCCGGACTTCTACCTGATGTGGACCGATGGACTGATCCGGTTGTGGCCGCCGTGGGAGTTCTACATCGGCGGACACACCGTGCCCGCCGCCGTTGCCGTGGCGATCCTCATGGGCGTGATTCTTTTGTTGCTGACGATCTATCCGTTCCTGGAGAAGCGGTTCTCCGGTGACTACGCCCATCACAACCTGCTGCAGCGCCCGCGCGACGTGCCGGTGCGCACCGCGGTGGGTGCCATGGCGATCGCGTTCTACATGGTGCTCACGTTCAGCGCGATGAACGACATCATTGCCTACAAGTTCGACATCTCGCTCAACGCCACCACCTGGATGGGACGCATCGGGATGGTGGTGTTGCCGCCGATCGTCTACTTCGCCGCCTACCGCTGGTGTGTGGGGTTGCAGCGCAGCGACCGCGGTGTGCTCGAGCATGGCATCGAGACCGGCATCATCAAACGACTGCCGCACGGGGCCTACATCGAACTGCATCAACCGTTGGGACCGGTCGACGAGCACGGTCACCCGTTGCCGCTGGCCTACCAGGGCGCTCCGGTGCCGAGCAAGATGAACCGGCTCGGCTCGGCCGGTTCACCGGGCTCGGGCAGCCTGCTGCGCGCCGACCCGCCCGCCGAGGGCGCCGCCCTGCGCGAAGCTCAGGACGCCGGCGAACACCGCGCCATGCTTGCCCTGCGTGAGCGTCAAAACGGCTCCAACGGCTTGACCAACGGACACCGCAACGGATCGTCCAACGGACACGGTTCCGATTGATCAGCGCCCGCGACACCGGGCGGTGGGCGGACTCGGCGACGACGATGCTGTCGCGAAACAATGGCCGGATCGGCTAGGGGAGGAGAGGGTAGCCATGGGTAATACCGCGGAAGACCCGGTCGATCATTACCGCACGACTCGACCACACGCGGGTGTGACGATGAAGAACACCGCCGCAATCCCGGGGCTGATCTTCGCAGCGTTCGGAGTGGTTGCTTTCGTCGGTTGCTTGGCAGCGCTGGCCAACCAGCGGTACGCGTGGGCCGCGGTGTGCATTGCGATCGCTGTCGTGGCAGCGGCGGCGGCGGCGACCTGGCTTTATGCCCAGCGAAGGCGTGTCCGCAACGTCGAAAAAGACTGGCATGACAAACATCCCGAGGTTGTGCCGACTGCGCCGGACAGCTGAGAGCGCTGACCTGCTCAGCTCTTTGTCGGGTCGTGGCCCCAGTTCATCAACGAGTACCGCCATCGGCTGTCGCTCACGTCACCAGACGGCCGTTGGTTCAGGTGGCGCTTGGCATAGCCGACGACTTTGCGCATGTGGGCGAAGTCGTCATCGGTCAGATCGCCCTTCTTGGTCTTCAGTATCGTGACGATGCGCCGGCCGCTGGCATGCCCGGTTGACTCCTTGGTGCCCTTCTTCTGACCGACTGAACCGGATGGGCCAGTGTCCAGCCACCTTTCAAGCTCTTTCGCCGTCATGTTGACGGTGCTGCGGAAGTCCCGCCAGGTGTCGTCGTTACTTTTCACGATTGAGAGCACCAGGCTTGTGCACGGCGTCGGCGCCCGTCTTGTCACTGGTCACGCGGTATTGTGGTTCGTCTTTCGACGCACGAACATCCCGGCCGGCCGCCTTAGTGTCGGAGGTGATTTTCTCCTCCACTTTCCCTTTGACGTTCTGGCCGTGGCTTTTCCACTGGACCTTGTCGCCCTTCTTGAAATTCTCGTCAGCCATGGTGGTTCCCTCTCGCTCAGCCAACTGCTCCCCAGGAGGTCTACCCACTGCTTCGATCACCAATCCGGATATGTCTAAAGTTGACACTATAATCTTAATAATTAATCTAATGAAGGATTCCGCAACGGGGAGGGAAACGATGCGCTGCGTCGTCTTCGGCGCCACCGGCTATCTCGGTAGCCGCCTGGTTCCCGAACTGCTGACGGCCAACCATGAGGTGCGGGTCATGGGGCGCACGACCGCCAAACTGGACGACGTGCCGTGGCGGGCCCGCGTAGAGGTGGTCGAGGGGGATGTCACCGACCCGAAACAAGTGCGGCAAGCCCTATGGGTGAACCTGGTCACCCCGCTGCCGCGGGTGCTGGCGGTGTCGCTGACGGAATCGTTGAAAAACGACGGTGTGTGCGCCGATCACGACATCGCGCGTGGTGAAACCTTCCCGGTCGGCGCCGCACCGTTGCGACGGGCTTTTCGGGGCGGTATCGCTCGTGACATCGCTCGCGGTTTCGCGCGACTGACCGATGCAGCGGCGGCAGAGATGTCAGCGGTGGGCGTCACCGAGCGGGCGGTGCATTCCGACGCCTGATCATGTGGAACCGGTCATGACTTCGGCTGCGCGGCGCTGGTGTTTCGCCGATCAGCTGGGTCCGCATTTCCTCGACGACCCCGACCAGCCGGTGTTGTTGATCGAATCCCGAGCCGTGTTCGAGCGCAGCCGCTTTCATCGCCGCAAGGCGCACCTGGTGTTGTCTGCGTTGCGTCATCGGGCCGCCGAACTCGGCGATCAGGCAGTGTTCCTGCAGACCCGCACCTACCGCGAGGCTCTCGACAAGGTCAACGAGCCAGTCAGTGTCTGCAGCCCCACCTCTTGGGCGGCCGAGAAGTTCGTGCACTCGCTACCCGCGGTCGAAGTGCTGCCGCATCGGGGATTCTGCACCGACCGCGCCACATTCGAGCGGTGGGCGGGCAACCAGCGCGGCCTGCTGCTGGAGAATTTTTACCGCGACGCGCGGCGCCGCTTCGAGTTGCTGATGGACGGTAACGAACCGGTCGGGTACCGGTGGAACTTCGACGCCGACAACCGCGAGCCACCGCCCAAACACACCGAGCGATTGGGTGTTCCGGCACCATGGTGGCCATCCGAAGACGAGATCGACCAGGAAGTCCGCGACGATTTGGATCGCTGGGAACGCGACGGCGTCGTCTCGTTCGTCGGCCGCGACGGTCCGCGGGAATTCGCCGTGACGGCCGGCGAAGCCCAGCGCGCTTTGGGGGCGTTCCTGCGGGAGCGGTTGCCGCACTTCGGACCCCGCCAGGACGCGATGCTGGCGTCCGACATCTGGATGGCACACAGCGCGTTGTCCGCTCCGATGAACCTCGGGCTGCTCGACCCGTTGGAATGCGCGTATGCGGCTCAAGACGCCTACCGCAGTGGAGCGGCTCCTCTTGCAAGTGTCGAGGGCTACATTCGCCAGCTCGTCGGCTGGCGCGATTACATCTGGCACAACTACTGGCACTTCGGCGAGGCGTACCGCCGGCGCAACGCATTGGCGGCCCGGTCGGCACTGCCGGAATGGTTTGCCGAATTGGATGCCGACGCCGTGCAGGCGCGTTGCTTGAAAAACATCCTGGCCGATGTGCGTGACCACGGTTGGGTGCACCACATCCCGCGGCTGATGGTGTTGTCCAACTACGCGCTGCAGCGCGGTTGGCATCCTGCCGCGGTCGCGGATTGGTTTCGCCGCTGCTTCGTCGACGGCTATGACTGGGTGATGATCGGCAACGTCATCGGCATGTCGCAGCATGCCGACGGGGGATTGCTGGCCACCAAGCCCTACGCCGCCGGCGGCGCCTACATAGATCGCATGAGCGATTACTGCGGTCCGTGCCGTTACCACCCGGGCAGGCGTGTCGGCGCGGATGCCTGCCCGTTCACCGGCGGATACTGGTCGTTTCTGGCCCGCAACGCCAACCGGTTGTCCGGCAATCGGCGGATGGCCCGGGCGCTGGCGGGCATGCAGCGGTTGAAAGACCTCGACGAAGTGGTCGCTCACCAGAGCGAGCTTGGCAACGGGCCACCCTGAGTGGACGCGACAACAGAGGCGAAAAGGATCTAGGAAGGACACGAGTATGGCCATGACAATGGCGTTGTTCACCAGAGACCTACGGGTGCACGACAATCCGGCGCTCGCGGCGGCAGCGAAAAGTGGCGACACATTCGTGGCGCTGTTCGTGGTCGACGATGGCATCACCTCCAGCAGTTATCTGACGCCGAACAAAGCCAGCTTCCTGGCGGCCGCGCTCACCGAACTCGACGACGAGCTGCGTCGCCGTGGCGGGCATTTGACTGTGCGACACGGGCCGGTCGTCGCCGAAGTGGAGCGGCTGGTGGCGGAGCTGTCGATCGCCGAAGTGCATGTGGCCTCGGACGTCAGCGGTTACGCCCAGCGACGCGAACGGCAACTGCGGGAACGCTTGGCCACCCACAACTGCGGGCTGAAGGTCCATTCGTCCAGCGTCACCGTCTCCGAGCCGGCAGAGATCAGTCCCCACGGCGGGCACGGCCACTTCTCGATGTTCACGCCCTACTACCGCCGGTGGTTGCACGCCGCGACGCGACGCGTGGTGCCCGCCCCGTCGAGCCTGAACGTGGCGAAGGTGCACACCGAACCACTGCCGGCGCCGAACCAACTTTGCTCGGGCACACCGTCACCGAAGCTGACTGTGGGTGGTGAGACAACCGCCAGGCGCGTGGTCAAGGCGTGGCTGGCGGGCCCGGTCGACGACTACCACGATCAGCATGACAACCTTGCCGCCGACGCGACGTCGCGGCTGTCGCCCTACCTTCATTTCGGTTGTATCTCCCCCGGTGAACTGGCGTATCGCAGCAATTCGTCCACCGAAGGTGCCACCGCGTTCGTCCGCCAGCTGGCCTGGCGGGATTTCTATGCCCAGCTGTTGGCTGCCCGTCCCGACACTGCCTGGCACGACTATCGAAGCAAGGAGGGCGGCTGGCGGGAAAGCCCGGACATGTTCGAGGCCTGGCGTCAGGGTCGCACCGGCTACCCGATCGTCGACGCCGGAATGCGTCAACTTGCGGCCGAAGGCTGGATGCACAACCGGGCCCGACTGATCACCGGCAGCTTCCTGACGAAAACCTTGCAGCTGGACTGGCGACTCGGCGCGCGGCATTTCATGAGTCTGCTCATGGACGGCGACATCGCCAACAACCAACTCAACTGGCAATGGGTGGCCGGCACCGGCACCGACACCCGCCCGTACCGGGTGCTGAATCCGCTGCGGCAAGCCGAACGATTCGATCCCGACGGGGACTATGTGCGCCGCTGGATCCCGGAGCTCGCGCACATCAAGACCGCACAAGTGCACCGGCCGTGGGAGTTGGACGAGCCACAACAGGACTATCCGACCCGGATCGTCGATCACCGCGAGGCAGTCGCCGCGGCGAGGTCCCGGCACCAGGCGCCGGCCTGAGGGTTGTGATGCCGGAAACCGACACGGCTCGCACAGTTTCCGTGGCCTCGGGTAGCCAGGCCCGGACCAGGGTCCGCACGACGGCTTTGGCCAGTCAGTGGGAGTCCGGTGACGACAAAGGCTGAAGTGCTGGTCGTCGGCGCCGGGCTGGCGGGTTTGCGCTGTGCCGCCGTGCTGGCGTCCGCCGGCTGCGACGTGGCGGTGTGGGAGGCCGGTGACGCGGTGGGCGGGCGGGTGCGCACCGACAACGTCGATGGTTTTCGTTGTGACCGCGGGTTTCAGGTGCTCAACCCCGCCTACCCGGAACTGCGACGCGCCGTTGACCTTTCCGCGCTAAACCTGCAGGAATTCGAGGCCGGAGTCGCGGTTCGCCAGGAGCGGGGGACAGCGCGGTACGTTCACCCGCTGCGTCATCCCGCGCAGACTCCCGGCATGTTCGCCAAGGCGGAGTTGGGGCTCGGTGATCTGGTGGCGGTGACTCGGTGGGCCGCTCCGGCGCTGCGACCGAAAGCGCTCAAGTCCTCCCGGCGCACGGATCGCAGTCTCGCCGAGGCGTTGAACCGGGCGGGCGTACGGGGTGAGGTACGGCGGGTCATCGAACGGTTCCTCGCCGGTGTTCTGCTCGACGCCACCGGCAGCAGCTCCAACGCGTTCGCTTTACTGTTGGCGCGCACCTTCGCGCTGGGGGTGCCTGCACTGCCGGCCGATGGCATGCAGGCCCTACCGACACTGATGGCAAGCGCGCTGACAGAACGAATTTCGCTCAACCGAAACGTTTCTCGCATAGATAAGGACGCAGACGGCTACCGTGTCTTCGCTCAAGACCACACGATTCGCACACGACACGTCGTGGTCGCCACGGATCCGCTGGCCGCGGCGGGGCTGACCGATGAAGCTGCGCCGTCAATGCACAGCGTCGTCACCGATTGGTGGTCGACCGACCAGCCGGTTGCGGGATCGGCGACGCTGTGGATCGACGGACGTCCGCGCGCTCATGGACCGGTGCTGAACACCGCGGTCATCAGCGCAGCCGCACCGACTTACGCGCCGCCCGGGCGACATCTGATCGCCGCGTCGGCGTTACCGGCGCAGGACGGCACCACCACGCCTGAGACCGTGACCCGTCGACATGCGGCGGACATCCTGGGCCTCGACAGCGGCGATTGGACTCTTCTGGTCCGCCACGAAATTCGCCATGCCCTGCCGGCGCAGTTGCCGCCGCTCACGGTACGGCGCCCGGTCCGCACCTCGTCGGGAATGTGGCTGTGCGGCGACCATCGTGACACCGCCTCCATTCAGGGCGCGCTGGTCAGTGGCCGCCGAACGGCGCAGCAGATCTTGCGGACCCGTCGCTGACGCAGTCTCGAACGTACTGCGCGGCAGTGGAAAGCACCGCCACCCGAGTGTGATCCGCTTCGTAGCGGGTATCCGGTGCGAATGCAGAAACTGGCTCAACAATTCGTCGCCGCGTTGGAGGAGTTGCACCGTAATCGTGAGGTTGGACCTCTGGTTGATCTGTTCGGCGATGACGCCACGCTGAGCAAAGCCGGTGTGCCACGGCAAGAACACGGGAAGCACGGCGCCCGAACATTCTGGCAGCAGTACCGCGATGTGTTCGGCGAGATCAACGCGTCGTTCCGGCACACCACCACCGGGGACGGGATCGCCTTCCTGGAGTGGACGTCGCAAGGAACCTTGAGTGACGGCACTGATTTTCGCTACGACGGAGTAAGCGTGCTGGAAGCACACGGAGACACCATCGACGCGTTCCGAACTTATTACGACACGGCGGCTTTCCTGCACGGCGGGGCACGCTGAAGCCGGGTCAGCTGTTGGCCGACCCGGTCAGCATCTTCTCCATGCGCCGCAACGCGACCACGCACACACTCATGTAAGGCGCCGCCCACCACGGCACGGCGAAAGCGACCCGTGCGCCGTCTTCGACCGGATCGACCCGATGGCTGGTGGCGGGAAGCCCGGCCACCGTCCATGCCCAGTACCTGCCGGGCTCGAACTCGGTGACCACAAACGGCACTCCCACCGGCAGCCAGGTGTACACGTGACCGGTGGCACGCCACTGAAGTTTGTCGAAGGGCCGATCGAGTTCGGCTCGCCGGATCGGGGGACCCCATTGCGGCCACGCATCAAGGTCCACCAACAGTTTCCATACCGCCTCGGGTGGCGCGGCGATCACCCGGTCGACCGTGAGCATGACGCCGTCGGTCATGAACTCAGCAGGCGCTGAACCACACCCCTGGACACCTCTTCGGGCCGGTATTGCTCGTTGGCATACGAGGCGATCAGCAGGATGGCTCCGGTGATCGCGGGAACCAGCCACTGCAGCTGCGTGAGTTGCTTTTGCGCAGCGGCGACGTCTGGTGGCGTCGCGGAGATCGGAGTGGTGCCGTCAGCCGCCGGCGTCGCGTGCTGCTGGGACACCTTCTGGCCGAGTTTACGGCTGTAGGCCGTGACGCCCAGTGCTGCGGCGGTCAGCGCGGTCTTGACCACAGCCATGGTCGGCACGCCTTTTTGTGCTCGCATCCGGCCCAGGTCATGCTTGACCAGCCCTGCGGAGCCGACCAGATGCAAACCGATGGCCCCGCCGTTGACCGGCGTCCATCTGTCCCATCCCTCGTTGGCGACCGCGCCGGTGCGCGACGCGTTGCCGGCGGCCGAGGCGGCCTTGTTCAGCGCTACCGCGTTCGCGAGGGTCCCTCCGAACCACGCGGCCAAGCCGACATCGTGCAGCTGATGAAAAATAGTGGCCCGAGCCATGAAAAACTCCTTCAGTTAATTAAATATCTGTTCCCGGCTGATACCCGCTCCTCGCAGGCGTAAACGAACGGGCGCCGCCTGTTCACGGGCATCTGCGGCCTTGGTTTGGCCTGCCAGACAGAGCTGGTTGCCCAGATGCTGCGCCCCCAGGCTCCCGGTGCTCAGGGCGTGTCTGGGTCGACGGCTTTTTTCAGCTTGCCGATCAGCCCGGCCTCAGTTGCGAACGAGGGCTGACACGGCTCACCCCAGGCCGGCGCGGTTACCCCGGTGCGTCGGGGGCGGCATCGGCAATGCCTTTGGCGAACCGGCCTTTTCTCGGCGGCAGCTGCGTTTACCCCGGGCAGAGGGACCGAAAAGCGAGACGGTCACTCCCGTAGCCAGATGGCGTCGTGTTGCAGTTCGACCGGATGCACTTTCAGCCGGAGGCGGTTGGCCACCGACCTGACGACGAAGGAATAGGGTTTAAGCCGAACACGCGGCCCTTGGGACCTTCGACCATCGTTCCGGCGGTGACGTCGTAGCGCGCCCGATGCGATGGGCACTCCAGGCACCCCGAATCGGTGACGCGTCCTCGGCCCAGACCGCCGAATTGATGCCGGCAGATGTTGCTCACCGCAAACGGCGTCTGGTCGGGAGTCAGTCCCACCGCCAGCACGCCATGGTCCGGCGTCTGCACCTCGACCACGCCGCGATCACCGAGCCGATCGATCTGCACCAGCCGTTGACCCTGTGCCGACAGCGGCCGACCATGCCCCACCGAGGCAGCACTCCTCTTGTCGCACTGCCTCGTTCATGCGGATCGTTAAATAACTTAAACATTTGAGCGCGGTACCCGGCCTCGCGCCCGGCGAAACCATGCCGCTGTCGGCGTTGGTGGATTACCTGACCCAAGGGTTGGGTAGTCGGAGAATGTTTAAGAAAGTGAACGGATTGGAGGCGCGTCGATGAGGATGACTGCGAGTTCGGTGTGGGGTGGGAGGTGACCGGTCCGCAGACAGTGCTGATCACCGGGGCGTCCAGCGGCATCGGCCGTGAGACCGCTCTCCGATACGCCGCACGCGGATGCCGGTTGGCACTGGCTGCCCGCGGACTCGATGGGCTGCAAGCGGTGGCGGAGGAGTGTACGCAGGCCGGGGCGGTTGACGTCGTGGTCCAGCCCACCGACATCAGCGAGCGGACCGAGGTGGAACGGCTTTTCGGTGCCGCAACTTCACGGTTCGGCGAAATCGACGTCGTCGTGCAGAATGCCGCGCTGGCCGCGTTCGGTCGCTTCACCGAGGTGCCGGCCGACATCTTCGACATGGTGATCAAGACCAACGTGCTCGGCGCCGCCAACGTCGCCCGATGCGCGTTGTCACACTTCCGCCAGCGCGGCGAGGGCCAGCTGGTGCTGGTGGGATCGGTTCTCGGACAAGCCGCGGTGCCATTCATGGGGGCTTATGTGGCCAGCAAATTCGCCGTCACGGCACTCATCCGGATACTGCGGCAGGAGACGCGCGAAATGCCGGGAATTGTCGTACACGGTATTTACCCCGGCGCGGTGGACACTCCGGTGTATCCGTTGGCCGCCAATTATTTCGGTCGGATCGCGAAGGTCCTGCCGGTCAACGACCCGCCGGCCGCGGTCGCTCGTGCGGTGGTGGCCGCCGCGGATTCGGGGCGGCCCAGCGAGCGCCAGGTCGGCTGGACGAACTACCCGATGCTGGCCGGCTACCGCTTACTGCCCCGGGTTTTCGACGTGCTGGTGATCCCGTTGATGAAAGCGGGCAGTTTCGCACGCGAAACGCTGCAGCCGACTCCCGGCAACGTGTTGAAGGAAACGGGTTCGACCGCGCGGTGATCAGTCGCCGTCCAACGTGCGGGCGCGCAGGAGATACGAGTCCGCGCGGCGTACTTCGTCGATACGGGCGACCATGTCGTCCAGATCGTCGCCCACCGTGAGGTGGCGTCCGCTGAGCACGTCGGCCTGCCCGGTTGCCAATCGCGTCAGCAGTTCGACGGCCTGGGCCGGGTCGGCACCCCCACCGGACGCCATCTGCCCGCGGAACCAATCGCTCACGGCCGCTTGCGGTCCCGCGGCGGGCATGTCGGTGGCCGCGAGCGCCAGCTCCCCGAATCCGATGGGCAGCAGGCCGGGATGCAGGCTGAAGACCGCGATGCCGTATCGCTTGGTTTCCTGCGCGAGGTTCTCGGCATACTTCACCACCGCCGCTTTGGAGACCGAGTATGCCGACAGCATCGGCCATCGGTAGACGCCGGCGCGGCTGGTGATGTTGACGATGCGCCCGCGGCGGCGGGCGATCATGTCGGGCAGTACCAGGCGGCTGCACAGCTCGACGCCGCGTAGGTTGACCTCGACGGTGCGCCACCAGTCGTCTTCGGCCACTTCCCATGCCGGGCCGATCGGGCCGTTGACTCCGGCGTTGTTCACCAGCAGGTCGATATCTCCCAGTTCATTTTGTAACTGGCTGATGGCAGCCTCGGTCGTGGCCGGATCGGTGACATCGGCAACCGCTGCGACCGCTACGCCGCCGGCCTTCTGCACGACCCGTACCGTTTCCGCGAGTTGATCCGCTGACCTGGCGATGAGGCCGACGGCGGCTCCGGCGCCCGCCAGCCCTTGGGCAAACAAGCGCCCGAGTCCCCGGCCGCCACCGGTCACTATCGCCGCCGTGCCGGCCAACGCTTGCGGCCGCAATTCAGAATGCATAACGCATCAACTTACGGCCGCTGCGGCGTTGCCATGAACCAAGGCGGTCGGAAAGGGTGATCGACGCGATCCACAGCTAGCTGTATCGTGCGCCAGATTGCGGCAGGGGGGACGCGAAGCCGTTGTGAGCACCTACTTTACGGTGCGTTGACCTATTCCGAAGGCGGTTCGTACAGCTGGAGATCGTTGCCCTCGGAGTCCTTGAACGAGGCGATGCGACCCCACGGATGCGAGCTCACCTCGTCGACGAACTCGACGCCTGCCTCGGTGAGCCGCACCACCTCGTTGTAGAGATCGCCGTCAGGCTGAAAGCTAAGCACAGCTCCTCCGGTGCCGCCCTTGTGCGTTGCCTCACGAGCATTCAGCCCGATCGTGACGCCGTGGGCATCCAGCTCGGACCAGTCATCGCCTTCGCGTTTCACCGAAAGTCCAAGAGTTTGACCGTAAAACCGGACCGCCCGGCCCATGTCTTCGACCGGTAACCACACCGTTGCGACACCACTAGCCATGATTCCTCCAAAACAGTAAATGTATGACCCTGCTTAACTACCCGCTGGCTGCTCGCCCACACCTCACAGGCGGCAATTCCTTTCGCCTTCAGCCCAATCCGGCGTATTCGTCATAGCGGAAGCGCCGGTGATCGAATGTTACGCGAGACGAAGCTTCGGGCCGATCATCCGGGCCGACGTGATAAACGGCCAGCCAGACGCCGGCGGTGTTCGATGTTGCGGTTTCCGCGCGGGATCTTCCGGGAATGCGACCCTCATGAGTCTCACCGATCTAGCAGCGGTGCCGTTTCGTTGGGGATCTGCGATCCGGCGCGCGCGGATTTTCCATCCGGACGGCTTGTTGGCCGAGGGTTCGATCGAGCGGCTGGCGCCCGCCGATGTCGGCTTGCCGATCCCGTCCTGTGACGTGGTTGCCCGGGTGTCGAAGGCCGCCGGAACGCCCGGTGCACTGCCCGACGCCATTGGGTTGGCCTTGCGGATCCCGCCGCAGGCCGATGACGGCGCAGCGTGGGACATTCTGCTGGCGTCGGCCGGTTCCAGTGTCCTCGGCCGGGCCATCGGGTTGCGGCCCGTCGGTTCGTGGACCGGGAACACGCTGACCAGCCTGATGGCGCTGCGATACCGAGACGTCAACTGGTGGTTGCGCGCCCGCGTGTTGACCGAGGTCGACGGCCTCGGGGTATCACTGGACAGCATCCGCCGGCGGGTGGAGGACGGCGAGGTCGACGTGGCGCTCGACCAGGCCCGCGGCAGGTCGGAATTCGGGCCCGTTGCGCGGCTCACGCTGCGCCGGCTGGTGGACGCCGGCGAGGGTGAAGATGTGTCGTTCGACCCGATCCTGAACACCGCACCGGGGGTGCAGCTGTATCCGGGGTGGCTTGCCAGTCTGCGGGCGCGGGCCTATGACCGCAGCCGGGAGGGCAGGGACGCCGACTGAGCGCGCCGAGCGCGTTGTCCGGCGAGCACCACCCATGAAGCCCCTGCCGCAAGGAAGGCGGCGGCCTGCGCGAAACCGGTGCTGCCCGGGGGGTAGACCACGCCGGCAACGTAGCGCTCGATGAAGCCCGCCGTCGGCAGCGGGTCCAGTCCGGCCCGGGCCCGTGCCCACTCCTCCAGCCTGGTCAGCGGGCACGGCCAGCCGCGGACCACCACCCCGACACCCCAGCCGACGGCTGGGACGTGCAGCAGAATGCTGCGCGGCCAGCGCAGCGCCAGAAACCCACCGCTGGGCACGTACAGCAGGTAGGCGAAGTGGGCGCCGACGGTGACGAGGACGGCGAGGAAGTATCGGTTTCTTCGGCTTGGCACCGCTATATCGCGTCGGCACGCAGCTGGTAGAGCCGCTCGGCGTACGCCAGGTCGTCGCGCCACAGCCGGGTGGCCGCGTGACGGATCAGCGGTGCGATGAGCGGGGTCGCGCGCAGGGCCCGTCTGAATCCGGGGCGGTCGGATTGGGCGATGACGGCTTCGAGCACCGCCGTGCGGGGTCGGCCGTCGAAACCGGGACCGAGTGGGGTGGCGTGGGTTTCGACCACGCTGCCGGTGCCCTCGCCATCGACGATGCGCATCACGATCGTGCGCGCGTCTGGGCTGGTGAACTCGGCGATCACCGGCACGCCCAGGCGGCCGATCCGGAAGGTGACTTTGACCAGGAAGCGGTCGGCCTCTTCGGTGGGGGTGGTCAGCACCTCGAGCCGCGTGAACGTGTACGGGTGAAACCAGGCACCGTGCCACGGGTCGAGCCGGTTGGCGATGATGTCCCGCGGTTCGCAGACCCCGACCAGGGAGGTGACGGCGTCCATGGTGTCGCCGGTCGGTCGACCCACGATGACCGGCTGCGGCAGCGGCGGCTCGCCACCGGCGTCGTCCAGACGCACCCATGCCAGCACACCGTCGTCGTGGCTGGGGAACGGTGTCCAACCGAACCTGGGCTTGTTGCCGTCGAGGGCCAGCCCATGCCATCGACAGACCAAGGCTCCGCACTGCACGGTTGCGGTGGCAAGGTCGGCTCCGAGATGCGGACAACTGCGTGGACCGACACGCAGACGGTTGTCCTGGTCGCGCCAGGCGACGATCTCGACGCCGGCGACCCGGGCGCCCAGCGGGCGCCCGGCACACACCGAACGGCTGCCCGCGAACACATACCAGTTGCCGGTGGGCCGGCGCTGGGAGCGACCCAGCGCGGCCTCGATGATGGCAGGCTGCGCTTGGCCGTACGTCGGACGCTGCGCCGCCCAGCTGGTCGCCGAGATCGTTTGTATCGGCAGGTTTTTCGGCAGATGCTGCCGCACGCGGTCTCCGATGGTCATCGCCGGCGGTGCCTTTCTCGGGTGGCGAGCCATCGCAGCGGTGCGGATCGCCCCTGGTTGGCAACGGTGCACAGCGGATGGCCCGCTATCCCCCATTGTGCCAACAAATGATTGGCGGCCGACCATCCGCTGGTAGCCGCCCGCTCCATCAATGCGACCGGCAAGTCGACGCGAATACCGTCGCCGGCCAAAACCAGGCCGGGTTGTGGCGTGCTTACCGCCGGGCGTTGCCCATAGGTGCCGGGTGCGAACAACGGACAGTCGCTTCGGCGCAGCACGCGCTGGTGTACGACGTGTGCGGACGCGGTTTCCGGATACAGCTCGTTCAGCCGTCGCAGCAAGGCGTCGCCGAGATCCTCCGATTTCGCTGCGTAGGAATGCAACTCGACGACCGATCCGCCGTTCTGCTGCGCCCATCGGGCGGCTTCGCGCTCGTAGCGTTCCAGCACGCTGATGTTGTCCAGCGGCTCGTGGCCGGCGGTGCCGAGGAACGCGGGGCGCTGCGGCGCGACGGGCCGGTCCAGCCACAGCCGTTGCACCACGAACGGCGGTGCGGTGCGAAGCCGTCCGATGTCCGTCCGCCACTGGTCGTGGGCGAGACCGTCTGAGGACCCGACGATGTTCTGCAGGCCGGCCACGTCGGTGGCCAGCACCACGGCGTCTGCGTCGAGATGCTCACCGGAATCAAGTTGCACGACGAAACGTTTCGTCGGCTCGCTATCGATGCGCGTCACGCCGGCGCCCAGCCGGAAGCCGACACCACGGTCGGTCAGGTACCGCATCAGGGGCTGCCACAGGGCGGTGTCGTAGTTGGCGGTGGGCACATCGAAGATCAAGCCCTCGGCCGAGCCGAGGAAGTAGATGTGAAACATCGTTGCCAACTCGGCGGCCGACAGCTGTGCGGGGTCGGCGAAGAAGCTGCGGGAGAAGACCTCGAAGGCCAGGTGCCGCGCCGCCGGCGGGAAGTTGATCGCCTTCAGGAATGTCTCGGCGTCGATGTGGTCGAGGCGCTCATAGATGTTGGGCACCGACACCGCTGCCAGCGGTGCGGCGGCGCGGGCGTTGATTCGAGCCAGGTCGCGAAGCCGAAAGGTGGGGCTGCGCAGGGCGAACAACAGCGCGTTCCACGGTGGGGTGCGGGGCAGCCCGCTAAAGGTGTCTTTACGGCCGGCGCCGTCGACGAGCGGGTAGTCGTCGACCGCGGTGAGCATGGACAGCTGCGGGTCGACGCGGCGCAGCAGAGCGCGCAGGTTGTAGTACTGGCGAAAGAACGCGTGAAAGCCGCGGTTCATCGGCAAGTCGCTGCCGTCGGGCCGGTCGCGCTGTTCGGTCCAGCCGCCCACCCGGCCGCCGAGGTAATGCTCGCGTTCGACGACCTGCACGCGAATGCCGCGTTCGGCGAGTCCCGTTGCCGCAGTCAGCCCGGCGATCCCGCCGCCGACGACGACGGCGCACGGCCGGGTGGGCAGCGCACCGGCGTCGGGCAGGCCGGCCGGCGCGGGGATGTGCTCACTGCGCCGATCGGTCGTCATGGCGCGATGCCTAGGAAGGTGTGCACGATGTTGGCTTCCCAGCCGGGCATGGTCTCACTGTGCACCGCGGTGAACCCGGCGTCGCGCAAGCGCTGCCGGAATCGGGTGGCACCGTCGAAGGCCAATACGCTGCGCCACAGATGCCGATAGAGGGTGGTGTCGCGGGTGCGCCGCCAGCCGGCGGGAATGATGATGCTCCAGCACACCGCGTGCCATATCCAGGTGGCCGCGGTGGAATCGCGCACCGAGTAGTCATGCACGGCAAGCGTGCCGCCCGGCCGCAACAGCCCCCGGAAAGCCCGTAGCTGGCGGTCCGGATCGGCCAGGTTACGCACCAGGTAGGCAGCCAGCACGGCGTCGAACGGTCCGCCGACCCCGTGCTCGGCGAGCTCTTCGATTGGCGAGTGCACGAACCGCACCGACGGCGGCCAGGTTTTCGCCGCCGCGGCGTCGAGCATGCCACGGGAGGCGTCGACCGCGACGATATCGGCCTCCGGCGCGACGGTGAGCAGCGCGGCGGTCGACGCGCCGGTGCCACAGCCAGCGTCGAGCAACCGTAACCCGTTGCCGCGGTTGGGGATTCGCAAGCGGCGCGCGGAACGGCGCAGGTGTGGATGGTAGCCGGGATTGGCGCCGACGAGTTGGTCGTAGGCGGCGGCCCCGACGTCGAAAGCGGCCGGCACCTGCCGGCGCGGCAGGCCGGTGTCACCGACGCTCACGTTGGCGCTCCCATCCCAGCAGCACCGCGGTGACCAGTGCGAAACCGAACAGGTAATCTTCGACCGGGATGTCGAACGGGAAACGCACACCGCTGGTCTGCCGGTTGTCGTAGATGACGACGGGTGCGCTCAACTTGGTCAGCCAGCCGTCGACCAGAATCTGGAATCCGAACACGATCAGCATCGACAGCCAGTAAGCCCGTCGCCGGAAAAGACCGGTGCGTAACAGGGCGACCTCGGCCGCGCAGACGCCCAGCACCGCCAGCACAGCCGGTGCGGTGTAGCCGAGCCCGCTCATCGCCGGTCGACGCGGTCGATGATCGTGCTCACCGCGTTGTAGGTCAGCAGCGCGCACAGCGGAATCACGACGAAAAACATTGCCTCCTCGATCGGCACCCGGATCGGAAGGTAGCGGCCGATGATATAGGCGGGGTTGTAGGTCCACACGTGCGCGCTGATCGCCACCTCATCCCACAGCAGAAATGCTGCGGCGACGGGCAATACCGCCCGGACCACCCGCCACGGCCGGCGGTAGACGCCGCTGCCGAACAGCTCCAACGGGGCGGTGATCGCCAGGCACCCGGCCAGCACCGCCAGGTATTGCCACCGGTCCATCAGGCGGCACCATAACCGCGGCCGTCGGAACCCGATCGGGCTCGCCAGGACCGGACCAAACCGGCGCCCGCCACCTGCAGGCGTCGCGCGGTGCCGACGGTGGCACGGTGACTGAACACGGCGAAGTCGCTGTCTTCAATGCGATCCAGGATTTCTGAGTACAGCGTCAACGCCGTTGTCACACAGGGACGCGAGCGCGGTGCCAGCTGTGGAATGCCATCGGCGGCGAAGCGGTAGACCTTTCTGGTGATCTCATGCTGTTCGCTGAGCGCGCGCCGGACCCGGGCGTCGGTGCGGCGATGGGTGTGACACCACATCAGCAGGTCACGGTCGACCCCGCAGCGCGCCAGTTCGTCGGCAGGCAGGTAAACCCGCCCGCGGGTGAGGTCTTCGTCGACGTCGCGCAGGAAATTGGTGAGCTGGAACGCGGTGCCCAGCGCAGCGGCGTACGGTGCGGCTTCCTCGTTCGGCCCGACCGTACCGAGTATCGGAAGCAGTTGCAGGCCAATGGCTTCCGCGGAACCTTTGACGTAACGGTCGAGCGCGGTGCGGTCCGGGTAGTCGGTGACGGTCAGATCCATCCGCATCGAGGCCAGGAAATCGTCGAACAGCCCGGAGTCGATTCGGTAGCGGCGTGCGGTGTGGAGGACCGCCGCCAGCACCGGATTGTCGCGGGCCTCACCGCCGGCGAAGAATCGTTCGGAGAGCCGCTGCAGGCGCTGGGCTCGAATGCCGTTGTCCAGGCCCGGGTTCAGCTCGTCGAGGATGTCGTCAGCGTGGCGCGCAAACCCGTACAGCGCGTGCACCGGCGGGCGTTGGTCGGGGGCCAGCAGTCGGGTGGCCAGGAAAAAGGTCCGCCCGTGGGCGGCGTTGATGTCGCGGCAGCGTCGATACGCCTCACGCAGCCAGGCCTCTTCGATGCCGGCGGCGTCCAATTCACTGCGGATCACGGCAACCGCACCGTCGCATCGCTCGGTGCCGTCGCGCCGGCCCCGCTCACGGAGACACCGGTGATGCGCTCGGCGGCCAGCCGCCCGGAGATCAGGGCCGTCGGCACGCCCACTCCGGGAACGGTGGACGAGCCGGCCAGCACCGCGTTGGACACGCCGCGGACGGTGTTGGCCGGCCGGAACGGTCCGGTTTGGCCGAACGTGTGTGCCAGCGCGAAGGGGCTGCCCGCCGCCATGCCCTGGCGCGCCCAGTCAGCGGGATTGGTGACGTGCAGAATGCGGGCATCGTCGCGCAGGCCGGGCAGCAGCCGGTGCTCGACCGTGTCGACCATCTCCTCGGCGTAGTCGTCGCCTGTCTTGGACCAGTCGATGGAGCCGCGCAGCAGGTTCGGCGCCGGCGCCAGCACGTACAGCAGGTCACGGCCGGCAGGCGCGAGGGCGGGGTCGCTCGCCGTGGGTCTGGTGACCAGCAATGACGGATCGCGCATCAACTGGCCGTCCCGGATGATGTCGGTGAAGGTGTGGTCCCAGGCGGAGCCGAAGAGGATCGTGTGATGGGCGGTGTCCGAGGGCATGCTGCGGCAGCCCACGTGTACGACGACCGCCGACGGCGAGGCCCGCAGCGGCAACGGCCGGCGGGGCCGGCGACCGAGCAACGAATAGGTTTGCGGCAGTTCGGTTGTCAAGACGACCGCGTCGCAGGCGATGCGTTGACCCGCGCCGGTGCGTACCGCGACAACCCGGCCGCCGGCACGCTCGAGCTCGGTGACCGGCTGGCCGTAGTGGAACCGCACACCGGCGTCGGCGGCCGTCGCGGCCAGGCTGTCGGGCAGCGCCCGCATCCCGCCGGCGGGGAAGTAGACCCCCGAAATGGTGTCCATGTAGGCGATCACCGCGTACGCGGCCAGCGCGTCCTGGGGTGCCACCCCGGCGTAGAGCGATTGGAACGTGAACACCCGCCGCAGCCGTTCGTCACTGATGAAGCGGCGCACCATGACGTCCCACTTGCGGAACCCGCCGATCGCCGCCAAACGTGCCAAGGTCGGCGTCAGCAGCGACAACGGCGAGTCGAAGTTCCGGCCGATGAAAGCGTCGATCTCGCAGTCGTACAGGCGGGTCAGCCACGCCCGCAGTCGCCGATAGCCCGCGGCGTCGCGCGGGCCGGTAAAGGCCTCGATGGAGGCGGCCATCCGCTGTTCGTCGGCGTAGACGTCCAGGCTGCTGCCGTCGGCGAAGGCGGCGCGGTACGCCGGATCCACCGCGAGCAGCTCGAGTCGGCTCGACCGCGTCTCGCCGACCGCGGCGAAGACGTCGTCGATGATGTCGGGCATGGTCAGCACCGTGGGACCGGTGTCCAAGCGGTAGCCCTCGACGTCGAGGCGGCCGGCGCGTCCGCCCGGCCATGCTTCGCGTTCGACGACGGTGACCTGCCGGCCGCGCCCGGCCAGATGCAGCGCCGCCGACAGGCCCGCCAACCCGGCACCTACGACGACGACGTGATCGGTGCTGCCCCGTACGGTCCGCATCACCGAGAGGCTTGCGCGGTTGCGGGTGTCATCTGGCGCGCTCCGTGCAGACGGTGGCCATGTTGGTCAGCGCGGCCCGCACTGAGTGGTCGATTGGCATGTCGCTCAATTCGTTTCGCGCCGATGCCACCCGGCTGGTGATCATTTCCTCGATCCACTCTACGGCGCCGGTCGCGACGATCAACGACCGCCACTGCCGCACCGCGCTGTCGTCGAGCTGGTCGCGGTTCATCAAGTCCGTGAGCTGGCGGCGCACGCGCACATCGGCCAGCTGGTATGCGGCGATCACCACAGTGGTCGGCTTGCGTTCGATCAAATCTCCACCGCTGGGCTTACCGGTCACCGATGCGGCGCCGAAAACGCCCAGCACGTCGTCGCGCAACTGGAACGCTTCGCCGAGCGTGGCGCCGTAGCGGCCGAGCCGCGACAGAGTGCGGTCGTCGCAACCGGCCATCGCCGCGCCCAGTTCCAGCGGCCGGCGCACCGTGTAGTTGCCCGATTTGCGCCGGGCCACGTCCAGCACCGCCTCCATCGGCGGCAGGTTGCGGACATCGCTGGCCAGGTCGGCGAATTGGCCGACGGCCAGTTCGGTGCGCATCGCGTCGTAGCGCGGCCAGGCATCGCGATGCGCCACGCCGCTTTCACGCAGCATCTGCTCGGCCCAGATGAGGCAGAGGTCACCGAGCAGCACGGCCGCTGATTCGCCGAACCTGCGCGGCGAGCCGGACAGCCCGCGGTCGCGGTGCCAGCGCTCGAACCGGATGTGCGCGGCCGGACGTCCGCGTCGCGCCACCGACGCGTCCATGACGTCGTCTTGCAGCAGCGCGAACGCGTGCAGCAACTCCAGGCTGGCCGCCGCGTTCAAGGCGCCATCGCTTGGTGTCGCGCCGGCCAGCCAGCCCAGGTACATGAAGGTCGACCGTAAGCATTTCCCCCCGCCCACGAACTCGGCGAGGATGTCGGCGGCCACCTCGACGCCGGTCCCGCCCAGTTCCGCGGCGCACCGCTCGGCGACGAAGTCGGCGACCCGGGTGAGCACCGCGCGGCGCAGGTCGGCCCGCCAGGTGTCGAAGTGGTCCGGGTCGGCCCAGGACCCGTCCTTCGGTGCTGCCCGGTTCATGACCCGCGTCAATGGCAGTGCATGCAGCTCGCTCACTGACGCCCCTTCCTGAAGCCGGATCCATGCCGTCGCCATGCCAGATTGCTTCACAAGTTTAAAGGTTAATTTACTGAAGCGGTATTCGGCCTGGCGGCGGCGAGCCTGGATCGCGGCATGCCGAGACCAGCAAGACCCACATCGAGCCCCGCTCTTCGGGCTTGCGATTACTGGCGGGCCGGTGGAGGCGGTGCCTGAGCCGCCGACGCCAGTCCCTCCAACCAGTGCTGATGCTGGCGGTACATGCGATTGGGCATCACCCACTTGCCCAGCCGGGCCAGCCAACCCCACTGCGTCTCTTGAGTGAGGATGCGGCAGCCACCGTCCTCCGTGGGGGTCAGCAGCCATGCGTGGTAGGCCTCGACCCCAAGGCCTTTGGCCAACCAGGAGACCCGTCGCGCGTGCTCGAACTCAGTGACCTGGGTGCGGAGCCGCAAGCCGAAGGTTCTCCACCGAAAATGCATGTTGTGCGCGAGATGCTCGGCATCGCCGTCCAGCACGACGTCGGCGGAATTGGAATAGAAGTGCGGCCAGCGCGGAGCGTTGATCAGGCGAGCCCAGATGGCCTCCGGGGACGCGGCGGCGACGATCTCGTTGCTGACGAACACCGGCGCCCGGCGCGGGTCGAACCGCTCAGGCCACCGAATCGCCTCGGGGTCATCCACGTCTGTGTTCTCTCGTCGCGCTTTCGCAGCGCGAACAGACGCTGCGTTTGCTATTCGACTCCACTTCGCCTCCAATTCGCCGTCGCCTCCTGCCGAACGCGGCATAACGCAGATCGGTGTCAGTCGGCACGGCCCAGCAGATGCCGCAGGGTGTGGTCGAGGTCCGGATGACGGAAGTGATGACCAGCTTGCTGCAGCACAGCGGGGATGACGCGCTGATTCGCCAACGCCAGTTCACGCGCACCCTGACCGCCGAGCAGCACCCGCGGTCCCAGCCGCGGCACCGGTAGCACAGCGGGCCGGTGCAGCACCTGTGCCAGAACGCGGGTGTAGTCGGCGTTGCGCGCCGGCTCCGGGGCGACGGCGTTGACCGGCCCGGACAGGTCGCTGTCCCATAGCCCTCGGTGATAGATGTCGACCAGATCGTCGATGCCGATCCAGGACAGCCACTGCCGGCCGTCGCCGATCCGGCCGCCGAGCCCGGCGCCGAACAGCGGACGCAGCAGCCGAAGGGTGCCGCCGCGCGGTGACTGCACGATGCCGGTGCGCACCCGCACCACCCGCACCCCGGCCTGCTCGGCCGGCGTGGTCGCGTCCTCCCAGTCGGCGACCACGTCGGCGAGAAATCCGTCTCCGCGGGCGCTGTCCTCGGTCAACTGTTCGTCGCTGCGGTCGTAGCCGTAGTACCCGATCGCCGACGCGCAGAGCAGGGTGGCCGGCCGGTCATCGGACCGCGCGACCAGCTCGGCCAGTCGCCGGGTCGGCGCGATGCGGCTGTCGCGGATCGCGCGCCGGTGCGCGTCGGTGAAGCGGCCCGCGATCGAGGCGCCGGCGAGATGGATGACCGCGTCCACCCCGGCCAGCAGTTGAGGGTCGGGCTCGTGCGGGTTCCATTGCCGCTCGGAGGATTTGGTGGGCGAGTGGCGGACGAGCCGGATCACCCGGTGGCCGCCGGTGCTCAGGAAGGCGGTCAGCGCGGAGCCGACGAGTCCCGTTGATCCGGTGACGGCCACTGTCGCGGGAGCCAGCCCGTGGTCGGCGGCGCGGCGGTGCGCGGCGAGGTCGTCGGCCAGTTGCCGGTGGCGGTAGGCGAACATCGCGCGCAGCGCGAACCCCGGCACGGTGGTCTCGACGCGATCGATCACCCGGGTGTGGCGGTCGTCGACCTCTTCGAAGTCGTGGGTGTGCCGCCAGCGGATCGCTGCACGCGCCGGCAGCGAAGCCAGGCCGTCGGCGCTGATCTGGTCGACGAATCGGCACGGTGGGTCGTAGCCGTCGGGCTGATGGTCGGCCACCCAGACCAGCCCGCCGGGCAACCGCAGCAGCGCGCGCCCGTCGGCCAGCGACTCCGCTTCGCTGATCACCCGCATCGGCGACCACGGCGGGGACAGCCGGTTGAAGGCGCCTGGCCGGGTATGCCAGGCGAACACCTCGCCGCGGGGAGCGTCGATCACGCTGGCTCGGACGAGGCTCATGACCCGACGTTACCGATCGCCCGGCGCGGCGTTACCGGTCCGGCAGTGCATGCTCGCTGATGGGAAGTCGCGGTTGCGGCTCACGTTCGCGACGTTTGGCGGTGAGGTATACCTCCGCGGTCCGCTGTGCCACCGTCTGCCAGTCGAAGTCCGCGGTGAGTCGTTGCCGGGCCGCCCGGGCGCGCCGCTGGGTGGCGGCAGGATCGTCGAGCACCGCGCGGACGGCCGCCGCCAGCCTGGCCACGTCACGCGGGGGAAAGGACGTGCCGGTCTGGCCGTCGATCACGGCTTCGCCCAGCCCGCCGGTGTTCGACGTCACCAGCGGGGTGCCGGCGGCGGCGGCTTCCAGTGCCGCCAGCCCGAACGGCTCGTAGTGGCTGGGCAACACGGCCGCGTCGGCGCGATGCAGCAGCAACAGCAGCGCCTCGTGGTCGACTCGCCCGACGAAGTTCGTCGCCTTCCGCACCCGGTGTTTGCGGGCCTGGTCTTCCAGCCAGTCCTGCTGGGTGCCGTCGCCGGCAATGGTCAGCGTCGTGCCGGGATGACTGCGCCGGATCGACGGCAATGCCGCGATGGCGTCGTGGATGCCCTTCTCGTATTCCAGCCGGCCCACATACAGCAGTTCCGCTGGACCGGTGCGCGGCCGGCGCTGCGCGAACGGCCAGCGCGCCACGTCAATACCGTTGGGAATCACAGTGATCTCGGCCAGGCGCGGGCCGAACAGGTTGGTGACCTCGTCGCGCATCGACGACGAACAGGTGATCAGCGCATCGGATTCGCGCACCAGCCACGACTCGATCGCGTGCACCTGCCGGCTGACCGGGCCGGATACCCAGCCCGAGTGCCGTCCCGCCTCGGTGGCGTGCATCGTGGACACCGTCGGCACGTCGTAGAACTCGGACAGCGCAACGGCCGGGTGGGCGACCAGCCAGTCGTGGGCGTGCACGACATCCGGGCGCCAGGCGCGCCGAGTGCCGCGCTGTTGAACCGAGAGCCCGGCGCGGAGCATCGCGTGGCCCATCGCCAGGGTCCAGGCCATCATGTCGCGGCTGAAGGAGAACTCGTGCGGATCATGTGCGGCGGCGATCACCCGGACGTTGTCGCTGACGTCGTCAGTGGTCGGATGGGTGCTCGGGTCGGTGCCGGTGGGGCGGCGCGACAAGACGACGACGTCGTGGCCGGCGGCGGCCAATGCGGTCGACAGGTGGTGCACGTGGCGGCCCAGCCCGCCGATCACCACCGGCGGGTACTCCCAGGACAGCAGCAAGACCTTCATGAGCGCGCCCACTGTCGGTGCGACCGTGCGCGGAATGCCGCGCGGAGCGGCGTGCCGGCGCACAGACACGCACGCTCGCGAGGGGAAAGGCCGGTCAGCACCGGAGTCGTCGCGCGTCCAGCGCGCCGAACAATCCGTCCGCCCGGTTCCACCCATCGGCCAGGCGCTGCGCGGCGTCCCGACGACCCGAGGCCAGCGCACCGGCGATCTCGCGGGTCGCGTGGGCGTGCAGGTGCGCCCGGTAGCGGGCGTAGTCGGCGGCGGAGTCCTTGCTCACCATGAAGGGCCAGTCGCTGCTCACCGTGAGCAGCGTCTCGCGCAGGATCTGGTCGGCGATCCGGTCGCGGGGGACCGGGCCGTCCAGCGACGCGTGCTGCGCGAGTGCCTTGTCCACGGTGCTCAGCGCCGTGTCGACGACTTCGAGGTTGAGTTGCACCAAGTCGGCGACTTTGTCGCCGGCCCACACCTGCCAGTCCTTGCCCGAACCCCACGAGCTGGCCGGTAATTCGACCGGCGACCCGACGAAGCCGCCGGTGATCGCGTCGCTCAGGGTGCCGACCCGAATCCCGGCCGCCGGCAGTGCCTGCAGCACCCGCTGCAGCCAGACCGGACCCTCGTACCACCAGTGGCCGAACAGCTCGGTGTCGAAGGCGGCTACCACGTGGGCGGGCCGGCCGATCCGCTCGGACTCGCTGACCAGCCGGTGGCGCACCACGTCGACGAAGTCGGCGACATGACCGTCGATGATGTGGTCGGCGCGCTCGGGATCGTAGGGCGCTTTGGCGTCCGAGGGCACGTTGCGGCCGGTGACCCGGGCGGGTTTGAGCCCGGTGCGGTGGTCGTAGGTGTGGAAGTCGCGGTAGGCGGCATGACCGGGATAACCGGATCTCGGCGACCACACGCGGTAGCTCACCTGCAGGTCGCGCCCGAACGCGATGACGTCGGTCTCTCCGACGGGCCGGCCCAGCGCGGTGTTGCCGTGCAGCGACGGTCCGTCGACCATGAAGTGGCCCACACCGGCGGCGGCGTAGTCGTGTTCCATTCCGGGCGCGTACGCGCATTCCGGCGCCCAGATGCCGGCCGGGGTGTGCGCTATCCGCTGCTGGGTGTCGGCCAGACCTTCGCGCAGCGCGAACTCGCGCAGCCGGGGGTTCAGCAGCGGTGCGAACGGGTGTGCGAGCGGACCGCCCAGCAGTTCTAGTGTTCCCGCATCGATGAGGGCGCGCAGCAGCGGGCTGGCGCCGTGATGCCACAGCGTGGCGAAGTCGTCGAGTGCCTGCTCGGCTTCGGCATACTCCCGGGCACCGAGCGCCCGCAACGCCGCCGGCGGCCGGGCCGCCGAGTCGGGGCGACCGCGGGCCGCGCGGTGGCGGCCTCGGCCGCGCGCAGTTGCCAGTTGGCCAGCCAGTGGTACATGCCCTCGAGGCAGTACGGATCGTCCAGCTGAGCCGTCACCACCGGCGTCATGCCCAGCGTGACCAGGCCGCGGCGGTCCTGCGCCGCCAGCGCCTGCAGCACCCGCAACAACGGCAGGTAGGCAGCCGACCAGGACTGGTAGAGCCACTCCTCGCCGACCGGCCAGCGGCCGTGGTGGGCCAGCCACGGCAGGTGCGTGTGCAGCACCAGGGTGAACAGCCCCGGCACACGGTCAGTTGTCGTCTGGTTCACCGCCGCACCGCGATCGCGACCAGGTCAAGGCTGTCGTCGATGCCACGGCGGCCGGCGTCGGCGAGGTCGAAATCGGCAGCGGTCACGGCTGCCACGTCGGCCAGCAGCTCGGGCGGCCAGGACGCGTCGGCAAGCGCCCGGGCGATCTGCGCATCGATGATCGACCCGCCGTGCCGGGCATCCATCACCTGCAGCCGCGGCCCATGGAAAACGCCGTACACCCCGTCCACCACGAACCCGCCGTCGAGCAGCAGTTGGCGCAGTTCCCCGGCGTCGAGCTCACGGGTGTGAAACGGATTGACCGGAGTGTCGCGACCCGGGGAGAAGGTGATCCGGTTGGGTGTCGAGATCATCAGCAGCCCCGACGGGCGCAACACCCGGGCGCACTCCCGCAGGAAGCCGGGCTGGTCCCACAGGTGTTCGATGACCTGAAAGTTGATCACCACATCGACCGAACCGTCGGGCAGCGGCAGCTCGGTCAAGTTGGCGTGCCTGACCTCCACCTCGGGGTAGCGGGCCCGCACGTGGGCGACGGTGGCGGCGTCGTAGTCCAGCGCGACGACGTGGCGGGCCACCTTGGCAACCAGAGCAGCGCCGTAGCCCTCCCCGCAGCCGGCCTCGAGCACGTCGCGGGCGGCGCAGCGGTGGGCCAACCGCTGATACACCACTTCGTGCCGGCGGAACCAGTAATTCTCCACCGCCAGCCCCGGCACCGTCCGCTCGCCAGTCAGCATCAAGGCGGTATCGGCGCCGGTCGGCTCGCCGACAGGAGGGTTGGCGGGGACGAATGCGGTCATTGGACTCACACGCTATCGGGGCAAGTGCGGGGGAGGCGAATGGGTCACTGCTGACGACCGCGAGCGGCCCGGGGAGCGGGCAGGCGTCAGGCCGCGCGCATTAGCTATGGTGTGGGAGCAGACCGCATGAAGTTACCGAGCAGTAACATAGCGTGTGCGGCTGCGCAAGCCGCGACAACTGTCCTGCCGCCGAGGCGCCAGGACGCCTTCAAGGAGGATAGGCCAGCCAAATGACGAACATCGTGGTTCTGATCAAGCAGGTTCCGGACACCTGGTCGGAGCGCAAGCTCAGCGACGGCGACTACACCCTGGACCGCGAAGCCGCCGACGCGGTGCTCGACGAGATCAACGAGCGGGCCGTCGAGGAGGCGCTGCTGATCCGCGAGAAAGAGGCCGCCGGCGGCATCGAGGGATCGGTGACCGTGCTGACCGCAGGCCCGCAGCGGGCCACCGAGGCGATCCGCAAGGCGCTGTCGATGGGCGCCGACAAAGCGGTGCATCTGCTCGACGACAACCTGCACGGTTCGTGCGTCGTACAGACTGGGTGGGCGCTGGCCCGTGCGTTGGGCACCATCGAGGGCACCGAGCTGGTGATCGCCGGCAACGAGGCCACCGACGGTGCCGGCGGCGCCGTGCCCGCCGTCATCGCCGAGTACCTGGGGCTGCCGCAACTGACACACCTGCGCAAGCTCTCGGTCGAAGACGGCAAGATCACCGGTGAACGTGAGACGGACGACGGGCTGTTCACGCTCGAGGCCACGCTGCCGGCCGTGGTGAGCGTGAACGAGAAGATCAACGAACCACGCTTCCCGTCGTTCAAAGGCATCATGGCCGCCAAGAAGAAGGAAGTGACCACCCTCACACTGGCCGAGATCGGCGTAGAGCCCGACGAGGTGGGGCTGGCCAACGCCGGTTCGAAGGTGTTGACGGCGAACCCCAAGCCGCCCAAAACCGCCGGCGAGAAGGTCACCGATGAAGGCGACGGCGGCAGCAAGATCGCCGAGTACCTGGTCGGGCAGAAGCTGATCTAACCGCGCTCTACCACCCACCGATCCACTCCCACATCTGAAAGACGCGAATCAACCCATGGCTGAAGTACTGGTACTCGTCGAGCACGCCGACGGCGCGCTCAAGAAAGTCACGTCGGAGCTACTCACCGCCGCCCGAGTGTTGGGCGAGCCGGCCGCCGTTGTGGTCGGGGCGCCCGGCACCGCCGAACCGCTGGTCGACGGGCTGAAGTCAGCCGGCGCCGAGAAGATCTATATCGCCGAATCCGACACGGTCGACAACTACCTGATCACTCCGATCGTCGACGTGCTGGCGTCGCTGGCCGAATCGGCCAGCCCGGCCGGAATCCTGCTGTCGGCCACCGCCAGCGGCAAAGAAATCGGCGGCAGGCTGGCCGCCCGTCTCGGTGCGGGTCTGCTGGTGGACGTAGTCGACGTCCAAGAGGGCGGTAAGGGCATTCACTCCATCTTCGGCGGCGCGTTCACCGTCGAGGCGCAGGCTGCCGGTGACACCCCGGTGATCACCGTGCGGGCCGGTGCGATCGAGGCCCAGCCCGCCGACGGTGCCGGCGAACAGGTCACCGTGGAGGTGCCCGAACCCGCCGAAAACGTCACCAAGATCACCGACCGCCAACCCGCGGTCGCCGGTGACCGCCCCGAGCTGACCGAAGCCACCATCGTGGTCTCCGGCGGTCGTGGGGTGGGTAGTGCCGAGAAGTTCAGCGTGGTCGAGGAGCTGGCCGATTCGCTCGGCGGAGCCGTCGGCGCGTCGCGCGCCGCGGTGGATTCCGGTTACTACCCGGGCCAGTTCCAGGTGGGTCAGACCGGCAAGACGGTGTCGCCGCAGCTCTACATCGCGTTGGGTATTTCCGGCGCCATCCAGCACCGGGCGGGCATGCAGACCTCGAAGACGATCATCGCGGTCAACAAGGATGAGGAAGCCCCGATCTTCGAGATCGCCGACTACGGCGTGGTGGGGGACTTGTTCAAGGTGGCCCCGCAACTGACCGAGGCGGTCAAGACCCGCAAGGGCTGACGGGCGCCCGCCAGACCGGGCCTGGTCACATCCCGTCACCTGACGTGCACGGACACGTCAAGCCGCGGCGGCGCAGCAACCGTCCCGCCCCCACCCACTGCCGGCCTGAGCGCAACGCGCCGGCGGCTATCCTGGGCGGGTCATGGTGTACCTCGATCACGCCGCCACCACCCCGATGCACTCCGCCGCTATCGAGGCGATGACGGCCATCCTGCGGACCGTCGGTAACGCCTCCTCGCTGCACACCACGGGCCGCACGGCGCGGCGGCGAATGGAGGAGGCCCGCGAGCTCGTCGCGGCCAAGCTGGGCGCGCGGCCCTCGGAGGTGCTGTTCACCGCGGGCGGCACCGAAAGCGACAACCTCGCCGTCAAGGGCATGTACTGGGCCCGCCGCGACGCCAATCCTCGACACCGGCGCATCGTCGTGACCGAGGTGGAGCATCACGCCGTGCTCGACTCGGTGGCGTGGCTGGCCGAACACGAAGGGGCCGAGATCACGTGGCTGCCGTCCGGGTCGGACGCCTCGGTGTCACCGGCGGCCCTGCGCGAAGCGCTCGACGGCGCCGACGACGTCGCGCTGGTGTCGGTGATGTGGGCCAACAACGAGGTGGGCACCATCATGCCGATCACCGAACTCGCCTGCGTCGCAGCTGAATTCGGGGTGCCCATGCACAGCGATGCGGTTCAGGCGGTGGGGCAGCTGCCGGTCGACTTCGGTGCCAGCGGGCTGTCGGCGATGAGTGTGGCCGCGCACAAGTTCGGCGGTCCACCCGGGGTCGGGGCGTTGCTGCTGCGCAGGGACGTGGACTGCGTACCGCTGTCGCACGGCGGCGGTCAGGAACGCGACATCCGCTCGGGCACACCAGCGGTCGCCGCCGCCGTCGGGATGGCCACCGCGGCCGGCATCGCCGTCGACGGTCTGGACGCCAACAGTGGGCGGCTCCGCATCCTGCGCGACCGGCTGATCGACGGTGTGTTGGCCGCCATCCCCGACGCCGACCTGAACGGCGCGCGCGGCCCGTTGCGACTGCCCGGCAACGCCCACTTCTCCTTCGCCGGCTGTGAAGGCGATGCGCTGATGATGCTGTTGGACGCCAACGGGATCGAGTGCTCGACCGGGTCGGCGTGCACCGCCGGCGTGACGCAACCTTCGCATGTGCTGATCGCGATGGGCCGCGATACGGCCACCGCTCGCGGATCGCTGCGATTGTCGTTAGGCCACAGCAGTGTCGACGCCGACGTCGACGCGGCGCTACAGGTGCTACCGGGGGCGGTGGCCCGGGCGCGGCAAGCCACCCTGGCGGCGGCCGGAGCGGCGCCGTGAGAGTGCTGGCCGCGATGAGCGGCGGCGTCGACTCGTCGGTGGCCGCCGCCCGGATGGTCGACGCCGGTCACGATGTGGTCGGGGTGCATCTGGCACTGTCGTCGGCGCCCGGAACCCTGCGCACCGGATCGCGCGGCTGCTGCTCCAAAGAAGACGCCAACGACGCGCGCCGGGTCGCCGACGTTCTCGGTATCCCGTTCTATGTCTGGGATTTCGCCGAGAAGTTCCGCCACGACGTCATCGACGATTTCGTGGCGTCCTACGCGCGCGGCGAGACCCCCAACCCGTGTGTGCGGTGCAACCAGCGGATCAAGTTCGCGTCGTTATCGGCCAAGGCCCTGTCGCTGGGCTTCGACGCGGTGGCCACCGGCCACTATGCCCGGTTGTCGGGCGGGCGCTTGCGTCGCGCCGTCGATCACGACAAAGACCAGTCCTACGTGCTGGCGGTGCTGACCGCCGACCAGCTGCGGCACGCGTCGTTCCCCATCGGCGACACCCCCAAGCCGGAGATCCGCGCCGAAGCCGCCCGCCGCGGGCTGGCGGTGGCGCAGAAGCCGGACAGCCACGACATCTGCTTCATCCCGTCCGGCGAGACCCGGGCTTTTCTGGGTGCCCGGATCGGGGTGCGCCGCGGCGCGGTGGTCGACGCCCGCGGCACCGTGCTGGCCGAGCACGACGGCGTGCACGGGTTCACCGTCGGTCAGCGCAAGGGGCTGGGTATCGCCGGCCCCGGACCCGACGGGCGCCCGCGCTATGTGACCGCGATCGACGCCGACACCGCCACCGTGCACGTCGGGGCGGCCGATGACCTGGACGTGTGGACGGTGAGCGGACGCTCCCCGGTGTTCACCTCGGGAACGGCGCCCGTAGGTCCGGTCGAGTGCCTGGCTCAGGTGCGAGCGCACGGTGAAGCCGTCGACGCGGTAGCCGAGTTGCACGGTGACCGGCTCGAAGTTCGGCTGCGTGTTGCGCTGCGCGGCGTGGCACGCGGGCAGACATTGGTGCTGTATCGGCCGGACCCCGACGGCGACGAGGTGATCGGCAGCGCGACGATTACCTGAGCTCGCCGAACGTGCAATCACCCCTTGAACCCAAGGCCGGATTTTCGCAACCAGTTCCGTTCGGGGCGACGGGGCGAGTCAGTCGGGCACCTTGGCTGCGATATTGGTCATCACCAAGTCCGACACCGAGTCCGGAAAACCGCAGAAGGTCACTTCCAGCAGCACGATGGACTTGACTCGGTAGTCGCGCCCGCAATCACCCGGCCGGATACGCAAGGACTGTGGATCGGCGTTCCACTGCCCGATCAGCGCAGCGCCATCCGAGCCGCTCGCGCAGCCGTCGACGGTGGTGACCAAGGTATCGAAGGTGTGCTGGGCGGTGCCGGCGTCGGCATATCCGCCGGCGCCTTCGGAAATTAGAGCGCCGTGCGGCGGGTCCTGAAACGTCGTCTTGTGGAACTGGTCGATATCCGGTCCGAACGTTGTCGTGTCGGCGAAGAGGAACCGGCATTCCGCCGGCACCCTTCCGGCAAGCGCGTCGACGTCGACCGGATGGGTGCCGTCCATCGAAGGAATGACGGTCAGGTCGTCGCCCCCGCCGGTGATGGCGCGCATGCTCGACTGATCCAGCAGCACCTCGTCGACGTCGACACCGGCGTGGGGAGCCTCGTCGAGCCCGGGCACCGCCGCGCCGTCCACGACGTGGGTGCAGCCCGCGACGAGCAACGCCGCGCACCCGGCCATCAGCGATCGCCACATCGTCGTGCCCTTCCTTCGCATTGAGGCTAGTCGGGTACCCGCGCGACGGCAGAAGGTGTCTCCAATACGGTTGACCGGTGAGTCTTTTCGCAACGGCCAGCGGCACGGGGTCGTGGCCGGGCGTTTCACCGCGGCAGGCGGCCGAGGTGGTCGTCGGCGAGCTGGGCGGCGCGCTGAGCCACATCGTCGAATTGCCCGCCAGGGGAGTGGGCGCAGACGTCATCGGGCGGGCCGGTGCGCTACTGGTCGATGTGGCGATCGACACGGTGCCGCGCGGTTACCGCATCGTCGCCCGGCCCGGTGCGGTGACCCGCAGAGCGGTCAGCCTGCTCGACGAGGACGTCGACGCCCTGGAGGAGGCCTTCGAAGTCGCCGGCCTGGGCGGCGGGCAGCGTCCGGTCAAGGTGCAGGCCCCCGGCCCGATCACCCTGGCCGCCGAACTGGAGCTGAGCAACGGGCACCGCGCGATCACCGACGCCGGCGCGGTCCGCGACATCGCCGCGTCGCTGGCCGAAGGGCTGGCCGTCCACCGCGCGACGGTGTCGCGGCGGCTCGACACACCTGTGCTGGTGCAAATCGACGAGCCGTTGTTGCCGGCGGCGCTGGCCGGCCGGTTGACCGGAGTGACGGCGTTGAGCCCGGTTCATCCGATCGATGAGGCGGTGGCGACGGCGCTGCTCGACACCTGCGCCGGCGCGGCAGGCGCCGACGTGCTGGTGCACATCTGCGCTGCCGATCCACCGTGGAACGTCCTGCAGCAGAGCAACGTTCAGGCTGTTTCGGTTGATGCCAGCGCACTGCAGGCCGCCGATCTGGACGGCATCGGGGAGTTTCTGGAAACCGGGCGGACCGTGGTGCTGGGTGTGGTCGAGGCGACTGATCCGGGACGTCGACCGTCGGTGGAACAAGTCGCCGCCGCTGCCGCCGCCGTGACCGACCGGCTCGGCTTCGCCCGGCGGGTGCTGCTGGATCAGATCGGCATCACCCCGGCGTGCGGACTGGCCGGCGCGACGCCGGGGTGGGCGCGCACGGCGATCGGACTGGCCCGGCAGGCCGCCGAAGCGTTCGCCGAGGATCCCGACGCCATCTGACACCGAAAGCCGTCGGAGCCCTTCGATAGCCTGCCAGGGTGAGCTCAGCAGAGGCTGACCCGATCGCTCCCGACGTCCGGCGGCGGTGGCGCGAACTGGCCGATGAAGTGCGAATGCACCAATTCCGCTACTACGTGCTGGACGCGCCGATCATCACCGACGCGGACTTCGACACCCTGCTGCGTCGGCTGGCCGCGCTGGAGGAGCAGTACCCCGAGCTGCGTACCCCCGATTCGCCGACGCAGCTGGTGGGTGGGGCCGGTTTCGCCACGGATTTCATGGCGGCCGACCACCTCGAGCGGATGCTGAGCCTGGACAACGTGTTCGGCGCCGACGAGCTCATCGCCTGGGTCAACCGGATCCGCGCCGAGACCGGCGACGACGCGCACTTCCTGTGCGAGCTCAAGATTGACGGGGTGGCGCTGTCGTTGGTGTACCGCGACGGGCGTCTGGTACGGGCGGCGACCCGCGGCGACGGCCGCACCGGTGAAGACGTCACGCTGAACGCGCGCACCATCGACGAGGTGCCCGCGCGGCTGCGGCCCAGCGACGAGTACCCGGTGCCCGACGTGCTGGAGGTGCGCGGTGAGGTGTTCTTCCGCCTCAGCGACTTCGAGGCGCTCAACGCCGCGCTGGTCGCCGACGGCAAGGCCCCGTTCGCCAATCCGCGCAACAGCGCGGCGGGTTCGCTGCGCCAGAAGGACCCCGCGGTGACGGCCCGGCGCAAGCTGCGGATGATCTGCCATGGGCTCGGGCATATCGAGGGCTATCGCCCCGCTACCCAGCACGACGCGTACCTGGCGCTGCAGGCCTGGGGACTGCCGGTGTCCGAGCACACCACCCGGGTCGACGACGTGGCCGCCGTGCAAGAGCGGATCAGCTACTGGGGTGAACACCGCCACGACGTCGAACACGAAATCGACGGGGTGGTCGTCAAAGTAGACGAGATCGCGCTGCAGCGCCGGCTCGGCTCGACGTCGCGCGCCCCGCGGTGGGCGATCGCCTACAAGTACCCGCCGGAGGAGGCGCAGACCAAGCTGCTCGACATCCGGGTCAATGTCGGGCGCACCGGACGGGTGACCCCGTTCGCGTTCATGACTCCGGTGAAGGTGGCCGGGTCGACGGTAGGGCTGGCCACCTTGCACAACGCGTCGGAGGTCAAGCGCAAAGGCGTCCTGATCGGCGACACGGTGGTGATCCGCAAGGCCGGCGACGTGATCCCCGAGGTGCTCGGGCCCATCGTCGACTTACGCGACGGTTCCGAACACGAATTCGTCATGCCCACCAGTTGCCCGGAATGCGGTACGACCCTGGCACCGGCCAAGGAGGGTGATGCCGACATCCGCTGCCCCAACGCGCGATCGTGTCCGGCGCAATTGCGCGAGCGGGTGTTCCACGTCGCGGGCCGCGGGGCGCTGGACATCGAGGGTTTGGGCTACGAGGCGGCCATCGCCTTGCTGAAGGCACAGGTGATCAGCGACGAGGGTGACTTGTTCGGCCTGACCGACGACGACCTGCTGCGCACCGAACTGTTTCGAACGAAAGCCGGCGAGTTGTCGGCCAACGGCAAGCGGCTGCTGGGCAACTTCGACAAGGCCAAGGCAGCGCCGCTGTGGCGGGTGCTGGTGGCACTGTCGATCCGGCACGTCGGGCCGACCGCCGCCCGCGCCCTGGCGACCGAGTTCGGCGAGCTGGAGGCCATCAGGTCGGCGTCGACCGAGCAGCTGGCCGCGGTCGAGGGGGTCGGTCCGACCATCGCCGCCGCGGTCACCGAGTGGTTCGGCGTCGACTGGCACCGCGCGATCGTCGACAAGTGGCGCGCCGCCGGTGTGCGGATGGCCGACGAGCGTGACACCAGCGTGCCGCGCACGCTGGCGGGGCTGACCATCGTGGTCACCGGGTCACTGACCGGGTTCTCCCGCGACGACGCCAAGGAGGCCATCGTGGCGCGCGGCGGCAAGGCCGCCGGATCGGTGTCGAAGAAAACCGCGTACCTCGTCGCCGGTGACGCGCCCGGATCCAAATACGATAAGGCCGTCGAACTCGGAGTACCGATCCTCGACGAGGACGGCTTCCGGGAGCTGTTGGCGCAGGGGCCAGATTTACCGCCTCCGTAGAATTGCTGCAAGCGACTGTTCGACCGCCGCGAGCGGGGGGAGCCGGGCCGGGTCCGTCGGACGTCGCCGACAACCGGCCGACAGCCGGTAGCGCTCGACTCGACTCACTGGGGGGACCTTCGATGCACGTCGCGATCTTCACCGATCTTCACCCGGACAGCCTCGGCGGAACGCAGGTCTCGGTGGCCACCCAGCGTCGCGCCCTCGAGCAGTGCGGGCACACGGTCACGGTGTTCACCGCGCCGCTACCCAACAAGAAAGACCCCGACCCGCACGTCGTCGAGCTGAAACCCGTACCGGTGATCGCGCCGCTGATGCGTCGCTTGGGCAGGCATGACGACTTCGTCTTCACCTGGCCGTCGAAGACCAACCGCGCGATCATCGACGAGGCGTTCCTGGGCGGCGAGCCCATCGACATCGTGCACACCCAGGGTGACTTGGGCGTTGCGATCGCCGGCGTCGGCGCCGCCCGCCGGCACGGCGTTCCGGTGGTGCAGACCAAACACACCCGGTTCGACGTGTATTTCGAGCAAGCCACCGCTACTCCGCTGCTGCTGGCGGTGTTGTTCGGCGAGATGCAAAGGCGCCACCTGCCCGAGGACTTCACCGTGCATCCCGTGAAAGAACGGGCGGCGTCGCGGCTGGCCTGGCGTCTCATGGTGGCGCATGCGCAGGCGGTCGACCACGAGATCACCCCGACCAGACACTTCGCGCAGGCGTTGGCCCGACGCGGGGTGAGCCGGCCGATATCGGCCATCTCCAACGGTGTCGACGACAGGGTGATCGACCGGGCCCGGGCGGTCGAGGCCCCGACGTCGGCGGACAGCGAGCCGCTGCGACTGATCTGGTGTGGCCGGCTCTCGTCGGAGAAGCGCGTCCTGGCGGCCGTCGACGCCGTCGCCCAGGTGGAGGACTGCACCCTCGACATCTACGGAGACGGGCACCTGGAGGCAGCGTTGCGCAAAAAGATCGAGCGGGCCGGGGTCTCCCGCCGGGTGCGCCTGCACGGCCGGGTCGAGCGCGAGGAATGCCTGATCGCCATGCAATCCAGCGACGCCCTGCTGTTCACCTCGTACGGTTTCGACACCGAAGGACTGGTGCTGCTGGAAGCCGCGGCCATGTCACTGCCCACGATCTACTGCGACCCGGCGCTCAGCGAAACCGTCCCGGCAGGCGGCGGCATCCTCAGCGCCGACCCGTCGCCGGCCACGCTGGCCGCGGCCATTCGCACCCTGGCCGGGGACCGCGGCAAGCTGCGGGAACTGGCCGACAATGTCGCCGCTCATCGCGACGTCGCGCGGCAGTCTCGTCAAACCGAGCGAATCGTCGCGATCTACAACAGCTTGGTGGACCGCGTGCACGCCGGACGAAGCTAGCAACCGCGCCGACTTGACCCGGGTGTGGTCGCTAGTGAAGAAGCGTCCCGACGATCCCGGCCAGGTAGCCCAGCCGGGCGACTTCCGACGGACGAAAATCCGGACCTCCGGGACGGCCCAGCAGCACAGCAATGTCCGGTGTGCCCAGCGGCGCCGCGACCAACGTCGTATCCATGTCCCGCCATACCGGCGGCACCCAGTCGTCGGTTGCGGTCAGCACAGTCGCATGGGTCAGCGGCAGCCACGGTGTGTCGTCGAGGTTGGTCTCGGGCGCACCCGCGCTGCCGACGACTCGCGGGGATGCTTCCCGGGAACTGCGCACGATCGTGCACCAGCCGACCCGTAACACCCGAGGGGCTTCGTCGGCGAGCACCTGCAGCTTCGACTCGTTGTCGGCGGCCACGGCGATGTGGTCGAGAAGTTCCAGTTCGCGGTGGGCCTCCAGCAGCCCGAGATGCGGGCGGACACTGTCCACGCGCACCCCGTTGAGCGCCTCGGCGGCAGTCAGCAACCGGTCCGGCAGCGCACCCACCGGCAGTTCCACCACCAAGTCGTCGATCGCATATCCGGCGCTGCGCTCGACCACATCCAGGGACAGGATGTCGGCGCCCACCGAACCCAGCGCCACCGCCAGCGACCCCAGACTGCCCGGCCGGTCGACCAGCTGCACGCGCAGCAGATAAGACGGCACGCGCACACTGTCGCACAGCAATGCCGGGGCGGCACCCCGACAGGGATCGACCCGCTGCCCGGCTGCGCCGCGCTTGCGATCGGCGAGAGTTAGTTGCGGCGACCCGCGGCGCCCGGCTGCGCCGCGCTTGCGATCGCCGCGTGACTAGGCTGTTCCCTCGTGTCTCAGATCTCCCGCGACGAGGTGGCCCACCTGGCGCGGCTGGCGCGGCTGGCCCTGACCGACGCCGAACTGGACAGCTTCGCGGGCCAACTCGACGCCATCCTGACCCATGTCAGCGCGATCCAGGCCGTCGACGTCACCGGCGTCGAGGCGACCGACAACCCGCTCAAAGACGTCAATGTCACCCGCCCGGACGAGACGGTGCCGTGCCTGACCCAGCAGGAGGCGTTGTCCGAGGCGCCCCATGGCGTCGACGGCCGCTTCGCCGTCCCGCAGATCCTCGGGGAAAGCCAGTGACCGACCTCATCCGGATGGACGCCGCGTCGCTGGCCGCCAGCATCGCCGACCGCGAGGTCTCGGCCACCGAACTCACTCAGGCCTGCCTGGACCAGATCGGCACGACCGACGACGGCTACCACGCCTTCCTGCACGTCGCCGCTGACCACGCGCTTTCCGCGGCGGCCGCCGTCGACACCGCGCTGGCCGCGGGCGAGCCGCCGCCCTCGCCGCTGGCCGGAGTTCCGCTCGCGCTCAAAGACGTCTTCACCACCGTCGACATGCCCACCACCTGCGGATCGAAAATCCTGCAAGGCTGGCGCTCCCCCTACGACGCCACCCTCACCGCACGGCTGCGCGCAGCGGGAATCCCGATCCTGGGCAAGACCAACATGGACGAGTTCGCAATGGGGTCCTCGACCGAGAACTCCGCCTACGGTCCCACCCGCAACCCGTGGAACCCCGAGCGGGTGCCGGGCGGCTCCGGCGGCGGCAGCGCAGCGGCGCTGGCGGCGTTCCAGGCCCCGCTGGCAATCGGCTCCGACACCGGCGGTTCAATCCGGCAACCCGCCGCTCTGACGGCCACCGTCGGCGTCAAACCCACCTACGGAACCGTCTCGCGGTACGGCCTGGTGGCGTGCGCGTCGTCGCTGGACCAGGGCGGCCCCTGCGCCCGCACCGTTCTCGACACGGCGTTGCTGCACCAAGTCATCGCCGGCCACGACCCCCGCGACTCCACGTCCGTTGACGCGCCGGTGCCCGATGTGGTCGGCGCCGCGCGGGCCGGCGCGGGTGGCGATCTGCGGGGCGTGCGAATCGGCGTGGTTCGCCAACTACGCGGCGAGGGATACCAGCCCGGCGTGCTGACATCCTTCAACGACGCCGTCGAGCAGTTGACGGCATTGGGCGCCGACGTCTCCGAAGTCGACTGTCCCCACTTCGAACACGCGCTGGCCGCCTACTATCTGATCCTGCCGTCGGAGGTATCGAGCAACCTCGCGCGCTTCGACGCGATGCGCTACGGGCTGCGGGTCGGTGACGACGGCACTCACAGCGCCGAAGAAGTCATGGCGCTGACCCGCGCCGCCGGGTTCGGGCCAGAAGTCAAGCGGCGCATCATGATTGGCACCTACGCGCTGTCCGCGGGCTATTACGACGCCTACTACAACCAGGCGCAGAAGGTGCGGACGCTGATCGCGCACGATCTCGACGAGGCCTACCAATCCGTCGATGTGCTGGTGTCGCCGGCAACCCCTACCACCGCGTTTCGGCTGGGGGAGAAGGTCGACGACCCGCTGGCGATGTACTTGTTCGACCTGTGCACGCTGCCGCTGAACCTGGCCGGCCACTGCGGGATGGCGGTGCCGTCGGGATTGTCACCCGACGACGACCTGCCGGTCGGCTTGCAGATCATGGCGCCGGCGCTCGCCGACGACCGGCTCTACCGCGTAGGCGCGGCCTACGAAGCCGCTCGCGGACCGCTGCCGTCCGCGATCTGAGATTCCCTGCCGCGCGGGCGAAGCGGGGGCAAGATGAGGGGATGCGGATCGGGCTTCTGACCGGTGGGGGTGATTGCCCGGGTCTCAACGCGGTCATCCGGGCCGTCGTGCGCACCTGCGACGGGCGCTACGGTTCGTCGGTGGTCGGCTTCCAAGACGGCTGGCGGGGCCTGCTGGAGAACCGGCGCGTGCAACTGCGCAACGACGACCGCAACGATCGGCTGCTGACCAAGGGCGGCACCATGCTGGGCACCGCCCGGGTGCATCCCGACAAGTTGCGGGCCGGGCTGACCCAGATCATGCAGACACTGGACGACAACGGCATTGACGTCCTGATCCCCATCGGCGGGGAGGGAACGCTGACCGCGGCGCACTGGCTGTCCGAGGAGAACGTCCCGGTGGTGGGCGTACCGAAAACCATCGACAACGACATCGACTGCACCGACGTCACTTTCGGCCATGACACCGCGTTGACCGTCGCCACCGACGCCATCGACCGGCTGCACAGCACCGCCGAGTCACATCAGCGGGTCATGCTGGTCGAGGTAATGGGCCGGCACGCCGGCTGGATCGCCCTCAATTCCGGCCTGGCCACCGGCGCTCACATGACGCTCATCCCCGAGCAGCCCTTCGACATCGAAGAGGTGTGCCGGCTGGTCAAGCGGCGATTTCAGCGCGGCGACTCCCACTTCATCTGCGTGGTGGCGGAGGGCGCGAAACCCGCCGAAGGTTCGATGAAGCTGGCCGAGGGCGGCATCGACGAGTTCGGGCACGAGCGTTTCACCGGCGTGGCCGCGCAGCTGGCGGCGGAGGTGGAAAAGCGGATCAACAAGGACGTGCGCGTCACGGTGCTCGGCCACGTGCAGCGCGGCGGCACGCCCACCGCCTACGACCGGGTGCTGGCCACCCGATTCGGGGTCAACGCCGCCGACGCCGCCCACACCGGCGAGTACGGGATGATGGTGTCGCTACGAGGCCAGGACATCGGCCGGGTGCCGCTCGCCGACGCGGTGCGCCAGCTCAAACTGGTGCCGCAAAGCCGCTACGACGACGCGGCGGCTTTTTTCGGGTAGGGCTCCCCGCACGACGCGGCACGGACATACTCCTGTGTTGCGTAACAGCTAGATGTAACGTGACACTCTGTGGCGGCGACTGCGTTGACATGTCTGGTCTGTGCTAATGGCTTTCACGCCAGAGCTGACGCGGTCTACTGCTCGTCGGCTTGCCGGCAGAAGGCTCACCGGGCACGCACCGCAGACCGCATGTCCCGGCGGGCCAGCGCCATCGGCATGCTTCGCTGCGAATGAGCGTTCACGCCACGCTGCAGCGGGCACAGCACGAGTACGCTCGAGCGCTCGAACTGCAGCGCTTCGCAGCCGACACTCTCGATCAGCTTGCGGTTGCCCGGGAGCGTGGCGGCTCACCACCAGCCCCACCGACTGCCACCGGCGACGAGAACGGACGCGCGTCATGCCTTTCGGGCTAGACGGTCAGACGCCGCAAGTCGAGGAAGCGCTCGCCGGCGGCGCGACGCAGCAGGTGGGTTGGTTCCGGTTCTTCTTCGAAGATCAGCGCTGGGAGTGGTCCGAGCAGGTGCAGCGACTGCACGGGTACAAACCGGGCACCGTGACTCCGACCACCGAGCTGGTGCTGTCCCACAAGCACCCGGAGGACCGCGGTCAGATTGCGGCGACCATCGACGAAATCGTCAACACACGTCGGCCGTTCAGTTCGCGGTACCGCATTCTCGACACCCAGGGCAGCGTTCGCCACGTGCTCGTCGTGGGGGACCGAATGTGCGACGACACCGGGAAGGTGGTCGGCGCCCAAGGCTTCTACGTCGATGTCACACCGGTGGTCCAGTCTGGACCGGAGGACGCGATCACCGTGCGGGTGGCCGAAATCGCCGAGCGGCGCTCGAAGATCGAGCAAGTCAAGGGCATGCTGATGCTGGTCTACGGCATCGACGACACGGCGGCGTTCAACTTGCTCAAGTGGCTCTCGCAGGAAAGCAACGTCAAGCTTCGGGCGCTTGCCGACCAGATCGCCGAGGACTTCTGCGCCGCCAGCCAGCAAGCCATCTCGTCCCGAACAGTGCTCGACGGTCTGCTGCTCACGGCCCACGCCCGCGCTGCCGGCGTCAGCAGCCCGTCAGCTGACGGGACCGCCTGACTCCTAGAATCGACCTCATGACAGTTGCTGCCAGGGCGTCAGGAATTGAGCTGCTCGGCTACGACGAGGTGATCGCCCGTTTCGACCCGGTGCTCGGCCTGGAGGTTCATGTCGAGCTGTCGACGACCACCAAAATGTTCTGCGGCTGCCCTACCGCCTTCGGCGCCGACCCCAACACGCAGGTATGCCCGGTGTGCCTGGGTCTGCCGGGCTCGCTGCCGGTGCTCAATGCGGCCGCGGTCGAGTCGGCGATCCGGATCGGGTTGGCGCTGAACTGCCAGATCGTGCCGTGGTGCCGATTCGCGCGGAAGAACTACTTCTATCCGGATATGCCCAAGAACTATCAGATCTCCCAGTACGACGAGCCGATCGCGATCAACGGCTACCTGGACGTGCCACTGGAGGACGGCAGCAGCTGGCGAGTCGAGATCGAACGTGCGCACATGGAGGAGGACACCGGCAAGCTGACGCACCTGGGCAGTCAGACCGGCCGCATCGAGGGCGCGACGATGTCGCTGATCGACTACAACCGCTCCGGCGTGCCGCTGATCGAGATCGTCACCAAGCCCATTCAGGACACCGGCGCCCGGGCGCCCCAGATCGCCCGGGCGTATGTGACGGCATTGCGGGATCTGTTGCGCGGGTTGGGTGTTTCTGATGTCCGCATGGATCAGGGCTCGATGCGGTGTGACGCCAACGTGTCGCTGAAGCCGATCGGCGCCCCGGTGTTTGGTACCCGCACCGAGACAAAGAACGTCAACTCGCTCAAAAGCGTGGAAGTGGCGGTCCGCTACGAAATGCAGCGCCAGGGTGCCATCCTGGCATCCGGCGGCCGGATCATTCAAGAAACGCGGCACTTTCACGAAGCCGGCTACACCAGTCCGGGCCGCACCAAGGAGACCGCCGAGGATTACCGCTACTTTCCCGAGCCGGACCTGGAGCCGGTGGCGCCCAGCGCCGAGCTCGTCGAGCGGCTACGTCAGACCATCCCCGAGCTACCGTGGTTACGGCGCAAGCGCATTCAGCAGGAGTGGGGTCTATCTGACGAGGTGATGCGCGATCTGGTCAACGCCGGCGCAGTGGATCTGGTCATCGCCACCGTCGAGCACGGCGCATCGAGCGAGACCGCCCGGGCATGGTGGGGCAGCTTCCTCGGTCAGAAGGCCAACGAAGCCGGTGTCCCACTCGACGAGTTGCCCATCACGCCGGCACAAGTCGCCGCCGTACTGGCCCTGATCGACGAGGGCAAGCTGTCGGTCAAGCTGGCCCGCCAAGTGGTCGAGGGAGTGTTGGCCGGCGAGGGCGAACCGGAAGCGGTGATGACGTCGCGCGGGTTGGCATTGGTGCGCGACGATTCGTTGATCCAGACCGCCGTTGACGAGGCGCTGGCCGCCCATCCCGATGTGGCGGCAAAGATCCGGGGCGGCAAGGTGGCCGCAGCAGGGGCGATCGTGGGGGCGGTGATGAAGGCCACCAAGGGACAGGCCGACGCCGCCCGGGTGCGCGAATTGGTGCTGGCAGCCTGCAGTTAGGGTCGACGGCGGCTCACCAGCCGGTGTTGCTACTTGGCAGCGGCTGTGCCGGGCCGGGGGAATTGGGAGCCGACGAAGCGGTCCCACATCCGGTCGCTCATCAGACTGTTTAGCCCGATCAAGAGGTGCGCCGAGGGCGTGACTTTCATCCGGATCGGTGGGCGGGTCGCCGTGATGGCTTTCTGAATCGCCTTTGCGACGGCGTCCGGACCACCGCCGAGCCGGGCCAGCGGGCCCTTGGCGTAGACGGATTCCGTCGACTCGGCCACGAAGGCGTTGAAGCTGGCGTACGGGCCGTCGTCGGCCTCGAGCTCAGCAGCGGCCGTCGCGGCGAAGTTCGTCCGAATCAGACCCGGCTCTATGACTACTACGTCGACACCGAAATCTTTCACCTCGAAACGCAATGCGTCACTGAGCGCTTCGACGGCGTGTTTCGTCGCGTGGTAGGCACCCCCGCCCGGGAACGTGAACATCCCACCCATCGAGCTGATGTTGACGATTCGGCCCCACTGCCGCTGCCGCATGCCGGGGAGGACGAGCTGGCACATCCTGACCAAGCCGAAGACATTGGTCTCGAACTGCCGGCGCAGGTCGCTCATCGCCAGCGTTTCCACTGCGCCCGACTGCGAATAGCCGGCGTTGTTGACCAGTGCGCCGACCGCGCCCTGTTCGCCGACGACCCGCTCGACGGCAGCGACCATGGACGCCTCGTCGGTGACATCCAGCGCCAGTGTCTGCGCGCCGGCGTCGGCCAGGTCAGCGATCGACTCCGCCCGCCGCGCGGTCGCGTACACGGTATGGCCGGCGCGAACCAACCGCAGCGCCGTAGCACGGCCGATGCCGGTCGAACATCCGGTGATCAGTATGGCTTTGGACGGCGATGACATGCGCGTCACACTAGACTCCTGGCCTAACCCGCAATGACGAACCGCTCGATACCGGGCGACGGGCAGGTTGGAAGCTCAGAACAGGCTCGCCAAACCCGACAGCACGTCGGTGGAGAGTGTGCCGAGCTCCCCGGACAGGCCGCCGGTGACGGTCGTCGGCAGGTCGCTCCCCAGCGAGCCGGTGAGACTGGCCAGCAGGTCGTCGAGCGAACCACTCAGGCCGGCGACGGCGCTTGCCGGAGCCACGTCGTTGAAGTCGAATCCCAGTGCCGCCGCAATAGCTTGGTCCAGCTCAATAGATGAACCGATGGGCCCGACCGCGTGTCCCATCACCGTGAGCGGAGTAGTGCCTAGCGTCAGGCTGAGGCCGACGGCGTTGAACAATGAGCCGCCGGGACTGAGTAGACCGCCCAAAGTCAGCTCGGCCGAACTGATGTCAGCGCTCGGGGGCAACGTGCCTGCCGGCAACAGCGCCAGCAGCGGCGTCAAATCGATCTGCGGAGTGGTGCCGTCGAGGAACTGCCCGTTCAACGTCGCGTCGGCGATGTTGGCGGGAATGTTGAGCAGGTCGTTCAACGCCGACGTCGGGTCCGGGGCGGTGAGGGCGTCGGAGATGCTGTTCTGCAGCGCCAGCCCCGGGTCGAGAAGCGGGCTCAGGTCACCGAGCAGGACGCCGCTCAGCGGCGAAGCAGTGAACGCCAGCAGCTCTTTCTCCATCGGGTCCGTGAGGAACTGTTGAAGCAGTTGGTAACCGATCACGTGAAGGTCGTGGCTGAGCGAAGGGTAGAGAAACTCCGGGGCTGGATTCATCCCCGGCCCGGTGGGCAGAAAAGGAGTGATCTCGGCGTTGGTGATCTTCGCCAAGTCGAAAGAGCCCGGGTCGGCGATGAGCTGCTGCAGCGTCGGGAACGGAACGGGCGCAAAGTGGTCGTTGATGTCTTCGCCGTTGAGTACCGCGAGGTTGAAGACGTCCTGGATCGCGGTGATGGGGTCGATGCCCACGGGGCTGGCGGTGAGCTGGATCGCGGGCATGTCAAGGTACGTCGGAGGTGCCGCCACGGGAGTGACGGCGATGACGCTGCAGCCGGCAAGGGCGACTCCCGCGGTGATCCAAGGACGAGTGACGAGTTCCATGGCCGCCTCCTCCGGCTGAACTAGGTATGACAACTGAGCTATTGACAAAATGACAATACGCCTGATGGAAGGCTGAGAAAAGGCTTAGCCGAGGGCATACTGCGAATGTGAATTGAGCGACGCAACCCGCGGACACCGCGTCGCCAGATGGGCCGCCGCCGGGGCGAGTAGATCAGGTCTTGTCGTCGTTGTTGCGGGGGAAGCCGCCGCCCTGCGGGAACAGGGGAAACACCACGTCGTCAAGTTTCTCGGCGTCACCGGCCGTCTTGTTGACCGTTGCGCCCCAGACGTTTCCGTCCAGCGACATCCGCAGCGCCCACGCGTGAGCGTGGGTGTCCTGACGCACCACATCCGGGTCGCCGGTGACCGCACCGGTCGCCGGCGCCAGGCGCACCGCCACCGTCTGCTTGGTGTTGATCAGGTTGACCAGCACGGTGCCGTCCAGCGCTGCGCAGCCGGCCACTCCCGGCCGGTTGGGCCACGTCCACACCGTGGAGACCTTGGAGTCCTTGGTGATGCGCTGCAGCCGGTCGGCGTCGGGCGCGCGGTCGGTGATGTACAGCGAGCCGTCGACAGGGTCGATGCACATCCCGCCGCCGCCGCCGATACCGGACAACGCCGTGGTCGGCGGTGCCTGGTTGATGGTGGTCGGCTCCTCGATACGAATCACTTTGCCCGCCAACGACTTTGGATCAGCGGCCATCGCCGGGTTGCCCGCGTCGCCGGTGAGCACCACCAGCGTGGTGGGGCTGGTGAAGATGAGCGCGCCGGTGTTGCCGGTGGCGCCTTTGGGGATGCCGGTCAGGATGTCTTTGGGAATGTCGTCGTCGGCGACCCGGATGACCCGATTGTCGGTCGCGGTGCTGATGTAGGCGTACATCAGCCGGTCCTGCGAGTAGGTCGGCGACAGCACGATGTCCATCAGCCCGCCGTCACCGCCGGCGTCGACGGGGATGGTGGTCTTCACTTTCGGTTCGGCGTTGACCGACACCTCTTTTACCGCACCGGTGGTGCGCTCGGCGACCAGCGCGGACTTGCTGTCGGGCCCCATGATCAAGCCGCTGGTGCTTTCCAGGCAGCCTTGCATCACACCGGGCGCCGGGCATTCCTTGGGGAACGGGTTGGCCGGCAGCGGCGGTGGTGGTGGCGGCTTCGACGTCTGCGCCGGCTGGCGTTCGGGCTGGGTGGTGAACGGCTGCGATTGAGCATCGTTGAACCGGGCGCACCCGGTGCCGAGCACCAGCAGCACGCCCAGTACGGCCAACCCGCGCTGACCCGGCCACCCACACCGCATGCCCGCAAGGTTACGGATCGTCGCGACCGCTGCGCCACGACGGGTGGCCATCGCGCGGGCTGCGCACCCGTCTCGACATGTCTCTTCAACACAACAGGGGGACTAGTCGGCAAAAGCGCCGCATCAAATCCCCGATTCAGCTGCAAATACCTTTACCCTGACACGCGTGACCAGTCATTTGAATGACGATCAATGGCAGCGGCCGGATGAATCCTCGGCGCCGACAACGGGACGCCCGGCCGGCGCACGTCTGGTCGACCCGGAAGACGACCTGCCGTCAGCCGGCTATGCGGGCGATTTCGAGACCACCACAATTCCGCATTACAGTTCTCGCGCCGAACACCCGCCGCTGACCGGATCCGGCTACGGATTGCTGAATTCCCACGATCCTTTGCCTTATGTGCAACCGCAATCCAGTGCGCGCGATGCGACGTTCGAGCCGGCCGAGTTCGAACCCGGCGTCGACCACGAACAGTTGCGCGCCGCCGGTCGGCGCGGCACCCAGGATTTGGGCCTGCTGCTGCTGCGGGCAGGTCTGGGCACCGTGCTGATCGCCCACGGACTGCAGAAACTCTTCGGCTGGTGGGGCGGCGAAGGTTTGACCGGGCTCAGGAACTCGCTGTCAGACATCGGCTACCAGCACGCCGACATCCTCACCTACTGTGCCGCGGGCGGCGAAATCGCCGCCGGGGTGCTGCTGGTGCTCGGGCTGTTCACTCCGCTGGCAGCCGCGGGCGCGCTGGCCTACCTGGTCAACGGGCTGATCGCCGGCATGGCGGGACAGCAGGCCGGATCGTTTCCATTCTTTCTGCCCGACGGTCACGAATACGAGCTCATGCTGATCATCGCCACAGCTGCGGTCATCCTGATCGGTCCCGGCCGATACGGCTTCGACGCGGGTCGCGGCTGGGCGCGCCGGCCCTTCATCGGATCGTTCGCCGCACTGCTGGCGGGCGTCGCCGGCGGTATCGCCGTGTGGGTGCTGCTCAACGGCGGCAACCCGGTGACGTAGCGGCCGAGTGCGGGCTCGGCGTGGCCGAGCGCCGCGGGTCGCCGCGAATGGTTGCGCCGCTCAGCGATACGGGTTGGGGACCCGTCCCGCACTGGCTGTAGTCAGCAGCGGCAGCGTGGCGAACGTCACCGCCGGCAGTCGCACCTCGCCGCCGCCGCGCAGCTGTGCGCGCGCCCAGGAACCCTTGCTGAACCGCAGCCCGTCGATGTCCTCCCAGCGCAACGTGCGTGCCCCCAGCAGGGTGCGCACCCGGACGCCCTCGCTGTCGGCGACCGTGCGCAGCCGAATGATCAACGCGGACAACACAACCGGGATGACCAGCAGCGGCGCGCTGAGCGGCCAGGTGAACACCGGGATCAGCAGTCCGAGCGCGAAGAAGCCCACCGCCAGGTGCGCCATCGGCGAGATCCGGATGACTGCCGGCGACGGCGCGGCCGGTTCCTCTGATGCCCCGTCGGTCACCGACGAATCATCGCACCGGACGCCCGACGCTCCTCACATGGATGCGGATTTGACGGCTGAGCAGTGCGGAGACTACCGTCGGACGCTGTGGAAACCCGCGAAATGCTCGTAGTACTTGGTCAGCGCGTTGGTGTCTGACCAGGAGACCTTCAGTATTTGAGGCGGCCTACCACCAACGCGCAACCCTCGTGCAGCTGAGCTGGCGGGGGTTTTTTGTTGCCACAATCGCGCCCTTTCCGACAGCGAGGACTTAAGAGGACACCGTGAGCGCACCCACCCGACGAGAACCATCGGCGACGCCGGCCAACGGAGCACCGGCCTCGGTGAAAGCCGCCGAGGCGGTGGTGCAGACCTCTCCACCGGAGAGCCCCAAAGCCACCGGCCCGCAGCAACTCACCGGGGCGCAGTCGGTGATCCGGTCGTTGGAGGAACTGGACGTCGAGGTGATCTTCGGCATCCCGGGCGGCGCCGTGCTGCCGGTCTACGATCCGCTGTTCGACTCCCAGCGGCTGCGCCACGTGCTGGTACGCCACGAGCAAGGCGCCGGTCACGCGGCCAGTGGTTACGCGCACGCCACCGGCAAGGTCGGCGTGTGCATGGCCACCTCCGGCCCCGGCGCCACCAACCTGGTGACGCCGCTGGCCGATGCGCAGATGGACTCGGTGCCGGTGGTCGCCATCACCGGTCAGGTCGGCCGGTCGCTCATCGGGACCGACGCCTTCCAGGAGGCCGACATCTCCGGCATCACGATGCCGATCACCAAGCACAACTTCCTGGTCCGCAGCGGCGACGAGATACCGCGGGTGCTCGCCGAGGCCTTCCACATCGCGGCCACTGGACGTCCGGGCGCGGTCTTGGTGGACATCCCCAAGGACGTGCTGCAGGGCCAGTGCACCTTCCATTGGCCGCCGCACCTGGATCTGCCCGGCTACAAGCCCAACACCAAACCGCACAACCGGCAGGTTCGGGAGGCCGCCAAGCTGATCGCGGCCGCCCGCAAGCCAGTGCTGTATGTCGGTGGGGGAGTCATCCGGGGCGAGGCGACCGAGCAGCTTCGGCAACTGGCCGAGCTGACCGGTATTCCGGTCGTCACGACGCTGATGGCGCGCGGCGCGTTCCCGGACAGCCACCCACAAAACATGGGCATGCCCGGCATGCACGGGACGGTGGCGGCGGTGGCGGCGCTGCAGCGCAGCGACCTGCTGATCGCGCTGGGCACCCGGTTCGACGACCGCGTCACCGGCAAACTCGACTCCTTCGCCCCCGAGGCCAAGGTCATCCACGCCGACATCGACCCGGCTGAGATCGGCAAGAACCGGAACGCCGACGTACCGATCGTCGGCGACGTCAAAGCCGTCATCACCGAGCTGATCGCTTTCCTGGCGCAAGACACAGTTTCGGCTGCCGGCACGCTGGCGGAATGGTGGGAGTATCTGCGCGACGTGCAGTCCACCTACCCGTTGAGCTACGGCCCGCAAAGCGACGGCAGCCTGAGCCCGGAATACGTCATCTCCAAGCTTGGCGAGATCGCCGGTCCCGACGCGATCTACGTCGCCGGTGTGGGGCAGCACCAGATGTGGGCAGCCCAATTCATCTCCTACGAGAAGCCGCGCACCTGGCTCAATTCCGGCGGGCTGGGAACCATGGGCTTCGCCGTCCCGGCGGCCATGGGCGCCAAGATCGCACTGCCGGACGCCGAAGTATGGGCGATCGACGGCGACGGCTGCTTCCAGATGACCAATCAGGAACTGGCCACCTGCGCCATCGAGGGCGCCCCCATCAAGGTCGCGCTGATCAACAACGGAAACCTGGGCATGGTGCGCCAGTGGCAGTCGCTGTTCTACTCCGAGCGTTACTCGCAAACTGATCTGGCCACCCACTCGCACCGCATCCCCGACTTCGTCAAACTGGCCGAGGCGCTGGGCTGCGTCGGAATGCGTTGCGAGCGCGAAGAAGACGTCGTCGACGTCATCAACGCGGCCCGGGCGATCAATGACCGCCCGGTGGTGATCGACTTCATCGTCGGCGCCGACGCGCAGGTCTGGCCGATGGTGGCCGCCGGCACCAGCAACGACGAGATCCAGGCCGCCCGCGGTATCCGGCCGTTGTTCGACGACGAGACCGAAGGCCACGCCTGATGAGCGCCACGCCGTCACCGACTCACACGCTGTCGGTGCTCGTCGAGGACACACCCGGTGTGCTGGCCCGGGTGGCGGCGCTGTTCTCCCGGCGCGGATTCAACATCGAATCGCTGGCCGTAGGAGCCACCGAGCAGAAGAACATGTCGCGCATGACGATTGTGGTGTCCGCCGAGGAGACGCCTCTCGAACAGATCACCAAGCAGTTGAACAAGCTGATCAACGTCATCAAGGTGGTCGAACAAGACGAGGACAATTCGGTCGCCCGGGAGTTGGCGCTGATCAAAGTACGCGCCGACGCCGGTTCCCGCAGCCAGGTGATCGAAGCGGTAAACCTGTTTCGCGCCAAGGTGATCGACGTTTCGCCGGAGTCGCTGACCGTCGAGGCCACCGGCACGGCGGAGAAGATCGAGGCTTTGCTGCGCGTACTGGAGCCTTTCGGCGTCCGCGAAATCGTGCAGTCCGGAATGGTGTCGCTGTCGCGCGGTCCGCGCGGCATGACCAACGCCAAATAACATCAAAGGAGATAACTCACGTGGCAGCCCCCGCAGTCGAGATGTTCTACGACGACGATGCCGATCTGTCGATCATCCAGGGCCGCAAGGTCGGTGTCATCGGCTACGGCAGCCAAGGACACGCCCACTCGCTGAGCCTGCGCGACTCCGGAGTTCCGGTGCGGGTAGGCCTGCGGGAGGATTCGAAATCGCGTGAGAAGGTCAGCGAGCAGGGCCTGGAGATCGGCACACCCGCCGAGGTGGCCAAATGGGCAGACGTCATCATGCTGCTGGCGCCCGACACCGCGCAGGCCGACATCTTCAAGAACGAGATTGAGCCGCACCTGGATTCAGGTGACGCGTTGTTCTTCGGCCACGGGCTCAACATCCATTTCGACCTGATCGAGCCGGCTTCCGAGGTGACCGTGGCGATGGTCGCCCCCAAGGGCCCGGGGCATTTGGTGCGCCGCCAATTCGTCGACGGGAAGGGCGTGCCGTGCCTGGTCGCGGTGGACCAGGATCCCACCGGTGACGGCTTTGCGCTGGCGCTGTCCTACGCCAAGGCCATCGGCGGCACCCGGGCCGGGGTCATCAAGACCACGTTCAAAGACGAAACGGAAACCGATCTGTTCGGCGAACAGACGGTGTTGTGCGGCGGCGCAGAAGAATTGGTCAAAGCCGGTTTCGAGGTGATGGTAGAAGCGGGTTATCCGCCGGAACTGGCCTACTTCGAGGTGCTGCACGAGTTGAAGCTGATCGTCGACTTGATGTACGAGGGCGGCATCGGTCGGATGTACTACTCGGTTTCCGACACCGCCGAGTTCGGCGGCTACCTGTCCGGCCCGCGAGTGATCGACGCCGACACCAAGGAGCGGATGCGCGCAGTCCTGCGCGAAATCCAGGACGGCAGCTTCGTCAAGAAGCTGATGGACGACGTCGAGGGCGGCAGCAAGCAACTGCACGAGTTGCGCCGCCGCAACGCCGAACACCCCATCGAGGTGACCGGCAAGAAGCTGCGCGACCTGATGAGCTGGGTGGACCGCCCGATCACCGAAACGGCTTAGCGGCTTCGTACGGGCTAGAAGGCCCAAGTCCGCTCGGAGCCCGCCGCAGTACGCAGGGCAATGCGTGTACGTGTCGGACGACAACGGGGTCAGCGGGTACGACTGAGCCCGTCACCACCATCTGCACGGACCCCGAGACGCTGAAGCTGCCGGGTCAGGACGAGCGCACGCCGAGCACCGGCTGGCCGGAGTTCCCGTTGGAGAACGTCGGGCACCACGGCCGATGGCCGCGGTCGTCGGGCCAGACCAGCTGCAGCGCCCGCACGCCGGTGCCGTAAAGCGCGATCGCCACGTCCATGTGCGCATCCGGATGCTCCACTTGGACAACCTCCAGCAGCGGGCCACCACCGCCTATCGAGATCAGTTCGCCCGGTGCGGGCTTTCCGCCGCCCACGAGATAGCTGGCGACGTTGTTGAGCATTGCGCTCGCCGGCAGTGGTGACAGGCCCGTCACCAACAGTTCCGGTAGCCCCCGCTCATGCAGACCGACGGTGTAGGCGTATGGCGTCCGGTCGCTCTCGACGAACTGCACCGCCCATCCGTGTCTTTCGACCTTTTCACGAATTGCTTCCAGCCACTCCGGCACCGTGGCATCCGGGTGGTCGCACATCCAGCACATGACGTAGTCGCCCTCCTCGTCGTAGTTACCGACATGATTCCCCGGAGCACCGACAAGAAAAGGGCCGCGCGGCGACCCGCTGAGGTGCTCGCCGAGCGTCACGCCAGCGTGGCGCTCGGCGGCGGGCGTCACGATGACGTGACGCTCGACCCGTCCACCGCTGGGCTGATGGCGGCGACCCCCCGCGCCCGGGTGCGGCGCGCTGGCGGTCGCCGCTTAGGCTGGCCGGGTGAGCCTGCCAGTTGTTCTGATAGCCGACAAACTCGCCGAATCGACCGTTGCCGCTCTGGGAGACGCGGTCGAAGTCCGCTGGGTCGACGGGCCCGACCGGGGGAAACTGCTGGCAGAGGTGCCTGACGCCGACGCCTTGCTCGTCCGCTCGGCGACCACCGTCGACGCCGAAGTCCTCGCCGCCGCAGCCAAACTCAAGATCGTCGCCCGGGCCGGAGTCGGGCTGGACAACGTCGACGTCGACGCCGCCACCGAACGCGGCGTGCTGGTGGTCAACGCTCCGACGTCGAACATCCACAGCGCCGCCGAACACGCGTTGGCACTGCTGCTGTCCGCGGCCCGCCAGATCACCTCCGCCGACGCCTCGCTGCGCGCCCATACCTGGAAGCGTTCGTCGTTCTCCGGCACCGAGATCTTCGGCAAGACGGTCGGCATCGTCGGCTTGGGCCGCATCGGGCAACTGGTCAGCCAGCGGCTGGCCGCGTTCGGCGCCGACATCGTCGCCTACGACCCGTATGTGTCGTCGGCGCGCGCCGCCCAGCTCGGCATCGAACTGCTGACGCTGGAGGAGCTGCTGGGCCGCGCGGATTTCATCTCGGTGCATCTGCCCAAGACGCCGGAGACGGCGGGGCTGATCGACAAGGAGGCCCTGGCAAAGACCAAGCCGGGCGTCATCATCGTCAACGCGGCCCGCGGCGGCCTGGTGGACGAGGCCGCGCTCGCCGAAGCCGTGACAAGCGGTCACGTCCGGGCCGCCGGTATCGACGTGTTCGCCAGCGAGCCGTGCACCGACAGCCCGCTGTTCGACCTGCCGCAGGTCGTCGTCACGCCGCACCTGGGCGCCTCGACAGCCGAGGCCCAGGACCGGGCCGGCACCGACGTGGCCGAAAGCGTGAAGCTGGCCCTGGCGGGCGAGTTCGTTCCGGACGCGGTCAACGTCGGCGCCGGGGCGGTCAGCGAAGAGGTGGCGCCGTGGCTGGATCTGGTGCGCAAGCTCGGTGTGCTGGTCGGCGCATTGTCCGACTCGCTTCCGGTGTCGCTGTCGGTACAAGCCCGCGGCGAGCTGGCCGCCGAAGACGTTGAGGTGCTGCGTCTTTCGGCCTTACGCGGCTTGTTTTCGGCCGTCATCGAGGACCAGGTGACATTCGTCAACGCCCCCTCGATAGCGCAGGAACGCGGAGTCGCCGCCGATATCAGCACGGCCACCGAAAGCCCCAACCACCGCAGCGTCGTCGACGTGCGCGCGGTCGCGGCCGACGGCACGGTGGTCAACGTCGCCGGCACCCTGTCCGGGCCGCAGCTGGTGGAGAAGATCGTGCAGATCAATGCGCGCAATTTCGACCTGCGCGCGCAGGGCATCTATCTCGTCATCAACTACACGGATCAACCGGGCGCCCTCGGGAAGATCGGCACCCTGCTGGGTGCGGCCGGTGTGAACATCCACGCCGCCCAGCTGTCCCAGGACGCCGAAGGTCCGGGTGCGACGATCTTGCTGCGTCTGGACCGTGATGTGCCCGCAGACGTGCGTTCGGCCATCGGCGCCGCCGTCGACGCGAACAAACTGGAAGTGGTCGACCTGTCGTGAAATTGGCTGTCATTGCCGGCGACGGGATCGGTCCGGAGGTGACGGCCGAAGCCGTGCGGGTGCTGGACGCGGTGCTGCCCGGTGTGCAGAAGACCGAGTACGACCTGGGTGCGCGGCGGTACCACGCAACGGGCGACGTCCTGCCGGCGTCGGTGCTCGACGAGCTACGGGAACAGGACGCGATCCTGCTGGGCGCGATCGGAGATCCGTCGGTGCCCAGCGGGGTGCTGGAGCGCGGATTGCTTTTGAAGCTGCGCTTCGAGCTCGACCACCACGTCAACCTGCGGCCGGCCCGGCTGTACCCGGGCGTCACCAGCCCGCTGATCCTTCAGCCGGGTGCCGACATCGACTTCGTGGTGGTACGCGAGGGCACTGAAGGTCCCTACACCGGCAACGGCGGCGCCATCCGAGTTGGCACCGTCCATGAGGTGGCCACTGAGGTCAGCGTCAACACCGCCTTCGGGGTGCGGCGGGTAGTGCACGACGCCTTCGAACGGGCCCGGCAGCGCCGCAAACGGCTGACGCTGGTGCATAAGACCAACGTGCTGGCGTTCGCCGGAGCGCTGTGGTCGCGGACCGTTCAGGAGATCGCCGCCGACTATCCCGACGTCGAGATCGGTTATCAACACGTCGACGCCGCGACGATCCACCTGGTCACCGATCCAGGTCGCTTCGACGTCATCGTCACTGACAACTTATTCGGCGACATCATCACCGACCTGGCGGCCGCGGTGTGCGGTGGCATCGGCCTAGCCGCCAGCGGCAACATTGACGCGACGCGCACCAATCCCTCGATGTTCGAGCCGGTGCACGGCAGCGCCCCCGACATCGCCGGACAGGCAATCGCCGATCCGACAGCGGCGATCATGTCCGTGGCGTTGCTGTTGTCCCACGTCGGCGAAGACGCTGCCGCCGCGCGAGTGGACCAGGCCGTGGCGTCCCATCTGGCCAGTCGCCCGAGCGAAAAGCTATCCACCGCCGAAGTCGGCGAACGGATTGCGTCCGCGCTCTAGTCTCCAGTCCGGGTGGCAGCACGCGGGTCGGCACCACCGGCGCTGCCAACAGCGGGAAGAGGCCGCAGATGCCGAAAGCCAGCGGATAGTCCGTCGCGGCGATCAGCGCCCCGAACGCGGGTGGACCGCCGGCCGCCATCAACCGCTGGTAGGTGTTCTGCAGACCCAGTGCGCGCCCGCTCCAGAACGGCCCGGCGTACTCGGTGATAGCGGTGGACTCCAATCCGTTGTCCAGCACCGCGATCACCGCGGCGGCGACCATCAGCGTCACCGCGATGGACATGCCCAGCTGGTCGGTAACGGCCAGCCCCATCAGTGCCAACGCGCCCGCGATGGCCACCGTGCGAACCGGTCGCAACCGGGAACCGACGCGATCCGACCAACGCCCGACAGCGACCCGGCCCAGCGCACCGACCAACTGCGAGACCGTGACCAGCGTCCCGGCCGACGCCACCGACCAATGGTGGGCGTTGATCAACCACACCAGCATGAACGTCACCGTGACCGTCTGGGGCATCATCAGCAGCGCCGACACAATATGGATCCGGCGCAGCACGTGTGATCGGCGGTAGGGGTTGGCGAGTTCCTCGTCGCTGGCCGTTGCCCGTGTTTTGCGCGGCGGATCCACGACGCCCAAGCCGGCGGCCACCGCGGATACCGTGCACGCCATCGCGGGAAACATCAGGCCGGCCGCCGGCCCGCGTTCGGCCAGCTCGGGAATGATCAACGCGCCCAACGCGATACCCACTGGTTGGGCGGTCTGCCGGATACCCATCGCCAAGCCGCGCTGGTGCGGCGGAAACCAGCCGGACACCAGCCGGCCGCCGGCGGCGTTGCAGCTGGCGGCGGCCATGCCACCGAGAAAGAGGAGCGCCCCGATGGCCGTCAGCGAGTGCACTGACGCCGCGGCGTAGGCCGCGGCTGCGGTGAGCAACGAGCCGACCGCAAGCACGATGCGCTCCCCGATGCGGTCCAACACGTATCCCCAGACGATCAGGGTGGCGACCATGCCGAAACTGGGCATCGACGACAACAGGCCCGCCTCCGCCAGGGGCGTGCCGCGCTCGGCTTCCAACGCCGGAATCAGAAACGCCACACCATTGATGAACACGAAAGCGCTTGCCGTCACAGCCAGCGAGATGCCCACCATCGACCAGCGCGCGCCGGTGCCGAGCGACTCACTGGCCATCAGGCCATGGTTTCACATCAGATTCGAAAAGCCGGTCAGCTCACTCGCCGACGTCGGCCAACACACCGCAATTGTCCGGCGGCGGGGGTAGCCGCTCGGGGTCTTCGCGCCGCGTCGATGCTCGCTCAGGGCGGCGGACGGACCGCCGCCCGGCGGCAGGCTGCAAGTCGGGTGGGCGCAACCCGATCGGCACCACCGGCACTGCGGCCAACGGAAACACCGCACACAGGGCGAACGCCAGCGGATAGCCGGCCGCGTTGATCAACGCACCGAACATGGGTGGGCCCACCAGCGCGGTGATCCGCTGCGTGGTGTTTTGGGTTCCCAGCGCTCGACCGCTCCAGAACTGGCCCGCGAACTCAGTGATCGCGGTGGCTTCCAGGCCGTTGTCCGACATTGCGATTACCGAGGCGGCAACCATCAGCGCCACGGCGAAGGGCGAGTTCATTCGATCGAACACCGCCAGCGTCACCAAAGTCGCCGCGACCCCGAGTGCGATCAGGCGCACCGGTCGCATCCGCGAGCCCACCAGATCGGACCAACGGCCCGCCGCGATGCGGGCCGCCGCGCCGAGCAACTGCGTAGCAGTCACCAGCGCGCCGGCCGATCCGATCGACCAGCCGTGGCCCTTGACCAACCAGACCAGCATGAAAGTCACAGTGATGGATTGCGGCATCATCATCAGCGCCGCCAGGACATGAATTCGCCACAATATCGAGCTGCCCCGGTAGGGGCTGGCCAACTCGTCGTCCCGGGCGGCTTCGCGCGGTTTGCGCGGGGGATCGATGACGAAGACAGCGCTGGCAACCGCCGAGGCCGTGCAGATGATCGCCGGGAACATCAAACCGGCGGCCGCACCGTGCTGTGCCAGCTGAGGGATGACCAAGGCGCCGAGCGCAATTCCCAGTGGTTGAGCGGTTTGACGAATCGCCATCGCCAGGCCGCGCTTGTGCCAGGGGAACCAGCCCGAGACCAGCCTGCCGCCGGCGGGGTTGCAGCTGGCGGCCGCCATCCCGCCGAGGAAGAGAAACGCCCCGATGGCCACCAGTGAGTGCACCGACGCGGCGGCGTAGCCGGCGACCGCCGTCAAGGCTGAGCCGACGGTCAATACGATGCGCTCGCCGATGCGGTCTACCACGTATCCCCAGCCGAACAACGTCACCACCATGCCGACGCTGGGCATCGACGCCAACAGGCCGGCGGCGGCCAGCGGGGTGCCCCTTTCGTCCTCGAGCGCGGGGATCAAAAAGGCCACGCTATTGATGAATGTGAATGCGCTCGTTGTCACGATCAGCGCGATGGCCACCATCGACCAGCACGTCCGCGTGCTGATCGTGTTCGTCATTCGGCCATGGTTTCATGCGTATTCGTATTCGGGAAGCGAAAGTTAATAATCGGCAAACAGGTACAAATACGGTTATGCGACTTGGCGAATCTCCGGGGACACGTGACTGCGCCGGCCGGTCCGGCTCCTCCTCGCGCTTGCGCGCATCGTCGTCGGACGGTGCTGGATGGTCCGGCTCCTCCTCGCGCTAGCGCGCATCGTCGCCGGACTAGGCTGTCACGAATGCGTCTTGGTCGAGTAGCCAGCCCCGACGGCGTCGCGTTCGTCAGCATCGAGGGCGCCGAGACCGACCCCGACGCCATGACTGCCCGTGAGATCGCCGAGCACCCGTTCGGCACACCGACATTCACCGGCCGGTCCTGGCCGCTGGCCGATGTGCGGCTGCTGGCTCCGATGCTGGCGGGCAAGGTCATCTGCGTGGGCAAGAACTACGCGGCCCACATCGCGGAGATGGGCGGCGGTGCGTCGTCGCCCGACCCGGTGATCTTCCTGAAACCGAATACCGCGATCATCGGACCGCAAGTTCCGATCCGGTTGCCCGCCAACGCATCGCCCGTGCATTTCGAAGGCGAGCTGGCCGCGGTGATCAGTCGTCCGTGCAAAGACGTGCCGGCCGCGCGGGCCGCGGACAGCATCCTGGGTTACACCGTCGGCAACGATGTGTCAGCCCGCGACCAACAGCAGGCCGACGGCCAGTGGACTCGCGCCAAAGGCCACGACACCTTTTGTCCGGTCGGGCCGTGGATCACGACCGACGTCGATCCAGCCGATCTGGAGCTGCGCACCGAAGTGAACGGCGAGGTCAAACAGCACAGCCGCACGTCATTGATGATCCACGACGTCGCGGCGATCGTGGAGTGGATCTCGGCGGTGATGACCCTGCTGCCCGGTGATCTCATCCTCACCGGCACGCCGGAAGGAGTCGGGCCCATCGAGGACGGCGACTCCGTCAGTATCACCGTCGAGGGCATCGGCACGTTGACCAACCCGGTTCTGCGCAAAGGGAAGTCGTGACCACCGCGGACGGGGTCCGGGTGCGGTTCTGCCCCTCACCGACCGGCGTTCCGCATGTCGGGCTGATCCGCACCGCACTGTTCAACTGGGCGTACGCCCGGCACACCGGCGGAACATTCGTCTTCCGCCTGGAGGATACCGATCGCGAACGCGACAGCGAGGAAAGCTATCTCGCGCTGCTCGACGCGTTACGGTGGCTGGGCCTGAACTGGGACGAAGGACCTGAAGTCGGCGGACCGCATGGGCCCTACCGGCAGTCGCAACGCGGAGACATTTATCGAGACGTCGTCAACCGGCTACTGTCTGCAGGAGAAGCCTACGAAGCGTTCTCCACACCTGCCGAGGTCGAGGCCCGCCACATCGCCGCGGGCCGCAATCCCAAACTGGGCTACGACAACTTCGACCGCAATCTGACTGACGAACAGCGCTCCGGCTATCTGGTCCAGGGCCGCAAACCCGTGGTGCGGCTTCGAATGCCCGACGAAAGCCTCGGCTGGAACGACCTCGTGCGCGGGCCGACGACGTTCGCCGCCGGAACGATTCCCGACTTCGCGTTGACCCGCGCCGGCGGAGAACCCCTGTACACCTTGGTAAATCCGGTCGACGACGCGCTGATGCGGATCACCCATGTATTGCGCGGTGAGGACTTGCTGCCCTCGACGCCACGCCAGATTGCGTTGTATCGGGCATTGATCCGCATCGATCAGGCCCGGCAGGTGCCGGAGTTCGGTCACCTCCCCACGGTGCTGGGGGAGGGCACCAAGAAGCTGTCGAAGCGTGACCCGCAATCCAATCTGTTCGCCCACCGCGAGCGTGGTTTCATCCCCGAAGGCCTGTTGAATTATCTTGCCCTCTTGGGCTGGTCGATCGCCGATGACCGCGACCTGTTCAGCCTCGACGAGATGGTCGCCGCGTTCGACGTGGTCGACGTGAACTCCAATCCCGCCAGATTCGACCAGAAAAAGGCCGACGCGATCAACGCCGAGCACATTCGCCTGCTCAGCGCCGACGACTTCACGGCCCGGTTGAGTGACTACTTCCGTACTCACGGCTTCGACACCGGCTTGGACGCTGCGCAATTCAAGACGGCCGCAGACTTGGTGCAAACCCGCATCGTGGTACTCGGCGACGCGTGGACTCTGCTGAAATTCTTGAACGACGATCATTACGCAATCGATCCACGGGCCGCTGCCAAAGAGCTCGGGCCGGCTGCGGCACCGGTGCTTGAGGCGGCCTTGGCGGCACTGGAAAAGGTGACCGACTGGACCGTCTCGCAGATCGAGGCGGCCCTCAAGGCGGCCCTGCTCGAGGATCTCGCCTTGAAGCCCCGCAAAGCATTCGGTCCGATCCGGGTGGCGGTCACTGGGACAGCGATCAGCCCGCCGCTCTTCGAATCCCTGCACCTGCTCGGGCGGGACCGCACCCTGCAGCGTCTGCGCGCGCTACCCGACCAAGCGCTTCGGAGTTAGCCGAGGCGGATCGTGCGGGCAGGATTTGGTAGTCTGCACGTCGGCTCTTGGGCGGTTGGCAGCAGCGGCGACGCGAGCTCGTGAGGGTTCACAGAAGCGCTCTGACCAGCCGTTTCGAGTGTTCCGATGGGGTATGGTGTAATTGGCAACACAGCTGATTCTGGTTCAGCCGTTCTAGGTTCGAGTCCTGGTACCCCAGCAAAGCCGGTTCACTGCAAGCAATTAGGCGGGCCTGCGCGGGTGAGCTATGCTGACAGCTCGGATCAGTCTGGCCCCGTCGTCTAGCGGCCTAGGACGCCGCCCTCTCACGGCGGTAGCGTGGGTTCGAATCCCATCGGGGCTACGACGGTGCGGTCGTGCCGCCGACCGGCATCGGTGGTAACCCGAGCTTGCGGTGATCCCAAGACCGGGTTCGGTGGCTAACGACACGGACGGCGATGCGTTTGTTCATCATCATGTCGACCGCGGGCTTGGCGTCGTCGGTGTAGGGGCCGGTGTAGCGCTCCCACACGCTGACACCCACCCGGAAGATGGCGTCCGGATCGTCCACGATCTCCGCTACCCCCTCGAACGACACACCGCGCAGGGTGTCGTAGCTCTGGCCGTCTTCGAGTAGGAAGCTGACTCGCGGGTCACGCCGGAGGTTGACGGCCTTCTGTGATTTGGCCTTTGTTTCCAGCCAGATTTCGCCGTCGACGACGCCGTACCACATCGCGGTCAGGTGCGGCTGCCCGTCAGGCCCTACGGTGGCCAGCGTGCCGGTGCGATTGCTGGCGACAAAGTCGGCGATCTCCGAGTCGGACATCACGATCTGTGCGCGCTGATTGGCTGCCATCGTGTCAGTGTCTCAGGTCGACTGTGCGGTCACGGCATCGAGCGTGCGGTGGCGGTGGTGATCCGACTATCCTGCCGCCCTGGACGCACGCTCGACGCCTTGGACGCACGCTCGACGCCGGGACGCTCTCTCGCGCGGGGCTTGAGAGCACGGCCACGATCAGAGCAGGCGGGTGATCTCGTCAGCGGCGGCCACCAGGTCGGCAGCCCACCGTGCTCCGGGCCGGCGCCCGATTCGGTCGATGGGGCCCGACACCGAGATGGCGGCAACCACTATTCCGCGGCCGTCGCGTACCGGCGCCGAGACACTGGCTACACCGGATTCCCGCTCGGCCGCGCTCTGCGCCCAGCCGCGCCGGCGTACTTCAGCCAGTGCGCGCTCGCCGAACATCGCATCAGGCAAGACGACCTGTTGGGTGGCGCGGTCGCCGTAAGCCAATAGGACTTTGGCGCCGGAGCCGGCCGTCATCGGTAGCCGAGCGCCCACCGGGACCGTATCCCGCAGCCCCGCTGCCGGTTCGAGCGCTGCGATGCACACCCGTTCGGCGCCCTCGGCACGATAGACCTGCACGCTTTCGCCGGTGACCGCACGCAGCCGGGGCAGCACCGCGGCACTGGCGGCCAGCAGCGGATCATCGACCCGCGCCGCCAATTCGGTGACCGCGGACCCGAGCCGCCACCGTCCTTCGCCATCGCGGGTCAACAGCCGATGAGCCTCGAGGCCGGCGGCCAATCGGTGGGCGGTGGCACGGGGCATTCCGGTGCGCTTGGTCAGATCGGCCAGGTCGCACGGCGATTCCGCGATCGTGTACAGCAGTCCCACGGCTTTGTCCAACACGCCGATGCCGCTATCATGTCTCACATAGAGATACTAACGTCTCACATCCTGAGATCAAGTGAATGGACGACGATGACTATGTCAGCCGATCCGGTGCGCAGGCCGCGCACCCTGGCGCAGAAGGTGTGGGACGACCACGTGGTGGTGTCCGGCGGCGGGACCGAACCGGACCTGATCTACATCGACCTGCACTTGGTGCACGAGGTCACCAGCCCCCAGGCATTCGACGGTCTGCGGCTGGCCGGCCGTCGGGTGCGACGGCCCGATCTGACGCTGGCCACCGAGGATCACAACGTGCCCACGATCGACATCGATAAGCCGATCGCCGATCCGGTGTCGCGCACCCAAGTAGAGACGTTGCGGCGCAATTGTGCGGAATTCGGCGTCCGGCTCTATCCGATGGGTGACATCGACCAGGGCATCGTGCATGTCGTCGGACCGCAATTGGGGCTGACTCAGCCAGGTATGACGATCGTCTGCGGCGACAGTCACACGTCAACCCATGGAGCGTTCGGGGCGTTGGCGATCGGCATCGGCACCTCTGAGGTCGAACACGTACTGGCGACCCAGACATTGCCGTTGCGACCCTTCAAGACGATGGCGGTCAACGTCGACGGTCGGCTACCTACCGGTGTCACGGCCAAAGACATCATCCTGGCGCTGATCGCGAAAATCGGCACCGGCGGCGGCCAGGGCTACGTGATCGAATACCGCGGCAGCGCCATCGAATCGCTGTCGATGGAAGGCCGGATGACCGTCTGCAACATGAGCATCGAGGCCGGTGCCCGCGCCGGCATGGTGGCACCGGATGCGACGACCTACGAGTTTCTCGCGGGCCGACCGCACGCGCCGACCGGAGCAGACGCCGCAGCCGCGCTCGACTATTGGCGTCAACTGCACACCGATCCCGAGGCCGAATTCGACACCGAGGTATACCTCGACGCCGAGGCGCTGAGCCCCTTCGTCACTTGGGGAACCAACCCGGGGCAAGGAGTCCCGCTGGCCGACGCCGTGCCGGATCCCGAGCTGATGGCCGACGAGGCCCAACGTCAGGCCGCCGAGAAGGCGTTGGCTTACATGGACCTTCGTCCGGGCACACCGATGCGGGACATCCCGGTGCAGGCGGTGTTCGTTGGCTCCTGCACCAACGGGCGTATCGAAGACCTGCGCTCAGCGGCGGAGGTGCTGCGGGGTCGCCAGGTGGCGCACGGAGTGCGGATGCTGGTCGTCCCCGGCTCCATGCGGGTACGGGCGCAGGCCGAAGACGAAGGGCTGGGCGAGGTCTTCACGGCCGCCGGCGCGGAGTGGCGTCAGGCCGGCTGCTCGATGTGCCTGGGCATGAATCCCGATCAGCTCGCGCCGGGTGAGCGATGCGCGGCGACGTCGAATCGCAATTTCGAAGGACGCCAAGGCAAGGGCGGCCGGACGCATCTGGTGTCGCCGGCGGTCGCTGCCGCCAGCGCTGTGCGAGGCAAGCTGTCGGCTCCGGCCGACTTGAATTGACCGGGCAGAAAGCGAGGCAGAAAGCATGGAAGCGTTCCAGACCCATACCGGGATCGGCGTGCCGCTGCGACGGTCGAATGTCGACACCGATCAAATAATTCCTGCGGTGTATTTGAAGCGCGTCACCCGAACGGGTTTCGACGACGGATTGTTCGCGGCCTGGCGCACGGATCCGTCCTTCGTGCTCAATCTGAGTCCGTTCGACAAAGGCTCGGTTCTGGTCGCCGGGCCGGATTTCGGCACCGGCTCCTCGCGCGAGCACGCGGTGTGGGCGCTGATGGACTACGGATTCAAGGTGGTGATCTCGTCACGCTTCGGTGACATTTTCCGCGGCAACGCCGGCAAGGCGGGGCTCTTGGCCGCCGAAGTCGCCCAAGAAGATGTGGAACTGCTGTGGAAGCTCATCGAGCAGAGTCCGGGACTGGAAATCACTGCCAATCTTCAAGATCGGAATATCACCGCAGGAACGCTGGTGCTGCCGTTCAAGATTGACGACTACACCGCTTGGCGACTGCTCGGGGGATTCGACGATATAGCCCTTACGCTGCGGAAACTTGCCGAAATCGAGTCTTTCGAAGCCGCCCGTCCGGACTGGAAACCGCGAGCTGCCCGCACCGCCTGACCGCCGAATTCGGGTGCGTCGAGCGCGCTATTGAAAGCCCTTTTGATGCCCATCCGACCGGTCAAGCGCGGCAACCGGATTCCTAAAAAGTTAGCCAAAGGGGTCTGAAATTGCGCGTGGCTCTTGGAAATCAACCGGGTGAGGGTTTACCGTGTCCACTAGTCGGTCCAACGAGGGCCACTGGTTTCGAGAGGGTTTGCATGAACAAAGCAGAGCTCATCGACGTACTCACAGCGAAATTGGGCTCGGACCGCCGGCAGGCCACCGCCGCCGTCGAGAACGTCGTCGACACCATTGTGCGTGCGGTGCACAAGGGCGACAGCGTGACAATCACCGGCTTCGGTGTATTCGAGCAGCGGCGCCGTGCGGCGCGGGTGGCCCGTAATCCCCGCACCGGCGAGACGGTGAAGGTGAAGCCCACATCCGTCCCGGCTTTCCGTCCGGGTGCCCAATTCAAAGCGGTTGTCTCTGGCGCACAGCGTCTCCCGTCCGAAGGGCCCGCCGTCAAGCGCGGGGCGGTAGCAAGCGGAGCCAAGAAGACGGCCAAGAAGGCGGGCTCGTCGTCGGCGCGAAAGACCGCGAGCAAGTCGACCGCCAAGAAGACCGCGTCCAAGGCGCCGGCCAAGAAGTCGACGGCCAAAAAAGCGCCGGCAACGAAAGCCGCGAAGTCGACGACGACCAAGCGGGCGCCGGCGAAGAAGGCGACCAAGTCGACCACCAAGTCGACCACCAAGTCGACGACAAGCGCGAAGAAGACCGCTGCGAAGACGCTGGCCCGCAAGACAACGAAGGCCCCGGCCAAGAAGGCCGCGGCCAAGAAGTTAGCGGCTAAGGCGCCGGCCAAGAAGTCGACCAGCAGGCGCGGGCGCAAGTAAGCGCCCAATTGCCTGTCGTCCAACACCCTTCGGTGGCTCGCGCCGCCGGAGGGTATTGGGCTGTCACCTGAGCGTGTTGACGGCGAGTGCGCTGGCGAGGTGGTCGGCAGCCACCAATCGCCCCGACGACAACGACAGCACCCAGGTGCTGCCCTTGCGGTTGCGTGACTTGTCGGGTCGCACTCCGTCACGGTCACACCACCAAGCGATCAGGTCGGGAATCACCTTGCCTTGCGTGCAGATGACCGGTACCCCGCTCCTGTCGGCGATCTTCAAGATCCGCCGCCGCGCGCGCTTCGGATTGTCCGCATAAGCTTCCTCGGTCAACCACGGCTCGGTGCAGATTTTCACGCCCAGTTCGGCGGCCAGCGGTTCGACCGTCTGGCGACACCGGACCCGGTCGGCGGCGCACACATCGCTCGCGCCGAACGCCATCAGCTGCCCGACGAGCGCCTCGGCCTGTGCGCGGCCTTTCTTGTCCAGTGGTCGCTGGGTGTCGTCACCGGAGAAGCGGGACTTGCTTCCTGCGGTGCCGTGCCGGACGACGAGCACGGTCTGGGTGTCGACTGGGCGCTTGGCGAACCGGCGCAGGATCTTTCGGTCCTGGGCGTATTTGACCTTTTTCACCGCTTCGGCGACCGGCAACCAGAGGAGATCGTCGACTTCCTTATTGGGGGCGAATTGCCCGCCGATACTGCGCGCGGCCCAATACCGGACTTTTTTGGTGCCCTGGTCGATCGGATAGCTCACCGAGGCGATCCGGCAGCCAAGGTGGGCTTGGTGACCGGTTTCCTCGAAGACTTCGCGTACCGCCGTCACCGGTTCGGTTTCGCCGGAGTCGACCTTGCCTTTGGGCAGTGACCAGTCGTCATAGCGGGGACGGTGTATGACCGCCACCTCAATCGACTTGCCATCGCCCGGCCGCCAGAGCACCGCCCCGGCGGCGTACACCGTGCGGTTCGCCGACGATCGGCTATTCGACGAAGTCTTTGTCGGCACCTCAACTCCTGCAGGTCTTTTCGGGCCCGGGCTGTAGGCGACGGGCGATCGTCAGGTCAGGTGCTGTCAGGGGCTGCGGTGCCGCTCCATGAGCGAACATTGATGGTCACGCACGGTCTGGCCGTCATGCGGCGACGCGCACCACTGGCCATCGGCGTTCAATTCCCAGCATCGGGTGGCCGGATCGAGAGCAGATTCGAAAATGTCGTCGAGTTGCGCGGTCAACCGTGGGTCCTTGACTTGAGCGAGCACTTCGACCCGCCGGTCGAGGTTGCGGTGCATCATGTCGGCGCTGCCGATCCAGAACTCGTTGATCGCCTGAAAGTGAATGATGCGCGAGTGCTCCAGGAACCGGCCCAGGATGGAACGCACTTCGATGTTTCCCGAGAATTCCGGCATGCCCGGGCGCAGTGCGCATATCCCCCGCACCACCACTTCGACGCGGACACCGGCTTGCGACGCGCGATACAGCGCGTCGATGACCTGCTCATCGACGAGCGCGTTCATCTTCATCCGGATCCGCCCGCCACCGGATTCGTTGTGCGCCGCAACCTCCCGCTCGACGCGTTCGATGATGCCGGCGCGAATCCCGTGCGGGGCCACCAGCAGGTTGCGGTACGTCAGCTTTCGCGAGTAGCCGGTAAGCGAGTTGAACAGGTCGGTGAGGTCAGCGCCGATGTCGGGGTCGACGGTCAACAAGCCGATGTCCTCGTAGAGCCGCGCGGTCTTGCTGTTGTAGTTACCGGTCCCCACATGGCAGTAACGCCGGATCGCCGAGCCTTCCCGGCGCACCACCAGACAGGTCTTGCAGTGCGTCTTCAAGCCCACCATCCCGTAAGCCACATGGACGCCTGCCTGCTCGAGCGCTCGCGCCCAGCGGATGTTGGCCTGCTCGTCGAACCGGGCCTTGATCTCGACCAGCGCCACCACTTGCTTTCCGGCCTCGGCCGCGCCAATCAGTGCCCGCACGATCGGCGAATCCCCAGAGGTGCGGTACAGGGTCTGCTTGATGGCCAGCACATTCGGGTCGGCGGCCGCCTGCTCGATGAATCGTTGCACGCTGGTGGAAAAAGAGTCGTACGGGTGGTGCACCAGCACGTCGCCCTCGCGCAGCGTCGCGAAAATGCTCTTCGGCGTCTCCCGTTCGGCGAAGGCGGGCGGCGTCGCCGGCACGAACGGACGGTCCTTGAGCCCTGGCCGGTCCACGTCATAGATCTGCCACAGCGACGACAAGTCCAACAGCCCCGGCACCTCGATGACGTCGCCGGGATGCACGTCGAGTTCACGCAGCAGCAACTCGAGCATGTTCTCCGTCATGTCGTCGGCGACCTCGAGCCGTACCGGCGATCCGAACCGTCGTCGCGCCAATTCCCGCTCGAGCGCCTGCAGAAGGTCTTCGTCCCGGTCTTCTTCGACCTCGAAGTCGGCGTTGCGGGTGATCCGGAAGGCGTGGTGTTCGACGATCTCCAGACCCGGGAACAACACCGGAAGAAACGCGGCGATCAGCTCTTCCATTGGCAGGAAACGCACTTCCCGGTGGCCGGATTGGTCATCTGCGCCGTCGGCGCCGTCGAGTTCGACGAAGCGATCGACGTTGTCGGGCACTTTCACCCGGGCAAAGTGCTGTCCGCCGTCCTCCGGTCGCTTGACGGTGACGGCAAGGTTCAGGCTCAGCCCGCTGACGAACGGAAACGGGTGGGCCGGATCCACGGCCAGCGGCGTCAGAACCGGGAAGACCTGTTCGGTGAAGTACGCCGAGAGTTGCACGCGTTCGGCCTCGTCCAGATCAGCCCATGTGACGACGTGAATACCCTCCTCGGCCAGCGCGGGGCGCACCGAGTCGAGAAATACCCGCGCCTGCCGGCTGGCGATCCGCTGCGTCTGCTCGCCGATGCAGCGCAGTTGTTCGCGCGGGGTGAGCCCGTCAGCGGAGCGAACCGAAAGCCCCATCTCGTCACGGCGCTTGAGCCCGGCAACCCGAACCATGTAGAACTCGTCAAGGTTGGAGGCGAAGATCGCCAGGAACTTAGCCCGCTCCAGCAGCGGCAGCGAGGTGTCGTCGGCCAAAGCCAGCACGCGCGCGTTGAAGTCCAGCCAACTCAATTCCCGGTTCAGATAGCGATGCTCGGGTAATTGGTCCTCGGTCGCTGCCGCGGTCGCCGCAGGCGGTGCAGACGGGGCTGGGTCATCGGTACGCCACCCATTTTCGTCTGTAAGCACTCCCGCGACGTCGCTGGTTTCGATTTCGGTCACCCTGCGATCATTGCTCATTGACCGGCGGTGCTGCCACCGTCCGGTCGACATCTGCCCGCCGTTGGTGTGCTGTTCGCTCGTCGTTAGCCCCGGCATCCGACTGCGCCAGGACGCGAGCGGTCGCCGCCCCGACGCCGAGGCGACGGGCCACCGCGAGATCATCGGGCGTGTCGATATCGCAGCGCAGACCCGGCCATGAGCCGGTCAGCTCGACCGCGCCCGAACGGCGATGGCGCGCCGCGGAATCCGCTCCGAGGAGCGGGTCCAGCCCCGCTTCAATAGCACACAGCGCCGCCGTGCCGCTGCCGTGCCGGTCTGCGACGAAGCTGCGTCGATGGCGGCGTGCGGCAGTGATCGCCGCAGCGAGCTCCTCGGTTCGCAGCGCCGGCAAATCGCCTTGCAGAACAACGATATTTGCCGTCCGGCCGGCCACCGCTCGCTCGGCGACGACGATCGCGTTGTTCAGCGGGTCGGGATGGCCCTGCGGCGTCGGATCGGCGAGCGTGACCGCCCCCAGCTCGGCCGCCGCGGCGGCCGCGGCGTCGTCGGGTGTGATGACGGTGATCGAGTGCACCGACTCCACCGCGGCGGCTGCGGTCATCGTGTCGACCAGCATGGCCAGAACCAGGCTCGCCCGAGTCGGAGTCGAAACGATCGGCGCCAGCCGGGTCTTGGCGGCGGCCAGGCGTTTGACCGCGATGATCACCCCGACGTCGCCGTCCATGGCGCCATCCTGCCAAAGCTGATTTCCCGACCGTGCCTGCTTGCAGCAGGGCTAAGGTGTACCGCCGGCAATAGTCGTAGCGACGACGTTTCACGAGGATGGCGCGGGTGGCGGGTAGGACAGCGGTGATGGGCGCCGGTGCGTGGGGCACCGCGCTGGCCAAAGTACTGGCCGACGCCGGCGGCGAAGTCACCCTGTGGGCGCGCCGGTCCGGGCTTGCCGATGAGATCAACGCCACCCGGTTCAATCCCGACTACCTTCCCGGTGTGCCACTGCCCGCGGCGATCCATACGACCGCCGACGCGGCCGAGGCGCTGAGCGGGGTGACCACGGTGCTGCTCGGCGTGCCGGCGCAAACCTTGCGCACCAACCTTGAGCAGTGGCGCGATCTGCTGTCCGCGGACGCGACCTTGGTCAGCCTGGCCAAGGGCATCGAGCTGGGCAGCCTGATGCGGATGAGCCAGGTCGTCATCTCGGTGACCGGCGCGGATCCCGCGCAGGTGGCGGTGGTATCCGGCCCGAACCTGGCCAGCGAGATCGCCGAACAGCAGCCCGCCGCCACCGTGGTCGCATGCAGCGATTCCGGACGCGCGGTGGCCCTGCAGCGCGCGCTCAACAGTGGATATTTCCGGCCCTACACCAACGCCGACGTGATCGGCACCGAGATCGGCGGCGCATGTAAGAACGTCATCGCGTTGGCCTGCGGGATGGCAGCGGGCGTTGGTCTCGGGGAGAACACCGCGGCGGCGATCATCACCCGCGGGCTGGCCGAGATCGTGCGGCTGGGCATAGCGCTGGGCGCGAAATCGGCGACGCTGGCGGGGTTGGCCGGAGTGGGCGACCTGGTGGCCACCTGCAACTCTCCGCGCTCGCGCAACCGGTCCTTCGGACTGGCGCTGGGACGCGGCGAGACGCTGCAGTCGGCGCTGCAGGAACGCGGCGGCCATGTCGTTGAAGGTGTGACGTCGTGCCAGTCGGTGCTGGCGCTGGCCGCCAGCTACGACGTGGAGATGCCGCTCACCGATGCCGTGCACCGGGTCTGCCATCGAGGGCTTTCGGTCGACCAGGCGGTGGCCCTGCTGCTGGGCCGCACCCCCAAGCCCGAGTGACGATCGCCAGCGCGGTGGAGCCGGGCGCAGCGGGTCGGCACCCCCAAGCCCGAGTGACGACGCGGCGGAGCCGGGCGCAGCGGGTCGGCACCAATCGCACTGCGCCGCCACCCGGTAGCCTCTCTAGGTTGTGAACGCCCGCGAAGCGCCCGCATTCGGTGGCCGCATCCGGGTTGCCGTGGTCTACGGCGGTCGCAGCAACGAGCACGCGATCTCCTGCGTGTCGGCGGGCAGCATTATGCGCAACCTCGACCGGCAGCGTTTCGAGGTCGTGCCGATCGGCATCACGCCCGATGGTTCCTGGGTGCTGACCGACGGCCGGCCCGAGGCTCTGGCGATCACCGACGGGCGCCTGCCCGCGGTGGACGACGCCTCCGGCCGGGCTCTGGCGCTGGCTCAGGACCCGCGGCGGCGCGGCCAGTTGGTGTCGCAGGACGCCGGCAGCGAGCATGCGGCCGGCGCCGTGCTCGCCTCGGTCGACGTGGTGTTCCCGGTGCTGCACGGTCCGTACGGCGAGGACGGCACCATCCAGGGCCTGCTGGAACTCGCCGGTGTGCCCTATGTCGGTGCGGGTGTGCTGGCCAGCGCAGCGGGCATGGACAAGGAATTCACCAAGAAGCTGCTGGCTGCCGATGGACTCTCGGTCGGCGAGCATGTGGTGCTGCGGCCGTCGCAGCCGACGTTGACGCCCGAGCATCGCGAACGGCTCGGCCTGCCCGTGTTCGTCAAACCCGCCCGGGGCGGCTCCTCGATCGGGGTCGGCCGGGTGACGACCTGGGAACAACTGCCGATGGCCATCGCCGAGGCCCGCCGCCACGATCCCAAAGTGATCGTCGAGGCAGCGGTGGCCGGCCGCGAACTCGAGTGCGGCGTGCTCGAATTCCCCGACGGCACGCTGAAGGCCAGCACGGTGGGGGAGATCCGGGTCGCCGGGGTCCGCGGCCGAGAGGATCCCTTCTACGATTTCGCGGCGAAATATCTGGAAGACGCCGCTGAGCTCGACGTGCCCGCGAAGGTGGACGACGACGTCAGCGAGGCGGTGCGCGGCCTGGCCACCGCGGCGTTTCGAGCGCTCGACTGCCAGGGGCTGGCCCGGGTGGACTTCTTCCTCACCGACGAGGGACCGCTGATCAACGAGGTCAACACGATGCCGGGATTCACCACGATCTCGATGTATCCCCGGATGTGGGCGGCCAGCGGCGTCGACTATCCCACCCTGCTGGCCACCATGGTCGACACCGCGCTGGCGCGTGGTGTGGGACTGCGCTGATCGATCAACCGACCGGCGCCGGGCTGACCGGGACGGCCGCCATGGTGTGGTCGATGACGTCGGACAGCTGCTGGATCGGTGTCGGGCCGGACCGCACCGGCAACGTCAGTGCCACATAGACCGGACGGTCGACGGCATACCAGGTCCCGGCGCCTCCCGGCGGGTGTGACTCTTCGAACCATTGCACCCGATCGACAGCCACAAGCGGCGCGCTGGCGATGAATCCGCGTGGGCGATCGACGCCGCACCGCAGCACCACCGGCTCACTGTCACCCGCGGCCCGCCACACTGTCGTGCCATCCGGCGACGACGGTGCTCGCTGATAGTCGCCGAGTTGGCGGGGCAGGACGTCGAGCAGGGCCCGGCAGTCCGCACTCTGCGCGTGCGGCGCCGGCAGGGCGGGTATGGCGCCCTGCTGGTCGGGGGTCCGGCGCGTCGCGGCGACCGCCAGCACGATGCCGGTCGCTGCAATCGCGAGCACCAGCGCGGCGATCAGCGGCCCGCGGGGCGGCCCGTCGGCCCGGTCGTCTGTGGCTTGGCTGTCCATGGCGAGTTCCGCTTGACTGCCTACACTCCACCGTGTCTGCTGCTCGGAGTCGGCGGACCAAACCTACACCTGAGGAGCGACGTGATCAGCGGCGAACCCGGTCCCACGCTGGGCCAGACGGGGGAGTTCGCGCTGATCGACCGGCTGGTGGCGGGTCGTCGGCAGCCGGCCACCACAGCGCTCGGCCCCGGCGACGACGCGGCGATCGTGACCACCGCCGACGGCCGGGCCCTGGTCTCGACCGACATGTTGGTGCAAGACCGGCACTTCCGCCTGGACTGGTCGAGCGCGCACGACGTCGGCCGCAAAGCCATCGCGCAGAACGCCGCCGACATCGAGGCGATGGGCGGCCGCGCCACGGCGTTCGTCGTCGGCTTCGGTGCACCCGCCGACACACCGGCCGACCAGGTCAGTGCGCTGGCCGACGGCATGTGGGAGGAGGCTGAGCGGATCGGCGCCGGAATCGTCGGCGGGGACCTGGTCAGCTGCCCGCAATGGGCGGTGGCGGTGACTGTGCTTGGTGATCTAGGCGGCCGCGCCGCGGTGTTGCGGTCCGGCGCGCGCCCGGATGCGATGGTGGCGGTCGTCGGCGAGCTGGGCCGCTCTGCGGCTGGATATGCGCTGTGGGACAACGACCTTGACCGTTTCGACGACCTGCGCCGTCGCCACCTGGTGCCGCAGCCGCCCTACGGGCAGGGGCTGGCAGCCGCCGACGCCGGGGCGATCGCGATGATCGACGTCTCCGACGGCCTGGTCGCCGACGTGGGGCACATCGCCGAGGCGTCCGGAGTTACCGTCGACCTGCAGACCGAGGCCCTGGCGCGAGATGTCGAGTCGCTTCGGGCGGCCGCCGAAGCGGTGGGCGTCGACCCGTGGTCGTGGGTGTTGGGTGGTGGGGAAGATCATGCGCTGGCTGCCGTGTTCGCCGGCCCGGTGCCGGCAGGTTGGCGGGTGATCGGGCAGGTGGCCGACGGGCCGCCCGGAGTGCTGGTCGACGGGCGCGTGTGGCGCGGAAACGCCGGCTGGCAGTCTTTCTCGTCATGACCGCACGCCCGTTGCAGGAATTGGTCGACGACGGCTGGGCGCGGGCGTTGGAGCCGGTCGGCGCACAGGTGAGCGCGCTGGGTCAGTTTCTGCGCGAGGAGATCGCCGCGGGGCGGCGCTACCTGCCGGCTGGCCCGAACGTACTGCGCGCCTTCACGTTCCCGTTCGACCAGGTGCGGGTGCTGATCGTCGGGCAGGACCCGTATCCGACACCCGGACATGCGGTGGGTTTGAGCTTTTCGGTGGCACCCGACGTGCGGCCATTGCCGCGCAGCCTGGAGAACATCTTCGCCGAATACGGTCGCGACCTGGGCCACCCCGCGCCGTCCTGCGGTGACCTCACGCCGTGGGCCGAGCGCGGGGTGCTGCTGCTCAACAGAGTTCTCACCGTGCAGCCCGGTAATCCGGCGTCGCATCGCGGCAAGGGCTGGGAGGCCGTCACCGAGGCCGCGATCCGCGCCCTGGTGAATCGCAAGCAGCCGCTGGTCGCGATCCTGTGGGGCCGTGATGCTTCCACCCTGAAGCCGATACTGGCCGATGGCGACTGTGTGGCGATCGAGTCTCCGCATCCGTCGCCGCTGTCGGCGTCGCGGGGTTTCTTCGGGTCGCGCCCGTTCAGCAGGGCGAATCAGCTTCTGGTGGAGATGGGTGCCGAGCCGATCGACTGGCGGCTGCCCTGAAGCTCAGCCGGGGGTGACCCGACCGGTGGAGCGCGGCGAGCCGAAACCGGGCAGTCAGATTTAGCCGCGGGTGACCCGGCCGGCCTTGATGCAGGATGCGCAGACGTTCAGCCGCTGCTTGTTGCCGCCGGGCCGGGTGACGGCATGCACAGTCTGAATGTTCGGGTCCCAGCGACGGCTGGTCCGGCGATGCGAGTGCGATACCGACTTGCCGAAGCCGGGACGTTTCCCGCAGATATCGCACACGGCGGCCATGACTCAAGCTCCTCAAATCTCATACTGGTCCGGGAGGTCCAGGGGCCGAAACGGCCGCGCCCCGGATGGCCCGACAACTCAGCCAGGTTAGCCGCCGCCACCAGTTGACGCCAAAACGCGAACCACGGTGGTTGTCCGCGCTGACCCCCGTGCACGCCCGATCGCTGCCCTTTGCATCGAACAAGTCGCGGTCGCCGGGCGGCGCATCTTCGTCGCTGCCTCAGCGTAGATCCGTCAAGCCCGCCGCTCAGAAGGGCGGTGGCTCGTCGTCCTGGGGTGGTGCGGGTCCGGCGACGGCGGCTTTGTCGGCTTGTCGGCGGGCTTGTCGCTCTGTTCGGTTGTGGCTGCGTTGGGCGCCGAGGTAGCGGGCACGGTTTTGGGTGCGGGTGTGGCGGCGTTGAGGCATTTTGAGGTGCCGATCGGTGCACTTGTCGGTGGGTGGCGGCTCGGGTGGGGTTAGTTCGCCGGTGGGTGCGCACAGGCTGGGGAACAGCAGCGCGCTGGCGGGGGTGGTGATGTAGGTGTGCCCGGCCGGTGAGGTCCAGATGATGGTGGCGTCGGGTAGTTGCTGGTCGTGCCAGCCCCAGAAGGTTTTGATCAGGTGGTGTTGACGGCAGAGGGCTTTGAGGTTGGAGGCGTGGGTGGGTCCGCCGTCGGCGTAGGGAATGGTGTGGTCGAGGTCGGCGCTGAGGGCGGGCCGGTCGCAGCCGGGGAAGCGGCACGTCAGGTCGCGGCAGCGCACGAAGTCGGCCAGAGCTGGGGTGGGGGTGTAGCCGGGTTCGGGTGCGGCGTCGGCGGGGTGGATCAGCGGCTGCAGCTTGGCGGAGCGGGCCAGGTCGGTGAGCAGTTCGGCGGGGATGAGCGCATCGGCGCCGATCATCGAGCCCGGATTCGAAGCGGCGCCGGTGAGGCTGGCGTGTTCGGCGATGACGTGGATGAGCACCGGGTGGGGCACCGAGTGTGCTCCCGCGGGGCAGTCCGGGCGCCCGCAGCGGCATTCCAGCCGGTCGGCGCGCGCGGCCAGGGCGCCCATCGCGTCGGCGCGGCGCTCCTTGTGGGTGCGCGGGTCGTCGGGGCACACGGTGTTGGCCAGCGCGGTGAGCTGCGCGTCCAGGGCGTGGGCGTCGGTGCTGAACAGCCGCCCGAACACTTCGGTGAGTCCGTCGCTGTGGTCCCAGATCGAGAATTCCCGGTCGGCCTGACGCTCGCGGCGGCGGCGCAGCGCGTCGCGGTCGGTGCGGGCCACCACCTGGTCGATCAAAGCGCCCAGCCGTGCCCGGGTCATCGACGGCCAGCGCCGCGCCCGTAAGGCCAGCACAGCATCCACTCGGGCCAGCACGTCGGGGTCGGTGATCAAGTCGGTGCGGTAGACGATCGTTTGAAACATCGCATAGCTGATGTCCCCGGCCAGCAGCAGCGACCCCACCCTGGGTAGGCGCAGCCGCAGCGCACGGGCGTAGTACAGGTAGCTGTTGGCCAGGTTGGGGCTGATCATCAGCGCGGCGGCCACCTCGGCGCACACCGCGTCGTGGGTGTCGGTGCACCACGTTTCACGCTCACCGACCTGGCGTAGCCGCACCACGTCAAGCTCGCTGATGGCGGCCAACCGCTGCCCGGCGGCCTGGTTCTCCGCCCGCGACGCCGCACACATCCGCTCAATCACCCCCGCCGTGCCCGATTTGTCGAACATATTTTCGATTATGCCACGGTCCACTGACATTGATTCTGTTAAGGCGGTTTGGGTGAGGATGGTCTTGCCCGTTCGCCGCTGGTGATGGCTCTCGCTCCGACTGACGCCCTATTGGGTTGTCTTTCAATTGATTTGTCTCACCAGCGACGAGCGGGCAAGCACTGCCAAGAGCCCGGCGGGGCGGACATGACCTAATCAGGAGCCTGGTCGTTCCTCATCAATGTCTTGTCTGCCCGCCCCGACGGGTTGTCACCCACCGCTACGTCAGTCGACGGAGAGGACACCACCATCGTGACATCTGAACGCCGCATCGTCATCGGTGCCGATACCCACCTCGAAACCATTCACATTGCTGCCATCACCGATACCGGCGCACCCCTCGGCGATGCCGAGTTTCCCACCACTCCGACGGGTTATTACGTCGCCCTGCGGTGGGCCCAAAGCTTTGGGGAGGTATTCATCGCCGGCGTCGAGGGCACCAGCAGCTACGGCGCGGGCTTCACCCAAGCGCTGCACGACAACGAGATACACGTCGTCGAGGTCAACCGCCCCGACCGCGCCGCCCGCCGCCGCCAGGGCAAATCCGATCCGCTGGACGCCTACAGCGCCGCCCGTGCGGTGCTAGCTGGCCACGGCCTGGCGGTACCCAAAGACCCCAACACCGGCGCCCTCAAAGCCCTGTTGACCGCGCGCCGCGGCGCCGTCAAAGCCCGTACCGCGGCCATCGAGCAGATCAAAGATCTCCTCATTACCGCCCCGGCTGACCTTCGCGAACGCTACCGCCGCTACAGCACCACGCGGCGGCTAGTGCACAGTTTGTCCAAGTGCCGACCGCCCGCGCATGACGATCCGACCACCGTCGCGGTCCTGACCGCCTGCAAGGCCTTGGCCCTGCGCATCGAGTTCCTCGAACACCAAACCGATGATCTGACCGCTGAACTCGACGCGATCATCACTCGCCTCAACCCCGCACTACGCGCCGCCTACGGGGTCGGCCCAGACACCGCCGCACAAATGCTCATCACCGCCGGCACCAACACCGATCGACTGCGCAGCGAAGCCGCATTCGCCAAACTCAGCGGTGCTGCGCCCATACCGGCCTCCTCCGGGAAGACCACCCGACACCGGCTCTGCCGAGGCGGCGACCGCGCCGCAAACAACGCGCTGCACCGCATCGCCTTGGTCCGCTGGTCCCACGATCCCCGCACCCGCGACTACGCCACCCGTCAACTGGCCGCCGGTCGCTCAAAAAAAGACGTCCTGCGTCTGCTCAAACGCGCCATCGCCCGCGAGATGTTTAAACACCTCACCGCGCCCTGCCCGATCGACGACTACAGCGACCTACGCCCGACCCGACAAGCCAAAAACATCACCCTGACCAGCGCCGCAGCCCACTTCGGCGTCTGGCCCAACAACATCTCCCGACTCGAACGCGGACTCAAACGCGACGACACCCTCGCCGCTAACTACCGAAGGTGGCTAAGCACCGAGGTCATCGACGCCTCTTGACCCCGTAACACAAATAGGAGCATCAAGATATGTCCTCGCAGGCTATGCACAGCTGCGCTTGGCCAGAGGATCAGCGTTGTCAGGCTGACTGGATAGGCTGGCGCCCATCAGAGGCGGGAGGTGATGGGGCGTGGGACCGGAAGCGGGGAAGCCGGACCGTCTTCTGGACGGGTCTGTTCTGCGCGACTGGGCGCACACCGCGATCAGCGATCTGATCACCCACATCGACGAGATCAACCGCCTCAACGTGTTTCCCGTCGCCGATTCTGACACCGGCACGAACATGCTGTTCACCATGCGATCCGCCCTCGCCCAGGCCGACTCCGATGCCCGCTCCGGAAATGTGGCCCGCGTCTCTGCGGCGCTGTCGGCAGGAGCGCTGCACGGGGCCCGCGGCAACTCGGGGGTGATTCTGTCGCAGATCTTGCGCGGCATTGCCGACGTCACCGCAGCCGCCGACACCGACGGTGCCCTGCAGCACATCGACGCGATGTTGCTGGGGACGGCGCTGCGGCGCGGGACGGCTCTAGTGGTGTCCTCGATGGGCGGGCAGGAGGTGCCCGGCACGATCGTGTCGGTGCTGAAGGCCGCCGCCGCTGCCGTCACCGGTGCCGCTGACAACAAAGAGGACTTGGCCGCGGCGGTCACCGCCGGCACCGACGCGGCGGTCATCGCGCTGGAGAAAACCCCCGAACAACTCGACGTCCTCGCCCACGCCGGTGTGGTGGATGCCGGCGGCCGGGGCCTGTTGGTGCTGCTCGACGCGCTGCGCTCAACCGTGACCGGACAGGCGCCGGCCCGCCCGGTCTACCGACCGGCGCCGCCCCGGCCGCCGGCCGACGAACCGGCCACCCCCCGCGCCCCGCAGTTCGAGGTGATGTATCTGCTGGAGGGGTGCGATACCGGGTGCGCCGATGCGTTGCGCGAGCAGCTCGGACAGCTGGGCGATTCAGTGGCCATCGCCGCATCGGCGTCGGACGCGATCGTCGGCTACTCGGTGCACGTCCACACCGACGATGCCGGCGCCGCGGTCGAGGCCGGCCTGGCGTTCGGCAGCCCCCGGCGCATTCGGGTCTCCGCGCTGACCGCCGGCACCGCCGGATTACCGCCGGGCAGTTGGACTCGGGAACGGGCCGTGCTGGCCGTCGTCGACGGGGACGGTGCCGCAGCCCTGTTCGCTGGCGAGGGTGCGTGCGTGCTCCGGCCCGATCCGGAAGCCGGGGACCCGACGACCGCGGTCAGCGCCCATGACCTGCGTCGCGCGATGGTCGACACCGGCGCCGCGCAGGTGATGGTGCTGCCCAACGGCTTGGTTGCCGCGGAGGAGCTGGTCGCCGGCTGCACGGCCGCAATCGGGTGGGGCATCGATGTGGTGCCGCTGCCCACCGGATCGATGGTGCAAGGGCTCGCCGCGCTGGCCGTTCACGATCCCGACCGCCAGGCCGTCGACGACGGCTACACGATGGCCCGGGCCGCCGGCGCCGCACGGCACGGATCGGTGCGGGTCGCGACGGAGCAAGCGCTGACCTTCGCCGGTCCCTGTGAGCCCGGGGACGGCTTGGGCATCGCGGGCGACGAGGTCCTGATCGTCGCCGACAACGTCGCCTCGGCAGCCGTCGGGCTGATCGACCTGCTGCTGGCCGCTGGGGGTGAGTTGGTGACGGTGTTGCTGGGCGCCGCAACCCGGGAGCTGGACACCGACGTCGAGAAGTTCCTGCAACGCCACCTGCACGACCGGCATGCGGGTACCGAGTTGCTCACCTATGCCACCGGGCATCGCGGCGACGCCCTGTTGATTGGGGTCGAGTAGCCGTGGCAACGCTCAGCGACCGGTTGGACTACGTCGTGGGCGCGAAAGCCGCTAACCCCTTGGATGAGTTCTTCGGCATCCGCACCGTCGACGACCTACTGCGTCACTATCCGCGCAGCTACGTCGAAGGCACCACGGTGCGCGGTGCGGACGACGAGCGACCCGAGGCCGGTCAACACATCACGCTCGTCGACACCATCACCGACGCAGTGGAACGGCCGATGAAGAAGCGGCCCAAAGACAAGTTGCTGATCGTCACCCTGGGCTCCGGGCGCGGCCGAGTCACCGCCACCTTCTTCAATCCGCGCTTCATCAAAAAGCAGCTCACCAAAGACACCCGGGTCATGCTGTCCGGCGAAGTCGGGTACTTCCGCGGCAGCATGCAGTTGACGCATCCGGCGTATCTCATCCTCGACTCACCGGACGGCGTGAACCACGGCAGCCGGTCGCTGAAGAACATTGCCGACGCGTCAAAGGCGGTCAGCGGTGAGGTCTTGCAGGAGGCCTTCGAACGTCGCTTTTATCCGATCTATCCGGCCAGCACGAAAGTGCAGAGCTGGGACATCTTCAACTGCGTGCGTCAGGTTCTCGAAGTGCTGGATCCGGTGTCCGATCCGTTGCCCGACGAGTTGTTGGCCGAACACGGCCTGATCGCCGAGGATGATGCGCTGCGCGCAATCCACCTCGCCGAGGATGAAAGCGAACGCCGGCGTGCCCGGGAGCGGCTGACGTTTGACGAGGCCGTCGGTCTGCAGTGGGCGCTGGTCAGCCGCCGGCACAGCGAACTGGCGGAATCCGGGCCGACAGCACCCGCGCGCGCCGACGGATTGGCGCGACGGATGTTGCGGCAATTGCCGTTCGAGCTGACTTCGGGTCAGCGCGAGGTCCTCGACGTGGTGTCCGCCGAGCTTGCTGCGTCGCGGCCGATGAACCGGTTGTTGCAGGGTGAGGTCGGGTCGGGGAAGACCATCGTCGCGGTGTTGGCGATGCTGCAGATGGTCGACGCCGGATATCAATGTGCCCTGTTGGCTCCGACCGAAGTTCTTGCCGCGCAACACCTTCGGTCGATCTCACAGGTCCTAGGCCCACTGGGAATGGCAGGCCAGCTCGGTGGTTCCGACGACGCCACCCGGGTGGCGCTGCTCACCGGTTCGATGTCTGCGGCGACGAAAAAACAAGTACGCGCCGAAATCGCCGGCGGCCAGGTGGGCATCGTGGTGGGCACGCACGCCCTGCTGCACGACGCCGTGGATTTTCACCGCTTGGGCATGGTGGTGGTCGACGAGCAACACCGCTTCGGTGTCGAGCAGCGTGATCAATTGCGGGCCAAGGCACCCAAAGGCATCACGCCGCACCTGCTGGTGATGACCGCGACCCCGATCCCGCGCACCGTGGCGCTCACGGCATACGGCGACTTGGAGATGTCCACCCTGCGCGAACTGCCACGCGGGCGCCAACCGATCGACACCGCCACGATCTTCGTCAAGGACAAGCCGGCCTGGCTGGAGCGCGCGTGGCGGCGCATTCTCGAAGAGGTGACCAATGGTCGCCAAGCGTATGTGGTGGCGCCCCGCATCGACGACACCGACGATCCCGGTGAGAGCGAAGAGGACCAAAGACCCCCAGTCACAGCTGCAGAACTTTTCGCGCGGCTGGGACAAAACGAATTGACCGGGGTGCGTTTGGGGTTGATGCACGGACGGTTAGCCGCAGACCAGAAAGACGCCGTGATGACGGCGTTTCGGAACCGCGAAGTCGACGTGCTGGTGTGTACCACCGTCATCGAGGTCGGTGTCGACGTCCCCAACGCGACCGTAATGCTGGTGATGGACGCCGACCGGTTCGGCATCAGCCAGCTGCATCAGTTACGCGGACGCATCGGCCGCGGCGAGCACCCTAGCTTGTGCCTGCTGGCGAGCTGGGTATCGCCGAAGTCGCGAGCCGGCCAGCGACTGGAGGCAGTCGCCGGGACACTCGACGGGTTCGAGCTGGCCGACTTGGATCTCAAGGAACGTCGCGAAGGAGATGTGCTGGGCCGCAGCCAATCCGGTCGCGCGATCACCTTGAAGCTTTTGTCGCTGGCCGATCACCGGCAGGTGCTCGAGCAGGCCCGCGACTTCTGTGAGCGGGTGTACGCCGACACGCCCACCCATTCGGGAATGGCGTTGCTGGCTGCGCCGTTCACCGGCACCGACCGCGTCGAATACCTGGACAAGTCGTGACCCGTCGAACCCTGCTGTGGCTCTCGGTGGCTGCCGTGCTGGCCGTGGTCGTCGCCTATCAAGTAGTGGCGTCGTCGGCGCGGACACGCGATTTCGTCGCGCGTGCCGACGTGCCGACCGTGCAGCCGGGCACCGATGTCCTGGCCGGAATCGCTGTGGCAGCAGCGCGGATTCACCGATACGACTACCGTCGCGCGGCGTTCGGAGAAGCCTGGACCGACGACAACGACGCGCCCGGCGGGCACAACGGTTGCGACACCCGTGACGACATCCTCAACCGCGATCTCGTCGACAAGACGTATGTGGCGATCAAACGCTGCCCGGACGCCGTCGGCACCGGCACGCTGCACGACCCGTACACCAACGCCACCATCGCCTTCCAGCGGGGCGCGCGGGTCGGCGAATCGGTGCAGATCGACCACATCGTTCCGTTGGCGCTGGCGTGGGACATGGGAGCTTTCGGCTGGCCGATGCCGCAGCGGGTACGGTTCGCCAACGATCCGGCCAACCTGCTTGCCGTGCAGGGCCAGGCGAACCAGGACAAAGGCGACTCCCAAGCCGCGCTGTGGATGCCGCCCAACAACGCGTTCCACTGCCAATACGCGATGCAGTACATCGCGGTGCTGCGCGGCTACGAGCTTCCGGTGGACGCGCCGTCGGTGCCGGTGCTGCAGGAGGCTGCGGCAAGCTGCCCGGCGAATTGACCTGGTTTGCGGTTGGCCGCTCGTGATGCTCCGGGCTGCTGCCCACGAGGACAGTGTTCAATGCGTGCTGGCTTGCCGGTAGCCGGTTGCCAACGGAACCGCGCATGCAGCGATCGTTGCTGTTGACCACATAAGGGTTCCGACTAGCGGTGCGAGCACCGGACCACCAACTGACAATCCCCGCATCGTCTCAACTGCGTAACTCAACGGCTGATGGGCGACCAGTGGCTGGAGCCAGTGCGGGTAATGCGCCAGCGGCACGAATCCGGTGCAAAAGAACACCAGAAGCATGATGATAAGGCCGGTCGCCTCCACCAGCACTGTGTTGACCACGTACAACGCCAGGGTCGTGACCAACACCGCGAAGGCAATTCCGAACGCTATGGGGATCAGCAGCCACCCAGCTATTGCGAATATCGTGTTCCGAAAGCGAAAGCCCAGCGCTATGCCTGTGGACAGCACCACGAGATCGGTGAGCAGAATTCGAATCACTTCGGCTGACAGCCGCGATAACGGACCCGACGCGCGAGATATCGGAAGCGTCCAGAATCGGGCAAGCAAACCGTCGGCGCGCTCGCGCATAAGGTTGACTCCAGCTGCCGACGACCCGAAAACGGCTCCAATCAGCACCACCATCGGAACGCTGCCGTAAAGGGCGCTTTGGCCGGAGGCGGCCGAGATCGCTTTGCCGAAAACAAGATTCAATGTCACGAGGAAGCCGGCCGGCAACAGCATGGCTTGAACGATTATCAGCGGATCGTGGGCCCAGCGGGTGAGTAGGCGCTGTGTCTGCACCCAGCTTTGTATCAGCAATGGCAGCGGAACATTTCCCGGACGCATCCGATCAGCGCGGGCACGGGAATCCGGGGAGGATGGCCCGGGCATCATCGCCGTCGCGCCAACAGGTACGCGTAGAGCGCCGCGGCGATCAGTATGGTGCCTAGCAACCACGCCAGCGCGGGACCGATGACCGACAACGTCGGCGTTGCGGTGGCGTGGCTTGCCGCACCGGTCATGGCGCGCAACGGGTAGATGAACTGAGAGAACGGCTGGTCCCGAACGAATGGCTGAATCCACCCGGGGAATTCCTCCGCTGGTTGTATGCCGACAGACAACAAGATCAATATCAGTGCGGGCAGCAGCAAGACATAGGTGGTCGCCTCGGGATTCTTGGAGGCCGCCCCGACTAGATCGCCAACGAATGTTATCGTCACGCCGATCAAGAGCGCCAGCAGGAAGAAGGCGGCGGTATATTGCACGTCTCGGTGGAACCGAAAACCGATTAAATACCCGTATCCAATCGAGGTGACGAGCGCCGTCGTGCATCGGCAGAGGTTGGCTGACATGCGAGCAGCCAGTGGTGTCACCGCGGCGATCGGCATCGATCTGAATCTTCGGTCGATGCGTTCAACTGAATCTGTCGCCGACCGCAACGCGCCTGACATTCCGGCGAAGTAGATAGCCTGCAGCGTGATCAGCGGCATCAAGTACTGCGCATAGCTGCTCCCCTGCGCAGCTGCGCCCAAGACCTGCTTGAGCGGAAAGTAGTAGCACACAGTGAAGATTCCCGACAGTACGACAGAGATGAGCAGCTCCCCGTTGCGCAAGGTGGGTGCGATCGCCCGGGCAGTGAGCACCCACCACTGCTGAATCATCGAAGGCTTCGGGCGAACCGCCGAGCTCATGGCACCAAATACTCCGCTGATGAACCGGCGATGGATTCTCCTGTAAGGGCGAAGAACACGTCATCAAGCGACGGTCGCCGCAGTGCGACATCCGCCACCTCGAGGTTCGCCGATTCCAACCGCCGGACCGCGTCAACGAGGGTGTGCGCGCCGTCAGGCGCGGGCAGTGCAATTCGACCCGAATCCGAACTAAGCGCGGCTTCGTTGTCTTTCGGCAGAAGTGGACCCAGCGCTTCGACCATGGCCGCACGGTCGCTCGGGTTCTGCGGAACGATTTCGCAAACCGTCCCTCCCGCAAGCTTTTTGAGTTTGTCGGCGGTGCCCTCGGCGATAACGGCGCCACGATCGATTACGATGATCCGGTCGCTGAGCGCGTCGGCTTCCTCTAGGTATTGGGTGGTTAACAGAACGGCTACACCGGCGTTCTTGAGGCGCAGAATCAGGTTCCAGAGATGCTGCCTGCTCCGCGGATCGAGTCCGGTCGTCGGCTCATCTAAGAATGCTACTTGCGGAAAAACGACTAACCCGCAGGCGATGTCGATGCGTCGGCGCATCCCGCCGGAGTAGGTGCTCACGCGCCGATCAGCCACCTCCGCGAGGTAGAACTCCCGGATAAGTTCAGTGGTGCGCGCCTGTGCCTCCGACTTGCTTAATCCCTGCAGCCGTCCGAAGATCACCAGGTTCTGACGGCCGGTCAGCGCGTTGTCAACAGCGACATGTTGACCGGTCAGCATTATCGATCGGCGCACGTCGGCCGCGGCGGCTTGGATATCGTGACCGGCAACGACAGCGTTACCTCGATCAGGTCGGGTCAGCGTCGCCAGAATATCCACTATGGTTGTCTTGCCCGCACCATTTGGACCGAGCAGCCCAACCACTTCACCGCGGTCGATCGTAAAGCTGACGTCGTCCAGCGCGACGACCGTTCCAAATGACTTGCAGATACCACTGACGACAACGCTGGGTCCGGACATCACGTGTGCTCGATACTCCTCACAGCCCGAATGCGCCTTCCAGTTCCCTCAACGAGACTTCGAGGTGGTTGAGCAGGCAGTTATGATCGGGCATTACCCGAGCGCACCCGACGATCCCGAAATTCAGGCTGATTGCAGTGCTGGCGAGGCCAATGAAGAGGGAATGCCCGCGCAGCACCGGGGGAAAGCCGTAAAGCCTATCGAGCCGAGCCCCGTTGAGGTACAACGCTTCTCTTCCATCTCCAAGGTGTGCATCTGCAACGTGGGAGATTCCCACATTGAATTGGGACGACATGAGGGCGCCCGGCCGTGAGCCATCGGTGAGCGGGGCACTTATGACTCCCCCCAGGTGCATCGAAACCTGTCGCGGCAGCGCTCGTAAAAGCTGCTTGTTGTAGCGCATCGACGCCTGGATGGTCTTCAGGCGCTTCACCGGATCCTCCAGGTCAGTGGCAAGGTTGCACACGCCGCTGCTCATCAAGTTGCGGCCTTCGACATCGTCCTTGGTGCGCAGGCCGACGGGAACGACCGCGACAAGCGGCCGATCGGGCAGGGCATTGCGCTCAAACAGCATGGCGCGCAGCGCACCGGCACACATCGCTAGAGCAACGTCGTGGACGCTCGCCCCTGCCGCATCCTTGACCTTGTCAATCCGGTCGATCGGCCAGGACTGCGTCGCGCAGACCCAAGGCACATCGCTCGCCACGTTGAAGACGGTTGGCGGCGCGCGGAAGACAGGGAATAGGTCTCGCTCGCGCAGCGCTGCCCGGATCAATGTCACGGACCGGCCAAGTTCGCCGAAGGACTTCACCGCTCTGGCGAACTTGTTCCGCAGCGACTGGCCCTGCAGTGCCGATCCGGGGGACTGAAGCTGGGCTTGGGGCCGTTGCGACCAGAGCACTTGGATCTCACGACTTTCCCGATCAGTACTAAGTGCCCGCCGCAGCAGCCTCAAGAAAGATATGCCGTCGAACAGTGCGTGATGGGCCTTGATGAAAATCGCGAACCGCCCCCGATCGAGTCCGTCGATCACATGCACTTCCCACAACGGTCTTCGTCGATCAAGGATTCGGCTGTGCAAGTGTGAAATCAATTGGTGGAGTTGATCTGTCCCGCCCGGTTCCGGCAGCGGTGTGTATTGAAAGTGGTAATCCAGGTCGACATCGTCATCGTAGGTCCAACCTAAAACAAGAGAACGGCCTCGCAAGGTCACAGGATGCCCGGCGAACAATGGCGCAATATTCTTGCAAGCGCGCATCGCCTCATAAGTCTCCCGGACAAAATCGGGTCCAAAACCTGGCGGGGGAGTGAACAATTGCAGTCCGGCCATATGCATCGGACGCCTGGGGGATTCCAGCAGCAAGAAGGCCACCGCGTCAGGCGCCGCGAGCGATCTCATATTCCTCCCTTCGCTGGCTAGTGAGCCGATTGCGGCCGTCGGCGCCGGCCAAGGTTGAGGGAGACGATAGTCGCATTGACGCTGCTGCCGCTGCCGATCGCGATCGCAACGTCACTGAGGGCTGAGGTGGCGGGGCGCGTGGCACGTCGGGGGCCTGAACGCTTGGCAGCGGTGGTGTCGCCGTTCCGGCTTTGGTTGGCCGCTTCTGTCAGTGCCGCGTGTTACACACATCCGGTGAGCACTCTGCTGATGGTTGTCCTCGTCGTCGCGGTTGTCGTCCTGACCGCGCTGACTGTTCATCATCGAACCCAAGCCCGCCTGATCGGCGCGCAGCTGGCGGCTCGCGAGGTCGACGTTCGTGATTTACGCCGGTACCGGGAGACTTTCGCTTCGATTCAGCATCGGGGCGAGCTCGGCCAGGAGGTGCTGTACGAAGCAGCGCGGGCATGTGGCCTGCGAGACGGTGCGCACTTCCAGATCCAACCGACGTCACCGTCCGGCAAGCGACCCGATCTGGTGCTGTCTCTGGACAGCGGCGCCATCCCCGTCGACGCGAAATGCGTGGTGGACAACTACTGGAAGGCCGCCGAGGCGCGTACCCCCGACGAACGCCGGCGTGAGTTGACGGCCCTGGCCCGGCGGGTGCGAGAACACGCATTGGACGTCAGCTCGAGGGATTACGCCACCGGTGTCGAGGGAGTCGGCGGCACTGTCCTGTTCGTGCCGCTGGACGCGATAGCGGTCGCCGCACTCGACGCCGACAGCCGGCTCTTCGGCGAATTGCGCCGGCTGAACGTATATCTGGTGGGGCCCACGGGGTTTCTGGTCCTGGCCCGGTCAGCCCGGCTGGCGTCGCTCTCGGGTGACCTGCTGGAAAGCCTTGAACATTCGAAGGGCAGCGCGAGGCTGGTCTACCACAACACCCGCCAACTCATCGACCGGCTCCGGGTGACCAACACCCACCTGGTGAACCTGTCCAAAGCGCTCGGGCAAGTGTCGCGCTACGCCGAAGGTGTGCGGGGGCCGGCCGCGTCGCTGGGGATCGTCGCCGGACTTACCGGCGAGATACCGCCCCCGCCGACTGTTGAGATGGTCGATGCTTTCGGCGTCGCTGCCGATCCCGACGGACCGGCGGGAAACTACGCGCCGGTGTAAGTCATCGGGTCTTCCCGGACCCGGGTGCCGTCGTTCAAGCCGTTGATGGCATCCATGTGTTCCTCGGCCAATTCGAAGCCGAAAACGTCGAGGTTGCTGGCGATGCGCTCAGGCTGTGCGGAGCGGAACACGACCGCGTTGCCCAGCTGCAGATTCCAGCGCAGCAACACCTGTGCAGCCGTTCGGCCGTATTGACCGGCGATCGAGGTGACGACAGGGTTATCCAAGAGCCGGCCGACCGCCAGCGGGCTGTAGGACTGGGTGACGACGTTGTGCTCGGCGTCGGCCTTGCGCAGCTCGGCCTGGTTGAGCAGGGGATGCAGCTCGATCTGATTGATCGCGGGCGTGGAAAAAGTCAGCTCGACGACGGTCGTCAAGTGCTCCTCGGTGAAGTTGCAGACTCCGATCGAGCGGGCCAATTCATCTCCGCGAAGCTGAAGCAAGCCGCCGAAGCTGTCCACGTACCTTCCCAGCTGGGGTGCCGGCCAGTGAATCAGATACAAATCCACGTACTCCATGCCGAGCCGCTCCAGGCTGGCCTTACATGCGCCCTGCGAAATATTGAAACCATGGTCAGCGGTGGCCAATTTGGTGGTGATGAACAGCTCCGCGCGCGGTATCCCCGAGGCCGCGACGGCGCGCCCGACAGCGGCTTCGTTGCCGTAGACCGCGGCGGTGTCGATGAGCCGGCAGCCCATCTCGAGCGCCGCGGACACCGCCCGCTCGGTTTCGTCGTCCGATAACTCGGCAACCCCAAGGCCGAGCGCCGGAATGCTGTTCTGGTCGTTGAGCGCAATGGAAGGAATGGACTCACCCGCGCTGTCCGTCAACGTAATTCACCTACCTGTGTAGTCGAAGGTTCGTGGATCCGGACCAAGGCGGGACCCATCGTCGAGCGAGGCGATCGACGACATTTCGTCAGCGTTGAGCTCGAAATCGAACACGTCGAAATTGCTCATAATCCGCTCGGGGTTGACCGACTTAGGGATCACGATATTACCCAGCTGAAGGTGCCACCTGATCAGAACCTGTGCGGGTGTCCGGTCCCGATTCTCGGCGATGGCGGTGATGGTGGGATGGCTCAGCAGCGAACCCTGACCGAGCGGTCCCCACGCTTCGGTGGCGACGCCGAGGCGCGCATGGGTCTCACGTAAGACGGTCTGGGTCAGCCGAGGATGCAGCTCGACCTGGTTGACGGCGGGCACAATGCCCGTGAAGTCGATGACCATTTGCAGATGCTCGGGTTCGAAGTTGCTCACCCCGATCGAGGCGATGCGGCCTTGATCGCGCAGGTGCGCGAACGCCTTGAAGGTGTCGACGAAGGTGTTCGACCGCGGCAACGGCCAATGAATCAGGTAGAGGTCGAGGTGGTCGAGTCCCAGCCGGTTCATGCTGGCGTCGAACGCTTTCAACGTGCTGTCGTAGCCCTGGTCGGCGTTCCACAACTTGGTGACCACATAGAGTTGGTCGCGCGGTATACCGGAGTTGGCGACGGCGCGTCCGGTCTCGCGCTCGTTGCCGTAGGCGGCCGCGGTGTCGATGTGCCGGTAACCGGCCTGCAGCGCAGCACCCACCGCCTGCTCGGTGTCTGCAGGTTCAATCTGGAAAACACCGAAACCCACGGCCGGGATGGAGTTGCCGTCGTTCAGTTTGACCAAGGGAGCAGCCATGACGAGCAGTCTGCCAGGCGCTGCTGACCGGAACCTGAAGGCACTCCGGGCGCGGCCATCGCGGGCCGACCGTTCGCGCAACGCCACAGCTGCCGCCGGGTTGCGGGTCATTTCGCGGCTTCCCACCGGCGCCAAGCGCCTGCTCGCCGGCGGTCGGGCGGTGACCATCGACGGGAACACCTTGGACCCGACGCTGACGCTGATGTTGTCCGGGCAGCGGTTGATCGGCATCAAGGGCCTGACCATCGGCGATGACGTGCTGCGGTCTAGAACACTGGTGCGTCACCTATGCCTGGCGTTCGGCGGTCCGCAGATCCACGTGGCGGTCCGCGACCTGTCGATCCCGGGGCCGGTCGGCGATATCCCGGCCCGGCATTACCAGCCGGCCGGCACGAAGCCGGCGCCGCTGCTGGTCTACTACCACGGCGGCGGTTGGGTGATCGGCGACCTGGACACCTATGACGCGTTCTGCCGGCTGATCTGTCGCGACGCCGGGGTCCACGTGCTGTCGGTCGACTACCGGCTGGCGCCCGAACACCCGGCCCCGGCCGGGCTGGACGACGCCGTCGCGGCTTTCCGGTGGGCCGTTGAGCACGGCGCCGAACTCGGTGCCAGCCCCGGCGAAGTTGCGGTCGGTGGGGATAGCGCCGGCGGGAACCTGGCGACGGTGGTGTGCCAGTTGGCGCGCAACGACGGCGGGCCAGCGCCGGTGCTGCAGTGGCTCATCTACCCGCGCACCGATATGACCGCGCAAACCCGATCGCACACGTTGTTCGCCGACGGTTTCGTGCTCACCAAGCACGACATGGCATGGTTCGAGGCAAATCTCCTGGCCGGCTCCGACATCGAGCGGACCGATCCGCGGCTCTCGCCGTTGCTGGCTGACGACCTGTCCGGACTTCCGCCGGCGCTGATCGCGGTCGCAGGGTTCGACCCGCTGCGCGACGAGGGGGAGCAGTACGCAACGGCGCTGCGGGCTGCCGGGAATGAGGTCGACTTCCGTTCGATGGGATCGCTGACACACGCCTTTGTCAACCTGTTTCAACTCGGCGGTGGCTGTGCCGCCGCGACGACCGAACTCATTTCGGCGTTGCGCGCTCACCTCACTCGGGTCTGAGCACTGGACGGCCAGCGCGGCGAGCCGGGCGCAGCGGGTCGCCACTGAACTGTGTGGCGATCGCCAGCGCGGCGAGCCGGGTGCAGCGGGTCGCCACTGAACTGTCGGTACTCTAGAGGCGCCTGAGCAGCGAACGAAGCCAACAGCAGCCCCAACCGGGGAGCAGGAGGATCAGCCGACCCGTGGCCGACAAACCGAAACGCCCAGCGCGCTACGACCTGAAGGCCGCCGACCGCAGGCGCAACCTGCTGGTTCAGATCGGGCTGACCACCGTCGTGGTGGTCTTCGCGGTCGCCCTGGTTCTCTACATCGTGATGACGCACGGCGGCAAAGGGCCCGCGACGCACCAGGCCGTGCGGGTGACGTCGAGCAAGCTGGTGACCAAACCCGGAAGCAAGGACCCCAAAGCGGTGGTGTCGTTCTACGAGGACTTCCTGTGCCCGGCCTGCGGCAACTTCGAACGCAACTTCGGCGCCACGGTGTCCCAGCTCATCGACGTCGGCGCCATCGCCGCCGACTATTACATGCTCGGCTTCTTGAGTAGCTCGCAAAACGACGACTACTCCTCCCGTGCCGCCGCGGCCGCGTACTGCGTCGCCGACGAGTCGATCGACGCGTTCCGGCGCTTTCATACCAAGCTGTTCAACAAGAGCTTCCAGCCCGAGGAGGGCGGCAAAACCTTCCCGGACAACGCGAAGCTCATCGAAGTCGCCCGGGTGTCCGGGGTGGTGGGCAACGTCCCGGACTGCGTCAACAGCGGCAAGTACATCCAGCTGGTCGATGGTCTAGTCAACGGCGCGCATATTCACGGCACCCCGACCATTCGGATCAACGGCACGGACTACCGCTGGTCGACGCCGCAGGCGCTGGTCGACACCCTGAAACCGATTGTCGGCAACGTCCCGGGCCTCGATACCGCGGCGGTGGCGCCGGCTTCGTGACGGCTACCACGCCGGTGTCGGCGCACCCCGACGAAACACCCGAACCGGTCGCCCGTCCCTCGGGTATGCCGGTGCGGATGCCGAGCGCATGGTGGATTCTTTCCGCCGGGGCGCTGGGTCTGATCGCTTCGTCGATGTTGACGGTCGAGAAGATCAAGCTGTTGACCGACTCGTCCTACGTGCCGTCCTGCAACCTCAACCCGATCCTGTCGTGCGGCTCGGTGATGGCGACTCCGCAAGCGTCGGTGCTGGGCTTTCCCAACTCGTTGATCGGGATCGTCGCTTTCACCGCCGTCCTGGTGACCGGGGTGCTGGCGGTCACCAAAGTCCCGCTGCCGCGGTGGTATTGGAGCGGACTGGCGGTTGGGATCGTGGCCGGCGCGGTGTTCGTGCATTGGTTGATCTATCAAAGCCTCTACCGGATCGGTGCGCTGTGCCCGTACTGCATGGTGGTGTGGGTCCTAACCATCTCGCTGCTGGTCGTGGTGGTGTCGATCGCTGGCGGCCCGACCGGCGGCGGGAACGCCGCGGCGCGGGCGGTGTATCAGTGGCGGTGGTCGCTGGCGGCGCTGTGGTTCACCGGGGTAGTGCTGCTGATCCTGACCCGGTTCTGGAGCTACTGGTCGACGCTGGTCTAGGCGTGCCCGTGGAGCTGAGCTGACGCGCATCATCGCCGGCACCGCCGGAGGCAGGCGCCTCGCCGTCCCCCCGCGCGGAACCAGACCCACCACCGACCGGGTACGTGAATCGCTGTTCAACATTGTCTGCGCGCGCATGGACCTGAGCGGTCTGGCGGTGCTGGACCTGTATGCCGGCTCCGGCGCGCTGGGTCTCGAGGCGCTGTCCCGCGGAGCCGCAACGGCGGTGTTCGTCGAAGCCGACCCGCGGACGGTGAACGTGCTCGCGCGCAACATCACTGCCATCGGGTTGCCGGGCGCGACGCTGCGGCAGGGCTCCGTCGGCGCCGTACTGTCGGCCGGGGCCGCCTCTCCTGCCGATCTGGTGCTGGCCGACCCGCCCTACGACCTGGCCGTGACCGAGGTCGAAGCGGTCCTGGCTTTGCTGTCCGCGCACGGCTGGGTGCGGCCGGGAAGTGTGGCCGTCGTGGAGCGCGCCGCCACCGGTGCACCGTTGAGCTGGCCGTCGCCCTGGCACTGTCGGGAATCGCGCCGCTACGGTGACACGCGACTGGAGTTCGCCGACTTGGATGGCTGATTCCTCCTGCTACCGTCATCGGTCATGAGCGGCGCAGTGTGCCCCGGATCGTTCGATCCGGTGACGCTGGGCCACGTCGACATCTTCGAGCGCGCCGCCGCCCAATTCGACGAAGTGATCGTGGCCATCCTGACCAATCCCAGCAAACGAGGCCTGTTCGACCTCGACGAGCGGATCGCCATGATTCGGGAGTCCACCAGCCACCTGGCCAACCTGCGGGTGGAGTCCGGCTCGGGTCTGGTCGTCGACTTCGTGCGGGCACGCGGGCTGACCGCGATCGTCAAAGGGCTACGCACCGGCACCGACTTCGAATACGAGCTACAGATGGCGCAGATGAACAAGCACGTCGCCGGGGTCGACACCTTCTTCGTCGCGACGACGCCGCGCTACTCCTTCGTCTCGTCCTCGCTGGCCAAAGAGGTGGCCCTGCTCGGGGGCGATGTGTCGGAATTGCTGCCCGAACCGGTGAATCGCCGGCTGGCGGAGAAGCTGCGCCAGCGTTCGTAGCAGGCGTTCGTCTACGGCCTCAGAAGACGATGGTCTGATTGTCATGCACGATGATGCGGTCTTGGCAGTGCCAGAGCACTGCCCGTGACAGCACCGCCCGTTCGACGTCGGCGCCGAGCCGGGTGAGATCGTCGACGGTGTGAGTGTGGTTGACCCGCACCACGTCCTGTTCGATGATCGGGCCCTCGTCGAGGACTTCCGTCACGTAGTGGGCGGTCGCACCGACCAGCTTGACGCCACGTTCCCGGGCCCTCTTGTAGGGAGCCGCCCCGATGAATGCCGGCAGGAAAGAATGGTGAATGTTGATCGCGGGGCATCCGAGTTCGGCGAGAAAGCGACCGCTCAAAATTTGCATGTAACGAGCCAGTACCACCAAGTCCACGTTGCCGCGTAGCAACTGAAGCTGACGCTCTTCGGCCTCTTCGCGAATGTCCCGGGTCGCAGGGGTGTGGATGAAAGGCACTCCGAAAGGGCGAACAAGATCCGCCAGGTGGGGATGGTTGCCGATCACCATGGCGACCGACATCTCGAGTTCACCGCGGCGGTTTCGCCAGAGTAGGTCCAGCAGGCAATGGTCTTCATTCGACGCCATGATCGCGACCCGCTTGGGCTTGGCCGCTTCGGTGAACCGGTAATCGATGGCGTAGCTGTCGGCCACGGCACTGGCGAACTCTCGTCCCAGCTCGTCGATGGCTGCGGGCAGACCGGGCAGATGGAAGATCGCACGCTGCAAGAACGTGCCGTTCTCGGGGGCAGTGGAGTGCTGGTCCAGGGAGATGATGTTGGCCCCGGCCTTCGCCAAGAAGGCGCTGACGGTCGCGATCAGACCCGGGCGGTCAGGGCAGCGAAGCAGGAGCCGGCCAATATCGGCGAGCGGCGGCGGACCGCCGGGCAGTTGCGGGTGATCACTCTGTGCTGTCAACGCCGGAAACAATACTGGGGGTCAACGATCAGTGAAGCCGTTCGCCGTTCCTGTGTGGGTCTGCGCCGGCGCCTGCTGTCCGGCACCGAGCTGGTGGCAGTGGTCGTGGTGGTCGTGTTCGGCGTCGGGTGATCCGCCCATCATGCGCAACATCGGCATTCCGCCAGTGGTGGTGAACCGGATCACCAGCGCTGCGGCCACCACGAGGAATGCGATATTGAGCCAGGTGGTGTAGTTCCACGAGATCTGGGCGTGCATGACGGCCGCGTTGCGGTGGGTGGGAATGAGACTTGCTGCGCCGAACAGCAATTCGACCAGGTAGCCGGCTACGATCATCGCCGCATAGAACGTGCCGAGCAGTGTCAGCGTCATGGCCATGCCGTAGTACTTGCGATAAATGTTGAGGATCGGCACGATTAGCAGGTCGGCGAAGATGAACGCCACGACGCCACCGAAACTGATGCCGCCGTTCCACAGCACCGCCGCCAGCGGCACATTGCCGATCGAGCAGACGAACGACGCGATCGCCACCAGGGGGCCCACGATCGGTCCCCAGAGCGCGGACAACGTCGGATGCCCGGCGAAAAACAGGTGCTGCCAAACAGATTGAGGGACCCAGGCCGCAATGGCTCCGGCGATCAACAGGCCGAGGATGAGGTCACGCAGGATCGCCGACCACTCCATGACGAAGACATGCGACACCGAGGTGAATCCCCGGCCGGAAATCAGCCGCCGCAGGAACGAGCCCTCGCCCCCGACCGACATGTCCATGGCCGCGTGCCCCTCCATCGAGCCGGCGACACCCCGCTCGGCCTGCTCGCGCGCCTCGTCGATCAGCCGCGAACGCACGAACAACCGGAACAGGACGGCCAGCACCACGATCATCAGCGGCCCGCCCACGAACTCGGCGGCCGTGAACTGCCAGCCCATCAGCAAGGCCAGGATGATGCCCAGCTCGACGACGAGGTTGGTGGATCCGATTTCGAATGCCATGGCGGCGGTGAAGTTGGCGCCCTTGCGAAACAGCGACCTCGCCAGCGCGACCGCAGCGTACGAACACGACGACGACGCCGCCCCGAGCCCGGCCGCGACGGCAAGCGTGCGGGGCCGGTCGTCGCCCAGCAGGCTGGTGATCGTGGAGCGGCGGACCACCGCCTGCACCATGGCCGACAGGGTGAAACCGAGGATCAGGGCCCACAAGATCTCCCACGTCATCGAGCCCGCCAGGGCCAATGCGTGCCCGATCGCACCCCATACCGTGCCCACTCAAGTCCTCCATTTCCGTTCAGGCCGTCGTAGCCCACGTCCTCTTGTACCCACTGGGGGTACGGCACAGCGTAGTGAGCCTGCATCAGGCGCAGATTGCCGCACGTCGTCGTAAGCCGACATAATGACCTCTGTGCAGGCGGGTGGCACAGCTCCGTCAGCCCCTCAGAGCAGCAAAGCCCGACACACCGGGCGCGGCAGCGCAGTCACAGCGGCAACGCCAGGCACACTGGTAACAACAACGATGCCGAGAGGGTGCTGCCGTGTACCGAGTATTTGAGGCGCTCGACGAATTGGGTGCCATCGTGGAAGAAGCGCGCGGCGTGCCGATGACGGCTGGCTGCGTGGTGCCGCGTGGCGATGTCCTGGAGCTGATCGACGACATCAAAGACGCGATTCCCGGCGAGCTCGACGACGCCCAGGATGTGCTCGACGCGCGCGACTCGATGCTGCACGACGCCAAGACGCACGCCGATTCCATGGTCTCGTCGGCCACCACCGAGGCCGAGTCGATGCTCAATCACGCCCGCGCCGAAGCTGACCGGTTACTGTCTGACGCTAAGTCGCAGGCCGACCGGATGGTGGGCGAAGCCCGCCAGCACAGTGAGCGGATGGTCGCGGAAGCCCGCGACGAGGCGGTGCGCATCGCGGCAGCGGCGAAACGCGAGTACGAGGCCAGCACCAGCCGGGCCAAGGCCGAGTGCGACCGGATGGTCGAAAGCGGCAACATCTCTTACGAGAAGGCCGTGCAGGAAGGCATCAAGGAGCAGCAACGCCTGGTGTCGCAGACCGAAGTGGTCCAGTCGGCCAACGCTGAAGCCACCCGGTTGATCGATGCGGCGCACGCCGAGGCCGACCGACTGCGCGGCGAATGCGACATCTATGTCGACAGCAAGCTCGCAGAATTCGAGGACTACCTCAACGGCACATTGCGTTCGGTCAGCCGTGGGCGGCACCAGTTGCGGACGGCGGCCGGTACCCACGACTACGCGACCAGGTAGAGCCAGCCGCTGGTCTCAGGCGCGCCCGTAGAATCGCGGTCATGGCGAGGCAGCACAGCCCTACTGCACACCGACCGCCCACCTCGCCGTTGATCCTCAACGTGGCCCGGTTGGGGCGGCGCCCCGGGTCGATGATTGAAGTGCATGATTCGGTGCCCAGCCCCGAGCGCATCGGGCTGGAGTTGATCGGCATCGAGCGGGGCGCCCCTTTGGACTTGGACTTGCGGGTCGAATCGGTGTCCGAAGGCGTGCTGGTCAGCGGCACGGTGATCGCCCCGACCGCCGGTGAGTGCGCTCGTTGCCTCACCCCGGTCAGCGGGCGCGTCGAGGTGGATTTGACCGAGCTGTTCGCCTATCCGGACACCGCCACCGAAGAAACCACCGAGGAAGACGAAGTCGGGCGGGTTGTCGGCGACACCGTCGACCTCGAGCAGCCCATCATCGACGCGGTGGGGCTGGAACTGCCGTTCTCCCCGGTGTGCCGGCCCGACTGCCCCGGGCTGTGCCAGGAATGCGGCATCGCGCTGGCGACCGATCCCGGGCACCACCACGAGCGGATCGATCCGCGCTGGGCCAAGCTGGCAGCGCTGTTGCCGTCCGACGACGACAACGCCCCGCGGAGCTCGCAATGACCCAGTCCCGAGAAACGCTGCTCGAGGCGCTCGGTGTCGACCTGTCCGACGACTTGCTGTCGTTGGCGCTGACGCACCGTAGCTACGCCTACGAGCACGGTGGGCTGCCCACCAACGAGCGGCTGGAGTTTCTCGGCGATGCCGTGCTGGGGCTCACCGTCACCGACGAGCTGTTTCACCGCCACCCGGACCGCTCCGAGGGCGACCTGGCCAAGCTGCGGTCCAGCGTCGTCAACACCCAAGCCCTGGCCGACGTCGCGCGGCAGTTGACCGACGACGGTCTCGGCGCGCATCTGCTGCTCGGGCGGGGCGAAGCCAACACCGGCGGCGCCGATAAGTCCAGCATTCTCGCCGACGGGATGGAATCGCTGCTGGGAGCGGTGTACCTGCAACACGGAATCGATGCGGCCAGGCAGGTGATCCTCAAGTTGTTCGGTGCTCTGCTGGACACCGCACCCACCCTGGGCGCCGGGCTGGACTGGAAGACAAGCCTTCAGGAGCTGACCGCCGCCCGCGGGCTGGGCGCGCCGTCCTACGTCGTCACCTCCACCGGCCCGGACCACGACAAGGAATTCACCGCGGTGGTCCTGGTGACCGACACCGAATACGGGTCCGGCGTGGGCCGTTCGAAGAAGGAAGCCGAGCAGCAGGCCGCGGCGGCGGCCTGGACCGCACTGGACGCGGTCGGCGAAGCGTGAACCAAGCCTGAGCAGATGCCCGAACTGCCCGAGGTCGAGGTGGTGCGGCGCGGCCTGCAGGCTCAGGTGGTCGGCAAGACCATCACCGCAGTGCGGGTGCACCATCCCCGCGCCGTGCGTCGCCACGAGGCCGGCCCTGCCGATTTGGCGGCGCGGCTGCTCGGCGCGCAGGTCACCGGCACCGATCGGCGCGGTAAGTACCTCTGGCTCATCCTCGACGGACCCGACGGCGACACGGCGCTGGTCGTGCACCTCGGCATGAGCGGCCAGATGTTGCTGGGGCCGGTACCGCGCACCGACCACGTCCGGATCGCGGCGCTGCTCGACGACGGCACCGCTTTGAGCTTCGTCGACCAGCGCACCTTCGGCGGCTGGCTGCTGGCCGACCTGCTCACCGTCGACGGCAGCATGGTGCCCGCCCCTGTGGCGCACCTGGCACGCGATCCCCTCGACCCGAGGTACGACGCCCAGTCGGTGGTGAAAGTGCTGCGGCGCAAGCACTCCGAGATCAAACGCCAACTCCTGGACCAGACCGTCGTCTCGGGAATCGGCAACATCTACGCCGACGAGGCACTGTGGCGGGCCCGGGTGCACGGCAACCGGCTGGCCGACGCCCTGACCCGCCGGCAGCTCACCGCGGTGCTCGAGGCGGCCGCCGACGTCATGCGGGACGCGCTGGCGCACGGCGGCACGTCGTTCGATTCTTTATATGTGAATGTCAACGGCCAGTCCGGTTACTTCGACCGGTCGTTGCACGCGTACGGCCGCGAGGGCCAGCCCTGCCGGCGCTGCGGCGCGGTGATCCGCCGGGAGAAGTTCATGAACCGGTCGTCGTTCTACTGCCCGCGGTGTCAGCCGCGGCCGCGACCGGTCAGGTGATTTTGCACCTGTGCGTGCGGCAACGAAAGGAAAGCGGTTTCGTCGTCATGGTGGCTTTCGCGATGCTATTGTGCGCTGGTTTGATAGGTGCAGGTGGAGGCCAGGTATGGGTCGCAGTCATTGCAAGCCCAACACTCGGCGGCGCAAAAGCGCTGTGGCCGTTAGCCTGGGCGCGGCCTCTGCCGGGTTGATGATCGCCGCGGTCTCCCAGATTGCCGACCCACCATGTGCGCGCGCCGACGACCCCATCTCGGTGATCGTCGAATCGATTCAGGTCAGCTTTGATCAAGGCGCGGTCGACTTCGGCCGGGGTGCGGCGGACTTTGCGAGCGGTGCGGTGCCGGCCGGTTTGGCCTGGGACATCACTGGTGCCAACGATTACCTGTTCGCTCCCGCAATCGATGTCGTTACCAACGCCGTTTATATTTCCGCCGGAAATCCCGACGGATTGGTATTTGCTTTTCCGGACCTGCCTGCCCCGACCGACCTGGCCAGCACCGCTACCGATGTGCAGTCCTACTTGGATTCCAGTCAGACGTATTTCGCCGACGCGGCGGCCGATTTCAGCGCGGATCAACTGGTCGCGGGACTGAATGCCGCAGTCCTGGGCAGCGAGGATTTGATCGGCGCGCCCGAGATTGGTCTGCTCGGCCTGACCGATACGCTTTTGGGACTCTGACGTCGCCGAGATCGACGTCAGGGCCGCCGAACCGCCCTGGACCCGACACTCACGTCGATCTCGGCGCGCTCACCGAGGCGCCCTAACTGGACTGCACCCAAAGTTGCCGATGACGACGCGGCAAATAGCGATCTAGGTCATCATCACTGCATGACATTGCCGCAGCCCCCCGACGACTTCAATCACCCGGCGCCCGCAGGGCAGCAACCGTACCCGCCGCCGCCGAGCGCTTCTGGGTATCCGCAGAGCCACGACCCGTATTCCGCTGCCCAACCACCTCCGCCGGTGCCCTATGGCCAGCCCGGCCCGTACGGCCAGCCGGGGGGGTATGGCGTCGACCAATACGGTCGGCCGCTGTCGGACAAGAGCAAGATCACCGCTGGTTTGCTGCAGCTTTTTCTCGGCGGCTTCGGAGTGGGTCGGTTCTATCTCGGATACACCAACATCGGCATCTTGCAGATCGTGGTCACCATCTTCACCTGCGGACTTGGCGCCCTTTGGCCCCTGATCGACTCGATCATGATCTTCACCGGCCAGGTACCCGACGCGCAGGGCCGCCCACTGCGCGACTGAGGCGTCCGCCGGGCCCGGCCGGTACAAATGAGCAATGACGCAACTGTGGGTGAAACGGACCGGTCCGCGCCGTTACACCGGTTATAGCTCCCGCGGCGCGCAGGTGCTGATCGGCTCTGAAGACGTCGACGGTGTCTTTACCCCCGGGGAGCTGCTCAAGATCGCGCTGGCCGCGTGCAGCGGCATGTCCAGCGACCAGCCGCTTGCCCGCCGCCTCGGTGACGACTACCAGGCGGTGGTGTCGGTGTCCGGGCCGGCCGACCGCGAGCAGGAGCGCTACCCCGTGCTGACCGAGACTCTCGAGGTCGACCTGTCGCAGCTGAGCGAGGATGAGGCGGCGCGGCTGCTGGTGGTGGCCAACCGGGCCGTGGACCAGGTCTGTACGGTCGGGCGGACCTTGAAGGCCGGCGCCGAGGTCATCTTCGACATCGCCGACCACCGTGGCTGACGTCCGGCTCACCGCGTGGGTGCACGGGCACGTGCAGGGTGTGGGATTTCGGTGGTGGATCCGTTCGCGGGCACTGGAATTGGGCCTTTCGGGCTATGCCGCCAATCAACGCGACGGGCGGGTGCTGGTGGTGGCGCAGGGGCCGCGCGTTGACTGCCAGAAATTGCTGGACCTGCTGCACAGCGGCGACCCACCCGGCGACGTCGACAACGTCGTCACCGACTGGTCCGAGCCGCGGGACGACATCACCGGATTCAGCGAATGCTGATCCCGCCTGGCTCCATGATCTGAGCGCGGAATCCGATTGCCCGGCTCCTCCTCGGGACGCCGCGCGTCCCGCATCGTCGCCGGGCGGCCGCCGGTAGTCTGACACGTCGTGTACCTCAAGAGTCTGACGCTGAAGGGCTTCAAATCCTTCGCCTCGCCGACGACTCTGCGGTTCGAGCCGGGCATCACCGCGGTTGTCGGGCCCAACGGATCAGGCAAATCCAATGTGGTGGACGCCTTGGCCTGGGTCATGGGCGAGCAGGGCGCCAAGACACTGCGCGGCGGCAAAATGGAAGACGTCATCTTCGCCGGGACGTCCTCGCGGGCACCGCTGGGCCGCGCGGAAGTCACCGTCACCATCGACAACTCCGACAACGCCCTACCGATCGAATACTCCGAGGTGTCGATCACCCGCCGGATGTTCCGCGACGGCGCCAGCGAGTACGAAATCAACGGCAGCGGTTGCCGTTTGATGGATGTGCAGGAACTGCTGAGCGACTCCGGCATCGGCCGCGAGATGCATGTCATCGTCGGTCAGGGCAAGCTGAACGAGATCCTGGAATCGCGTCCGGAGGACCGCCGGGCTTTCATCGAGGAAGCCGCCGGTGTGCTCAAGCACCGCAAGCGCAAGGAAAAAGCCGTCCGCAAGCTGGACGCTATGTCAGCAAACTTGGCCCGGCTCACCGACCTGACCACCGAACTGCGCCGCCAGCTCAAGCCGCTGGGGCGGCAGGCGGAGGTGGCCCGGCGCGCGCAAACCATCCAGGCCGACCTGCGAGACGCCCGGCTGCGGCTGGCCGCCGACGACTTCGTCGGCCGGCAGGCCGAGCTGGCCGACACCGCATCGGCCGAGGCCGAACTGCGCCGCGCGTACGACGAAGCCCACGCCCGGAGGCTGGTCGCGGCCGAGGAGCTCGCCGGTCACGACACCGCGCTGGGCGAGCTGTCGCGCCGTGCGGAGTCGGCGCAGCAGAACTGGTTCGCGCTGTCGGCACTGGCCGAACGGGTGAGCGCCACCGTGCGCATCGCCAGCGAACGCGCCCAGCACCTCGACGTCGAGCCGGTTTCGAGCGGTGGCCCCGACCCGCACGCACTGGAGGCGCAGGCCGAGCAGGTAGCCGCCGCCGAGCGGGAACGGCTCGGCGAGCTGGGCGCCGCCCGGGACCAGCTGGACGCGGCTCGTACCGAACTCGCCCTGCGCGCAGCCGACGCGGCGGCGGCGGAGAAGGCGCACCTGGCCGCGGTCCGCGCCGAAGCCGACCGGCGGGAAGGACTGGCGCGGTTGGCCGGCCAAGTCGAGACAATGCGCGCGCGGGTGGAGTCCACCGATTCGCACGTCACCGCGCTGTCCGAGCGCATCGAACAGGCCGCAGCCCGCGCGCAGCAGACCCGTGCCGATTTCGAAACGGTGCAGGCCCGGGTGCGCGAGCTCGATCAGGGTGAAGTCGGGCTCGACGAGCACCACGACCGCACGGTCACCGCGCTGCGCCTGGCCGACGAACGGGTGGCCGAGCTGCAGTCCGCCGAGCGCGGCGCCGAACGCGAGGTGGCGTCGCTGCGGGCGCGCATCGACGCGCTCTCGGTGCACCTCGAGCGCAAGGACGGCGCTGCCTGGCTCAGCCAGAATCTCGGCGGCACCGGGCTTTTCGGGTCGATTGCAGACCTGGTGACAGTATCGTCGGGTTACGAGGCGGCGCTGTCCGCGGTGCTCGGGGCGGCCGCCGACGCGCTGGCCGCCAACGATTTCGGCGCGGCGCGCTCCGCAGTGGCCGCGCTCAAGCACGCCGACGGGGGCCGCGCCGCCATCGTGCTGGGCGACTGGCCCGTCGACGACAACCCGCCGAGCGAAACCCTCCCCGAGGGTGCACGGTGGGCGGTCGATCTCGTCGAGGCGCCGCCACGGCTGCGCGGCGCGATGACCGCGATGCTGTCCGGGGTGGCGGTCGTCGCTGACCTGGCCGAGGCCGTCGATCTGGTGGCCCATCGCCCGCGGCTGCGGGCGGTCACCGTCGACGGCGATCTGGTCGGCGCCGGCTGGATCAGCGGCGGCTCGGACCGCAAGCTCAGCGCGCTCGAGCTCACCTCCGAGGTCGATAAGGCCCGCACCGAGCTGGCCGCGGCCGAGAGCCAGGCCGAACAGTTGAGCGCCGCGCTCGCCGGCGCCCTAGGTGAGCAGGCCAGCCGCCGGGACGCTGCCGAACAGGCGCTGGCCGCGCTCAACGAGTCTGACGCGGCCATCTCGGCGATCTACGAGCACCTCGGCCGGCTGGGCCAGGAGGCCCGTGCCAGCGACGAGGAGTGGCGCGGGCTGTCGCGGCAGCGCGACGAGTTGGAGGCCGGACGCGCCGAGACCCTGCAGGGACTGGGGGAGCTGGAAACCCGGCTGCGCAACGCCGAGCAGAGCCGGCACGAGCCGGCGGGCGAGCCCGCGGACCGCGAGCAGATCGCCGCGGCAGCCGAGACCGCGCGGGCCGCCGAAGTGCAGGCGCTGCTGGCGGTACGCACAGCCGAAGAGCGGGCCAACGCCGTTCGCGGCCAGGCGGATTCGCTGCGCCGCGCCGCGGCGTCGGAACGCGAGGCACGGCTGCGCGCCCAGCAGGCCCGAACTGCCCGTGAGCACGCTGCGGCGGTCGCCGCGGCGGTCGCCGATGCCGGGCGGCTGCTGGCGACGCGGCTGAGCCAGGTCGTGGACGCGGCCGCAGAGGTCCGCGACGCTGCGGTAGCCGAACGTCGACAGCGGTCGGCGGCGATGGCCGCCGCCCGCGACCAGCTCACCCGCCTCGACACCCGGATCACCGCGCTCACCGAGTCGCTGCACCGCGACGAGTTGGCCAAAGCCCAGGCCGCGCTGCGCATCGAACAGCTCGAAGCCACGGTGCTCGAGCAGTTCGGGATGGCGCCCGACGACCTGGTCGCCGAATACGGCCCGGAGGTGCCGCTGCCGGCGAGCGAACTCGAGATGGCCGAATACGAGCAGGCCCGCGAGCGCGGCGAGCAGGTCAGCGCGCCGGCGCCGATGCCGTTCGACCGTCCCACCCAGGAGCGTCGCGCCAAGCGCGCCGAGCGGGAACTGGCCGAGCTGGGCCGGGTCAACCCGCTGGCGCTGGAGGAGTTCGCCGCGCTGGAGGAGCGCTACAACTTCCTGGCCACCCAGCTCGAAGACGTCAAGGGCGCACGCAAGGACCTGCTCAATGTCATCGCCGACGTCGACGCCCGCATCCTGAAGGTGTTCGCCGACGCCTTCGCTGACGTCGAACGCGAGTTCCGCTCGGTGTTCGCCGCGCTGTTCCCCGGCGGTGAGGGCCGGCTGCGGCTGACCGAGCCCGACGACATGCTCACCACCGGGATCGAGGTCGAGGCGCGTCCGCCGGGCAAGAAGATCAAGCGGCTGTCGCTGCTCTCCGGTGGGGAGAAGGCGCTGACCGCGGTCGCGATGCTGGTGGCGATCTTCCGGGCCCGGCCGTCGCCGTTCTACATCATGGACGAGGTCGAGGCGGCGCTGGACGACGTGAACCTGCGTCGGTTGCTGGGACTGTTCGAGCAACTGCGGGCACGCTCGCAACTGCTGGTCATCACGCACCAGAAGCCGACGATGGAAGTGGCCGACGCGCTTTATGGGGTGACCATGCAGGACGACGGGATCACCGCGGTCATCTCGCAGCGACTGCGCAGACAGGACCTGGTTGCGGCCGGTTCGTGAGGTTTTCGGCATTCGGTAAACGCGGGGCGCCTCGTTCGCGGGTCATTGAACAAAATCGGCAGGCGACCGGGGGCTCCCGGGGCGCCCCGGTGGCCCTGAAACAATGACCGGGTGTCTGAAGCGCTTTGGATCGCCGTCGCGGTCGTCGCCGCGCTCATCGTCATCACCGTGCTGGTCTTCGGGCTGGTGCGCTACCGCCGGCGCCGCATCAGCCTGCCCGGGCGCGACCAGGCGGCCACCCTGGACCGGTCGGGCGGCTACGCCGCCTCGTCGGGTATCACGTTCAGCCAGACACCGACGGTCACCGAACCGGTCGCTGAACCCATCGACCGGGTTGACGCCGCAGATCTGGCCGAGCCGGAGACCGTCGCACCCGCCGACGCCACCGTGGACGCACCCTCGGCGCCGCCCGCTGCGGAAATCGACAGCATCGCGCCGCCCGAGGGGCGATTGGAGCGGCTGCGCGGCCGGCTGGCGAGGTCGCAGAACACGTTGGGCCGCAGCATGCTCGGGCTGCTGGGCGGAGGTGACCTCGACGACGAGTCTTGGCAGGACGTCGAAGACACCCTGCTGATAGCCGACCTGGGCCCGGTGGCGACCACCTCCGTGGTGACCCAGCTGCGCGGTCGACTGGCGAGCAGCACGGTGCGCACCGAGGCCGACGCCCGAGCGGTGCTGCGCGAAGTGCTGGTGGCCGAGTTGCAGCCCGAACTGGACCGCTCGATCCGCGCGCTGCCGCACGCCGACCATCCTGCGGTGCTGCTGGTCGTCGGTGTCAACGGCACCGGCAAGACCACCACGGTCGGCAAGCTGGCCCGCGTGCTGGTGGCCGACGGACGGCGCGTGGTTCTGGGCGCGGCCGACACCTTCCGGGCCGCCGCCGCCGATCAGTTGCAGACCTGGGCGGCGCGGGTCGGCGCCGAAGTGGTCCGCGGAGCCGAGGGCGCCGACCCGGCATCGGTGGCGTACGACGCCGTCGACAAGGGCGTCGCCGCCGGTGCCGACGTCGTGGTCATCGACACCGCTGGGCGCTTGCACACCAAAACCGGCCTGATGGACGAACTGGGCAAGGTGAAACGGGTGGTGACCCGGCGCGCCGCGGTCGACGAGGTGCTGCTGGTCCTCGACGCGACGATCGGGCAGAACGGGCTCGCGCAGGCCAGGGTGTTCGCCGACGTCGTCGACATCACCGGTGCGGTGCTGACCAAACTGGACGGAACCGCCAAAGGCGGCATCGTGTTTCGGGTGCAGCAGGAACTCGGGGTGCCGGTGAAGCTGGTGGGCCTGGGCGAAGGCCCCGACGACCTCGCGCCCTTCGAACCGGCGCCTTCGTCGACGCGCTGCTGGGCGTGGCGACCCGCCGCGCCCGGCTTCGCCGCGCTTGCGATCGCCGCGGCTGATGGCGGCGACCCGCCGCGCCCGGCTTCGCCGCGCTTGCGATCGCCGCGGCTGATGGCGGCGACCCGCCGCGCCCGGCTTCGCCGCGCTTGCGATCGCCGCGGCTGATGGCGGCGACCCGCCGCGCCCGGCTTCGCCGCGCTTGCGATCGCCGCGGCTGATGGCGGCGACCCGCCGCGCCCGGCTTCGCCGCGCTTGCGATCGCCGCGGCTGATGGCGGCGACCCGCCGCGCCCGGCTTCGCCGCGCTTGCGATCGCCGCGGCTGATGGCGGCGACCCGCCGCGCCCGGCTTCGCCGCGCTTGCGATCGCCGCGGCTGATGGCGGCGACCCGCCGCGCCCGGCTTCGCCGCGCTTGCGATCGCCGCGGCTGACTCACCGCTCGGCGCAGACGTTACTTCGCCGAAACACAGCGGCACTGACGCCGAAACAAGGACTTTGCATTGTCGTCGAAGTCAAGCGGTTTTGCCTGCCGCGGCGGCGCCAACCGGAGGTGAAGAACAGTGGATCAATTCCCGACCATGGGTGTTCCCGACACCGGCGATACCGCCTGGATGCTGGCCAGCTCGGCGCTGGTGCTGCTGATGACACCTGGCCTGGCGTTCTTCTACGGCGGGATGGTCAGGGTCAAGAGCGTGCTCAACATGATCATGATGAGCATCATCGCGATGGGCGTGGTGACGGTTTTGTGGGTGCTCTACGGCTACTCGCTGGCGTTCGGTGACGACGTCGGCAACGTGGCCGGCACGCCGACCCAGTACTGGGGCTTGAAGGGTCTGATCGGGGTGAACGGCGCCGCGGCCAGCGGCAGCACCGCGGAAACCAAGATCGCCTTGGCGGGAACCCTGCCGCAGACGGTTTTCGTGGCGTTCCAGTTGATGTTCGCCATCATCACCGTGGCACTGATCTCCGGCGCGGTGGCCGACCGGATGAAGTTCGCCAGCTGGACGGTTTTCGCGGGCTTGTGGGCAACCATCGTCTACTTCCCGGTCGCGCACTGGGTGTTCGCGGCGGACGGGGTCACCGCCGCCCACGGTGGGTGGATCGCGAATAAACTGCACGCCATCGACTTCGCCGGCGGTACCGCGGTGCACATCAACGCCGGTGTGGCCGGCCTGGTGCTGGCAATCGTCCTGGGCAAACGCCGAGGCTGGCCAGCGAACCCGACCCGACCGCACAACCTGCCTTTCGTGATGCTGGGCGCCGGCCTGCTGTGGTTCGGCTGGTACGGGTTCAACGCCGGTTCGGCAACCAGCTCCAACGGTGTCGCCGGTTCGACGTTCATCACCACCACCGTGGCCACCGCCGCCGCCATGCTGTCCTGGCTGCTCACCGAGCGGATCCGGGACGGGCATGCGACGACGCTCGGCGCGGCCTCGGGCATCGTGGCCGGCCTGGTCGCGATCACCCCGTCGTGTTCCTCGGTCAACGTGGTCGGCGCACTGGTCATCGGGTTCGTGGCGGGCGTGCTGTGCGCGCTGGCGGTCGGCCTGAAATTCCGGTTCGGCTTCGATGACTCGCTGGACGTGGTCGGTGTCCACCTGGTCGGCGGCATCGCTGGCACGCTCATGGTGGGGCTGGTCGCGGCGCCCCAGTCCATCGCGATCGCCGGGGGTGGCGGTCACACCTCGGCGGGATTGTTCTACGGCGGTGGCTTCGACCAGTTGATCCGACAGGCTATTGGCGCATCGAGTGTTTTCCTCTACTCGGGCATCGGCACGCTTATCGTGGCTCTAGCCCTTAAGTACACGATGGGCCTGCGCGTGAACGTGGAGGAGGAAGTCGCGGGCATCGACGAAGCCCAGCACGCTGAGAGCGGCTACGACTTCGCGGCTGTCGGCAGTTCGGTTCCTGCACATCCTGCACACCCGGCGGAGGGAAGAAGATATGAAGCTGATCACCGCGATCGTGAAGCCGTTCACGCTGGAGGACATCAAGACCAGCCTGGAGCAGGCGGGCCTGCTGGGGATGACGGTGAGCGAAGTTCAGGGCTACGGCCGGCAGAAGGGGCACACCGAGGTCTACCGGGGAGCTGAGTACTCAGTCGACTTCGTGCCGAAAGTACGCATCGAGGTGCTGGTCGACGACGTCGTGGTGGACAAGGTCGTCGACAGCATCGTGCGGGCCGCCCGTACCGGCAAGATCGGTGACGGCAAAGTATGGGTGACCCCGGTGGAGTCCGTGGTGCGGGTACGCACCGGTGAACGCGGAGCCGACGCAGTCTAGGGTTTCGCCGATAGCATCGATCGCAACGGGCATGGTACAACGCCGACCTGACTCACCCCGGCAGTCAGAACCGGACGCCGCACATGAGACTGCCTGTCCGGCAACTGATTTGGCTGCCGCGCGGCAGGAGTTGCTCTCCGGCGCGGGGCAGCCGTTGGAAACGTCTGCGCTGCGTGAAGCCTGGCAGGAGCTGCACGAATTCTGGTTGAGCGCCAAGGCTGCGCAGATCGGTATCACCGCGGACAGCGGCTTTGCGATCGTCGCGACCGGTTCACTCGGCCGCCGCGAGCTGCTGCCGTGCTCGGACCTGGATCTGCTGCTGCTGCACGACAACCTACCCCCGGAGACCGTCGGGCAGGTGGCCGATCTACTGTGGTATCCGTTGTGGGACGCCAACATTCGGCTAGATCACAGTGTGCGCACCGTCGCCGAGACGCTGCGGGTCGCCGATGCGGAGGTGTCGGCGGCGCTGGCCATGCTCGAAGCTCGTCACATCGCCGGCGACGCGAAGCTTTCGGCTTCGCTGGTCGAGGGCGTTCGCCGGCAATGGCGGGCCACCATTCCGTCGCGGTTCGCCGAGCTGGTCGAAGAGACGCAGGCACGCTGGCGTCGCAGCGGTGAGATCGCCCACCGGGCCGAACCGGACCTGAAGCTCGGCCGCGGCGGCATGCGCGACGTGCAGCTGCTCGATGCGCTCGCCGTCGCCCAGCTCACCGACCGCCTTATCGTCGCGACACCGGAAAACCTCGGCGGTTCGCTGGACCGTGCCTACCGCATCCTGCTCAACGTGCGCACCGAGTTGCACCGTGTCTCCGGCCGGGGCCACGACCAGCTGTTGGCCCAGTACGCCGACGAGATCAGCGCCGCCCTCGACCTGGGCGACCGCTACGACCTGTCGCGGACACTGTCGGATGCGGCTCGCACCGTCAGTTACCGGGTCGACGCCGGGCTGCGGACCGCCGCCAACGCGCTGCCGCGGCGGGGGATGGCCGCTATCCGGCGGCGCCCACGTCGACCGCTGGACGAGGGCGTGGTCGAATCCGGCGGGGAGATCATGCTGGCCCGCGACGCCCGACCGGCCGGCGATCCGGGCCTGATCCTGCGGGTGGCCGCCGCGTCGGCGGTGACCGGCCTGCCGATTGCGTCGTCGGCGCTGAGCCGGCTCGCCGAGACAGCACCGGAGCTGCGTACCCCGTGGCCGCGCGAGTCGCTGGACAACCTGCTGGTCCTGCTGGCGGCCGGCCCGGCCACCGTAGTCACCATCGAGGCGCTGGACCGCACCGGGCTGTGGGGCCGGCTCTTCCCGGAATGGAGCGCAATCCGCGACCTACCGCCGCACGATGTCATCCACATCTGGACGGTGGACCGGCACCTGATGGAAGCAGTTTCGCGGGCAAGGGTTTTCACCACCCGGGTGGCGCGTCCGGACCTGCTGGTGCTGGCAGCGTTGCTGCACGACATCGGCAAGGGCCGCGGGACCGACCACAGTGTGCTCGGCGCGCAATTGGCCGTCCAGATCGGCACCCGGCTGGGCATGTGGCCGTCCGACGTCGACTTGCTGTCGGCGCTGGTGACCCATCACCTACTGCTGTCGAAAACCGCCACCCGGCACGACCTCAACGACCCGCGAACCATCGCCACCGTGTGTGAGGCGCTGGGCGGGGACCCGGTGCTGCTCGACGTTCTGCACGCGCTGACCGAGGCGGACTCGCTGGCCACCGGGCCGGGGGTGTGGAGTGACTGGAAAGCCTCGTTGGTGGGCGACCTGGTGCGGCGATGCCGACTGGCGATGGCCGGTGAGCCGTTGCCGCACGCCGATCCGATTGACCCCGAATACCTTTCGCTCGCGGCAGACCACGGGGTGCACGTGCAGCTGCGCCGCGCCGGCAGTCGGCGCCTGTATCACGCGGTGATGATCGCGCCCGACCAGCGGGGGCTGCTGTCGAAGGCGGCCGGAGTGCTGGCGCTGAACTCGCTGCGGGTGCACTCGGCGTCGGTGAACATCCACGAAGGCGCCGTCATCAACGATTTCATGGTTTCGCCGCACTTCGGTGCACCGGCCGCCGAGAAACTCCTGCGCCAGCAGCTGATCACGGCGCTCGACGGCGACATCGATGTGCTCGCCATGCTGGCACAGCGCGGCCGTGACGCCCAGCGAGCCGATTCGACGCTGGCGGGAACGATGCAGACCGGGGTGCCGGTCAATCCGTCGGTCGCTCCGCCGCGTATCCGCTGGTTCGACGCCAACGCGGCCGGCCGGCTAATCATCGAGATCCGGGCACCCGATCGGCCGGGCCTGCTCGCGCTGCTCGCGGGCGCCCTGGAACGCGCCGGCGCGGACATCGTGTGGGCCAAGGCCGCGACGTTGGGGTCGACGGTCGACGATGTGTTCTGCGTGGCGCTGCCCACCGATGGCGTGTCGGCTGATGGCGGTTTCGAGGCCAGCGCGGGGGCCGGGTCGGACCTGCAAGCCGCGGTCGAGCGTGACCTGTTCGCGGTGCTGCAATTTGCCGCCGAAGACGCCGCCGGCCGCGCCGGCTGACGCCGACGCGGCCGTACTCTTGCGTCCGTCTCTACCCGACGCCGACCGGCTTCGGCATGACGATCGGCTTGCTTCCGTAGCGCGGGCCGCCGAAGCCCATGCCCGACTTCCCACCGGCGGAAGCCATCCCTGGCATGATGCCGCCCGGTGCGCCGCCCATGCCGCTGACGCTCTCATCGGTCGCGGCAGTCCAGCCGGTTCCAGCCAGCGTGACTTCGCTGGCGGCGCCGGGAGTGGCCGCTGACCAACCGGCCGGCACCGACAGGCCGCCGACCTCGGCCGCGGTGCCCATACCGGCCAGCGTCGCGCCACCCGCACCGCCGACAGAGCTGGTCGCCCCAGCCAACGTCGTGCCTAAGCCCAAACCTGCTCCCAGCGGCGTGACGTCGCTGACCAGGGCGCCGTACGGGGAGCCGGCCAGGAAGTGGCCAAGAAGTGGGAACGTCGCACTCATCATCGCTTGGTTCCAGGCCAGGGTCACACCGGTGTTGTAGATGCCGTTGCTGACGATCGGTGCGCCCATCAAACCGTTGAGAGCTGTCAAGATCGAGGTCGGCGTGTCCCCGCCCGCCGCTGCCGGGGTGGCGGCGGCACCGACTGCGTTCTGCAGACCACCGAGCGTGTTGTTCAGTGTCGCGGCGGTCCCGTTGCTGCCGACGGCGTTGTTCACCGCTGCGGCCTGTTGGCCCTGCCCGCCGGGGTTGGTGTTCTCAGCCGGCGGGGTCAAGGGTGACAGCGCCGCGGCTGCCGCTGCCGAGGCGCCGGCGTAGCCGTACATCGCGGCGGCGTCCTGCGCCCAGAATTCGGCGTACATCGCCTCGTTGGCCATGATCGCCGGCGTGTTCTGGCCCAGAAGGTTGGTAGCGACCAGCACTGCCAGCTGCGCCCGGTTGGCGGCGACCGCCGCGGGCGGAATCGTTGCGGCGAAAGCCGTCTCGTACGCTGCCGCCGACGCGGTGGCCTGAGTGGCCGCCTCTTGGAGCTGCGCGGAGGTGGTGTCCAGCCAGCCGATGTAGGGCGCCGCGGCGGCCGCCATCGCCTGGGACGACGGACCCTGCCACTCCGAACCGGTGAGCTGTGAGATCACCGACTGGTAGGCCGTCGCATTGGAGTTGAGCTCCGCGCTCAAGGTGCTGAACGCCGAGGACGCGGCCGTCAGCGGCCCGGCTCCGGCGCCGGAGTACATCAGTGCCGAGTTCACCTCGGGAGGCCGCGCTGCGAAATCGAAAACCATTGGTTCAACCCCGTTCTTTAGTCGATCGTGTCGGAGTACTGACCGGCCACCTTTGGCCGCCTGGATTTAGGTGAGTGTCGGCTTGGGCACCGGCGGCATGACCTTGGGTTTGACTCCGTAACGCGGGGCACCAAAGCTGCCAGCGCCACCGCGTCCGCCCGAAGCGACGGCAGGCATGCCCGCGATGGGCCCTACCCCCCCACCGGTGGACGGCGCGGGTGCGGTCCAGCTCTGGGACGCCAACGTCACCGGTGCGCTCGTCGCCGGAGCTACGCCGGCCCAGCTGGGCGGCACCGACATGGCGCCGATCGACGACCCCTGGCCGACACCGGCCAGCACCGGCGCAGCGCCGGCCCCGACGCCGCCGCCGACGGCACCGGCGACGGCCCCCGCGGGATTGAAGTCTCCGGCCAAGCCGAATCCCAAGCCCCCGATGTCGGCGGAAGCGGTCGAGGGACCCGCCAACGCGGTCATCAGGCCACCACCGCCCATGCCGATCAGGTCGGATTCGGCGGAAGCGAAGTTGCCCACCTCGTTCAGCGGCACCTGGATGAGGTTGCTCGACAAGCCGCCGATGCCATCTGAGGGGTCGATGAAGTTCGTGATGCTGTTGATAAAGTCGGTGATCGGCGTGTTCGACGCCGCACCTGACGCGTTGGACAGCGACGTGGCGGCGGCTCCGGCCTGGTTGGCCGCTTCAGTGGCTCCGTACGAGCCGGAAGAGCTTTGCAAGAGGTTGACGAACTGCTGGTGAATCGCCTGCGCCTGGGCGCTGACGGTCTGATAGAGCTGGCCGTAGGTCGAGAACACGCCGGCCTGCAGGGCCGACACCTCGTCAGAGGCCGCGGGCGCCACGCCGGTGGTCGGTGCTGCGGCCGCCGCGCTCTCAGCGGAAAACGAGTTGCCGATACCTTCGAGCGAACCTGCGGCGGCGTTGATCGCGTCAGGCACTGTCGTCACGAACATGTATTTCTCCCCTGAAAATCAAACCGGCCCCGTACGGGGTCGGCCACGGTGGTCAGTCAGCGTGTCCTGATATCCGGCGTTGGGTGCACGGCTACACCTTGACTCAAGTTCGGCTGGAAGGCGTACCTGGTTAATCGTTTTTTAACGTCCGGCCCGAACTTTTAACACATCGCCCGCAACTAGCCGGTCACGTAAGCGTTTTACTGGGTATCGGTTCGAATCTGGTGCCGGCAGTGAGGAACAGCAAGCAACGCTCGTGTGCGGTTCGACGCGATGCTCGCGTCTCGGTCGGGGCGGAACTCAACTCGCGGCAAATGGGACTTGCCCTCAGAATGAGAGAACCGGACAGAAAGGGGAACGCCCGATGAAGAGAAGACTGGTGGTCGTCGCGGCTTGCGCCGCTGCTCTGCTGGGCAGCGGCATTGCCCATGCCGATCCGGACCCAGCGTCACCTGACCAGACTGGGCCTGACCCGAACGGGCCGAAGTGCTGGGTGACCAACGACGAAGGGCACGCGGAGCGCACGCCCTGCGGCTGGGCGTATTCCGACTCGTCGGGCTGGTACCAGGTTCCGTGGGGCTGGCAGACGTAGCTTCTGCACGCGTAACACGATGTTCGTTAGGCATCACCTGCACCCCGCGCAAGCCGGCGCGGGCCGCGCCAGAACCGAGAGAATCGACTCATCACGACTCACCGTCGAGCGCCAAGCCCCAAGGCTTCGCAACTGAATTCCACGTTGCCTTGTAACCATCCAGCCGTTGGTGCGGGGTTCCAGGTCGCAGCGAAGACGATGAGCGGCGACGACGCGCGGGGTGTGCTGGCTGGTGGCGAATGACATTCGCCATCGACAGCAATGGGCCAAGACCCGCGCCGACCCGGGGTCCGGCGTGAATTCGTCTGTCTTGCACCACAAAGAAAGCCCGGCCTTCGCAGCAGACCGCGGTGCCTACTGGCGTGAGATACGCGCGATGGGACCGGTGGTGGAAATCGCCGCAGGCGATCCACTGCTGCGCGGCTACTATCTGACCCGGCGGGATGACGTGCGTGCGGCGTTGCTCGATCCCGACACCTTCGCGTCGCCGCCGAAGACCTTTGCCATCACCTTGTTCGGCGCGCCGCTTCCGCAGGTGCCGCTCTCATGTGGGACGCGCGCAGAGCACGCCCGTTTCGGTCGGGTGCTACATCCGCTCTTCAGCCCCAAGGGTTTGGCCCCCTTCGCGCCCGGTCTACGCGCCCGGGCCGCCACACTGATCGGCGCAATCGCCGCCAAAGGGCGCTGCGATGCGACCAACGTCACCGACTCTTATGCCTGCCAAGCGCTGTTTCTGGTGTGCGGGCTGCCGGGAGACAACGCCAAGGCGGCACGCATGACGCGGGCTGCGGTGATCGGTGACACCACTGGAGCAGCGCAAATTGAGCTCGCCAAATGGCTGAATACCTCTCTCGACGCGGGCGTGACGAATCCCCGGCGGCCGCCCGGCATTCTCTGGCCGCTACTGGAAGGACTTGTCGGCGACGGAAACTTCCCGCTCACCAACGTCGAAGTGATGTCGGTCATTCTTCTGCTCTTCTCCGTAGCGGGTATCGAAATGGTCTCCGCAGCAATGTCTTTTGCGCTGCTCCACCTCGCACGCAATGCAGAGCTGCAGGTTCGGCTGCGCGACGACCCGGCACAGATTCCGGCGTTCGTCGAGGAAATCTTCCGGTTGGAGACGCCAGGACCGTCTATTCCTCGAATGACGACGAAGGTCGTCACCATCGGTGGAATCACCATCCCGGCGCAGAGTCCAGTGTGGCTGGCTCTGGAAGCGGCAGGGCGAGAGCACGGCGGTGAAGAGATAGCTATGGCTCCCAACGGAAAGGTTCAGCGGCAGCGCCACTGGGCGTTCGGTGGCGGCATGCACCGATGCCTGGGTTTGCACCTGGCGCGTCTCGAGACGGCCGCGTTTGTGGCCGAATGGCTGCGTCGCATACCGGATTTCGAACTGGTACCGGACTGTGCGCCGGCTGTTGTGCACAAGCCGACCAGTGTGACGCACCTGGACAGCCTGATGCTCCGTTGGAAAGCCCGCGGAGCGCGCCGCCACCGCGGAACGGCAGATTGCGAGTTCGACGCGATCGGCGGCTCGACAACAGGAGAAACGCATGACCAACCACACGCGCGACAGTGAGCTGGAAAGCCACGTCAGGCAATTCCTCAGGGCACTCGATCAACGTCCCGACGAACTGATTCAACAGCACATAACCCACATCGACACACCCGATCTGAACGATCTGGAAGACGTCCGCCGCTACATCAGTGACCTCGAGGGGGTCTACGGCAGAGGCTTGCAGGACATGTACGAGCGGATCACATCGCACGGCGCGGCCATCTGCGAGTTGACCGATGAAACCGAAATAACCGATCGGGTACAGCAGATGATGACGTTGGTGGCTGCAGATGCCGCTGATGTGCCGAAGGTGCAGGCAAGCCTGCAGGACGCCGCGAACGAGGTGAGTCCTCGCACTGTCATCGGGCTGTTGCTGTCCGTTCTCGGTGCGGGTGCCCGCGGGTTGCCGCGCCAGGATCAGCTCGACCAATTGATGGTCGACTTCACGACTTACTGCCTGAGACGCTTCCCGCCGGTAGACGACGACTAGAACGGGACCGTGCCTCGTGGTCGAGCCGCGAGTGAACGACAACCCGGCCCGTGCACCGCCTCGGAGTCGGTCCGATGCGAAAACCGGTCAAGGGACCTCGAGGTGCTGTCCGCGAACAGTGCTCAACAGGACAACCGGGCCCGTGTGGACGATAATCAATAGATGCGACTACTTTTGGTGCTTGCCAACGCCGTCGTCGCCATCGGTCTGGCCGTGCCGGCGCAGGCTGACCCGAGCAGCCCCAGCGACGCCAACCCTGATGCGGTTTTTCTTGATTCGCTCAACAGAGCGGGCATGACTTTTCGCAGCGGATCCGACGCCATCGCGGCCGGAAGAAGGGCTTGCGATTTGATGAGTTCGGGGCAATCGGAGATGGACGTCGTCAATCGTCTGGCTGCGCTCAATCCAGGTTTGACTACCTCCGGCGCCACGAAGTTCGCGGCCCTGGCATCGAGTGCTTACTGCCCGGAATATTTGAGCAGCTCGAGCGCCAACAACTCGTCTTCTTCACCGTTCGGCGGGCTTGGAGGCCAGAACAACGGAAGGTGAGGGCCGGCGTGACTGAATTGCTCAGCGCAGATCCGTTGGCGATGCCGACCTTCCGCTCAGTCACCCCCGGCGGGCGGTGCGGGATTGATGGTCGGATGACACTGCGGCGGGTACACCGGCTGCCCGCCGCCGCCTCTGGGCCCTCCGGGACCGACGCGGCCGTAGGCCCAGCACTGTCGGGCTGGAATGTGCGCCGCGCCACCAGGATTCGGTTGGCAGTCTGAGCATGGTGGGGGTGGGTCCAACGGAGCGGCCTTGACCAGTTCTAGCCCGCTCGTCAGTGGTGATATGGCGAGGGCGATCGCGGCCGCCCCGGCCAGCCATTTGACCCTCATCTTGCCTTCGCCTCCAAGACTTCCACCACGCTGGTCAGCTGGCTGCCCAGTCGGCTACACGGAAACGCCAGTGGCGACAACAATGCCACCGTCTTTCCTTTTGCGAATCGTTGTTCCTTCAAAGGCTATACCTGATATGCCGCCATTGCGCTGGTTGCGTGAGCGAGAGCCATAGAACGTGAGCCGGCCTGACCCGAACGTCATCCAGCCCTTTCGGACCGACCATGGGACCGTCAGCGTCCCGTCGAATCATTGAGCCGCAGTGGCAAGTCCGCGTTGTGATGGGGCCCGGCCGGCTGCAACCGCGAGCGTGTTCGACGCCCGCGTGCCGCCACCGGCTGCCGACGCGGAGCCTTATGTCGGCGGTGCCGACTGCCCGCCTTTGGGACCTGCCGGCCCAGTGCGCGGGACCACTTTTCCTCCATTACCCGGAGGCCCCGCTGGATCGACAACGGCCGGTGGGGCTCCTGGATCGCCTGGATCTTGTTGGCAGTTCGGGCACGGCGGAGCGGGATCCCATGGGACGGCGCTGACCGAGCCGGCCCCGAATGTCAGTGCCGAGGTGCAGACGCCGAGAGCAACCGCCGCTGCGCCGACCGAGCGCTTCAGGTTCATATCCTTGCTCCTTTAAGATTTCGATTCCCCGCCCAACTACCCAAACCGCCCGACCGAGAAACTGCCGCCGCAATACCACACGGCGATGCCACCATCAGGTTTGTCGATCGGACTTTCACCTGCTCTAGCTAAAGGTGCGCGGCTCCGCGCTGCCGGAAATCCGTGCAGATGACCATTGCGGTAACCAACTCTTAATCGGCGCGTTCATGCTTTTAACAACTCGATTGTCTTCACAAATCTTCGAGAGAGTCAGCGTTGTAACGCTGTCATTCACACGAGGCCGAGGGACGCGCACCGCGGCACATCCCACGGCGTGCGCAGTGGCCCGCGGCCGGCGTCGAATGAGTGCACCCTCGGTCCGGCGGGTCGGTGTAGGCACCCGCTTCCCGATTCGAGTGGGAGTTGAAGATCGGGTGTCCGCTGCTTCGATTGACTGCCCAGCGGTCGCCGGTTGGTGCGGTTCTAGGATCTGGGCGGTGCCGGCTGCCCACCCTTCGGGCCCGGGCCCGAGCCGTTGCGTGGCGGCGTCTGGATGAGCGGGGGATTGCCAACAGGGTTGTTCTGCGGACCCGCCCCGGCGCCACCGGCACCGCTTTGGCAATTCGGGCAGGGCGGGGCCGGATCCCACGGAGCGGCGTTGACCGGTGGTGATCCGAGGAGTACTGATATGCCGATGCCAGTAGCAATCGTTGCCGCGCCGGCCACGCCTTTGAGATACATCTGGCTCCCCCTCTAAAACTTAATCTCTATGTTAGCCGTAAGCAGGCCGGCGTGCTGCTGATCAGCGGCGCTTCGCCACCATCCTGCCTTGCCAAGTCGCCGCAATGTTTCCAGTGCGCCAGCGCAAAAGCAATTGTCCGGCTGAACGTCCCGTCCAATACGGGGTGTTGGCGTCTTGTGCCGAGGTCGTAATCTGGACCGACTAATCGACGCGACTGTTTTGCATTTAACAACCAGGCTGTTAAGTCGACCCGTCCCCCGCAAGCGGGAGGTGCCCCCCGCGCCCGGCTCCGCCGCGCTGGCGATCACCGCGGGGATGATGGTGGCGACCCGTCCCCCGCAAGCGGGAGGTGCCCCCCGCGCCCGGCTCCGCCGCGCTGGCGATCACCACTACGCTAGCGGTCGTGTTTGAATCGCTGTCCGACCGCTTGACCGGTGCCCTGCAGGGACTGCGGGGCAAGGGCCGGCTGACCGACGCCGATATCGATGCGACCGCCCGCGAAATCCGGCTCGCGCTGTTAGAAGCCGACGTATCGCTGCCGGTGGTCCGGTCCTTCGTCACCCGGGTCAAAGACCGGGCCAAGGGCGCCGAAGTGTCTGGTGCTCTCAACCCGGCGCAACAGGTCGTCAAGATCGTCAACGAGGAGCTGATCGGCATCCTCGGCGGCCAGACCCGCCGGCTGGCGTTCGCCAAGACACCGCCGACCGTGGTGATGCTGGCCGGCTTGCAGGGCTCGGGTAAGACAACGCTGGCCGGCAAACTTGCATCCTGGCTGCACGGTCAAGGACATACGCCGCTGTTGGTGGCATGCGACCTGCAGCGGCCGGGGGCGGTCAACCAGCTGCGCGTTGTGGGGGAACGGGCCGGCGTCGCGGTGTTCGCGCCGCACCCGGGCGCCTCCGTCGACGCCGACCCCGCCGGCCATGCCGGCCCCGGCGACCCCGTCGCCGTCGCCTCGGCCGGAGTGGCCGAGGCGCGGGCCAAGCACTTCGACGTCGTCATTGTCGACACCGCCGGACGGCTGGGTATCGACGACGAGCTGATGGCGCAGGCCGCGGCCATCCGCGCCGCGACCGACCCGCAAGAGGTCCTGTTCGTTCTGGACGCGATGATCGGTCAGGACGCGGTCACCACCGCCGAGGCGTTCGGGGCCGGCGTCGGCTTCACCGGAGTGGTGCTGACCAAGCTCGACGGCGACGCCCGCGGCGGCGCCGCGCTCTCCGTCCGCGAAGTAACCGGCGTACCAATTCTTTTCGCGTCGACCGGCGAAAAGCTGGAAGACTTCGACGTCTTTCATCCGGACCGGATGGCCAGCCGCATCCTGGGTATGGGCGATGTGCTCAGCCTGATCGAGCAGGCCGAGCAGGTCTTCGATGCGCAGCAGGCCGAAGCCGCCGCGGCCAAGATCGGGTCGGGTGAGCTGACGTTGGAGGATTTCCTCGAACAGATGCTCGCCGTCCGAAAGATGGGGCCGATCGGCAACCTGCTGGGCATGCTGCCCGGAGCAGGCCAGATGAAGGAGGCGCTGGCCGCCGTCGACGACAAACAACTCGACCGGCTGCAGGCCATCATCCGCGGCATGACGCCGGCCGAACGGGCCGACCCCAAGATCATTAACGCCTCGCGGCGGCTGCGCATCGCCAACGGCTCCGGTGTCACGGTGTCCGAAGTCAACCAGCTGGTCGACCGATTCTTCGAAGCCCGCAAGATGATGTCCTCGATGCTCGGCGGCATGCCCGGGCTGGCCCGCAAGTCCGCGACCCGCAAAGCTGCCAAGGCCAGAGCCGGCAAAGGCAAGAAGGGCAAGAAGGGTGTGCGCGGACCGACACCGGCGAAAGCGCGCAGCCCACTGGGGGCGGGGTTGCCTGCCGGCTTTCCCGATCTGTCCCACCTGCCCGAAGGCTTGAACGAACTGCCACCCGGACTCGCCGACTTCGACCTGTCCAAGCTGAACTTCCCGGGCAAGAAGTAAGCACACCGTGCCCTTGCACGTCCGCGGCGTGGGCTTGCCGGACGAGTCCGCGCTCGACTTGTGGATCGTCGACGGTCAGATCAGCCGAGAGCCGGTCGCCGGCGCGGACACCGTCTTCGACGGCGGCTGGATCATCCCCGGTCTGGTCGACGCCCACTGTCACGTCGGAATCGGTCCGGGTGAGCCCATCGATCTCGACGAGGCGGTCCGACAGGGCGAAGCCGAACGCGACGCCGGCGTCCTCCTGATCCGCGACTGCGGTTCACCCATCGACACCCGCAGCCTCGATGACCGTCCCGACCTGCCGCGCATCATCCGCGCCGGACGGCACCTGGCCCGGCCCAAGCGCTACTCCCCGGGACTGCCGCTCGACATCGACGACGAGTCGCAGCTGCCCGAGGCAGTGGCCGAGCAGGCGCGCCGCGGCGACGGCTGGGTCAAGCTGGTCGGTGACTGGATCGATCGCGGCGTCGGCGATCTCGCCCCGCTGTGGTCCGACGACGTACTCAAAGCCGCGATCGACAGCGCGCACGTCCACGGCGCGCGGGTCACCGCCCACGTCTTCGGCGAGGCAGCCCTACCGGGACTGATCGGTGCCGGCATCGATTGCATCGAGCACGGCTTCGGGCTCACCGACGACACCATCGACTCGATGCTGGAGCAGGGCACGGCACTGGTGCCCACCCTGATCAACCTGGAGAACTTCCCGGGCATCGCCGACGCGGCGGCGCGATACCCCACATATGCCGAGCACATGCGCGAGCTGTATGCCCGCGGTCGGCACCGCATCAGCGCGGCGCGCGAAGCCGGCGTGCCGATCTACGCGGGCACCGACGCCGGCGGCATGCTGAGCCACGGGCGTATCGCGGACGAGATCGAAGAGCTCAAAGTTATCGGCATGAGCGCCACCGAGGCGCTGGGAGCGGCGTGCTGGAATGCGCGCAGCTGGCTCGGTCGCCCCGGGCTGGACGACGGGGCGTCGGCGGATCTGGTCTGCTTTACCGACGACCCGCGGCACGGTCCGACGGTGCTGACCCGTCCGGAACTGGTGGTACTGCGCGGACAGCTCTTTTGAGCAGAGCAGCCCTCCTTGACCCCCGTTACTATTGACCAATGGCCTTGGCCAGCGGCACCACGTACGCCGGCTACACCGTCTTACGGATGCTGGATTTCGGGCCGATCGGTGAGCTTTACCTGGTGGCGCATCCCAGGCTCGCGGGTCATCAAGCGCTGCGAGTCCTGCCCGCGGCGACGACAGCCGACAGTGAGTTCCGGCATCGATTCCTTCGCGAGGCCGATATCGCCGCGAGGCTGCACCACCCGAACATCGCGGCGATGTACGACCGCGGTGAATGCGACGGACGGCTCTGGATCACAACCGCATATGCCGCGGGCACCAGCGCCGCGGCCATCGTGGCGCAGCGATACCCGTCGGGCATGCCGACCGGCGAAGCCCTGGCCATTGTCGCTGCGGTTGCCGGGGCGCTCGATCACGCACATCAGCGCGGACTGCTGCACCGCGACGTCAAGCCGGCCAACATACTGCTCACCGACTCGTCGGCGGGTGAACAACGAATCTTGTTGACAGACTTCGGGTTGACGCAATACCTCGGCGAGCGCAGCGGAACGGCACCGAGCAACGTCACCGCAGAGTCGGTCGGCTACGTGGCACCTGAGCTGTTGACCATCGGCGCAGACATCGACGGGCGCGCCGATCAATACGGTCTGACCGCCACCGCTTTTCAGCTGTTGACCGGGGCGCCGCCGTATCGAGGTTCCAACCCGGCCGCAATCATCAATCAGCACCGCAACGCCGCGCTGCCCAAGGTCAGCGATCGTCGTCCCGAGCTGGCGGCTCTGGACGGGATCTTGGCCACCGGGCTGGCCAAGCAGCCCGCCAATCGGTACGGCCGGTGTCGCGAGCTGGCCGATGCGCTGATCGGCCGGGCCGGCCCGTTCCTGGCTGACCGCGGCGCCGAGCCGGGTGGGGAGGTCCTGGACTATCCCGACGAAGACGACGCCTCCGGGCGACGAGACGGCGCCTCGCCGGCCGCCGAAACGGTGCCGCGCAGGTGGCCGTGGATCCTGTTGGGCGGCGCTGCGGGAGCCGCGGCCGTCCTGCTCGGCGTTGTGCTCGTGGTCGCCTTCGCGGCCGAACGGCGAACCGAACACCACGCCCCGCAGGCCGCCGCCCCGACGACGAGCCGCCCGCCGACGGCGTCGCCGAGTCATAGCCAGTCCGCGCCGGCGCCGGATCAGCAACTCGACGGCGCTTATCAGGTCGACGTCAACCGGGAGCATCAAACCTACAACAACAGCCCGGATCCGCAGCCGCCCAACGTGAGCACCTGGTGGGCCTTTCGATCATCGTGCACGCCCACCGGCTGCGTCGCGGCTGGAATCATGCTCGACGACCAGGACCACCTCGCCAAAAGCGCCCAGGCCGGCGATCATCCGCTGGTCCTGGATTTCCGCGACGGTGTCTGGCAGTCCCGGCCGGAAACCGTGCGGTTCCCGTGCCTGGGAGCCAACGGGGCAACAGCTGTCCAAACCACCAAGCAGGTGCTGTCGCTGCAGCCGCAAGGCCACGGACCGATGCACGGCGTGATGACCGTCACCGTGCAGACCGACGAATGCGGCCAGGGAGGAGCCGAGATAGTGATCCCGGCGGCCGCCGGCCGCATCGGTGAAATCCCGCCCGGTGTCACGGTGCCCGACCCGCCGGCCGCCACCGAGACGACGGCCGCACCCACAACGACGCGGACGCGCTGAGCGGCACAGCGGACCACGATGCAGACAGGCCAGAGATACACCGTTGACGCGTTGGCGGATTTCGTGGTGAGCGCCGGCCGGACCGACGTGAGCGAACAGGTGCTCGCGACGCTGAAGCGCAACGTGCTCGACAGCATCGCCTGCGCCGTGGGCGCGCTCGACGGCGAACTGGTTCCTGCTGTCCGCGCCCAGGCGGAGCAGTTCAGTGGCCGTCTCACGGCCACCTTCGTCGGTGGCGGGCGTGGATCGGTGGATCAGGCGGCGTTCTTCAATGCGGTCCTGGTGCGCTATCCCGACCTGCTCGACACCTATCTGACCGACGGTGGGCTGTGCCATCCGGCCGACAATTTCGGCGCTGTGTTCGCCGTCGCCGAACACGTCGACGCCCCGGGGGCCGATTTCTTGCTTGCTCTGGCGGTCGCATACGAGATCCAGTGCCGCTTCAGCGCTGCCGTCCCCGTCATGGCGCTCGGACTCAATCATGCGCTGCAGCTTGCCATCTCGGCGGCAGCCGGCTCGGCCAAGCTGCTCGGACTCGACGCCGCCCGGGTCGCCGACGCCATCGCCGCGTCGGCCGTCGACAATGTGTCGCTGGCCGGGGTTCATGCCGAGCCGGTGTCGACGTGGAAAGGCATTTCGCCGGCCATCACCGGGATGCGTGCGGTGTACAACACGATGCTGGCGGCCCGCGGCATCACCGGTCCCAAGGCCCTGTTCGACGGACCCAGCGGGCTGAACCGGTTGTTCGACCGCTCGATCGACCTGCACACCGACGACCGGTCGCTGGCCGCGGTCGAACAGACCTATCTGAAGAAGTACTGCTCGCTGATCCACGGTCAGGTGGTCATCGATGCCGTGCTGGCGCTGCGCGACGAGCACAGCATCGACGGTGCTGACGTCGGCGAGGTGAACGTCGAGGTGTTCGACGGCGCCTACCACTTCGCCGGAGGTGGCGACTACGGCGATAAAGATCATCCTCAGACCAAGGAGCAGGCTGATTACAACCTGAAATACCTTGTCGCAGCGGCGCTTTTGGATGGACAGGTGGGCCCAGCGCAGCTCGAGACCGAGCGGGTCCGCCGCACCGACGTGCAGGCCCTGCTGGCCCGGGTCAAGGTCCAGGCGGCATCCGACTTGACCGACGCCTACCCGGACCGCACAGCCACGCGGGTGCGCGTCGTGTTGCGCGACGGACGCGTATTGCGCCGGGAGCAGTCCGACTACGAGGGATCGCCGACGCATCCGCTGTCCTGGGACCGTGTCGTCGACAAATTCAACTGGCTGGCCGAGCCGTTCGCCGACGGCGCCCTTCGCGCCGCAATCGTCGACGCCGTGGACCGCCTGGACCAGATTTCGGTGAGCGCGCTGGCCAGCCTGCTGGTAACGGTCAACCCGGCGGCGCAGCGTCCGCGGAGAACCAAGCGATTCTGACGCTGTAGGCTACTTTCGCGTGAAAGATTGCAAGCACTCACTATCTATGTTAGCGTCGTGCAACAGCACAGGGCAGGAGAACCCCAATGGCGTACGACGTGATCATCCGGGACGGTTTGTTGTTCGACGGGACCGGCGCCGCGCCGCGCACGCGGTCCGTGGGCATCCGGGACGGCAAGGTGTGTGCGGTATCAAGAGCACCGCTGGATGAGACGGGCTGCGCGGAGGTGATCGACGCTGCGGGCAAGTGGATCGTCCCGGGCTTCATCGACGTGCACACCCACTACGACGCCGAGGTGCTGCTGGATCCCGGCTTGCGGGAGTCGGTCCGTCACGGCGTTACCACGGTGCTGCTCGGAAACTGTTCGCTGTCAACGGTGTACGCCGACACCGACGACGCGGCTGACCTGTTCAGCCGGGTCGAGGCCGTCCCGCGGCCGTTCGTGCGGGGGGCGCTGGACGCCAAGAAGACTTGGTCGTCGGCCGCGCAGTACGTGGCGGCTCTCGACGAGCTGCCGCTCGGACCGAATGTGGGCTCGCTGATCGGTCATTCCGATTTGCGCACCGCGGTGCTGGGCCTGGACCGGGCCACCGACGACCGCGTCGAGGCGACCGAGGCCGAGTTGAACCGGATGACGGCGCTGCTGGAGGAGGCGCTGGACGCCGGACTGCTCGGGATGTCGGGGATGGACGCCGCGATCGACAAGCTCGACGGGGACCGCTATCGGTCGCGGGCGTTGCCGTCGACCTTCGCGACGTGGCGCGAACGGCGCCGGCTGATCGCCGTGCTGCGCAGACGCGGCCGGATCCTGCAGAGCGCGCCCGACGTCAACAACCCGCTCTCCGGTTTGCTGTTCTTCCTGGCGAGCAGCCGAATCTTCGGCCGTCGCAAAGGGGTACGGATGAGCCTGCTGGTCTCGGCGGACGCCAAGTCGATGCCGGCCGCGGCCCACGTGTTCGGGCCGCTGACCCGGCTGGCCAACGCCGTCCTCGGCGCACAGGTGCGGTTCCAGCACCTGCCGGTTCCCTTCGAGCTGTATTCCGACGGAATCGACCTGCCGGTCTTCGAAGAATTCGGCGCCGGAACCGCAGCGCTGCATCTGCGTGAACAGCTGCAGCGCAACGAGTTACTCGCCGACGTCGGCTACCGGCGCAGGTTCCGCCGCGAGTTCGACCGCCGCAAGCTCGGTCCGTCGTTGTGGCACCGCGACTTCCACGACGCGGTGATCGTCGAATGCCCGGACACCACGCTGATCGGAAAGTCGTTCGGGACCATCGCCGACGAACGCGGGCTGCACCCGCTCGACGCGTTCCTCGATGTCCTCGTCGACAACGGCGAGCGCAACGTCCGATGGACGACCACCGTCGCCAACCACCGCCGCAAGCAGCTCGACAAGCTCGCCGCCGAACCCAGCATCCACATGGGCTTCTCCGACGCCGGTGCGCACCTGCGCAACATGGCGTTCTACAACTACCCGCTTCGGATGCTCAAGCGGGTGCGCGACGCCCAGCGGTCCGGTACGCCGTTTCTGAGCATCCAGCGAGCGGTGTACCGCTTGACCGCCGAGGTGGCCGACTGGTTCGGCATCGACGCCGGCACGTTGCGCTTGGGTGATCGGGCCGACTTCGTGGTGATCGATCCGGCCGGCCTCGACGACTCGGTGGACAGCTATCACGAAGAAGAAGTGCCCTTCTACGGCGGGTTGCGCCGGATGGTCAACCGTAACGACGCCGCCGTTGTGGCGACCGGGGTAGGCGGCGAGGTCGTGTACCGCCGGGGTGTGTTCCGTGATGGCTACGGCACCACGGTGAAGTCAGGCCGGTTCCTACGGGCAGCGCAACCGACAGCGTCGCGTGTGGGCGCGCGGGTCTGACATGGCCCGCACCCAGGAACAGCGCCGATCAGAAACCGTCGCACGTCTGCTCGACGCCAGCATCACCACCATCGCCGAGATCGGCTACGGCCGAGCCTCGGCGGCGGTGATCACCAAGCGCGCCGGGATGTCGGTGGGCGCTTTGTTCCGCCACTTCGAGACCATGGGCGATTTCATGGCCGCCACGGCCTACGAGGTGCTGCGGCGCCAGCTGGATCTGTTCAGCAAGGAAGTCGCCGAGATACCCACTGACGCGCCGGCACTGCACGCTGCGCTGACGATCCTGCGCGACCTCACCGCGACCCCGACCAACGCGGTGCTCTACGAGCTGATGATCGCCGCGCGCACCGACGACAAGCTCAAAGCCACCCTGCAGCACGTTCTCGACCAGTACCGGTCGAAGATCTACGACGCGGCGCGCGCACTGCCGGGAGCCGACCGGATCTCACCGGACATCTTCCCCGCCGTCGTGGTGATGCTGACCAACACCTTCGACGGCGCGGCCCTGATGCGCGCCGTCATGCCGCAGCCTGGGTTGGAAGAGCAACGAATTGCGCTGCTGGCGGCGCTGCTGAGCGGCGCTCAGCAGGACCGAAGCTCGTCTACAGCATCGCCCAGCGTGTGATAGAGCGGGATGATCTCGTCGAGACCCATCAAGGTCAGCGGGCGGTAGGTGGCCGGTCCATCGCAGACCACGCCGAAGCGGCCCGAGTGATCGGTGTTGCTGTGGGCGGCGACCAGGATGCTAATTCCGGCTGAGGCCAGGAAATCGACGTCGGACAGGTCGACGATCAGACCGGCCGGGCGTTTGGCGAGCGCGGAGTCGATCGCTTCGGTCAACCACGGGGCGCTGAGCATGTCGACGCTGCCACCGACGGACACCACGACCAAGCCGTCGACCAAGGTCTCGCGGGCGGTGAACTCACCGTCGCGTGGCAGCGGCGCGGGGCGCGGTGAAGTTTCGTCGTCGGCCATCATGACCCTCTGTTTCTTGCGGTTCGTGCGCGCGGCAGTACCGACCTCGTCATTCAGGCCGGATGCGCGATGAGGGCTGGATGCTCAACCCGGTTGGGTTGCGTCGACGGGCGTCAACACGAGACCGTGCCAGCCACGCTCGGTTGCTTAAAGCAAACCTGACACGGCATTGAGCAGCTTAGCTCAGCTGCTCGGCTAGGACCGCCCGAGGATATTGCTGCGGGGCGACCGCACCGAGAACACTCGTCTACAGTGCGCCGACGGCGGCTTGCGGGCTGACCGCGAAGCCCCAATCGAGCAGGCTGGCGGCCTGATCCCAGTAGGTCGGACCGCCTTGCCGCACCAGCCCGTACATCATGGCGATGACCAGCCGCCGACCGTTGCGGGCCGCCGCGCCGACGAAGGTCTTGCGGGCGGCGTCGGTGTATCCGGTCTTGCCTCCGATCGCGCCGGGATAGCGCTGCAGTAGCTCGTCCTGGTTGACCAGTTGTTGGGCGCCGCCGTCGCCGGGGAACGTTGCCGACGGCTCAGCGGTGATCTGGGCGAAGGCCGACTCGGCCATGGCGGCCCGGAAGATGACCGCGAGGTCGTGCGCCGTCGACGAACCAGACCCGCCCGGCCCATCCAGCCCCGAGGGCGTCACGGCGTGCGTGCTCAGCGCTCCCAGCGAGGCCGCTTTCGCGTTCATCGCCGCGACGGCGGCATCCTGTCCGCCCATCAGGTGCGCCAGCGTGTTGGCGGCATCGTTACCGGAGACCAGCAGCGTCCCCTCGAGAAGCTGGCGCGCGCTGTAGGTGCGACCCGCTTTGACACCCGCGCAGCTGCACTCCGCCGCCGCGTCGGCGGCATCGGCGACCACCGTGCTGTCCAGGCTGACCTGGTCCAACGCGGCCAGCGCCAACAGCACTTTGATCGTGCTGGCCGGCGGATGCGGCACGCTTTGATCGCGGGCGGCCAGCACCTGGCCGGTGTCCAGGTCGGCGACGATCCAGGTCTGCGCCGGCCCGTCGGGAATCGGCACCGTGCCCACCGGTTGCACGTTGGTGTCGGCCGATGCCGGTCGGGCAGCGAGCGTGGCGGCGCAGGTCAGCACGGTGAGGGCCGCGAGGAGAGCGAAGAGCGTGCGCATGGGCGGTACCTTAGCCCCGCGCGGGTCGCGGTGATGCCGGAGTGTTGAATCGAGGAGATGTTGAGTCTCGGTGAAATCTCTGACCGCTTGGAGATCCAGCAGCTGTTGGCGGACTACTCCTCGGCGATCGACCGGCGCCGATTCGACGAGCTGGACGACATTTTCACCCCGGATGCGTATATCGACTATTCCGCGATGGGTGGCATCGACGGGCGGTTCCCCGAAGTGAAGGCTTGGCTTGCTGACGTGCTGCCCAACTTCGCCAACTATGCCCACATGCTGGGCCTGCCGGCGATCGAGCTGGCCGGCGACTCGGCAACCGCCCGCACCTTCTGTTTCAACCCGATGGTATTCGGCGGCGAGAAGCCCACCACGATGCTGCTGGGTTTGTGGTACGACGACGAATTCGTGCGCACCCCGAAAGGCTGGCGGATGAGCCGCCGCTCGGAGACCAAGTGCTTCGATCGGCATCCGTAACGCTGCCGTGCGCCGAACGTCACGCTGGAGTGGCATTCGTCGTCCGCGATCACGCTGGCGTGACGTTGGACGGCTAGGGCCAGGCGAACACCGCCGGACGCTCCCACCGCACCCCAGGATTTTCCCCGACCAGCGACGTTGTGGCACAATTTGCGGCTGGCCGCGGCGCAACCACTTCGTTTGCAGGTGCCTGCGCTGCTGGTCACACGCGAGGCAAAACCGGGCTCGACACCTCCGTCTGAGTCGCTGAATTGCAGCGTGTCACCTACAGGAGACGTTGGAAACCAATGCCCGTGAAAATCAAGCTCACCCGGCTGGGCAAAATCCGCAATCCGCAGTACCGCGTCGCGGTCGCCGACGCGCGGACCCGCCGCGACGGCCGCGCCATCGAGGTCATCGGCCGCTACCACCCCAAAGAAGAGCCCAGCCTCATCGAGATCGACTCCGAGCGGGCCCAGTACTGGCTCTCGGTGGGGGCACAACCCACCGAACCGGTGCTCAAGCTGCTGAAGATCACCGGTGACTGGCAGAAATTCAAAGGGCTGCCCGGCGCCGAAGGCACATTGAAGGTCGCCGAGCCCAAGCCCAGCAAGTTGGAGCTCTTCAACGCCGCACTGGCCGCCGTCGACGGTGCGCCGACCACCGAGGCGACGACGCCGAAGAAGAAGGCGCCCGCGAAGAAAGCCGCGGCCAAGAAGACCGCCGAGCCCGATCAGCCTGCGGCCGGCGAGCAGTCCGAGCCTGCCGAGAGCTGACGGTCCGATGAGTACTGCCGTCGTCGATGCCGTCGAGCATCTGGTCCGGGGAATCGTCGACAACCCCGACGATGTCCGGGTCGACCTGGTGACCAGCCGGCGCGGGCGAACCGTCGAAGTGCACGTCCACCCGGACGATTTGGGCAAGGTGATCGGGCGCGGCGGGCGCACCGCGACCGCATTGCGCACCCTGGTCGCAGGCATCGGTGGACGCGGCATCCGTGTCGACGTGGTGGACACCGACCAGTAGCGGACGCACGCTCGTGAGCCTGTCGTGGAGCTGACGATCGGGCGCGTGGTCAAGGCGCACGGTCTGACCGGCGAGGTCGTGGTCGAAGTGCGCACCGACGACCCCGACAGCCGCTTCGCGCCGGGCAATGCACTGCGCCTCAAAGGACGGCGGGAAAGCGGGCGGGGCCGCGGCTACGTCGTCGAAGCGGTCCGCGATCACGGTGCCCGGCTGTTGGTGCGACTGGCCGGAGTCGGCGATCGGGATGCCGCCGACGCGCTTCGCGGCAGCATCCTGGTCATCGACTCGGCCGATTTGCCGCCGATCGAGGACCCCGACGAGTACTACGACCACCAGCTGGAAGGCCTTGCGGTGCGCACCACGTCGGGCCGGTCGATCGGCACCGTCGCCGAAGTGCTGCACACCGCCGCCGGTGAGCTGCTGGCGGTCAAGCCCGACGACGACCGGCCTGAGGTGTTGGTGCCGTTCGTCAGCGCGATCGTCACCTCGGTGTCGCTGGCGGACCGCACTATCGAGATCGACCCGCCTGTCGGCCTGCTGGACCTGGCTTAAGGACGCGCGCACCGACATGAGAATCGACGTGGTGACCATCTTCCCGGACTACCTGGATCCGTTGCGTCAATCGTTGCCGGGTAAGGCGATTCAGTCCGGTCTGGTCGAGCTGATGGTCCATGACCTGCGACGCTGGACCCACGATGTGCACCGTTCGGTGGACGACGCGCCGTACGGCGGCGGACCGGGGATGGTGATGCGGGCCCCGGTCTGGGGCGACGCGCTCGACGAACTCTGTTCCACGCAAACCCTTCTCGTGGTGCCGACACCCGCAGGTGCGCCGTTCGACCAGGCCACCGCGCAGCGCTGGAGCGCAGAGCCGCATCTGGTCTTCGCCTGCGGGCGTTACGAGGGCATCGACCAGCGGGTCGTCGACGACGCCGCCCGGCGGATGCGGGTAGTGGAGATCTCGATCGGCGACTATGTGCTGCCGGGCGGCGAGTCGGCCGCAGTGGTGATGATCGAGGCGGTGCTTCGGCTGCTGCCCGGTGTGCTCGGCAATCCGCTCTCGGCGCAGGACGATTCGCATTCGGCGCAGGCCGGATTGGTGGAAGGACCCAGCTACACGCGGCCGCCGAGCTGGCGCGGGCTCGAGGTCCCCGAAGCGCTGCTGTCCGGGGACCACGCCCGGATAGCGGCCTGGCGTGCAGAGGCTTCGCAGCGGCGCACTAGGGAACGCCGGCCCCATCCTGACCCTCGATCCTGACCCGAAGTAAGCCGCCTGCGCGCCGAGATCTACGCCAGTGCCGGCGGAGACGAAATACCCCGCACTGGCGTCGATTTCGCGCGGACTTGGTCAGATCCGGCCACCGGGAAACATTGTCCGGACCGCGTTGGTGATCGTGTCCCGCGCCGCGGCGTCGTCGGACGGCTGCAGCGACTCGATGACCATGATGTAGCGGCGATCGGCGCCGATCACTCCGGTCGACAGGTGCATCCAATCCTCGCCGATGCAGCACATCCAGCCTTGCTTGACCGCCACCGGCTCGGCGTACAGGCCGTCGGGAATCCCGAACCGCTGGGGATACCCGTCGATTCCGGCCGGGGTTGATTGAGCCAGGTCGTTGACCACGACGCCGGCCCGCTCCGGCGGCAGGCCCCCGGACCCGTCGAGCAGCATCCGGTAGTACCGGATCAGATCGGACGTGGTGCTGACGGTGTTCCACCAGTGTCCGTCGCTGGGCGACGCCGTGGCCGTCAGCCCGTAGCGGTTCACCACGTCGGTGATCATGGCGTCGCCGCCGTCGGCCTCGTTCCAGAAGTTCTCCGCGGCACCGTCATCGGACGACCGCAGCATGGCGTCGATCGCGGCGTGGTCGTCGGCCGACAACGTGATTGTGCCCTGCGCCTCTCGCAGCAGCAGCTCGTCGGCGATGAAAAGCTTCGCGACCGAGGCGATTCCGGGGATCGGCTGGTCGCCGTTGCTGACCATCTGCTTGGTCGCGCGGTCGAAGACCGCGACCGTAATCGTGGCGCCGTCCGCGGCGGCTTCGTCGGCCGCTTGCTGCATGCGGGCCGGCAGCGCGCTCAGCGCGGTGCCGAACCCGGCCGGCGCCCGCGGCGGTTCCTCCTGGGCGAGCCGCGCGACGGGCGTCGAGCGCGTCGACGGCGGCTTCGCGTCGGCGGCGCCGTAGACCCGCGCCTCACAGCCCGCCACCAGCATCATCAGTGTCACGAGGGCTGCGAGCAGTATGGGCGGCCGTGATCGCATACCCCTCCTTGCTTTATGGAAGGCGTGCTTTCAACCTGGTTCCGGGCCGCCGCACTGCCATTTGCCCGCGGCAACAGATTAGCGCCCGGCCGCTGTGCGTGTCGCTGCCCCGCCGTGATTTCGCTGCTTGGACGCCGTCTGGCACAATTGGGCAGTTGTCTTGGTGTCGGCGGGGCCGAGCGCCCCACGTCACAAGCCGCCACCAGCCCGTTACCGCAAGGAAGTGTCACCCGCCATGAACACGCTGGACTTCGTCGACAAGGCGTCGCTGCGCGACGACATCCCGGCCTTCAACCCCGGCGACACCATCAACGTGCACGTCAAGGTGATCGAAGGAGCCAAGGAGCGCATCCAGGTGTTCAAGGGTGTGGTGATCCGCCGACAGGGCGGAGGCATTCGGGAGACCTTTACGGTGCGCAAGGAAAGCTACGGCGTCGGCGTAGAGCGGACCTTCCCGGTGCATTCGCCCAACATCGATCACATCGAGGTGGCGGTCCGCGGCGACGTGCGGCGCGCGAAGCTGTACTACCTGCGGGAGCTTCGCGGCAAGAAGGCGAAGATCAAAGAGAAGCGCTGAGGCGCGCCACGCGCTCTGCATCGTCACCAGCCGCCTGGCTACTCTTGGCCTCGTGACTGAAACCGCGGAGCCGTCGTCGCCTGAGCCTCAACCCGACGGCGCTCCGTCGGAGCCCAACCTCGCTACGCGTGAACCCGTCACCGCGGCACCGGCCGCGGAATCCGCATCGTCGCCGGACGAGCCGGAGCCGGAGCAGGAGGAAACAAAGCGCGGCGCGCTTCGGGAAACCGCGGTCCTCACGGTGATCGCAGTACTGCTCTACTACGTCATGCTGACGTTCGTCGCCCGGCCCTACCTGATTCCGTCCGAGTCGATGGAACCCACCTTGCACGGATGTTCGGGATGCGTCGGCGACCGCATCATGGTCGACAAGATCAGCTATCGCTTCGGTTCACCGAAGCCCGGCGACGTCATCGTCTTCAAAGGACCGCCGTCGTGGAACGTCGGCTACAAGTCGATCCGTTCGCACAACGCGGCGGTGCGCTTGCTGCAGAACACGCTGTCGTTCGTCGGCTTCGTCCCTCCCGACGAGAACGACCTGGTCAAGCGGGTCATCGCCACCGCCGGGCAGACTGTGCAATGCCGCACCTACACCGGCTTGACCGTCAACGGCAAGCGGTTGAACGAGCCCTACCTGAACCCGGCCACCATGATGGCCGACCCGGCGGTGTACCCCTGCTTGGGTGCCGAGTTCGGGCCGGTCACGGTGCCGCCGGGCCGAATCTGGGTCATGGGGGACAACCGCACGCATTCGGCGGACTCCCGCGCGCATTGCACCAGCATCACCGCCGACACGCTCAAGGGCCTGCTCTGTACCGGTGATCCGACGGCGGGCACGATTCCCGTCAGCAACGTCATCGGCAAAGCCAGATTCATCGTGTGGCCGCCGACGCGGTGGCGCGGCGTGGGATCGGTGAACCCGCAGCAAGGCCAGTAGCGGTGGTGACCACCTGGCCGCCGCGGACGGTGATCCGCCGGTCTTCCGGATTGCGCACCCTGGAGTCGGCGCTGTATCGCAGCGGACTCGGCCCGGTCGCCGGAGTCGACGAGGTCGGCCGCGGAGCCTGCGCCGGGCCGCTGGTGGTCGCCGCGTGCGTGCTCGGTCCCGGGCGGCTGTCGAGCCTGGCGTTGCTCGACGACTCGAAGAAGCTGACCGAGAAGGCGCGGGAGCGACTTTTTCCGTTGATCCGCCGCTACGCGCTGGCCTATCACGTGGTGTTCATCCCCTGCGACGAAGTGGACCGGCGCGGGGTCCATGTGGCCAACATCGAAGGCATGCGCCGGGCGGTCGCCGGGCTGTCGGTGCGCCCTGGGTATGTCCTCAGCGACGGTTTCCGCGTTCCCGGGCTGCCGGTGCCATCGCTGCCGGTGATCGGCGGGGACGCCGCGGCAGCATGCATCGCCGCGGCCAGCGTGCTGGCCAAGGTCAGCCGCGACCGGCTGATGGTGGCCATGGATGCCGACCACCCCGGTTATGGTTTCGCCGAACACAAGGGGTACAGCACACCGGCGCATTCCGCGGCGCTGACCGAGCTCGGCCCGTCGGTGCAACACCGCTATTCGTTCATCAACGTGCGGCGGGTGGCGACCGCGTCGGGGTCCCGGGTGATCGCGGAATGCCAACCGTTCACACCGGCTCAGCCCGGGGAATGCGGGTGGGGGAAAATAGGCGCGCCCGGCGACGATGCAGAGCGCGCGGCGATGAGGAGGAGCCGGGCAAATTGGGCGAGGCCAATCGGCGAGGAGGGCGGCTGAGCAGATGAGTGCCGAAGATCTCGAAAAGTACGAGACCGAGATGGAGCTCTCGCTGTACCGCGAATACAAGGACATCGTGGGCCAGTTCAGCTACGTCGTGGAGACCGAGCGGCGGTTCTACCTGGCCAACAGCGTCGAGATGGTGCCGCGCAACGCCGACGGCGAGGTCTACTTCGAGCTGCGACTGGCCGACGCCTGGGTGTGGGACATGTACCGGCCGGCGCGCTTCGTCAAGCAGGTGCGGGTCATCACCTTCAAAGACGTCAACATCGAAGAGGTCGAGAAACCCGAGCTGCGGCTGCCCGAGTAGCCGCTATACGCCGACAGCGCGCTCGAGCTCTTTGAGCGACGTTTCCAAATGTCCGAGCATGCGCTGCATGTGCGGCACATCGCCGCGGGCGGCGACCAGACCGAAGTCGAGGTTGTCGGCGTTGTTGGTGACGGTGATATTGACCGCCTGACCATCCAGCGCAACCGACAGCGGATAGTTGCCGACCAGCGGCGTCCCGCGCCAGTACAGCTGCTCCTGAGCGCCGGGCACGTTGGAGATCACGATGTTGAACGGCGGCGGGGCGGTACGGATGAATCCGGGAATCATCCCGAGGAACAGCCCACCGACGACCGTGGCCGACAGCGCCAGCTGCTCGACCTGCGGCAGATCGATGAAGACCTTCTTGTTATCACTGATCGACTCGGTCACCACCTGCAGGCGTTTCGCGGGATCTTCGATGTGGGTGCCCAGGTTGCACAGCAGCGCGCCGACCGCGTTGCCGCCGCCGCCGTCCTCTTTGCGCATGCTCACCGGGACCATGGCGATCAGCGGGGTGTCCGGAAGCGCGTTCTGGTCCAGCAGGTAGGCCCGCAGCGCGCCCGCGGACATCGCCAGCACGACGTCGTTGACGGTGATGCCGGCGGCGTTCTTCACGGCCTTGATCCGGTCCAGCGAATAGGACTGCGCCGCGATGCGCCGCGCACCGCCGATGCGGACGTTGAACATGGTCTTGGGCGCCCGGAAGGGCAACGTGAGTTGTTGTTCCAGCAATGCGGCCCGGGCCAGCGACAACGTCGACGGGCCCAGGGCGGCGACCGAACCTGCCGCGCTGGTCAATTTCTGCAACGCGGACGGGCTATCGCCGTCGTCGTGGCTCTTGGATTTGCGGGGTTTGAGCGCCCACGGCACCCGAACTTCGTCGTCGTCTGGATCGGTGGTGAATGCGCGCTGCAGCATCTTCATGGCCGAGACTCCGTCGAGCAGCGAGTGGTGGAATTTGATGTACACCGCGTAGCGCCCGTCATTCAGGCCCTCGATCAGATGCGCTTCCCACAGCGGACGATGCCGGTCGAGCAGGTTGCTGTGCAGCCGGGAGCACAGTTCCAGCAGGTCACGAACCCGGCCCGGGCTGGGCAGCCCGGATCGGCGGAAGTGGTAGTCCAGCTCGACGTCCTTCTCGATCGACCACGCCACGTTGGTCAGCGGGCCGAAGAAGGCAGGATGCTTGCGGAAGAGCGGCTGAACGTCGGTCTGAGCCACCATCGCTTCGTAGGACTCGCGGACGAAGTCGGGTCCGGCGTCCTCGGGGGGCTGGTAGAGCTGCAGGGCACCGACGTGCATCGGGCGCTCCCGCGACTCGCCGAGGAGGAACATCGAATCGGCCGGTGGCATCAGCTCCATGATCAATCTCCCGCGCTAGGTTTGTTCTTCAAGTTGTATCCCATGTCGGGCTGACTCACACGCAATCTGCTGCGGGCACGTTTCGCTGCCCGACATCACGGGAAGCTTCTGCGGATGGGACTGAGCATCGCTGTCACCGGCCCGACCGGAGAAATAGGTAAAGCCGCTGTGACGGCGCTAGAGCACGAACCGGCGGTGGAGAAGATCGTCGGGATGGCGCGCCGCCCGTTCGACCCGTCGACGCTGGGCTGGACCAAGACGGTGTATCAGCAGGGCGACATCACCGACCGCGAGGCGGTCGACGCGCTGGTCGACGATGTCGACGTGGTGGTCCACCTCGCGTTCATCATCATGGGCTCCCGTCAGGAAAGTGCCCGGGTCAACCTGCAGGGCACCCGTAACGTGTTCGAAGCGACGGTGGCCGCGAAGCGGCCGCGGCGGCTGGTGTACACCTCGTCGGTCGCGGCCTACGGCTACCACGCTGACAATCCGACGCCGCTGACCGAAGACGTGCCGCCCCGCGGATCCGACGAGCACTACTACTCCGAGCAGAAGGCCGCCTGTGAGGCGGCGCTGGCCGAGATCACCGAGGGCTCGGACCTCGAGGTGTTCATTCTGCGGCCCTGCATCGTCGCCGGGCCCAAAGCGCAGATGATGGCCGACGCGATGCCGTGGAACAAGCTGCCTTCGCCGGTGCGCGCGGTGGTCAAGGCCGTTCCGGCGCTGAAGCCGGTGGTGCCCGATCCCGGCGTCCCGTTGCAGCTGGTGCACCACGACGACGTCGCCTCCGCGATCGCGCTGGCCGCCACGGCGCCGGCGCCGCCCGGGGCGTACAACATCGCCGGTGAAGGGTTGATCACCCTGTCGGATGTGGCCAGAGCGTTGGGCGGGCGGCCCGTTCGGGTGCCGGCGGCGGCGGCTTCGGCGGCCTCCGAGGCGATCTCCCGGCTGCCCTACGTGCCGTCGGCTTTGGAATGGCTGCACGCCGGGCGGACATCGGTGGTGATGGACACCAGCAGGGCGAAGACGAAGCTGGGTTGGCAACCGAACTACTCGTCCGCCGACACGTTGGCAGCGCTGGCCGAGGCGCTGTAAAACGACTGGTGTGGCCCCAGGGTTAGGCGCCCAGCGGGTGCTGATCTTCGTCGCCGGGCACAAGTAGGCCGCGGTGTTTGATGACGTGTCGCGCCACGTCGGCCAGCTTGATGTTGAGATGCTGCGAGTGGCGTCGCAGCATGGCGAACGCGTCTTCGTCGGACAATCCGTGCAGCATCATCAGCATGCCGATGGCTTTGCCGATCTCGCGATTGCTGATAAGGCCACGCCGCATGGTGGCGGCGTCCTCACCCTGGGCCACGGCGTTCATGGCGACGCTGGCGAACGCAGCCAGCACGATGGCCTGACCGGCGGACTCGTTGTCGAAGGCGTTGGGGGTGTCGCTGAATAGGTTCAGCGCACCGGTCTTGCGCCGGTTGACCAGCAGCCGGAACCCCATCGCCCCGCGCACCGGGGTCTCGGCAACCAGCAGGCGCGCCAGTTTCGGCCACTCGCACGGCTTCGTCAGGTCAGGCTCGATCTGCGGAGTCTCCTCCTCGATCGCATCGACACACGGGCCGTCGCCGGTGATCCGCTCGAAGTCGTCGACGCGCTGCGCGATGCTGTCGCTGGCCGCAATGGTCACGTAGCGACCGTCGCGGCGGACCAGCAGGCTGGCGTGGTCGCAACCGGAGACCACCAGGGTAGCGGCGATGCAGATCGCGGCGTAGACCTCGGTCGGATCCGATCCCTGGTAGATGATCTCGGCCAGCGCGGCGAAAACCGTCGCAGGGTCGGCGGCTACCGCGGCCGGTGCCGGCAGTCCATTCCTGGCGGGCGGGTTCACCGCCGCCTCGTTGCTCATTGTCCCGATCGTCCCTCGTCTACGGCGTTGCACAGATCTCGCACGCCCGCCCAATGGGTCGTGCCTCACTATCCTCATCGACACGTGTTCGCGTCAACGTTTTGGCGTCTTTGACAGGTCCAGGGCCTCAACCAGGGAAGCCTGCTGTCGGCGCTGCAATCGCTTCGTCGCTCACAAATCCCGAGTCATGCAGCCGGGTGAGCAGCACGTTCGTCCGAGCCGCCAGGTCGCGCAGCTCGGCGACGATTTCGGCCACCGGCGTGTGCTGCGCGCGCGGCGGTGGCTTCGCTGTGCCGGAACCGTTCGATCGGATGCGCTCGGTTCCGTGTCTCGGCGACGCGGCGCCGCCGGCCGCGCCGCCGGCGACACCGGACAGCGCCATCTGGCCGAAGAGCGTGTTGGCGCTGCCGGCGCCGAGATCCAGGGCGGTATCGGCCGCAGCGAGCGGCACCGCGTAGGCGACCGGCCGATATGCCGGCGCGGCCGACGCCCACCCCGGCGGCGCGGACAGCGACCCGACCGGGGTAGCTCGCCCGAGTTCCGCGGCCACCGGGGACGACGCCGCGTCCGACGGGGCGCCGATGCCGCCTACCCCGTTGATGATCCACTGCGGCAGCATCGTCCCACCTGGACCGTTGCCGGTGAACGGCCCATTGCCCAGGGCGTAGTCCCGGTCGGCGTTGATCAGCAGGCCGCGAACAGTCGTTCCCACCGAAGTGAACGACGCCGACGCGCTCGTCGTCGACGCGGTGACACTTGCCGCCGCTATCGGGATGTCGATGGCCGTCACGGCGAGCGCCAACGCCGTCAAGACCGATGACAGTGCGGACACCGGATCCGGCGCCGCCGGCGCGGAGGCCAGTCCTTGCAGCGCCGAGGGCAGCGCCGCCATCAGCTGCGGGCCGGTGGACAGGGTCGCCTGCGCGGATGCTCCGGCGGCTTGTCCGGTGTCGGTGGTCGGCGGCGAGGTGAACGGCGTCAGCGTCGACGCCGCCGCCGACGAGCCGGCGTAGCCGTACATCGCGGCGGCATCCTGCCCCCACATCTCGGCGTAGGCGGCTTCGGCCGCCGCGATCGCCGCGGTGTTCTGGCCCAGCACGTTCGTGGCGACCAGCGTCAACAACAAGCTGCGATTAGCCGCCACCTCCTCCGGCGGTACGGTCATCGCGAACGCCGTCTCGTAAGCGGCTGCGGCGGCCTTGGCTTGAGTGGCGGTCTGCTCTGCCTGGCCACCGGTTGCGTTAAGCCAGGCGACGTGGGGTGTGGTCGCCGCTAGCATGGATTCGGACGCGGGACCTCGCCACGCGTTGGTGCTCAAGGCGGATAACACGGCGTCATAGCGGGCCGCCGTGGCCTGCAGTTCGGCGGCCAACTGGTCCCAGGCCGCGGCCGCGGCCAGCATCGGTCCCGCTCCGGGACCGGCATACATTCTGCCGGAGTTGATCTCCGGCGGCAGCAGTGCGAAGTCCATTGCAACACCGTCCTTTTCAGCCGGCCGCTAGTGCGTTGGCGGTTTCGGTGCCGGCATAGGATGCTGCGTTCTGGCTCAGTGTGTTCACGAACAGCTGCTGGAGAGCGTCTGCTTGCGCGCTGACGGCTCGGTACATCTGCGCGTGCAAAGCGAATTGTGTTGCGGTCAAAGCCGATACCTGATCGGCGGCGGCGGGTGTCACGCCTACGGTAGGTGCTGCTGCGGTGCTGTTCTCGGCGCTCATCATCGCGCCGATGCTGTGGATCTGGCCAGCGGCCGCGGCCAGTGCCTCGGGTTCGGTGGTCACGAACGACATGAATGCTTCCTTTCAGGGTGGGGTTTGTAGCGGAATGTCTGTCGACGTCGGCGTCGACGGGCGTCGAGGGCCGCGGGCGTCGGGGGACTTCTGGGTGCACACGGCGCGCCGTCGCGCGCGCGCCACACCGACACCGGAGCCTCTGGGGAATTCGCCATCGGCTGCATACGTGCCTCACCAACCCGAGAATGGGTAGAAGCCATCAGCCGGTACGGCGGTTAAAGGCGAGCCTCATCGCCTGAACGCGATATTAACGATCGGCTAACTCGCGTCGCAATGCGTGCCGAAGGCCGATGCCGATGCGGTCCTGTGGAGCGACGTCGGACTGGGGATAACCGTTAGGTCGACCCGGTCTTCAGGTTGCGGGGAGTAGTTCCGTGTCGCTGCGGTCGCGCACGGTGGCGCCATGACGACGTTGACGCGCGGCGAGCTCGGTGCGCTCGGTGAGCAATTGGCGGCCGACTACCTCCTCGGTCTGGACCTGGTGATTCTGAACCGCAATTGGCGCTGCCGGTACGGGGAACTGGACGTCATCGCCGCCGACCCGGCCGGTGACACCGTGGTGTTCGTGGAGGTCAAGACCCGAACCGGTGACGGCTTCGGCGGCCTGGCGGAGGCGGTGACCGAAGAGAAAGTGCGCCGGCTGCGGCGGCTGGCCGCGTTGTGGCTGGCCGGGCAGGACTCGCGGTGGGCGGCCCTGCGCATCGATGTGATCGGAGTGCGGATCGGCCGGCGTCGAACCCCGGAGATCGTTCACCTGCGGGGGGTCGGCTGATGGCGCTCGGGCGGGCCTTTTCGGTCGCGGTGTGCGGCTTGGCCGGGCAAATCGTGGAGATCGAAGCCCACATCACCAACGGGCTGCCCGGCGTCCACCTGGTGGGCCTGCCCGACGCGGCGTTGCAGGAGTCCCGCGACCGGGTCCGCGCGGCGATCACCAACTTCAACAAAAGCTGGCCGATGTCACGCCTGACCCTGGCGCTCTCGCCGGCCACACTGCCGAAAGTCGGCTCGGTCTACGATTTGGCGCTGGCCGCGGCCGTGTTGTCGGCGCAGCGCAAGAAACCGTGGCGGCAGCTCGAAACCGTTGTGTTGCTGGGGGAGTTGGCACTCGATGGACGGGTGCGGCCGGTCCGCGGCGTGCTGCCGGCTGTGCTGGCGGCCAAAGACGACGGCTGGTCGACCGTGGTGGTGCCGCGGGAGAATCTGTCCGAAGCCGGCCTGGTCGACGGTATCGCCGTGTGGGGCGTGCGCAGCCTGGCGCAGTTGCACACGTGGCTGTGCGGGTCGGGGCGGCTGGACGCACCGGGCACCACGGTGGTCCCGGCGACCGAACCGGTAGCGGATCTCGCCGACGTGGTGGGCCAGGCCCAGGCCCGCTTCGCCGTCGAAGTGGCCGCTGCGGGTGCTCACCACCTCATGCTGACCGGGCCGCCCGGGATCGGCAAAACCATGTTGGCACAACGGCTTCCAGGGCTGCTGCCGCCGCTGTCGGACAGTGAGTCGTTGGAGGTGACGGCGATTCACTCGATCGTGGGTTTGTTGTCGGAGTCCACTCCGTTGATCACCCGCCCGCCGTTCGTGGCGCCGCATCACAGCTCGAGTGTCGCCGCACTGGTCGGCGGTGGGTCGGGGATGGCCCGTCCGGGTGCGGTCAGCCGGGCGCACCGCGGTGTGCTTTTTCTTGACGAGTGCGCCGAGATCGGCGTCAGCGCGCTGGAAGCGCTGCGGACGCCGTTGGAGGACGGCGAGATTCGGTTGGCCCGCCGCAACGGGGTGGCGCGTTATCCGGCCCGCTTTCAACTGGTGCTGGCCGCCAATCCGTGCCCGTGCGCGCCGCCCGATCCACGCGACTGCATCTGCAAGCCGATGGAGAAACGCCGTTACCTGGGCCGGTTGTCCGGGCCGCTGCTGGACCGCGTCGACTTGCGGGTGGAGATGCATCCGGTGCGCACGGACGCATTCGCCGCCACCGAGGCCGAGTCGACGGTTCAGGTCCGCAGCCGGGTGGCGCAGGCCCGGCAGGCCGCGGCCGAGCGGTGGTCCCCGCACGGCTTCCGCACCAACGCAGAGGTCAGCGGGACGCTGCTGCGGCGCAAATTCCGGCCCTGCGGCGCGGCCATGCAGCCGTTGCGCACCGCGCTGGACCGCGGCCTGCTGAGCATCCGCGGTGTGGACCGCTCGCTGCGGGTCGCCTGGACGTTGGCCGACCTAGCCGGTCGCGCCGCCCCGGGGCTTGACGAGGTGGGGGCCGCGCTGAGTTTTCGGCAGGCGGGAGCGTCGCGATGACCGACCCGAGGCTGCTGGCGTGGGCCTACCTGTCGCGCGTCGTCGAACCGCCTTGCGCCGAGCTCGCCGCGCTGGTGCACCGGGTGGGCCCGGTGGACGCGGCAGAACAGATCCGGCGGGGCCGGGTCGACGGCGTCTTGGCCCGACGCACCGAAGCTCGGCGTGACCTCGACCAGGCCGCGGGTGACCTGGAGCTGCTGTCTTGCCGCGGCGGCAGGTTGATCACCCCGGACGACGACGAGTGGCCGGTGTTGGCCTGCACCGCTTTCGGCGGCGTCACGACCGCGGCGAAGCCGGAGTGCAGCCCGCCGCTGGTGTTGTGGGCGCTCGGTCCGGCGCGCCTGGACGAGACTGCGCAGCGCGCCGCCGCCATCGTCGGAACCCGGGCCGCCACCTGTTACGGCGAGCAGGTGGCCGGTGAGCTGGCGGCGGGACTGGCCGAGCGGGATGTCGCGATAGTCTCCGGTGGCGCGTTCGGCATCGACGGCGCGGCGCACCGGGCGGCGCTGGCCGCCGAGGGAACCACGGTCGCCGTGCTGGCGGGCGGCATCGACGTTCCCTATCCGGCCGGGCATTCGGCGCTGCTGCACCGGATCGGCGTGCACGGGCTGCTGGTCACCGAATACCCGCCGGGCGTCCGTCCGGCGCGGCACCGGTTTCTCACCCGCAATCGCCTGGTGGCGGCGTTTGCCGGAGCGGTCGTGGTGGTCGAGGCCGGCCTGCGCAGCGGCGCGGCGAACACCGCGTCCTGGGCGCGGGCGCTGGGCCGGGTGGTGGGGGCGGTGCCCGGACCGGTGACCTCATCGGCGTCGACGGGGTGCCATGCGCTGCTGCGTGCCGGTGCGGCGGTGGTCACCCGCGTCGACGAGGTCGTCGAGTTGGTGGGCCGCATCGGCGAGCTGGCTCCCGAGGAGCCGCGCCCGACCACGGCGCTCGACGGGCTCAGCGACACCGAGCGGCAGGTGTACGAGGCGCTGCCGGGTCGCGGGGCCGCCACCCTCGACGAGATCGCCGTCGCCACCGGATTAACGCCTGCACTGGTGCTGGCTCCGTTGGCGATGCTCGAGTTGGCCGGTCTTACGGAGCGTCACGACGGCCAGTGGCGCATCGTCCGGCAGCCGCGGACTGCCTGAGCGGGCGCCTCGTATAGTCGACCAGGTCGGGCGGGGGCCATCAAGCACAGCGGGAGGGACGAGTGGCCGGTCGGCCGGTGCACACCTTCGAGGTGCTGGGTCGAGAACAGCTTGCCCCGCACATGGTCCGGGTGCTGATGGGTGGGCGCGGGTTCGACACTTTCGTCCCCAGCAAGTTCACCGATTCCTACGTCAAGGTGGTGTTCGTCGCCGACGACGTTGACGTGACCGTGCTGCCGCAGCCGCTGACGCTGGACAGCTTCGCCGAGCTGCCGCCGGAACGGCGGCCGGTCATCCGCACGCTGACCGTGCGCCGCGCCGACCCGGCCGCGCGCGAGCTGTCGATCGACGTCGTCGTGCACGGGGAGCATGGCACGGCCGGTGCGTGGGCCGCTTCGGCGCAACCCGGACAGCCGGCGTACCTGATGGGGCCCAGTGGGGCCTACGCTCCTGATCCGGCCGCGGACTGGCATCTGCTGGCGGGTGACGAGTCGGCGCTGCCCTCGATCAGCGTGGCGTTGGAGGCCCTGCCCGCCGACGCTGTCGGTAAAGCGTTCGTCGAGATCGCCGGTCCAGCGGACGAGCTCCCGCTCGCCGTCCCGGACGGCGTGCAGCTGAACTGGATCTACCGCGGCGGCCGCGCCGACCTGGTCGGCGAGGAGCGGGCCGGCGACCACGCCCCGCTGATCGAGGCGGTGCGCACCGCGCAGTGGCTGCCCGGTCAGGTGCACGCCTTCGTCCACGGCGAGGCGCAGGCCGTCATGCACAACCTGCGTCCCTACCTCCGCAAAGAGCGGGGCGTGCCGGCGAAATGGGCATCGGTATCCGGTTATTGGCGCCGCGGCCGCACCGAGGAGTCCTTCCGGCAGTGGAAAAAAGAGCTCGCCTTGAACGAGGCCGGCGCCGAAGCCGACGCCGAGGCGGCGCCGGCCGCAACACCGGACTGATCGCCGGCTGGCATTCTGGCCTGCATGGCATTCGCTGACTACCAGTTCGAGATTTACCTGCAAGGTCTTTCCGGCGTCGCGCCGACGCTGCCGATGACGTTCGCGGATCTGGAGGCCAAGGCCGCGGCGGCGATGCCGCTGGGCGTCTGGTCGTACGTCGCCGGCGGTGCCGGCGACGAACGCACGCAGCGGGCCAACGCCACCGCCTTCGAGCGCTGGGGTCTGATCCCGCGAATGTTCGTCGGCGCCGCCGAACGTGATCTGTCGGTGGACATGTTCGGGCTGACCCTGCCGGCGCCGGTGTTCATGGCGCCCATCGGCGTCATCGGCATCTGCGCGCAGGACGGCCACGGTGACCTGGCCACCGCCCGCGCCGCCGCCCGCACCGGCGTCCCGATGATGGTGTCGACGCTCACCGCCGACCCGCTGGAGCAGGTGGCCGCCGAGTTCGGCGACACACCCGGTTTCTTTCAGCTGTACACACCGAAGGACCGCGACCTGGCGGCCAGCCTGGTGCAGCGCGCGGAGGCGGCCGGCTACCGGGGCATCGTCGTCACCCTCGACACCTGGGTGCCGGGCTGGCGTCCCCGCGACCTGAGCACCGCCAATTTCCCGCAGCTGCGAGGGCACTGCCTTAGCAACTACACCAGTGACCCGGTCTTCCGCGCCGCCCTGCCCCAGAGTCCGGAAGAAAATCCGCAGGCGGCGGTGCTGCGCTGGGTGCAGACCTTCGGAAACCCGCTGACCTGGGCCGATCTTCCCTGGTTGCGGTCGCTGACGACGTTGCCGCTGATCGTCAAGGGCATTTGCCACCCCGACGACGCCCGGCGCGCCAAGGACGGTGGCGTCGACGGCATCTACTGCTCCAACCACGGCGGCCGCCAGGCCAACGGCGGCCTGCCCGCGATCGACTGCCTGCCGGCAGTCGTCGAGGCCGCCGACGGCCTGCCCGTGCTGTTCGACTCCGGCATCCGCACCGGCGCCGACATCGTCAAAGCCCTCGCACTGGGTGCGACGGCGGTCGGCATCGGCCGCCCGTACGCCTACGGGCTGGCATTGGGCGGGGTCGACGGGGTCGTGCACGTGCTGCGCTCGCTGCTCGCCGAAGCCGATCTGACGATGGCCGTCGACGGCTATACATCCCGAAAAGACCTCACTGCAGACACCCTGCGGCGCGTCGAGTAACCAGCGCGCGAAGCGTCTGCGACGGTGAGGCGGTGGACGCGATCCTCGACGAGTTCGACGAGTATCTGGCGCTGCAGTGCGGTCGCTCCGACCACACCCGGCGGGCCTATCGAGGGGATTTGCGGTCGTTGTTCGCTTTCCTGGACCAACGCGCGCCCGGCTCGGGGCTGCACGCGCTGAGCTTGCCGGTGCTGCGAGCCTGGCTGGCCGCCGCGGCCGGCGCCGGTACCGCCCGCACCACGCTGGCGCGTCGCACTTCTGCGGTCAAAGCGTTCACGTCCTGGGCGGTGCGCCGTGGCCTGCTGGCAGCCGACCCGGCCGACCGGCTGCAGGTACCCAAGGCGCGGCGCACGCTGCCGGCGGTGTTGCGACAGGACCACGCCCTGGCCGCGATGGCCGCCGCGAATTCCGGTGCCCAACAAGGTGATCCGCTGGCGTTGCGAGACCGCTTGATCGTCGAGCTGCTGTACGCCACCGGCATCCGGGTGAGCGAACTGTGCGGACTGGACGTCGACGACGCCGACCTCGGACACCGATTGCTGCGCGTGCTCGGCAAAGGCAACAAGCAGCGCAGCGCGCCGTTCGGCGAGCCGGCCGCTGCGGCGCTGCGGTCGTGGCTGGCCGACGGACGCCCGGCGCTGGCGACTGCCGAGTCCGGCCCGGCCCTACTGTTGGGCGCGCGCGGACGGCGGCTCGATGTGCGGCAGGCCCGAACCGTGGTGCACCAGACCGTCGCCGCGGTGGCCGGCGCGCCTGACATCGGCCCGCACGGTCTGCGGCACAGCGCGGCCACCCATTTGCTGGAGGGCGGGGCCGACCTGCGGGTCGTGCAGGAGCTGCTCGGCCACGCCAGCCTGGCCACCACTCAGCTCTACACCCACGTCACGGTCGCGCGCCTGCGTGCCGTGCACGACCAGGCGCACCCTCGGGCATGAGCGCCGTTAGTCACAGCGGTCACACCAGTCCCGGGAGGGTGAGGGTATGCGTTGTGCCCACCTTCCAGCGACAACTCGGGCCGGTGCGGCGTCGGGAGAGCCAATCGCGAGGTTTGTCGCTCGAAGGTGGGCACAAAGGGTGGTCCGGACTGATAGAGGCTGCTGTGGCTGCTGTGACTGCTGTGGCTAGTCGCCTGTCTCAGGAATATCGTTCGGTACTCGGATTTTGGGTCGGCCTGCCCATTAGCTGATTCGCGGTGACGGGTTTGCCATCCGCGGTGTAGCCGACGACGGGATAGACGGGCTGACCGTCAGTGGTATAGCCGACCGGGGCCGCGGGGGCGGCGACTGCGTTCGCTCCGCGCAGCTTCGCGTTCGCGTTGGCGCGAACGATCGCACCGACGATTCCGCCGATGAGCATTGCAAGGAAAATCAGCAGGGGAAGGGCGAGCCAGATGACGTCGGAAAGGGGACCCCGAATGTCGTAACCGATGCCGGTGAACTGCACCAATAACCGAACAACGATGGCGGCCGGGAGCGCGAAAACCGCCATCAAGACGAACGGCCAGACGGCTTTCCTGCCCGGCGCTGGTTGCTGAGGATGGCTCATGCCCCGGCACCCTAACTCTCGCCCGACGCTCAGTGCAGCGGTTTGAGCCGGATCGGCGTGGCGGCCAGCAGGCCCAGCGGGTCGACGTAGTCGGCCCGGGCCGCCGCGCCCCACATCGCGCCCCAATGCAGACACGCCGCGGCCGGACACCCGGGGTGGCCGGCCACCAGCTCGCCGATCACCGTTGCACCGCTGACCCGTTGACCCGGCTGCACTGTCGCGCGCACCGGTTCGTAACTGGTGCGCAAACCACCCGGGTGGGCCAGCGACACCACCGGGCGCCCGGCCAGCTCGCCGGCGAACACCACCGTCGCGGGGCCGGCCGCGTAGACCCGCTGCCCGGGCACGCCGGCCAGGTCGACGCCCCGGTGGCCCGCATGCCAGTTCGGGGAGGGCGCATCGAATCGCCGCACCACCTCCGCCGGGGGCCGCAGCGGCCAGTCCAGCCGTCCGTCGTCGGCCCACGCCGGCCCCGCACTTAGCAACACCGCCAGCGCCGCCGCCACCACCGCTCGCACCCGCCCAGGAAAGCGCCGAACACGTCCGCACGCCAGACGGCGCCCGCCCGGGCTGTGGACAAAGCGGCAGCTCCGGGCGTGTAAACTCGTCGACGCAGCTCGCTACAGCGGGCTGACTTCGCGTGTCTGCACCGCCAACCGGATGCCGCGCGGTCCCGTCCCAGGCGCTGAAAGGCGCTGCCAGCCGGGTCCGGCATCCCGCAGACACCAGGGCCCGGCGTCACCCGACGCCGGGCGGCAACCGAGAACACGTAAGGCACGAGCATGGCCGTAGTAACCATGAAGCAGCTGCTCGACAGCGGCACCCACTTCGGGCACCAGACCCGGCGCTGGAACCCCAAGATGAAGCGGTTTATTTTCACCGACCGCAACGGCATCTACATCATCGATCTGCAGCAGACCCTGACGTTCATCGACAAAGCGTACGAGTTCGTCAAAGAGACTGTGGCGCACGGTGGTTCGGTGTTGTTCGTCGGCACCAAGAAACAAGCGCAGGAGTCCATCGCCGCCGAGGCGACCCGCGTCGGTATGCCCTATGTGAACCAGCGGTGGCTGGGCGGCATGCTGACCAACTTCTCCACCGTCCACAAGCGTCTGCAGCGCCTCAAAGAGCTCGAGGCGATGGAGCAGACCGGTGGCTTCGAGGGCCGCACCAAAAAGGAGATCCTTGGCCTGACGCGGGAGAAGAACAAGCTGGAACGCAGCCTGGGCGGCATCCGCGACATGAACAAGGTGCCGTCGGCGGTCTGGGTGGTCGACACCAACAAGGAGCACATCGCCGTCGGCGAAGCCCGCAAGCTGGGCATCCCGGTGATCGCAATCCTGGACACTAACTGCGACCCCGACCAGGTCGACTACCCGATCCCTGGCAACGATGACGCCATCCGCTCGGCGGCCCTGCTCACTAAAGTCATCGCCGCGGCGGTGGCGGAGGGCTTGCAGGCCCGGTCCGGACTGGGCCGCGGCGACGGCAAGCCCGAGGCTGACGTCGCCGAGCCGCTGGCCGAATGGGAGCAGGAGCTGCTTGCCTCCGCAACGGCAACGGCAACGGCAACCGCCAGCGCCCCCACCGACGCAGCTGCGGGCGCCACCGAATCGACCACCGAGACCTCATAAGGAAGGCTGATCAGTGGCCAACTTCACCGCCGCCGACGTCAAGCGGCTTCGCGAGCTGACCGGCGCCGGCATGCTCGACTGCAAAAACGCACTTGCCGACAGCGAGGGTGACTTCGACAAAGCCGTCGAGACGCTGCGTATCAAAGGTGCCAAGGACGTCGGGAAACGCGCCGAACGGGCGACCGCCGAAGGGCTGGTCGCCGCTAAGGGCGGTGCGCTGATCGAACTCAACTCCGAGACCGACTTCGTCGCCAAGAACGCCGAATTCCAGGCGCTGGCCCACAAGATCGTTGCCGCCGCGGCCGAGTCCAAGGCAACCGACGTCGACGCGCTGAAAACGGCACCCGCAGGAGACACCACCGTCGAGCAGGCGATCGCGGACCTGTCGGCCAAGATCGGCGAAAAACTCGAACTGCGCCGGGTCGCCTATTTCGACGGCACGGTCGAGACTTACCTGCACAGGCGGGCGGCGGACCTGCCACCGGCGGTCGGTGTGTTGGTCGAGTACACCGGTGCCGGTGAAGAATCAGCGCAGGCGGCCCACGCCGTCGCGCTGCAGATCGCCGCGCTCAAGGCCCGCTACCTCAGCCGCGACGACGTGCCCGACGACGTCGTCGCCAACGAGCGCCGCATCGCCGAGGAGACGTCCCGCAACGAGGGCAAGCCCGAGCAGGCGCTGCCCAAGATCGTCGAAGGCCGGCTGGGCGGCTTCTTCAAAGACGTCGTGCTGCTCGAGCAGCCGTCGGTGTCGGACAGCAAGAAGACCGTCAAGGCACTGCTCGACGAGGCCGGCGTCACCGTGACGCGCTTCGTCCGGTTCGAGGTCGGGCAAGCCTGACGCGCCTCGTCCACGCCTTCGGCGACGACGCCCTGGGCGTTCTGGACGCCGTCGGGATCGCCGAAGCCCTCAGGACCGGCCAGACGACGGTGACCGAGGTCGTCGAAGCGGCCATCGCCCGGACCCAGGCCGTCGACCCGGTGCTCAACGGGGTGGCCTGCGAAGCGTTCGACCGGGCCCGCGCCGACGCGGCCCGACAACCCACAGGCGGCTTCTTCGGCGGTGTTCCGACCTACGTCAAGGACAACGTCGATGTCGCGGGGCTGCCGACGATGCGGGGCACCGACGCCTGGGAGCCATTCCCGGCCAGAGCCGACGGGGTTTTCACCCGGCTCTACCTGGGCACCGGCCTGATCACGCTGGGCAAGTCGCAGATGTCGGAATTCGGGTTCAGCGCATCGGCCGAGCATCCGCGGCTGGGCCCCGTTCGCAACCCGTGGAACACCGACTACACCGCAGGCGCGTCGTCCTCGGGGTCGGGTGCGTTCGTGGCCGCCGGTGTCGTGCCGATCGCGCACGCCAACGACGGCGGCGGCTCGATTCGCATCCCGGCCGCCTGCAACGGCCTGGTCGGCCTGAAGCCGACCCGCGGCCGACTGCCGCTGGACCCGGAGCTGCGCCGGATGCCGGTCGGGATCGTCCGCAACGGTGTGCTGACCCGGTCGGTGCGCGACACGGCGGCGTTCTACCGGGAGGCCGAGCGCACCTACCGCCATCGGCAATTGGCGCCGGTGGGCGACATCACCGGCCCGGGCCGGCAACGGCTGAACATCGTGGTGTTCACCCGCTCGGTGAACCGGGAAAGCAGTCCCGAAGTGCGGGAACTGACGCTGGAGTCCGCGCGGCTGCTCTCCGAGTTGGGGCACCGGGTCGAGCACCTCGACGCGCCGCCGGTGCCGGCCAGCTTCGTCGATGATTTCGTGCTGTACTGGGCGCTGCTCGCGCTGGCGCAGGTCCGCACCGGACGGCGGGTGTTCGGGCCGTCGTTCGACCGCACGCTGCTGGACAACCTCACTCAGGGCCTGGACCGCCACGCCGGCAGCAACCTGCTGCGGCTGCCGCTGGTGATCCTGCGGCTGCGGGCTATCCGGCGGCGCACCGCGGAGTTGTTCCGCCGCTACGACGTGGTGCTCACCCCCACGTTGGCCGACGAAACGCCACCGATCGGGCACCTTGACCCCACCGCCGACTTCGACCAGATCATGGATCGGCTGAGCTCGTGGGTGGCGTTCACCCCGCTGCAGAATGTCACCGGCGAGCCCGCAATCTCGTTGCCACTGGCGCAGACCCGCGCCGGCCTCCCGGTGGGCATGATGTTCTCCGCAGACATCGGGCGGGAAGCGCGGCTGCTGGAACTCGCCTACGAGCTCGAGGCGGCCCGGCCGTGGCCCCAGCTATATCAAGTTTCTTGACGCATATCAGTTTGCTTGATATACCGGATTGGTGACCGATGTACAGAATTTCGATTTCGATTTCGACCCTGCCTATCGCGGGGAAACAGAAGAGTTCGGCCAAGGTGCTCGACCGCCGTGGAGCCTGGGCGAACCGCAGCCGGAGATCGCCGCACTGATCGACCAGGGCAAGATCACCGGCACCGTCCTCGACGCCGGGTGTGGTGAGGCGGCACTGGCGCTGCACCTGGCCGCCCTCGGCCACCAGACCGTCGGTCTGGACGCGTCGCCCACCGCGATCAAGCTGGCCAGGGCCAAAGCCGCCGAACAGGGCCTGACCAACGCCTCTTTCGACGTCGCCGACATCAGTGATTTCACCGGCTATGACGGCCGGTTCGACACCATCGTCGACAGCACTTTGTTCCACTCGATGCCGGTGGAGCTACGCGACGGCTACCAGCGCTCCATCGTGCGGGCGGCCGCACCCGGCGCCGCCTACTTCGTGCTGGTCTTCGACCGCACCGGCATGCCGGAGGGCCCGGCCAATCCGGTCACCGAGGACGAATTGCGCGAGGTGGTGTCCAAATACTGGGTGATCGACGAGATTCGCCCAGCCAGGATTCACGCCAACGTGCCCGACGGCGACGCTTTCGCTGCGTTCGCCGACCTGCGCGACGAGGGCAACGGACGCAAGTCCATGCCGGCCTGGCTGCTGTCGGCGCACTTAGGCTGATGGCTCAGGACTTCAGCACTTTGGCGAAGTCGTCGAAGTTGTCCAGGATGTCCTGCGGGTCGTCGTAAACCGCTGCAGCCCCGGCTTGTTCGAGGGCTTCGCGTGCAACTCCGCCGCTGAGGACCGCCACCGTGGGGATCCCGGCACGACGCCCGGCTTCGACGTCCCACACCGCGTCGCCGACGAAGATCGCTTGACCCTCGTCGCGTCCGGCCCGTTCCAGGGCGGTGCTGACGATGTCGGGGTCGGGTTTGGCCCGCTCGGCGTCGGCACTGGAGGTGACTTCCCCGATCAGGTCGTCGATGTCGATCACCCGGCGCAACAGCTTCAACGTCTCTTCGCCGGCTGACGACGCCAGCACCGTGCGCCAGCCCCGCTCGGTAACGGCCTCGAACAGTTGGCGAACACCCGGGGTGGCGCGCAGTGCCGGTTCGAACTCGCCGAAATAGCGGCTGTGCAGTTCCTCGGCCTCGTCGCCGTGCTTTTTCGCCAGATCTTCGCCGAGCAGTTCCTCGACCAGCTCGGAACCCGAGCGGCCGACCAGGCCCAGAATCTTCCAGCACGGCACTTCCTGGCCCACCTCGAGAAAGGCTCGGTGCCATGCCACGGCATGGTGAAAATTGGAGTCGACCAACGTGCCGTCGAGGTCAAACAGTATTGCCGGTGTGTCGGCGTCAGAGTCGGCCACGACCCGTCCTTTCTCGTGCGTCCGCTCTCTTGTACCCCAGCCGGTGGTGGGGAAACTCCGGCGCCTGTTGCGCTTGCTCACAGATTGCGCGACACCGACTCCGGGTAACCGGCATCCGGAGTTGACAGAGGAGTGGCAGTGAGTGAACTAGCAGACGCCAAAACCGGCGTCACCGAACGGGCGCGCCAAGAAGCCGACGCCTACCGCGGCGACAATCAGAGGCCGCTGGGTGGTTACGCCGTGGTGTTGTCGTCTATGGCGCGCTGGTGACGCTGACGGCGATTCTCGCCGCCGTGACCGGGCGAAAGCTGCCCGAGCGGTGGCGGGTCATCGACCTGGTCACTGTGAGCCTGGGCACCCACAAGCTGTCTCGCACAGTCACCAAAGAATCCATCACCAGCCCGTTGCGGGCGCCGTTTACCCGCTACTCCGGTCGCGGCGGGCCGGCAGAAGTGATGGAAGAAGTCCGCGACGACAGCCCGCTGCGCCACAGCCTCGGAGAGCTGCTCACCTGCCCGTTCTGCCTGGACGTTTGGGTGGCCACCGGGTTTGTGATCGGCCTGATTTTCGCCCCGCGGTTCACCCGTTTGATCGCGGGCAGCTTCACCGCACTGACCGGGGCCGACTTTTTGCAGCTGGCGTACGCGTGGGCGCAGAAGGTGGCCGAAGGCTGACTTTTTACGAGAGATAACTGGAGGTGTCATGCCCAAGACGACGAAGGGCGGGAAGGCCAAGAAGGACGAACTGCCTTCCACCTTGCAGCGGTCCGATGAGAAAGCTCAGCGGACTTTCGCCAAGGCCCACGATGCCGCGGCCGAGCAGTACGGCAGCGCGGAGCGGGCCCATCGGGTGGCGTATTCGGCGGTCAAGCACAGTTTCGAAAAAGTCGGCGACCATTGGGAGCCGAAGGAGAAACGCGGCCCCTCGGACAAGCGGGCTGAGGGCGGCGGGCCGGACAACACCGCGCCGTCGGCAGAGGGCGTCAACGCCAACGCCAGCAAGCAGCACCTGCTGGACGTCGCGCGGCGCCTCGAGGTAGCGGGCCGATCGAAGATGACCAAGTCGCAGCTCGTCGACGCGATCAAGAAAGAAAACCGCCGCCGCCGAGGCCGCTGAGCGCTGTCAGCCGCCGAGGTTACGGACGGCAGCGTCGAGGTTTTCCGCCTGTTCGGCGAGCTCACGCTCGGACAGGTCGGTGCCGCCGGTGCGCTCGATGATCTCTTCCGCCGCGGCCACTCGAAGCGCACCGCGATAGTCCGCGGAGTCCAACTGGTCGGGTGACACGACTTCGGTACGTCCCTCGAGAAGTACAAGCAGGGCCTTCGGATCGTCCGCAGAAAGCAGCCGCCGTACGTCGTCGACCGAGACAGTCATCGAAAGGTCCCTCCGTGTGCAATCTGTGGTGGGCTATTCCCGATTGCCGAACTTCCCAAGCGTGGCGGCGCCGTCAGGTTTCTGGCGAGACCCTCAACGGGTACCGCGAACAGGTCGGTATCGGGGGAGCGTTCAAGCAGCGGACACAGCCGCCGACGCGTCAACCCGATAACCACCGCGCAGTCGTGACCGGGGGCTCAACTTTCAAATAACGTTGCGCGGCAACGTCTTGAATGTCTCCGGCAGTCATCCCGAAGCTTGGTATCACTTGTCAGCCCGGGAGGGGCACAAGTTCCTTTCACAATAAAGACCTTCAATTCGAGGTGCGGGTCGACCGCCCTGACCCGCGCTTCGCGTGAAAGCCAATGTCATCGTTTTCCTCGTCCGAGACCGCGGCGAGGTAAACCCACTGCAGCGCCGAGAGGATCGGCGTGTCGAACACGCCGCTCGTTCCGTCGGTTGTCAGAGGACCTCTGCCGCCGGTCACCGCGACCCGCGCGCCCGAGATATAGCTGGCATCGTCGGAGGCCAGCAGCACGTACAGCGGAGCCAACTCGACCGGCTGTCCGGCGTGACCCAGGGGTACGGTGTCGCCGAACGACGTGACTTTCTCGGCGGGCATCGTCGACGGAATGAGCGGTGTCCAGATCGGCCCGGGCGCGACGGAGTTGACGCGAATTCCTTCCTCGCCGAGAAGTTGAGCCAGGCTCGCCGACAAGTTGGCGATGGCGGCTTTGGTCGCCGCGTACGGCGCCAAGGTGGGATTGGGCGAATCGGATTGACCGAGGAGCTGCCGATGATCGACGAACCGGGCCCCATGTGCGGCAGCGCGGCTTTGACGAGGTAGAAGTAGGCGCCCACATTGAGCCGGATGTGTAGTCCCATTCCTCGTCACTGATATCGTCCAGAGTTTTCGCGATAACTGTCTTCGCCGCAGTAGTTCGACGGGCGGCGCTTCTTGCCGCCAAAGTTCAGCGTTGCTGCGGCGGCGGGCCCGCGGTGGGGACGTCCGGATCGTCGTCGGCGGGCGGTTCGGGGTCGCGCTATTCCTCGACCCGGCTGGAGCGGTTGCCTTGCAAGGTGCCGCGCAGCTCCCGCTTGAGCGCGTCGTCGTCGCGGGGACTGTGCTTGTCGCTGCCACGTTCCATCAGCGGATTCCTCCTCGGCTCGCATCGGAAGCGTCATGGCCGGCGGCAGCGCTTGGGCTAAGCGGGCCGTGATTCGACGCGTTATGACCAATGGTCATCGACTGCCGTCACCCTGCCCGACGGGCTACCCTGCGCGCGGCCCGGCTAATCGGGAATCCCGACGTCAAATGGGCTAATTCGGCGGCGAAGTTATCGGCCGCCGCATGCTGTTAAAGCAGCCACCATGCGCGCCCCGGCAGCATTAATTGCATTTAATGGTTTAACGGCGTCGCGGACTGGTTATTGCACAGTGATGTGCGGTGCTGCTCTCGCGATGACGAGTGTCGCCGCAAAGTCACTCAGACGGCTCGATTGAGAGGAGCTAGCGTGAAATTCAACTCGTCCACCACAAAAGCAGCGATTGCAGCAACCGGCATCGCGGCTGCCACTCTATTCAGCGCTGCCACTGCAGCTGCTATCGATCCCACGGTTCAAACGTTCGGTACGGCTGAACAGCTGAACGACGGCCCGCTGGTCACCACGTACACAGTGAGTAACCTGCAGCGGAGCACGGTCACCATTCCCGGCTTCACGCCGGCTGGACAGCTCTGGCAGGCCGACGTCAGCGCGGCCGCCAGCAGCGGCACGGTGAACCCTCTGGTCAACTTCTTCAACGCCCGCTCAGCGGACGGTCAGAACTACCGGGTGCTCGACACCGTCTCTGCTCCGAACGGACTGAGCCCAGCGCCGCTCAGCCAGGGCGCGCAGACCACCGGCGAAATCTACTTCGACGTGACCGGCGCGAAACCCGATAGCGTCGTTTACAACGATGGCGTGGAAGATGTCCTGATCTGGACGAATTCACCCGCCAACGGTCAGAGCAACGGGACTGGCACGAGCCAGGGCAACGGGGCCGGCACCAGCCAGGGCAACGGCGCTGGCACGGGTCAGGACAACGGGGCCGGCACGGGTCAAGACAATGGGGCCGGCACGGGCAACGGCAATGGCCCTGCTGCCTCTGCCCCCGGCCCGAACCAGTGACGGCTCGCTGACCGCCGAAGCGATCAGCTCGACCTCCCCGCGTCACCTCGACGCGGGGAGGTTTCGTCTGCAGAGCGTGCGTTACCGGCTCAGTTGGGTACACCAGAGGCCATGAGCCCAACAGATCACCGGCCGGCCGAAGTACGCGAGCAGGCGCAGCACCACGCAGACCAGGCCCGAGCGGCGATGGCCGACCGCCGCAGCCGGCAGTCGGGGGGCCTGGGCGGCTGGGTCGCTGAGCGCGCCGGTGAGTGGGACCTGTCCGGGCAGGACGAGGCGACCCTGCAACGCCAGAAGTTCTTCTGGAATTTGCTGGTCGACTACTGGTTCCGGATGGAGATCGACGGCTGGGACAACATTCCAGAACCGCCGGCGCTGTTGATCGGGATCCACTCCGGCGCCCCCTTCGTTTGGGACGCGTGGACCGTTGGGCTGCAATGGTGGCGGCGATTCGGTCAGGAACGGCCGCTGCACGGCACCGCGCACGACGCGTTGATGGCCATCCCCGGTATCGGCCGCTACTTCCGCTCGATGGGTGTCCTGCCGGCCGCACCGGACGCCATCGCGACCGCGCTCGCCGAAGGACGCGACGTCGCGCTCTGGCCCGGCGGCGAGGTCGACTCGCTGCGTCCGTGGAGCGAACGTGACCGCGCCAACCTGGCCGGCCGGAAAGGCTTCGTGAAGATGGCGATCCGCGCCGGGGTGTCGATCGTGCCGATCGCCACCGTCGGTGGCGCCGACGCCATGCCGGTGCTGATCCGCGGTGATCGACTGTCCCGCAACTTACGGCTGGACCGGATGCTGCGGCTCAAGGTGTTCCCGATTGCGGTGTCGCTGCCCTGGGGAATCGCTCCCGCGGCGCTGCCGCAGCTGCCGTTACCGGCCAAGATCAGGACACGCTTCATGCCGGCGGTCGAGGTGGACCACGACCCAGCCCGCGCCGACGACGACGACTACATCGACCAAAAGTATCGCGAGGTGCAAGACAGCATCCAGCACGGGATGGACGCGTTGGCCCGCAAGCGGGCACTGCCGCTGTTCGGCTGACCCGCAGAAAACCGATGAGCCCGGTCCGTCCGGACCGGGCCCATCGCTTTCTATCGAGCTTTAATCCTGGTGGGACTGCTGCTTCTTCTCGGCCGACTCCGCACCACCGCGGGCCGACTCGGCTTCGGCCTCTTTCTTGGCCGCATCGCGCTGCGCCTCGGCCTTATCCTGCTGGGCTGAACCCTCGCGCGCGAGGTTGTCTTGACCGGTCACGTTGCCGACCGCTTCTTTCGCCTTGCCTTTGACGTCCTCGACGACGCCGCGCACGCCTTCTGCAGGTCCGCTCTTGTCCTTGTCATCCGACATGGATGCCTCCTTGTTGGCTCGTGTGCTCGGGACCGAATCGGCTACCCGAACGGTCCGGCGTGGTGACCCCCGCCGCGACTGGCCGGATTCCCAGGGCGTTGCGGGCTCAAACATCCCGCCCCGGTCAGCGAGGTCCCGCCGGCCCGCGACGGTGGCTTTCGGGCAGGTGGGTCGTGTGACCCCTGGTCATTGTGATGTGCAACACCGCGGCGCGCCTGTCCGGGTTTGGCGCTGATCGGAAGCCGGGTATGGGACGAAGATGACGTCGCTGTGGCTAGACGGTGCTCGACCGTCGCACGAAACACACCGCCTCACCGAGGGCGGTGACTCGGCCGATGTGGTGGTTGTCGGCGCTGGTATCACCGGCCTGATCACCGCGGTGCTGCTGGCCAGGGCGGGCAAGAACGTGCTCGTGTTGGAGGCGCGCACCCCCGGTGCGGTGACCACCGGCAACACCACCGGAAAGATCAGCCTGCTGCAGGGCACCTCCTTGACGAAGATCGTCGCGCGCCATGGCGCGGACATCGCCCGCGACTATGTGAAGGGCAGTCGGGAGGGTCAGGATTGGCTGCTGCGGTACTGCGAACACAACGGCATTGCGGTGCAGCGCGAGGCCGACTACACCTACGCCCAGTCGGCCAAAGAGGTGCCGTCGGCGCGCGCCGAACTGACCGCCTGCCGGCTCGCGGGTCTGGACGGCGAGTGGGACGACGATGCCGGGACGCCGTTCCCGTATCACGGTGGGGTCCGGTTGGCCGACCAGGCGCAGTTCGACCCGATGCCTTTCCTGGACGCTTTGATCGCCGAGCTGACCAGCCGCGGCGGCCGGCTGGCCGAAGCGGCCCGGGTGCGTTCGGTGTCGCAGCAGCGCGACCGGGTGCGGCTGCGGGTCCACAGCAATGGCGGCACCGGTCAGGACGTGAACGTCGACGCCGGGCAGTGTGTGCTGGCGACCGGCATCCCGATCCTGGACCGGGGCGGATTCTTCGCCAGGCTCAAACCCAGCAGGTCGTACGCCTACGCGTTCGACGTGCCCGGCGAAGTGACCCGGCCGATGTTCATCTCGGCCGGTTCACCTACCCGCTCGGTGCGTTACGCGCCGGCCGGTGACGGCAAGAAGTTGATCGTTGGGGGTGCCGGCCACACCGTGGGCCGCAAGAGTCCGACCGCCGAACTCGAGGAGCTGTCGCGCTGGACCCAGACCCACTTTCCCGGCGCCGCACAGACCCACCTGTGGTCGGCGCAGGACTACACCCCCGTCGATCGGCTGCCCTACGTCGGACCGATTCTGCCCGGTAACGAAAAGATTTTCGTGGCAACAGGTTTCAACAAGTGGGGGATGACCGGTGGCGCGGCCGCCGCGCTTGTGCTCAGCAGCCGGATCCTGGGCGGGCGAATGGACTGGGCACGTGCGTTCGCCGCGTGGAGCCCGCACGAGCTGACCGGCATCAGCACCGCGGTGCAGGCCAATCTCGAGGTCGGATTCCACCTGACCAAGGGCTGGTTGACGCCGATAGCGCGGTCCCGTTCGGTGCCCGGTGCGGGCGGTACGGTCAGCGGCCTGCCGTGGCACCTGCGCGCGCAGTGCACGGTAGACGGTGTGACACACCGGATTTCGCCGGTATGTCCACATTTGGGCGGCATCGTGAATTGGAACGACGCCAGTGATTCGTGGGAGTGTCCACTGCACGGGTCGCGGTTCGCGCCGGACGGAACGTTGTTGGAGGGGCCGGCGACGCAGGGGCTGACCGCGTCGTAGCGTGCGTCCCCGCACACCGGGGTCGGGCACATCGCGACGCCACCGGCACACCGTCGGTGCTGCTGTTCGGGCCGACCCCGCCCAGCCGGTGGGGGCCCCGCGGCGCCGGCCGGCACGTCACCGTGTGGGCCGGGGTGTGCGGGCGACCCGCACGCGGACCGCCCGCACCGCGGCCTGCTGCTGATCACCCCATCACGGGTCCTCGACGCGACCCGGCAGATCTTCGCGGAGTGCGCATGACGAAGGTCGGGGTCGTCGGCGCCGGTTACGTCGGCCTGACCAGCGCGCTGTGCCTGGCCGCCAAGGGCGTGACGTCACCTGCGTCGAGACCGACGTCAGCCGCGTCGCCGAGCTGCGCGACGGGTGCCCGGTGCTCGACGAGCCCGGCATGGACGACCTGCTGGCCGCCGGCCTGCGGCAGCGGACGGTGCGGTTCAGCACCGACACCGCGTCGCTGGCCGACCGCGACATCGTCTTCGTCTGCGTGCCCACACCCACCAACGACGACGGCAGCGTGGACCTGCGCGCGGTCGAGCAGGTGGTGGCCGAGCTGGCCGCGGTGATGCAGCCCGGAGCGGTGGTGGCGATCAAATCCACCGTGCCGGTCGGAACCTGCCGCCGGCTCGGCGAAACCCTGGCCGCAGGCGGCATCCACACGGTGTCCAATCCGGAGTTCCTGCGGGAAGGCCATGCCGTGCACGACTTCCGGCATCCCGAGCGGGTGGTCGTCGGCGCTTCGGAAGACGACAGTGCGGACACCGGGAGCGGGCCGGACGCCGCCGCCCGCGTCGCCGGACTCTACGCCGGCGACGCCGACACCGTCTTGCAGATGACCCTGGAAAGCGCCGAGCTGGCGCGCAGGTGACCGCCTACGATCCGCGGCTCGACGCCATCGACCCCAAACCGGGTGCCGGTCGCGACCGCCCGCGACCCGTAGGTCGCCGCCAAAGACGCCGACGCGATCCTGGTGCTGACCGAGTGGCACGAATTCACCGAGCTGGACTGGGACTCGATCGCGCGCTGCGCGTCCGGCGGTGCGCTGGTGGTCGACACCCGCAACATCCTCGACCGCGACATGGTGACCGCCGCGCGACTGGCCTATCTCGGCAACGGCACCGCGGACGGCTACTAAGTTAGACGCCGAACGTGAAGCCATTGCGAAATGTCGGCGCTTTTTTCGCAAGGGTTTCACGTTCGGCGCCAAACTAAGGAGTGTGATGACCGACCCGATCAGCACCGACGGCAGTCAGGCATTCGCCGCTGACAATGGCCAACCCACTGGCCAACCCACTGGCCGACCGACTGGCCGGCCGCACTACTCCCGGGTGCTGCTCAAGCTGGGCGGTGAGATGTTCGGCGGCGGGCAGGTCGGGTTGGATCCCGACGTGGTGGCGCAGGTCGCCCGCCAGATCGCCGAAGTCGTCCGCAGCGGTGTGCAGGTCGCCGTGGTGATCGGCGGCGGGAACTTCTTCCGCGGCGCCCAGCTGCAGCAGCGCGGTATGGAACGCACCCGGTCGGACTACATGGGGATGCTGGGCACCGTGATGAATAGCCTTGCGCTGCAGGACTTCCTGGAACGGGAAGGTATCGCGACCCGGGTGCAGACCGCGATCGCCATGGGTCAGGTGGCCGAGCCCTATCTGCCGCTGCGGGCGCGGCGGCACCTGGAGAAGGGGCGGGTGGTGATCTTCGGGGCCGGCATGGGACTGCCGTATTTCTCCACCGACACCACCGCCGCGCAGCGGGCCCTGGAGATTGGCGCCGACGTGGTGTTGATGGCCAAAGCCGTCGACGGGGTGTTCGCCGAGGATCCGCGGGAGAACCCCGACGCCGAGCTGCTCACCGCGATCAGTCACCGCGACGTCATCGACCGCGGGCTGCGCGTGGCCGACGCGACCGCCTTCAGCCTGTGCATGGACAATGGCATGCCGATCCTGGTGTTCAATCTGCTGACCGATGGCAATATCGCCCGCGCCGTCGCGGGTGAGAAGATCGGAACACTGGTTTCGGATGGGAGCGGCGCACAATGATCGACGAGACTCTCTTCGACGCCGAGGAGAGAATGGAAAAAGCCGTATCGGTGGCACGCGACGACTTGGCCACCATTCGCACCGGCCGCGCCACGCCCGGCATGTTCTCCCGCATCGTCATCGACTACTACGGCTCGGCCACCCCGATCACCCAGCTGGCCAGCATCAACGTTCCCGAAGCGCGGTTGGTGGTGATCAAGCCCTACGAGGCCGCGCAGCTGCACGCCATCGAGACCGCGATCCGCAACTCCGATTTGGGGCTCAATCCCACCAACGACGGCACCCTCATCCGCGTCGCCGTGCCGCAGCTGACCGAGGAACGTCGCCGCGACCTGGTCAAGCAGGCCAGGCACAAAGGCGAGGACGCGCGGGTGTCGGTGCGCAACATCCGTCGCAAGGCGATGGAGGAACTGGGCCGGATCCGCAAGGACGGTGAGGCCGGCGATGACGAGGTGGGCCGCGCCGAGAAAGACCTCGAGAAGACCACGCACTCCTACGTCGTCCAGATCGACGAGCTGGTCAAACACAAGGAAGGCGAACTGCTGGAGGTCTAGCGGCCGCTCAGCAACCCAAGTCGTGGCACACACCGATACCGCCGCAGGTAGCCCGCCCGACAAGCCGTCGCGTCAACGAGTGGCCCAGCGGGGCGCGAAGACGTCGCGGACCGGGCGCAACCTGCCGGTGGCGATTGTGGTCGGCATCGGCCTCGCGCTGCTGGCGGTCGCCTGCTTTACGGTGTTCAAGCCGTGGATCTATCTCGGTGTCCTCACCGCCGGTGTGCTGCTCGGCCCGCTCGAAGTGGTGCGGCGGCTCAGCGCCGCCGGGTACGTGATTCCGGTGATCCCGCTGCTGGTCGGCGGGCAGGCCACACTGTGGCTGACCAAACCCTTCGGCGCCCTCGGGGCGTTCGGCGGCTTCGGCGGCACGGTGGTGGTCTGCATGTTCTGGCGCCTGTTAGACCCGCACGCTCGACGATCGGCACCCGACTCCGATGATGTCGCGCCGACGAACTACCTGCGTGACGTATCGGCGACGGTGCTCGTGGCCGCGTGGGTGCCGCTGTTCGCCGCGTTCGCCGCGTTGATCATCTACGCCCCGCACGACGGTCCGGGCCGGGCGTTTTCGCTGTTGGCCGGCACAGTGTGCTCCGATGTCGGCGGCTACATCCTGGGGGTGCTGATCGGCAAGCACCCGATGGTGCCCACCATCAGTCCGCGCAAGTCCTGGGAGGGGTTCGCCGGTTCCCTGATCTTCGGGATCACCGCCACCGTGCTCAGCGTCGCCTTCCTGACCCAGCGCCCGGTGTGGGTGGGCGTGGTGCTCGGTTTGGTCGTAGTCGTCACCGCAACACTGGGCGACCTGGTTGAGTCTCAGGTCAAGCGGGACTTGGGCATCAAGGACATGGGCAGCCTGATCCCCGGTCACGGCGGGGTGCTGGACCGGTTCGACGGATTCCTGCCGGCCGCGGTCGCGGCCTGGATTGTGCTGACCCTGGCGTCCTAAGGAGGCGCGGCTCAGCGCACCCGCAGCACCCCGCCTTCGCGGACCGCTTTCATCGACAAGATGCGGTAGCCGTAGTTGTCGAACAGCACGGTGAAGCGGTCGGCTTCGCCGCTCATGACGGCGCCGGGTCCCCACTGGGTGTGCTCGACGGGGGTGTCGACCGGCAGCGCGGGCTGCTGCGGTTCGGCCGGCGTGCGCCCCTCGGCGGCGTTGGCCGCGCAGCGGTCACAGTTGCCGCACGGCTTCCCCAGCGTCTCGCCGAAGTAGCCGAGCAGGAATTGCCGTCGGCAGTCGCGGGTTTCGGCGTAGCCGCGCATCATCTCCACCCGGGTGCGGTCGACCCGCTCGGCGGCGTCGGCGACGCCGACGGCCCGGCGCACCGCGGCGGGGGTGTCGGTGTCGGTGGCCGAAAAGCCGGTGCGGGTGGAGGTGATCGCGCCGGCCAGTTCGAGCAGGTTCACCGCGTTGGTCAGTTTGCGGCCCCGCACGTCCAGCTCCGCGCCGAGCTTGTTCAGCCGCTTGCGCCGCGATCCGGACAACGCCTCATGTACTCGTGCGAGCAGCTGTTCGTCGGGACGCTGGGTGGTGAACATCCGGGCCAGCGACAAGTCCTGCGCGCGGTAGAACAACCGAGCCAGCGCCGGCTCGCCGTCCCGGCCGCCGCGGCCGATCTGCTGGTAGTAGCTGTCCAGCGAATCCGGCACCGACGCGTGCACCACGAAGCGCACGTCCGGCTTGTCTTGGATTCATAGGGGCCCGTACCGAACGCGGAAGTGGCCGCGACGACGTCGTAATCGCCGCCGTGGAACCCGCGGTGCACCCCATCGCGCTCAGCCGAGCGCAGACCGGCGTGATAGGCCGCTGCCGCCACCCGCGTTCGCTCAGTACGGCCGCGTAGAACCCGGCATCCTTGCGGGTGGCCGTGTACAGCAGGCCCGGGCCGTCGAGTTCGGCCACCGTCCTGCACACCACGTCGCGCTTGTCGGCGTCCTCCAGGTACAGCTCGGTCTCCAAACGCTCGATGGCGTCGGCCAGACGCAGATAGCTCGGCCGGAAGTCGTGATCCCACGCCGACACGCAGTGCGCCTCGTCAACCACGACCAACGACACCCGCGAGGAGCACAGCCGCTCGACGACGTCGTCGTTGCCGAGCTGTTCGGGCGCCAGAAACACGTATTCGGCGTCGTTGTGCAGCACCGTGTCCCGGGTGCGGTCGGCCTCGTCGGCGCGCTGGCGGGAGTTGATCGCCACCGCGGCGGGCGCGCCGGTGTCCGCCAGGCGGGTGATCTGGTCCTGCTGCAGCGCGATCAACGGCGATATCACCAGCGTCACCCCGTCAATCAGGAGGGCGGGCACCTGGAAGATCGCCGACTTCCCCGACCCGGTCGGCATCACCGCCAGCACGTCGCGGCCGGCCAGGATCGCCTCCATTGCGTCGAGCTGGGCCGGGCGCAGTTGTGGCCAGCCGAAGACCCGGCTGGCCACCTGCTCGAGTTCGGCACGTCGGCTCACCGGTGCTCCATACCCGCCGGCCGTGGCTTCAATCTTGGCGTCCGCGTGCCGGACGGGCCAGGATGGAAGGCGATCATGACCCACCACCTTGTGTTCGAGGCGCCCCGGCGCGCCGCCCGGCCGCCCCGGCACTTCGCCGACCTTGACGCCGCGGCCAGGGCGGCGGCGGTCGCGGACCTGGGGCTGCCGGCGTTTCGGGCCAAACAGCTGGCCCACCAGTACTACGGCCGGCTGATCGCCGACCCGCAGCAGATGACCGACCTGCCGGCGGCGCTGCGCGAACGGGTCGGCGCCGCGCTGTTCCCGGCCTTGCTGACCGCGGCCCGCGAGCTGCGCTGCGACGCCGACCAGACCCGCAAGACGCTGTGGCGGGCGGTCGACCAGACCACCTTCGAGTCGGTGCTGATGCGCTACCCGCGGCGGGCGACCGTGTGCATCTCGTCGCAGGCGGGCTGCGGGATGGCGTGCCCGTTCTGCGCCACCGGGCAGGGCGGCCTGACCCGCAACCTTTCAACCGCTGAGATCGTCGAGCAGGTGCGCAGCGCCGCGGCGACGCTGCGCGCCGAGCACGGCGACCGGTTGTCCAACGTCGTCTTCATGGGCATGGGCGAGCCGCTGGCCAACTACGCCCGGACGGTGGCCGCGGTGCGCCGGATCGTCGAGCGCCCGCCGCACGGGTTCGGGATCTCGGCCCGCGCGGTGACGGTGTCGACGGTCGGTCTGGCGCCGGCGATCCGCAAGCTCGCCGACGAGCGGCTGGCGGTGACGCTGGCGCTGTCGCTGCACGCCCCCGACGACGAACTGCGCGACACCTTGGTGCCGGTCAACACCCGGTGGAAGATCGACGCGGCGCTCGCCGCGGCCCGCTACTACGCCGAGACGACGGGACGGCGGGTGTCGGTGGAATACGCGCTGATCCGCGACGTCAACGACCAGCCGTGGCGGGGCGACCTGCTGGGCCGGCGGCTGCACGGCGCGCTGGGCCCGCTGGTGCATGTGAACGTGATCCCGCTCAACCCGACGCCGGGCAGCCGGTGGGACGCCAGCGGCGAGGCCGAGCAGCACGAATTCGTGCGCCGGGTGCGCAGCCGGGGCGTGTCGTGCACCGTGCGCGACACCCGCGGCCGCGAGATCAGCGCGGCGTGCGGGCAGTTGGCCGCCGACGGCGCAGCGCTGCTCTAGTCTTCGGGATGTGAACCACGGGCTGGTCGGGTTGGCCTTCGCCTCCGGGCTGGTGGCGGCGCTGAACCCCTGCGGGTTCGCGATGCTGCCCGGTTACCTGCTGCTGGTGGTGCGCGGGGAAGATCCCGACGGGCACCGACCGGCCGGGGGTCCGCCGGGCTACGGCGCGCTGGCCCGGGCGTCGGCGGCGACGGCGATGATGGGGCTGGGATTTTTGACCGTGTTCGGCGTCTTCGGAGCGCTCACGGTGTCGGCGGCGACGACGGTGCAGCACTACCTGCCGTACCTGACGGTCGTGATCGGCATTGCGCTGGTGCTGCTGGGCGGGTGGCTGCTGACGGGCCGGCGACTGACGTTGTTCGTGCCCGAACCGCTGGCGCGGGCCCGGATTCCGACGATTGCGCTGGGCTCGATGTACGGCTACGGCGTCAGTTATGCGGTCGCGTCGCTGTCCTGCACGGTCGGGCCGTTCCTGGCGGTCACCGCGGCCAGTCTGCGCGGCGGCTCACTGCTGGGCAGTGTGTCGGTGTACCTGGCCTACGTCACCGGGCTCACCCTGGTGGTGGGTGTGCTGGCGGTCGGGGCGGCGGTGGCCAGTTCGGCGGTCGCCGGCCACCTGCGCCGAGTACTGCCGTGGGTCAACCGGATCGGCGGCGTGCTGATGGTGCTGGTCGGCGTCTACGTCGGCTACTACGGCCTCTATGAGATCCGGTCGATGGGGGCGCACCCGGACCATGGGCATCACCATGGTGAACAGGGGGATTCGGTGATCGCCGGCGCGGGGCGTCTGCAGGACGCGCTGGCAGGCTGGGTGCAGCAGCACGGGGCCTGGCCGTGGCTGGCGGCATTCGCGGTCGTGGTGGCCGGCGTGCTGAGCGGCGCGGCGTATCGGCGGTTGCGGCGGTAGCGCGGCGGCTACCTGAGCCAGCCCCGGCGCCGGCCCCACCAGTCGCGCGCGATGACGATCAACGCGACCACGGCAAACGTGATGAGATACCAGTTCTCGATGCGCCCGACATGGTTGCCGCGCAGCATGGCCAGCAGGAATATGACCACCACCGCGCCGGTGATGTGCCAGGTCCGGTGGTTGATCCGGGTCCATCCCCACTGCGCGGACGGCACCTCGGCGACCTCGACCCTGGCGCTACGTTCCACCTCGGTGCTGGCCACAGCGCATCCTCCGGCTCGGCTGGACAACGTTGCCGCCATTTTGGCATACCGGCCGCTGCCCCGCCGAGCGGAGGCTGCGCCGCCGTCAGGACGGGGGCATCAGCACGGTGTCGATCATGTACACCGTCGCGTTCGCGGTGGGCACACCGCCGCAGACCACGCCGGCATTGTTGACCGACATGCTGTTGCCGGCGCCGGTGACGTTGACGTTGGCGCCCTGCAGTGTCGGGTGGGTGCCGGGGACGGCGGCCGGGCTGAGCTGGCCCTGCACCACGTGGTAGGTCAGGATGCTGGTCAGCATCGCCGAGTCGGTCTTGAGCCGGTCGACCGTCGACGCCGGCAGCTTGCTGAACGCCGCATCGGTCGGGGCGAACACCGTGTACTGGCCGTTGTCCAGCGTGTCGACCAGGTTCACCTGCGGGTTGAGTTGGCCCGACACCGCAGCGGTCAGCGTGGTCAGCTGCGGGTTGTTCGACGCCGCCACCGCGACCGGGTCCTGCGCCATCCCGTCCACCGAACCCGGCCCGCTGGGATTGGCCGCCGCATAGTCCGCGCAGCCCGGGCCGACCAGGTCGGCCGCCGTGGCGGTGGGGGAGGTGGCCACCGCGAGACTCAGCACCGCTGCCGCCGCGATACCGGTGGCCGCCAGCGCCTTGCTTTGCCCTTTCATCACCGTCTGCTCCTTCGTCGTGGACGGCTGACGCCGTCGCGTTGATCTCCTACACTCCGTTCTTCGGAGCCGGGTGCCGCCCGGACGGGTCAGCCGTAGGTCAACGAGTACACCTGCAGGCCTTTGCTGGGCCGCACGTCGAGCGTGCCGGCGGCGACCTGCTCGCCGGCCACGATGCGGTGCGATGTGGGCGGCCCGCTGATCGGCAGCGTCGCGGCTTTTCCGTCGCGCGTCACCGTGACCGTGCCGGTGCCTCCGACCACCAGGTAGACGTTGGCGGCATGGTAGTTGAGCCGGATGCCCGACTGGTCGCTGTCGGCTGTCGCGCCCTGGTAATCCAGTGACCACGGCCCAGTCAGTGCGAAACTGTCGGCCGGCAGCGTCGGCGGGTAACTGAACGTCGCCGATCCCTGGTCGTACGTCCCGGCCCCGCGGTAGTTGACCATCTTGCCCACCGAGAGGTAGGTCTCGGGGGTGAGGCCGCGTCGCGGGGTGGTGTCGGGCGCGTCGACCGGCCGCGGCAGGGCGGCTGCGGGATGCGCGGCGGTGAGCAGTGCTCTGATCAGCTTCTCGGTGACGTTGTAGTCGCCTTCGCCGAACTTGATGTGGCGCACGGCGCCGTTCGCGTCGACGAGGTATTCGGCGGGCCAGTACCGGTTGCGGTAGTTGGCCCAGGTGGCGTAGCCGTTGTCGAGGGCGATCGGGTAGTGGATGCCCAGATCGGCGGCGCCGTGCGCGACGTTGCCGGGGACTTTCTCGAACGCGTACTCCGGCGTGTGCACACCGATGACTTGAAAACCCTTGTCGCGGTAAGTGTCATACCAGCCCACCACGTGCGGGACGGCGCGCTGACAGTTGATGCAGGAGTAGGCCCAGAAGTCGATCAGCACCACCGTGCCGCGCAGCGTGTGCAGGTCGATCGGCTGGTTGCCCGGCGTGTTCAGCCATTCGGTGATGCCTTTGATGTCGGGAGCGGGACCGCAGTCCTGCAGCTGCGCGCCACCGTTGCTGCAGTGGGACAGCTGCGCGTTCTGCGGATTGACCAGGCCGCCCAGGTTAAGTTGCTGCTCAACGTCCTCCGGTAAGCCGTCGGGGCCGCCGACTTTCGACTGCAGCGCACTGGTGTAGTCGGGCACGGCGCGCTGCAACACTGCCGGCAGGTCGAAGACGAGCGCCACCGCCAGCAGAATCGTCACGATGCCGGTGGCCACCCGGATCCCGCGCTGGCGACGCCGGAAGGCCCCCACCCGCGCTGCCACCCGGTGGCCGGCGAGCGCGAAGAACAGCAACGGCACCGCGGTACCGACGGCGAACGCACCGGTGAGCGCGACGATGCCGACCCCGATCCGCGCCGTCGCACCGGCCACCACGATCGCGGCCAGCACCGGACCCGCGCACGGTACGTAAAGCACGCCCAGCGCCAGCCCGAAACCGAACCCGTTGGTGCGAGTCGCGATCTGCTTTTGCGGGATGCGGGCGAACGGCCGCTCCAGCAGGCGTTCGACACCCGGGAAAACCAGTCCGAGCCCGATCGCGGTCAACGCGACCAGCGCGGCCCAGCGCAGGGCGTCCTGCGGCAGATGCAGCAGCGACAGCACGGCCGAACCCACCAGGGTGACCGCACTGAAGCTGAGCACCAGGCCCGCGATCAGCCGGTAGGGGCGGCCCGCGCCGGAGAAGAAGATCACCGGCAGCACCGGCAGCACGCAGGGCGAAATGCCGGTGATCAAACCACCGACGAGGCCGACCAGTATCAGGGACAGCACAGAGGGTTATTCGCCGCCGCCGCCCGCTCGGACCGGTCGGGCATTTCGTCACCCGCGCCGGGTCGCGGCACAATAAGCAGGTGACCACCCCCGCTTCGGAACCCGGGAGCAGCGACCGCCGGCTCCGTGTGCTGGTGCTGGGCAGCACCGGCTCGATCGGCACCCAGGCGCTGGAGGTCATCGCCGCCAACCCGGACCGCTTCGAGGTGGTCGGGCTGGCGGCCGGCGGTGGGCGACCGGAGCTGCTGGCCCAGCAGCGGGCGGCGACCGGCGCCATTGACGTCGCGGTGCTCGACGAGCATGCCGCCGACGCGGTCGGCGATGTCGGCTACCGCGGACCCGACGCCGTCACCCGGCTGGTCGAGAACGTCGAGGCCGACGTCGTGCTGAACGCACTGGTCGGGGCGGTGGGGCTGCGGCCGACGCTGGCCGCGCTGGCCTCCGGTGCCCGGCTGGCGCTGGCCAACAAGGAGTCGCTGGTCGCGGGCGGGCCGCTGGTGCAGGCGGCGGCGCAGACCGGGTCAGATCGTGCCCGTCGACTCCGAGCATTCCGCCTTGGCGCAGTGCCTGCGCAGCGGCGCCGCCGACGAGGTCGCCAAGCTGGTGCTGACCGCCTCGGGCGGCCCGTTCCGGGGCCGCACGGCGGCCGAACTGAAACACGTCACCCCCGAGCAGGCCGGCGCGCACCCCACCTGGTCGATGGGTCCGATGAACACGCTGAACTCGGCGTCGCTGGTCAACAAGGGGCTCGAGCTGATCGAAACCCACCTGTTGTTCGGCATTCCGTATCAGCGCATCGAGGTGGTGGTGCACCCGCAGTCGATCGTGCACTCGATGGTCACGTTCACCGACGGTTCGACCATCGCCCAGGCCAGCCCGCCGGACATGAAGCTGCCGATCGCGCTGGCGCTGGGCTGGCCGCAGCGGGTGCCCGGCGCGGCCGCGGCGTGCGACTTCGCCACCGCGAGCCGCTGGGAGTTCGAGCCGTTGGACCACGAGGTGTTTCCCGCCGTCGAGCTGGCCCGCCGGGCCGGCCACACCGGCGGCTGCCTGCCCGCGGTGTATAACGCCGCCAACGAAGAAGCCGCGGCCGCCTTCCTGGCCGGGCGGATCGGCTTCCCGGCGATCGTGCGCACCATCGCCGACGTCCTGAGCGCCGCCGACCAATGGGGCGCACAACCCGCTACCGTGGATGACGTACTCGACGCGCAACGCTGGGCCCGCAGCGCCGCCCAGGCGGCGATCGATCGGGCCACACGGGAGGTCTTACCGATCCAATGATGTTCGCCATAGGCATCGTGCTGTTCGCGCTCGCCATCCTGTTCTCGGTGGCCCTGCACGAATGCGGGCACATGTGGGTGGGGCGCGCGACCGGCATGAAGGTGCGTCGCTACTTCGTCGGCTTTGGTCCCACGCTGTGGTCGACGCGGCGCGGTGAGACCGAGTACGGTCTCAAGGCGGTTCCGGCCGGCGGCTTCTGCGACATCGCCGGGATGACGTCGGTCGACGAACTGGAGCCCGACGAACGTGACCGCGCCATGTACAAGCAGAAGACCTGGAAGCGCGCCGCGGTGCTGTTGGCCGGGCCTGGCATGAACTTCGTCATCGGCGTCCTGCTGATCTACGCCATCGCGCTGGTCGGTGGGCTGCCGAATCTGCATCCGCAGTCCGCCGCGTACGTCGGTCAAACCACCTGTGTGCAAAACGAAGTCACGAAGGGCCAGCTCGACAAGTGCACCGGCCCCGGGCCGGCGGCCCAGGCGGGCATCAAGCCCGGCGACCAGATCGTCCAGGTCGGCGCGACGCCGGTGCACAGCCCCGAAGAGCTGGTCGCCGCCGTGCGCAAGCTCACCGGTCCCACGCCGTTCGTCGTCAAGCGGACCGAGCACGGCACCAGCACCGAGATCACGACGGTGGTCGACGTCGCCCAGACCAAGCGTTTCCTTTCCGACGACGCTAAAGCCCCGAGCACCGTCGGCGCGGTCGGTGTCTCCGCCTCGGAGTACGGTCCGGCCGAGATCAGGCACTACAACCCGGTGACGGCGATCCCCGGGACCGCCGCGTTCACCGGCGACCTCGGCGTGCTGCTGGGCAAGTCGCTGGTGAAGATCCCGACGAAAATCGGCGCCCTGGTGCACTCGTTGACGGGCAGCAAACGTGACCCGGAGACGCCCATCAGCGTGGTCGGGGCGAGCATCATCGGCGGCGACCTGGTCAACCTGCGGTCGTGGTCCGGGTTCTGGCTGATGCTGGCCCAGCTCAACTTCGTGCTCGGCATCGTCAACCTCATCCCGCTGCTGCCGTTCGACGGCGGTCACATCGCGATCGCGGTGTTCGAGAAGATCCGCAACACGATCCGGTCGGCGCGCGGCATGGTGGCCGCCGCGCCGGTGAACTATCTGCGGCTCATGCCCGCGACCTATGTCGTGTTCGCGGTGCTGGCCGGGTTCATGCTGCTGACCGTCACCGCCGACTTCATCAACCCGATCAGGCTCAACTAGGAGACACCCATGGCCACCGGCCAACACATCGGCCTGGGCATGCCGGCGCCGCCCGCACCGACCCTGGCGCCGCGGCGCGCCACCCGCCAGCTGATGGTCCGCGACGTCGGCGTGGGCAGCGACCACCCCATCTCGGTGCAGTCGATGTGCACCACCAAGACCCACGACGTCAACGCCACCCTGCAGCAGATCGCGGAGCTCACGGCGGCTGGCTGTGACATCGTGCGGGTGGCCTGCCCCCGCCAGGAAGACGCCGACGCGCTGACCGCGATCGCCACCAAGAGCAAGATCCCGGTGATCGCCGACATCCACTTCCAGCCCAAATACATCTTCGCCGCCATCGACGCCGGCTGTGCGGCCGTCCGAGTCAACCCCGGCAACATCAAGGAGTTCGACGGCCGAGTCGGCGAAGTCGCGAAAGCCGCTGCCGCAGCAGGCATTCCGATCCGCATCGGAGTCAACGCCGGTTCGCTGGACAAGCGGTTCATGCAGAAGTACGGCAAGGCCACCCCGGAAGCGCTGGTCGAGTCGGCGCTGTGGGAGGCGTCGCTGTTCGAAGAACACGGCTTCGGCGACATCAAGATCAGCGTCAAGCACAACGACCCGGTGGTGATGGTGGCCGCCTACGAGCAGCTGGCCGCCCAGTGCGATTACCCGCTGCACCTGGGCGTCACCGAAGCGGGGCCGGCGTTTCAGGGCACCATCAAGTCCGCGGTCGCCTTCGGTGCGCTGTTGTCGCGGGGCATCGGCGACACCATCCGGGTGTCGCTGTCGGCGCCGCCGGTGGAAGAGGTCAAGGTCGGCAGCCAGATCCTGGAGTCGCTGAACCTACGGCCGCGGTCGCTGGAGATCGTGTCCTGCCCGTCGTGCGGGCGCGCCCAGGTCGACGTGTACACCCTGGCCAACGAGGTCACGGCGGGTCTGGACGGGCTTGACGTGCCGCTGCGGGTGGCGGTGATGGGGTGCGTCGTCAACGGGCCCGGCGAGGCGCGAGAAGCCGACCTGGGCGTCGCGTCGGGCAACGGCAAGGGACAGATCTTCGTGCGCGGCGAGGTGATCAAGACCGTGCCCGAGGCGCAGATCGTCGAGACGCTGATCGAGGAGGCGATGCGGCTGGCGAGCGAACACGCCACCGCACCCGGCGCGGCGACAGCTACTGGTTCACCGGTTGTGACCGTAAGCTGAAGACGGCCGGTTGGCCACCGTCTCCACCGAAAGAACCACTATGTCGGCTGCGCCCCTGTTCCGTCTGGCCGATGAGCGGCGAGTGTCGCGTGCGCGCGATCAGGCTGCGGTGCGCCGGGTGTTCGACGAGGACCCCGTCGGATCCTGCATGGTGGCCGCGCGGGTGGCCGACCACGGCATCGACCCGACGTCGATTGGCGGGGAGTTGTGGACGCGGCGCGGCGCCGAGGAGTCGCTGTGTTACGCCGGCGCCAACCTGATCCCGCTGCGCGGCGGGCCGGACGACTTGCAGGCGTTCGCCGAGGAGGCGATGAGCACGTCGCGGCGGTGCTCGTCGCTGGTGGGGCGAGCCGAGTTGGTACTGCCGATGTGGCGGCGACTGGAGGGCGCCTGGGGTCCGGCGCGCGATGTGCGTGAACACCAGCCGCTGCTGGCCCTCGACCGCATGCCTGGTTGCATGCTCGACACCGACGTGCGTCAGGTGCGGCCGAACGAGCTCGAGCCCTACCTGGTGGCCGCGATCGACATGTTCATCGGCGAGGTGGGCATCGACCCGCGGGTCGGTGACGGCGGTCTGGGCTACCGGCGCCGGGTCGCCGGCCTTATCGCGGCCGGTCGGGCGTGGGCCCGCTTCGAGGACGGCGAGGTCATCTTCAAGGCCGAAGTCGGCTCCCAATCGCCGGCGGTCAGCCAGATCCAAGGGGTGTGGGTGCACCCGGAGTGGCGCGGCCAGGGCCTGGGCGCCGCCGGGACGGCGACGCTGGCGGCGGTGATCGTCGGTACCGGGCGGATCGCCAGCCTCTACGTCAACCACTTCAACGCGGTCGCGCGCGCCACCTACGCCCGTGTCGGCTTCCGCGAAATCGGCTCGTTCGCGACGATCCTGCTCGACTAACCCGGGCGCCTGCCCCGAGATCGACGCCAGTGCCCTCAATCGCGGCGGATCTTGGCTCTCACGTCAATCTCGGCGCGCTGACAGGTCGCTGCCGGTTAGCCCGGCGCGCCGGGACCGCCCGGGTTACCGGGAAAACCGGTGCCCGGCGCCCCTTGCGCGCCGGCGGCGCCGCCGGCGCCGGGCGCTCCGCCGCTGCCGGCGGTGCCGTGGCTGCCCGCGGTGCCCAGTGGGCCTGCCGACCCGCCGTTTCCGCCGAGCGCTCCACCGGTGCCGCCATTGCCGCCGCCGGCGCCATTACCGCCAGCGCCGCCGGGACCGGCGCTGCCGTTGGTGGTGGAATCGCCGGCGGGGGCCGTAGCAGCGCCGCCGGCACCGCCGTGACCGCCGGCTCCACCCGCGCCGCCCGTCCCGCCGGTTCCACCGGTTCCGGCGTTGCCGCCGGAGCCGCCGTCACCGAAGTACCCAGAGGCGGCGCCGCCGTTGCCGCCAGCGCCACCGACTCCACCGTTGCCGCCGATGCTGTGGGCACTGGCGCCGTTACCGCCGCTACCGCCGTTGCCGCCCACAGCCGAGGCGCCCGGGGCCGCGCTGCCCGAGATCGTCGCCGTGCCGCCGTCGCCGCCGGCACCACCGGCGCCGCCGGGCGCGCCGGTGCCGCCGGTGCCGCCCATTCCGCCGGTGCCGCCGGCGCCGCCGTTGCCGATCAGTTGACCGCCGGCACCGCCGTCGCCGCCGGTGCCGCCCGCACCGCCGTTGCTGGCGGTCAACGCGACACCGGCAGCTCCGTTGCCACCGTCGCCGCCGCTACCGGCGTGGATGCCGACGCTGCCCGAGCCACTGGCGGAGGCGTTGCCGCCGGCCCCGCCGGCCCCGCCGGCGCTGCCCGCGGCGACGGCGTTGGTGCCATCACCGCCGTTGCCGGCCGTGCCAGAGCCGGACGCGATGTTGGTCAGCGAGGCGTTGCCGCCGGCGCCACCGTTCCCGCCCCCGCCGCCGGGGCGGCAGATGCCGCCATTACCGCCCGAACCGGCCGTGGCAGAGCCGCTGGTGGTGAACCCGGCGCGACCGCTGATTGCTGCCGAGCCTCCGTGTCCGCCGGCGCCGCCGGTTGGCGTGAAGGAGTTGCCGTCGTTGCCGACTTGACCGTCTCCGCCGACCGAGTTCGCCGTGCACACATCGGCAGGAACTGCGCACGCGATGAAACCGAAACTGGGACTCCGTGTCGCCGGGCGCCGCCGCCGGCCCGGGCGTGGGGTTGACCGCATTGGCGCCGGTGCCGCCGGTCCCGCCGGCGCCGCCGACGCCGCCATTGCCGACGAGTCCGGCATGTCCGCCGTCACCGCCGGCCCCGCCCATGCTGCCCAGGCCGTTGCTGACCCCGGCCACCCCGGTGGCCCCGGTGCCGCCCATGCCGCCGGTGCCGCCGTTGCCCAGCAGCACTGCGTCACCGCCCGCGCCGCCCGTCCCGGCGTCCGCGCCGCCCATGCCGCCGGTGCCGCCGTCGCCGAGCAGCTGCCCGCCGGTGCCCCCGACGCCACCGGCTGCGCCATCGGCCCCTACGCCGCCGGTGCCGCCGTCACCGACGAGACCGGCATACCCGCCGGGCATGCCGACGCCGCCGTCCACGCCGGTGACCCCGTCGGCGCCGACGCCGCCGTTGCCGTACAGGAACCCGCCGTCGCCCAGGTTGCCCAAATCTCCGGAGCTGCCGAACACCGACGTGTTGACTCCGGTGAAGTCGTCGACGCCGTTACCGATCAGGTCTCGCCCGAACAGCTCGACGAACGGCTGGTTGATCAGTGAGTCGAGCTCAGATCCGAACGGGCTGGTGATCCAGGCCTGGGTCGCGGCCTCCACCTGGGCGTCGAAGGATGAGAACGCGGTGTCGAGCCCCAGTGGATCCGCGGAGGCCGCCGCGCTACTGCCGAGGTCGGCGAGGTCGGTGGCGCCGGTCCCGGCGTCGAGAGCGGATCCGGCGGCTCCGCTCACCCCGATGAGCGGGTCGATGATGAGGTCCAGCCAGTCGGCATGGGCCAGCGGTGCGTTGAGCAGCGGCCCGATCGCGGCGGTGGTCAGAAAGGCACCGGCCGCCATGCCGATGGCGCGTCGGGACTGCCGCTTGGAGTGTTCGCTTCGAGCCATCGTGTCCACCCTAATCTGAGCCGAACCTGAGAGTGGCTCTATGCTAAGACGGCCCTCAGCCGTGCACAGGAAATCGGCTGAACTCGTTCGTGCTGTCGCACTCTCGGCCACTTGGTCCTCGCCGACGTATTACCTATCGGTGTGTCGCCGCCGACGGCGCCGTCACAGACCTAACATCAGCCCCAATGAAATCAACAGTCACATTCGCATCACTATTCACGGCAGTCACATTGACCGCGGTCGCCGTGCCGAGCTGCACCCCGCGACCCGACGGTCCGCTGCCCATCGCCCAGCGGTTCTTCGCCGCGCTGGCCGTCGGCAACACCGCGGCGGCGGCCCAGCTCAGCGACAATCCGGAACCGGCGCGCGAAACCCTCAACGCCACCTGGGCGGGACTGCAGGCCATCCACCTCGACACGCAGGTGCTCAGCTCGAAGTACACCGAAGACACCGGCACCGTCGCCTATCGCTACACCTGGCAGCTGCCCAAGAACCGGAGCTGGACCTACGACGGGCAGCTGAAAATGGCCCGCTATGAGGGCCGCTGGCAAGTCCGCTGGGCCACCACCGACCTGCATCCCCGGCTCGGTGAGCATCAGACCTTTGCGCTGCGGGCCGACCCCCCGCGGCGCGCCTCGGTCAACGAGCTCGGCGGCACCGATGTGCTGGCGCCGGGCAACCTGTTTCACTACACGCTGGACGCCGGCCGCGCCGGGCCCTACCTGATCGCCACCGCGGTCGCGGTGGCCGACGCGTTGCGCCCGTTCGACGACACCGTGGACCCGCAACGGCTGGCCGAGCAGGCCAGTTCGTCAGGCACCCCGCTGGACCTGATCACACTGCGCAAAGACGACAGCGACCGGCTGGAACCGCTGGTGCGCGATCTGCCCGGCGTGGTGATCACGCCGCAGGCCGACCTGCTGCCCACCGACGACCGGTTCGCGCCGGCCATCATCGCCGAGGTGAAGAAGGCAGTCATCGACCAGCTCGACGGTCAGGCGGGCTGGCGGATCGTCAGCGTCAACCAGAACGGCGTCGACGTCGCCGTGCTCAACGAAGTGGAGCCGGCACCCGCCCCGTCGGTGTCGATCAGCCTGGATCGCGCCGTGCAGAACGCCGCCCAGCACGCCGTGGACAACCAGGGCCGGCAGGCGATGATCGTGGTGCTGAAGCCCTCGACCGGTGAAATCCTGGCCGTCGCCCAGAACTCCGCGGCCGATGCGGCCGGGCCGATCGCCACCACCGGCCTGTATCCGCCGGGATCGACCTTCAAGATGGTCACCGCAGGCGCGGCCATCGAACGCGACATGGCCACGCCCAACACGTTGCTGGGCTGCCCGGGGCACATGGAGATCGGACAACGCGTCATCCCCAACTACGGCGGCTTCGACCTGGGCGTGGTGCCCATGTCACGGGCGTTCGCCAGTTCCTGCAACACCACCTTCGCCGAGCTGGCCAGCCGGATGCCGCCCCGGGGTCTGACGATGACGGCCGCCCAGTACGGCATCGGCCTGGACTACCAGGTCGACGGCATCCCGACGGTGACCGGTTCGGTGCCGCCGACGGTGGATCAGTCCGAGCGGACCGAGGACGGTTTCGGGCAGGGCAAGGTACTGGTCAGCCCGTTCGGGATGGCCCTGGTCGCCGCCACCGTCGCCGCCGGAAAGACCCCGCTGCCGAGACTCATCGAGGGCCGCTCAACCGCAGTCAGCGGTGATACCAACGGAGTCAGCGAGAAGATGCTGGACGGCCTGCGCCCGATGATGCGGCTGGTGGTGACCAACGGCACCGCCACCGACATCTCCGGCGCCGGGGCCGTGTTCGGCAAGACCGGTGAAGCCGAGTTCCCCGGCGGATCGCACTCCTGGTTCGCCGGATACCGCGGTGACATGGCGTTCGCCTCGTTGATCGTCGGCGGCGGCAGTTCGGAGTACGCGGTCCGGATGACCAAGTTCATGCTCGATCAGCTGCCTGGTGACTATCTGACCTGAGCTGATCGAGCCGGGCAGTACGCTGTCGGCATGCCTGTTCGCACCGCGCTGTCACCCGGCGTGCAGTCCCCGACACTGCCGGTGCCCAAATCGATCTCACGCCCGGAGTACGTCGGCAAACCGACCGCACGCGAAGGCAGCGAGCCGTGGGTGCAGACACCGGAAGTCATCGAGAAAATGCGTGTCGCCGGGCGGATCGCCGCCGGCGCGCTGGCCGAGGCCGGACGCGCCGTGGCCCCCGGCGTGACCACCGATCACCTGGACCGGATCGCGCACAGCTACATGGTCGACCACGGCGCCTACCCATCGACCCTGGGCTACAAGGGTTATCCGAAGTCGTGCTGCACGTCTCTGAACGAAGTCATCTGCCACGGCATCCCGGATTCGACGGTGGTCGAAGACGGCGACATCGTCAACATCGACGTCACCGCCTACATCGACGGGGTGCACGGCGATACCAACGCGACCTTTCTGGCCGGTGACGTCGCCGAGGAGCACCGGCTGCTGGTGGAACGCACCCGCGAGGCCACCATGCGCGCGATCAACGCCGTGCGGCCCGGCCGGGCGCTGTCGGTCATCGGCCGGGTCATCGAGTCCTATGCAAACCGCTTCGGCTACAACGTCGTTCGCGATTTCACCGGTCACGGGATCGGCACCACGTTCCACAACGGCCTGGTGGTGCTGCACTACGACCAGCCCGCCGTCACCACGATCCTCGAGCCGAACATGACCTTTACGATCGAGCCGATGATCAACCTGGGCGCACTGGACTACGAGATCTGGGACGACGGCTGGACGGTGGTCACCAAAGATCGCAAGTGGACCGCCCAGTTCGAGCACACGCTGCTGGTTACCGACACCGGCGTCGAGATCCTCACCCAGCTGTGACGTCCTCTGCGCTCGCCGCGCGGTCCTGCGGTTCCCTACGCCGCAGCGGCGTGTCGCGGACGAATCCGCAGAGTCGCCCGGCCGAGTGAGCGGCGCGCTGCTCGTCGCGGGAACCAGCTCCGACGCCGGCAAGTCCATGGTGGTGGCCGGCCTGTGCCGGTTGCTGGCGCGCGGCGGGCGCCGCGTCGCGCCGTTCAAGGCGCAAAACATGTCCAACAACTCGGTGGTCACCGTCGAGGGCGGTGAGATCGGCCGGGCTCAGGCGATGCAGGCCCGGGCGGCCGGGCTGCAGCCCAGCGGGCGGTTCAACCCAGTGCTGCTCAAACCCGGCAGCGACCGAACCGCGCAGCTGGTGATCAACGGGCGAGTCGCCGACTCGGTGACCGCGGCGTCCTACTTCAGCCATCGGGACCGGCTCGCCACGCTGGTCGCCGACGAATTAGCCTGCCTACGTGCCGATTTCGATGTGGTGATCTGCGAAGGCGCCGGGTCGCCGGCCGAAATCAACTTGCGCGCAACCGATATCGCCAACATGGGCCTGGCCCGGGCGGCGAACCTGCCGGTGATTCTGGTCGGCGACATCGACCGCGGCGGTGTGCTGGCTCATCTGTTCGGGACGGTCGCGGTGCTCGACGCCAGGGACCAGGATCTGATCGCGGGCTTCGTCGTGAACAAGTTCCGCGGCGATCAGGACCTGTTGACACCGGGACTGCGGCAACTGACGGAGCTGACCGGCCGCCCCACCTACGGGGTGCTGCCCTACGCCGAAGAGTGTTGGCTCGATACCGAGGATTCGGTGTCGGTGCTGCCCAACCGGGTGCTGGGCATGCCGCAGCCGGCGCGCGGCCGGCAGTGGCTGCGGATCGCGGCGGTGCGGCTGCCGCGAATCTCCAACTCCACTGACGTCGAGGCGCTGGCCTGCGAGCCGGGGGTGCTGGTGCGCTGGGTCGCCGACGCCGCCGACCTCACCGATGCCGACGTCATCGTGGTGCCCGGCAGCAAAGCTACTGTCAGCGACTTGCGCTGGCTGTGCGAACGGGGACTGGCCCACGCCATCGCCGCACACGCCGCCGCCGGGCGCGCTGTGCTGGGACTGTGCGGCGGTTTTCAGATGCTGTGCCGCACCATCGAGGACGGCGTGGAGACCCGATGCGGACGGGCCGACGGGCTGGCACTGCTAGACGGCGACATCGTCTTCGGTGCCGACAAAGTGTTGCGCCGCTGGGAAGTCCCGTTGTGCGGTTATGAGATTCACCACGGCCGGGTGACGCGGTGCACCGAAGCCGCCTGGTTCGAGGTGGACGGAAATCCGCAGGGCTATCGACGTGGCGCGGTGTTCGGCACGCATTGGCACGGGCTTTTCGACAACGACAGCTTCCGGCGGGAGTGGCTGGCCGCCGTGGCGGAGCGGGCCGGGCGTCACGGTTTCGTCGTCGCCGACGACGTCGACGTCGCGGCGCGGCGCGACGCGCAACTGGACGTGATGGCCGACCTGCTGGCCGCCCACATCGACATGGACGCCATCACCGATTTGATCGAACACGGGGCGCCACCACGTAAGGTGATCGTCTCCAAATTACACGGTTGAATGCCACGAAAAACACTGCGGCCGTGTTACATACATGTTGCGCTCAGCCACCTATGTAGCACCTGCACAGCACCGGTTGTGAAAACAAGCTAAACAACTTCGGAAACGGCCCGCACGGTCAACGCCGATGGCGTAACTTGTCCCAAGTGCCTTCGACGATGATGACTACCGTCGACGGGTTCCCCATTCCGGTCAGCATCACCGGCCCGGACAACGGCTCCGTCGTGGTGGTGCTGAGTGCCGCGCAACGCGCCGTCGCCGCGTACGACGCGGTGTGCGAGCGGCTGCACACGGCGTCGCTGCGCACGATCGTCGTCGGCCCCGACCCGCGGCTGACCCCGAAGTCGGTGGTCGGGATTCTCGACGGGCTGGACATCCAGTGGGGGGTGCTGGTCGGCGACCGCACCGGCGGAGAAATCGCGTGGGAGCTGGCGGCCACCAGACTGGATCGCTTCACCGGTCTGATCGCCATCGACCGCGGCCACCCGCGAGTGGCCGACCTTGCCGGTGTCATTCGCGACGAGCACTGTCCGCCAGTGGAAATCAACACCACCGCGCTGGTGAGCACACCGGCGGCACGGGCGGTGGCCAGGGCCAGTCAACGATTTGTCTACGCCGATTATCGGATCGCCGAACTGCTCGGCCGCCGAAACGCCCACGAGTCGACCGCGCAGCTGGCCGCCGAGATCGTGCTGCGCACCAGCACCTGGTGAGTTCTGCCGACGCGGTTCGGCCGATCATCGGCCTGACCACCTATCTGGACCAGGCGCAAAGCGGAATCTGGAACGTGCGTGCCGGTTTTCTTCCGGTCGGCTATTTTCAGGGCGTCACTCTGGCCGGGGGGATCGCAGTGCTGTTGCCCCCACAACCGGCGGACTCCGCCATTGCCGCCCGGGTGCTCGACAGCGTGGACGGACTGGTGATCACCGGGGGCAAAGACCTCGATCCGGCTACCTACGGTCAACCGCCGCACCCGAACGCCGACGAGCCGGGCCCCGACCGCGACGCGTGGGAGTTCGCTCTGCTGCGCGAGGCGCTGAACCGCACGCTGCCGGTGCTGGGGATCTGCCGTGGTGCCCAGGTTCTCAATGTCGCGCTGGGCGGAACCCTGCACCAGCATCTGCCCGACGTCATCGGCCATGGCGGGCATCGGGTCGGCAACGCGGTGTTCGCCACCCTGCCGGTCCGGACCGTGCCCGGCACTCGGCTGGCCGCGCTGATCGGGGAGTCCGCCGACGCGAAGTGCTACCACCACCAGGGCATCGCCGAACTCGGCGCCGGGCTGGTCGTCAGCGGTTGGGACGCGGACGGCGTCATCGAGGCGATCGAACGGCCCGGTCCCGGCTTCGTGCTGGCCGTGCAGTGGCATCCCGAGGAGTCGCTGGACGATCTGCGGCTGTTCGCCGCGGTCGTCGACGCGGCCCGCAGTCATGCCGCGGACAAGACCGCATGTCCGGGGTAGACCTCACCCGGCGACTAGCCAACCGGGTCGCCGTGGTGACCGGCGGCGCCGGCGGTATTGGTCTGGCGTCGGCGCGGCGGCTGCACGCCGAGGGCGCCGTCGTTGTCGTCGGCGACATCGACCGTGCTGCCGGCGAGCAGGCCGCCGACGAACTCGGCGGATTGTTCGTGCCCGTCGACGTCTCCGACGAGGCGGCAGTCAACGCGCTCTTCGACACCGCGGCAGCCACCTTCGGCGCGGTGGACGTCGCGGTCAACAACGCCGGGATCTCCCCGCCGGACGACGACGTGATCGAAAGGACCGAACTGCCGGCGTGGCGTCGGGTGCAAGACGTCAACCTCACCTCGGTGTATCTGTGTTGCCGTGCGGCACTGCGGCACATGGTGCCGGTCGGGCGCGGGTCGATCATCAACACCGCCTCGTTCGTGGCGGTGATGGGGTCGGCGACATCGCAGATCTCCTACACCGCGTCCAAAGGCGGCGTGGTGGCGCTGTCCCGCGAGCTCGGCGTGCAATACGCCCGCCACGGCATCCGGGTCAATGCGCTGTGCCCGGGACCGGTCAACACCCCGCTGCTGCAGGAGCTTTTCGCGAAGGATCCCGAACGCGCCGCCCGCCGGTTGGTGCACGTGCCGATGGGCCGCTTTGCCGAGCCGGAAGAGATCGCCGCCGCCGTCGCGTTTCTGGCCAGCGACGACGCGTCGTTCATCACCGCGTCGACGTTTCTGGTCGACGGCGGCATCAGCTCGGCCTACGTCACCCCGCTGTGAGGGCAATGCCGGACGCGGATTCAACCTGCCGACGGTGATCGCGGGATCACGGTGGGCCGCAGATCGTATTGGGACGCCTGTGCGCCGAAGCCGCGGCCGGCCATGTTGGTGATCGGCAGCACCGGCGGCACGGCGGCTGATGCACCTGTGGCCGGGCCGACGCCGGTTGCCGACCCCATCGCAGCGAGTTGGCTCCCTGCGCCGGCCGGTATTCCATCGGCGCCGGCTAGAACGCCCGTGGCCCAGCCGTGCGGTACCGATAGCGGGCCCAGCGAGACAGCCCGGCCCATCTCCGCTGACGCCACCACTGCTGGGCTCAGGTTCGGGAGTCCCGCCGGGGCAGGTACTCCCGCAGTTGCGGCAAGCCCAGCCGAGACGCCGGTTCCCGTTGCCTTCACCCCCGTGACGGCCGCGGCGCCCGGCGTCGCGACGCCTTTCGCCATCGTCATCGCCCGTTGCACGAAGTTCAGCGGGTACGTCGCGAACCGGGCCGGCATGGTGAGGGCGCTCAGCTGCGACAGCGACGGCGTCAAAGCCGACAACGCCGACGTCGACGATGTCGACGAGGGGGATGCAAGACCCTGCAGTGCGGGGGGCACCGTCGCGATCAGCTGCGGCATGGTCGACAGCACCGTGTCCGCTTGGGCGCCGGCCGAGCTGCCGACGGTCTGGGCGGCCGCCGCGGTGTGACTGGTCACTCCGGCGGGATCGGTCATCAGCGGGGGCGCACTGAACGCGGTCACCTTCGAGGCCGCCGCCGACGAACCGGCGTAGCCGTACATGGCGGCGGCGTCGCGAGCCCACATCTCGCCGTACTGGGCTTCGGTGGCTGCGATCGCCGGCGCGTTCTGCCCTACGACGTTGGTGGCGATCAGCGTCGTCAGCTCAGCACGATTGGCGGCAATCAGCGAGGGTGGCACCGTCATCGCGAATGCGGTCTCGTAGGCGCCCACAGCCGCTTTGATCTGGCTGGCCGCCTGCTCAACCTGTGCGGCGGTGGTATTCAGCCACGCGATGTACGGGGCGGCCGCGGCCGCCATCGACGCCGACGACGGGCCTTGCCATGACGCGCCGCTTAGTCCGGAGATGACCGACGAGTAGGAGACCGCCGCCGCGCCCAGCTCGGTGGCCATCTCGTCCCACGCTGCCGCGGCGGCCAGCATCGAACCGGCGCCAGGCCCGGAATACATTCGGCTGGAGGTTATTTCGGGGGGAAACAGCCCGTAGTCCATCGTTATCCACCACCTTGGCGGCTGGGGACGGTAGCACGAGTTGACATGGTTTTCTCTTTCTGACAGGAGATTTCGATACGGGACGACAGGTCGGTCGCTGCTGCGGCGCACTGCTGCACCGACAGGCGTGGCCGCAGCTGCGAGGCGAGCGGAGGAAAAGCTGGCGCCTTATCCGGCGTTATTTACATCGCCGCGTTCGACCTGCCGGTCACAACGAGGCTGTGGACGTGCGACGACGCTCGCCGGCCGTCATGGCATGGCGTCAGCGTGCGGCGCCCGGCTACTCAGCGTCGGGCAATGCCGAACTGCGTCAGCAGAGTTCGACCAGAACGATCAGCGGCCGGCGCCCGAGCTTGACTTCCGCCCGGCCAGCACCACACCACCGGTGACGACATTGCCGACGGTGAACTTTGTGGCGTGGCGACGACCCGTGCTGCGGTCGGCGGCCGATTGCGATGTAGCTGCGCGGACTTGAACGGCGTGTGACCGGTCGGCGACGAAGTCTGCCCCAGGTGCCCGTGGTCGGGGTGGACAGCCGACCATGCGTGCGAGTCCGGTGGCGTGGCGGGTGTGGTGCGCTCGAACCGGAGCAGCCAGCATCCGGCGACAGCGGCGAGCATGCAGACTGCCGCGGCGATGGCGATCGTCGAACGCCACCGCGTCGGCCGGCTTGCCTGAAACCTCACAGTGCTCCCACTGTAGCAGCGCGTCCGCGGGCGAAACACGAACGCGCGGCGAACTATCGGCCGCGAAACACGATCAGCGGTATCGCCGTCTCGGCGGCAGTGGCGGCGCCGTGCATCCCGACGAGCTGACCGACCTCCGGCGGCTCGCGCCCGCTTGCCAGCACCGCGGTGTCACCGGTGCAGACGACGACCACGTCGCCGAGACGCGGCAGATGCTCGGCACGCACCGGGCCGAACCAGCCAGCCGCGACCGCCTGCTCGCGGCTGTACACCTCGGCGCGTCCGTCGAGCACTGCCCGCCAGGCGGCCAGCACATCCGGCGCCGCACCGGGTTCGGTGTAGAGGTAGCGCACCCGTGGATCACCGGCGACCACCCGCACGCCGGCAGCCAGTTGCGGCTCGGCGTCGAGGTCGATCCGCGATTGCGGCGCGGCGTTCACTCCGCCGTGGTCGGCGGTGACCAGCAGGGCGGCATCCGGGGGCAGCGTCTCGACCAGCCGGTTGAGCAGGGCATCCACCGACGCGGCCGCGGCATGCCACTGCGGCGAGCCGATGCCGAACAGGTGGGCGGCGGTGTCCAGTTCGGCGGTGTAGCCGTAGACCAGCCCGGGCGCCGAGCGGAGCTCGTCGCTCACCAGTTGGGCGTAGTCCTGCCCCGGCTGGGCGGGGCAAAAGGCCGCTCCGCGATAGGCCGCGGCGGTCAGGCCGCTGCCGAGGAATTGCGCCGGCAGCACCGCCCGGGTCGGCGCGCCCGCGGCGGTCAGCCGTTCGAACCAGGTTCGGACCGGCTGGTATTGGCGGGGCGGCGGGTCGTCTTGCCAGGACAGGTGGTTGAGCACCCGGTCGGTGCCGGGCAGCTTGACGGTGAAGCCCAGCACCCCGTGCTCACCGGGCCAGACGCCGGTCGCCAGCGACACCAGGCTGGTCGGTGTGGTCGACGGGAAGGTGCACGCCAGTTCCTCGACCCGACCGGTACCGCCGCCGATGACCGACGCGAGCAACGGCGCGTCGGCGGCCAGCTCAGAGAGCAGATGCAAACCCATTCCGTCGACGAGCACCACCGCAACGCGACGGACCTGGCCGACCCGGTCGCTCAACGACAGCGCGTCAACGCCCTCGGTAACACCCAGCAGGGCAGCCGCCGTGGGCAGCACATCGCAGATCGAACCGGGCACGACGGCCAGTCTGCCGTGCCGCCGACGCCGGGAAAGTGCAGGTACGCTGCGGAAAGCCGTTGGCACCCGGCAGAGAGGGTAGCGATAATCAGCAGTCGGCCGCCCTCGATGGGATACCGGCATTTCAGGTGTGGTAGTCCCAGTGGTCCCCGTCTCCCGCATCGGCTCGCGCCTCCGAATCGCTGTCCCAGGTGCCCGGCACCATCGGCATCGTCAGGTTCTCGCCGACCGAATCGCCGGCCAGCGTAGTCAGCCCCGCCGGCTGGGCGGCGGCCGTAATGTGTGTTTTAACAACGGATCCCAGCGTTCCTGCACCCTGATCTGACGCGGCAGTCGAGGTGGGGTGCTGATCACCCGTAACGTCTTCATCGGGGCTCAGGCTGTCGTCCAGGTCCATGTATTCATACCCGCGGCCCAGCTGGTGCACCTTCACCCGTTGACGCTTACGTGCCCGAGTCATTTCTCGCGTGGCCGCCACGGCCGCTACGGCCGGGTCTGCTGTCTTGCCGGGTGCCGGTTTCTGAGCCTTCGCACGGGTGCTCGACCTCAAGTTGTCCGCGGCGGAAAAAGCCCCAACTAGGTAGCCAAAGTTTGCTGCGCCTGAGATGGACGGCGGCGGCACGGCACCGGCCGGTGGCGGCGGCGGTGGAACGCCGGCAGCTGGAGCTGCAGGCGGGGCCGGCGTAGGAGCTGCCGCCACCGAACTCAGCACCGTTCCAGGTGCGGCAGTTGTACCCGCGGGGACGAACGGGCTCGACACGGGGGCGAGCCCGACGGCCGTCGGGTCGACTACGGCTGGGATTGTGGGCGCAGCGGCCACGCCTGCTAATCCCGCGGCGCCAGCCAACGCTCCCAGAGCAGGCAGCCCAGCTAAGGGAGCCACGAACAGCGGGGTGGCGACAAGCGGGGCCAGCGGCAGCAGATAGACCGGCTGCGTGGCGAACAGGGTAGCGACCTGGCCGATAGTGCCGATCTCATGAGTGAACAGCGTGGTGAAAAAGAGCGGGAAGGCAAAGAGGAACTGTGCGGGAGTTTGCGCCGTATTCAAGTAAGCGCTGACAAAGAACGGGGGCGCTTCCTGCGCCAACGACGAAACCGTGTTGAAGATTACCGAATACGGGTTTGTACCTGGAGGCAGTGGCGGGAGAAATTCCTGATCAGGTGGGAATATAAACTCAAATAGCGTCGGCGGGTTGCCATGTGCTGCAAGATTTCCTGGGGAGACCAAGGCATGGTAGACGTCTTGGGGAATCAGCTGACTTACCAGCTGGTCTACTTGGTAATACCACTGCGGGACTGTCGGAGTTGACGGCAGGGCGGCGGAGGCGGCGTCGGCCTTGATGATTTGCGGTGCCGGTGTGGTGGTCGGCGCTGCGGCCACCGCCGCAGCAGAGACAGCCTGATAGGTTTCCATCGTGGTCGCGGCTTGAATCCACATCCGGACGTAGTCAGCTTCGTTCACCGCGATCGGGATAGTGTTGATCCCAAAGAAATTCGTTGCTACCAGCACTGCATGGGTCGCGTGGTTGGCGGCGAGTTCCGACAGTGTCGGCATGGCCGCCACCGCGGCAGTGTAGGCCGCTGCCGCGGTTGCCTGCTCGGCGGCCATTGCGGCGCTATTGGCGCTGGCCTGCGCCAACCATTCCAGGTACGGCATATGGGCAGCCACATACGCTTCGGCGCTCGGTCCATCCCACGAATTGCCCTGAACCGCACTTAGCAGCGCATCGAGTTCGGTGGCCACCGAATTGTATTCGCTGCTCAGCGCAGTCCACGCGTCAGCGGACGCCAGCAACGCACCCGGCCCGGGGCCGCTGCTCAGCAGCGCCGAATGCACTTCTGGCGGCGCGGCCATCCACATCTGCGCGGTCATCGCTAGCCGCCTGCGAGCAGGTACGACGACGACGCCGCCGCGTCGCCACGGGCGTATTTGATGCCGAACTCATTCATACCGGCACCGCCACGGCCCAGTTCCTCAACACCCCTAGCCGCGACAGCGTGATGCGCGATCCCCTGGAGACTGAAGTAGCCCACGGTCTGCAGCGATACTAAATCGATCGCAGGCGGCGCTACCGCAGTGAACTGGGTGGTGTCGGCCGCATGTGCAATCGCAAAGCGGCCGGTGAGGGCTTCTACGGCGGCAGCAGTAGCGGCCAGGCCCTCGGGAACAACTTGCAGTTCCATGATGAATACTCCTTCCGGTCAGTTCCACTGAGTCATCAGCGGACAAGCCGGGCGACCAGCGGATTAGCGGTACCGGTGTGAATTCGGCCGTCCTGTCGTTCAGCAAGATTCCGCTTTCGCTGAATCGGCGCGGTAAAAGGGCAGGCCTCACCGTCTGCCTAACTGCATGCGCGGTAATGATCACGCGAACCCCCGATTGCCCCGTGCCTAGCGGGCCAACCTGGCTGGATGACGGCCCCTTCCCAACAGCGAAGGTTGTTTTCCGCTATACGCCGCCGAGGTTGCAATTGCAACCGGTTCGCATAAGCAGTCGTCGAGATGCTCGATTCCGGTCGGCCGCGAACCCTAGTACCGGACTCAACGGCGCTGAATCGCGTAGACGCAACCGACAATCAGGGGCCGGCCGCCCAGACCCGTGACGGGTGACACCGCATACCAAGGCAGACCAACAGCCGCGCCAGTTCGCGCTGAAACCAGCAATGTGACCTCAGTCGCGGTGTCGGAGCCGAGCCGAACAATTCACTAGGGCTACAGGCCACGACTGGGTGATTGATGTGGTGAACCGGCTGAGGAACCGGTTCAGCATTCCGCGGTGCGTTGAGCTGTTCTTCGAGTTCTGCTTCGTCGTAAACACCGCGGCGCATTCGAGCGACGACCCGGATGCCGGCCAAGATGCCGACGTTGATGAATGCGATCGGGTATGGAAACACTTCCCAGACCGTCGTTCCGGTCATGCCGGGTGTAGCGATGCAGCGCCGATGAGTCCTGCTTGACCGGCACGATGGTGGCCTTCAGGCCGAGCGCCACCAGCCCGAGCGCGATTCCAGTCAGCCGCACAACACGACAATCGGGCGCGTGATCACGTGCGGTCACACCCGTCGGCGCGCGATAATGGATCGGTGGCCAAGTCGTCGGCTTCGGATCCGGCCGTCACCGAGCGGATCGGTGAGCTACTACGTGCCCACGGACTGCGACGGATGGCGTCCCGGATCGCGGTGCTCGCGGTACTCGAGTCGGTCAGTAGTCACCTGTCGGTCGCCGAGATCGATCAGCGGTTGCGTGAATGTCTGCCCACCGAAACGACGCCTCCTGACTTGGCGACGATCTACCGGACCGTGACCACGCTGGTCGACCAGGGTGTGCTGCACGCGCTGACCCTCGAGAATGGCGTCACCACCTACGGGTTGGCCGCAGTCCCGCACCATCACGCAGTGTGCAACCGATGCGGCTCGATCATCGAAGTGCCTGCCGGGCAGTTGACTTCGGCACTCGAACAAGCGATGGCGGGCAGTTCTTTCCGGCTGTCCGAGCGGGCCGGTCTGACTCTGCACGGCCTGTGCCCGCAATGCCAGGGAACCGTGGATCAACCGGATCGGCGCTGAGCCCGGGCGGTCAGCCTGCTGACTGGGGTCGTTCGGCCAGGCCCAGGCGCAGGTGCTCGCTGTGGTAGATAGCCTCGTCCAGCAGTTGGGCGACGTGGTTGTCGTAAAGGCTGTAGACGATGCTGCGGCCCGATCGCGTGCCGGTTACCAGGCCGAGATTGCGCAGCAGCCGCAGCTGATGAGAAACCGCCGAGTGCTCCATCCCGATCTCGTCGGCCAGCTCAGTGACCGGGCGCGACCCCTGGCGCAGCGTAGTCAGGATCAGCAGCCGACTCGGAGTCGCCAACGCCTGCAACGTGGTCGCTACGTGGGTGGCGGATTCGACGTCAAGCCGCGCGGCCGGCCGGGTGCGGCCCTCAACCCCGTGTCCCATAGCGACAACCTATCTCATCGAACGCCAAATGAAGAGCTGTTCATATGTGCATCTTTTCTGGTAACTTCGGGCTGGTAAAGCAAATCAACGAAGGAGGCGATCCAATGTCGCACCACGCTACCTGCGACCAAGACCCGAACCATTCCCACGAGCAAGGTGATGTCGAGCACGAGCATGCACACACCCACGACGACGGGACCGAACACACTCACTCACACGCTCACCAGGCCGGTCAGGAAGAAAGCCACGCCCACTCCCACCAGTGAGTGACGGCTTCTTCGCGGATCCTAGGTCCGCGCCAGTCGTTGATTGGTGACCGAAAGCTGGCGTGCAGTGGCGTCGGCCAGGGCCCGCACCTGTTCGGGTCGTAACCGGCCGCACACCCGACCCCAATGCATCGCTACTTCGTCGCCGGCAGCCACATCGGGCACTGCGCTGTACCCGTCGGCCCACAGGTCGAGTCGACGCACTGACGGTTCGCAGAGGACCAGCGCGTGACCGTCCCAGGCAAGCTTTCGGTACAACACGTGAGCATTGTCGCCGCCGCGGGAAAGCACTGTCCCTGAGGTGATACGGCAATTTTCCAGGACGCTCAGCGGATGCTCCTGGAGGCCTTGGGGGGAGTGGCTGAGCAACCGTGACCACGGATACACCCCGAACACATGGAAGCAGTGATTGGCCGCCGCCTCATCCGCCAAGTCCGGGCTCAGATGCGACCAATAGCGGCGCGCCTGCGGGCCGATGATCGCGAGCAACTCGTCGATGAACTCGTCGGGGTTCAGATCGGCGCCGACACCACCGCCGAGCCAGTACGACTCGACGAGTCGGTGATCCAGCGGATCGGGGATACCCGTCATCTTCGACAGCACTTGCAGATACGGCCAGGCGCCGGAGAACTTCGTCGCAGCAATCCGCAGGTCCTCCACTGAGCCGTCCCGTAGCGTCGCTGCCAGCGGCGGACCGCAGTAACCCAGGGCATTGGGAGCATAGGCGTAACGGGCGAACATCTCTGTTCCCCGAGTGTCAACAGACGGCGTCGCCACGCTCACACCCGTCGGGCTGACCCCACGAGCTTGACTGCGTCGCGGTGCATCCGGCCGAAGTTGTAGTAAGCCGCACACGCGCCCTCGGGGGACACCATGCAGGTCCCGATCGGTGTCTCCGGAGTACAGGCGGTCCCGAAAACCTTGCATTCCCAAGGCTTGAGCACACCTTTGAGCACCTCGCCGCACTGGCACGCCTTCGGGTCGGCTACTCGCACCCCGGGCATCGCGTACCGACGTTCGGCATCGAAGTCCGCGAAATCGTCGCTCAACCGCAACGCGCTTTGCGAGATGAACCCCAGGCCACGCCATTCGAAGTGTGGGCGCAGCGCGAATACTTTGCCCATCAATGCCAGTGCCGCCGGGTTGCCGTGCTCGGGCACCACCCGCGAGTACTGGTTCTCCACTTCGCAACGGCCCTCACGGATCTGTGTCAGCAGCATCGCGACCGACGCCAGGATGTCCAGCGGCTCGAATCCTGAAACCACCAGGGGCTTCCCGTACACCTCCGGCACGAACCGGTACGGCCGGTTCCCGACGACGGTCGACACATGTCCGGGTCCGATGAAGCCGGAGAGCCGCAGGTCCGGAGATTCCAGGATCGCCTTGATCGGCGGCACAATCGTGACGTGGTTGCAGAACACGCTGAAGTTGCGCAAACCCAACTCGCGCGCACGCACCAGCGTCACCGCGGTGGAGGGTGCGGTGGTCTCGAAACCGACGGCGAAAAACACCACCTGTTTGTCCGGCTTATCGACCGCGATTTTCAAGGCGTCCAGCGGCGAGTAGACGAACCGCACGTCGGCACCGCGGGCCTTTGCGTCGAGCAGACTGCCGTGTGAGCCGGGTACCCGCATCATGTCGCCGAAGCAGGTGAAAATCACGTCGGGTTGCTGAGCCAGCCACATGGCGTCATCAACTCGGCCCATCGGGATCACACACACGGGGCAGCCGGGACCGTGGACCAGTTCGACGTTTTCCGGCAGCAGATGCTCAATGCCGTGGCGGTAAATGGTGTGCGTATGCCCGCCACACACCTCCATGAACTTGAAGGGCTCTCCATCCTGACCGGCCAGGTGCTCGATCGCAACCAGCAGTCTGCGGGCTGCTGCCGGATCGCGGAACTCCTCAACGAATTTCATTACAAATCCTTCCCGGTCAGACGATGGCCGACGAGTCGAACGCTTCCATCTCGGTGGCGTAGGCGTCACCGAGCTTCTTCACGGCCGCAAGCGTGAGCAACGCCTCGGTCTCGTCGATCTTGGCCATCGCAAAACCGACATGGACCAGCACCCACTCATCGGGTTTGGGCATGTCGTTCTCCAGTAGCCGCACGCTGATCGTGCGCTGCACACCACTTACGTCGACCTTCGCCAGAAAACTTGCCGGGTCGGTTATTTCAACGATGCGCCCGGGGATACCAAGACACATTTCCGTCCGTCCTCTCTCGTAGCGACCCGCTGCGCCCGGCTTCGCCGCGCTTGCGATCGTCACGTCCTCTCTCGTGGCGACCCGCTGCGCCCGGCTTCGCCGCGCTTGCGATCGTCACGTCCTTTCTCGTGGCGACCCGCTGCGCCCGGCTTCGCCGCGCTTGCGATCGTCACGTCAACAGATCCGCGGCAGCGGATCACCGACGAGCATGTCGACGATCCGCGAGCCTCCGAACCCGGTCCGCAGCACCACAGTCTCGGCAGGTTCGGTGACGATTTCCCCGACCTCGGCCGCATCGGCACCCAACGGATGCGACCGCAACGCGGCGAGCCCGGTCTCGGCCTCTTCCGGCGCGACGACGGCGACGAACTTGCCCTCGTTAGCTACGTAGAGCGGATCGATGCCCAGCAGTTCGCACGCACCAGTGACCATCGGGTGCAACGGGAGCCGCTCCTCGTCGAGCACTACCGCCAGACCGCAGGCCTGGGCCAGTTCGTTACACACGGTGCCCACCCCGCCGCGGGTCGCGTCCCGCAACCAGCGGGTGGACGGCGCCGCCGCTAACAGCACTTCCACCAGCGGGCTCAACGAGGCAGTGTCGGAACGGATATCAGCTTCGATGGCCAGGTCGCCGCGAGCCAGCATCACCGCCATCCCGTGATCGCCCATCGATCCCGACAACAACACTTTGTCGCCGCAACGCACCGACCGCGATGACAGTTGGCGCCCCGCGGGGATAATCCCGACGCCCGTTGTGGTGATGAACACACCGTCAGCCGCGCCCTTGGGCACCACCTTGGTGTCACCACCGACGATCTGCACACCAGTCTGCGCGGCTGCAGCTGCCATGTCCGCCACGATCTCTCGAAGCTCGGCGATGGGAAAGCCTTCCTCGAGCACGAATGCCACTGAAATCCATTGCGGCACAGCACCCGCCACCGCGAGGTCGTTAGCGGTGCCATGCACCGCGAGTTCGCCGATCGATCCTCCGGGAAACCGCCAGGGTTGTACTACAAAAGAATCGGTGGATAGGGCGAGCCGCTCACCCCCGGGCAAGGCGATGACCGCGCTGTCGCCGAGCGACTCCAGCATTGGGTTACGGAACGCCTCCAAGAACACCGCGTCGATCAGGGCGGCCGACGCCTTTCCGCCGGCTCCGTGCGCCAGCGTCACGTGATCGTCGAGCAACCGTGGACGGCGCCTTCGGAATGATTCGATCCGCTCGATCACCTGGCTCTCATTGAACCTCGGTCCGGCGGAAAGGTATTCATCTGCATTTTTACGCATTTGACCGCCGCCTCATCCGACCGCCACCCCGTGCTTCGCCATCTGTTCCTGCACGTTCAGCCAAAGCTGGTAACCCAGCAGCGCCTGCGCTTCCTGGATGCGGTGCACGCTTTGTGATCGAACGACGAAACAGGCGTCCACTTCCGGACTCTTCGCGAAGGTGCCGCCGTCGTAACCGGCGAAGCCGACGGCGTACAGTCCGCGGCGACGAGCCTCCTTCAGCCCTGCCATCAGATTGGGTGAACTACCGCTGGTTGACATCGCGATGGCCATATCCCCTTCTTTTGCGCGGGCGATGAGTTGCCGGGCGAACACCAACTCATAGCCCACGTCGTTGCCCAGCGCGGTGAGGATCGCCTGATCGGCGGTCAACGACCAGGACGGCAGCGGTTCACCGGCCGGCGGCCGCGCGAACAATTTCGCCAGCGTGGTGGAATCCGTGCAGCTGCCGCCATTGCCGAAGGTGAACAACCGTCCTCCCGCCGCGAACCGGGCCGCCATCTCCGCAGCGGCAGCCGCCAACAGTTCGGCGCTTTCCTCCAGCGTGGATCGACGCAGGGCCAGACTCTCCGCTGCCTTCGCTTGCGCTGACCCGGTCAGGTCGGCCAGCAGCGACTGCGGGTCGTTCTCTTGCGCATCGAGAAACGGATACAGGAAGTTGGTCGGTTCTTCAGTCATCGACCGTCCTCTTCATCGCGGGATTCATCGGCGTCACTCCTTGATCCCGGCTGTGCCGGCATCTTCGTCGCTGACGCGGGTGATCGCCGTCCCCGCATGCACCAGCACCAGATCACCGGTGTCGACCGGGTCGACCAGCGTCGTCGCGACGGTTGCCAGTTTTCCGCCGACGCGCACCTGGGCCATGCCGTCGCGTGATACCGCCGCCACTTCACCGAGACGGCCTTCGTCGCTGCATGTGACGCACACCTGCTCCTCGGCCGTCGGCCTGAGCAAGCCCGGATGTTCGAAACAAACATGAGTTAGTTCCCAGAGCAGGTGGTAGAACAGCACGAAGCCGCCGGTGGCGGGCACCCTGGGATCAGGGTCGTCCAGCCATAGGACATGGTCGGCGCTGCCGCTTTTGGGCCGCTCACCGCTGCCGACCCAAACGGTCGTGGCGCCCCAGGCCGGGCACCGGCGCATCACCGACCGCACATCGCGATTGCCGGCAGCTCCGACGCCAATGACGATGTCACCGGGACGCACCGACACCCGCACCAGATCCACCAGGTCAGGTCCGGTCAGTGCCACGGCCGGCAATGCTCGCTTGCCGACGATCACCGGGTGGATGAATTCGACTGCGATGTGCTGCGCGTGCGGCTCCCAGCCCGGCGCAATCGACCACATGGTGGCGCCCGCGGCGAACCGCTTGGCCAAACTGAGCGCGGTGGCGGCAAGATCGGCGGCCAGGTCGGCGCCCAGCCCGCGATCGATCGCGGTGGTCGTCATCGATCAGCCCTCCTCTGAATCGAAGTGGGGGTCCCGTGCCCTCAGCACCGAGATCGCCGCTTGGCCGAGCGCCAGCCCGCCGTCGTTCGGCGGCACCGTGCGATGGGTGAGCACCTCAAAACCAGCCTCTTGCAGTCCTTCTCGGCATGCCCGCAACAGCAACACGTTTTGGAACACCCCACCGGTAAGGCCCACCAACCGCACGCCGCCGGCAACCAGGCCGACCGCATCGGTAACCGCGACGGCGATCGCTTCATGGAACGCAGCGGACAGCGCCGCGGGTTCAACACCGGCGCGTAAGGCCGACACCATCGCGCGGATCATGCCACGCGGGTCGAGCTCCCCGGCGGCGCGCACATCCAGCCGCAACGTCGGTGCCGCGGTCAGGTCACCCGACTCGGCCAGCACCTCAAGCTCAATCGCGGCTTGGGCCTCGTAGTCGATCCGGTGCCGAACCCCCAGTAGCGAGGCGACGGCGTCGAACAGCCGCCCCATGCTCGAGCACGGAACGCAGCCCACACCACTTCGCAGCTGTGAACGCGTGACGTTGAGCTCGGCGGACGTGGCGGCGGTGACGGGCGCCAGATCCGATGTCCAGTCGATACCTGCCATCCACAACTGGGATAGCGCCAGCCGCAATGGATTGCGCACCGCGACATCCCCACCCGGCAGCGGCACCGGCATCAGGTGGGCGACTCGGGTAAAGCGGTGGCTGTCGCGTCCGAGCGCGAGGATTTCTCCGCCCCAGATCGATCCGTCACGGCCATACCCGGTGCCGTCGAAGGAGACCCCGACGATCGGTTCGCCCAGCCGGCCGTGTTCGGTCAGCAGTGACACCACGTGTGCGTGGTGATGTTGAACCAGATCCAGCGGGCGGTCACCGGCGTGGCGCTCGGCCCAATTCCGCGTCTGGTAGCCCGGATGCAGATCGGCGGCCAACCGCACCGGTTGGTGACGAATTTCGCTGAGCTGGCCCACCGCGCGTTCGAACGCTCGGAGCGTCTCGTAGTTGCCCATGTCGCCGATGTGCCCGGACATGAACGCGCGCGGACCGTCGGTTAGGCAGAACGTGTTCTTCAGTTCGCCGCCGACAGCCAGCACAGCTGGGCCGTCGCGTCCGATGTCAACTGGGAGCGGCGCGTATCCGCGGGACCGGCGGATCGGCAGTTCGCGTCCGTCGAGGACGCGCACCACCGAGTCGTCGCAGGGGACCTGGATCGGCCGGTTGTGGTCGAGCATCACGTCGCACAGTGATGAGAGCCGCTGCGCCGCATCATCTTCGGTGAAGCAGATCGGCTCATCGGAGCGGTTGGCACTAGTTAGCACCAGCGCATCGGGCACTGGTGCTCGGCTGCCCGGCACTGGCGCCAATAACAGGTGATGGATCGGTGAATACGGCAGCATTAGTCCTATTAGCGGGCTGCCGGGCGCGACGGCGTCGGTGAGCGGCGCGTCGCGGCGCCGTCGCAGCAACACGATCGGCCGGGCCGGGCTGCTCATGATCGCGGCCTCGTTGTGGTCGATATGCGCGTAACGGTGGGCAACGTCAAGGTCGCGCACCAGCACAGCAAACGGCTTGTCGCCGCGCATTTTTCGGGCGCGAAGCCGGTTCACGACCGCATCGTCGTCGACCACACAGGCCAGGTGATAGCCACCGATGCTCTTGATTGCGACGACACCAGCGCCACCCAGCGCCTGCTGGGTGGCGGCCAGCGCCGCGTCCGATCCGTCCACCCGGCCATCCGTCGAGGTGAACCACAGCGACGGCCCGCAGTCCGGGCAGGCGATCGGCTGCGCGTGAAACCTGCGGTTCCTCGGATCGTGGTAATCGTCGGCGCAGCGGTCACACATCGCAAACGCCGACATGGTGGTATTGGGACGGTCGTAGGGCAGCGCCCTGATGATGGTGAACCGAGGCCCGCAGTTGGTGCAGGTCACAAACGGGTGCCGGTAATGCCGGTCGTGTGGGTCGAACAGTTCGGCGAGGCAGTCGTCGCACGCCGCGATGTCGGGCGGAATTGCTGTGGTGGCTTTGGCGCTTGGCTGGCTTTCCGCAATCCGAAATCCGGTCCGGTCGGCGGTGTCGGTGTCGATATCGATGATGGATACGCCGCTGATACGCGCTAGCGGAGGTGCTTCCGCGCGCAGGCGTCGACCGAATTCGCTGACCCGTGCGGGAGGTCCCTGCACTTCCAGGAAGACCGCACCGGAATCGTTGCCGACGAATCCGGCAAGTCCGAGATCACTGGCGATCCGGTGCACGAATGGGCGAAAGCCAACCCCTTGGACGACGCCGGTCACGGTTAACCGCTGCCGAATATCGTCGGATATCAGCAACATGTCAGTCATATCGACCACCAACCGGAGGCGGGTTGGCCACCTGGTCATCGCGGCCCCTGCCCATCAACTCCAGGCCGGCCATCGCCTCCTCGGCACCAGCTTTGTCGGTTTTGTCGACCACGAAGCCCATGTGGATGATCACCCAGTCACCGGGGGCGAACGTTTCCTCCTGCAACATGCCGACATTGACCTTGCGAGTCTCCCCGACGACGTCGACGAGCGCGAGATGCCCACCGTAGCCGTCGAGCATCTGGACGACTTGACCCGGAATCCCTAGACACATTTGTCAAACCTCTCGCACGCCGTCGTCCTCGGTGCGCAGCATCGCCACCGCCGACTCGACCGCCGCCACCGCACCCGGAACGGCGGATTCGACGGCCGCGCTGAGGCCGATTCCGTCCCCGACATCGGCGACCTCACATCCCACCACGATAGTCCGCGGATCTTCACCGCCGAGGGCGCGAAGACTGGCGAATACCGCTGCGGGGTCCATGCCGTGCGCGTCGATCGCGGCGGAGTCTTGCAGCGACGTGTGTTCGGCCTCGAAGACGTGCACGCTTCCCGGGGATCCACGGTTGGGGATGGCGTCGACCAGGACAAGAGCATCCCAGCCGTCGAGCAGGTCGTAGGCCAGATGCATGCCTCTGATTCCGTAATCGGTCAGGCGCACGCCCTGCACGTCGGCGAGGTGCTGCGGCACATGACGCAGCACCTCGGGACCGAAGCCGTCGTCACCGAGGAAGATGTTGCCGATGCCGGCTACCAGGATGCGGGACGCCACAAAGCCGCCAACTGCCCGCTACATGTGCCGAATCTTGAGATACCTTCTGGCATCCGGAATCGATCGCAGCCCCAAACCCACTGCGATCACGGCGATCACCGCCAGGAGGGCTACGAACACCCAACCTAGGATTTCCATGGCGGATTCCTTTCTTTATCAGAAGTCGAGCGGTTCGACTTCATCGGGCGCGAAATACAGGTAGCGGCCGTACCAGTCGTGCAGGTCGGCTGCCGGATCGTCCTCAACGACTACGCCCACATGCTGGTTACCATCGACGTCTTCGTGTACCGAGGTGACCCGAGCGGTCTTGCCGGAGAAGAAAAGGTCCTGCGCGTCGGCGCGTCGGCCCGGATGCAGCAGCACGCGGCTGCCGCGGGCCACTCGGATGCCGTTCACCAAAACGGCATCAACGTCGGGACGGACCGCGTTGTCCGCCAGAGGGTCCCACCATTGCACACCGTCGGGTACCTCTGGGATGAGTGCTGGCTGGCCGGCCGCGGCGCCGGCGTGTGCATCGCGCAGCACTCCGTGCAGCCGCTGCATCGCCTCGGGCGACATCGCATCGCAGCGGTCGATGATCTGAGCCGCCAATGAATCGGTGGCGCGAGCCTGAGCCTTCTCGATGTCGGTCATGGTCATCACCCGCAGGGTGAGGATCTCGTCGATCTCGCATGCGTCGTAGAGCGCGCCTTCGCTCTGCTCGGCGACCTCGGGGTGGTCATAGAGAATAATCGGTGAGACCAACAACAGATCATGGTCACCGGCTGGACCGGCCAGCACCGGAAAGCACCGATGCTGCCGGCAACGGGCTGCGGCAGCGGCGGCGTGTGCAGGTGGATCCAGAAGCGAAATGAACCCGCCATCAACAGCTTCTGCGATGACGTGGGCGCCGATCAGCGACCTGGCGATGGAGTCGTTCTTATCGGTTGCTGCCGTGCCCGTGTTGTGCAAGTGGATCGTGACACGGTCGAGACCCTTGACATTCTCGTCGCGCTCAACAGCCACGTCCAGCGATGCGCGGACTTCCTGCCGGGTGCGTAGCAGCCGACCGCCGACGACTGGTTCGATGTCTGTCCCCGCTGCTGCCACCACCGGCAGCGTCCATTGTTGCGATGGCCCGGCCCACTGCAAAGCAAAAGACAATTCGACTTCGACCGCCTCGTCCCAGGACAGCAAGGACCCCGAGTCGGTGGTCAGCTCGTCGACCGGCTGGAAGCGCCCGTCGCCGGTGTCACGTTGGGCGCCGCGATGCTGCAGTTGCAAGAAGCGCACCACCAACGTGATGGCGTGTCCGTGTTCGATCAAGAATTGCGCGGAAAGAGACTCGTCTTCCCCGATTCCGGCATCGACCGCGCCGGGGGGGCCCAAAACCCCGAACTGCCAACGAGACTGATTCTTTTCAGAGTTGGCACGATAGGGGTATAGCAGATAGCCCTCGTAGAGGACGGCGTCGGCGACGGCGCGGGCACGGGCCCAGTTGGCACTCATCGCACTTGCTCAGGAGCCGCAGTCAGCAGCATGGTGACCGCCTCGTCGATACCGAGAAGTCCATGCGCCGACTTGAAAGCGGTCAATGCCGCCACTGTGTCGTGGCTCAGCCGTACCCACCCGCTGTTTGGATAGTGCTGTCCCATCAAGTCCCGCCACACCGTGACCGGCAAGTCGTAGCGGTCCTCACGGTCCCACGGCACCTGCTGCACCGAAAAACCGCGTTCACCCGCCATGAACACTGTGCCGCTGAAGAGGAATTGCAGTGGCAGCGCTCCATCGCGCAACGCGTGCAGGTACTTGCTCGCCGCAACCTCGAAGTCGTACGTGCACGGCAATGCGAGCGCCACGTCGGCCGCCCCGCTGAATCCGGGCACCATCGCGGCGCCGTGTTGCCACAAGAAGGTTCGCTGGGTGGTCGCCCAGCGCTCCCGCGGCCCGAACAAGTCAGTCAGTCCTGCCGCCTCGTCATCGGAATAGCCGCGCCGCAGCGGCTCGATCCGCACCTGGCAGCGCAAGGCGATCGCCTGCACCCGGTCGTCGCCCGACGCCGTGATACGGACGCGCGCGTTGAGTATGGGCGTTGCCGCGTAGGGTTCCGGGGCCACGTCGACGACCGCGAACGCCAAGTCCGTCATGGTCGTCGCTCTGCGCTGCGTGCGGCGAGCGCCGCGAAAAAGTCATCGATGAACTCGCGAGCCTCTTGTCCACCGTCGAAGCCGCGCCACAACATCCGCAGCCTGCCGACGAGCTCGTAGCAGGCGTCGATCGGAATAAGATGGCAGATCGGCTGTTCAGCGTCGGTATCACTGGGAACCCGCACCAGCAGCGCCTCGACGTCCTCGGCGAGCAGCCCCACCCGGGGTTCGGCGGCGCTCATCGCTGCCCACGCCTCGAGGTCGAGTTCGGACTCGGTGGCGCCCGCCGGTCCCGGATAGAACGCCACAACGCGGTTCTGCGCCGAGTTGCGGAAAAAGAACGCCATGCCGACGGGGATCTGCAGCGCCTCCCAGGTGCAGCGATCCAGCGCGAAGTCGGGGAAGGCAAGATACCGGTCGGGAACCGCGCGATAACGCAGCTCGGCGTGCGAGTCGATGAACAACAGATAACAGCCGCGACAGACGCACATCAATTGCCGGTCAGCGACGTTCACTACATGCTGGTGCTCATCGGCGATCGGCTCCGAGCACATCTCGCACCGTTCACCGGCGGGCTCGGGTGCCCGCCGATTACTGGTGATGCGGGCCAACACGTCATACGGACTAGTCATACCGGCGAGCCCATCGCATCGGCGGGCACCGCGATCGACAACACCGCATCGCGGACCAGAAGCGGCATCGGCTCGAGGTGACAGCCGGCATCGCGAGCCGACCCCGGCTCCGGCATGCACGACGTCGAATTCACTGCCGCAGCGTGGGCATCGCAACACCGGCTCTGCGCCGACCCCGCGATGCAACCTCGCGCCGGTCAGTGACCCGTCGCATACGGCACAGTGGTCTCGATAGGAGTACACCTGGCCGCCGACACGGCAAGCCAGCACCGCTACGCCGCCGACGACGAAGCCGCCGACTTCCCCCGGCGCCAGCTCGGCGAGATCAGGTACCCGATGCCAGATAGCACCGTTGGAGTGAACTTTGGCCATCAGCGATTCGGCGGGAATGACCTTCACGGTCGAGTCCGGTTCAGCTGTCACCACTTCGATCGATGCTATCTCCGGTGCGGCAGCGCGGATGGCATCCTCCACCGTAAGCTCCAGCGTCACCGTCGACGACGGACAGCTCTTGCAGCTCCCGGAAAACTGAAGCTGTGCAACGTCGTTCGCGACGGCGAGCAGATGTACGTCGCCGCCGTGCGAGCCGAGATAGGGCCGTACCCGTTCCAGCGCGTCCGATACCCGGCGGGGCAGATCATGCGGATGCAGCCCATGCACCAGCAGCAGGCTGGCCACCAGGTCGTCCGCGGCCAATCGGTCCAGAATTCCGGGAACTGCCGCACCGTCGAGCAAAGTGACGATCCGGGCCAGGCCCTCGCCGTACAGATCGACTACTTCTCTGACCAGCTGCTCGGCGCGCTCACGCGCGACGGTCCCACCCGCCGCGGTGGCGTCCAGGAGCGTCTGGATGCGATCACCCGCCGAGCGCCACTGCGCCTCCCCCTGCGACTCCTCGGGGCGATCTGCCATCCACTACTCCCCAGTAGCCGTTTGCGTCGGGGAGTGCAACCGCTCGATCGTCTTGCCCTTGCCCAGGTACATGTGTACGCCGCAGGGCAGGCACGGGTCGAAGCTGCGCACCGTACGCATGATGTCAATGCCCTTGAAGTGCTCCCGGCCGTTTTCCTCGAAGATCGGCTGCCCCTGTACCGCATCCTCGTACGGGCCCGGCGTGCCGTAAACGTCACGCGGGTTGGCGTTCCACGGCGTCGGCGGATACGGGTGGTAGTTGGCGATCTTGCCGTCACGGATCACCATGTGGTGGCTGAGCACGCCCCGCACCGCTTCGGTGAAGCCGCATCCGATGCCTTCGTCGGGCACCGTGAACTTCTCCCACGTCTTGGTGCGCCCGGCCCGGATCTCAACCAGTGCCTTTTCGGCGAAGTGCAGTGCGCAAGCCGCCGCATAGGCTTGGAAGTAGGTGCGCGCTCGGTCGCGCTCGATCGTGTTGCTTCCGTGCTGCGGGATCTTCCATTCAAACTCGACCGGGCCCTTGAGTGCGGTCTTGGGCAGGTTGATCTGCACGCTCGTGCCGGTCGACTTGACGTAGCCGATGTCGACCAGACCCGCCAGCGCCGTCGCCCACAGCCGGGCCAGCGGCCCGCCGCCGGTGTCCAGAGCGAGGTGGTCCTTGCCGTCGAACCAGCGCGGTGACATCACCCAGCTGTAGTTGCCACCTTCCATGTCCCGTTTCTGCGGGCGGGGATTGGTGTGCTGATTCCACGGGTGGCGCCGGTCCACCGGATTGCCCAGCGGGTCGGTCTTGACGAACATTTCCTGGTCTTGCCAGTCGTCGTAATACGAACTGCCCAAGAGGATTCGGATACCCAAATTGATGTCGACCAGTGAGGTGGTGACCAGCTTGCCGTCGACTACCACACCCGGCGTGACGAACATCTTGCGGCCCCAGTCCTCCATGTCCTTGTACTCGAAGTTGCACACCTCGGGGTCTTGAAAGGAACCCCAGCAGCCCAACAGGGTGCGGCGCAGGCCGACCTTCTCGTAGCCGGGTATCGCCTCGTAGAAGAAGTCGAAGAGGTCGTCGTGCATGGGTACGACTTTCTTCATGAACTCGACATAGCGCATCAGCCTCGTCATGTAGTCAGTCATCAGCTGGATGGTCCCGGAGGTTCCGACACCGCCGGGGTACAGGGTGGAGGGGTGGACGTGCCTGCCTTCCATCAGGCAGAACATCTCCCGGGTGTACCGGCTGGTTTGCAGCGCCTCCCGATAGAATTCACCGCTGAATGGGTTCAGCGACCGCATGATGTCGGCGACGGTCTTGTACCCGTGCATGTCGGCGTGCGGCGCCGAAGTGTTCTCGGCTTTTGCCAGTACCGAAGGATTGGTCTCGGCGACCATCTTCTCGCAGAAGTCCACGCCGACCAGGTTCTCCTGGAAGATGTTGTGGTCGAACATGTATTCCGCGGCCTCGCCGAGGTTGACGATCCACTCGCCGAGGTGGGGCGGCTTGACGCCATAGGCCATATTCTGTGCGTAGCAGGAACAGGTGGCGTGGTTGTCACCGCAGATTCCGCAGATCCGGCTGGTGATGAAATGCGCGTCGCGAGGGTCCTTGCCTTTCATGAACAGCGAATAACCACGGAAGATCGACGACGTGCTATGGCATTCCACCACTTGTCGGTTCTCGAAGTCGATCTTGGTGTAGATGCCCAGGCTGCCGACGATGCGGGTGATCGGGTCCCAGGCCATCTCCACCAGTTGGCCGGGTTCGCTCTTGGTCTGTGAAGGTTTCGGGATGATCGTTGTCATCGAATTTCACTCTCTGTCATTGAATGAGCCTGAGTAGCTACCAGGTGCGGCTGGCGCCCGTGGTGAGTTCCTTGCCCTTGTGCCGCCAGCGCGGCTCCTTGTCGACGGTGCGCCCGGTGATACCGCGCAGATTACGGATCAACGATCCGTACAGACCCGACGCTGCGGTGGAAACTTTGCCGCCCGGCGGCTCGTCCATGAACGGCATGAATTTGTCCGGGAAGCCCGGCATGGTGCATCCGATGCAGATGCCCCCGACGTTGGGGCACCCGCCGATCCCGTTGATCCACCCGCGTTTCGGCACGTTGCATTTGACCACCGGGCCCCAGCAGCCAAGTTTCACAATGCATTTCGGTGATCCGTACTCGGTGGCGAAGTCGCCCTGCTCGTAGTAACCGGCGCGGTCACAACCTTCGTGCACGGTATAGCCGAACAGCCACTTCGGTCGCAGCGCGTCGTCGAGCGGGATCATCGGAGCCTGTCCGGTCGCCATGTAAAGCAGATAGGTCAACGTCTCGGCGAGATTGTCCGGGTGGATCGGGCATCCAGGAACGCAGACAATGGGGATTCCGGCCTTACTCTTCCAATCCCAGCCGAGGTAGTCCGGGACCCCCATCGCCCCGGTCGGGTTGCCGGCCATGGCGTGGATACCGCCGTAGGTCGCGCACGTTCCTACGGCGACCACCGCGGTTGCCTTCGGCGTGAGCCGGTCCAGCCACTCGCTGGTGGTCATCGGCTGTCCGGTTGCCGGGTTGTTGCCGAAGCCGCACCAGTACCCTTCGTCCTTTATCTGCTCGTTGGGAATTGAGCCCTCGACTACGAGGACGAACGGTTCGAGCTCACCCCGGTCAGCTTTGAAGAACCACTCGAGGAAATCGTCGGCTCCACCGTTAGGCCCGCATTCGAAATCGATCAGCGGCCAGTGGACGGCGACCTTGGGTAACCCGGGCAGGGCGCCGAGCGCGATCTCCTCGACACTGGGCTGGGTGGCGGCGGTCAATGCCACCGAATCACCGTCGCAACTGAGGCCCGCGTTGATCCAAAGTACATGGATCAAAGTTTCTTCTGCCTTGACTGCTGCTTCCGTTGGCATAACGCAGCTTTCCGGGGCCGAAGTTCGGTCCCCTCACACCGCCGGAGTCGACCGTCGGCCCGCCTATGCGGCGCTTAATTTCCGGGTCTACTCCAGCGAACTTGAGTTGTCAACGACTTGTCGGCATGCCCGGAAATCTGGTACGGACTTCCGGAATTCTATTCATTTCTGGCCGACTGCAGGAGTAGCATTAGCGGTCGATCGCCGCCGTGAACAACTGTCGGCGGAGGTTCTTCTTCAGATATCGGCCGTCTTGCGAATCACTTGCATCGTTGTCCTGCAAGCTATTTGCAGGCAATCGAAGCCGGTGATGTGGTTAGAGGCGCACCCGCCCGGTACGCGACCACTGACTCTTATAGCAGCGTGCGCGGCGGGTTAAGAGGAGGAGTCATGGAAGACATCACATCTGGCAACTCATTGTCGGAGGAACCGCAGTCCGAGCGGGGCGACGTTGGATCGCGTGACACCGGATCGGACCGGCCGAGTGGTGGGCCCACCAATCGTCCGGCAGGCGCAGTCCAGGGCGACGAAGCAGTGCCGTCACATGGCGGCTCCGACGAAGACCAAGTCGGCGGCGCCGGGAACCTTCCACCACAGGCCACCGGGTCAGCACTACCGCCCTACGAGGGACGCCAGACCGAAGCCAAGCCATCCGGTGAGAGCGGTGCGGCAGGAGGCGTCAAACCGGTCGAGTCGTCCGCCACCAAGGCGCCCGCGCCAGAGAGCACGCCGGGTGGCGCGACCGCATCACCCGCCGACGAACAACCGGCTGGCGAGCAAACCGAGACCGACCTCGATGATGACCGGGTCGGCCCCGCTCATACCGCCGGCACCGCTACAGGCGAGCAGCGTTCCTGAGTCAGGTCGTAACGCCTGCCGCGAACCGCCGCAACCAACCGAACCAGGCAGCCATGCCGTCGCCGGTGCGGGCACTGACCGGTAGGATCGTCGCCGTCGGATTGACCTGGCGGATATTAGCGATGTAGGTGTCCACGTTCGCGTTCAAATGGGGAACTAGGTCGATTTTGTTGAGCAGCACCAAGTCCACGGCGCGGAACATCACCGGATACTTCAGTGGTTTGTCATCGCCTTCGGTGATCGAGTAAACCATGGCCTTTGCGTGCTCGCCGACGTCGAATTCCGCCGGACACACCAGATTTCCGACGTTTTCGATGATGATCAAATCCAGGCTGGTCAGGTCGAGGCTCTGCAGTGCACGGTGGACCATGGGTGCGTCGAGGTGGCATTCGCCGCCGAACCCGTTACCGGTGTTGAGCAAAGATATTTGTGCCCCCCGGCCGCGCAGCAGGGCCGCGTCGAGATCGGTAGCGATGTCGCCCTCGATCACCCCGATAGCTAACTCGCTCGCTAATTTGTCGAGAGTGGCACCCAGTACCGTTGTCTTGCCGGAGCCGGGTGAGCTCATAAGGTTTAGCGCGCGAACACCGTTGTGGACGAACATGTCCCGGTTGTATCCGGCGCGGATGTCGTTCTCGGCGAAGATGGCTTCCAATACGTCGATCCGCTGGGAGCCGGTGTCGTAGCCGCTGTGATCCCCGTGGTCATGATCGTGGGTGTGCGGCATGTCACCATGGTCGTGGGTGTGCACGGTGCCATCATCGTGTCGATGAAATCTACCCATAGCGAGCACCTTTCATGAAACTTCCAATGAGGTCACCAGGAACTCATCACCATGCAGGATCTCGACGTCGGCGCTCTCGCACTGCGGGCATAATAGACACCACTGCGAGGTGATTGCCGATTGTCGGGCACAAGAGCGGCAGCGCACCTCGGCCGTGACGAACTCGAGTTCCAGCTCGGAATCGGGCATATCCTCGTAATCTCGAACTAAGCCCCAGCAGAACGACAATGATTCGGGAACCACTTGGCGCAGCGCGCCGATCTTGACCCGGATGACGTCGACGTGGCGGCCGTCGGCATGCGGTTTGACCACGCCGGCAATCGCCTGGCACAGCGACAACTCATGCACGGCGGCTCATCGCCGACTTTTCTCGAAGCCGCGCTGGCAGGGCAGGCCCATGAGCACCGTTCTACACCTGGAAGGCTGTCAACGTAAGGGCATCAGTGCAGGGATGGTTGGCATACAGATCTCGTGGCTAGTGCGGCGAACCCGCATCCGCCGAGGCCGCTCCGAGCGTGGCTCGCGACACGTCACAGGCTCAGCAAGGCGTTTTCGATCACCTCGGGCAGCGCGGGGTGAATCCAGTATTGGCCGCGCGCCATCTCCGAAGCTGTCAGGCCGAAGCTCATCGCCTGAATCAGCGGCTGGATGATCGAGGACGCCTGGTGGCCCATGATGTGCGCGCCGAGCAGCCGTCCCGTGCGGTGCTCGGCGATCAGCTTGACGATCCCGGTGGTGTCTTCCATCGCCCAGCCGTAGGCCACGTCACCGTAGTCCTGAACCACACACGAAACGTCGTATCCCTTTGCCACGGATTGGTTTTCGGTAAGCCCGACAGTGGCGATCTGGGGATCGGTGAACACCGCCGACGGGACGTAGCGATGGTCGGTGACCTTCATCGCGTCGGTGTCGTCCCATTCGCGAAGCAGGTTGTGCGCCACGACCCGGGCCTCGTGATTGGCGACGTGTTTGAGCTGGTAGGGCGACGAGACGTCGCCAAGCGCGAAAACCCCACGCGCCGAGGTGCGTTGATATTCGTCGACGACCACCTGCCCGTCGTCGACGTCGACCCCGGCCTGCTCGGCGTCCAACAGGTCGCCGTTGGGGGTGCGGCCGGTGGCCACCAGCACCAGGTCGGCGGGCAAAGCCGACCCGTCGTCAAGTTCCAGCACATTTTTCGACCCGTCTTGGTGGGCGCCGATGACGTTGCGGTGGGTGCGCAGCTCCCACTTCCGCGCGGCGATGCGGGTGAACCGCTCGCAGATGGTGTCGTCGGAATGGCGAAGCATCGTCCCGTCCCGGATCACCAGGGTGATCCGCACGCCGAGGGCGGAGAAGATGTGCGCGAATTCGGCGGCCACGTAGCCGCCGCCGATGATCACCAGATGCTCGGGCAGTTCGGCGATGCGCATGATGGTGTCGCTGGTGTGATACTCCACGCCGCATTCCAGAACGGCCGGCGGCACCACCGGACGCGAGCCTGCGGCGATAACGACCTGTTCGGCGGTGAATTCGTCGCCGGCGTCGGTGCGCAACAGGTAGCGCCCGTCAGCCTGCACCGGCCCGAATCGGGCGTGCTGGTCGTAGACGTCGATGTTCGGTGCCGCGCGCCGGTAGTCCTCGCCGCTGATGCCGATGGGGTCGATGCGCCCGAAGATGCGTGAGACGATGTCGTCCCAGCGCACACCGTCGAGGTGCGCGTCTATGCCGTAGCGCGCGGAGTCGCGGACCGATCGGGCCACTTCGGCGGCGTAGACGAACATCTTGGTCGGAATGCATCCGACGTTCAGGCAGGTGCCGCCGAAGAGCGCCTGTTCGCAGATGGCCACCCGCTTGCCGGCGTAGCGATCGTCGAGAATGCTGTTGCCCGAACCGGTTCCGATGATCGCGATGTCGTATGTTTCCACGCGCTTCACCCGTTCTGCGACGAGATTGCCGCGTCTGTGGTGGCCTGCGGGCCGAGGTGGCCGGCGAGCCAGCGGTCGAGTTCGGTGTAGGCCACCTGCCGTGTTGCGGGCAGCGACAAGAACACGTCGTGCTTGGCGTCCGCGATGGGTACGACGGTGCTGCGGTTGCCGATGCAGCCGGCCCACCGGGCGATGTGGCTGACATCGAGTACCGCGTCACCGCATTCCAGCGCGGTCGGGTCGGCGGCCTCGGCGACACTGTGATCGGAGCGCAGGATCAGGTTGGGCACGCCGACGTCGAGCCCGCGATGCAGCCGGGCGTGACCGCGGCGCACCGCATGCAGCCAGCCGAAGGTGATCGGGAACCCGCCGGGCGGTTTCCAGCGCAGGTCGTAGTCGAATTCGCCGTGATAGTCGCGATGCAGGCTGGCGCCGTAGCCGCCCACATCGGGCGCCCGCGCCACCCGCGTCTTGGCGATGGCAGCGACGGCGCCGATCGCCGCCGAGGTGACCGCCCAGCGCAGCGCCGCGTGCCCGGGCAGGTCTAGCCACGGGCTGTTGAGCACCAGCCCGCTGATGCCCGCCGATGCGACGGCGTCGCGTCGCCGCAGCCGGTCCAGCCACAGCGACACGATCAGCCCACCGGCCGAATGCCCGTACACCAGCACCCGGGACGAGCCGGTTTCCTCGGTGATCAGCGCCAGCGCCCGGTCGAGGTCCGTGTCGTAGCGGGCCAGCGCGGTGGTGAAGTGCGGGGTTTGGCCTGTCCGCCAGGACCGGCCGCACTTGCGCAGGTCCAGCGCATAAAAGGCGCAGCCACGGTCGGCGAAGTGGTCGGCCAGCGCGGTGTTGAAGAAGTAGTCGGTGTAGCCGTGCACCGCCAGCACCGCATCGGTGGCCAACGCAGCCTCCCCGCGGCGCACCACGGTGGCGACGATGTCGCCTTCGCCGTCCGGGTCCGGTCCCAGCGGAATGGTCCGCTGCCAGTAACCGGGCAGGACGTCAGGCTGCCAGCCAGTCACGACGCCAGCTTAAGGCGTCGCGGCCCGGGACCGGCCCGCGGCGATCGCGAGGGCGGCTGGAGGCCGGGCGAAGCGGGTCGCCGCCATCGGGCCGCGGCGATCGCGAGGGCGGCTGGAGGCCGGGCGAAGCGGGTCGCCGCCATCGAGCCCCCCTCGCCACGCGGATCAAGCGCAACCAGCCGGGATAACCTGATGACCGGAACGCAGCAACCAAGCGAAGGACGACCGACCCGGTGGCGAAACCGCAGTCAGCAAGCCCGGCGAGAACCGACGTCGTGCTGGTGGGCGCGGGCATCATGAGCGCCACCCTCGGCGCGCTGCTGCGCCAGCTGGAGCCTGGCTGGTCAATCACCGTCATCGAGCGCCTCGACGGTGCGGCCGCGGAGAGCAGCGATCCGTGGAACAACGCCGGCACCGGGCACTCGGCGCTCTGCGAGCTCAATTACACCCCGGAGCACAACGGGTCGATCGACATCAGCAAAGCGGTGCGGGTCAACGAACACTTCCAGGTCACGCGTCAGTTCTGGGCTTACGCAGTGGAGAACGGGATCCTGACCGATGTCCGCAACTTCCTGCACACCATCCCGCATGCCAGCTTCGCGGTGGGCGCGGACCGGGTCGCCTATCTGCGGCGACGGCGGCAGGCGCTGGCGGCCAACCCGTTGTTCGAGCGCACCGAGCTGATCACCGATGCCGACGAGTTCGCGCGCCGGTTGCCGCTGATGGCGACCGGACGCGACTTTTCCGAGCCGGTCGGGCTGAACTGGGCCGCCGACGGCACCGACGTGGATTTCGGTGTGCTGGCCAAACAGCTGCTCGGCTTCTGTGTGCGGGCCGGCGCCACCGCGCTGTTCGGCCACGAGGTGCAGGACCTGTCGCAGCAGCCCGACGGTCGCTGGAACTGCGCACTCCGCAACCGCCGTACCGGTCAAACGACGAAGCTCAACGCCGGGTTCGTGTTCGTCGGGGCGGGCGGCAACGCGCTGCCGCTGCTGCAGCGATCCGGTATCCCGGCGGCGAAGGGATTCGGCGGCTTCCCGATCGGCGGACGGTTTCTGCGCAGCGCCAACCCCGGTCTCGTCGCGGCGCACCGGGCCAAGGTGTACGGCGTGCCGGCGTCCGGAGCCCCGCCGCTGGGGGCACGGCACCTCGACTTGCGGATGATCGACGGCCGACCGTGGCTGGTGTTCGGACCGTTCGCCGGCTGGTCACCAAAATTCCTCAAACACGGCCGCCGCAGCGACCTGCCACGATCGGTTCACGCCGACAACCTGCTGCCCACCCTGGATGTGGCCGTCAGCCACACGCCGATGCTGAAATATTTGGTCGGTCAGTTGCGGATGTCTCACCGGGATCGAGTCGAGGCGCTGCGCGAGTTCGCACCCGGCGCGGTCGACTCGCACTGGCAGACATTGGTGGCCGGTCAGCGGGTGCAGGTGATCCGGCCGGCCGGCCGCCGAGGCGGCCTGCTGGACTTCGACACCACAGTGCTCAGCAGCGCCGACGGAAGCCTGGCGGGCTTGCTGGGCGCCTCGCCCGGCGCGTCCACCGCCGTACCGGCCATGCTGGAGGTGCTCGAGCGCTGCTTTCCCGACCGGTATCAGGCCTGGCTGCCCACACTCAAAGAGATGGTGCCGTCGCTGGGAGCGCAGCTGTCCCGCGAGCCGGCTTTGTTCGACGAAGTGTGGTCGTGGGGCAGCAAAGTCCTGGAGTTGAGCCAGTGACACGCGCCGTCGACGACGTAGCCCGAGCGATGAGGTGGGGGCACCTCCCGCTTGCGGGGGAAGAGCGGCGCAAATGACAATCGCGCTGCGCCGGGCCTGGGCCAAAGACCTCGACGCGCCAACCCTTTACGAACTGCTCAAGCTGCGGGTGGAGGTCTTCGTCGTCGAACAAGCTTCCGCTTACCCGGAGCTCGACGGACGCGACCTGCGCGCCGACACCCGTCACTTCTGGTTGGAAACCCCTGCGCACGAGGTGATCTGCACGTTGCGGCTGATGGAGGAGCACGCCGGTGGCCGCAAGGTGTTCCGCATCGGCCGGCTGTGCACCAAACGCGCCGCACGCGGCCACGGTCACACCACCCGGCTGCTGCGCGCCGCGCTGGCCGAGGTCGGCGACTACCCGTGCCGGATCGACGCTCAGGTCTACCTGGCCGACATGTACGCCCAGCACGGCTTCGTCCGCGACGGCGACGACTTCCTCGACGGTGGCGTGCCGCATGTGCCGATGCTGAGGCCTGGTGGTCCGCCTTCTCCTCAGGCCGTTGCCCGGCCTGCATCGTCGGCGGACGGGCCTGGTGGTCCGCCTTCTCCTCAGGCCGTTGCCCGGCCTGCATCGTCGGCGGACGGGCCTGGTGGTCCGGTGGTCGGCTCGAGCGCGGAGCCGCTCCAATGAAGCCCTATCCATTCACCGCGATCGTCGGACACGACCAGCTTCGCCTCGCGCTGCTGCTCAGCGCGGTGCGGCCCGACATCGGCGGCGTGCTGATCCGCGGCGAGAAGGGCACCGCGAAGTCGACGGCGGTGCGCGGGCTGGCCGCCCTGCTGCCGCCAATCACCGGCACGGCGGGGCGCAGCGCACTGGTCGAGCTGCCGATCGGCGCCACTGAAGACCGGGTGATCGGCTCGCTGGACCTGCAAAAGGTGCTGAGCGACGGCGAGCACGCCTTCTCGCCGGGGCTGCTGGCCCGGGCGCACGGCGGCGTGCTCTATGTCGACGAGGTGAATCTGCTGCCCGACCACCTGGTCGACGTGTTGCTGGACGCCGCCGCGATGGGCCGGGTGCACATTGAGCGGGACGGCATCTCGCATTCCCACGAGGCGCGGTTCGTGCTGATCGGCACCATGAATCCCGAAGAGGGCGAACTGCGCCCGCAACTGCTGGACCGCTTCGGCCTCACCGTCGACGTGCACGCATCGCGCGACGTCGACGTGCGGGCCCAGGTCATCCGGCAGCGGATGGCGTACGAGGCTGATCCGGACGCGTTCGCGCAGAGCTATGCCGCCGCCGACGCCGTGCTGGACCGCCGCATCGCCGCCGCGCGCGCACTGGTCGGCGAAGTGACATTGCCGGACAACGAGTTACGCCGTATCGCAGCACTGTGTGCAGCGTTCGACGTCGACGGCATGCGGGCCGACCTGGTGGTGGCGCGCACCGCGGTGGCCCACGCCGCCTGGCGCGGCAGCGGCGTCGTCGAGGAGGCGGACATCCGGGTGGCCGCCGAGCTGGCATTGCCGCACCGGCGCCGCCGCGACCCGTTCGACGACCCGGGGCTCGACCCCGGCCAGCTCGACGCCGCGCTGGCCGCCGCCGGCGACCCACCGGATCAAGAACCCGACCCCGACCCCCCGGGTGGCGGGCATAGCGGCGAAGACAGTACGCCGCAGAACAACTCGCAGAGTCCGGCGCCGGCGTCGCGGCTGAGCGCCCCGCCCACGGCACCGTTCCGCACCCGGGCGCTGACCGTGCCCGGGGTCGGCGACGGCGCTCCGGGACGACGGTCGAAGGCCCGCAACGCCACCGGCGCCGTGGTCGCTGCGACGGTCACCGACGGCCACGGGGTGCACCTCTTCGCCACCGTGCTCGCCGCCACCGAGCGGTCAACGGCTCCGGTGCGGCCTCAGCCCGAGGATGTGCGGCGCGCGGTGCGCCACGGTCGCGAAGGCAACCTGGTGATCTTCGTCGTCGACGCGTCGGGTTCGATGGCCGCCCGCGACCGGATGGCCGCGGTGAGCGGCGCCGCCTTATCGCTGTTGCGGGACGCCTACCAGCGGCGCGACAAGGTCGCGGTGATCACCTTCCGCCAGCACGGCGCACAGCTGCTGCTGCCCCCGACATCGTCGGCGCACATCGCCGGACGTCGGCTGGCGCGGTTTGACACCGGCGGCCGGACGCCGCTGGCCGAAGGGCTGCTGGCCGCCCGCGAGCTGGTGCTACGGGAGCGGGTACGCGACCGGGCCCGCCGCCCATTGGTGGTGGTACTCACCGACGGCCGGGCCACCGCGGGCCCGGACCCGTTGCGACGCAGCAAGATCGCAGCCGCACGGCTGGTCGCCGAGGGTGCGGCGGCGGTGGTGGTGGATTGTGAGACGTCGTATGTGCGGCTGGGGCTGGCTGCGCAGCTGGCCGCGCAGCTGGGCGCACCGACGGTGCGCCTGGAGCAGTTGCGCGCCGATCACCTGACCCGAGCCGTGCGCGACGTCGCCTGATCCGGAAAGACGCGTTCATGCCACAGGGCCGTCCGCTGCAGGTGCCCGACGACGGGCTGACCACCCGTGCGCGGCGCAACGCCCCGGTGCTGGCCGTGCACACCGGCGACGGCAAGGGCAAGTCGACCGCCGCGTTCGGTATGGCGTTGCGGGCGTGGAACTCCGGGCTGGACATTGGGGTGTTCCAGTTCGTCAAGAGCGCCAAGTGGAAAGTCGGGGAGGAGGCGGTGTTCGGCCGGCTGGGCCGCCTGCACGACGAGCACGGCATCGGCGGAGCGGTCGAATGGCACAAGATGGGCGCCGGGTGGTCTTGGATACGCAAGGCGCGCAAGGCCGACGGCGACGACGACCATGCGGCGGCCGCCGCCGACGGTTGGTCCGAGATCGGTCGGCGGTTGGCGCAGCAGCGACACGACTTTTATGTGCTCGACGAGTTCACCTATCCGATGAACTGGGGGTGGGTCGACGTCGACGACGTGGTGCGGACGCTGTTGGCCCGCCCGGGCAGCCAGCACGTGGTGGTCACCGGTCGCGACGCGCCGTCGCGGCTGGTCGACGTCGCCGACCTGGTGACCGAGATGACCAAGGTGAAGCACCCGATGGATGCCGGGCGCAAAGGGCAGAAGGGCATCGAATGGTGAGCGGGTGGTGAGGGTGTGGTGAGCCGCCGTCGCCGCGAGCGTGCGTGTCGGTACGCCGACACGCCGCTCAGGCCGGCATTCTGCGCACGGTCGCGGCCCAGGGGAGCGCTGTGAGCGTCCCCGCGGTCGTGATCGCCGCACCGGCGTCGGGCAGCGGAAAAACCACCGTCGCAACCGGTCTGATCGGTGCGCTACGACAGGCCGGGCACCGCGTCGCGCCGTTCAAAGTGGGTCCTGACTTCATCGACCCCGGCTACCACGCCCTCACCGCCGGGCGCGCGGGCCGCAATCTCGATCCGGTCCTGGTCGGCGAGCCGCTCATCGGTCCGCTGTTCGTCCATGGCGCCGCCGGTACCGACATCGCCGTGGTCGAGGGCGTGATGGGGCTGTTCGACGGGCGCATCGGCACCACGGCTGGGCCGCCGGCACCAGGTTCCACCGCACACCTCGCCGCACTGCTCGGCGCCCCGGTGATCCTGGTCGTCGACGCGCGCGGTCAAAGCCAGAGCATCGCCGCTCTGCTGCATGGCTTCTCGACATTTCACGCCGCCACCCGTGTCGCCGGCGTCATCCTCAACCGGGTCGGCTCTGCCAGACACGAGCAGGTACTGCGCCAAGCGTGCCGGCAGGTCGGCGTCCCGGTGCTGGGCGCCATCCCGCGAGCCGACGATGTGGCCTTGCCGTCACGACACCTGGGCCTGGTGACCGCCGTCGAGCACGGCCGAGCGGCACGCCGCGCAGCCGAGGCGATGACCGCGCTGGTGGCGCGCCATGTCGACGTCGCCGCGGTGTCGGCGGCCGCCACCAGCCACGTCACTGCGCAGGCGTGGTCGCCATCGGCCGCGGTCGGCGCAACCCGTCACTCGGTCACGGTGGCGCTGGCCGCCGGCAAGGCCTTCAGTTTCGGCTACGCCGAGCACGCTGAGCTGCTGCGGGCCGCCGGCGCGCACGTCGCCGAGTTCGACCCGCGCAGCGACCCGCTGCCCGAGGACGCCGACGCGCTGATCCTGCCCGGCGGGTTCCCCGAGCAGTTCACCGCCGAACTGTCCGCCAACGAGGCCACCCGCCGGCAGGTCTGTGCGCTCGCCGCCGCCGGCGCACCGGTGCACGCGGAGTGTGCGGGGCTCACCTACCTGGTGAGCGACCTGGACGGGCACCCGATGTGCGGCGTGCTGGCCGGCTCGGCCCTCTTCACCCCGCGACTGACGTTGGGCTACCGCGACGCCGTCGCCGCCGTCGACTCGGTCCTGTACCGGGCCGGCCAACGAAGGGTCGGGCACGAGTTTCACCGCACCAAGATCACCTTCTCCGACACGTATGCACCGGCCTGGACTTACGACGGCCCGGAGTTCGGCGGCGTCGAAGAAGGCGTCGAAGAAGGCGCCGTCCACCGCGGTGTGCACGCGTCCTACCTGCACACCCACCCGGCCGCGGCACCGGAGGCGGTGGCCCGCTTCGTCGCCCGCGCGGCCGCGTTGAATTGCGTCCGATGATCGAGAACGCCTACCTGGCGGGCCTGCGGCTGACCGGCAGAAAGGTCGTCGTGGTCGGCGGCGGGACGGTCGCGCAGCGCCGGGTCCCGCTGCTGCTGGCCAACGGCGCCGACGTGCACGTCGTCACCCGGGCCGCGACCCCCGCGGTCGAGGCGATGAGCGGCATCACGCTGTCGCTGCGGGACTACCGCGACGGCGACCTCGCCGACGCGTGGTATGCGATCGCGGCCACCGACGACGCCGAGGTGAACGCGGCTGTGGTGGCCGAGGCCGAGCGGCGCCGCATCTTCTGCGTGCGCGCCGACGTGGCGATCGAGGGCACGGCGGTCACCCCGGCGTCGTTCGACTACGCCGGACTGTCGGTTGGGGTGCTGGCCGGTGGCGAGCACCGTCGCTCGGCGGCGATCCGCTCCGCGATCCGCGAAGCCCTGCAGAGCGGGGTCATCACGGTCGAGAGCAGCGACGTGGTGCGCGGCGGCGTGGCGCTGATCGGCGGCGGCCCCGGGGATCCGGAGCTGATCACGGTGCGCGGCCGGCGGCTGCTCGCCCAGGCCGACGTCGTCGTCGCCGACCGGCTGGCGCCGCCGGAACTGCTCGCCGAACTGTCACCGCACGTCGAGGTGATCGACGCCGCCAAGATCCCCTACGGCCGCGCGATGGCCCAGGACGCCATCAACGGCGTCATGATCGAGCGAGCGAAAGCCGGCCAGTTCGTGGTGCGCCTCAAAGGCGGTGACCCGTTCGTGTTCGCCCGCGGCTACGAAGAAGTGCTGGCCTGCGTGGACGCCGGAATTCCGGTGACTGTGGTGCCGGGCGTGACGAGCGCCACAGCGGTGCCTGCGCTGGCCGGCGTCCCGGTCACCCACCGCGCCGTAAATCACGAATTTGTGGTGGTCAGCGGGCACGTCGCGCCCGGTCACCCCGAATCGTTAGTGAATTGGGACGCATTAGCCGCATTGTCCGGCACGATTGTGCTGCTGATGGGCCTCGAACGAATCGAACTGTTCACTGAAGCCCTACTGAACGGCGGGCGACCTGCGCAGACGCCGGTGCTGGTGGTGGAAAACGGCACGACGGCCGCCGAACGCACGCTGCGGTCGACGCTGGTCGACGCTCCGGCGCGGATCCGCGCCGAGGGCATTCGGCCGCCGGCGATCGTGGTCGTCGGACCGGTAGCAGCCTTCGGCGGTTAAAGGATTCCTAAGACTACTGTAGGGTAGCTTCTTATGACGGCTCTCAACGACGCAGAGCGGGCAGTCCACACGCGGACCACTGAACGCCCGGAAGGAGCGGTCCCGATGCCCCTCCCTGAGACCGCCCAAGGCAGTGTCAGCAGGCTTTATCCCGACTGGTTGTCCCGTCGGTTCGTCGCCGGTGTCGTCGCCATCGCCGGCATGCAGTTGATGGCGACCATGGACGGCACCATCGCGATCGTCGCGCTGCCCAAGATCCAGAACGAGCTGGGCCTTTCCGACGCGGGCCGCAGCTGGGTGATCACCGCCTACGTGCTGACCTTCGGCGGGCTGATGCTGCTGGGCGGCCGGCTCGGCGACACCATCGGGCGTAAACGCACGTTCACTGTCGGAGTCGCGCTGTTTGCTATCGCCTCGGCTCTGTGCGGTATCGCCTGGAACGATCCGACCCTGGTGATCGCCCGGTTGCTGCAGGGCATCGGGGCGGCGATCGCCACCCCGACCGGCTTGGCCCTGATCGCCACCACGTTCCCGAAAGGCCCGCCGCGCAACGCGGCCACTGCGGTGTTCGGTGCGATGGCCGGCGTCGGGTCGGTGATGGGACTAGTGGTCGGCGGCGCCCTGACCGAGGTCTCCTGGCGGGCGGCTTTCCTGGTGAACGTGCCGATCGGCCTGCTGATGATTTACCTGGCCCGCACCACGCTGCGCGAGACCATGCGGGAGCGGATGAAGCTCGACGCCGCCGGCGCGGTGCTGGCCACGCTGGCCTGTACCGCCGCGGTGTTCACGTTCTCGATCGGTCCGGAGAAGGGCTGGGTATCCACCGCGACGATCGGCTCGGGCGTGGTGGCCGTCGCCGCGTTCCTGGCGTTCGCGGTGGTGGAACGCACCGCCGAAAACCCCGTCGTACCGTTCGACTTGTTCTTCGACCGCAACCGGCTGGCCACCTTCGTGGCGATCTTCCTCGGCGGCGGCGTGCTGTTCACCACGACCGTGCTGCTGGGCCTGTACGTGCAGGAGCTGATGGGTTACAGCGCGCTGCGCGCCGGCATCGGGTTCATCCCGTTCACGATCGCGATGGGCATCGGGCTGGGCATCTCGTCGCAGCTCGTCACGAGGTTCTCGCCGCGGGTGCTGGTGATCAGCGGCGGAGCATTGATGGTCGGCGCGATGGTCTTCGGCTCGACGCTCGACCGTGACATGCCGTACTTCCCGACGCTGGTGACGCTGATCACCCTCGGTGGGGTGGGGATCGGCATGATCATCGTGCCGCTGGCGCTGTCGGCGATCACCGATGTCGGCTTCGACCGGATTGGGCCGACTTCGGCGATCGTGATGATGCTGCAGAACCTTGGCGGACCAGTGGTGCTGGCCGTCATCCAGGCCGTCATCACGTCGCGCACCCTGTACCTGGGCGGTATCAACGCCCCGGTGAAGAAGATGAACGCCGTACAGCTGCATGCGCTCGACCACGGCTACACCTACGGCCTGTTGTGGGTGGCCGGCGTGGCCGTGGCAACCGGCGGCGTGGCATTGCTGATCGGGTACAGCGCGAAGCAGGTGGCGCACGCCCAGGAAGTCCAGCAGGCCATCGACTCCGGCGAACTGTAGGTCGATCGCCGCTGTGCTGATGGCGGCGACCCGCTTCGCCCGGCTTCCAGCCGCGCTCGCGATCGCCGCTAGGCTGACGCGCTGTGATCACCCGGATGTCCGAGCTGTTTTTGCGGACCCTGCGCGACGATCCCGCTGACGCCGAAGTTTCCAGCCACAAGCTGCTCATCCGGGCGGGCTACATCCGGCCGATCGGGCCTGGCCTATACAGCTGGTTGCCGCTGGGCTTGAGGGTGCTGCGCAACATCGAACGCGTCGTGCGCGAGGAGATGAAGGCCATCGGCGGGCAGGAGATTCTGCTGCCCGCGCTGCTGCCGCGGGCGCCGTACGACACCACCAACCGCTGGACCGAATACGGCGACGGTGTATTCAAGCTGAAAGATCGCCGGGGCAACGACTACCTGCTCGGACCCACCCACGAAGAGCTGTTCACCTTGACAGTGAAAGGGGAGTACTCCTCTTACAAAGACTTCCCGCTGCTGCTGTACCAGATCCAGACCAAGTACCGCGACGAGGCGCGGCCGCGGGCCGGCATCCTGCGCGGACGGGAATTCGTCATGAAGGACTCCTACTCCTTCGACATCGACGACGCCGGGCTCAAAGCCGCCTATCACGCACACCGCGACGCCTATCAGCGCATGTTCAGCCGCCTGGAGCTGCGCTACGTGATCGTCTCGGCGGTGTCCGGAGCGATGGGCGGCAGCGCCTCCGAGGAGTTCCTGGCCGAAAGCCCGATCGGCGAGGACACCTTCGTGCGGTGCGCGGAATCCGGTTACGCCGCCAACGTCGAGGCCGTGACCACTGCGCGGCCGGACGCGCTGCCGCTGGCCGGATTGCCTGAGCCGAAGGTCTACGACACCGGCGACACCCCGACGATCGCCACGCTGGTGGACTGGGCCAACGGTGCCGGGCTGAACCGCGCCGTCACCGCCGCCGACACCTTGAAAAACGTGCTGCTGAAGGTGCGCCAGCCCGGCGGCGAATGGGAGCTCCTGGGAATCGGGCTGCCCGGTGACCGGGAGGTCGACGATCGCCGGCTCGGTGCGGCGCTGGACCCGGCCGAGTACGCCCTGCTCGACGACGCCGACTTCGCCCGCTATCCGTTCCTGGTTAAGGGTTATATCGGCCCGAAAGCGTTGCGCGACAACGGGATTCGTTACCTGCTCGACCCGCGCGTGGTCGACGGCACCAGCTGGATCACCGGAGCCGACCAGTCCGGCAAGCACGTCGTCGGCCTGGTGGCCGGACGTGACTTCAGCGCCGACGGCACCATCGAGGCCGCCGAGGTCCGCGACGGTGACCCCTCGCCCGACGGCGCCGGCCCGCTGGTGTCGGCCCGCGGTATCGAGATCGGCCACATCTTTCAGCTCGGCCGCAAATACACCGACGCGTTCAGCGCCGACGTGCTCGGTGAGGACGGCAAGCCGCTACGGCTGACCATGGGGTCCTACGGCATCGGGGTGTCGCGGCTCGTCGCCGTCCTCGCCGAACAGCACCACGACGAGCTGGGGTTGCGCTGGCCGGCCGCGGCGGCGCCGTTCGACGTGCACCTGGTGATCGCCAACAAGGACGCCGACGCCCGCGGGGGAGCCGTCAGCCTGGCCGCCGACCTCGACCGGCTCGGCGTCGAGGTGCTGCTCGACGACCGCCGGGCCTCGCCGGGAGTGAAGTTCAAGGACGCCGAACTGCTCGGCATGCCGTGGATCGTGGTGATCGGGCGTGGCTGGGCGAACGGGGTGGTCGAGCTGCGCGACCGCGCCAGCGGCCAGACCCGCGAGCTCCCGGTCGACACCGCCGTCACCGACATTGCAGCGGCGATGTCGCGCTAGTTTCGCCGACACGGCGGCAGACCGATGAGTTCGGGGCGCGGGCCGAGTCAATATCGACGCAAGCCCCCGAGGCGACGAACCGACGAGGAAACCGATGACTACCGATGCACAGCCGGCCATTGTCGACGCTGCCACCTGGCAGCGTGAACTCGACGCCCTGCGGGCCCGGGAGAAGGCCGCGACCCGAGAACTCGACGCGATCGCCGCGCAGCGCCGCCGTCTGCCGATGGTGGCGATGCCCGACTACACCCTCGATGGTGAGCACGGGCCGGTCCGGCTGGCGGACATCTTCGGCGACTTCTCGCAGCTGATCGTCTACCACCACATGTGGTTTCCCGGTGAGCAGTGGCAGTGCCCGGGCTGCACCGGGTTCACCTCGCAGTTCACCCGGGTGGAGTTCCTGCACAATTACGACGCCCGCTTCGTCGTCGTCACGCCGGGGCCGATCGAGCAGGCACTGGCCTACCGCCGGCGAGTCGGCAACCAGATGGCGTGGTACTCAACCGCGAACAGTTCGTTCGGGGCCGACGTCGGCGCGCCGGCGGGTGGCGGATTCGCGGTGAATGTGTTCCTGCGCGACGGCGACAACGTCTACCGCACCTGGCACACCAACGGGCGCGGCACCGAGCAGCTGAGTTACACCTTCGGGTTGCTCGACGTGCTGCCGTACGGCAGGCAGGAGGCGTGGCAGGACTCGCCGGCGGGCTGGCCGCAGTCGCCCACCTACAGCCGGTGGGCGACCTCCGAAGCGATCGCCGCGAGCTACGGCTCGGGCTGAGCGTTATTCGCTGCCGCCCGGGAACGCGGTGGTGAGCGGCGAAACACCCAGTACCTGATTCCATCGGGCGCCCAGGACGGCGCTCTGGGTCAGCGCCGTGACACCGAAGCCGCGGTCGTTGGCAGACTTGGCTTGCTCGGCGACCGCACGCCACGCCACTTGGATGTCGCTTTCCATCCGGACTGCCAGCCGGGCAGCGTCGGTCGGATCGTGCACCGGCATCGGCAGCTGGTAGCCGGCAGCGGCGACGGGCGCGGTGACCGAACGGGCGGTCAGCATCGCGATGGCCTGGTCGCGACGGTGTCGGTGTTCGTTGATCGAAGCCGACACCAGTTTGTTGAGGTCGGGATCCGAGTGCGCCGACACCATCCCATAGCCGTAGATGACGGCGTGCTCGGTGGCCAGCGCGTCGCACAGCGCGGCGTCGGGTTGATTACCGGGACGGGTGGATTCGGTCGACGTCACGGCACCGGCTCTCCGGGTGCCAGCGCGACGGTGTACGCCGCCGTGCAGGACGCGACGATCGAGGCCAGCAGCCCGGCTCGGTAACCCGACGAGGTGAGCGCTAGCTGGCGGGCACTGTCAGCAGCTGCTCGCAGCGCGTTGACGACGTCGGCGACCGGTGGCGGCGGCGGAGGCGGGCCGCTGGGCGTGGGTGGTGCCGATGTGGTTTGCGTCGCGCTGCTGGTGGTGCCGGCGAGCCGGGTGATTTCGGTGTCCAGCGCCTGCGCGTGCCGCGCGCGGTCGGCGGCGACCTGCCTGAGAGTGGCAGCCGTCGGCGGGTCCGCGTCGGCGGCCGCCGCGCCGGCCAGTTCGCTGTCGTGCAGTGCCAGAGCGGACTGAGCCTTCAACTCGTCGACCTTTGGCGGCGGTGGCGGGCCACCACATCCGGTCGCGGTGACCCCGAGCGCCGCCAGCACCGCACCGCCGGCGAGCACGCGCCGCCTGCTGACGACCGGCCCGAGAACAGGCTCCGTGCTCGACACAGCCACATCCTGCCATTGCCGGCGGCCCCGGCCGCCTCGCGGTGACCTCGGCCCAATGATCTCGGCCGCTAGCTGTTTCGGAGCGTATCGTTGGTAGCTGGTTCTCCAGTGGAACGCCTTGCCCGGCGACATCCAGCCGTTGACCGGACAACTCAAGATGAGGAGCTCGCTGTGGCCGTCGGGCTACCGTCACAGACCCAAGTGATCGAGCTACTCAAGGGATCCTTCGCGCGCGCTGGGTACGACATCGAAGAAGTCGTCATCGACACCGGTGCGCGGCCGCCGCGGATCACCGTCGTCGCTGACGGCGACGACCCGCTCGATTTGGACACCATCGCCGAGTTGTCCCGCCGCGCCGCGACATTGCTGGACGGCCCCGACGGTGTAGCAGGGTCTTACCTGCTGGAGGTCAGCTCACCTGGCGTGGAGAGACCTTTGACCACCGAAAAGCACTTCCGCCGGGCGCGCACCCGTAAAGCCGAACTGGTGCTGGCCGACGGTTCCCGGCTGATCGGCCGGGTCGGAGAGACCCGTGACGGCACCACCACCCTGGTGCTTCCCGGTCGCGGCGGCGAGCTGACTGCGCGACGAATCCCGCTCGATGACATCGTCAAAGCTGTTGTGCAAGTTGAGTTTTCGCCACCGGCCCGGCGAGAATTGGAACTGGCGAGCCGCAGCGCAGGCCCGGAACCGGAGGCGGGGACATGAATCCGCCGGCGACGATGCAGAGCGCGGCGATGAGGAGGAGCGGCGCATGAATCCGCCGGCGACGATGCAGAGCGCGGCGATGAGGAGGAGCGGCGCATGAATATCGATATGGCCGCGCTGCACGCCATCGAAGCCGACAAAGGTATCTCGGTGGACGTGGTGGTGGAGACCATCAAATCCGCCCTGCTCACCGCTTACCGGCACACCGAAGGACACCAACCAGAAGCGCATATCGACATCGACCGGAAAACCGGCATGGTCCGGGTGATCGCCCGGGAAACCGACGAAGACGGCAACGTCCTGAGCGAGTGGGACGACACCCCCGAAGGTTTCGGCCGCATCGCCGCCACCACCGCCCGGCAGGTGATCCTGCAGCGCCTGCGCGACGCCGAGAACGAGCGCAACTACGGCGAGTTCTCCACCCGGGAAGGGGAGATCGTCGCCGGGGTGATCCAGCGCGACAGCCGCGCCAACGCGCGAGGCCTGGTCGTCGTACGGATGGGCAGCGAAACCAAGGGTTCCGAAGGGGTCATCCCGGCGGCCGAACAGGTGCCCGGCGAAACCTACGAGCACGGCAACCGGCTGCGCTGTTATGTCGTGGGCGTGAGCCGCGGCGCCCGTGAGCCGCTGATCACCCTGTCACGCACCCATCCCAACCTCGTGCGCAAGTTGTTCTCGCTGGAGGTGCCCGAGATCGCCGACGGGTCGGTGGAGATCGTCGCGGTGGCCCGGGAGGCCGGACACCGTTCGAAGATAGCGGTGGCGTCCCGCGTCGCAGGGCTCAACGCCAAGGGCGCCTGCATCGGCCCGATGGGCCAGCGGGTGCGCAACGTGATGAGCGAGCTGTCCGGCGAGAAGATCGACATCATCGACTACGACGAAGACCCGGCGCGGTTCGTGGCCAACGCACTGTCCCCGGCCAAGGTGGTCTCGGTGACGGTCATCGACCAGAACGCCCGCGCGGCCCGCGTGGTGGTGCCCGACTTCCAGTTGTCGCTGGCCATCGGCAAGGAGGGCCAGAACGCGCGGCTGGCGGCCCGGCTCACCGGCTGGCGTATCGACATCCGCGGCGACTCGCCGCCGCCGCAGGCGAGCCAGCCGGATCACGGCGCCAGCCACGGGCTCAGCCGCGACCACTGAGGTCAGGCGTCCGCGCGCTGGGATGCCCAGTACTCGCGCAGGTGGGCGATCCGCTCGCCCTCGAACTGCAGGATGGCAACTTCCCGCATCAGCTTGCGGTTGCCCTGTACGAGATCGTCAAAGCGCGCCTCCCACTCGGCGATGGCCGTGGTGCCGTCCACGTACAGGCTGAGCAGGCGCGCATCGATGTTGGCCTGTTCGCTGACGACTTTGGTCTGCCAGTAGGCGTAGATTCCGGCGTGGTCGCGAATGGGTGGTCCCAACACCCGCTCGTGATATGTCGCGTCCGGGGTGAAGATCGTCACGATGAGGTCGGGATCCTGCGTGGTCCAAGCCCGCAGGTAGACGTCGATGACCGCGCGGACGGTGTCCCGGCTCAACGGCATGTCACAGCTTCCGTGACCTCATTCAGCGGGATCGGCCCCTCGAAGCGAGTGCGTCCGAGAATGACTTCGTGCAGCCGATGCGGCTCACCGAGTGCAACGGTGCTCAGGTCGACGCCGTCGGCTGAGCCGGGCTCCACCCGGACCCATCGCCAGCGGCCGGCGGTGACGGCGGTATCGGTGGCGACGGCGGTGTAGTAGCCGTCGAGCACCATCTCGCCCGGCAGTACCGCCAAGTGAATCGAGCCGTAGAAGTAACGATCGTTGACGTTGCGCCACTGCCCAATCAGGTGGCGACCGAACAGTCCAGCCGCAATGTCGTTGGCATAACCGGAAGCATGGCCCTCGATGCGGGACTGCGGAGGGTAATTCTTTGCCGTCACGGCATCTTCGGTGATCGTTATCGTCGACAGGTCCACATGGTGGCAATTGTCGACCAGGTAGCAGGTCACCCACAGCCCCGCTAGAGAGGCGAGTTCCACGCCAGCCCGCACGGGTGTCAGCAGCTCGCTGTTCGGCGGCGGAGGGCGCTGCTGTCGATCGGCGCGTCCGAAGAGCTCCTGCGCTGTCCAGCCAGGGAACATGCGCTCCAGCACCGCACAATGGTAGCCACGCGGAAGGCTCTCAAGCTGGCCGCCGACCCACCGGTAGTACTGCGCCTTTGTCGGCGCGGGCGCACGCCGCGGCAGGTCCAGCCCCCTGGCGCACCGCTCGTATTCGGCGACGAAATCGGAGTAGGCGTGCAGGTGGCGGTCCTGCAGCAGCGACTTCAGCGGGTTGCCCACCCACACAACCTTAACGGCGCAAGCGCACGAGAGGAGACCGAAGGAGACTCAATCAGTGGAAAACGATGAGGCCAGGAGGCTGCGACGTCATCCATCGGTCGTGCACTGTCGAGGGCAGAACAAGGGGAGGAGAAACTGCCATGACCAGGCCCTCACACGGGAGCGTGCCACTCGGCTGTACGGCGGATCCCGATCGGTGGATCACGGCGACCGACGAGGCCACAAAAGCTGTCTGCCGGAAGTGCCCACGACGGTGGTTGTGCGCGCGGGAAGCCTGCGAGACGCCCCGCGCCGCCGGGGTGTGGGCGGGGGTCGTCATCCCCGAAGCAGGCCGAGGACGTACCTTCGCGCTGCGTCAACTCCGATCGCTCGCCGAACGGGGTGGCTATCCGGTTCGCGAGGCAGCGCGGCGCTGATCACCCGAGCCTCACCCGAGCAGTTGCCACGGGGGGTGCTGAACACTCGGTTGCCGGCGGTAGACTATCCCGTGATCCAGCGCGAGACTTCGGCCTCGGCACATCGGCGTACGGATAAGCCCAACGGGCCGGTGCGCACATGTGTCGGTTGCCGAAAGCGAGAGTTGGCCGTCGGACTGCTTCGAGTGGTGGCTGTGTCGACCGGGAACGGCAAGTGTGCCGTGATCGTTGACTCAGCAGGTAATCTGCCGGGGCGGGGTGCGTGGCTGCACCCGGCACCGCAGTGCGCGGGGGAAGCGATCCAGCGGCGAGCTTTCACCAGGGCGCTGCGCATCACCGGTTCACCGGACACCTCCGCGGTGGTCGAGCACGTCGAGTCTCTCGGCGTGCTGGGTCCCCCCGGCAACAGAACAGGTAGCAAAGACGATGAGCACACCGTGAAGTCCCGATGACCATGCGTCATAGCTAACCGAGGCGCGGCCTACCACCGCCGTCGCCTCATGGACAGGAGATGTAGTGGCAGGTAAGGCCCGCGTACACGAGTTGGCCAAGGAACTCGGTGTAACCAGCAAGGAAGTCCTCGCCCGGCTGAGCGAACAGGGCGAATTCGTCAAATCGGCGTCGTCGACGGTGGAGGCGCCCGTCGCGCGGCGGCTGCGGGAATCGTTCGGCGGCGCCAAGGCGGCGCCCAAGGCCGCCGGCAACGGCGGAGCCCGCGCGGGTGCGCCTGCCGCGGCGCGCGGCTCCGACGGTGCGGCGGCCACCGCTGCAACGCCGGCCCCACACATCGCGCCGCCGGCGCCCACCGTCCAGCCAACCGTGGCCCAGCCGCCGGTTGCTCCGGTGGTCGAGCGCCCGCCGGTCGCAGCGCCCGGGCCGACCCGTCCCGGGCCGATGCCTGGCGCCATTCCCGGTGCCCGTCCCGGGCACGTTCCCGGTGCGGGACCCAGCCCTGGCCCCAAGCCGGGCACCCGCGTGCCGCGTGTCGGCAACAACCCGTTTTCCTCGGCGCAGCCGATCGACCGGCCCATCCCGCGTCCGCCGGCGCCACGTCCGGGAGCGCCGCGACCAGGTGTGCCGCGTCCCGGCGCCTCGCCGGGCAGCATGCCGCCCCGCCCGGGCGGTGTCGGTGGTCCTGGCCGCCCGCCGCGGCCCGGTGCGCCCCGCCCCGGTCCGGGCGGTCGACCGGGTGCTCCGGCCGGTGGCCGCCCCGGCGGCGGTGGCGGTGGTAACTACCGCGGCGGCGGTGGCGGCGGCGGTGGCGGCGGCGGTGGCGTCGGTGCCCCGCCGGCAGGCGGCGGATATCGCGGCCGGCCCGGTGGTGGTGGCGGCCGTCCCGGGCAGCGCGGGGGTGCCGCGGGCGCATTCGGCCGTCCGGGCGGCGCGCCCCGGCGGGGCCGCAAGTCCAAGCGGGCGAAACGCGCCGAGTACGAGAACATGCAGGCGCCGGTCGTCGGCGGCGTGCGACTTCCGCACGGCAACGGCGAGACGATCCGGCTGGCCCGCGGCGCATCGCTCTCCGATTTCGCCGAGAAGATCGACGCCAACCCGGCGGCGCTGGTTCAGGCGCTGTTCAACCTCGGGGAGATGGTGACCGCCACCCAGTCGGTCGGTGACGAGACCCTCGAGCTGCTCGGCAGCGAGATGAACTACGTCGTGCAGGTCGTCAGTCCCGAGGACGAGGACCGCGAACTGCTGGAATCCTTCGACCTCTCCTACGGAGAAGACTCAGGGGACGAGGACGACCTGCAGACCCGGCCGCCGGTGGTGACCGTGATGGGTCACGTCGACCACGGCAAGACCCGACTGCTGGACACCATCCGCAACGCCACTGTCCGCGAGGGCGAGGCGGGCGGCATCACCCAGCACATCGGCGCCTACCAGGTGACAGTCGACCTCGACGGCGACGAGCGGCCGATCACCTTCATCGACACCCCGGGTCACGAGGCGTTCACCGCCATGCGTGCCCGCGGCGCCAAGGCCACCGACATCGCGGTTCTGGTGGTCGCGGCCGACGACGGTGTGATGCCCCAGACGGTGGAGGCCATCAACCACGCCCAGGCCGCCGACGTGCCGATCGTGGTGGCGGTCAACAAGATCGACAAGGAGGGCGCCGACCCGGCCAAGATTCGCGGCCAGCTCACCGAATACGGTTTGGTGGCAGAAGATTTCGGCGGCGACACCATGTTCGTCGACATCTCCGCCAAGCAGGGCACCAACATCGAGGCGCTGCTGGAGGCGGTCGTGCTGACCGCCGACGCGGCGCTGGACCTGCGGGCCAACCCCGACATGGAGGCCCAGGGTGTGGCGATCGAGGCGCACCTGGACCGCGGCCGCGGCCCGGTGGCGACCGTGCTGATTCAGCGCGGCACGCTGCACGTGGGCGACTCGGTGGTCGCCGGCGACGCCTACGGCCGGGTTCGCCGGATGGTCGACGAGCACGGCGACGACATCGAGGCGGCGCTTCCGTCGCGGCCGGTGCAGGTCATCGGTTTCACGTCGGTGCCCGGCGCCGGTGACAACTTCCTCGTCGTCGACGAAGACCGCATCGCGCGGCAGATCGCCGACCGCCGCAGCGCCCGCAAGCGCAACGCACTGGCTGCGCGCACCCGTAAGCGGATCAGCCTGGAGGACCTGGACTCGGCGCTGAAGGAAACCAGCCAGCTGAACCTGATCCTGAAGGGCGACAACGCCGGAACCGTCGAGGCGCTGGAAGAGGCCCTGATGGGCATTGCGGTCGACGACGAGGTGGCGTTGCGAGTCATCGACCGCGGCGTCGGCGGCATCACCGAGACCAACGTCAACCTGGCGTCGGCCTCGGATGCGGTCATCATCGGTTTCAACGTGCGGGCCGAGGGCAAGGCCACCGAGCTGGCCAACCGCGAAGGTGTGGAGATCCGCTACTACTCGGTGATTTACCAGGCCATCGACGAGATCGAGAAGGCCCTGCGCGGCATGCTCAAGCCGATCTACGAGGAGAACCAGCTCGGTCGTGCCGAGATCCGGGCGCTGTTCCGGTCCTCGAAAGTGGGTCTCATCGCCGGGTGCATGATCACTTCGGGTGTGGTTCGGCGTAACGCCAAGGCCCGGTTGCTGCGCGACAACATCGTGGTGGCCGAGAACCTGACGATCTCTTCGCTACGACGGGAGAAGGACGACGTCACCGAAGTGCGCGACGGCTTCGAGTGCGGCTTGACGCTGGGCTATTCCGACATCAAGGAAGGCGACGTCATCGAAACCTACGAGCTGGTAGAAAAGCAGCGCGCCTGATGGCTGACCCGGCCCGCGCTCGCCGGCTGGCCAAGCGGATCGCCACGATCGTCGCCTCCACGATCGAGCACGAGATCAAAGATCCGCGCCTGGCGGGAGTGACGATCACCGACACCAAGGTGACCGCCGATCTGCACGACGCCACGCTGTACTACACGGTGCTGGGCCGCACCCTCGACGAGGAACCGGACTACGCCGCGGTCGCAGCGGCGCTGGAACGGGCGACGGGGGTGCTGCGCACCAAGGTCGGTGCCGGTACGGGTGTGCGTTTCACCCCGACGCTGACGTTCGCCCGCGACGTGGTGCCCGACGCCGCGCACCGGATGGAGGAGTTGCTGGCGCGGGCCCGCGCGGCCGATGCCGACGTGGCCAGGGTGCGCATCGGCGCCAAGCCGGCCGGGGAGGCCGACCCTTACCGCAGTCAACCCGCCGACGCCGAGGACACCGTTGACGACGACTGAGTTGGGCGAGCAGGCTCGCAATGTCGACGCCGCCGGCGCGGCGGAATTGCTGTCGGCCGCCACCAACGTCGCTGTGATCTGCCACGTGCACCCCGACGCCGACACCATCGGCGCCGGACTGGCCCTGGCTCTGGTGCTCGACCGGTGCGGCAAGCACGTCGAGGTCAGTTTCGCCGCGCCGGCCACCCTGCCGGAGTCGCTCGGGTCGTTGCCCGGCGCCGCGCTGCTGGTGCGTCCCGAGGCGATGCGGCGCGACGTAAATCTCGTTGTCACGGTGGACGTTCCGAGCATCAACCGGCTCGGGGCGCTGGCCGACATGATCACGCCGGACCGGGAGCTGCTGGTCATCGACCATCACGCGTCGAATCAGCTGTTCGGCACCGCGAACTTCGTGGACAGATCCGCCGATTCGACGACGATGTTGGTCGCCGAACTGCTGGACGCCTGGGGCAAGCCGATCGACGCCGACGTGGCCCACTGCATCTATGCCGGTTTGACCACCGACACCGGGTCGTTCCGCTGGGCCAGTGCTCGCGCACATCGGCTGGCGGCGCGGCTGGTGGAGCTCGGTGTGGACAATTCCGCGGTGAGCCGGCTGCTGCTGGACACCCACCCGTTCGACTGGCTGGTGTTCTTGTCGCGCGTGCTGGGCTCGGCGCAACTGCTGCCCGACGCCGCCGCCGGCCGCGGGCTGGTCTACGCGGTCGTCGGGCACGCCGAATGGGCCGCCGCGCGCCCGGAGGAAGTCGAGAGCATCGTCGACATCGTGCGCACCACGCAGCAAGCCGAGGTGGCTGCGGTGATGAAAGAGGTTGGGCCGCAGCAGTGGTCGGTGTCGATGCGGGCCAAAGCCGACGCGGACCTGGCTGCGGTCGCGGCCCGATTCGGCGGCGGCGGCCACCGGCTGGCCGCCGGATTCAACACCACCGGTTCGGTCGACGACGTGGTCGCGTCGCTGCGAGCCGCGCTCGGCTGACCCGCCTCTCGATCAGCCGCCGCCGCTTGGCCGGCACTGGCGTTTTCCGCGCTGGGGGTGCTGGCCGCCGAACCGCTGTACCTGCTGTTCGACACGGCGGTCGTCGGTCGGCTGGGTGCGCTCAGCCTGGCGGAGGATCGGGATGTTGTGGCTGTCACCGGCGCTGCGGAGGGGAGGCCGGGAGTACCCCCGGCGCCGAACGGTGGTTCGGCGCGGCGCAGCGCGGGTGTTGCTGACGCGCGCCCATCGATCTCAAACCCGACTGGCTCAAGATAAAGGGTACGTCAGTAAGGTCTGTTCAGGGCCTGGATGTCGGGTCGGCGGTATAGGCGAGAGTGTCTGTGCCACAACCCATGCAGCATCGACACGCGGCTGCTGACCGACTTCAGTTGGGTGTTGGTGGTGGTTGGGGTTCGTAGGGGTCGTACCACCACCAGTCGGCGTGTTCGCCGGTGGGTCCGGGGTAGGGCGGGACGGCGGGTGGGGGGCGTGTGGGTGGGTGGGCCAGCGATCCTGGGTGTAGTGGTTGGCCGTCTTCGTCGGTGACGGTGAGCTGGTCGGCGGGTCCGGTGATGGTGATGGCGCCGCGGTGGTGTTGTCGGTGGTGATAGGGGCAGAGCAGGACCAGGTTGTGCAGTTCGGTGGGGCCGCCGTCTTCCCAGTGCCGCAGGTGGTGGGCGTGCAGGCCGCGGGTGGCGCTACAGCCGGGGACTGCGCAGCTGGGGTGGCGGTGTTCGAGGGCGCGGCGTAGTCGCCGGTTGATGGTGCGGGTGGCGCGTCCGGCGCCGATGGGTTGGCCGTCGCGGTGGAACCAGACTTCGCAGGTGGCGTCGCAGGTCAGGTATTGGCGGTCGGCGTCGGTCAGCAGTGGACCCAGGTGCAGGGCGGCGGTGTGCTGGGCGAGGTCGAGGTGGACTACCACGGTGGTGTGGTGGCCGTGGGGGCGCCGGGTGGCCTCGGCGTCCCAGCCGGCCTCGACTAGCCGCAGAAACGCTTCGACGGTGCCCGGCATCGGCGGGGCGATCTCGGGGTCGCTGGTGGCGCGGTGGTGTTTCCACTCGGTGATCAGCGCGTCGCGGTGCGCGGCCAGGGCGGCGTCGAACTTTGCCGCGTCCAGCGCCGGCAAGGTGATGCGCCAGCTGCTGACATCCTCGTCGCTGTGGGTTTTGGTGATCGAGGGCTGCGGTTCTGGCCGCGGATCGGGGTGGGGGCGGGGTTCGAGTTTGACCGCGGTGCGCAGCTGGCTGACCGTGGCGACCTGCGCCAACTTGCGTAATGCTGATCCGATCCCGTAGCGGCGCGCGCGGCGATGGCCCCGACCTGATCCAGGGAGAGTTGGCCTTGGCGCAGGGCTTGGGTGCAGCGCGGGAACTCCGGCACTCGGTGCGCGACGGTGGTGAGGGTGTGGGCGGTGGTGGAAGACAAACCCAGCTTCCAGGCCACCAGCGCCGCCACCGAGCGCGCGCCGGTGGCGCCCCACAGCTCGTCGCGCTCCAACTCGGCCACGATGTCCACGATGCGCCCATCGATGGCGTTGCGCTGACCGGCCAACTCCGCCAACTGCTCAAACAACACCCCAACCCGCTGGTCACAGCTCATCACCGCAGAGCCATTGGTTGCAGTCGACGACATACCCACATCATCACAGCGGGCTACGACAACTTTTCCGGCCAAGCGCGACGGCCTGATCGGCCACCGCTTCCCGCCGTCACCGTCAGCGGCGGCAAGGGCAGCAGGGGGGACCCGGCCCCAGTGCTCAGATCCCAGAAACCCGACCCGAGAGGCGCCTGGTGTGCCGGGGTCGGCGGACATCTCCCGGTCGCGGTCAGTAGTCGCGCCGCAGCGGGACCGTAATATCCGTGGGCGTGAACGTTCAGCGCGAGCGGATGCTGAGCGGGGCTCCGTACCGGGCCGACGACCCGGAGTTGGTCGAACGGCGTCGTGCATGTCAGCGGCTGCTCGACGACTTCAACGCGACCCGGGCCGACGAAGACGCCCGTCGGCAAGAGCTGCTGGGTTCACTGCTCGGATCGTTGGGCTCGGGCTCATCGATTCTGCCGCCCTTCCGGTGTGACTATGGGACGCAGATCACCATGGGAGCTAACAGCTTCCTCAACTACGACGCGATATTGCTCGACTGTGCACCGATCTCGATCGGAGACGACGTGTCGATCGGTCCGCGTGTCCAGCTCGTGACCGCGCTCCATCCGGTCGACGCCCGCGAGGCCCGACGCTGTGGATGGGAGTCGGCTTCTCCGATCGTGATCGGCGACAACGTCTGGCTGGGAGCCGGCGCCATCGTCTGTCCCGGTGTCACTGTCGGTGACGATTCGGTCATCGGAGCCGGTAGCGTCGTCACCAGGGATGTGCCTCCCGGTGTCCTCGCAGTTGGCAATCCCTGCCGGGTTATCCGCGCTATTCGCTGAGCGGGCGCAGCCGGATGATGGGAATGGTGCGTTCGATCCGTGCGGCACGGTCGCGGTAGTCGGCATAAAGGGGATAGACCCGGTCGGCCAAATCCCACAACCGTTCCCGTTCGGCGGGGTCGTTGACCTCGGTCGCGGTCATCGTTGCGCCGGCGTCGTTCTTGGCGATCCGTACCCGCGGATGGGCGAGCAGATTGTGGTACCAGGCGGGGTGCTTCTCTGTGCCGAAATTGGACGCGATCACCACCACATCGTTGCCGTCGTGGAAGTACAGGACAGCGTTGGTGCGTGGTTGCCCGCTCTTGGCCCCGGTGGTGATCAGCAGCGCCGAGGGCAGCATCAACCCCATGCCGAGCCGTCCGCGGGTTTTTGCGAGCAGCCAGGGGTCGACTCTGGGTGCGACGTTGATCGCCACCCAGCGGCCCAGATCGGTGCGCAGGAAGGCGGCGTAGGCGCGCAACGAGCGGCTGGCGGGGCGGTGCGGGTCTACCCGCGGCAGCACTTCAGCACCGGCACCGTCAGTGCCGAAACCGATTGCAGGCAGCCGCTTTCCGGCGCCGGCGCTGATCAGGTCGGCGGCTTTCTCACCGATCAGCACGCTCGGGGCATGGGTGTGGCCCCGGATGATGGTGGGCATGACCGACGCGTCGGCTACCCGCAGCCCTTGGACACCTCGCACCCGCAGGGCCGGATCCACCACGGCAGCGTCGTCGCGGCCCATCCGGCAGGTGCCCACCGGGTGATAAAGCGTGTGGGAGCAGGTGTTGAGCGCCTCTTCGAGGGTTTCTTCGCCGGTGTCGCGCGCGCCCAACGGGCGCGCGACGTTGCCCAGCACCCCCCGCAACGCCGGCGCCCGGGCGATCGCCACCGACATGCGCAGGCCGGCCATCATCGCCGCCCGGTCCACGCCGTCGGGGTCGGTGAGGTAACACGGGTCGATGATCGGCTTGTCAGCGGGATCGGCCGAGCGCAGCGTGATCAGGCCGCGACTGAGCGGTTTCAACAGGATCGGCCCGAGCACGACGGCGTGCCCGTACGGGTCGCCGAGTCCTTCTTCGAAAAACGGTGCCGGCGCGTACAACAACTCGAGATCCGGCAACTCCAGCTCGGGGCGGCTGCGGACGAATCCGTAGGCCTCGGCGACGTTGGAGGTGAGCATGCCGCGGCGCCGAACGAGATAGTTGATCAGCTCTAGCGGCTTTTCGGCCGTGAACAGGCTGTCGTTCACCACGTCGAAGCCCAGCGGCGTGACGAGGTGGTCGACGAGGTTTCGACCCACCTCGGGGGCGTGGTGCACCACCTCGATACCGTGCTCGGCCAAATGGCTTCGGTCCCCGATGCCGGACAGCATCAGCAGCGCAGGAGTGTTGATCGCGCCGCAGCACAGCACCACTTCGCTGCGCGCCCTGGCGATTCGACGAGTCCCGTTGCTGTCGAACTGCACTCCGACTGCCCGGGTGCCGTCGAACACCACCCGGCGAGCCTGAGCGCCGGTGATCAGCGTCAGATTGGGTCGGCCGGCGATCGGTTTCAGGTAGGCGTCCGCGGCGCTGTACCGCCGGCCCCGGCGCTGCGTCACCATCGTTTCGCAAAAACCCTGCGGCTCGGCGGTGTTGGGCTGCTCGACGGGGAAGCCGCACTGGGCGGCGGCCTGAAGGAACGCCGCGGTGGAGCGTCGGGGGCTGCGCTGGGCCGAGATGTGCAGCGCGCCGGGCCCACTGCCGCCCTGAAGGTTTTCGATCCGCTGGAAGTACTTCGATGCATGCGCGTAGTCCCAGTCGTCGCCGGCCGCCGCGGCCCACTCGTCGTAGTCGGCCGCGAAGCCCCGCACCCACATCATCGCGTTCATCGACGACGAGCCGCCCAGCACCTTGCCGCGGGGCCAATAGATCTGCCGCCCGTTCAGCTCCTTCTGCGGTTCGGTCAGATAGTCCCAGTCGAATTCGCTGCGGAACAGTTTCGAGAACGCGGCCGGAATGTGTATGAATTTGTCGTCGTCCTTCGGGCCTGCTTCCAGTACCACCACGCGTCGACGCGGATCCGCACTGAGCCGGTTGGCCAGCACCGCTCCCGCCGACCCGGTGCCGACAACGACATAGTCAGCATCTACATCCACCGCGCGAAGTCTAGGGCCCGGCGCTGCGCGACGGAGCCGAATCGCAAGTCGCAGCGGCGTTCAGCGCACCTGGGCGCGGCCGCGCTGCAGCACCGCCTCCCGGTTGGCGGCGATGTCGTCGCCGCTGGTCCGGTATTGCTTGGCGGCGGTGGCCTCCAGCCACAGGCCCTGCGCGGTCAGCGCTTCGTCGATGCGGTGATACGACGCCAGCAGCGCACGCACCGCTTGCTGGTTGTTGCCGACGATCGAGGCCGCCACCTGGCGGGCGGTGGCCAGCAACTGATCATGGGCGACCACTTCGGTGACCAGGCCGGCGCGCAGCGCCTCGTCGGCCGACAGATAGTCGCCGGTCATGCTCATCCGTCGCGCCAAGCCCACTCCGACCTTCTGCGGCAGTCGCACGCTCAGCCCCCACGTAGGCAGCAGACCCACTCGGGCGTGGGTGTCGGCGAACCTCGCCCGCTCCGATGCGACCAGGATGTCGCAGTAGAGCGCCAGTTCCAGCCCGCCGGTGACGGCAGCGCCGTTGATCGCTCCGATCACCGGCTTGCTCAATGCCGGCCACCGCGGCGAGATATCCGGCAGCGCCGACTGGCCGCCCAGCTCTTTGAGGTCCAGCCCCGCGCAAAACACCGGGTCGGCCCCGGTGAGTATCAGCACGTCGACGTCGTCGTCGACCTCCGCCTGCGCCAGGGCACCGAAGAACTGGTCGCGCAGCGCCGCCGACAGCGCGTTGCGGGCCTGTGGCCGATTGAGGGTGAGGGTGCGCACCCGGTCGGCGGTGTCGATCAGCAGGATGTCGTCAGTCATGCCAACACGGTAGCCAGTACCGACCGGTTGACCATTATTATGGCTCTATGACCAGAAAAATGACCGCCACGGAGGTCAAGGCGAAGATCCTGGCCCTCCTCGACGAAGTAGCGGACGGCGAGGACATCGAAATCACGAAGCACGGCCGGACGGTGGCCCGGCTGGTAGCAGCGACTGGGCCGCACGCGCTCAAGGGCCGGTTGGCCGGGGTGGTGATGACGACTGCGCACGAAGACGAACTCTTTGCCACCGGGGAAACCTGGAACGCCTCATGACGACGGTGGTGCTCGATTCACACGTGCTCCACTGGTGGTCGGCCGAACCTCAGCGGTTGAGCGAGACCGCCAGGCGAGCTGTCGAGCAGGCCGACGAACTCGCGGTCGCCGCGATCACCTGGTACGAGCTTGCGTGGTTGGCCGAACACGAACGCATCCAGTCGACGATTCCCATCCGAGCCTGGCTGCTGCAACTCGCCGAGCAGGTTCGCACCATCGGCATCACGCCGGCGGTGGCCACCTCGGCGGCGTCGCTTCCGTCGTCATTTCCCGGTGATCCGGCTGACCGGTTGATCTACGCAACCGCCGTCGAACATGGCTGGCGCCTAGTGACCAAGGATCGGCGGCTTCGCAGCCATCGGCATCCGCGTCCGGTCGCGGTCTGGTAGCCATGAAGTCCGTGACCAGCAGCATGCCCGCGCTCAAGGAGTGGAGCGCGGTGGTGCATGCGCTGCTCGGCGGGCGCCAACTGGTGCTGCTGCGCAAAGGCGGTATCGGCGAGAAGCGATTCGAGGTCGCCGCGCAGGAATTCCTGTTCTTCCCGACGGTCGCGCACAGCCACGCCGAGCGGGTACGCCGGGGCCACCGTGACCTGCTCGACGCGGCGGCCGCCGACAGCACCGACGATTATGTGGTTCTGCGGGCCGCGGCGAAAGTCGTTGCGGCCGTGCCGGTCAACCGCCCGGAGAACCTGGAGGCCATCGAAAACCTGCACATCTGGACCCCCGCTTCGGTGCGCACCGATCGGCTCGATTTCCGGCCGAAGCACCGGCTGGCCGCCTTGGTGGTGCAGGCGACGCCGCTGGCCGAGCCGGTGCGGGTGATCCGCACCCCGGACTATGCCGGCTGCACCAGCTGGGTGCGGCTGCCGGTGGCGCCGGGGTTGGGCGCGCCCGTGTACGACGACGCGGCGCTACACCGGGTCGCCGCCGAAGTGCGCGACGCCGTCGGCTGAGGCGCTGGTCGCGCTCTGGTCGACCAGCACCGCCCCCTGCGGCTCATCGCCGAGCGTCTGAATGGGAAGGTCGGCGCCGGCCGCGGTGAGCCGGACGATTTCACCAAGCTGTCCCGGAGCGTCGCATTGCAGGTAGTGATCAGCGGTAGGCAGTATCCAGTAGCGGTTTCGCCCAGGCTTGTCGTGTAAAAAGTTGTGCCACACGAAGTTGGCGACCCGCAGCGGCGACACATTGTCGTGCACGCCCCACACCAGGGTGGTGTTGACGTCGTTGCGCGACAGCGTCTCGAGCCACCGGGTTTCCTCCGCGGCGCGTTCATGGAGGTACTGAATGGTGTCCGGCAGTATTCCGATCTGCTCGTTGTAAGCGAAACATTCTGAGAGCGCGGTGATCTCGGGGTCAGCCAGCGGTCGGCGGGGCAGGAATGTGCTTGCTCCCATGCCGGCTGCCAGCATGTCGGGCGTCGTGGCGCGCGCGGTGTCGCGCGCGGTCGCGGGGTCGAGCAGTGCGGTTTGGAAGACGGTGAGGTTCGCCAGCGGTAGGTAGATGTTGGCGTTGGTCAAGATGACCTCGGTCGGCGGCGCCGACTCGTGGGACGCCGTCAGCATCTCCAGCGCAATCATCCCGACGCTGGTACCCCGGTCATGGGTGAGCATCACGTAGCGCTGCAGCTGCCATACCTCAGTGATCGCGTGGATCAACAGCCGGGCATCGTCGTAGAGCGAATAGACGTACGGCGGGCGCGGCTTGTCCGAGAGCCCGTAGCCGGGGAAATCCAGCAGGAAGATGTCGAAGTCGGCGCTCAGTTCGCAGGTCAGCGCGAAGTAGTCGACGCTTGCTGTCGGGAAACCGTGCACGCACACCAGCGCCGGTGCGTCCGGTGTGCCGCAGCGGCGGTGGAAGACCTCAACCTGTGCCCCGTCGTTGGCGGTCGTGGTCGACTGCCACCGCAGGCGTGTCCCGCCCTCCTGCCAGTCCGCGAAGATCCCCACTCAGCAATCGCCTACCGGTAGCAGCAGTCGCGAGGATCCGAAGTGCACCGTGTGCCCGGCCGGTTTCAGCTGCCGGCCGGTGGCCACCGGCTCGCCGGTGCCCAGGTTTCGCGCGTACCGCGGATGCGAACCGCCGGCGACCAGCAGCCGGATTCGTGAGCCGGCGCTGAATCGGTGGGCGACCGGGTCGAGCTCGATGCTGATGGTGCTCTGCTCGGGTGTCGCGGCGGCCAGCCGGCGGTAGCCGTCGCTCACATTGCGCGACCGGCCGCGGGCGTCGACCTCGCTGACGCGCACGAACACATCGACATGGGGATTGTCGGAGCTGTGCGCCAACTCGACGATCGGGCTGCCCAGCACGCAGAGGTCGTCGGGGAGAGGGTCGCCGGTGAAACTCAGCACGTCGTCGCGACGGGCGAGCCGGGTGTCGTCGCGGTAACCGCCGTCTGGGGAGAGCAGTCGACCACCGACGGTCGGTGTGGGGTTGGCGGGCTGGTAACAGAACCTGACTGGTTCCGCAGGCGGCGGCGCCGCGTCGGCCAGGCCGCCGCCGGGTTGGGGATACAGCGCCTGCTGGCTGGTGGCGGGGGGCCATTCCGGCAGCTGGCGCCAGGTCTGGCCGTTGACAGAGACCCGCACCGGGCCTGGCCGCGGCGTGGCGGGCGCGCCGCCCAGATGAGCGTCGAGCCAGCTCAGCGACTCGCGGGTGATCGGGGCCAGCCCTTTGGTGATCAGCTCGGTGTGCGTCCACGGTCCGATGGTCAGCCCCACGTCGACGCCCCGACCGTGCAGGCGCCGGTACTGCTGCAGCGTCTGCGTCACGAACACGTCCTGCCAACCGCCGATCAGCAGCACCGGAACGTCCGCCCGTTCGAGCGCGGCGCCGCAGTTGAGCGGTTGCCAGAACGGGTCGGCCGGATCGGGGTGCTCCAGCCACGACTCGAACCAGGGCGCCCCGCGGCCCAGCAACGCGCGCCCGGCAGCGGCTAGCGGCACCTGACCGGCCGCGACCGCGACCTTGCGCCATGTGGTGAGCTGGCGGATGCCGTTGCGAAGCTGCCCGCCCCCTTCCTGAAGCGCGACCAGAACGCTCCACCCCAGAAAGTCGTTGATGGTGAACGAGCCGGTGCCCCATGTCGACGCGCCCAAATCGTGCGGACCGGCGATGATCACGGCCGCGGCGAGCTCCGGCGGCGGATCCGACAACATCGCCCACTGGGTGAAACCCAGATACGACTGTCCGATGGTGGCGAATCGGCCGGTGAACCATGGCTGGCGACGCAGCCAATCGACGGTGTCCGCCCCGTCGTCGGTCTCCCGGATCATCGGCTCGAACGTCCCTGCCGAGCCGAAGGTTCCGCGAACGCTTTGAAAGATCACGTGGTAGCCGCGGGCGGCGTAGACCGTCGCCAAGCCCACCGAGAGTGGGAAGCCGCGGCCGTAAGGTCCGCGGACCAGCAGCGTGCCGACCGGCTCGGTCGTCGGCGCGTAGTGGTCGGCGACCAGCTCCACACCGTCGCGCATCGGGATCCGCACTGGTCGGACGGTGTAGTCGGTGCGGGGTGCCGGCAGGCGCAACAGCCGGCCCACCATCCGGTCGCTGGTCCGCTTGGCCCAGCGACGTGCAGATCCCGGCGCGAGTTCGCTGGAAGTGGTCGTCACCGGCCCAGGCTATCCGCGATCGCTAGGGTGGATGGTTGTGGCCGGACAACCGACGCTGTGGGCGATCTCCGATCTGCACGTCGGTCACGTCGGCAACAAGTCGGTCACCGAGTCGCTGTATCCGTCGTCGCCCGACGACTGGTTGATCGTCGCCGGCGACGTCGGCGAACGGACCGACGACATCCGCTGGTCGCTGGACTTGCTGCGCCGGCGCTTCGCCAAGGTCATCTGGGTGCCCGGCAACCACGAATTGTGGACCACCACCAAAGATCCCGAGCAGATCTTCGGGCGCGCCCGCTACGACTACCTGGTCCACGTGTGCGACGAGATGGGCATCGTCACCCCCGAGCATCCGTTTCCGGTGTGGACTGAGCGCGGCGGCCCGGCCACGATCGTGCCGATGTTCCTGCTCTACGACTACAGCTTCTTGCCGGAGGGCGCGACCAGCAAAGCCGAAGGGCTGTCCATCGCGCGGCAGCGCAACGTGGTGGCCACCGACGAGTTCCTGCTGTCGCCGGAGCCGTATGCCACCCGCGACGCGTGGTGCCGGGACCGGCTGGCCGCCACCCGCGGGCGGCTCGAACAGTTGGACTGGATGACACCGACCGTGCTGGTCAACCATTTCCCGCTGGTGCGCGAACCGTGTGAAGCGCTGTTCTACCCGGAGTTCTCGATGTGGTGCGGCTCCACGGAGACCGCCGACTGGCACACCCGCTACAACGCCGTGTGCTCGGTGTATGGGCACCTGCACATCCCGCGGACCACGTGGTATGACGGCGTGCGGTTCGAGGAGGTGTCGGTGGGCTATCCGCGGGAATGGCGGCGCCGCAAGCCCTACACGTGGCTGCGCCAGGTGCTGCCGGATCCGCAGTATGCCCCCGGCTATCTCAACGACTTCGGTGGCCACTTCGAGATCACCGCCGAAATGCGTTCGCAGGCCGAGCAGTTCCGGGAACGGTTGCGTCAGCGGCAGTCTCGATGACGGGCGCCGCCCTGCTGTCGAAGGTACTGCCCGTCAAGGGATCGGCCGCGGCGAACCTGGCGTCGGCCGAGCTGTACTCAGATCCGCCGGATTTGGCGCCGCTGCCCGAAGAAGCACCGCTGATCGCCAAGTCGGTGGCCAAACGCCGCAACGAGTTCATCACCGCGCGCCACTGTGCCCGGTTGGCGTTGCAGCAGCTGGGGGAGCCGCCGGTGCCGATCGGGAAGGGCGAGAAGGGCGAGCCGTGCTGGCCTGACGGGATCGTGGGCAGCCTGACCCATACCCAGGGTTTCCGGGCTGCGGTGGTCGGCCGGCAGCCCGCGGTGCGCTCCCTCGGCATCGACGCCGAACCCCACGACGTGCTGCCCGACGGAGTCCTGGACGCGGTCACCGTCCCAGGGGAGCGCCACGAGCTCGCGGCACTGCCCGACGATCTGCACTGGGATCGAATCCTGTTCTGCGCCAAGGAAGCAACCTACAAAGCGTGGTTTCCCTTGACCCGGCGGTGGCTCGGCTTCGAAGACGCGCACGTCGTGTTCGACCTCGACGCGCCCGGCGACGATGCGGACCGTGCAGCGGTCCGAGGAGGAGCCGGGCAATCGGGCCGCTCCGACACCACCGGGAGCACCGGGGATTTCCTGGCCAAGATCCTCGTCGACGGTGCCGCGCTGTCCGGACCGCCGTTGACCGCGTTGCGGGGGCGGTGGTCGGTGCGGCGGGGGCTGGTGCTGACGGCCATTGTGCTGTGAGAGTGCTGTGACCGAGCGCCTGCCCAGCGCGGGCATCGTCATCGTCGACAAGCCCGCCGGGATGACCAGCCACGACGTGGTGGGGCGATGTCGGCGGATCTTTTACACCAGAAAGGTGGGGCATGCCGGCACGCTGGACCCGATGGCCACCGGGGTGCTGGTGGTCGGCGTGGAGCGCGCCACCAAAATCCTCGGACTGCTCAGCGGGGCTGCCAAGTCGTATGCCGCGACCATCCGCCTGGGCCAGACCACATCCACCGAGGACGCCGAAGGCGAACTCCTGCAATCGGTGTCCGCCGAGAATGTGAAAACTGAAGACATCATCCGGGCGATGGCCGTGCTGCGCGGTGACGTTCAGCAGGTGCCGTCGGCGGTCAGCGCGATCAAGGTCGACGGCCGCCGCGCGTATCGGCTGGTCCGCGAAGGCCACACCGTAGATCTGCAGCCGCGGTCGGTGCGCATCGACCGGTTCGAGCTGCTGGCGGTGCGGGCTCACGACCGGCTCGTCGACTTCGATGTCGAAGTCGACTGCTCATCGGGTACCTACATTCGGGCCCTGGCCCGCGATCTTGGCGCCGCCCTCGGGGTCGGCGGGCACCTGACCGCGCTGCGACGCACCCGGGTGGGTGAGTTCCAGCTGGAGCAGGCGGCCGCGCTGGACGATCTGGCCGAGCGGCCCCGGCTGAGCCACACTCTCGACGAAGCGTGCCTGATGACCTTCCCCCGCCGCGAGCTGTCCGCCGAGGAAGCCGACGCGGCAGGCCACGGCCGGTCGTTGGCACCGGCCGGCATCGACGGTGTCTACGCCGCCGCCACCACCGACGGCAGGGTGATCGCGCTGCTGCGCGACGACGGTGCGCGCACCCGATCGGTTGTCGTGATCCGCCCGGCCACCCTGTAGTCGTACGCTGATGCGATGACAAGCAAGGTCTACGTCGTCGGCGTCGGCATGACGAAGTTCGAGAAGCCGGGCCGCCGGGAGAACTGGGACTACCCCGACATGGCTCGGGAGGCGGGCACTAAGGCGCTCGAGGACGCCGGCATCGACTACGCCGCGGTTGAGCAGGGCTATGTCGGATACGTGTACGGCGAGTCGACCGCCGGGCAGCGGGCGCTGTACGAGCTGGGCATGAGCGGCATCCCGATCGTTAATGTCAACAACAACTGCTCGACGGGATCGACCGCGCTTTACCTTGCGGCGCAGGCGATCCGGGGCGGGCTGGCCGACTGCACCATCGCGCTGGGCTTCGAGAAGATGAAGCCGGGATCGCTGTCGTCGTCCTACGACGACCGGGCCCAGCCGATGGAGAAGCATGTCCGGGCGCTGGCCGAGCTCACCGAGTTGGCCTTCCCGGTCGCGCCGTGGATGTTCGGTGCCGCCGGTCGTGAGCACATGAGCCAATACGGTTCCACCGCAGAGCACTTCGCCAAGATCGGCTACAAGAACCACAAGCATTCGGTGAACAACCCGTACGCGCAGTTCCAGGAGTCCTACACCCTTGAGGACATTTTGGGGTCGCGGATGATCTACGACCCGCTCACCAAGCTGCAATGCTCGCCGACGTCGGACGGCTCGGGTGCGGCGATCCTCGCCAGCGAGAAGTTCGTCGACTCTCACGAGCTGGCCGGCCGGGCGGTGCAGATCGTCGGCCAGGCCATGACCACCGATTTCACGTCGACCTTCGACGGCACTGCCAAAGCGCTCATCGGTTACGACATGAATGTGCAAGCTGCGCAACGGGTTTACCAGCAGAGCGGTTTGGGCCCGGAGGACTTCCAGGTGATCGAGCTGCACGACTGTTTCTCGGCGAACGAATTGCTGCTCTACGAGGCGCTGGGTTTGTGCGCCGAGGGCGAAGCGCCCAAGCTGATTGACAACGGTGACACCACCTACGGTGGGCGCTGGGTGGTGAACCCGTCGGGCGGGCTGATTTCCAAAGGGCACCCGCTGGGTGCGACGGGTCTGGCCCAGTGCGCGGAACTGACCTGGCAGCTGCGCGGCGCCGCCGACAAGCGTCAAGTCGAGGGGGTCACCGCGGCGCTGCAGCACAACATCGGTCTGGGCGGAGCCGCCGTCGTCACCGCGTACCAGCGCGCCGTGCGCTAGCCGCCCCCGCCGGCGCCGCCGCCACCGGTGCCGGTGGCCCCGGTTCCCCCCGCCCCTTGATTGTCCGTTGTCTCGGGCAGTTGGGCGCCGGGTGCGGGCGCCCCGGCGCCGGGTGCGGGGTCAGCGCCGCAATCCGGAGATCCCTGGCCAGCCGGCTGGTCCAAGCATGGGTCAGTTGGGAAGGGCGCTGAGTGGGCTTGTGCGACGCTCGCGCCGCCCAGTCCCACGCCGGCAGTCAGCACTATGGTTGCAGCAGCCACGCGAAAAGGTGTGTTCATCAGCGGGCCATACCCGCGGCGACGAGCACCTCAACCTCCGACGAGGAATGCGCCGATGCCGGCGGATAATTTCATCCACGCTCCGCACCTCGGCAAGGTTGACGTCAACGGCGCGCAACCCGCTGTTCAGCTCCGAGTGTGGCCGATCCGGCGACCACTGACCGCTCAGGACACCACCCAGATCGCCCGCGCCGCCGGGCTGCCCAGGTCGATGGTCGTGCGGGCGCCGTCGGCCGATTCGACCGCGACCGAAACCAGTCCGGCGAACTCGCGCCGGGTGAGGACCTGCAGCCGCGAGTCTAGGCTGATGCCGATGCTGTCGAAGTAGCGCAGCATCTCCGGGTCGGCGTCGGAAATGCGGGCCACAGTGCCGGCGTCGCCGTCGTGGCACGCCCACAGCTGACGCGCCGGCGGCGTGGGCACCTGGCCGTCGGAAGCCGGGATCGGGTCGCCGTGCGGGTCGCGCTGCGGGAACCCCAGCTTGGCGTCGATGCGGGCCACCAGCCGGTCGGACACCGCATGTTCGAGGATTTCGGCCTCGTCGTGCACCTCGTCCCAGCTGTACCCGAGCTCTTTGACCAGGAACGTCTCCAGCAGGCGATGCCGGCGCACCACTGCCAGCGCCGCGCGGCGTCCGGCGTCGGTCAACGTCACCGCGCCGTATTTGGCGTGGTGGACCAGCCCTTGCTCGGCCAGTTTGCGGATGGACTCCGAGGCGGTGCTGGCCGACACCCCGATCCGGTCGGCCAGCATCTTGGTGCTGACCTTTTCCAGAGACCACTCCTGGGCGCTCCAGATCACCTTCAGATAATCCTGGGCCACCGCGCTCAGCCCGTGTGGCTCCTCGTCAGGGAAGTCAGGGCGCACAACTGGAGTTTAGGCAACGGGGGTGCGAGCCGTACTCTTATCTCGTGCAGCGGTGGCGGGGACAGGTCGAGATCCCCACGGACTGGGGCCGGTGCGTGCTGACCATCGGAGTGTTCGACGGTGTGCACCGCGGACATGCCGAACTGATCGCGCACGCGGTGAAAGCCAGCCGCAGCCGCGGCGTGCCGTCGGTGCTGATGACGTTCGACCCGCATCCGATGGAGGTGGTTTTTCCCGGCAGCCACCCCGCGCAGCTGACGACGCTGGCCCGGCGGGCCGAGCTGGTCGAAGAACTCGGTATCGACGTGTTCCTGGTGATGCCGTTCACCACCGATTTCATGAAGCTCACCCCGGAGCGTTATGTGCACGAGCTGCTGGTCGAGAAGCTGCACGTGGTGGAGGTCGTGGTCGGCGAGAACTTCACGTTCGGGAAGAAAGCCGCCGGCACCGTCGAGGGTTTACGCCGCGCTGGTGAACGCTTCGGATTCGCGGTCGAGTCGATGTCGCTGGTGTCGGAATACCACGACAGCGAGACTGTGACATTCTCCTCGACCTACATCCGCTCCTGTGTCGACGCCGGCGACATGGTGGCGGCCACCGAGGCGCTGGGCCGGCCGCACCGGGTCGAGGGCGTCGTGGTCCGCGGCGACGGCCGAGGCATGCAGCTGGGATTCCCGACCGCCAACGTCGCCCCGCCGATGCACTCGGCCATCCCCGCCGACGGCGTGTACGCCACCTGGTTCACCGTGCTCGGGCACGGACCGATGACCGGCACGGTCGTGCCCGGCGAGCGCTATCAGGCCGCGGTGTCGATCGGAACCAACCCGACCTTCTCGGGGCGCACCCGCACCGTCGAGGCCTACGTGCTGGACAGCAACGCCGACCTGTACGGCCAGCATGTCGCGCTCGACTTCGTGGCACGCATCCGCGGTCAGCAGAAATTCGACTCGATCGACGATCTCGTCGCCGCGATGGACAACGACACCTCCCGCACCCGCTCGTTGCTGTCTGCGGGCTGAACCCGCCCAGCCGGGCGCTGCTAGACTGCCTCCCGACACGGAGCGTGCTGCAGTTCGCGGCGGCCGCACCCATTTCCCCACCCCTCGCGGACCGATTGATGGAGATTTTTCGTGGCGCTGACAGCCGAGCAGAAAAAGGAAATCCTGGGCTCTTACGGCCTGCACGAGACCGACACCGGGTCGCCGGAGGCGCAGGTCGCGATGTTGACCAAGCGGATCGCCGACCTCACCGAGCACCTCAAAGTGCACAAGCACGACCACCACTCTCGGCGCGGGCTGCTGCTGCTGGTCGGACGACGCCGCCGGCTGCTGAAGTACGTCGCCCAGATCGACGTCGAGCGGTACCGCTCACTGATCGAGCGGCTGGGCCTGCGCCGCTGACTTAGCCGGGGGGTGGCGACCGGTTCCGACACGCCGTCGGGGGCAGATTCCCTGGTCAGCCCTGATATCCGCGTCATTCGCCACCGACATGCCGTACCTGACCAACAACGTCACTCTCGATCCGACGATCAAGGACCTCAACGGTCAGCCGGCGCCCCGCGTCACCTACCAGATCGGGAAGTTCGAGCAGGTGTCGCAGGACTATTTCATCCCGTTGCTGTCCACGATGTGCGGGGCGTCGGGCGCACAGCTGTACGCCGCCGTCGCGCAGAGCACCGCGAATTCGCTGAGCGGCACCGCACCGCCGACCGGCCTGCACACCATGGGCGGCATGCAGATGGGTGTCAACCCGATGACCAGCGTCGTCGACGGGACCGGCCGAATGCATCAGATGGACAACGTGTTCTGCGCCGACGGCAGCGTGTTCGCCACCTCCGGCGGCTCCAACCCCACCAACACGATCATGGCGGTCGCGTTGCGCATCGCATGCGGGCTGACCGGCCGGCGCCAGCTCACCCAGCCGTCCGTCGGGAACTCCCAGGTAGGCGTGTAGAGTGAGGGCGTTCTGGGCCCGATCGGCGCGGAACAGTGGTGCGGGGCGCAATCCGCGCGCCGTCCCAGCGCGTCACAACAAGATCGAGGGATAGCCGAGTCTGTCTCGCGCGGTCTTCGGTAGTGGCTGCCGGACTCCCCACATTTTGGGATGGTTCGGCCGCTTCGATCGATGGCCGTAGCCCCGTAGGCCGTGCTTCCCGGGTTGTCTGTGACGATGCGAAACACCTGACAACTCCAGAGAGGCCCGCGGACGTCTATGTCTGTAGCTGAAATTGAACAGGGCGTGTTCGAGTCCACCGCCACCATCGACAACGGGAGCTTCGGCACCCGTACCATCCGCTTCGAAACCGGCCGGCTGGCCCTGCAGGCCGCCGGCGCCGTCGTCGCCTATCTGGACGACGAGAACATGCTGCTGTCGGCGACCACCGCCGGCAAGAACCCCAAGGACCACTTCGACTTCTTCCCGCTGACCGTCGACGTCGAAGAGCGGATGTACGCCGCCGGGCGCATCCCCGGCTCGTTCTTTCGCCGCGAGGGCCGGCCGTCGACCGACGCGATCCTGACCTGCCGGCTCATCGACCGCCCGCTGCGCCCGTCCTTCGTCGACGGCCTGCGCAACGAGATCCAGGTCGTGGTGACCATTTTGAGCCTGGACCCCAACGAGCTGTACGACGTGCTGGCGATCAACGCCGCGTCGGCCTCCACCCAGCTGGGCGGGCTGCCGTTCTCCGGGCCGGTCGGCGCGGTTCGGGTGGCTTTTATCGACGGCACCTGGGTGGCGTTCCCGACCGTCGAGCAGACCGAGCGCGCCGTGTTCGACATGGTGGTGGCCGGCCGGGTGGTCGGCGGGAACGACGGCAGCCCCGATGTGGCCATCATGATGGTCGAAGCCGAGGCCACCGACAAGGTCATCGAACTCATCGACGGTGGCGCGCAGGCGCCGACGGAAACCGTGGTGGCCGAAGGCCTGGAGGCGGCCAAGCCGTTCATCGCCGCGCTGTGCGTCGCGCAGCAGGAACTCGCCGACGCCGCCGCCAAACCTACTGATGCGTATCCGGTGTTCCGCGACTACGGCGACGACGTGTACGAAGCGGTGTCGTCGGTGGCCACCGACGACCTGACCCAGGCGCTGACCATCTCCGGTAAGGCCGAACGCAACAGCCGCACCGAGGAGCTCAGGGCGCAGGTGCTGCAGCGCCTCGCCGACAGCTACGCCGGCCGGGAGAAAGAGGTCAGTGCGGCGTTTCGGTCGCTGACCAAGAAACTGGTCCGCCAGCGCATCCTGACCGACCACTTCCGCATCGACGGTCGCGGCATCACCGACATCCGTGCGCTGTCGGCCGAGGTCGCCGTGGTGCCGCGAGCCCACGGCAGCGCGTTGTTCCAGCGCGGCGAGACGCAGATCCTCGGCGTCACCACGCTCGACATGGTCAAAATGGCCCAGCAGATCGACTCGCTGGGGCCGGAAACCTCCAAGCGGTACATGCACCACTACAACTTCCCGCCGTTCTCCACCGGCGAGACCGGCCGGGTCGGCTCACCGAAGCGGCGCGAGATCGGGCACGGCGCGCTGGCCGAGCGGGCGCTGGTGCCTGTGCTGCCCAGCGTCGAGGAATTCCCCTACGCCATCCGCCAGGTGTCAGAAGCGCTGAGCTCCAACGGATCCACCTCGATGGGATCGGTGTGCGCCTCGACGATGGCGCTGCTCAACGCCGGGGTGCCGCTGAAGGCGCCGGTGGCCGGTATCGCGATGGGCCTGGTCTCCGACGACATCGCCGTAGAAGGTGGCGGGACCGAGCGCCGGTTCGTCACGCTGACCGACATCCTCGGCGCCGAAGACGCGTTCGGCGACATGGACTTCAAAGTGGCCGGCACCAAAGACTTCGTCACCGCGCTGCAGCTGGACACCAAACTGGACGGAATCCCGTCGCAGGTGCTGGCCGGGGCGCTCAGCCAGGCCCGCGACGCCCGGCTGACCATCCTGGAGGTGATGGCCGAGGCCATCGACGCCCCCGACGAGATGAGCCCGTATGCGCCGCGGGTCACCACGATCAAGGTGCCGGTCGACAAGATCGGCGAGGTCATCGGTCCCAAGGGCAAGATCATCAACGCCATCACCGAGGAGACCGGCGCGCAGATCTCCATCGAAGACGACGGCACGGTGTTCGTCGGCGCCACCGACGGGCCGTCGGCGCAAGCCGCGATCGACAAGATCAACGCCATCGCCAACCCACAGCTGCCCAAGGTCGGGGAGCGGTTCCTGGGCACTGTCGTCAAGACCACCGATTTCGGCGCGTTCGTGTCGCTGTTGCCGGGGCGGGACGGGCTGGTGCACATCTCCAAACTGGGCAAGGGTAAGCGCATCGCCAAGGTCGAAGATGTCGTGCACGTCGGTGACAAGCTGCGGGTGGAGATCGCCGACATCGACAAGCGCGGCAAGATCTCGCTGCTGCCGATCACCGAGGATTCTGCAGACACCGCCGACGGGTCCACCGACGGTGCGCCGGCCGCCGAGAGCGGCACGACCTCGCCAAGTGCAGCCGACGCCGGCGCCGCTTCAGCCGATGCCGCGACGACCAGCGGTTAAGGCGGGCAGCCAGCCGCTGCGGCGGGGCCGATTCGGCGCCGAGCCGTCCGCCGCGTTCCGGCGCAGCACACTTGCCGGCGGCCTGCGGGTGGTCACCGAATACCTGCCGGCGGTGCATTCGGCGTCGGTCGGGGTGTGGGTCGGCGTCGGATCTCGCGACGAAGGCCCCACCGTGGCCGGTGCCGCGCATTTCCTGGAGCACCTGCTGTTCAAATCCACCCCGACACGCACCGCGGTCGACATCGCCCAGGCGGTGGACGCCGTCGGCGGTGAGCTGAACGCATTCACCGCCAAGGAGCACACCTGCTACTACGCCCACGTCCTCGACAGCGATCTGGAGCTCGCCGTCGACCTGGTCGCCGACGTGGTGCTCAACGGTCGCTGCGCCGCCGAGGACGTCGAAGTGGAGCGCGACGTGGTCCTCGAAGAAATCGCGATGCGTGACGACGACCCCGAGGACGCGCTGTCGGACATGTTCCTCGAGGCGCTGTTCGGTGATCATCCAGTCGGGCGCCCGGTGATCGGCAGCGTGCAGTCGGTGTCGGCGATGACCCGCGACCAGCTGCACTCGTTTCACGTGCGGCGCTACATCCCGGAGCGGATGGTCGTCGCGGTGGCCGGCAACGTCGACCACGACGAGGTGGTCGCGTTGGTGCGTGAGCATTTCGGACCGCACCTGACCCGCGGGCGGCGGCCGGTAACTCCCCGTAAGGGCGCCGGCCGGGTGACCGGCCGTCCGCAGTTGACGTTGGTCAACCGGGATGCCGAGCAGACCCACGTGTTGCTCGGCGTGCGCACACCGGGGCGGCACTGGCAACACCGCTGGGCACTGTCGGTGCTCCACACCGCACTCGGAGGCGGCCTGAGTTCGCGGTTGTTTCAACAGGTTCGGGAGTCGCGAGGGCTGGCGTACTCGGTGTACTCGGCACTGGATGTTTTCGCCGACAGCGGTGCGCTCTCGGTGTACGCCGCGTGCCTGCCCGAGCGTTTCGGCGAGGTGGCCCGGGTGACGACCGAGGTGCTCGAAGCCGTGGCCCGGGATGGGATCACCGAGTCCGAATGCCGGATCGCGAAGGGCTCGCTGCGCGGTGGACTGGTGCTCGGGCTGGAGGATTCCGGTTCCCGGATGAACCGCATCGGTCGCAGCGAGCTGAATTACGGCGAGCACCGCAGCATCGACCGCGCGCTGCGCGAACTGGACAAAGTGACCCTCGACGAGGTCAACGCCGTGGCCCGGCGCCTGCTCAGCAGGCCGTACGGAGCCGCGGTGCTGGGACCGCACCGGTCGAAACGGTCGTTGCCTCAACAGCTTCGGGGGATAGTACAGTAACGGCATGGTTCTGGGCTTCTGGGATCTCGCGGTCCCGGTGGTCGGGGCGCCGATGGCTGGTGGTCCGGGCACACCCACGCTGGCGGCAGCCGTCACGAACGCCGGCGGGATGGGTTTCGTGGCTGGCGGCTACGTCACGCCGGAGCGGTTCGCCGACGACATCACGGCCGCGCGCGCCAGGACCACAGGCCCGATCGGCGCGAATCTCTTTGTGCCCCAGCCCAGTGCGGCCGACTATGTCGCCTTGGACCACTACGCGGAAGAACTGGACGAGATCGCCGAGCATTACGAGGTCGAGGTGGGCCGGCCCCGGTTCGGCGACGACGACAACTGGCAGGCCAAGCTCGAGGTGGTGGCCGATCTGCGGCCCGAGGTGGTGTCGTTCACCTTCGGTGCGCCGCCACCGGACGTGCTGCGTTGGTTCGGTGCGCTGGGGATCATCCTGCTGATCACGGTGACGTCGCCTTACGAAGCCGGTGTGGCCGTCGCCGCCGGCGCCGACGGTTTGGTGGTGCAGGGGCCCAATGCCGGTGGACACCGTGGCACGTTTGCACCCGACATGGAGCCCGGCAGCGAGTCGCTGCACGAGCTGCTGGACCGAATCGGTGCCACGCATGACGTCCCGCTCATCGCCGCGGGCGGGCTGGCGACCGCCGAGGATGTGGCCGGTGTGCTGCGCAGGGGAGCAGCCGCGGCCCAAATTGGCACCGCGCTGCTGCTCAGCGATGAAGCCGGCACCAACTCCGCACACCGCAGCGCCCTCACCCATCCGCACTTCACCAAGACGCTTGTCACCCGGGCGTTCTCCGGCCGGTATGCGCGAGGTCTGGAGAACGACTTCACCCGCCTGTTCGACGATGTCGCGCCGCTGGGCTATCCCGAGGTCAACCAGATGACCTCACCGATTCGGGCGGCCTCGGTCGCCGCCGAAGACCCGCACGGGACGAACTTGTGGGCCGGAACCGAATTCGCCAAGGCGCGCACCGGTAAGGCTGCGGGCATCGTCGCCGCACTCGTCGACTAGCGCTCAACCCAGCACGGCTGCCGGATCGGTGTACGGCAAGCCCAGATCGGTGGCCACCTGCTCGGACAGCAGGGCTCCGTCGTGGGTCGAAAGCCCCTCGGCCAGAGCAGCGTTCGACCGGCACGCGGTGCGCCAACCATGATCGGCGAGCTGAAGCACGAAGGGCATGGTGGCGTTGGTCAATGCCGACGTCGAGGTCTTCGGCACCGACCCGGGCATATTCGTCACGCAGTAGAACACCGTGTCGTGCACCGCGAACGTCGGCGCATCGTGGGTGGTGGGGCGCGAATCTTCGAAGCAGCCGCCCTGGTCGATGGCGATGTCGACCAGAACGGCGCCCGGCTTCAGCTGCGCGACAAGGGCGTTGGAGACCAGTGTGGGTGCTTTCGCCCCGGGCACCAGGACAGCGCCGACCACCAGGTCGGCACGCTTGGCCACCTCCTCGAGTTCGTAGGCGGTGGAGTAGCGGGTGCGGATTCTGCCGCCGAACCCGACGTCGAGCCGTCGCAGCTTGTCGAGGTTGACGTCAAGGACAGTGACCGACGCGCCCATCCCGTTAGCCACCCGAGCAGCGTTGTATCCCGCGGTGCCGCCGCCGATCACCGCCACTTCAGCCGGCTCGACACCGGGGACACCGCTCATCAAGACACCGCGACCGCCGTGCGCCCGCATCAGGTGGTAGGCGCCGACCTGGGCGGCGAGCCGGCCGGCGATCTCGCTCATCGGAACGAGCAGCGGCAGTGCTCCATCGGTGGTTTGCACGGTCTCGTAGGCCAACGAGGTGGTGCCGGCCGCCATTAAGGCTTCGGTGCACGACGGGGACGCGGCCAGGTGCAGGTAGGCGAACACGGTCTGGCCACGCCGCAATCGGGAGTACTCGGCCGGTGCGGGTTCTTTGACCTTGAGCACCAGGTCGGCGTCGGCCCACACCTCGTCGGCGGTGCTGATCAGCTGAGCACCCGCCGCCTTGAATTCGCGGTCGGCGATCGCCGAGCCGTCGCCGGCGCCCGCTTGCACGAGCACCTCGTGACCGCGGCGGGTCAATTCGGCCACTCCGGCAGGTGTGATGGCCACCCGGAACTCGTTGTTCTTGACTTCGGTCGGTACCCCGACGCGCATACTCGCTCCTTGCCGCGCTTGGCGAGAAAACTATCTCCATTGTGAACGACGTTCGCTGAGGCGGCAGCGTTCACAACGCCTACTCGTTTCGCCCGGCGAAGAACGTCTCGGGGTGGTGGTAAGTGTTTGGTGCCCGGCGGGATCTTGAGGTGTGGCGGTGGCCAGACGTCGGCGGTGGCCGCCATCTGCGGCGGCATTGGCTCGCCGGTCAACGTCAAGCGCGGGGTGAGTTGTTCGGCGTCGTGTACGCGCCGGCGCGCCTCAGCGCAGCTGATGCGCAGGCAATCGGCGACCACTTTGTGCACCGGGCCGCCGATGTCGGCCTGTTGCTCCTTGGCCAGCTCGGCGATCAGGTCGTGGCCGACGACGGCCTGGCGGCGCCGCGCTGTCTTCAGCCGCTCCACGGCCTGCAACCGCAGGGCCGGCTCATACTTGGCGAACGTCAGCTGTTCGACCTGCGCTATGGCGGACTCCAGCGCCGCGAAGGCGTCAGCCACCTCGGATGGGCCGGCGAGCTCAATCGAACGCATGTGCGAATACTATCCGGGCAGGCCAAGAGGTGACGCGACAAATGGAGGCCACTTGTGGGTGAACGACAGACTGTGGACAACCTGCGGACGAAAGCGGCCCGTCTAGGGTGAAGTCATGCGGGTAGGAGTGCTGGGAGCGAAAGGCAAAGTCGGCGCGACGATGGTACAGGCGGTGCAAGCCGCCGAAGACCTGACGCTGTCCGGGGAGGTCGACGCCGGCGATCCGCTGACCCTCTTCACCGACAACCACACCGAGGTCGTCATCGACTTCACCCATCCCGACGTTGTCATGGACAACCTGAAATTCCTGATCGACAACGGAATTCACGCCGTCGTGGGCACTACCGGCTTCACCGACGATCGGCTGGACCAGGTGCGGTCATGGCTCGACGCCCAGCCCGGCTCAGCTGTGCTGATCGCACCCAACTTCGCCATCGGGGCGGTGTTGTCCATGCATTTCGCGCAGCAAGCCGCACCGTTCTATGACTCGGTGGAGGTCATCGAACTGCACCACCCGCATAAAGCCGATGCGCCGTCGGGGACCGCCGCGCGCACGGCACAACTAGTCGCGGACGCTCGAAAAGACCTGCCACCCAACCCCGATGCCACCAGCAGTGCGTTACCCGGCGCTCGGGGAGCCGACGTCGACGGCGTTCCGGTGCACTCGGTACGGCTGGCTGGATTGGTTGCGCACCAAGAGGTGCTGTTCGGCACCGCCGGGGAAACCCTGACCATCCGTCATGACAGCCTCGACCGCACCTCGTTCGTCCCGGGCGTACTGCTGGCCGTGCGCCGCGTCACGGAGCGGCCGGGTTTGACTCTCGGCATCGAGAGCCTGCTCGGCCTGCAGTGACCACACCGTCACCCGCCGAGCAAGTCGGCTTTGTGCAGCACAGGCTGGTCCGTTGGAAAGCCGCCGACGTGCGAAGGCTTTCATGAGGCGGCTGCTGGTCGTCCACCACACGCCGTCACCCGGCACCCGCGAAGTCCTCGAAGCCGTGCTCGCGGGTGCCAAAGACCCGGAGATCGAAGGGGTCGAAGTCGTTGTCCGACCGGCGCTCGCGGGTTCGGTGCCCGACATGTTGGAGGCCGATGGCTACTTGTTCGGCACCACCGCCAACCTCGGATACATGTCGGGGGCGCTCAAGCATTTCTTCGACACGGTGTACTACCCGAGCCTGGACCACGTCGCCGCTCGCCCTTATGGCTTGTGGGTGCACGGCAACAACGACACGGTCGGCGCGGCGAAAGCCGTCGAAAAGGTCTGCACCGGGATGTCGCTGACCAAAGCCGCCGATGTGCTCGAAGTCGTCGGTGGGATCGACGCGGGCGTGCGTGAGCGGGCCTACCAGTTGGGCGGCACGCTGGCCGCAACGCTGATGGATTGACCGGGCGGCTGCAGCAGTGGGCGCGGGTCAATCGTCGATGTGCGTCGGTGGGTCATTGAAGGCGAAGCCCCAGGGATGCTGATCCGGACCCATCACATCGCACCTCTTGTCGTCCCACAGGTAATCGCTGCTACTCGTCGCCTGAAATACCACGCATCGCTGCCAGGTCCCGTCAGCCTGGACGGGTCCATCACACTTGCTGACGACGAGTTCTACGTACTGGCAGCCGGCGCTGGCCGGGGGTGCCAAGTCGAGCAGCGCGCCAACCATTAGCGCGGCGGCCAGGCCCACAACAAGGTATTGCTTCATGGGTCTCCATCACGTCGCCGCTGCGATGACGGTACTGGCTACATGGGCCGCGTTCGCCGGGATCGAACGGACGTCCGCCCAGCCACCGTCGTGAAACGGCGGTAGCGGATGATGTGATCCGAATGCGACGTGGCCAACCCGACGAAGGACCGGATGTGAGGCGCCTGCTGATCGCCAACCGCGGCGAGATCGCGTTGCGCATCATCCGCACAGCCACTGAGCTGGGGCTGCAGACCGTCGCGATCTACGCCGACGACGACGCTGACAGCCCGCACGTACACACCGCCGACGAGGCCATGGGCCTGCCGGGCAGCGGCCCGGAAGCCTACTTGGACCAGGCCGCGGTCCTGGCGGCGGCCGCCAAGTGCACCGCCGACCTTATTCACCCGGGCTACGGGTTCCTCAGCGAGAACGCCGAGTTCGCCCGCGCATGCGCGGCCGCCGGGCACACCTTCGTCGGCCCGGATCCCGCGGCGCTCGAGCTCTTCGGGGACAAGTCCGCGGCGCGCCGGGCCGCCCGGGCGATCGGTGTTCCGGTATTGGACGCGACCGACGGCCCGAGCAGCCTGGACGAGGTCCGGGCGTTCTTCGACGACCACAAGAACGGGATCGTCATCAAGGCGGTGGCCGGTGGCGGCGGCAGGGGCATGCGCACCGTCCGGGAGCCCGCCGAGCTCGACGACGCCTACCGCCGATGTGCCGCCGAAGCGCGACTCGGCTTCGGTGAGCCGGCGGTGTTCGCCGAGGCCTATCTCGACGATGCGCGGCACATCGAGGTGCAGATTGTTGCAGCCCACACTGGGCGCCAGACGCGTGCACTGGCTCTTGGCGACCGGGACTGCAGTATTCAGCGCCGGTACCAGAAACTGATCGAAATTGCGCCTGCACAGGGTCTTTCGGCAGCCCTGCGAACCGAGCTGCACCAGGCGGCCGTTCGACTGTGTGCGCACGCCAACTATCGCGGCCTCGCCACCGTCGAATTCCTGGTGACCGGCGACCGTTTCGTCTTCCTCGAATCCAATCCGCGACTACAGGTCGAGCACACCGTCACCGAAGAAGTGACTGCGGTGGACCTGGTGGCGATTCAACTGGCCATCGCCGACGGTGCATCGTTCGACGAGCTCGAACTGCCCGCCGGGATCAGCACGCACGGTGACGACGTCGTCGGTACGCCCGCCGTCGCGCGGGGAATTGCTATTCAAACTCGCGTCAACATGGAGACTTTGAGTGCGGACGGCTCGGTGCTGCCCGCTACCGGGACGCTGTCGGTGTTCTCACCGCCGAGCGGCCCGGGAGTGCGCGTCGACACCTACGGCACCGTGGGATTGTCTCCCAGTCCGCGATACGACTCGCTGCTGGGAAAGGTGATCACCCACGTGCGGACCGCGTCGTTTCCCGCGGCGCTGCGTAAGGCGCGTACCGCGCTGACCGAATTTCGCGTCGAGGGTATCCGCACCAACATCGGGCTCCTACGGGAGCTGCTGAGTGACCATGCTCTTCAATCCGCATATGTGACAACCGGTTTCGTTGACGAAAAACTGCCGCAGCTGGTCAGCGCTTCGTTGTCGCACCGGTACGAGGCGCGGCTCGCACCGGTCGAGCTGTATCCCGGCGAGGAGGCGCTGCGCGCACAGCTGGCCGGCACCGTGATCGAGGTAGCGCCAGAGGGCGTCGAGATCGCGGCCGGCAGACAAGTGGCCGTTCTCGAAGCCATGAAGATGCAGCACGTGCTGGTCGCCCCGGAAGCGCTGCGCGTGGTGCGGAACATGGTCACGCCCGGCCAGGTCGTCGCCACCGGGGATCCCTTGGCCGTCTTCACCCGCAGCGGCGTCGGCGGCGTGCACGACCCGGCCGCCGATCTTGACCTAGACCGCGAACGCCCGGACCTCGACGAGGTCCGACAGCGGCATCTGCTCACCCGTGACGAGGGACGCCAAGCCGCCGTCGACAAGCGCCACCGGCAACAGCGCCGCACCGCGCGGGAGAACATCGCCGATCTAGTCGACGAGGGTAGCTTCGTCGAGTACGGCGCGCTTGTCCTTGCCGCCCAACGCAATCGGCGCTCCGAGCAGGATCTGATCACCAATACGCCGGCCGACGGACTGGTGGCAGGGGTGGCGACGATCGGGGCGGACCGGTTCGGCGCCGCTGCGGCCAGGGCCGTGGTTTTGTCGTATGACTACACCGTGCTCGCCGGGACGCAGGGTATGCGTAATCACGCGAAGACCGACCGGGTCTTCGAGCTGGCCGCCCGGCAACGCCTGCCGGTGGTGTTGTTCGCCGAAGGCGGGGGTGGCCGGCCCGGGGACACCGACCTGGGCAACATCGCCGGTTTGGACGTACCCACCTTTCGGGCGCTCGGCGCCCTGAATGGCCGGGTGCCGCTGGTATCGATCGTGTCCGGTCGCTGCTTCGCCGGTAACGCCGCGCTGGCCGGCGCGTGTGACGTGATCATCGCGACGCCGGACGCCAACATCGGCATGGGCGGCCCGGCGATGATCGAAGGCGGCGGCCTGGGGGAGTACCGGCCGGAGGATATCGGGCCGATCGACGTGCAGCGGCGCAACGGGGTGGTCAGCGTGGTCGCCCGCGACGAGGCGCACGCGGTGTCGGTCGCCAAGACGTATCTGTCGTACTTTCAGGGCGGCGTCGACGATTGGCAGGCGCCGGACCCGCGATTGGCCCGACACGTCGTGCCGAATAACAGGTTACGAGCCTACGACGTCCACCGCGCGATCGAGTCGGTCGCCGACGTCGGCTCGGTCCTCGAGCTGTGCCCCGACTTCGGCGTGGGTGTGGTGACGGCGCTGGTCCGGGTCGAGGGGGCGGCGTACGGGTTGCTGGCCAACAGCAGCCACCATCTCGGTGGCGCGATCGACGGGGAGGCGGCCGACAAGATCGGCGACTTTCTGCAACTGTGCGAATCGTTCGCGCTGCCGGTGATATCACTCTGCGACACACCGGGATTCATGGTCGGCCCGGAAGCGGAGAAGGAGGCCACCGTACGGCGTTTCGGCCGGCTGTTCGTTCTCGGTGCCCGGCTGACCGTCCCGCTCGGCATGATCATCATGCGCAAGGGCTACGGCTTGGGGGCGATGGCGATGGCCGGGGGCTCTTTCCACGCGCCCGACTTCACCGTCGCATGGCCGACCGGGGAAATCGGCGGGATGGGGCTCGAAGGTGCGGTGCGTCTGGGATTCAGCAAAGAACTCGCCGCTGTGTCCGATCCGGTTGAGCGCCAACAGCTGTTCGACCGGCTGGTCGAAGCGGCCTACCAGCACGGCAAAGCACTCACCTCGGCCACCACCTTCGAACTCGACGACGTCATCGACCCCGCTGACTCGCGGGCCTGGATCAGGCGGCTACTGCGCCGCTGAGCAAAGCCATGAGAAAGGATCGTGCGTGTGAAGGTTTCCGACAAGGTCGCCATCGTCACCGGGGGCGGCAATGGGATCGGTGCGGCGCTGGCCGGCCGACTCGCTCGGCACGGCGCACGGGTCGTCGTTGCCGACCTCGACGCTGACGCCGCCGCGGCGGTGGCAGACGCAATCAACGGCGAGCACGCGGGCACCGCGGCCAGTGCCGGTGGTGACGTCTCCGACACCGCGCAGATTCAGCGGCTGGTCGGCCTGGCAGAACACGACTTCGGCCCGGTTGACCTGTATTTCGCCAACGCGGGCATCACCGGGGCAGCGGGTCTGGACGTCAGCGAGGCCGACTGGGACCGGTCACTGGACGTCAACCTGCGCGCACATATCCGCGCCGCGCAACTGCTCGTCCCGGGCTGGGTAGAGCGCGGCGAGGGCTACTTCGTCAGCACGGCATCGGCAGCCGGGCTGCTCACGCAGCTCGGCTCCGCCACCTACTCGGTGACCAAGCACGCCGCCGTCGGCTTCGCCGAGTGGCTCAATGTCACCTACGGCGACCAAGGAGTCCGAGTGAGTTGCCTGTGCCCCATGGGTGTCAACACCAAGCTGCTCTACAGCGGTGAACAGTCCGGTGATGTGTTGGGCGAGTTGGCCACCCGCGCGGTGACCACCGCAGGCGACGTACTGGAGCCGACCGCCGTCGCCGACGCCGTCTTGGACGCCATTGACGCTGAACGCTTTTTGATCCTGCCGCATCCGACTGTGCTGGAAATGTACCGCCATAAGGCAACGGACTATGACCGGTGGCTGCGTGGCATGCGCCGCTACCAGCGCGGCCTGCTGGGGGGTATTTGATGACGACACAACAGGATTTGACCGGCCGCACGGCAGTTGTCACCGGGGCGTCGCGGGGCATCGGGCTTGCCGTCGCACAGCAGCTGGCCGCTGCCGGGGCGAACCTGGTGCTCACGTCCCGCAAACAAGACAGCGCCGATGCCGCCGCCGCACAGGTCGACGGCAACGCCCTGGGAGTGGCCGCGCACGCCGTCGACGAAGACGCCGCGCAGCGGTGCGTTGACCTCACCCTCGAACGGTTCGGCAGCATCGACATTTTGGTCAACAACGCCGGAACCAACCCGGCGTACGGCCCCTTGGTCGACCAGGACCACGCCCGGTTCGCGAAGACCTTCGACGTCAACCTGTGGGCCCCGCTGCTGTGGACCTCGCTCGCGGTCAAGGCCTGGATGGGCGAGCACGGTGGTGTGGTGGTGAACACCGCGTCTATCGGCGGCATGCACTTCGCGCCCAACATGGGGATGTACAACGCTACGAAGGCTGCGCTGATCCATGTGACCAAGCAACTTGCGTTAGAACTTTCACCACGGGTGCGGGTCAACGCCGTCTGCCCCGGAGTGGTGCGCACTAGGCTGGCCGAAGCACTGTGGAAAGACCACGAGGACGCGGTGTCGGCGTCGACTCCGCTGGGGCGGATCGGCGAACCGGTCGACGTGGCCGCCGCGGTCTCGTTTCTGGTGTCGGATGCGGCCGGCTGGATCACCGGTGAGGCGATGGTGATGGACGGCGGGCGGTTACTCGGTGACCCCCAGCCCTTTCGTCAGGGGTCGGATGGCTGACGCGGTCGCCGGAATCGACGCGGCGACCGTCGCCGGCTGGATCGAGCAGCTCGGGATAGCGTTCACCGCGCCGCTGCAGTTCGAGCGCATCGGGCTGGGACAATCAAACCTGACTTATCTGGCGCGCGACGCCGAAAACCGCAAGTGGGTGCTGCGCCGTCCGCCGCTGGGGACGCTGCTGGCCTCGGCACACGACGTGGCCAGGGAAGCGCGGATCCTGTCCGCGCTCGAGGGCACCGCGGTGCCCACGCCCCGGGTGTACGGCCTGACCCGAGTTGCCGGCAGCGGGTCGCCACAGGAATCTGACGTTGCGCTGCTGCTGATGGAATACGTCGACGGCCTGGTGGTCGACCGGATGCCGATCGCCGAGTCGTTGAGTCCGCAGCGTCGCAGGCAGATCGGGCTATCGTTGCCGGCGACGCTGGCCAAGGTGCACGCCGTCGACATCAAGCAGGTGGGTCTGGACACTCTGGCCAGCCACAAACCCTATGCACAGCGCCAGCTCAAACGCTGGGCAGGCCAGTGGGAACTGTCGAAGACCCGCGAGCTGCCCGCCCTCGACGACCTGACTCGCCGGCTGATCGCCGCGACACCTGAGCGGCAGGAGTTGACGTTGGTGCACGGCGACTTTCACCTGCGCAACGTCATCACCTCGCACACCACCGGAGACGTGGTCGCCGTGCTGGATTGGGAGCTTTCCACGCTCGGTGACCCGCTGGCCGACATGGGCAGCCTGTTGGCGTACTGGCCGGCGCCGGGGGAAAGTACGGCCGGTGACTTCGCCGCGTCCGCGCTGGAAGGTTTCCCGGACCGTGCTGAGATGGCGCGGGTGTATCTTGCCGAGACGGGGCGCGACGAAGAAACCTTGAAGTATTGGCACGCCCTCGGGTTGTGGAAGGTCGCGGTGATCGCCGAAGGCGTGATGCGTCGCGCCATGGACGAGCCGCAGAACAAAGCCGCCGCCGGAACACCGACCGTCGACCGCATCGACGCTTTGGTTGATAAGGCCCGCGAGGTCGCCGACGCCGCAGGCATCTAACCGGCGCGGAGCACGGGGACCGAGCTACCGCGGGCGATTACCGGTGGGCGCCGAAGCCTGCCTAGCCCGGGTCGTCCAGGAAGACGACGCCACAAAAATTAATTGGCGAGGTGTGCGGCGAAGAATTCCCGCGTCGCCGCCCAATGCCGCTCGGCGGCCTCGGCGTCATAGGGCGGGTTGTCCGGTACCGCGAAACCGTGTCCGGCGGAATAGGTTTCGATCGTGTGATTAACCCCGGCCGCAGTGAGCGCCTTTTCCAATTGTTCAGCCTGATCGGGTGTGAAAGAACCATCGTTCTCGGCGCCGCCGACGTAAACGGCCGCCTTGATGCTGTCGGCGAGCAGGTGTGGGCTGTCCGCGGCGTCGGTCACCAGTCCGCCGCCGTGGAAGGACGCCGCAGCGGCAACCCGGTCCGGTAGCCGTCCCGCCACCACCAGCGACGTGCGTCCGCCCATGCAGTAGCCGGTGGTGCCGAACCGGTCTCCGCAGACCTCGGGTCGGCTGTGCAGGTAGTCGAAGAACGCTTCGCCGTCCAGCGCCATCGTCATCGGCGTCACGCTGCCGATCATCGACATCAGCCGTTTGCGCTCATCGGCGTCGGAGAAAGCGGTCGCCATGTCGAACGGCGCCCAGTCACCGGATCGGTAGTAGACGTCGGGCAGCAGCACCGCGTATCCGGAATCGGCCAATTGCGCGGCCATTTCATGAAAGGTGTCCCGCACCCCGCCGGCGTCGGGGTACATGACGATCCCTGGCCAAGGGCCCTCGCCCTCGGGAGTAAAGAGTCGGACCGTGCAGTCGCCGTCTTGGGTGGTGACGGTGTCGGTAATGGTGGGCATATTCTCCGTTCTACTCCTGCCGACTGAGCGGCTTCGCCGCGCTGGCGATCGCCGTGGGATTTGGTGGCGGCGGCCCGTCCCCCGCAAGCGGGAGGTGCCCCCCGCGCCCGGCTTCGCCGCGCTGGCGATCGCCGCTAAGCTGACCGGGTGCCGATCGCCACACCGTACGAGGATCTGTTGCGCCTGGTACTGCAGCAGGGCACACCGAAAGCAGACCGCACCGGCACCGGTACCCGCAGCCTGTTCGGCCACCAGATGCGCTACGACCTGTCGGCAGGGTTCCCGCTGATCACCACCAAGAAAGTGCACCTGAAGTCGGTGATCTACGAGCTGCTGTGGTTTCTCCGCGGCGACTCCAACGTCGACTGGCTGCATCGCCACGGTGTCACCATCTGGGACGAATGGGCCGACACGACAGGCGATTTAGGACCGGTCTACGGAGTGCAGTGGCGATCCTGGCCAACCCCCTCCGGTGAGCACGTCGACCAGATCAGCGCGGCGCTGCGGCTGTTGCGCACCGACCCGAACTCGCGCCGCATCATCGTGTCGGCCTGGAACGTCGGCGACATCCCGCAGATGGCGCTGGCGCCTTGCCATGCGTTGTTCCAGTTTTACGTGGCCGACGAAAAGCTCAGCTGCCAGCTTTATCAGCGCAGCGCCGATCTGTTCCTCGGGGTGCCGTTCAACATCGCCAGTTATGCGCTGCTGACCCACATGATGGCCGCACAGACCGGTCTGGCGGTCGGTGAGTTCATCTGGACCGGCGGGGATTGTCACATCTACGACAACCACGTCGAGCAGGTCACCGAGCAGCTGCGCCGAGAGCCGCGACCATACCCCGAACTTCTTTTGGCGCAACGTGATTCGATCTTTGCCTACACCTACGACGACGTCGTCGTCGAGAACTACGATCCGCACCCGGCGATCAAAGCTCCCGTCGCCGTATGAGGCAGCTGAGCCTGATCTGGGCTCAATCCACATCCGGTGTCATCGGCCGTGGCGGTGGGATCCCCTGGCGACTGCCCGAGGACCAGGCGCGCTTCAAGGAGCTCACCATGGGCCGCACCGTGGTGATGGGCCGTCGCACCTGGGACTCCCTGCCGCAGAGATTCCGGCCGTTACCGGGCCGGCGCAACGTCGTAGTGACTCGGCGCCCTGATCTTCCGGCCGACGGCGCAACGGTGGTCGGCAGCGTCGACGAGGCGCTGACCGATCCGGACACCTGGGTGATCGGCGGGGAGCAGATCTATGCGCTCGCCTTGCCGCGGGCCACCCGGTGCGAGGTCACCGAGGTCGAGATCGACCTGCCCCGCGACGACGGCGACAGCGTGGCACCCTTGCTGGACGAGAGCTGGGTCGGCACCACCGGCGACTGGCTGACCAGCGACTCGGGGCTGCGCTACCGCTTTCACAGCTATCGCAGGCCTTAAAGAAGCTCATAGCGCTCCCGGCCAAGCCCGCGGCGTCACCTGACATACTCGACTCGGTGACAAGTTTTACGAGCGCTACCAAGCGTTCTGGAGGGGAAATGGCAGTGGACGGCGAATCCGGTACGACCTTTTCTGTGAAGTTCAGAGGCTACGACCCGGCTGCGGTTGATCAGTACATCGAGGCGTTGACCGCCAAGCAGCGGTTCCTTTCCGAGGATGTTGAGCGGCTGAGGGCCCGGCTGAAGCAAGTCGGCGACGAGGCGGGCGCGCTGCGGAAAGAGGTCGCTGTCCTGAGGGACACCTCCCCGTCTCCGCACGCGATGCAGCACCGGATGGCGAAGATGCTCCGACGTGCGGTCGATGAGGTGTCGGAGATGCATGCCGACGCGCGAGCTGAGGCCGAGGCGCTCATCGCCGCGGCCCAGGCGAAGGTCGAGGCCGAGCAGCGCCAGCACGAAGAGCTGTTGGCAGACTTGGGCGCGAAGCGACAAGCCCTGGAAGTTGATTACCAGGAAGCGAAGGAAAAGCTCGACGCCGAACTAGCCGAGATGCGTAGCGCAACGCAATCGAAAATCAAGGAGGCGTGGGAGGACGCCCAGCTCGAACGTGACCAGCTGCTCGCGGACGCAAAGCATGAGGCTGACCACTACCGTGAGCAAGCGCTCCGGGCGGTAAACGACGCCCATCAGCAGCGAATCAGGGTGCTGGAGCAAATGATGGGCGTCTACCGTGACCTCGAAGCCGTGCCGGCCACCTTGGAGTCGGCCTATCACGAACGCGAGAATGCGCCGGCGCGCAGCGTCGTGGCGTCCTGAGCTCGCAGTCAGCACGCTCTGAGCGTGCAGTAGCCGCCGAGGGCAGCGGCGACCGATAGGTATTCTCGGCGCGGTGTCGAACCGGAACCCTCGGTTGTCCGGCGCGCAGGCCCGGCGCGTGGCCGTCGCGGCCCAGGGTTTCGCCGAGCCCCGTCCTAGCGGACCGGTCACGCGGGCGCATCTGCGCCGACTGATCTCCCGTGTCCAGGTGCTGCAACTGGATTCGGTGTCGGTAGCGGTCCGCGCCCACTACGCCCCGGTTTTCAGCCGGCTCGGACCGTATGACCGCGGTGTGCTCGACCGCGCTGCGTGGGCCCACAGCGCGCGCACGCCGCGGCTGCTGGTGGAGTACTGGGCGCACGAGGCCGCGCTGATGGCCGTCGACGACTGGCCGCTGCTGCGTTGGCGAATGCGCCAGTATCGGCACGGCCGCTGGGGCACCCATATCGTCAAGGCCAACCCGCGGCTGGTCGACGACGTCGTCACCGCCGTCGCCGAACTCGGCCCCTGCACCGCCGGGCAGATCGAGGCGCACCTCGCCGCCGGAACGCGCCGTAGCAAGGGAGCCTGGTGGAACCGCAGCGACACCAAGTGGGTGGCCGAGGCGCTATTCGCCTCCGGTGTGCTGACCACGGCCACCCGGGTGGGATTCGCCCGACACTACGACCTGACCGAGAATGTGCTGCCCGCCTCGGTGCTGGCACGTCAGGTGAACGACGACGAGGCGATACGAGAGTTGTTGTTGCGCTCGGCCACCGCGTTGGGTGTCGGTACCGAAGCCGACATCCGGGACTATTTCCGGTTGGGCGCGAGTCAGACCAAGCCCGCGCTCGCGAAGCTGGTCGCCGATGGTGAGCTGGAGTCCGTCGAGGTGGAAGGGTGGCCCGCTCCGGCGTATCTGCGCAGTGGCCGGTCGGTACCCCGCCATGACCGTGGCACGGCGTTGCTGTGCCCATTCGACCCGCTGATCTTCTTTCGGCCCCGTGTGCAGCGGCTGTTCGGCTTTCACTACCGCATCGAGATCTACACCCCGGCGGCTCAGCGCCGGTACGGCTACTACGTGTGGCCATTTCTGTTGGACGGCGAGCTGGTCGCCCGAGTCGATCTCAAAGCCGACCGAGAGCGGGACGCGCTGCACGTCGTCGGGGCGTTCGCCGAGCCGCACCGATCACGCAGCCGGGTAACCGCGGCGCTCACCGCGGAGCTGGCGACGACGGCGTCGTGGCTTGGGCTGGGCGATGTCACCATCGGCGAGCGCGGTGATCTGACCGATGCGCTGCGCAAGGCCCTGACGTGACGGTGAATGCCGCGTTTGCGGCGCCGAACTACCGGCTCCCGTTTTGGAAGGGCGCGACGATCTCCAAGCTTTCTCCCGTGTGCTCCTGGCCATGGCCGGTGCCGGCCTCGAAACCCGAATAAAGCGATGGTGACTCAACCTGTACTGACGGGCCCGCGGCGGGGGAAGAAGCTGACTGCGAATAAGCCGAACCGAAACCACATGGGGTTGGCAGTCCCTCCGAGGAAGTCCAGCGGCCCAAGTCGTAGAGCGACGCCGCTGACGACGGGTCCGCCACCAGCGGACCGACCAGCTCGCTCTGATAAGGGTTGCTAGGCCGAACGATTTCGACGGCTGAGGACATTGCCGGCGAAGACGCCGGCCCTGACTGGCTCGTCGTGGTGGCCGTGGTCGGCGTGGCCGACGCTGGCGGCGGCGAGGTGGTCGGACAGGGCGGACCGGCTGCAATTGTCGGGGCCGGTGGGGCGGTCGGGTGGAGCGGCCGTCCCGGCGCTGAGGCAGACATGGCCTGCTCCAAATACTGCCGCCAGGCCTGGAGAGAAGTGAGCAACTGCAGTGTGTAGTCGGTCGGCGAGAATGTCATCGGTTGGCTTGCGACGGTGGGTGGCATCGGCGGCGGCGCGAACGACGCCGCCGGCGGAGCTGGGAACATCCCCGGCGCCGCGGGCGGTGGGGGCTGTGCCGGCGCTATCACACCGGCGCCGTGTTCCAGGTACTGCCGCCAGGCTTGTAGGTAGGCGAGTAGCTGTTGTGTGTAGTCGGTTGGGCTCGTCATGGGTAGGCCTCCCGAAAGTGAGGGTACGGGGGATGTCGAGGCGCCGACAGGTGTCGGAAGCGGAATGTCCAAGGGATGAGGAAGTGACTGCAGCCAATACTGCGAATCGAGTTCGCGCAGAAAGCGGGTCTCGAGCGGCTCCCGATTTTCGATGTCGAAGACGTAGCAGTAGTCACCGGCGGGCGAGGGCATCCGAACGGGAGTCAAGGAGCCCTGTTCTATGAAGCCGAACGGAGACCGCCAGTTGAGTGACGTGTTCTCGCGGGGGTCGACACCGCCGGACTCGACCCACACGTAGTGGTCGAGGACCGCGTTCACGGCGTGGCGGGCCGACTCGCACGCTCCCTCCATCGACGTCATCCGGGTGAACGTCCTGGTCCACGTGCCCGCGAACACCACACCGTTGTGATGCACCTGGTAACCGCCATGGCGGGCCTGCCAGACGTCACGCTGCTCGAGATCTTCGAGCCACTGCGCCTCGGGCCTCCGCGTGCCCCACGACGAGCCGCGCGGATTCCACGGATCGCTACCAGGCCGATTCGGCCAATCCCCGACGATCGGAACCAGATACGGTGCCTCGTTGCGGACCGGTCGGCGCTTACCGCTGCCGGCGGACATGATCAGATTGCGGTCCAGCGCGTACCACGCCGGCCACGGTAGGAGCGCTTCCGGAACGTTGTTGACGTCGCTGGTGATGGCACGGGCGATTTGGCGCCATACCTCGGTGGCGAGCTCGTCGGCTGTGCAATTGCGAGCAGCCTTACCACGACCGAATTCGTCGACCAGGTGGCGCGATGGAGTGTTGAAATCGCCGATGTCGACCGACAGCACCGAGACGTGGCCGTCTTTTGCCAGGCTCGGTCGCCTCTCCCAAAGGCCGTGCTGGTTGATCGACGACAGGGCCCAGTCCGTCCCCGAGTAGTACATGTGACCTCTGAGCAGCTGGAATTCCGTGTCGAAGAAATACTGAATCCCAGCCAGCGTCTGAAACCGGTCCCAGGGCACCCGGCCCATCTGGTCGAGCCTGTGGGGATCCCGCTTGTCCGGAGGTCGGGTCGAGCCGGGCTGCAAAGGGCCGTCGGGCGGAGGGGCGGAGGTGGTGAACCCCTTGAGCCCGGCCACGGTGCCGCCGGTGCCGGCGGCATGCAGCGCGCTGGTGATCGATTCGGCGGCGGGTGCGTCGACGGCGACGACGACGTAGTCCGGTGCGAGCCGGGTGCCGTCGGTCAGCCTGACTTGGGCCCGTGGCCGCAGGTGGGGCGGCTGACGACGGTCGACCGCGGGGGGTTCCAGGCGGTCGACCCTACCGCGGACGAACCGCACTCCGAGCTCGACGAGGTAGCGGTACCAGTGGTCGAACCACGATTCGGTGGTGGGACCGTTGAGCACCCCGTCGGCTTTGTTGTCGCGGCGGTCCATCTGCAGTTGCAGCTGCAGATAGGTGGTCAGGTTCGTGCGAGCATCACCCCAGTGCGAGTCGAACGCGGCCAGCACCCGCGGCATTTCCCGCAGCAGCGTGTCGAATTGCGGCGTGTAGAAGAACCGGCGGTCCGCCGTCGCGTCGCGCCCGATGAAGAAGTCGTAGGCCGAGAGGTTCTGCAGTTCGGCGGCGCGGCGCAAGGGACTGGTGACCAGGTACCGGAACAGCCGGCTCACGAAGGCCGCAACGTCGATCGGGGTGAAGCCCAGTTCGTTGAGCTGCATGGTGGCGGTGAGAAATTCGGCGGGTGTGTGTGGCGCCTCACGGGGGAAGACCAGAGATGGCTTGCCGTCGACCGTGGTGCCTTGGGTGGTGACTCGTCTGACGTTGTCCATGACGGTGCGCGAGCTGGGTTGCCAGCAGAGGCCGCCACCGGCCTGCGCCAGGCATTGGTACACCGGGATGCGCGTCAGCAGATCCCAGGTATGCAGGTAATACGCCGGGAAGAAGCGGAAGCCGTGCTCGCCCGCGACGGCCCGCCCTGGAGTTCTCGGCGTCCCGCGGCGGCCGGGGAAGGGTCGCAGCTCGGCGGTATCGCCGGTGCCGGTGCCCGCCTTCGAGTACTGGGACGCAGCGAGGCCGCCGAGCTTGATCGGCGGGTAGGTCCCCGGTGGCGCGCCTGCGTCCAGAAGGGTGCGTTCGTCCTGACGAGGCTCGTACACCGTTACGTCGAAGCCGCGCTCTGCCAGTTCGTGAGCGGCGGTGAGACCGGCGATGCCGGCGCCCAGAACAGCCACGGTAGGACGTCGGCGGCATGAGGCGGGGGTCCTCACGGCGCGGCTCATGGGCGCCGCTCCTCCTCATCGCTTCGTCCCCAGCTTCGCGGGGACCCCCCCGCACCGTCGCTGGTGCGGCTCGTGGGCGCCCCCCTCCGCAGCGCGGCAAGCAGTCCGGGCTGCGACGGTGCCCGGACCGTGGCGTGGACGTATGCCAGCAAAGCGTCATGTGCTCGCAGGATGTGGTCGAGGGAGCCGCGCACCTGCATGGCACCCGTTTCCACCGCCTCAGCAAGCGGCACCCTCGCATCGAGCAGGTCGAGGATGGCCGCGCGGCCGGTGGTGATCCGCGCTCCCGCCACAGCCGCTGCACCGTCGGACACCTCAAGCCGGCGACCACCCCACAGCGAGAAGATCTCCCCGTCGACGTCGACCTCGACCACCAGCGGACCGAGCGACTCCAGCACGAGGCGGTAGCTTTCGGGCACCTCGTCCGCGAGGTGTCCGATCGATCGCCGCAGCAGCGACGAAATACGCTCAGCCATAGAGAAACTCGAAAACGCCGGCTCCGTCGACGTCGATGCCCTCACCGTTGATCGACCCACTTACCCGGGCGGTGCCACTGGACTCGCACAGTACAACCGACCGGTCCAGACAGACTTCACTCGGCTGTGCCAGTCGCGCGTACGACCGCGGGCGGAACTCGGCGTGTACCGCGTCGCCCATGCGCGTCGCGGTGATTTCCAAGCGCTCAGGCACGTCGGGCACTTCACCGCCCAGCAACAACCGCATCGGAGCCGGCAAGGTGCAGTCGGCGGCGCGGGTAAGCAGGCCGGAGGCTCCCGCCCGCACCGCGGCGGGCGGGAAAATCATGGCGGGCTCATTGTTGCGCCACACCCAGAGCCCCTGATACAGGTAGCGCAACCGCCGCCGATCGGTCATCTGCTGGAACACCAGCGACCACGGGTCGTCGGGGTCCGGCGGAAGGATCACGCCCCAGGTCCAGCTGAAGTCGCCGCCCCACCAGAAGCGGCCCCAGTTGTGGTCGTGGTAGGCCACGTCGCCGCTGAGGCGGTGCTCCTGGTCTCGAATGCGCAGCCAACCGTCGGCGCGCAGTCGCGGCACGAACAGCCAGCTGATCCGGCCGTCCCCCACCGGCTGGTTGTTGACCACGAACGGCCGACTCACCGACGTGAGGTGGAGCTCGCCGCGAGTTTCGTTTCCAGGCAGGTCGATCACCAGCTGATAGCCCTCGGGGTGCACGGTCATTCGGTTCCCGCCGATGGTCAGGGCGCCAAGGTCGGCCGACACGTCGATCTCTGAGTCGGCAAACCTCTCGATGGCGCCTGTCCATTGCTCATCCTGGGCGATGACAATCATGCGGGGCACCAACTCTGGTTGACCGGCGCGCGAAGCGGTGCTGGTCAAGCTGAAGTTGATCACGATTCGGCCGTCCGCGCGGTGGATCACGAAGTGGTACCACTCCTTGAACCCGTCGGGCCGGGCGGCGGCGAGCACGGGAGCGCGGAGGAAGTCACTGCGGTGAAGGACGGCGGTCATCTCAACCACCGGTTATTCGTCTCACTCACCAACAGCGGCGGTCCTTGCGCTGCCGTCTGTACCGGCGGGCGATCGGCCAGACGCTCGATCACCTCGGCCGTGCTCGCGAGGCCGAGGAGCAGGTAGACGGCATCGTCGGCTTCTCGTGGCGGGTCGGCGCGCCGGTTGCCGTCGGCGGCCAGTGCATGCACCAACCGCGCCAGACCAGCCAGGCCCACAAGGTAGCTGACGAAGCTGCTCTGTTCCGCCAGCGCTTGGCGCGGATCGGTGAGCATCAGGCAAAGCCCTCAGGTCGGAAGCGGGAGAGGACCGAGTCGTCCAGGCCGTGCCCAATGATCACGTCGGCCAGCAACTCGGCCCATGCATCCGGGGCCGCATTGGGCGATGCGGGTCCCTCGAGAACGTTGAGACTCAACGTCTCCCAGACCCGGCGGAGGTTCTCGACCGCGTCGGAGACCACGAGCGCGTCGCGCAGCCGGGCCCCGGCGGGGGTGTCCGCATAGCGGCGGCCCTCGGCGATCAACAGGTCGTGCACCCCCCGGGCAGCCGCGGGGTTGCCGAGCACCGCGCGACGAGCGGCGAGCAGCAGCTCGAACATGCTTGTCTCCCCGCCGGCGCCCTCGCTCGGCGGGGCGGGAAGCAGCGCCGGGGTGGTGCGCTCGACGAGGTCGAGGGTTAGTTCGCGGATCCGCTCCAGCTCGGCGAGCATGCTGACCAAGACCTCGGGAGTCATCGGGCGCGTCCGTGCACATAGTCGGCCAGACTGCAAAGCACATCGCGGTGCCGGCTTACCGGCAACCAGTCGAGGCCGGACAGCACTGCTGACGCCTCGCGGGCGTGCCGGCGCGCGACCTGCCGAGCGTGGTCGAGCGAACCGAGGCGGTGCATCAGCTGGTAGAGCCAACGGATGTCGTCCAGGCTCTTCGGCTCCGAGGGACGGCTATGGAGGCGAGCCGCGATCTCGTCCCGGCCGGTCCGCGACAGCTCCCCTCGGGCGGTCAGCCGGTCCAGCAAGGCGGCTAGACCCAGCTCATGGTCCGCGCTCGGGCGGCGTTTCGCCAGGATCCGCACCGCCCGATCCCGGTCCGCGGGTCCCGCGGTCCGCAGGAGGTGCAGCAGCATCAGGGTCCGCTTGCCCTCCCAGAGGTCGCCGCCGATTTCCTTGCCGTAATCTTCCGGGTCCGCCCGCAAGTTCAGTAGGTCATCGGTGATCTGGAAGGCTGCACCCAGGTGTCGGCCGAAAGACTCCAGCGGCGGCAGCCACTTTGGTTCACCGCCGGCGGCGACCACGCCAACCTTCAGCGGTGTGATGAATGAGTACCAGCTCGTCTTCAGCTCGACCATTGCGAGGTATTGGGAGTCATCGAGCTGCCAGGTGTTGGCGCGCACCCACTCGAGTTCGCGGGCCTGGCCCTCGACCGTCTGCCGCGTCATGTATGCGACGGCCCGCAGGATGCGCAGCGCCGGTCCGAGCCCGACGCGCTCGACGTTGTCGAGCAAAGGCTGTAGCGACAGCGAAAGCATGGCGTCACCCACGTTGACGGCGATCGGGATGCCGTGGTCGACGTGCAGCGTTGGCCGGCCACGACGCCACCACGACTCGTCCTCGATGTCGTCATGGATGAGAAAGGCGTTGTGGTACAGCTCCAGCGTCGCCGCGGTCGGCAGGACCGCCTCGAGATGGCCGCCGAGCCCAAGACAGGTCGCGATGCTCAGTGTCGGACGAAGCGCCTTCCCGCCGCGCAGTGGATAGTCCAGGATCAGCTGGTAGAGGCCGCTGGATCCGCCCTGGTTAGCGCCGTAGAGCCGCTCGATTTCGCGGTCGCAGGCGTCCTTGCATTCGGCGAGATAGTCCTCGAGCGGGTTCGAGGCTGCCAGGGCAGAGGGCCCGTCAAGGAACGACACCGACGACGCCGCTTTTATCTGTGATCCTCGTTGCGAAGCGGATGCGGATGGCGAGCTCGATGTAACCCTGTCTGGTCTCGCCGACGACCTCGAGACTCGGGGGGACACTGACAGCGAGGTCCACCGGCTCCTCGCCGGAAGTTACTGCTGCGGCGCCTCCTTGCGCGATCCGTTGGCGCCGGCCGAGCAATAACATCCGTCCGCTGCCGTCGTCAGGTTGGGTGGTCCGGGGACCGCTAGGGTCGATGGAGTCGCCACCTTGGTCTGTGTCGTCGGGCTCTGAGCCGGCTCCCGTTCCGGCGGGTCGCTCCGGTGTTTCTCTCCCGGTCCCTTCACCGCCGACGGCTGGTGGCCCGCCCTTGCCGTCTTCGGCAGCTATGGTGGTTTTGTCGAGTTTGTCGACCCGGTACCACGAGTCGATGCTGGCCCCGTCCAGCAGTGGCCCTACGGCTACAACAGCTTTGGTTGTCAATTTGCTTAGCATCTTGAGCCCGTTCGTATCGACGAGCAGGCAAGACGGCGCCCGGTAACCGGCATCCTCGACATGCACTCGAGCGTCGATGAGCGCGTTCAGAATATCTTGCAACTGCTTACCCGCTGGAATGCTTTTAGGCGCGGGGACCGCGTTCTTGAAAAGCTTGGTTATAACCTTGCGGTCCACTTCGGCAGCCAGATTCACGGTCCGGGCAATCACCGCGGCGAGCAACGCGTCGGGGGTTTGGGCTGTCGCCTGCGCGAGTGTCACATAGAAAGGGCGAGTAACGGACCTGATCTTGAGGGGATTCCCGCCGAGCGGCCCCATCTTGATGGGCCGCGCGGATGCGTTATCGCTGCGAACCCTGGTCTGAGCAGGGTCCCGGGTGTCCCAGTGCGGGATGGCCTGCCAAGCGACGCTGGATTGCTCGAAAGTTTGCTGGACGGCCTGGTTGGCAACGGCCAGCCGCTCGGCGCTCAGGTACATCCCCCGCACCCCTTCCAGTCGTCGAGCAAATCATGGCAGAGAAGTGCTTCCGGCGGCCGGAATCGGCTTTCTATTTTTGACTGAGAGCGACTTCGTGGCCTGGAGACATCTCCCCTTTCGCCATGGCATCACAGTGCGCCAGGTGCAGTGCGGCGACCGGATCGTCGGGCAGTAACCGGTGGCAGCGTTCAAACGCGGCGCGCGCCCGGCCGGCCTCACCGGCGTCGAACAACTTGAAGGCCTCATCGAAGGCGGGTTGCGCGGATCGCTTCGCTGCGCGCAGCGGCGCCGGGTCCTCGTCATACACCTCATAGATCGTCACCGGTTGGCGCCGGTTCACGACCATCACCCGCTCCATGCGGCGCAGGTGAAACTCGTCCCGGTTCGCCAGTCGTTTGTGGGTCACGTCGGAGATGAGCAGGGCGGAGCCGTAACGCTTGTTGACGCTCTCGATGCGCGCGGCGAGGTTCACCGCATCGCCGATGATGGTGAGCACCATGCGGTTCACGCCGCCGACGAGCCCGACTCCGACAGCACCGGTGTGGATACCGATTCCGACTCGCAGTTCCTGGGAGCCGAGCGCCAGCCGCTCCTGATTGTGCTCGTGCAGAGAGCGCAGCATGGCGAGTCCGGCCCGGATGGCGTCGTCCGGCTCAGACTGGAAGACGGCTACGACTTCGTCCCCACGCACGTCCTGGATCATGCCGTTGCAGCTGATGATCGGTACTTCGACGGCCTGCAGGAACCCCACGGCGAGGTTGCTCGCCTCGGACACGTTCATGTCCTCGAGCAGCGTGGTGTATCCCCTGATGTCGGAGATGAGGACGGTCATATCGCGCTCGACCCGGTGACCACTGCGGACTCGGCGCAGGTCATCGATGTCGAGGATGCGCAGCAATTCGTTGGGCACGAATCTCGATTGCACGTCCATCAGCGACCGCCGGTGCTCGTCGGCCACCCGTAACCGTGCTTCAAGCTCGAAGTTCCACAACGGCGCGGCGGCTTGGGCACACAGGAAGCCGACCGTCTCCTCGTCGGTGGAGGTGAAATTTCGGCCCGGCTCTTGATGTTCGGCGTAGATCACGCCGATGGTCCTGTCCTGCACCCGAACAGGAAGGGCAAGCATGGCCGGGTGATCTGGTCCGGATGACCGGTCGTCCGAGGGGGCCGCGACGATGAGCGGACGGCCCGTGGACGCGGCACGCAGGACGCTGGAGTGGTCATGGCTCACCTCGGTCCACGGCCCGTCGATCGTCGTCGTTTGGCCGCGATGCCACACGGCCCGCAGCGCCAACTCTTCTGCTTCGCCGGTGAAGAGCAGAACGCGGTCCGCCCCGGTGGTATTGGCAACCGTGCCGAGCAGCATTTTGGCCAAGGCGTCCAGGGTTCGCGCTGCCGGCAGCGAGCGCATGACCTGATGCGCGCCGATCGGGTCGATCCGCGCTGAGCCCGCCTCGCCGAGATCGCGGCTGAGTAGCCGGGGATGCGCCCCCGCAAGCCGTTCGGCGCGCACTGTGTTACCCAGGACCAGCCAACGCTGGTATGCCGATTGCAGCATCTGGTCGCAAAGCGTCAGCCGACCGGTTTGGGCGTAGAGGGTGGCGGCCTCTTCGCGGGCGAGGCCGCCGATCATCGGCAGCTGGTGCTCATCCGCAAGTTCGATGGCCCGGTCCAGGCATCGCTTGGCCTCACTGTTCCGGCCGCGCGCCCGCGCCCACGCGCCCTCGATCAGCGCGCACGGTGCCGCATAGTTGGCCGGCGCGCCCGCCGCCCACTCGCGGTGCAGCGCAAGAGCCCGGCGCACCGACTGTCGAGTCGAACGGTCGCCCGACGCGACCTCGATGCGGCTCAATGCGCCGAGCAGATAGACGATTTGCATTGCCACCATGCCGGACATGGCGTCGAGGTGTTGAAACGCCTCGTCCGTGACGCGAACTGCGCCGGCGTGGTCGCCACACCAGAAGTGCAGGCCCTGTTTCACGTTGAGGGCAACGCTCATCGCCACCTCGTCGCCCTCCCGACGGGCCGCCGGTAGTACCTCGCGCTCGTCGTAACCGCTCTCACCCGCAAGGAGAAGAGGATCCTCGCTGCGGCCCATCAAGTTGAGGCACAACTGCTGCACGGCCTGGCAGAGCGCACGGGGCACGGGTTGGGACCGGATCTGGGGAATCAAGGATTGGGCGAGGGCGTCGATCTCCGCCAGCGGGCGGCCGACCCAGAATGACTGAGCGAGCAAAACCGCGGCCAGGAAACCGGCGTACTCCTGATCGCCCTGGTCGAGTGCCTCCTCGACGGCGTCGCGAAGCTGGCCCAAGCCGTCCCGCACCGGGTGTCGCCAGTGGCGGATGAAGTGCAAGTAGTAAAACAGGGTCTCCGGCCGGGCGTCCCGGAACTCCGCCCGTTCCGTCAGCTGCAGGGCGAGCTCGCCGAAGCGCTGGCTGCCGGCGCGGTCGCCCGTCATCACCAGGAGCAGCCCGCAACTGCCGAGTATCGTCGGCGAGCCGGGAGTAAGGCCGTAGGCCAGCAAGAGGTTGAGCTGCTTGCGCACCATCAGCGGGAAGAGATTCGGCCGCAGGATGAAGGACAGGCTGCGCAGCTCCGAGAGGATTCGCTGAATCTCGATGACGCGCCGGTCCTCGCAGTGCGGTAGCCGCAGCAGTCGTTCGGTGGTCCAGCGGCGCGTCACCAGCTTGATTCGCACCACCGCGTTGGCCATCCGTGGCTTGCCCGCATCGCGTGGCAGCGGCTCGCCGAGGTCCTCCAGCGCCCGCAGCCCAGTCTCCAGCGCCTCCTGAAGACGATTTTGTGCCACCCGGCCCTTGAGCCGAAGATAAGCGATCAGGGCGTAGTCGGGCGGCTCCTGCAAGGCCTGTTCGGCCTCGTCGAGCAGCGCATGCAGCGCGTCCGCGTCACCGACCAGCAGGGCAGCCTCAGCGGCGCCGAGCTGCAGCTGCCGAGTCAGAGCGAAGTGAGCAGCCCAGCGCTGCTCACCGAGCAGCCCCAAACCGTTTCGGCAGTACTCGAGGGCGAGCGGGAAGGATGCCTGAGCACGGGCCTTCCGCGCCGCGCGCTGCAGCACGTCAACACAGCTGATGCGCGCGTCGCCGGCCAGCCGATAACCGCCGATGCCGAGGTGGCGGGCGGCCTCGAACAGCCGATCGTCATCCTGCTCGGCAAGCCGACGACCGATGCGGAGGTGAGCGTCGCGCTCGGCGTCTTCGGATAAGCCGTCGCGGGCCGCCTCGGCCACCCGGTCATGGCTGAAGCGATACCGGGCGTCGCGACTGATCGTGTTGGCGATTCGCTGGCCACGCGTGTCGAGGGCCTCGAGCAGGCGAAGCTCAAGAGCCGACCAGAGGGCGTGAGCCACCACCTCGGCCGGCTGCGCCGCCGCGGCCGTCGCGTCGGCTAGATCGAACTCGCCGCCGATGCAGGCCAGCGAACTCAACACCGCACGGTCGTCGGTGCGCAGCTGGGCTAGGTATTGGCCGAGGAACTCGGCGGCCGTGGCCGTGATCTCGATCGAGGAGAGCACGCGCAAGTCCCAGGTCGACCGACCGCCCGCGCCGCCCCGGCTGAGTGCGCCCTCCCGTTGCGCGCGGTACAGCAGTTGACGGACCTGCAGGGGATTGCCGCCGGTTCGGTGCTGGAATTCGGCGGCGACTTCGCCGAGCTCGACGCCTTGGCCGCACACGTGCTCGAGCAGTTCTTCGAGATCTTCACGAGACAACGGGGACAGATCGACGCGGTCGACGGTGAGCGAGGCGAGGCCCGCGGACGCCGGGTCGAATTCGCCGGCGCGATGGGCTCCCAGGACCAGCACATTGCGGACCGACACCGTCAACAATTCGGACAGCAGCAGCAACGAATCGCGGTCGGCCCACTGGAGATCGTCAATCGCCAGGATCACCGGCCGATAGACCGCAGTAGTGGAGATCAGGCGGATGGCGGCGCGCTGCAGCCGGCGCCGAGCGTCCGCCGCGTCGAGATCAGTCGCGGGTCGGGCCGGGCCCAGCACTTGGGTGACCTCGGGCACCAGCTCGTCGAGCACACCGGCAAGCGCCGACATTTCGCTGACGAGGTCGGCACGCCAACGGTCCCGCTCAGCCGGGCCGGTGGCTTCCATGACCCGGACGATTGAACCCAGCGCGTCGCCCAACGCCGAGTACGGTGCCGGCGCGCCGTCGTGGAATCTGCCGTACCCGAATATGCAGTCGCGCTTGGAGACCTCGACGCCGAAGGCTTGCATGAGCGTCGACTTGCCGACTCCGGGAGCTCCGCTGATCAGTGCGAATCCGCCACCGGCACGTCCGGCCGCTTCGACGGCGGCTCGAAGTTGCGCCAACTCCGGCCGTCGGCCGACCAGATGGCCTTCGAGGTCAAGCAGCGTCGTCATGGCACGGGCATCACAGTGGCGGGCGCCATCCGGCCGACGGCGTGCCAAGGGATCGCAACGTGCAGCGCATGGGCGGCCTTCCGAGGAAAGTGTCGGCCCATCTTAAGTGACCGGTCCCCGCGACGGCGGGCGAGATGACGCCGACTTTACGGGCCGTATGTGTGGGCGGCGGGGCTGGTTCGACGGGCGATAGGGTGAGCGCCGTGGCCGAGACGGCGCCGCTGCGCGTGCAGCTAGTTGCCAAAACGGAGTTCGTCGCGCCGCCGGACGTGCCGTGGAGCACCGACGCCGACGGCGGCCAGGCGCTGGTCGAGTTCGCCGGACGAGCCTGCTATCAGAGCTGGTCGAAGCCCAACCAGAAGACCGCCACCAACGTCGGCTACCTGCGGCACATCATCGACGTCGGGCATCTCTCGGTGCTCGAGCACGCGACGGTGTCGTTCTACATCACCGGAGTCTCTCGCTCCTGCACCCATGAGCTGATCCGGCACCGGCACTTCTCCTACTCGCAGCTGTCACAGCGGTACGTGCCGGAGACGGAGCCGCGGGTGGTGATGCCGCCCGGCCTGGAAGACGACCCTGAGCTGCAACAGCTGCTGACCGCGGCCGCCGATGCCAGCCATGCGACGTATCGGGATCTGCTGGCCAAGCTAGAGGCGAAGTTCGCCGACGATCCCAACTCCGTCCTGGGCCGCAAACAGGCGCGCCAGGCCGCCCGCGCTGTGCTGCCCAACGCCACCGAGACCCGCATCGTGGTGACCGGCAATTACCGCGCCTGGCGGCACTTCATCGCGATGCGGGCTAGCGAGCACGCCGACGTGGAGATCCGGCGGTTGGCCATCGCGTGCCTGCGTGAGCTCGTCGACGTCGCCCCGGCGGTGTTCGCCGACTTCGAGGTCGCCACGCTGGCCGACGGCACCGAGGTTGCGACCAGTCCGCTGGCCACCGAGGCCTGACGGCACCGGCGCGAGCGTGCGTGGATGTACGGCGTTCACCGCGTGTCGGCGGGCAAACACGCCCGCTCGCGGGGCAACGGCGGGAAAAGGGGCCAGGTAACCTAGGCAGCGTGAGCACCGGCGGATTCGACGCCCACACGCGCTTGGGCACCGTGCTGACCGCGATGGTGACACCGTTTCGGCCGGACGGCTCCCTGGACACCGCCGGCGCGGCCCAGCTGGCCGCCCACCTCGTCGACGCGGGCAGCGACGGTCTGGTGCTGTCCGGCACCACCGGTGAATCGCCCACCACCAGCGATGCCGAGAAACTGACACTGCTGCGGACGGTGCTCGAGGAAGTCGGCGACCGGGCCCGCGTCATCGCCGGGGCCGGCACCTACGACACCGCGCACAGCGTCCAGCTTGCGAAGGCGTGCGCGGCCGAAGGCGCGCACGGACTGCTGGTGGTCACGCCGTACTACTCGCGACCGCCGCAGGCCGGCCTGGTCGCGCACTTCAGCGCCGTCGCCGACGCCACCCCGCTGCCGGTGCTGCTCTACGACATCCCGCCGCGCTCGGTGGTGCCGATCCTGTCCGACACGATCCGAACGCTGGCGGCGCATCCCAACATCGTCGGCATCAAAGACGCCAAAGGCGATCTGCACGCCGGCGGGCAGATCATGGCCGAGACCGGGCTGGCCTACTACTCCGGCGACGATGCGCTGAACCTGCCCTGGCTGGCGATGGGGGCCACCGGCTTCATCAGCGTGATCTCACACCTGGCGGCCGGTCAGCTGCGAGAGATGCTGTCGGCCTTCCAGGCCGGTGACACCGCCACCGCCCGCAAGATCAACGTGACGATCAGCCCGCTGTGCGACGCGATGGCCCGCACCGGCGGGGTCACCATGAGTAAGGCCGGTCTGCGCCTGCAGGGCATCGACGTCGGCGACCCGCGGCTGCCGCAGCTGCCCGCAACCCCCGCCGAGATCGACGCGCTGGCCGCCGACATGCGTGCGGCTTCGGTGCTCAGGTGAGCCGGCGGTGAACCCGGAGCTCGCACCGCCAGGTCCCTTGGGCGCGGGCGGGCTGCGGGTCACTGCGCTGGGCGGGATCGGCGAAATCGGCCGCAACATGACCGTTTTCGAGCATCTGGGCCGGCTGCTCATCGTGGACTGCGGTGTGCTCTTCCCCGGTCACGACGAGCCCGGCGTCGACTTGATCCTGCCGGACCTGCGTCACATCGAAGACCGGCTCGACGACGTCGAGGCGCTGGTTTTGACCCATGCTCACGAAGACCACATCGGGGCGATCCCGTTTCTGCTCAGGCTGCGGCCCGACATTCCGGTGATCGGCTCGAAGTTCACCCTGGCCCTGGTGGCCGCGAAGTGCCGCGAACACCGCCTGACGCCGGCCCTGGTCGAGGTCCGTGAGGGCCAGCGCAGCACGCACGGCGTGTTCGAGTGCGAATTCTTCGCGGTCAACCACTCGATTCCCGATGCGCTGGCCGTTGCGCTCCGCACCGGCGCGGGCACCGTGTTGCTCACCGGGGACATCAAGCTCGACCAGCTACCGCTCGACGGTCGCCCGACCGATCTGCCCGGATTGTCCCGGCTCGGCAACGCCGGCGTCGACCTGTTCCTGTGCGACTCCACCAATGCCGAACATCCCGGCGTAGGGCCGTCGGAAAGCGAAGTCGGGCCGACGTTGCACCGGCTGATCAGGGGCGCCGACGGGCGGGTCATCGTGGCGTGCTTCGCCTCCAACGTCGATCGCGTGCAGCAGATCATCGACGCCGCCGTGGCATTGGGCCGGCGGGTGTCGTTCGTCGGCCGGTCGATGGTGCGCAACATGGGGATCGCCCGCGACCTGGGCTTCCTGCAGATCGCCGACTCCGACCTGCTCGACATCGGCGCCGCCGAGATGATGCCGCCCGAGCGGGTGGTGTTGATCACCACCGGAACCCAGGGCGAGCCGATGTCGGCGCTGGCCCGGATGTCGCGCGGTGAGCACCGCAGCATCACCCTGACCTCCGGTGACCTGATCGTGTTGTCGTCGTCGCTGATACCGGGCAACGAAGAAGAGGTGTACGGCGTCATCGACGCCCTGTCCAAGATCGGGGCTCGGGTCGTCACCAATGCCCGTGCGCGGGTCCATGTTTCGGGTCACGCCTACGCCGGTGAACTGCTATTCCTCTACAACGGGGTGCGCCCGCGGCACGTCATGCCGGTACACGGCACCTGGCGGCACCTGCGGGCCAACGCCGCGCTGGCCGCCAGCACCGGGGTGCCGCAGGAACGAATCCTGCTGGCCGAGAACGGCGTCAGCGTCGACCTGGTCGACGGAACAGCGCGGGTCTCCGGCGCGGTGCCGGTCGGCAAGATGTTCGTCGACGGTCTGATCACCGGTGACGTCGGTGACATCACGCTGGGTGAACGGCTCATCCTGTCATCGGGTTTCGTGGCGGTGACGGTGGTGGTGCGCCGCGGCACCGGACAGCCGGCCGCACCGCCGCATCTGCACTCGCGCGGGTTCTCCGAAGATCCCAAGGCGCTCGAACCGGTGGTGCGCAAGGTGGAGGCCGAGCTGGAAGCGCTGGCCGCCGAGCAGGTCACCGATCCGGTCCGGATCGCCCAGGCGGTGCGCCGCACCGTCGGCAAATGGGTGGGGGAGACTTATCGCCGTCAGCCGATGATCGTGCCGACCGTGCTGGAGGTCTGAGGCGTTGGCCTTCGATGCGGATGCTCTGCGGGCCAAATACGCCCGGGAACGTCAACGGCGCCTGCGCCCCGACGGCATCTCGCAATACGTCGAAGTCACCGGCCGGTTCGCCGAGTTCGCCGCCGATCCCTGGGTCGAGCCGGGCTTCACCCGCGCGCCGATCAATGACGAGGTCGACGTCGCCATGGTGGGCGCGGGTTTCGGTGGGCTGCTGACCGGGGCGCGGTGCAAAGAACTGGGTGTGCGCGGTGTGCGGCTGATCGATAAAGCGGCCGACGTGGGTGGCACCTGGTATTGGAATCGCTATCCCGGAATCGCCTGCGACGTCGAGTCATATGTCTACATGCCGCTGCTGGAAGAGCTGGGCTATGTGCCTACCGAGAAGTACGCCAAGGGTCGCGAGATCCTGGCCCATTGTCAGCGGATCGCCAAGTCCTACGACCTCTACCCCGGGGCGTGCCTGCAGACCGAGGTACACGAGATCCGTTGGCAGCCCGACGAGAAGCGCTGGCTGATCTCGACGGATCACGGCGATGCGATCCGTGCCCGGTTCGTAACGATGGCCAACGGGTATCTGCAAAAACCGAAATTGCCGGGGATTCCCGGCATCACCGACTATCGTGGTCACGCTTTTCACACCAGCCGGTGGAATTACCGCTACACCGGTGACGACCTGCAGCGGTTGGCCGACAAGCGGGTCGGGATCATCGGTACCGGCGCCACCGCCATCCAATGCGTGCCCCACCTGGCGCGAGCGGCGCAGCACTTGTTCGTATTCCAGCGCACCCCGTCCTCGGTCGACGTGCGGGCCAACCGGCCCACCGATCCGGAGTGGGCGACCAGTTTAAAGACAGGCTGGCAGCGACGGCGCATCGAGAACTTCCAGATACTCACCGCCGGCGGCGAATCCGATGAAGACCTGGTCGACGACGCCTGGACCAGCATCACCAAAAAACTCCCGATCGTGCGCCACAGCGTGGACGCCGGCGCGGTGGCCGACTCGGCGTCAGCCCTGGAATTGGCGGACTTCGCCAAGATGGCCGACATCCGGGCGCGGGTGGACGCGATCGTCACCGATGCCGCGACCGCCGAAGCGCTCAAGCCGTGGTACGGATACTTCTGCAAGCGGCCGTGTTTTCACGACGAGTACCTGCAGACCTTCAACCGCGACAACGTCACCCTGGTCGACACCCACGGGCGCGGCGTCGAGCAGATCACCGAACGCGGCGTCGTCGCAGACGGCGTGGAATACCCGCTCGACTGCCTGATCTTCGCCACCGGCTTCGAAGTCGGCACCGAGTACAGCCGGCGCACCGGATTCGAGGTGATCGGCCGGGACGGGCTGACGCTGACCGACAAATGGCGCGACGGTGTGCGCACGCTGCATGGTGTGCACCTGCACGGCTTCCCGAACTGTTACGTGCTCAGCATCGCGCAGTCGGGGTTCACGGTGAACTTCCCCTACCTGCTTGACGTGCAGGCCCAGCACGTCGCGTGGGTGATCGCCTGGGCGTTGGCCAACAACGTCACCGAAGTCGAGGCCTCGGCCAGCGCCGAAGCGGCCTGGGTCGACGCCGTGCGGCAGCGGTCGACGATGATCATGCAGCGCAGGAAAGCATGCACGCCCGGCTATTACAACGCCGAAGGCAGTGCCGACGACAAGCTGCGTCAGGGCAGCTTCTTCTTCGGCGCACCCACCGAGTACGCCGATATCCTGCGGGCCTGGCGGGCCACTGGCGCGCTCGACGGGCTCGACGTGCGCACCACACAGCTCACTGTGGGTTAGCCCTTTTCGGCGTGCGCCGACCATTCCACCTGCGATGCGCCCAGATCGCGACCGGTCGGCTCGATGTAGCGGCTGACCATCTGATCGGGTCCCATCTGCTCGACCAGGCGCCAGTCGTATTCGGCGAGAAAGTCGCTCACATGCTGCGGCTGCAATCCGAAGTGCCACAGCTGGCGGCGCCGCCGCACGGTGCGGTACAACATCGGTGTGCCGTAGAGATTGGTCCCGTCGATGAAATCGCTGCGGACATAGGTGAACACCAACTGGCTCCCCGGCGCGACCGGCCGCAGACCGGTCAGCGTCGTGCGGACGGTCGCCTCGGTGAGGTACTGGGTGACGCCCTCCCAGACGAAGAAGGTGCGATAGTCGCTGCGGTAACCGTGTTCGGCCAGGGTCGTCAGCAGATCGTCGCGGCCGAAGTCCAACGCCACCAACCGAACCGAGCGCGGCAAGGTTCCCAGCACGCGGCGGACGGCTGCCGCCTTGCGGGCGATGTTGACCGGCTGATCGACCTCGAACACCGGAATCGCCGTACGGCGCGCCAGGTGATAGGCGCGGGTGTCCATACCCGCGCCGAGGATGACGACCGCATCGATACCGTGCAGCGCCTCGTCGAGCACGTCGGCGACGAAGTGCTTGCGGCAGGTCAGATTCGCCCACAATCCCGGACCGGTCCGGTCCATCGCGGCGATGAACCACCGGCGCAACAGCGCTGACCGGGTCGCCGTCGTCAGCAGCCGGGCGGGCCTGGGCAGAAACTGTGCGGCCAGGTCGTCGTCCACCAGGCGACGCCCGGGCGGCTCGTTCTGCTCTACCGCCGTCAACACCATCGGGCCGAAAGCAGTCTGCGCCACCGGATCACGGGCCATCGTGTTATCCGGGGCGCAGCCGGCCCTTGTCCGGGTCGCCGGCGGCGACCGGGCTGAGCATCTTGATGTCGGGCGCACCGGCCAGATGCTCACCGGCGTCGGTGAACATCGTCGTGATCGCCGGCGCGGTGCCGTGCGTGGTGAGTGCATCCGCGTCAGCCCACTGTTCGACGAAAACGAAGGTGTTACCGGACTCGTGCAGCGAATACAGCTGGCAGCCCGGCTCGTCGTGCACCTCGGCGACTGCCCGCGTGAGAATCTCACGCAGGGCGTCCACCGATTCGGGCTTGGCGGTGACGGTGGCGACGACGACGACGGGCATGCCGGGGCTCCTGGGGTGCGTTGGCTGTGACGGCCATCACCCTACTCAGACGGTCTCGGGTCAGGTCGAGTGGTCAATAGGCCGTGACCCGTGTGGCGGATGGTGCCCCTGGTGTCTGTGCGACTACGCTGACGGGCATGGCTAACAAGACCGCCGCCCGGTCCACCGCTCGAAAGAGCAGGTCAAGGGCCACTACGCGGAGCGGCACCAGGTCGGCTCGGGCATCAGCGCCGAAACGCAGGCCGGTGCGCGGCCGTCGTCAATCGCTGCTTGTCACCGCCGGAGTCAACTGCGGCCGGGCCGCGCTGGCCACCTGGTCCATGCTGGCCAAAAGCACCGGCACCGCCGCGCGGTCGGTCGGCCGCGCCCGTGACATCGAATCGGGCCACCGCCGCGACGGGGTGGCGCTGAGCCTGCTGGGGCTGGCGGTGATCGTGGCGGCCAGTTCATGGTTCGACGCGGCCCGACCGGTCGGCGCCTGGCTGGATTCGGGGCTGCGACTGTTCATCGGCTCGGCCGTGCTGCTGGTGCCGCTGGTCACGGTCGCGGTGGCCGTGCTGCTGATGCGGACCCAGCCGGACCCGGAAACCCGGCCGCGGCTGGTTCTCGGCGCCGGCATGATCGCGATGTCGGTGCTGGGCCTGTGGCATCTCTGGGCCGGCTCGCCGGACAGCCCGGGCGGGCGCCGGCACGCGGCCGGTTTCCTCGGGTTCGCCATCGCCGGGCCGCTTTCCGAGGGGCTGACCGTCTGGATCGCCGCACCGCTGCTGTTCATCGCTGCGCTGTTCGGGCTGCTGCTGTTGACCGGCACCACGATCCGCGAGCTGCCCGCCACCGCCCGGTCGATGTTCGGTACCACGATGTTCGGTCAGCGTGGCCTGGCCGACGCCGACTATGACCCCGACACCGAGTATGACGCCGAAGACGTTGCCGCTGACGACTTTTCCGACGGCTACTATGACGATCTGAGCTACGGTGACGACGACGCTCAGGCGTGGCCGTCCGCGGGCTATCCGCCTGGTGGCCCCGCCGCCGACGACACGCCGACCGTTCCCGAGCCCACCCGCCGGCGCAAGGCGGCCAAACGGGAACCGCTCGTCGTCGACCGGATCGTCGAAGGGCCCTACACCCTGCCGTCGCTGAGCCTGCTGATCGCCGGCGACCCGCCGAAGAAGCGCAGCGCGGCCAATACCCACATGGCCGAGGCGATCGGCGAGGTGCTCACCCAGTTCAAGGTCGACGCCGCCGTCACCGGCTGCACCCGCGGCCCGACTGTCACCCGCTACGAAGTCGAGCTGGGCCCCGGCGTCAAGGTGGAGAAGATCACCGCGTTGCAGCGCAACATCGCCTACGCGGTGGCCACCGAGAGTGTCCGGATGCTGGCCCCGATTCCCGGCAAGTCGGCCGTCGGCATCGAGGTGCCCAACACCGACCGCGAGATGGTGCGGCTGGCCGACGTGCTCACCGCGCCGTCCACCCGGCGCGACCATCACCCGCTGGTGATCGGGCTCGGCAAGGACATCGAGGGCGACTTCATCTCGGCCAACCTGGCCAAGATGCCGCACCTGCTGGTCGCCGGCTCCACCGGATCCGGCAAGTCCAGCTTCGTCAACTCGATGCTGGTGTCGCTGCTGACCCGCGCCAGCCCGGAAGAGGTCAGGATGATCCTGATCGACCCCAAGATGGTGGAACTGACGCCCTACGAAGGCATTCCGCATCTGATCACCCCGATCATCACCGAGCCGAAGAAGGCGGCCGCGGCGCTGGCCTGGCTGGTCGAGGAGATGGAGCAGCGTTACCAGGACATGCAAGCCTCGAGGGTGCGTCACATCGACGACTTCAACGCACATGTGCGGTCCGGCAAGATCACCACGCCGCTGGGCAGTCAGCGCGAGTACCGGCCGTACCCGTATGTCGTCGCGATCGTCGACGAGCTGGCCGACCTGATGATGACCGCCCCCCGCGACGTCGAAGACGCCATCGTGCGGATCACCCAGAAGGCCCGCGCCGCCGGCATACACCTGGTGCTGGCCACCCAGCGGCCCTCGGTGGACGTGGTCACCGGCCTGATCAAGACCAACGTGCCGTCGCGGCTGGCGTTCGCGACGTCGTCGCTGATCGACAGCCGGGTAATCCTCGATCAGGCCGGCGCCGAGAAGCTGATCGGCATGGGCGACGGCTTGTTTCTGCCGATGGGCGCGGGCAAGCCGATCCGGTTGCAGGGCGCGTTCATCACCGACGAGGAAATCCAGGCCGTCGTCACCGCGTGCAAGGAGCAGGCTGAACCCGAGTACACCGAGGGCGTCACCACCGCCAAGACCAGCGGCGAGCGCCGGGACGTCGACCCCGACATCGGCGACGACATGGACGTGTTCCTGCAGGCCGTCGAGCTGGTGGTGTCCAGCCAGTTCGGGTCGACGTCGATGTTGCAGCGCAAACTGCGGGTCGGGTTCGCCAAAGCCGGGCGGCTGATGGACCTGATGGAGACCCGCGGCATCGTCGGGCCCAGCGAGGGCTCCAAAGCGCGCGACGTGCTGGTCAAACCCGACGAGCTGGCCGCCACCCTGGCCTCCATCCGCGGGCTCGGCGAGCCCGACTAGCGCCCTCGAGCGTCACGCCAGCGTGGCGCTCGGCCGCGGCCGTCACGCTGGCGTGACCTTCGGCGGTTGCTCGGCGGCTACAAGACCAGCAGCATCCGGGAATTGCCCAAGATGTTGGGCTTGACGTAGCTCAGATCCAGGAACTCGGCGACACCGAGGTCGTAGGAGCGGCACATCTCGTCGAACACCTCGGCGGTCACCGGGGTGCCCTCGATCTCGGTGAACCCGTGCCGGCTGAAGAAGTCGGTCTCGAAGGTCAACACGAACAGCCGCTTGAGCTGCAGCTCGCGCGCCACCGCGATGAGCCGGTCGACGATGGCGTGGCCGATGCCGCGTCCGGTCAGGTCGGGATGGACCGCGACCGTGCGCACCTCACCGAGGTCCGCCCACAACACGTGCAGCGCGCCGCAACCGACGACGTCATCGCCCACCTCGGCGACCCAGAATTCCTGCACCGCCTCATACAACGTCACCAAGTTCTTCTCCAGCAGGATTCTGCCGGCGTAGGTGTCGACTAGTTGCTTGATCGCCGGGACGTCGGAAGTCCGGGCCCGCCGCAGGAGTAGCCGGTCGTCGGCGGCAGCCCCCGCTGGAGTCACGGGTGCACAGTATCGCCCATTGTTATCCTGTTGCGGTGTCGGGACAGCCGCAGACCGGTCCTGCGGTGCGGCGCGTCCCGGTCACCAATTTGGCCAACCTGCTGACCGGTTTACGCCTGGTGTTGGTGCCGATCTTTTTGCTGGCGTTGTTCGCCGGCAACGGACACGACACGACGGGTCGCGTGGTGGCGTTCGTGGTGTTCGCCGTCGCCGTCATCACCGACCGGTTCGACGGTGCGCTGGCCCGCAACTACGGGATGGTGACCGAGTTCGGCACGCTGGCCGATCCGATCGCGGACAAGACGCTGATCGGTGCGGCGCTGATCGGCCTGTCGATGCTTGGTGACCTGCCGTGGTGGGTGACGGTGCTGATCCTGGCCCGCGAGATCGGGGTGACCGCGCTGCGCTTCGCGGTGTTGCGGCGCGGCGTGATCCCGGCCAGTTGGGGCGGCAAGCTCAAGACCTTGGTCCAAGCGGTGGCCATCGGGTTGTTCGTGCTGCCGCTGTCCGGGTCGTGGTTGGTGGCGGCGCAGGTGGTGATGGGCGTCGCGGTGGTGCTGACGGTGATCACCGGGGCGGACTACGTCGCCTCGGCCGTGCGTGATGTGCGCTGGTCAACTCGCTGAGCGAGCCGAAGGGAACCAACGCCGGATGCTTGGCGTTGACCGTGAAGAATCCGGCTGATCGGGACGAAGGAGCACACGATGGCGTCACTGTTGCGGGAAGTCATCGGTGACGTACTGCGCCGGAGCCGCGCCGCGCAGGGCCGCACGCTGCGGGAAGTCTCGGATGCCGCGCGGGTGAGTCTGGGATATCTGTCCGAGGTCGAGCGCGGCCGCAAAGAGGCTTCCAGTGAGCTGCTGACCGCGATCTGCGACGCGTTGGGGGTGCCGTTGTCGACGGTCCTGTCCGACGCCGCCGACCAGATGGCCGACCGGGAGCGTGCCCGGATGTCGGCGCGTTCTGAGGCCGGCGCTGCCCGCATCGACGCCAGCACCAAGGTCGTGATTCCGCCGGTGACGGCGCTGGCGATGGCTTGACCCGTCGGCGGTCCTACGCAATCTGGCTGTGTCAGGGCGCGCCGGACCGTTAAGTTTGAGCGGCAGGGTAAGCGCAAACGATAGAAGGGGCGGAGCGAAGTCATGGCCAATCCGTTCGTTAAAGCCTGGAAGTACCTCGCCGCGTTGTTCAACTCGAAGATCGACGAGTACGCCGACCCCAAGGTGCAGATCCAGCAGGCTATCGAGGAGGCGCAGCGCCAGCATCAGGCGCTGACCCAGCAGGCCGCCCAGGTGATCGGCAACCAGCGGCAACTCGAGATGCGGCTCAACCGGCAGCTGGCCGACGTGGAGAAGCTGCAGGTCAACGTGCGCCAAGCGGTGACGCTGGCGGACCAGGCCACCGCCGCCGGGGACGCCGCGAAGGCGACCGAGTACAACAACGCCGCCGAGGCGTTCGCGGCCCAGCTGGTGACCGCCGAGAAAAATGTGGAAGACCTCAAAGGGCTGCACGACCAGGCGCTGAGCGCGGCCGGTCAGGCCAAAAAGGCCGTGGAGCAGAACGCGATGGTGCTGCAGCAGCGCATCGCCGAGCGCACCAAACTGCTCAGCCAGCTCGAGCAGGCCAAGATGCAGGAGCAGGTCAGCGCGTCGTTGCGGTCGATGAGCGAGATCGCCGCCCCGGGCAACACTCCCACCCTCGATCAGGTCCGTGACAAAATCGAACGTCGTTACGCCAACGCGATGGGCGAAGCCGAACTGGCCCAGAATTCCGTGCAGGGACGCATGCTCGAAGTCGAGCAGGCAACTGTGCAGATGGCCGGGCACTCACGGCTCGAACAGATTCGCGCGTCCATGCGCGGTGACGCGCTGCCCGCCGGTGGCACAGCCACCCCGGCCGTTCCGGCGGCGGCGCCCGAAGCCGCACCGGAGAACCCACTCACCCAGCAGTAGGAGAACGCGGTGACAACCGGCTCGCGCAGCAGGCCCAGGCGGGGTCTGGTGCAACGCGGCGTCGACACCGCCAGCGAGGTCGCCGACGTCGTCGCCGCCAAGCTCAGCGCGCTCGCCGATCCCCGGGCCCGGGTGCTGCGGAAACGGCGGTGGGCGCTGCGGTGGACGGTGTTCTTCGCGTTGGCCTGCCTGTTCTGGGCGGTGGTGACGGTGGTGCTGGCGGCCTGGGGATGGTTTCAGCTGCTGCTGATCATCACCGGTTCGATTGCGGTGGGCGCGGCGATTCCGGCGACGCTGTTGTTTTTTCGGTACCGCTGGCTCCGTTCGCTGCCGCTGCCGACCGAGCGGCCGGCAAGCACCCGCCGGTTGCCGCCGCCGGGGTCGGCTGCGCGGCCCGCCATGTACGCCTTGGGCGCGTCCGAGCGGGGATTCGTGTCCCTGCTGGGGGTGATCGAGCGCGGGGATCTGCTGCCCAGCGCGGAGATCCGCGACCTGTCCGCTGCCGCCAGTCAGTCCGCGTCGGCCATGGCCGCCACCGCGGCGGAGGTGGTCTCGATGGAGCGGGCCGCCAACCACAGTGCCCAGGCACGCCATTACCTGGTACCGACCATCAACGCGTTCACCGCGCAGTTGGGTGCGGGCGTGCGTCAGTACAACGAAATGGTTACCGCCGCAGCCCAATTGGTGTCCGCAGCCAACGGTGTACCGGCTGTCACGCCGCAGCGCTATCGCGCCGAACTGGCCGACGCGACTGATCGCCTGGTCAGCTGGGCCCAGGCTTTCGACGAGCTCGGCGGACTGCGCGGCGCGTAGGCGGCGACTTCTATGCCTTGGCGCCCGGCCCAGCTCAAAAGACAGGAAGAACTCCCGAGTGTGCGCGTCGGCCTCCGACATCGCGGGTTGAGCGTCAATCTGATCAGCGCGAGGTAATTGAAGAAAACGCCGACGCGCGCCGTCAATCAAGCACTTGCGGCGGGCGCGCCTTCAGAGAGAACGGCAATCCGACTCCGGAAGCGGCGAGGCGACAGTAGTAGGCCGATGAGGAGGGGGGCGAAGAAGGCGCAACTGATCCACCACCACGGCGAATCCGTCAGCGCAAGAACTGCAGCGGCGACCAAAGCGACACCGTAGACGGCAATGCCTGACCACCATTGCCGCTTGGTGAGTTCGCGCCTGTGCTCAACGTAATGCAGCGCCGCAGCCCGGGTGGCCGGCTCGGCGGGAGCAGGCCCTCGAACCGCAGCTCGCATCGCTGTTTTGCGCTGATCAAACGGCAGGCTTGCGAGCTCCGATCGGATGGCGCCGAAACGTCGCTTCGCATGCAAGCCCATGAGGACACCGAAGATCGCCCCTTCGATAACCCCGATGATGATCCGCGGGGCCCAGCCGTTGTGGTAATCGGACCAGGGTCCGACCGTCATGACGGCACCGAACAACAAGCCCGCCACTAAGCCCCGGACCCAGTCCGGGGCTGTCACCAGATATGCCCGTATAAGCATGTGTGGGCAATTATGGTGTCACCGGTCACACGCCGCAAGCGATAGTTGGGCGAGGTGACCGGCTGCCGTCAGATGTCGTGGCCGCGGTTGGGCATCGAGTCGGGCCGGGGGCCGTAGCGTTCGGCGTACCTGCGGTGAATGCCGGCGTCGCGCTGGCGGGCGCGTTCGTCGACAAGATCGGGGTCGAGGTTGTGCATCCGCAGCATGTGCCGGCGCCACACCTTGTTCAGCGCGTGCGAGAAGTAGACGAACGGGATCAGGATCGGCAACGTCATCTCGGCGTGGACGTAGAGCGACGCCGGGATGAACCAGAACGGGGCCAGCACCAGCACCGCCGGGACGGCGACCCGGATCATCATCCGCGCGGTGGCGCCTTTGCCGGCCAGGTCGTGGCGGACCCAGTCGCGCATTGAGGCCGGCAGCGGATGGCCGTAGCAGTAACGCAGGTATTGGATCGGGTTGGGCCGGCGGCGCTCGCCCATCGGTCTACAACGAGGACCGCAGCGCCGGCACGACCAGGCCGGCGAGGCCGCGCAGGGTTGCCTTGAAGATGTCGTAGAAGTCGAAGTAGTCCCGCCACAGGGTGATTCGGCCGTCGTGCACCTCGAAGACGCCGCACACCCAGAACTGCACTCGCAGTGGACCGAAGATCAGCGCATCGGTTCGTTCGGTCAGCACCGCGGCGCCGTCGGCGGCGATCCGGTGAATCTTCACCTCGAACCGGCCGCGGCCTTCCATCTGGCGAAACAGTTTCATGGCGCGGTTGCGGCCGCGGATCGTCGGTAACCCCACGTTCTGATACACCAGGTCGTCGGCGAGCATTGTGCCGGCGGTGTCGAAGTCTTCGTTTTGCAGTGCCTGCAGGAAGGTCTCGACGGTGTTGCTGTTCTGGGCGGTCAGCTCGGTCATGCATGCCAGGGTAGTGGCGATCGCAAGCGCGGCGGAGCCGGGCGCGGGGGGCACCTCCCGCTTGCGGGGGACGGGTCGCCAGCACCGGTCCTGGCGATCGCAAGTGCGGCGGAGCCGGGCGCAGCGGGTCGCCAGCACCGGTCCGGCCCGCGGCGCTGTGGCAGGGTGGGGCGATGCGCGTCGCCGTGGTGGCCGGGCCCGATCCGGGCCACTCCTTTCCGGCGATCGCGCTGTGCCGGCGGTTCAGCGCCGCCGGTGACCGCGCGATTCTGCTGACCGGCACCGAATGGCTCGACGCCGCCTGCGATGCCGGTGTCGAGGCTGTCGAGCTCGCCGGGCTGGAACCGACCGCCGCCGACGACGACGGTGACGCCGGGGCGAAAATCCACCGGCGGGCGGCGCGGATGGCGGTGCTGAACGCGCCCGCGCTGCAAGCGATGCGGCTCGATCTGGTGGTCTCCGATGTGATCACCGCCTGCGGCGGCTTGGCGGCCGAGCTGCTGGCGCTGCCGTGGGTCGAGCTGAACCCGCATCCGCTGTATCGGCCGTCGAAAGGGCTGCCGCCGATCGGTAGCGGGCTGGCGCCGGGCCACGGGCTCCGGGGCCAGCTGCGCGATAGCGTGATGCGGGCGCTGACGGCGCGGTCCTGGCGGGCCGGGCTGCGCCAGCGGGCCGAGGCCCGCACCGGTATCGGCCTGCCGGCGGCCGACCCAGGACCGCTGCGGCGGCTGATAGCAACCCTGCCCGCGCTGGAGGTGCCGCGACCCGATTGGCCGGCCGAAGCGGTCGTCGTCGGTCCACTGCACTTCGAGCCGACTGACCAGGTGCTGCCGGTTCCCGCGGGCAGCGGGCCGCTGGTGGTGGTGGCGCCGTCTACCGCGCTGACCGGGACCCGCGGGCTGGCGCAGACCGCGCTGGACTGTCTGGTGCCCGGCAGCGGTCTGCCATCCGGGGCCCGAGTGGTGGTGTCGCGGCTGGACGGTCCCGAGCTGAGGGTGCCGTCGTGGGCGGTGGTCGGGCGGGGCCGCCAGGACGAGCTGCTGGCGCACGCCGACGTGGTGGTGTGTGGTGGCGGCCACGGACTGGTGGCAAAGGCGTTGCTGGCCGGCGTGCCGCTGGTGGTGGTGCCCGGCGGCGGGGACCAGTGGGAGATCGCCAACCGGGTGGTCCGGCAGGGCAGCGGCCGGCTGATCCGCCCGTTGACCGACGAGGCATTGGTCGGCGCGGTCGGGGAGGTGTTGTCGTCGCCGCGTTACACCGAAGCCGCCCGACGGGCCGCCGACAGCGTGGCCGAGGTCGTCGACCCCGTTCAGGTGTGCCACGAAGCGCTCGCACACGCTGGGTAGGTTGAACACCGTGCGGCTGACCGAGTTCCACGAGCGGGTCACGTTGCGGTTCGGCGCTGCCTACGGCGCGTCGGTGCTGAGCGATCACGTGCTGACCGGCTTCGACGGGCGCACCGCCGCTCAGGCGCTCGAGGACGGGGTGGAGCCCCGCGACGTGTGGCGGGCGCTGTGCGTCGACTTCGACGTGCCCCGCGAGCAGTGGTGAGCTTTTTGCCTCGAGCCTGCGTCCAGGGCTGCCCGGCGGCCTTAGACGGCGCCCTGACCGCAGTGTCGACGCCCTGGGTGCAGTCTCGTTGCGCCCGCGACAATCTTCTTCTGCATTGGGGCCGGTTCCATGTCGCGCATGATTGACGGATGTTCGACCGTCGCCTCGCCGCGTGATATCGGAAAGTTTCGGCGTCGCGCGCTTTTTCGGCGCAGTGCCCAATGATCACGAGATTTTCGCGATCATGTATCCGCATGACCTAGAGCTTGATCAAGTGGAGCCGCCGTTGTGCGGTTATCGGGTGGTCGCGGCGGCGCAGAGCATCTGGGCGGCGCAAGCAGTTTTGATCGGTGATCCCTATCCCGAACCACTCGACGATCCGGTGTCGACCTACCTGTACGGGGTGTCCGGTGGTGAAGGGTTGCAGATTTTGTGGGGAGACGCACTGTTCATGGCCAATGGCAGGGTCTCTACTCGGGCATTGGCCGAGGCCGGCTATCGGGTCTGGCGATAGCAGGTACGGGTGCGCGCCGCGGCCGGGTGGCGACCATGACCATGCACGGTGGGACGGCTTCGAGCTCGCGATGGTTGCGAGCCCGGTACTGCGACGGGGTCTCGCCGACGATTTCAGTGAAGCGCGAGCTGAACGAGCCCAGCGATGTGGCGCCGACGGCGACACAGGTATCGGTAACCGACTTCCCTTGCCGCAGCAGGGCCATCGAGCGTTCGATGCGCCGCGTCATGAGATAGGCGTACGGCGTCTCGCCGTACGCTGCCCGGAATTTCCGCGAGAAATGCGAGGGTGACATCAAGGCGGCGCGCGCCATGGCCGGGACATCGAGGGGTTGTGCGTAGTGACGGTCTATGTGGTCACGTGCGCGGCGAAGGTGCCCAAGAGCGGCGATGGCCTCCGGCGTCATGCCGACGACGGTACGTGATGATTGCCCGCGGACTGAGAAGCAGATGACCGGTCTCGGTCATGCCTGCGCGATGCGAACGAGGTTGCCCGAGGGGTCGCGGAATGCGCAGTCCCGGGCGCCCCAGGGCTGTGACATCGGTTCCTGCAGGACTTCGGCGCCCGACGCGCGGACCTTCTCGAAGGTGGCGTCGAGGTCGTCTGCGCGGAAGATCGCGGCCTGCAGCGACCCCTTCGTCACCAGCGACAGGAGCGCGTCGCCGTCGGCTTGGGAACGTCCGCCGTGCGGCTGGGACAGGACGACGTCGACGTCTTGTCCGGGTGCCCCGACGGTGATCCAGCGGAAGCCGTTGGACTCGACGTCATTGCGGACCTCCAGACCGAGCGCGTCGCGGTAGAAACCGAGCGCGGTGTCGGGGTCGTGGACGGAGATGAACATGGCGGAGACGGTGACTGTCATGAGGACGACCGTAGGACGGTGCCCCGCCGGGGTGCTTCTCCGATCCTGCTCAGTTGCCTCCCGGCGTGCCGCCTTGCCATCGAACACACGTTCGTTACTGTGGTGAGCGTTCGAAGAGGTCGACTTGTCGGTGGGCTGTTCTAACGTCGCGGCCAACTGACCGATACCGGTCAACCGAACACCGACGACATCGAAAGGCAAGACTATGGCGCAAGCCCCTGATCGCGAGAAGGCTCTCGAACTGGCGATGGCCCAGATCGAGAAGAGTTACGGCAAAGGCTCGGTGATGCGCCTCGGCGATGACGTGCGTCAGCCGATCTCGGTCATCCCGACCGGATCGATCGCACTGGACGTGGCCCTGGGAATCGGCGGTCTGCCCCGCGGCCGGATCGTGGAGATCTATGGCCCGGAATCTTCGGGTAAGACCACCGTGGCCCTGCATGCGGTGGCCAATGCCCAGGCTGCCGGCGGCATCGCGGCGTTCATCGACGCCGAGCACGCGCTGGACCCCGAGTACGCCAAGAAGCTGGGTGTGGACACCGACTCACTGCTGGTCAGCCAGCCCGACACCGGTGAGCAGGCACTCGAGATCGCCGACATGCTGATCCGCTCCGGCGCGCTGGACATCCTGGTCATCGACTCGGTGGCCGCGCTGGTGCCGCGGGCGGAGATCGAAGGCGAGATGGGGGACAGCCACGTCGGCTTGCAGGCCCGGTTGATGAGCCAGGCGCTGCGGAAGATGACCGGCGCCCTGAACAATTCCGGTACCACCGCGATCTTCATCAACCAGCTGCGGGAAAAAATCGGAGTCATGTTCGGTAGCCCTGAAACAACAACGGGCGGAAAGGCTTTGAAGTTCTACGCCTCGGTGCGCATGGATGTGCGGCGCATCGAGACGCTCAAGGACGGCACCGACGCGGTCGGCAACCGCACCCGGGTCAAGGTCGTCAAGAACAAGGTGGCCTCTCCGTTCAAGCAGGCCGAGTTCGACATCCTCTACGGCAAGGGCATCAGCCGGGAAGGTTCGTTGATCGACATGGGTGTGGACCAGGGCTTCATCCGCAAGTCGGGCTCCTGGTTCACCTACGAGGGCGAGCAGCTCGGGCAGGGCAGGGAGAACGCCCGCAACTTCCTGCTCAGCAACACCGACGTGGCCAACGAGATCGAGAAGAAGATCAAGGAGAAGCTCGGCATTGGCGCGGTGGTGACCGATGACGACGTCTTGCCCGCCCCCGTCGACTTCTGAGCCGGCTCGCGAGGAGCAGGCGCGGGCGCTGTGCCTGCGTCTGCTCACCGCGCGCTCCCGTACCAGGGCGGAGCTGGCCGGTCAGCTGGCGAAGCGGGGCTATCCCGACGACGTCAGCGCCGGGGTACTCGACCGGCTGACCGCTGTGGGCCTGGTGGACGACACCGACTTCGCCGAGCAGTGGGTGTACTCGCGGCGGGCCAACGCCGCCAAAGGCAAGCGAGCGCTGGCCGCCGAGCTGCGGACCAAGGGCATCGACAACGACGTGATCACTGCGGTGCTGGGCGGTATCGACGCTGCCGGCGAGCGGGAAAGGGCCGAGCAGTTGGTGCGGACCAAACTGCGCCGGGAAAGCCTCGACGACGCCGCGAAGGTCAGCCGCCGGCTGGTCGGGATGCTGGCCCGCCGCGGCTACGGCCAGACCATGGCCTGCGACGTCGTCAGCGCCGAGTTGGCCGCTGAACGCGAGCGCCGACGGATCTAAGGCCGTTGGGTCAATGCCAGCGGGAGCTCAGCAACCGTTCCAGAGCATGGCCGGCCACGTCACGCTGGGAACGGCCGTCGTGCTCAGCGGCGATCAAGCTGGTGCCGACGAAAAGGGAGAACACCAAGAGACTGCGGGCCTCGGCGTCGTCGTCGTCGATGCTGATCTGCCGGAAGAGTGCTCGCAGGTAGGCCATGCGCCGGTTGTCCACCCGGTGAAGTCGTTCATTGACGCTGGGACTGCGCCGTGCCCAATCGCGAATCGCCAGCTCGACCGCGAGCCGCTGCTTGACGCCGGCGTCGTCGCGTGCCAAGTCGAACAGGTGCCGCAGCTTCGTGCGGGGATCATCGTCGGTGTCTTCGATCCGTTGGATCACGTCGTCGACCACCGCTTGCTCCCAGGTGTCGAGCACGCGCTCGACCAGTGCGTTGCGGTCGGCGAAATCACCGTAGAAGCCACCTTTGGTCACCCCGAGCGACGCCGCGAGCGCCTCGACCCGGATGGCCTCCGGTCCGCCCTCGGCAAGTGCGGCGAAAGCCGCATCGACCCACGCCTTCGGCGGCGTCTTCCGGGCGGGCACCCACGCATTATACGGCGGCGTATTGACCTGCGGACTCGTCGCGGCTACGTTTTATACGTTAACGTATAAAGGAGCTGCCGTGCGGATTCCGAACGAGGTACAGCTGGCGCAACCGTGGCGTATTCACAGTGTGGTCGCCGATTTCCGGCTGGAAGACGTGTGGGCATTGCCCGCGCTGTGCGGCGCGAGGGACGACTTCGGCAGGGTCGTTGAGCTGGCGACCCGCTCTGATCCGGCCAAAGGCAGCTCAGTGCCGACGCGGTTCCTGTGGGGTGTGCGTGACCGTCTCGGCCAGTGGTGCGATCTGGGGCGGATCTCTGACGCCGCGAAGAGCGACGACGAGCGACTGCCCATTCCCGGCACCCGCGAGTTCTCCCTGGTCGACCGTCTACCCGACGACCTGCGCGGCTCGGCAGAAGGGGTGCAGTTCCTCCATCTGCCGTTTGTGCCGTTGTACCGCTGCGATAGGGAGTTCGCCGCGGAGGTGTCGAACCAGACCGTTCACGGTGTCATGCACCTGGCGTGGGTCCGGCCCGATGGCGAGGGCAGCCACGAGGCGCTACCACGCGCAGATGGCCGTCTACGTGAAACCGCGAGGCCGACTCGGTCAGGCGTACATGGCGTTCATCAAGCCGTTTCGATATTGGATCGTCTATCCGGCACTCGAGCGTCAACTGACACGTGTCTGGCGCCGGGAGGCGGCCCAATCCGGCTAGCCACCCGTCAGCGGCTCGCCCGGGCTGGCGCCCGCTCTGGCCGCCGCGACCTGCCTATCGTCGGGCCGCCGTACCATGGCCCCGTGACATCCGTGGTGGCCACAGACGCGGCGGGCGTGCGCGATTCAGCGCAAGACGCCGCGCGGCAGCGCACCTATGAGGTCCGCACCTACGGCTGCCAGATGAACGTTCACGACTCCGAGCGGTTGGCCGGGCTGCTGGAAGCTGCCGGCTACCGGCGCGCGGCCGCCGGCACCGACGCCGACGTGGTCGTGTTCAACACCTGCGCGGTTCGCGAGAACGCCGACAACAAGCTTTACGGGAACCTCAGTCACCTGGCGCCGCGCAAGCGCAGCGACCCCGACATGCAGATCGCGGTCGGCGGCTGCCTGGCGCAGAAGGACCGCGACGCGGTGCTGGACAAGGCGCCGTGGGTCGACGTGGTGTTCGGCACGCACAACATCGGGTCGCTGCCGACGCTGCTCGACCGCGCCCGCCACAACCGGGTCGCGCAGGTGGAGATCGCCGAGGCGCTGCAGGAGTTTCCGTCGTCGCTGCCGGCGACCCGCGAATCCGGCTACGCCGCCTGGGTTTCCATCTCCGTCGGCTGCAACAACAGCTGCACGTTCTGCATCGTCCCGTCGCTGCGGGGCCGGGAAGTCGACCGCTCGCCCGACGACATCCTCGCCGAGGTGCAGGCGCTGGTGGACGGCGGCGTGCTGGAAGTGACGCTGCTCGGCCAGAACGTCAACGCCTATGGCGTCTCCTTCGCCGATCCGCGCTTATCACGCGATCGCGGTGCGTTCGCCGAACTGCTGCGGGCGTGCGGACGCATCGACGGGCTGGAGCGGGTGCGGTTCACCTCACCGCATCCGGCCGAGTTCACCGACGACGTCATCGAAGCGATGGCAGCGACGCCCACCGTGTGCCCCGCCCTGCACATGCCGCTGCAATCGGGCTCGGACCGGATGCTGCGCGCGATGCGCCGCTCGTATCGCGCCGAACGCTACCTCGGCATCCTCGACCGGGTTCGGGCCGCGATGCCGCATGCGGCGATCACCACCGACGTGATCGTCGGGTTTCCCGGGGAGACCGAAGAGGACTTCGCCGCCACACTGGATGTGGTACGCCAAGCCCGGTTTGCCAGTGCCTTCACGTTCCAATACTCCAAGCGCCCCGGCACGCCGGCCGCCGAGCTCGCCGGCCAGCTACCGAAAGCTGTTGTGCAGGAACGCTATCAACGCTTGGTGGCGTTGCAGGACCAGATCGCGTGGGAGGAGAACCGCGCGCAGGTCGGACGGGCCGTCGAGCTACTCGTCGCCGTCGGCGAGGGGCGCAAAGACGCGCGCACCGCCCGGATGAGCGGCCGGGCCCGCGACGGCCGGCTGGTGCACTTCACCCCCGGCGAGCCGCAGATACGTCCCGGCGACGTCGTGACCACCGTCATCACCGACGCCGCCCCGCACCACTTGATTGCCGACGGCGCCATCCTGTCGCATCGCCGTACCCGCGCCGGCGACGCGCACGCCGCCCGGCAGGGTCGCGAGCAGGTCGGCCTGGGCATCCCCGGTGTGGGACGCCCGGCCGTCGAAACCTCCGGATGCAGCGTGTGACAAACGATTTCGACGCGTTCCGCGCTGACATCGAAGACGCCGAACGCCGCATTGCCCGCGAAATCGAGCCTGGGCCACGCGCACTGGTCGTCTCGATACTGGTGTTCGTGCTGCTGGTCTCGTTCATCCTGCCGCACACCGGCGACGTGCGCGGTGTGGACGTGTTGGTCGGCGGCCCCGCCGCGTCCGCGGCCGCGGTGGCGTTGCCGTCGCGAATCTTCTGCTGGCTGATACTGGTATTCGGAATCGGCTTCTCCACGCTGGCGTTGCTGACCCGCCGCTGGGCGTTGGCCTGGGTGGCGCTGGCGGGTTCGGCGCTGGCCAGCGCCGGCGGGCTGCTGGCCGTGTGGTCGCGCCAGACGGTGCCCGCCGTACACCCAGGCCCCGGGGTGGGCCTGATCGTCGCATGGATCACCGTGGTGGTGCTGTCGTTTCAGTGGGCCCGGCTGGTGTGGTCGCGCACCGCCCTGCAGCTTGCCGCCGAGGAGCAGCGCCGACAAGCCGTCGCGCGAGAGCAGTCCCGAACGCTGCTGGAACGCTTCGGTGAGCAGGACGAGCCACCCCCGGCCGCGGGGGCGCCCGACTGACAGGCCGGGCACCGACAAAGCGCTCAGGACCGCCGGGTCAGCGCGTCCGCGGCGGCCTCCGCCCACTGCCGCCACTGTTCGGCGCTGGCCCGGGCCTCGTCGGCCTCTTTGGTGCGGCCGGCGGCGGCGGCCTTCTCAGCTTGCCGTTCGAACTGCTCGACCCGGGCGCGGAATTGCTCAGCGCGGGCCAGGGCTTGCGGGTCGGCCCGGGTCGACGTGTCTTCGCGAACCTTCTTCTCCACCGCCCGCAGCCGCCGCTCCAACTCCGCGGCGCGTTCCCGGGGCACTCTGCCGATCGCGTCCCATTTGTCGGTGATCGACCGCAACGCCGCCCGGGCGGTTTCCGAGTTGGCCGGGTCCAGCTTCTCGGCCTCGCTCAGTAGCGCCTCTTTGGCGGCGGCGTTGGCCTGCAGCTCCGCGTCGCGCTCGGCGGTGGCGGACTTGCGGGCCTTGAAGAAGGTGTCCTGCGCGGCCTTGAACCGGTGCCACAGCGCGTCGTCGACGTCGCGGTTCGCGCGTCCGGCGGCTTTCCACTCGGTGAGCAACTTGCGGAATTCGGCGCTGGTGGCGCCCCAGTCGGTCGACTCCACCAATTTCTCGGCCTCGGCGCAGAGTCGCTCCTTGGCCTCCCGCGCGCCCAGGCGTTCGCGGTCCAGCTCGGCGAAATGGGAGCCGCGCCGCCGGTTGAAGGTCTCCCGGGCCGCGGAATAGCGCTTCCACAGCGCGTCGTCGGTCCGCCGGTCCACACCCCCGATCGTTTTCCACTCCTCGAGAATCGTGCGCAGCCGATCTCCGGCGGACTTCCATTGGGTGGCCGTGGCGGCCAGCTCCTCGGCCTCGACGGCCAACGCCTCCTTGCGGGCGACCTGGGCGGCGCGATGCTCGTCGCGGCGGGCGCGCTCCGCCGCGGCGACGGCGTCGGCGCGCTCGCTGATCGCGGCCAGCCGCCCCGCCAGCGCGTCCACGTCGCCCAGCACGTGTGCCGCCGGCAACGATTCGGCCAGCGACGCCGCGGCGGCCCTGATCTTCCGGGCATCGCCGGTGCCCGAGGCCAGCCGCTCCTCCATCAGCGTCACCTCGGTGCTCAGGTCATCGAAGCGCCGGCCGAAGTGGGCGAATGCGGCTTCGGCGTCCCCGGCCTGCCACGAGCCCACCACCCGCTCGCCGGCGGCGGTGATCAGCCACACCGTGCCGTCGTCGTCGACGCGGCCGAATCGGTGCGGATCGCTGCGGGGCGGCCCGGCAACCGGATGAACGGCGGGTCTGGGTGTCGGTCGCGGTCCGGAACGTGGCCCTGGCCGCGGTCCCGGACGGGGAATGGGCCTCGGTTCGTCGCTGCGCGGTTCTTCAGCCGTCATGGGCCACCGTCACCTACCCTTCGCGCGGCTACTTCCCGCGCCTCTGCCGCGCATCGCGGCGCCGTCTGCTGTACCCGCGCAGGCTGAGCCGGCTTCTTCGGCCGCCCGCCAGGTGCCAACAGCCATTCAAGCAGCTTGGCGGGCTGTTTGACGCCGCGTTGGAATTGTCCGCCGTGACAGCGGGTATGACAGCCGGGACGGGTCGCCAGCGACGAGGGGTATCACATGGCCAAGGCCGACATCGCCGGTCTGCTCGCCCTGGGTGCGGCGCTGTTCGTCGCGATCGGCAACGTGCTGCAGCAGCGCCGGGCGCAGGAGGTCACCGAGGGAGCCGTTGGCAGCATCCAGCTGTTCGGCAAGCTGTTGCGCGATCGGCGCTGGTGGTGGGGCAGCTTGGTGGGAGTCGCGGGCGTGGGCCTGCAGGCGGCCGCGCTCGGCAAGGGTTCGGTGCTGCTGGTGCAGGCCCTGCTGGTCAGCTCGCTGCTGTTCGCGCTGTTGATCAGCGCGCGGATCTCCCGGCGCGCGGTGACGCGGTGGGAGATGGTCTGGGCCCTGCTGCTGGTCGCCGCGATGTCGGTGATCGTCACGTTGGTGAACCCGCAAGCAGGGCAGTCGCGGGCGTCCTGGCAGGTCTGGGCCGCCGTGATAGCGGTGCTGGGGCCGGTGCTGCTCGTCTGCGTGGTCTGCGCCCGGATCTGGCCCGGACGCCTGGCGGCGGTGCTGTTCGCGCTGGTCGCGGGTTCACTGTGGGGCGTCTTCTCGGTCGTGACCAAGGGCGTCGTCGATCAGCTGGGAAACGGCGTCTGGAGCCTGCTGCGGGCGCCCGAGCTGTACGCGTGGGCGTTGCTCGCGCTGGCGGCGACGTCCTGGGAGCAGTCGGCGTACCGGTGCGGCGCGCTGACGGCGTCGATGCCCACCCTGACCGTGGCCGAGCCGGCCGTGGGCGCCGCGCTGGGCATCGTGGTCCTCGGCGAGACGCTGCAGACCGGCGGCGTCCGGCTGCTCTTCCTGGTGATGGCGGTGCTGGTGATGGTGGTCGCCACCGCAGCGCTGGCGCGCAGCCAGGCCGCCGTCACCGGGCCACCGAGCGAAGCCGACGTCGATCACCGGTCCGCGGCCCAGCCCGCGTGACCGCGCCGATCGCCAGCGCGGCGAAGCCGGGCGCGGGGGGCACCTCCCGCTTGCGGGGGACGGGTCGACGCCATCGATTCGTCGCCGACGCTGGTTGTTAGGGCAGCGGCCACTCGGCGCCCTACAGTGGTCGGGAAACAGGAGGTGAACGGCCCGGCGAGGAGGTCAGTCGATGCTGAGGGCTGACGTGGCAGCGGTGCTGGCCCTGTGCGCGGCGCTGGCGTCGGCGTTCGGCGACGTGATCCGGCAGCGATCCGCGCAAGAGATCACCGACAAACCCGTCGGTCATCTGGAGCTGTTCCGGATGTCCTTGCGCGATGGCCGGTGGTGGCTCGGAGGCGGCGGTGCGGTCGCGAATTATGGCTTGCAGGCCGGCGCGCTGGTGTTCGGGTCGGTGATGCTGGTGACGTCGCTGCAGGTCACGGCGCTGCTGTTCGCGTTGCCGATTTATGCGCGTCTGAGCCGGCACCGGGTGACCCGTTCGGAATGGTTGTGGGCGCTGGTGCTGGCGGTGGCGCTGGCGGTGACCGTCGCGGTCGGGGATCCGGAGACCGGCCAGTCGCGCGGATCGCTGATGACGTGGCTGCTGGTGGCGGCGGTGCTGATCCCGGTGCTGGCGGCGTGCGTGGTGGGGGCGCGGGTCTGGTCGAACGGGCCGGCCGCACCGGTCTTGTTGGCTGTGGTGGCGGGCTCGTCGCTGGCGGTGTTCGCCGTGCTCACCAAAGGTGTGGTCGAGATCGCCGAGCGGGGGCCGGTGGCGGTGCTGCGTGCGCCGGAGTTCTACGCCTGGATCGCGACGTCGCTGGCCGGGATGATCTTCCAGCAGTCCGCGTTTCGCGCCGGTGCGCTGACGGCCTCGATGCCCACGGTGACGGTGGCCAAGCCGGTGGTGGCCTCGGCGCTCGGCGTCATTGTGTTGCGCGAAACGCTCGAAGCCGACGGGCCGGAAATCGCGGTGCTGATCGCCGCGGTCGTGGTGGTGATCGTCGCCACGGTGGCATTGGCCCGCGGCGAGGCGGCCACCATCTCCGCCGGCAGCGGCCGTGACGTGCGCCGACTTCCCGCCAACTCCGCAGCGGCGCCCGAAGCGGTGAGTCAGTCCGACGGCACCGGCAGCTCTGGGCACAGCTTGATGTAGTCGACGCTTTGGGGAATCCAGTCCCGCCACTCGTGATGGCTGATGTTAGTGGCGAGTTTCGAGCAGAGAGTCGTGATGGTGGCCTCGGCAGGAGTAGGCCACAGCCGCACAGTGGCGTCATAGCTGCCGGAGGCCAAGGTGTGCCCGTCGGCGCCGGTGAAGGTCACGCTGGTTACGTCGCCGGTGTGGCCCTGCAGGGGCAGGCCCGGCGGACCAGGGTGCGCCGGGTCGGCGACATTCCAGTACCGCACAGTGTCGTCGTTGCTGCCCGAGGCCAGGGTGCGCCCGTCGGGGCTGAACGCCACACTGGATACGGCGTCGGTGTGCCCCCGCAGCGTCCGGCCCAGTTGCTTGGGCTGCGTGGGGTCACTGAGATCCCATAACCGCACCGTCGAATCGTTGCTGCCGGAGGCCAGGGTGTGCCCGTCGGGGCTGAATGCCACACCGAGCACGGCAGCGGTGTGGCCGCGCAGCGTCCCCAACGGCTGCGGGTGCGCAGGGTCGGCGAGGCTCCACAATCGCACATGGTGATCGGCGCCGCCGGAGGCCAGGATGCGTCCGTCGGGGCTGAACGCCACACTCAGCACGGCGTTGGTGTGAGCTTCCCAGGGTGAGCCCAGCGGTTGTGCATGCGCGGGATCGGCGAGATCCCACAGCCGCACGGTTTTGTCGTTACCGGCGGAAGCGACGGTATGGCCGTCGCGGCTGAACGCCACACCGTAGACGGGTCCGCTGTGGCCCTGCAGGGCCGGCCCGAGCGGTCCGGGGTGTGCCGGATCGGTGAGGTTCCATAACCGCACAGTGGCATCGTTACTGCCGCTGACCAGCGTGCGACCGTCGCGGCTGAATGCCACACTCCACACCGCCTCGGTGTGGCCTTCGAGCGCTCGGCTCAGTGGGCCCACGTGCGACGCGGGGGAGGGATTCCATAAGCGCACGGTGCTGTCGGCGCCGCCGGAGGCCAGGGTGTGCCCGTCGGAGCTGGAAGCGAGGGCGAGCACCTCACCGGTGTGGCCGTGCCACGGAAGAGCCCGGTCGAGGTTCCACAGCCGGATGGTGTCATCGCCTGCCCCGGAAGCCAAGGTATGGCCGTCGGGGCTGAACGCCACACCGTAGATACAGCCGACTTGACCCTGCAAGGGCTGGCCGAGCGGCGTCGGATTCGTCGGTTCGGCCACATTCCATAACCGCACGGTGTTGTCCGCGCTGCTGGAGGCCAGGATGCGCCCGTCGGGGCTGAACACCACGCTTTCCAGGAAACTATGGTGGCCTTCCAGGGGCCGGCCCAGCTGTTGGGGGTTAGCGCTGTCGGTGATGTCCCACAACCGCACCAGGTGATCCTCGCTGGCGACGGCCAGGGTATGGCCACGGGGGTCAAACGTCACGCTGTTGACGGGGCTGACATGGCCGTCCGCGGCTTGGGCTTTCAAGGGCGCGCCCAGCGGCCGGGGACCGGCCGGGTCTGCGAGGTTCCACAACCGCACGGTGTTGTCGCCGCTGCCGGAGGCCACGATGTGGCCGTCCGGGCTGAAGGCCACGCTCCACACCGTGTCGTCGTGGCCTTTCAGCTGGCTCAGTGGTTGTGGGTGCGCGGGATCGGTCAAATTCCATAGCCGCACCGTGTGATCGGCGCTGCCGGACGCCAGGGTGCGGCCGTCGGGGCTGAAAGCCACGCTCCACACCGTGTCGTTGTGGCCCGTTAGCTGGCTCAGTGGTTGTGGGTGCGCGAGATCAGCCAGATTCCATAGCCGCACGGTGTGATCGCCGCTGCTGGAGGCCAAGGTGCGCCCGTCGGGGCTGAACGCCACACCCCAGACACGCTCGGTGTGGCCTTTCAGTGCCGTTAGCGGGCGAGGGCGGGTCGGATCGGTCAGATTCCACAGCAGCACGGTCTTGTCGGCGCTGCCGGCCGCCATGGTGTGCCCGTCAGAGCTGATCGCCACGCTGGACACCACGTCCGGCGTGGGAAGAATCACGCGGGTGGTGTTCAGCGCAGCAGTGGCGGTAGAGAGGGCGGCGTTGCCCGCCGTTGACTTGGAACGCAATCTTTGCGCCGCCAGGGTCTCGGCGAGGGCGTGCAGACCGGTGTCGGCGGTGATCCCGGAAAACACCGCCGAGGCCTCGGCCTCGAGTTGCGCGGCCAGCGCGTCGTGCGCCTCCCGGGTGGCGCGGCGGATTTCTATGACTGCCAGGATGGCGCAGACGACGGCGATGACGGCGACGATGGCGGTGCCAGCGAGGACGGCGCGCAGGATGCGCGAGCGCCGGCGAAGGTCGCTCGAGTGGGCCTCGGCGACGCGCTGGCGTTCCTGGGCGTGTTGCAGTTCGGCTTGGCGTTGCTGTTCTTCTTTGGCTCGGCGCTGGTTTTCCGCTTGCCGGCTGGCCGCCAGGTAGTCACGGGTGGGCTGCTGGGCGAGGCGGTCGTCGTAGCCGGTTCGGGTCGTCAGCGTTTCGGCGTCGGCAAGGCGGGTGCCGGTGAGCAGCCAGGCGAGATCATCGTTGTGGGTGCGCCAGGCGGTCGCCGCGCGTTCGATGTCGTCGGCGGTGATCAGGTGTTGGCGCTCCTCGCGCAGCCAGCCCGCGAGTTCGTCCCATTGGCGCAGCAGGCTCTCCAGTGCCACTTCCACCACCACGTCGGTGCCGCGCTGGTCCTGCACCAGCAGCCGCTTCTCGACGAATTCGGCGATCAGGGGCCGGCTGGATTCGGGCAGGTCGGTGTAGCGGGCGACGCGGCGCATGGGTTGGTCGTTATCCCGGTTGATGGTGGCCAGCCACGGGATGAAAGCCGCCCGCAACGCGGTGAGTTGTTCTTCGCGTTGTCGGGGGTCGGCGGCGAGCACCTCGTCGACGGCCGACTGCACCACCCGCGCGGTGCCGCCCATCGCCTGGTAGTTGGGCAGGGTCAGCTCACCGGTGACGGAATATCGGTCGTAGAGCCGGCGCAGCGTCAACGCCAGCAGCGGCAACGCGTCACCGCCTTCGGCGGCATCCTCGAGGAGGTGGTTGACCAGGTCAGGCGCGACGTTCAACCGGCGGCCCGCGCCGCTGGCCCGCTCCGCGGGTGCGGTGATGACGGCCCGAAACTGATTGTCCGGCATGGGTTTGAGGTCATCGAAGACCTCCGAGGTCAGTTCGGCGAGCTCGGGTGCGGTCTGCATGACCTCGTAGCGGTCGGTGCGGATGGTGCCCGCCACGATCAGGCCCAGCTGCTGGCCGTCGGCACCGGGCCGAGCCAGTTCGGCGATCAGCCGCAGAAAAGCTGTCGCCTCTGCTCCGGCGTCGGCGGTGAACAGTTCCTCGGCCTGGTCCAACGGCAACACCAGGGTGGGCATGGGCGCGTCGGGCCCGGCGTCGGGCACCCGGAGTGCGGCGGCCACGCGGCATTCGGTCAGCAGCGCACGCACCGCGGCCGGATCACCGCTGCACGCGACCTCGATGTCGCCCAGCGCCGGTTGCTCGAGGCCCAGACGCCGGCGTCCGGCGCAGATGGCGCGCGCCAGCCCGGTGTCGCCGGTGAGCGGGCGCCGTTCCGGGCGCATGATGTCCAGCAGCACGAAATGGCGGTCTTCACGGCGCAGCCGGGGCAGCAGCCCGGCCCGCAGAAATGACGACTTGCCCGAACCCGACGGCCCCAACACCACGAACAGGCTGTCCACGCCGGTGATGCGCATGCCGCGCAGCATGTCGAGTGCGCGCACGATCTGCGCATCGCGGCCGAAAAACACGCCGGCATCGACTTCTTCGAACGGCTCCCACCCGCGATACGGCGCCCGGTCGAGTTGGGCCGGAGGGGGCCAGACGAAGTTGTTGGCGGCCACGCCCACGCCGCGGATCGCTTCGCGCAGCTGGTGCAGACCGGCTTTGGCGAACAGCACCGGCGGGCCCCCGGGCAACGGAATGGTTTCGACATCTTCGGGCGCCAGACCGTCGACGAATAGGTTGGTGTGCTGCCACTCGCTGGTATGTTCGCCGGTGCCTTCCTCCAGGCGTGCGCAGATGATCTGTTTGCCCAGGTTTTCTGCGGTTCGGTACTCGGCCAGGCACTCGGCCGACGTTTCCCAGCTGTTCGAGAGCAGGCAGATCACCGCTTCACAGCGCGAATTGGCGCTGACGAGCACCGTTTTCCACTTGACACCGGGTTTCAGCCCGGTATTGGTGTCGGTGTCCAAGAAAATTTCAGTTGCCAGCGGCGGATCCTGGGCCACCAGCCAGGCGCGCAGCGCCTGCGACTGGCGGTTGTCTTTGCTGGAGTGACTCACAAAGATCCGCGACACCGGCCCGCCCCCTCATGACGCCATGCAGTCCGAAAAGCCGGCGCATCACTCGTTTCGCCTCACACACCGGGGCCGCGCGCGACCGGCCACAGCATATATGCGGGTCAACTATCCTGCGCGCACCGAACAGCAAAGAAGGTCGCATAGGAACCTTCGCTAATGGCTTTCCGCTTTCGGCGTCGGCGACGGTCAACGGCAAAGCCAGCTCTTCGAGCGGTCGTTGTTCGGCCGCGATACCGAGCCACAGTTCGACCAAGCCGCCGATTGCCATCACCGCCGCGCCGATGAGGAACGACCAGACCACCTCGCCGCGCTGTCCCGAACTGATCAGTTGACCGAACAGCAGCGGCCCGCTGATACCGCCGATGGCCGTGCCCACCGCGTAGAAAAACGCAATCGCCAATGCCCTGGTCTCCATCGGGAAGATCTCACTGACGGTCAGATACGCGGCGCTGCCACCCGCCGACGCCAGGAAAAACACCACTGCGAGGACGACGATGAACGTCGTGGGACCGCCGATCTGCCGTACGAACACCGTCGCGAGGACCACCACCGCGAAAGCCGAGCCCAGGTAGCACAAGGTGATCATCGGTTTGCGGCCGATGGTGTCGAAGAAATGCCCGAGCACCAGCGGGCCGGCGAAATTACTCAGCGTCCACAGCACGATGAAAAGCGGCACATGTCCGGAGGCCACTCCGTAGAACCCGTGCAGCAACGTGCCCAGGTTGAACGTCACGCCGTTGTAGAGAAACGCTTGGCCGATGAACAACGCCAGCCCGAGGATCGCTCGCCGCGGATAAAGCGTGAATGCCACCCGGGCGATCTCCCGGAACGAGATCGTCTTGCGTTGGCGAATTGTCAGCGGCTCCCCGTCCGGCTCGGGAAGCGGTTGGCCGGTCTCGCGCTGAACGTCGGCCTCTATCGCGCCGACGATCTGCTCGGCTTCCTGGTCGCGGCCGTGAATGAACAGCCACCTCGGGCTCTCCGGAAGGCTGCGCCGCATGAGCAGGACGAAGACGCCGATGAACGCGCCGATGCCGAAGGCCAACCGCCAGCCGATGTTCGCCGGAAAGTGCGCCGTGTTCAGCAGGACCAGCGCGCCGCCTGCTCCCGCGGCCGCCCCCAGCCAATAGGTCCCGTTGATCAGCAGATCCACCCGGCCGCGGACCCGAGCGGGAATGAGCTCGTCGATCGCTGAATTGATGGCCGCGTATTCGCCGCCGATCCCGCAGCCGGTGAAGAAGGTCGCGATGAAGAAATACCAGGGTGCAAACGCAAAAGCGGTCGCCACAGTGGCGGCCAGGAACAGGGAAAGGGTGAGCATGAACAGCTTGCGTCGTCCGAAGCGGTCCGTGAGGTGACCGAAGAACAACGCGCCCAAGCAGGCCCCGGCGATGTAGAAGGCCGCCGCCACCCCGATGTCCTGGGTGGTGAGGTCGATCCCGCTGTCCTTCTCGGTCAGCCGTGACGACACGTTGCCGACCATGGTGACCTCGAGTCCGTCGAGAATCCACACGCCGCCCAGGCCGATGACCACCCGCCAGTGAAACCGCGACCAGGGCAGCCGGTCCAGCCTTGCCGGCACCTGGGTCGAGATCGTTCCGGTCTGCGCACCAGCGCTCATGACGGCTCCGTTTCTGTGGGGGACACCCTGGGTTACCCGCGGCGGCGGATCACATGCCTGACGAGAAGGGGAGGCGATAGTTTTGTGGCGTGCTGAGCGCCATCGCCATCGTCCCCTCGGCGCCGGTGCTGGTTCCCGAACTGGCCGGCGCCGCGGCTGCCGAGGTCGCTGACCTGCGCGAGGCGGTGATCGCGGCCGCTGCGTCACTGCCGCCGCGGTGGATCGCCGTGGGCGTCGACCGCTGCGACGGCCGCTTCGGCCAGGACAGCGTCGGAACCTTCGCCGGGTACGGTGTCGACGTGCCGGTGCGGCTGTCTCCGCACGCCGACGGCCGCCCAGCCGAGTTGCCGCTGTGCGCGCTGGTCACCGGCTGGGTCCGGGGTCTCGCACAGCCCGGCGCCCGCGCCGAGGTCCGCGCGTACTCCCGTGATCATGACGCCGGCGCGGCAGTGGCGCTGGGGCATCAATTGCGCGCCGAGATGGGCGGCACAGCCGAACCGACGGGTGTGCTGATCGTTGCCGACGGGGCCAGCACGCTGACCCCGGCGGCGCCCGGCGGCCACCAGCCCGGCGACGTCGAGGTGCAACGCAGCTTGGATGACGCGCTCGCCGGCGGCGACGTGGCCGCCTTGTCGCAGACGCCGCCGCAAATCGTCGGCCGAGTTGCGTTCCACGTGCTGGCGGGGCTCAGCGGGCCTGCGCCGCGGTCGGCCAAGGAGCTCTGCCGCTGCGCGTCCTTCGGTGTCGGATACTTCGCCGGTGTCTGGCAACCGTGAGCAGCTGACCGTGCGGCCGCTGGCCATCGTCGGACCGACCGGAACCGGCAAGTCCCGGCTCGCACTCGAGCTGGCCGAGCAACTCGGCGGCGAGATCGACTGCGAAATCGTCAATGCCGACGCGATGCAGCTCTACCGCGGCATGGACATCGGCACCGCGAAGCTGCCCACAGCGCAGCGCCGCGGCATCCCGCATCATCAGCTCGACGTTCTGGATGTCACCGAGACGGCCAGCGTCGCCCGCTACCAGCAGGCCGCCGCCGCCGACGTCGACGCGATCGTCGCCCGCGGCGCGGTGCCCATCATCGTCGGCGGCTCCATGCTCTACCTCCAATCGCTGCTCGACGACTGGACCTTCCCGGCCACCGACCCGCAGGTGCGAGCCCGCTGGGAGCTGCAGCTGGCCGAGAACGGCGTGGCTGCCCTGCACGCCGAACTGAGCCGACGCGACCCGGTGGCCGCCGCGTCGATCTTGGCGACCGACGGCCGGCGCATCGTGCGCGCATTGGAGGTCGTCGAGCTCACCGGGCAACCGTTCGCGGCGTCGGCGCCGGCCATCAGTGGCCCGCGGTGGGGGACCGTGATCATCGGATTGGACTGCGAGACAGCATTTCTCGACGAGCAGCTGGCCCGGCGTACTGACGCGATGTTCGCCCACGGCTTGGTCGACGAGGTCGTCGCGCTGCTCGGAAAGGGCTTGCGGCAGGGGGTGACGGCGTCGCGCGCACTGGGTTACGCCCAGGTCGTCGCCGACCTCGACGCCGGCGGGAACGGTGAAGGCGCCCGCGAACCCACGTTCGTCGGCACCCGCCGCTATGTGCGCCGGCAGCGGTCCTGGTTTCGACGCGACCACCGGATCTGCTGGTTGGACGCCAGCGACGACGACGTGGTCAACACCGGGTTGAGGGTGTGGCGCAACGTATCCTGAGCAGGTGATATTCGCCAAAGGCCACGGCACGCAGAACGACTTCGTGCTGCTGCCCGACCTCGACGCGGCCATCGAGCTCACGCCCGCGGCGGTGGCCGCGGTGTGTGACCGGCGCCGCGGCTTGGGCGCCGACGGGGTGTTGCGGGTCACCACCGCAGGCGCGGCATTGACCGCCGGTGTGCTCGAACGCCTGCCCGACGGCGTCGACGCCGTCGACTGGTACATGGACTACCGCAACGCCGACGGCTCCGTCGCGCAGATGTGCGGCAACGGCGCGCGGGTGTTCGCCCACTATCTGCGGGCCACCGGTCTGGAGCAGCGCGACGAATTCGTCGTCGGGTCGCCGGCAGGCCCGCGTCCGGTCACCGTGCACCACGTCGAGCAGACCCGCGCCGACGTCACCGTCGACATGGGTAAGGCCAACCGACTCGGACCGGGGGAGGCGACAGTCGGCGGCCGCCGGTTCACCGGTGTGGCGGTCGACGTCGGCAACCCGCATCTGGCCTGTGTCGACCCGGCGCTGACCGCCGAGGCGCTCGCCGCGCTGGACGTCGCTGCGCCGGTGACGTTCGACCCTGGACAGTTCCCCGACGGCGTCAACATCGAGGTGCTGACCGCGCCGGCAGATGGCGCGGTCACGATGCGGGTGCACGAACGCGGCGTCGGCGAAACCCGCTCCTGCGGCACCGGAACCGTCGCCGCGGCGGTCGCTGCCCTGGCCAGCATCGGCGCCACCACCGGCACGCTCACCGTCCGGGTGCCCGGCGGCCAGGTTGCGGTCACCATCACCGAGGCAAGCAGCTACCTGCGCGGCCCGTCGGTGCTGGTGGCTCGTGGTGAACTCAGCGAGGATTGGTGGCGGACGCCACGTTAAACGACGTGCGCGCCGCCGATTCGGCAGGCACCATGGGTTATCGCCTATGACGTATCCCGACATTTCTGAGTCCGCCGCCCCCGAGCCCAGCACGGGCGAACTTGCGCTGGACGACCGCTCCGCGCTGCGCCGCGTCGCGGGTCTGTCCACCGAGCTTGCCGACGTCTCCGAGGTCGAATACCGCCAGCTGCGCCTCGAGCGGGTGGTGCTGGTCGGCGTGTGGACCGACGGTACGGCCGCCGACGCCGCTGCCAGCCTGGCCGAGCTCGGCGCGCTTGCCGAGACGGCCGGCTCGCAGGTCCTCGAAGGGCTGGTGCAGCGCCGCGCCAAGCCCGACCCGGCCACCTACATCGGCTCGGGGAAGGCGCGCGAGCTTCGTGAGGTGGTGCTTGCCACCGGCGCCGACACGGTGATCTGCGACGGCGAACTGTCCCCGGCGCAACTGACCGCGCTGGAGAAGGCGGTCAAAGTCAAGGTCATCGACCGCACCGCGCTGATCCTCGACATCTTCGCCCAGCACGCGACCAGCCGCGAAGGCAAAGCGCAGGTGTCGCTGGCGCAGATGGAGTACATGCTGCCGCGGCTGCGCGGCTGGGGCGAGTCGATGTCCCGGCAGGCCGGTGGCCGCGCCGGCGGCAGCGGCGGCGGAGTGGGATTGCGCGGTCCCGGTGAGACCAAGATCGAGACCGATCGCCGCCGCATCCGTGAGCGGATGGCCAAGTTGCGCCGCGACATCAAGGACATGAAGCAGGTGCGCGACACCCAGCGCAGCCGCCGGCTGGCCAGCGACGTCCCGTCGGTCGCGATCGTCGGTTACACCAATGCCGGTAAATCCAGCCTGCTCAACGTGCTCACCGGCGCCGGGGTGCTGGTGCAGGACGCGTTGTTCGCGACGTTGGAGCCGACCACCCGCCGCGCTCACCTCGATGACGGCCAGACCGTCGTGTTCACCGACACCGTGGGTTTCGTGCGGCATCTGCCCACCCAGTTGGTGGAGGCGTTCCGGTCCACGCTGGAGGAGGTGGTCGACGCCGACGTGCTGCTGCATGTGGTCGACGGCTCCGACGCCAACCCGATCGCGCAGATCAACGCTGTGCGCGAGGTGGTGTCCGACGTGATCGCCGACCATCAGGGTGATCCGGCGCCCGAGCTGCTGGTGGTCAACAAGACCGACACGGCAAGCCAGCTCACCCTGGCTCAGCTGCGCCGTGCCCTGCCGGGTGCGGTGTTCGTGTCGGCCCGCACCGGCGCCGGCATCGACGTGCTGCGCCGACGGATCGCCGACTTGGCCGACCAGGCCAAACCGACCGAAACGGCCGTGGACGTCGTGATTCCGTATGACCGCGGTGACCTGGTAGCACGGGTGCATGCCGACGGCCGGGTCGAGCGCGCCGAACACCACACCGAGGGCACCCGGATCCGGGCCCGGGTGCCGGTAGCGCTGGCCGCCAGCCTGCAGAAGTTCTCGACGCCTTGACTTAGAGCGGTCTGGAACTTCTGCCCTCGGGCCGTGCGGTATCGTCTACGCCAACGTTGGCGTCACAAGGAATGTCGCCAATACGTCGTGGAACGTCTTTTCATCCCTGACTCTTCTCGCGGCGATCGATTTTGCCCACCGGCAATCTCGCCACTGTGATCTGCGCTGTCTGACGTCGTCGTCGCGAGCGCTCACCACCGATGCCGGAAAGGCATGTCACTTTGATCACCACATCGTTCGCCGACCTCGGCGTGCCCGAATCAATTATCAAGGCGCTGGCTGTGAACGGAATACGGACTCCGCTTCCCATTCAGCTCCGCACCCTGCCCGACACCCTTGCCGGCCGTGATGTACTCGGCCGCGGAAAGACCGGCAGCGGTAAGACCCTGGCCTTCTCGATCCCGCTGGTGACCCGGTTGGCCGGGGGAAAACGACGCCCCGCACGACCGTCAGGTCTGGTGCTGGCGCCGACCCGGGAACTGGCGAGCCAGATCTCCGCGGTCCTCGAACCGCTTGCTGCCGCGAACGGGCTGAACGTCACCACGATCTTCGGTGGTGTACCTCAGACCAGGCAGGTAGCCGCGCTCAAGGCCGGCGTCGACATCGTCGTGGCCTGCCCCGGCCGACTCGAAGACCTGATGAAGCAGCGTTTGATCAGCCTCGACGCCGTCGAGCTCACCGTGCTCGACGAGGCGGACCACATGGCCGATCTGGGGTTTCTCCCCGGCGTGACACGCATCCTGGCGGCGACGCCCGCCGCTGCCCAGCGGTTGCTGTTCTCGGCAACGCTGGACAACGGCGTGGACGTACTGGTTCGCCGTTTCCTCAACAACGAGGTGTCACATTCGGTCGACGAGGTCAACGCACCGCCGTCGGCGATGACGCATCACGTCTTCCACGTCGGCGGGGTTGACGCCAAGAAGGTCCTGGTGCATCGACTGGCGTCCGGTACCGGTCGCCGGATCCTGTTCATGCGCACCAAACACCAAGCCCGCAAGCTCGCCAAGCAGCTGACCGAATCCGGCGTGCCTTCGGTCGATCTGCACGGCAACCTGTCACAGCCCGCACGGGCACGCAATCTGGCCGCGTTCACCGCCGGTGAGGCCCGCGTCCTGGTGGCCACCGACATCGCCGCTCGTGGCGTCCACGTCGACGAGGTCGAGTTGGTGGTGCACGTGGATCCGCCCGCCGAGCACAAGGCTTACCTGCACCGGTCCGGCCGCACGGCGCGTGCCGGAAGCGCGGGCGACGTAGTCACGGTCGTCTTGCCGGAGCAACGCAGAGACACGCAGCTGCTGATGCGCAAGGCCGGTATCAACGTCATCCCGCAACGGGTGGTTGCCGACTCTGCGGTGGTGCAGGCACTCGCCGGAGAGCTTGCTCCGCTCCGGCCACCGGTCGCTGAGCAGGGCGAGCGCGCCGGGGACACCCGGCGGCGACGCCGCAGCCGCGAGACACGAACCACTCAGACCGAGCAGCACGTTCGCCACCACGCCGGCGGCCAACGACCCACCGGCCAGCGGCGCGCGCATCGCGCCCAGCGGAACGCCGGCTCATAGGCCGAGGTTCGCCGCCCCGACGCCACCCGACCGCCAACCAACCATCCGGTTGGTATGTTGGGCGGCAGAGTCTGAGCGGAGGTCAGCCGTGGGTAATCCCGTGAAGTATCAGCGCACCTTGTTCTCACCCGAGCACGATCTGTTCCGGGAGTCCTACCGGGCGTTCCTCGACCGCCACGTCGCGCCGTACCACGACGAGTGGGAGAAGGCGAAGATCGTCGACCGCGGCGTGTGGCTGGAGGCCGGCAAGCAGGGCTTTCTGGGTATGGCGGTGCCCGAAGAATATGGCGGCGGCGGTGACCCGGACTTCCGCTACAACACCATCATCACCGAGGAGACCACCAAGGGCCGGTACAGCGGCATCGGTTTCGGCCTGCACAACGACGTGGTGGCGCCGTACCTGTTGCGGCTGACCACCGACGAGCAGAAGCAGCGCTGGCTGCCGAAGTTCTGCTCCGGCGAACTGATCACCGCTATCGCCATGACCGAGCCGGGCACCGGTAGCGATCTGCAGGGCATTAAGACCCGGGCGGTCAAACACGGTGATCACTACGTGCTCAACGGGTCAAAGACGTTCATCACCAACGGCATCAACTCCGATCTGGTCATCGTCGTCGCGCAGACCAATCCGGACAAAGGCGCGCAAGGATTCTCGCTGCTGGTCGTCGAGCGCGGAATGACGGGCTTCGAGCGGGGCCGCCATCTGGACAAGATCGGCCTGGATGCGCAGGACACTGCGGAGTTGTCGTTCACCGATGTCGAAGTACCCGCGGAGAATTTGCTCGGCGAGGAGGGTTTGGGCTTCATCTACCTGATCCAGAACCTGCCGCAGGAGCGGATTTCGATTGCGATCATGGCGGCCGCCGCGATGGAGGCGGTGCTGGAGCAGACGCTGGATTACGCCAAGGAGCGCAAGGCTTTCGGCAAACCGATCGGCAGCTTTCAGAACAGCCGGTTTCTGCTGGCCGAACTGGCGACCGAAACGACCGTGGTGCGGATGATGGTCGACGAGTTCATCCGGCTGCATCTCGAGGAGAAGCTGTCCGTCGAGCAGGCCGCGATGGCCAAGTGGTATTCGACCGAAAAGCAGGTGCACCTCATCGACCGCTGCCTGCAGCTGCACGGCGGATACGGCTACATGCGCGAATATGACATCGCCCGAGCGTTTCTCGACGCCCGGGTGCAGACCATCTACGGCGGCACCACCGAGATCATGAAGGAGATCATCGGTCGCAGCCTCGGCGTTTAAGGTTCGGCCCGGCCGTCCGCTTCGGCGTCGTGCGCCCGATGGGCCCGCGCCACCAACTCCGTCAGCTCGGCGTCGCAGGAGATCCATCGACGGTTCTTGCTTGGCAGCGTGACGATTTGACGTTCCGCCGCCAGCAGTTGGTTGAACAGCTCGGCTCGCTCGGCCGGGTCGTCGTCGTAGATCGCTGTTCAGATAGGCGGTGGCGTGCCGGCATGCCCGGGCGGCGACGCTTCGGGTTCGCCCGCGCGCGGACAGCAACGACACCGTCGTCGTGAGAACGAGGAGGGCGACGATGACAGTCAGCGACACGCTGGTGCTCAGCTCGGCCACCGGAACCGGCTTCCCGTGGTTGAGGAACGGAATGTTGTTGGAGTGCAACGCCTGCAGCACCAGCTTCACGCCGATAAAGGCCAGCACCGCGGCCAAGCCGTAGGAGAGATAGACCAGCCGGTCGAGCAGGCCACCGAGCAAGAAGTACAGCTGACGCAAACCGAGCAGCGAAAACGCGGTGGACACGAAGACGATGTAGACATTGCTGGTGAGCCCGAACAGCGCGGGAATCGAGTCGAAGGCGAACAACAAGTCGGTTCCGCCGACGACGATCATCACCAACAGCATTGGCGTCATTACCCGTTTGCCATTCTCGACGGTGAACAACCGGTCGCCGTCGAAAGTGTTGGAGGTGCGCAGAGAACGCTTGGCGAGGCGGACAACCGCCGTGTCGGCGCCGTGCCGGTCGGAGTCCGACGGCCTGACGAGGTTCCCCGCGGCGATCAGCAGAGCAAGACCGAACAGGTAGAAGGCCGGGTCGAAGACCGCGATGAGCGCGGCACCGACGAAGATGAAGACGCTGCGAGCCACCAACGCGAACACGATTCCGAACAGCAACACCTTCTGTTGCGCAACACGGGGAACCGCGAAACTCGTGATGACGATCAAGAAGATGAAAAGGTTGTCAACCGACAGCGCCTGGTTGAGCAGGTAGCCGGCGAAGTACTCCACGCCCGGGCCGATGCCGGCCGCGATCGAGACGCCGACCCCGAACAGCACTGCGGCGCCGATGTAGATCGCCGACCAGACAGCGGAGTCGCGCAATGTCGGCTTCTGAATCCGGCGAACGTGAAAAAGGTAGTCGAACAACGCCAAGCCGACGATCAAGGCCACCGTGAGCAACCACACCGCTGCGGAAACACTCATCTCAGTTGTGCTTCCTTCCACCGGGCGGGTCGCATAATTCTTGCGCGCAGGTCAACTCACGCATCGCACCGGGCCCGGCGCGACCTCGCATCAATTCCACATCGGCTGGGTATCCATTTCCGTAATCTCTGCGATATGACTTCGCAATTGCCGCTGGCTGTAGCAAAGTTGTTTCAGCCTGGGCGGTCTGGGCAGAGCGGCGTCGGGGAGGCTGGGTGAGTAGGCGGCGAGGTCGGTTCGGCGCGGCGATCAGCCGCGTGGTGCTCGTGGCCGCCGCTGCCAGCGCGGTCGCTGTCCTGCTCGCGGGCACTGCCACGGCAACACCGGAAAGCGACGCCGACGATGCCATCACGTCGGCGTGGAAGGCCGCGGGCGGCCCGACGTCGAGCCTTGGTGAAAAGCATGGTGATGTCTACCCGGTCGCCGACGGATTCGCCCAGGACTTCGACAACGGCAAGATATTTTTCACCCCCGCAACCGGCGCCCGCGCCATATTCGGCCCGGTGTTGAACAAATACGAATCGCTGGGCGGTCCGGCCGGCAGCGATCTGGGTTTCCCGACTATCAACGAAGTCCCCGGGCTTGCCGGACCGGACAGCCGGGTGAGCACCTTCTCCGCGAGCGACAAGCCGGTGATCTTCTGGACGCCCGACCACGGGGCGTTCGTCGTGCGCGGAGCGATCAACGCCGCCTGGGACAAGCTGGGCAGCTCCGGCGGCGCGCTGGGCGTTCCGGTCGCAGACGAAACCTATGACGGCGAGGTCAGCACCCAGCCGTTCAGCGGCGGCAAGGTGTCCTGGGACCGGCTGACCAAGGTGTTCACCACCACCCCGCCCGATCTGGCGAAGCAACTCACCGGCCTGCAGGTCCCGATCGATCCCACCGCGGCGATCAACACCGCGTGGCGCGCAGCCGGCGGGGAAAAGGGGCCGCTGGGCGCCAAACAGGGCGGCCAGTATTCGCTCGGGGACGACGCCATGGCTCAGAACTTCGCCGGCGGAAAGGTTTTCTTCACGCCGGCGACCGGTGCGAACGCCGTCGAGAGCGAGATCCTGGCGAAGTACGAATCCGTGGGCGGCCCGGTCGGCAGCGATCTGGGCTTCCCGACGGCCAACGAGGCCGACGGCGGTCTCACCAACAGCCGGGTCAGCACGTTCGCCGCCGCCGACAAGCCGGTGATCTTCTGGACCCGCGGCCACGGCGCCTTCATTGTGCGCGGCGCCATGAAAGCCGCCTGGGACAAGCTCGGCGGCGCGAAAGGCAAACTCGGTGCACCGGTCGGCGATCAGACCGTGGATCGTGATGTCACCAGCCAGGCTTTCACCGGCGGAAGGGTGTCCTGGAACCGGACCACCAACGTATTCACCGCCGACCCGAGCAACCTGACGCCGTTACTGTCCGGGGTTCAGGTGCCGGGCCAGAGTCAGCCGAGCCGGTCGGCGTCGGCGTCGACCGGCGTCAAGGGATCGTCGTGGCATTGGTGGTGGCTGCTGGTCGCCGTCGCGGTGCTGCTCGTCGTGGGACTGCTTACCCTGCTGGCGCTGCGCCGCCCCCAGCGCCGTGGCGACGCCCGGGCGCAGACCCCGGCCGTCGAGACCGACCGGACGCCGACCGCCGCACCCGCCTACGACAGCGGCCCGGACGCGGGGGTGGCGTGGTCCACCGAACCGGTCGACGAGGCGGGCACGTCGCAGTATTCGCGGCGTTACGGCGAGCCGGAGCCGGCCGCCCCCGGCCCGGGTGAGCCGGGAGAGCCGGGGCGGCCGGCGGAGGCCGACGCCGCCGCCGGCCTCGGTGCGGGGGACGCTGCGGGCGCGCAGCCTGCGCACGAGCCGCCGGCCGACGTGGGCGGTGACGACGTCGAGGATCCCGACGCCGTCGACACCACGCCGACGCGCATTCCGACGGCTGCCGAGTTGGGTAGCGGGCGGCACGCCGCCGCGAAGGACGGCGCGGACGTCGCACCGGTGGACGGGCGTCGATCTGGCACCGCCCAGCTGGCGATGCACCTGCCCCTGGAAGACCCCTACCAGGTGCCGGAGGGATATCCGGTCAAGGCCAACGCCAGCTTCGGCCTCTACTACACCCCCGGCAGCGCCCTTTATGACGACACCCTGGCCGAGGTGTGGTTCGTCAGCGAAGAAGCCGCCGAAGTGAACGGGTTCATCAGAGCCGGTTAGGCGCCGGCCGCGCGACGGCCGGGTCAGATCTTGCGGATCACCGTGACGACTTTGCCCAGCACCGCGGCGTCGTTGCCCGGGATGGGGTCGAACGCCGGGTTGTGCGGCATCAGCCAGACCTGGCCGCCGCTGCGTTTGAACGTCTTCACCGTGGCTTCGCCGTCGATCATGGCCGCCACGATGTCGCCGTTGTCGGCGACGTTCTGCTGCCGCACGACGACCCAGTCGCCGTCACAGATGGCGGCGTCGACCATCGAGTCGCCGACGACCTTGAGCAGAAATAGGGCGCCTTCGCCGACCAGTTCGCGCGGCAGGGGAAAGACGTCCTCGACGGCTTCCTCGGCGAGGATCGGCCCGCCGGCGGCGATGCGGCCCAGCACCGGAACGAACGTGGGCTCCGGCAGGGCGTCGGAGCCGACGACATCGGTACGGACAGCTGAGGCGGTGCTGTCCTCCGCGTTCTCCGAGGCGCCCCGAACGTCGACAGCCCGGGGACGGTTCGGGTCGCGGCGCAGGAAACCTTTGCGCTCCAGCGTCCGCAGTTGGTGCGCCACCGATGACGTCGAGGTGAGGCCGACCGCATCACCGATCTCCCGGATACTCGGCGGATAGCCGCGGGTGGTAACCGAAGCGCGGATGACGTCCAGAATGGTGCGCTGCCGTGGCGTCAGCGTCGGGTCCCCCGGGGCGGTGCGGCGTGGCGCCGATGTGTCGCTGCTATCGCTCATGCAGGCGAATGTAGCTCGTCGGCGGCGATTTATCAAACATGTGTTCGACGCGTGTCGCCCTTCGAGCAGGGTTGGCGCCGGACTGCTTGTCGGTGGCCGGTTTTATCGTATGGATTCGTAGGCAACGATTCGATCACATGTTCGGATATCGAACAGGTTATCGAATATAGTTCGAACGTACGATCGACCACCATCCGACGGGAGGACCCCCATGACACTCATCCACACCGCCCCGACCCTGACTCCCGCTCGTCGACAGCCGGTCCGGATACCGGCGCGGGGCGAGCACGTGTCTGCAAACCCGCCGTCCCGTAACCGCCGACGCCCGGGCGGTGCGCCGCCACGGTACCGGGGCACCGGCGTCTCGGTGTCGGGCGCGTCGCATCGCCGGCGCCCGATCACTCCGGTGACGACGGTCGCCCTGTCGCTGCTCGCCGCGCTGATCACCATGTGGCTCGGGGTGGTTGCGCACTTCGGCGAGATGGTCGACGGCTCGCAGACGCCCGCGCGGATCCCCGACCGGCTGGCCGTGGTGCGGGTCGACGCGGGGGAGAGCCTGCAGCATCTTGCCGCCCGGGTGGCGCCCGGCGCTCCGGTCAGCCAGGTCGCTCAGCGTATCCGGGAACTCAACGGCCTGGACTCGCCGGCGCTGGCCGCGGGTCAGACGCTGATCGCGCCGGTCGGCTAGGCAGTCGCGGTGCTGCGCGGGTCGGTGGCCACCCAGGTATCCTCGGAATGGTCCACGACGTGCCGGCGTGCCGAAGGAGCGGTCATGCACTGTCCGTTCTGCCGTCACCCCGATTCCCGGGTCGTGGATTCCCGGGAAACCGACGAAGGGCAGGCCATTCGCCGCCGCCGCTCCTGCCCGGAGTGCGGCCGCCGCTTCACCACCGTCGAAACCGCCGTGTTGGCTGTCGTCAAGCGCAGCGGTGTCACCGAGCCGTTCAGCCGGGAGAAGGTGATCAGCGGCGTGCGGCGGGCATGCCAGGGCCGCCAAGTCGACGACGATGCGCTGAACCTGCTCGCGCAGCAGGTGGAAGACACCGTGCGGGCGAACGGGTCCCCCGAAGTGCCGAGCCACGAGGTGGGCCTGGCGATTCTGGGTCCGCTGCGCGAACTCGACGAGGTGGCCTATCTGCGATTCGCCTCGGTGTACCGATCGTTCTCCTCGGCTGCGGATTTCGAGCGCGAGATCGAGGCGCTGCGGGCGCACCGCGGGGTCTCCGCGCCGAGCTGATGCCGCCCGCACTGCATCCCGCGCTGGAGGAGCTCGCGCCGCTGCTGGGTGTATGGGCCGGGCGCGGGTGCGGCAAATATCCGGCGATCGAGCCGTTCGACTACCTGGAGGAAGTCGAGTTCACGCATGTGGGCAAGCCGTTTCTGGCCTATGCGCAGAAAACCCGAGCTGCCGACGACCGCGCGCCGCTGCATGCCGAGACCGGGTATCTGCGGGTGCCGCGGCCGGGTCAGATCGAACTCGTTCTCGCCCATCCCAGCGGGATCACCGAAATCGAGGTCGGCAGCTACCGCGTGACCGGTGGTGTCGTCGACATCGAATTAGCCGCGACAGCAATCGGTCTGACGCCCTCGGCCAAACAGGTGACCGCGCTGGGCCGCCGATTCCGCATCGACGGCGATGAGTTGTCGTACTCGCTGCAGATGGGCGCAGTCGGGCAGCCGCTGCAAGATCATCTCGCGGCGCAGCTGCACCGCAGAAGCTGACTGGCTCTAGGTGGCGCTGCGTTCGTCAGAACCCATCGCGTTGAGCACGGCGACGCGGGTGCCGATCGTACCGGTGAGGGCGCCCGCTCCACTGCCGGAGCGAAGCAACTCGCGAAGCATGTCCTGGTCGTAGACGGCAGGTTCGGTGCTGTCGATGAATCGCTCGACGACTTCCACGAAGCGATCCGGTTCCTCGTGGAACGGGAAATGCCCGCAGCGGTCGAAGATCTCCAGCCGTGACCCGGGCATCGCCGCATGCGCCATCCGGGCGTGACTGACCGGCACCACCACGTCGTGCGTGCCCCAGATGAGCTGCACCGGAACGGATTCGGTTAGATAACATCGGTCCAGGAAGGTGACCATCTGGCCACGCCAGTCCACCACCGACCGCAACGTCCGGCTGAACGCTGCGTAAGCCTTGGGTTCTGGCAGGTCGGCCAATATCCGCAGTACGTCGGGCAAGTCGTGGCCCACCGCGGTCGATCCGATGATCCGGCCCACCGCGCGGCCCGCCAGCTGCAGAGCGGGCAGCACGAACGGCAGCCGCAGCAACGCCACCCCTTCGCCGCCCATCGGCAGCGACGCCCATCGCAGGATGATGCTGACGTCCTTGGTGACACCTCCGGTGCTGACCAGGATCAGCCGCTCGACCAATTGCGGGAACTGGTAGGCGAACTGCATGGCCACCCCGCCGCCGAGGGAATGTCCCACCACGGTTACCCGCTCGACCTCGAGCACGCTGAGGAGATCCCGCATGCCGTTGGCGTAGGCGGCCACCGAATAGTCCGCGCGTGGCTTGTCGGACTGGCCGTGGCCGAGCAGGTCCGGTGCGATGACGGTGAACCGCTGCGCCAGTTTCGCCTGCACTGTGTTCCAGGTGGAAGAGTTGTCGGCGATGCCGTGAATGAGCAGCAGCACCGGTCCGGAGCCGGCGATGCGAAACGCGCGCCGGTAGCCGTGAATGGTGCGGAATTGCAGCGACGGCGTCACCTCACGCACCGAGCGAAGGTTGGGCTTTCGCTCGGTCATGTCGCCAACTTCTGGTCGCATCAGGTCGGGGCGCTCACTTCGAGTCGTCGTCGTTCGACTTCTTCTTCTTCGCCTCTTGGGCCAGGAACCGCTCGAACTCGGCGCCCAACTCGTCACCGCTCGGCAGTTCTTCGTCGCGGGTCAGCAGCGAGCGATTCTCCTGAGCGGCAATGAAGGCATCGTACTGGCGCTCCAAGGCGGCCACCACTTGAGCGACCTCGGTGCTGGCCTCGACCTGCTCGTCGATCTTGACCCGGATCTCGATGGCCGCCTCAGCCAGCGCGGTCAGCGGCAACTGCAGCGAGCCGGCTTTGGCCACCTGTTCGAGCAGCGCCTGCGCGGCGGCCGGATAGTCGGTCTGGGTCAGGTAGTGCGGAACGTGCACGGTGAAACCGACCACCTCGTGCCCGTGCTGAGCCATCCGGTATTCGAGCAGGTTCGACGCGCTGCCCGGCACCTGGACCTCGGTGATCCACGGGGTGAAGTCGGCGATGAGTTCGGAATTGTTGGAGTGCGCGGTGATCGTCACCGGCCGCGTGTGCGGCACGGCCATCGGGATGGTGCCCAGACCGATGGTCTGCCGCACGCCCAGACGTTCGGCCAGCAGCCGCACCGCGGTCATGAACCGTTCCCACTTCAGGTCCGGTTCCAGGCCCGCGAGCAGCAAAAACGGCGTGCCGACGCTGTCGTGCAGCGCATACAGGCTCAGCTCGGGATCGTCGTAGGCAGTGAAGTGGTCGGTCTTGAACGTCATCAGCGGGCGCCGCGAACGGTAGTCGAGCAGATCGTCGATCGCGAACGACGCGACCAGTTCGGTGTCCAGCGAGTCCTTCAGGTGGGTAGCCGCCAGCCGGATCGCGTGGCCGGCGTCGGAAAAGCCTTCCAGGGCGTGCACCAGGACCGGCCCGCGGCCGTCCGGTGCCGACAGCTGCGGCGCCGGGAACTCGAGCTCGTACATTCCGGCCTGGTGGGACTGTTGGTCTGGTCTTTGCTGCTCGGGTCCCGGATGCTCATGCCGGCCCATCGTGGTGCCTCCTTGCCGCAGCCATGTCCGGCCGCGTTAGCTCAGTGTCCCTTAAATCGACGGGCCCGAAAACCGAACGGGCTTCACGACCGGACCCCGGGTACCCGGTTTCCGCGGGTTTCAGGGCACCGTGGGGCTGAGCGGTCCTTAGCCGCCGGCGGTGCGGCATCATCGACCGATGCGCACTCTGGCGGCCGCAGTGTGCCTGGCGGTCATCCTGACCGCCGCGGCAGCAGCCTGCGGGCGCTCCCCGAATCACCCTCGGTTGACCGGCGCGGGCGGAAGACCGGTCGCCGACCCGGCTCAGATGATGAAGGCCGAACCGGTGCCGGCCGACCCGCGGGTGGGCGCCGTCTTCCCCGTCGGCGGCGATGTGCACACCTGCACCGGATCGGTGCTGCAGTCGCCAGGTCATGACCTCATGGTCACTGCCGCGCACTGCCTGAGCGGCGACGTGAGCTCGACGACATTCGTCCCCGGTTTCGCCGGGACCGCGCAGCCGGCCGTTGTCTGGACGGTGCAAGCGGTCTACTTCGACCCGCGCTGGCTCACCACGACTGACCCGCACGCCGACTACGTGATCGCGCGGTTGGCCGCGCCCGTCGGCACCGGCGGTAACCAGCATCTCGGCGCAGGATTGGCGTTGGGCCGCGCACCCGCTGCCGGTAGCAGAGTCAGCGTCATCGGTTATCCGGCCGGCGCAGGTGGCACGCCGATCGCTTGCCAGGCCAGCACCGGCGTCACCGACGGCTACCCGTCGTTGCCGTGCGCCGGCTTGGTCGGCGGCACCAGCGGCGCGCCGTGGCTGGCAGGCTCGACCATCACCGGCCTCGTCGGCGGCCTCGATGGTGGCGGGTGTGACGAACAGATCTCCTATTCCGCGCCCTTCGACGAGCGGGTCAACGACCTCGTTGTCCGCGCTGAGGCGGGCGGGCCGGGCGACACCGCGCCGGACGACGTCGACAGCGGGTGCTAGCCGGCGCTGCTGAATCGGCGGCATCCACAGTCGCGACTTCGTTCACAGCGGCCCCCGTTCCCGGCGTTCGCCGCCGACCGCTGACGGTGGTGGTTGCGACCGTTCGGTTCATGACCAAGCATCCCGCTGACTTCGAATTTCATCGTCCCGGCGCCCTGATCGCCGCACTGCCGGCGGTTCTCGGCTTCGTACCCGAGAAATCGCTGGTGCTGGTGTCGATCGGCGACGGCGAGATGGGAGCGGTGATGCGGGTGGATCTGTCCGCCACACTGCTGCAGGAAGTCGAGCACCTCGCGGAGGTCGCCGCCTCGGCCGAACCTGAGGCCGCGATCGCGGTGATCGTCGACGCCGAGGGCGCCCACTGCCCGATGTGCAACTCCGAGCACCGGGAGCTGTGCTGGGCGCTCACCGAAGCTCTGGCGGGCAACGGGATCGAGATGTGGGCGGCGCACGTGGTGGATCAGATCGTCGCCGGCGGGCGCTGGCACTGCGTCGACGGCTGTGGGGCGGGCGGTGTGATCGATGATCCGTCGGCATCTCCGGTGGCGGCCGCGGCGGTGCTGGAGGGCCGGCGACTCTACGCCCGGCGGGCCGATCTGCAGGCCGTTATCGCGGCCAACGATCCGGCTCGCAGCGCCGAGCTGGCCATCGCCCTCGGCGCCGCCGAAGCGTCCCGCGCGGCGGCCCACCGGGCCGACGCTGACGGCCGGGGCCGCCGTGACGTCGAGGACATGATGGCGGCGGCGGCCCAGGTGGGCGACGGTCAACAGCTCTGCGACGCCGAGCTCGCCCGGCTGGGTTGCGCGCTGGGCGACGTGCAGGTGCGTGACACTCTGTACGCCCTGGCGGTGGGGGAGAAGGCCGGCGAAGCCGAGTCGCTGTGGGCGCTGCTGGCCCGTACCCTGCCGGTGCCCTGGCGGGTCGAGGCGCTGGTGCTGCTCGCGTTCAGCGCCTACGTCCGTGGCGACGGCCCGCTGGCCGGGGTGTCGTTAGAGGCGGCGCTGCGCTGCGAACCCGGTCATCGGATGGCGGGAATGCTGGACACCGCGCTGCAGTCCGGTATGCGGCCCGAGCGCATCCGCGAGCTGGCGCTCACCGGCTACCGATTGGCTCAGCGGCTGGGGGTGCGGTTACCGCCGCGGCGCTCGTTCGGCCGGCGTGCGGGCTGATCAGACCTTTTCGACCTTGACCGCGTGCGCCATCTCATGCGGCAGGGTGACATTCTCGTGGCCGGGAATGACGATGGTCACGCCGCCGGCCGGGTTGGTCACCACGGTCACCCGAGCGTTGGGCACGACACCGGCATCCTTGAACCGCGTGATCAGGTCGATGTCGCCCTGGACGTGTTCGGTGATCTGACGGACGACCACCGCGACGGGCGAGCCCGCCGGCAGTTCGGTCAACCGCACCAGGTTGGCGTCGTCGGCGAACCCGTCACCCACACCGAGATCGAGGAGTCCGGGAATGGGGTTGCCAAACGGCGACGTCGTCGGGTTGTTGAGCACCTGCACGAGCCGACGCTCGACGTCCTCGCTCATCACGTGCTCCCAGCGGCATGCCTCGGCGTGCACTTCCTCCCAGGGCAGCCCGATGACGTCGACCAGCAGCCGTTCGGCCAGACGATGCTTGCGCATCACCGCGACGGCCAGCGTCCGGCCCTTGTCGGTGAGCTCCAGGTGGCGGTCGCCGGCTACGTGCAGCAGCCCGTCGCGCTCCATCCGCGACACCGTCTGGCTGACCGTCGGCCCACTCTGGTCGAGCCGCTCGGCGATCCGTGCCCGCAGTGGCGTCACGCCCTCTTCTTCGAGGTCATAAATCGTGCGCAGGTACATCTCGGTGGTGTCCACCAGGTCGTTCATTCAGCACCCTCCAATGCCGCCGAGTCTACTTCGCCAGCAGCGGGAATGGTTCGTCAAACACTCCAGCCGGCACGCGGCGACCGCAAGCGCGGCGTAGCCGGGCGCGGCGGGTCGACGCCGATCAGCCCGGCGACCGCAAGCGCGGCGTAGCCGGGCGCGGCGGGTCGACGCCGATCAGCCCGGCGACCGCAAGCGCGGCGTGGCCGGGCGCACAGCAGTATGCCCGCCGCGAGTCGCGGCGGGCATACGTGTGATCAAGCTCAGCTGGCGTAGGAGCGCAGCCGGTCCGCCCGTTCGCCATTGCGAAGCTTCGACATCACTTCGCGCTCGATCTGGCGAACCCGCTCCCGGGACAGGCCGAACAGCTTGCCGATCTGGTCGAGGGTGCGGGGCTGGCCGTCGTCGAGACCGAACCGCAACCGGATCACCTGGTGCTCACGCTCGTCGAGCGTGGCCAGCACGCTGCGGATGTCGGTGTGCAGCAGCTCGGCGATCACCGCGTTCTCCGCCGACATCGCCTCGGCGTCCTCGATGAAGTCGCCCAGCGGGGCCTCCTCCTCGGACCCGACCGGCATGTCGAGGCTCACCGGGTCGCGGCTGTGCTCCAGCAAGTCGTTAATCTTCTCGACCGGGATGCCGGATTCGGCAGCCAGCTCCTCATCGGTGGCCTCACGGCCGAGGTTCTGGTGCATCTCCCGCTTGATCCGGGCCAGCTTGTTCACCTGCTCCACCAAGTGGACCGGCAGCCGAATGGTGCGGCTCTGGTCTGCCATGCCCCGGGTGATGGCCTGGCGGATCCACCAGGTGGCGTAGGTCGAAAACTTGAATCCCTTTGTGTAGTCGAACTTCTCCATCGCGCGGATCAGGCCCAGGTTCCCTTCCTGGATGAGATCCAGCAGCGGCATCCCGCGGCCCGTGTAACGCTTTGCCAGCGAGACCACCAGGCGCAGATTGGCTTCCAGTAGATGCCGGCGGGCCGCTTCTCCGTCGCGGACCACCAGCGCCAGCTCGCGTTTGCGGGTGTCGCCCAAGCGCTTACGGGTGTCGAGCACATGCTGGGCGTAAAGGCCTGCCTCGATGCGCTTTGCGAGTTCGACCTCGTCGGCGGCGGTCAGCAACGCCGTTTTGCCAATGCCGTTCAGATAGACCCGCACCAAGTCCGCGGCTGGGCTTTGAGCATCCAGATCGCTATCAATCCGGCTTGTGGTGGCGTTTGCCATGGCCCCTCCCGATCGGCTTGCACTGTCATGTGGTTCAACGACCAAACCTGCCGATGAGTTCCCAATGCGCAGCGATCTCACACGCCCTGACGTGCGCAAATGTGCGGCCGACGCTGTGAATGTGCTGAGAGCACGCTGTCTGTTGAACGGCTAGCCGGATTCGCCTTCGATCCATCCCGGCGAATCGGAACGCGGCGCGGGCGGTCTGCGCGGCTCGAGTGCCGGGCGCTCGGCGGTAGGAAACAGCGGCGTGCGCGGACGGGTATCGAACCGCCGCGGTTCGTCGGCGCGCAGCGGCGGGCGGTCGTTGGCGATCAGCACCGCCATCCAGGGCAGCGGCACCGAGGCCACCAAGATCAGCAGCGAGATCACCCCGTTGTGCCACAACCCGTAGGCCACCGCGGCGAACACGAGAGCCGGCACGCGAAAAGCCATCAGCGTCAAGTACTTGCGCACCCGCTGGCGGTGCTGCACCTCATAGGACGGTGCGGCGGCGGTGATCAGGACCGGTCGACCGTCGTCGTCGAAAGCCAGCTCGGGGCCGTGCTTCATCACTCCACTGTTCCACAATCCGTCGTTTTAAGCTCAACCGGTATTCGGAGCCGACCGCACCTTGGTTGCGGCACAATATTGGCCATGGACACCCAGACGATCGAGCGCACCGACACCGACGAACGCGTCGACGACGGGACCGACAGCGACACCCCCAAGTACTTCCACTACGTCAAGAAAGACAAGATCGCCGAGAGCGCGGTGATGGGGACTCATGTCGTCGCCCTGTGCGGGGAAGTGTTTCCGGTGACACGCTCGGCCAAGCCCGGATCACCGGTCTGCCCGGACTGCAAGCGGATCTACGAAAACCTCAAGAGGGGCTGAGTGGCTGCAGAAGTGGCCTAGGCCTCCAGCGGTGCGTTGACGTGCAGCACAGCGGCTAACTCGATCAGCTTTGCTTCGTGCTCGTTTGCGTGGTGCTGGCAGAACAAAAGTTCGGCGCCCGACGGCAGCGTGGCGCGAACCCGGGCGGCGGCGCCGCAACGATCGCAGCGATCAGCCCTGGTGAGTTCCGGACTTGTCAACGTTGCGTTCATGGCGTCTCCGTTCTGGCCGTAATAACTACTGTCTCAGACGCCGAGGCTTTCGGCCTTGTTCCCCGGGTGTTACCCGCTGTGTCTTTTCTCACGCATCGTCGGGCAGGCTGGTTCATCGTGAACCCGAGTCCGGCAACGCTGGTCCACCTGTGCTCAGCCGAGGAGTGGGCGGTGGCCCAGGCGCGGGGCGAGGTGCGTCCCGAGTCGTTGCACAACGCTGGCTTCGTACACCTTTCGGCACCGAGCCAGGTGCACCTGCCGGCCAACCGGCTCTTTTGTGGACGTGCAGACCTGGTGCTCTTGCACATCGATCCCGACCGGCTGGGCTCGCCGCTGCGCTGGGAACCCGGCGTCGCGACCGATCCGCAGGCGATGCTCTTCCCCCACCTGTACGGACCGTTGCCGGTTGCCGCTGTGATCGACGTCAGCGACTACCGCCCGGGACCCGACGGCACCTTCGCGCCGCGTGACGAGTGAACTGCGCAGTGTCTTCCCACTAGCGGCGTCAACCCGGCGCGGCGCATCGACTGTCCCAAGTTCCCAATCAGTGCGAGGCGGGTGGTGAATAATCGGACCGATGGTCGACTGGCACCCTTCGTTAACACGATGAAGGTGATCCGCACGCTGCTGACCGCCGGCGCAGCGGTGCTGGTGTCCGTTGCTGTGGCCGACGCCGACGACACCGATGACCAGTTTCTCGCCGGCCTGGGCGGTATCAATCTGCCACCGGCCGAGGCAATCGACTATGGGCACCAGATCTGTGACGCTGTGAACAACCTGCCGCAGTCCGGGAGGGGTACTTCGCCGGCGTTGAACCGGACGCTGCGCCGGATTCAGGATGATCTCGAAGGCCGGGGTCTGAGCAACGATCAGGCGACGCAACTCAGGCTCGACGCCATCACCACCTATTGTCCGGACAGAAACGGCTCGCCCTGACGGGCGCAGCAGCTTCCGGGCACGTGCTCGGTGACTCGGGTACGAGCAAATTCAAAGACCGATCGCTCGAGCGGGTGCGACGTCGAGACGGTTGCTCAGGCCTGCCGAGCCTCGACTAAGTCTTTGATGATCTCGAAGTCGGCGACCTTGTGGGTGAGTAGCGGCACGTGCTCCACAACTGCTGTCGCTGCGATTGCCAAATCGATCTGCCGGCGTCTCGGGTTGCCGCCCCGCTGATGAACCGCGGCGGCGAGCCGGCCCCACGCCCGCGCCACGTCGACGCCGAAGGGAACCGGGTCGAACGCCGCTTCGATCAACGCCAACCGTTCGATGCGCCGGGCCCGCTCATCGTCGTCTTTGGCGACCAGGACTCCGAAGTGCAATTCGGTGATGGAAGCGACACTGATCGCCGCCTCGACGTCGTCGCTCGGCGAGTCCGCACCGATAAGTACCGACGTGTCGAGCACTGCCCTCATCGACTGAACGGGTCGACCAAGCCGGCTTCAAGGCAACCAAGGTCGTCATCGAAGTCGCGCGCCGGCGGGCTGTGCCATATGCCGGCGAGCGCAGCACCGCGGACCCAGCGGCGGCGCTGCGCAGGCCGCAACTCGGCCACCGGACGGCCGGCGACGGTCACGGTGATCGTCTCGCCGGCTTCGACCCGACGCAGTACCTCACCAACCTGGTTACGGAGCTCTTTTTGCGGGATAGTTGCCATCACCCCTATGGTAGCAGTTCTGCTACCTGCGCTGGACCTCACTGCTGGAGGGAGGTCAACGGTCAGCCGCCCCGTTGGCCGGGTTTGCCGTTGACGCCGGGCGTGCCGGCCTAGATGTTGTTGGCGAAGCCATTGCTGCCCTGGCCGCCGGTGCCGCCGGGGGCGCCGTAGCCGCCGCGACCGGGCCGGTCATAGCCGCCGCCGGTGCCGCGGTTGCCGCCGTGCCCAACCTGTACACCGCCGGCGCCGCCCGTACCGCCAGCCCCGCCGGTCGAGCCGGCGACGCCGTCACCGATGCGGTGGCCGAGGTTCGCACCGGAGGAATCCAGCTGCCGGACGCTGCTCAGTCCAAATAGTCGCGCAGAACTTGAGAACGGCTGGGGTGCCGCAACTTCGACATCGTCTTGGACTCGATCTGACGGATGCGTTCGCGGGTGACGCCGTAGACCTGGCCGATCTCGTCGAGGGTGCGGGGCTGGCCGTCGGTGAGCCCGAAACGCAGCCGCACCACGCCGGCCTCGCGTTCGGACAGCGTCTCCAGCACCGACTGCAGCTGGTCCTGCAGCAGGGTGAACGACACCGCGTCCACGGCGACCACCGCTTCGCTGTCTTCGATGAAATCGCCGAGTTGGCTGTCGCCTTCGTCGCCGATGGTCTGGTCCAGCGAGATCGGCTCACGGGCGTACTGCTGGATCTCCAGCACCTTCTCCGGCGTGATGTCCATTTCTTTGGCCAGCTCTTCAGGCGTGGGCTCGCGGCCCAGATCCTGCAGCAGCTCACGCTGGATGCGGCCCAGCTTGTTGATCACCTCGACCATGTGCACCGGGATGCGGATGGTGCGGGCCTGGTCGGCCATCGCCCGCGTGATCGCCTGGCGGATCCACCACGTCGCATAGGTGGAGAACTTGTAACCCTTGGTGTAGTCGAACTTCTCGACCGCGCGGATCAGGCCCAGGTTGCCTTCCTGGATCAGGTCCAGGAAGGCCATGCCCCGGCCGGTGTAGCGCTTGGCGAGCGACACCACCAGCCGCAGGTTGGCTTCGAGCAGGTGGTTTTTAGCGCGGTCACCGTCGCGGCAGATCCACGCCATGTCCCGGCGCTGGGCGGCGGGCAGTTTCTCGCCGCGCTCGGTGAACTCGGCCATCAGCTGGGTGGCGTACAGGCCGGCCTCGATCCGCTTGGCCAGCTCGACCTCTTCTTCGGCGTTGAGCAGCGCCACCTTGCCGATCTGCTTGAGGTAGGCCCGAACCGAGTCCGCCGATGCGGTCAGTTCGGCGTCCTTGCGGGCCTGCCGCAGCGCCTCGGACTCGTCTTCATCCCAGACGAAGTCGCCCGACGCCTTGTCTTTCTCGCTGGGTTCGGCGATCTCCTCGTCCTCTTCGACGGGAACCGCGGCCACCGCCACCGGTTCGGCGACGGCCTCCTCGGTGTCGCCCTCGTCGACGGCCACGTCTACGGTCTCGGGCTCGTCGTCTTCGAGGTCCTCGTCGAGAGTCAGGTCGGCGGCGTCCAGCTCGATCTCGATGTCCTCGGTTTCCAGCTCCGCGCCCGGTTCCAGCTCCGGCTCGGCGTCCAGGTCCTCGTCGGCGCTGTCAACTACGACCGCGTCGGTCGATACCTCGGCATCCTTCAATGCCGCCGCTGCTTTCTTCCCGCGGGCCGATCCGGCTGTGCCGTCGTGGGCGGGGCCTGCTTTCTTGGCACTGCCGGCTCGGGGGGCTGCGGCTTTGGCACCCGCCGCTTTCGGGGCGCGAGCGGCCGCCTTGGCGGGCCGCTTGGCGGTGGCGGCGCCATTGGCGGACTTGGCCGGGGCCCGCTTCGAGCCGGCCTTCGCGGGCGACTTGGCGGCCGTGCGTTTCACCGGCTCATCGGTCGACGGGCTTGCCTTGGTCGCTGCCACGTACATCCCTTCGGTCGGATCCACTTCCGGCGCCCGTAGGCGTGCTCGACCGAAAGTGTCGGCTATATCGATTGTCGGCATGGGTACTTGCCGCTATCGGTTCAGGCGGCCGCCGGTGACCATTGTAACGACAGCGGGCGCTGTTACCCCTCTCAGCGCGCAGATTCAGTGCGTCACGTCGCTGGTGGCCGCCATTGCCGCGCCCACGATGCCGGCAGTGTTCTGCAGCGCGGCCGCCACCACCGGGGTGCGGTTTTCCAGCAGCGGCACCCACTTGTCGGCCTTGCGGCTGATCCCGCCGCCGGCGATGAACAGATCGGGCCAGAACGCGTTCTCGAACGCGATCAGCACCTTCGTCACCTGCTTGGCCCACTTCTTATAGCTCCAGCCGTGTTTGTCACGCACCGACGACGCCGCCCGGTGCTCGGCCTCTTTGCCGTCGACTTCGAGGTGGCCGAACTCGGTGTTGGGCAGCAGTATGCCGTTGTGAATGAGCGCTGATCCGATGCCGGTCCCGAAGGTCAGCAGCACCACGACGCCGGATTTGTCCTTGCCCGCGCCGTAATGCTGCTCGGCGAGGCCGGCGGCGTCGGCGTCGTTGAGGACGACGATCTTCTGACCGTCCAGTTCGGCGGCGATGATGTCGTGGGCGTTGGTCCCGATCCACGATTTGTCCACGTTGGCCGCCGAATGCACCACCCCTTCGGTGACGACGCCGGGATAGGTCACGCCGAGCGGACCGGTCCAGCCGAACTCGTTGACAACCGCGGCGATGGTCTTGGCCACCGCGGACGGGGTGGCCGGTTGCGGGGTCGGCAGCTTGAACCGGTCACCGACAAGCTGCCCGGTGCTCAGATCGACGATGCCGCCCTTGACGCCGCTGCCCCCGACGTCGATGCCGAACCCGCGGCCGTCCTGCGATTGATGTCCCGCGTCGTCTTCCGTCGAGCCCCTGGTCGAGTCGGTCCTGCTCATCGAATCTCCTCGGCGAGACGTGGTGTGCCCACACCTTAGCCCTGCCCGCCCGAGTTCACCCCGCGTCTCCCGCGCGACATGTTGTGATGCGATAGGCCGGTGACGACACCTGACAACGAGCCGGCGCAGCTACGTCTAGTGGCCGAAACAGTGGCCCGGGAGGCGGCGGCGTTCGTCACCCGCCGCCGCGCCGAGGTGTTCGGCGAACACGGGCGCAGCGCCGACGGCGCGGCGGTGCGCACCAAGAGCACCCCGACCGATCCGGTCACCGTCGTCGACACCGAAACCGAGCGGCTGCTGCGTGATCGGCTGGCCGAGGTGCGACCGGGTGACGCGGTGCTGGGCGAAGAAGGCGGCGGGCCGCAATCCTCGGTGAGCGCCGATCCGGGCTCTGTCACGTGGGTGGTCGACCCGGTCGACGGCACCGTCAACTTCGTCTACGGCATCCCGGCCTACGCGGTGTCCGTCGCCGCCCAGATCGACGGTGTCTCGGTGGCGGGCGCGGTCGCCGACGTCATCGGCGGCAGCGTGTATTCGGCGGCACGCGGACTCGGTGCGCAGGTGACCGACTCCCGTGGCACCCAAGCGCTGCGGTGTACCGCCGTCGACGAGTTGGCGATGGCTTTGGTCGGCACCGGTTTCGCGTACTCGACTCAGCGTCGTACCACCCAGGCGGCGCTGCTGGCGCGGATGCTGCCGGTCGTGCGCGACGTGCGTCGCATCGGGTCAGCGGCGCTGGATCTGTGCATGGTCGCGGCGGGCCGGCTGGATGCCTATTACGAGCACGGGCTGCACATCTGGGATCGGGCCGCGGGCACCTTGATCGCGGCCGAGGCCGGAGCACGCGTGGTGCTGCCCGAACCGCAGGAGTCGGGCGGCCTGGTCGTGGCGGCCGCGCCGGGCGTCGCCGACGAACTGATCAGCGCCCTGCAGCGATTCGGCGGCCTCGAGCCGATTCCCGAGTGACCGCGCGCGCTCAGCAGGTGCTGGAGTGGATTTTGGCCAGCAACGTCGGATCGGACTGCCCGGTGGCCTCCGGCCGCAGGCCGGCGAGCACGGTGTCGATGTCGTCGCTGTGCATCAGCGCGCTGAACTCGGTGCCCAGCACCAGATCGACGGAGTCGTCGCCGCGGTCGTCCTTGAACAGCTCGGTGCAGGGCGCCACCAGCCACACGGCCGCCGCAGCCGCCTGACCGGCTTCACCGAAACGGATTTGGCCCTGGCAGGTCAGCCGGGTGCTGGCATACAGCGGATCGTTGGCGGCGGTGGGCTGAGCGAACCCGAGATCGCGCAGCGCGTCGGCGACGTCGGCGGCCTGGCCACCGCGACCGCTGGCGTTGAGCACGCGGACCTTGGTGTCGATCAGCTTGGCCGGGCCGACGTGCGACATCGCCGATCGGCTCACCGCCTCACCGATGCTGGGCACTTCACCACCGGGCTGCGCCGGGGGCGGCGGGTTGCACGCCGCGGCCTCGTGCACATCCGTCGGCCGGGTCAGCGCCATCGTCCACACCAGCGCGGTCGCCGCCAGCAGCAGGGCCACGATGACGATTGCCGGCCGCGGATTGCGTCGCCGGAAGGGACGGCCATGCTTGTCGAAGGCGGTACCCTCGGTTATTTGCGCGACCACGTCAAGCACTCTAAACGCACGATTCGAATCCGACCGCAACGGTTAATCTCCAGCTGTGAGGTAAATCACAGTTGATTGACCCAAGATACGGGCACGAATCGTTTCGTGGATGCGTTCGACGCTGGTACAACAAAGCGTTGCTTGGCTGGTTCGAGGGGATGCGAGGGACAAGACCATGCCTACCGACTATGACGCCCCCCGGCGGACCGAGACGGATGAGGTTTCCGAAGACTCGCTCGAGGAGCTGAAAGCACGGCGGAACGAAGCGGCGTCGGCGGTTGTCGACGTAGACGAGTCGGAATCGGCCGAATCCTTCGAGCTGCCCGGTGCCGACTTATCCGGCGAAGAGCTCTCGGTGCGCGTCATTCCCAAGCAGGCCGATGAATTCACTTGCTCCAGCTGCTTTTTGGTGCAACACCGCAGCCGGCTCGCCAGCGAGAACAACGGCGTCATGATCTGTACCGACTGCGCCGCCTGATCGGCGCCACGGTTGTCCGGTTCAACCCGGCAGGCCCGCATCGCCGCGGGGTGCGTCAGCTGCGCAGCGCCGACAGCAGCCGCTGCGGATGCCGGCAGCTCACCAGCCAATACGGCGTCGGATCGTCGGGGTCGTCGAGGACCAGCAGCACCATCGGCCCCACCCAGCCCCGGTGCAGCACAAAAGCGGCCGGGTCGAGCTGGCGTCCCAGCGTCGCGGATTTGGCCGATCGTGGCACCTCGGCGGACCGGGCGATCACAGTGGATGGCAAGTGCGCCTCGCCGGCCCACAGTTCGACCCCGCCGTCGCCCACAGCAACCTGGACTTCGATTCGGCTCAACCACAGCAATACACCGGCGGCCACGGCGCCCAGCACCGCGAACGGCAGCCAATCCGGCAGCGCGGGAACGCCCATGTTGACTTCGACGGCAAGAAGCGCCGCCATGCCGAAGCCCGGTGGCCACCACCACCACGACACCCACAATCGCTCGCGATACCGCACTTTTTGCGGCGCGACCGCCGAACCCGACACCCGGTCAAGGGTAATCTGTGGCCCCGTGCCGGAAAGTCTTGCGGTGGTTCGCCTGGACCCTGGGCTGCCGCTGCCCAGCCGCGCCCATGACGGCGACGCCGGTGTGGATCTCTACAGCGCCGAGCAGGTCGAACTCGGTCCGGGCCAGCGTGCGCTGGTGCCGACCGGCATTGCGGTCGCCATTCCCTACGGCATGGTCGGGCTGGTGCATCCACGCTCCGGTTTGGCTGCGCGGTTGGGCCTTTCGATCGTCAACAGCCCGGGCACGATCGACGCCGGCTACCGCGGTGAGGTCAAGGTCGCGCTGATCAACCTCGACCCGGTCACTCCGATACGTGGTGCACCGCGGCGACCGCATCGCCCAACTGCTGGTGCAGCGGGTGGAATTGGTCGACGTCGTCGAGGTGTCGTCGTTTCACGACGCCGGCCTGGCTGACACCTCCCGTGGCGACGGCGGTCACGGCTCCTCCGGCGGACATGCGAGTTTGTGACCATGGCATTCGGGAAGCGCAAGCCCAAGCACACCTCCGCTGCCGAACCCGACCCGGCGGCGGCCGCGGGAATCCCGGAACCCGGATCACCGGTGGAACCCGACTCCGGCAAGGATCTGCAAGGCCCGTTCGACATCGAAGACTTCGACGACCCGGCCAGCGCGGAACTGGCCCGCCTCGACCTCGGTGCGGTGCTGATTCCGTTGCCCAGTGAGGGCCAGCTGCAAGTCGAGCTCACCCAGACCGGTGTGCCCAGCGCGATCTGGGTGGTGACACCCAACGGTCGCTACACCATCGCCGCGTACGCGGCACCCAAGACCGGCAGTCTGTGGCGCGAGGTGGCCGCCGAGCTGGCCGAGTCGCTGCGCAACGACGGCGCCAAGGTCTCCATCCAAGACGGCCCGTGGGGCCGGGAGGTGGTGGGCACTGCGACCGGGATGGTGCGGTTCATCGGAGTCGACGGGTACCGCTGGATGATCCGCTGCGTGGTCAACGGGTCGCACGAGACCATCGACGCGTTGACCGTCGAAGCCCGAGAAGCGTTGTCCGACACAGTGGTACGCCGCGGGGACACGCCACTGCCGGTCCGCACGCCGCTGCCGGTGCGGCTGCCCGAGCCGATGGCCACCCAGCTGCGCGACGCCGCCGCCCAGCAGGCCTCTCAACAAAACCCAGCGCAACAGGCCGCCGCTGGCGAGCCGGAGGAGCGTCGCAGCGCCGAGGGCTCGGCGATGCAGCAGTTGCGTAGTACCGGCGGCTAGCCCACGTCGCGCAACGCCGACCCGGCGCCTAGCGTCCAGCGTCACGCCTAGCGTCCAGCGTCACGCCAGTGTCACGTTCGGCCGCGAACGTCACGCCAGCTTGACGCTCGGCGGCTGACCCGGCGGTCAACCGGGTATGTCCCGCAACGCCGCCACACACGCCGCGCCCAAGATCGCCGGCTCGGCACCGAGTTCTGTCAGCGTCACGGTCCGCAGCGCCGCGCGCGGGGCAGCGGCCACCCATTCGACAGCCACCGCCAGCGGGTGCACCGCGTCGTCGGTCGCGGCGGCCACCGCCAACGGCACTGCCAGTCCGGCCAGTTGGGCCCGCGTCGGTGCAACATAGGCCGCAGCTTCCTCCAAGGCCGCGGGCAGTTGCGGCCACTGAGCCGCCCACGACCGGGCGAGCTCGTCGGCCAGCCACGGCGGGCTGGATGCCTGCAGCCGGGCCGTCGCCGCCGGCAGCCCGTCGCGACGCAGCTGCTCCGCCGAGTAGCGGGCCGCCAGCGCGCCCGGGGCGGAGCCGGGCGCGCCGGTCCACGCCGGCAGTGCCGCCAGCACGGCCACCGTACGGTCGGGATGCTCGAGTGCCCAGGCCGCGGCGACCGCGGCGCCGATCGACACCCCACCGACCGCGACCGGACCTGCGCGAGCAGCGTCGTCCATGGCGGCCCGATAGCCGTCGATCAGCCGACCGGGCCGCGGGGCCGCCGCGACCAGCACCGCACCAGCTTGGGACAACGGCCCAGCGAACGCGCGGGCGATGTAGTCGTCGTCGGATCCTGTCCCGGGCAGCACGACGGTGGTGACACCGTGCAACTCCACCGGCATTACCCGATAGTGCCCGGCGGTGGAATCAGCGCCTACGCTTTTCGGTTGGCAAAGCTAGAGTTCACCTCAGCACTGGACCCACAAGACTGCATCAGGAGAGGCCATGGCGGCCGGAGGATATCTGCGCCGACTCACCCGTCGGTTGACGGAGGATCCCGAGCAGCGTGATGCCGAGGCTCTGTCCGACGGGGCGGTGAACACCGGTGCCCAGCGTGCGATCGACTGTCAGCGGGGCCAAGAGGTGACGATGGTGGGCACGCTGCGCAGCGTCGAAGCCAATGCCAGGGGTTGCGCCGGCGGGTTGCGCGCCGAGCTGTTCGACGGCACCGACGCCGTCAGCCTGGTGTGGCTGGGTCAGCGCCGGATACCGGGAATCGAGTCCGGACGCACCCTGCGGGTGCGGGGTCGGCTCGGCAAGCTGGACAACGGCGCGAAGGTGATCTACAACCCGCACTACGAAATTCAGCGGTGACGAACCCGGAGACGACCGACAGCCATACCCCGGCTGTGGCCACGGAACACACCGATGCGACGACCCTGCTGGCTCAGTTGGGCGGCGTGAGCGGAATCGTGTACTCCTCGCTGCCCGTGCTGGTCTTCGCGCTGGTCTCCACCGTCACCGGTCTGGTCGCCGCGGTCGCATCCGCGGTGGGTGCGGCGTTGCTGATTCTGCTGTGGCGGCTGATCCGGCGGGAATCCGTGCAGCCGGCAGTGGCGGGCTTCTTCGGGGTGGCGGTGTGCGCGCTGATCGCCTTGGTGGCGGGGGAGTCGCGCGGTTACTTTCTGCTGGGCATCTGGACCTCGTTGTGGTGGGCCGTGGTGTTCACGGTGTCGGTGCTGATCCGCCGGCCGGTCGTCGGCTACCTGTGGAGCTGGACGACCAAGCGGGATCGCAGCTGGCGCCAGCTGCGCCGGGCGCGATTGGTCTTTGATGTGGCCACGCTGGCGTGGGCGCTGGTTTTCGGGGCGCGGTTCGTGGTGCAGCGGCTGCTCTATGAGGCGCACGAGACCGGCTGGCTGGGGGTGGCGCGGCTCGGGATGGGCTGGCCGCTGACAGCCGTCGCGGCGGTGGTGACTTATTTGGCCATCCGCACCGCGCAGCGCGCTATGGCTGCTGATCTGCCGTCGGCGCCGGATGCAACAGTTGACGCAGCTCCGCCTCCACCTCGCTGACCGCGACGAAAAGCAGCTCGTCGCCGCCCTCTACCGGCTCGTCCGGCTGCGGGACGATCACCCGGGCCCCGCGCAGAATCGCCACGAGCGCCGCGTCTCGCGGTAATTGCAGCTTGCGGACCGGCCTACCGCCCCAGGGCGTGTCGTCGGGCAAGGTGATCTCGACCAGATTGGCCTGGCTTCGGTGAAACTCCAGCAGCCGCACTAGATCCCCGACGGCCACGGCCTCTTCGACCAGCGAGGCCAGCATCCGCGGCGTGGACACCGCCACGTCGACACCCCAGGCGTCGGTGAACAGCCACTCGTTGCGGGGATCGTTGACCCGCGCCACCACCCGCGGCACCGCGAACTCCGTCTTGGCCAGCAAGCTGAGGACGACGTTGGCCTTATCGTCACCGGTGGCGGCGATCACCACATCGAACTCCTCTAGGTGCATCGACTCCAGCAAGCTCAGCTCGCAGGCATCGCCCAGCCACCAGTGCGCCGACGGAATGGCGTCGACGTCGCGGTGCTCGGGGTTGCGCTCGATCAACGTCACGTCGTGGCCGCTGTCGAGCAGCTCGCGGGCGATCGAGCGGCCGACCGCGCCCGCGCCGGCAATCGCGACTTTCATAGGTCCTCGCTGGGCGGCAGGGCGGCGATGGCCAGCGCCTCGGCGGCACGCCCGGAGATCGCGGCGACATACACTTGATCACCGGCCTGGATGACGGTCTTGGGTTCGGGCAACATGCCGGTGCCGAACCGGATCACGAACGCCGCCCGCGAGCTGGTGGCCTCCTCCAGCGAGCTCAGGCGGCGTCCCACCCAGTCTTCGTGCAGCAGCACTTCGGCGACGACGACGGTGCCGGTCGGGTCGCGCCACTTGGTGGTCTCGGTCTCCCGGGTGAGCGCGTTGAGCAGCCGGTCGGTGGTCCAGGGCACGGTGGCGATGGTGGGGATGCCGAGCCGTTCGTAGACCGCCGCGCGTTTGGCGTCGTAGATGCGGGCGACCACGCGCCGCACGCCGAAGATATCCCGGGCCAGTCGCGCCGAGATGATGTTGGAGTTGTCACCGGAGGACACCGCGGCGAAGGCGTCGGCACCGTCGATGCCGGCCCGCAGCAACACCTCGCGATCGAAGCCCACACCGAGTACCCGCTGCCCGCTGAATTCCGAGCTGAGCCGAAGAAAAGCGGTCTCGTCGCGGTCGATGACGGCGACGTCGTGGCCGATCCGGGAGAGCCCGTCGGCCACCGAAGCGCCCACCCGGCCACACCCCATCACCACTACCCGCATCTCAAGGGTCCTTCCGGGAGCGTCATCAGAACGGAACGCTACCGGCAGCGGGGCGCGAGCCTAACCTTGACTCTCGTGTCCAAACTTTCGACCGCTGCGCGCAGGCTGGTGCTGGGCCGCCCGTTCCGCAGCGATCGGCTGAGTCACACCCTGTTGCCCAAGCGGATCGCGCTGCCGGTGTTCGCCTCGGACGCCTTGTCCTCGGTGGCATACGCCCCCGAGGAGGTGTTCCTCATGCTGTCGGTCGCGGGACTGACCGCCTACGCGCTGACGCCGTGGATCGGGCTGGCGGTGGCCGCGGTCATGTTGGTGGTGGTGGCCTCCTATCGCCAGAATGTGCACGCCTACCCCTCCGGCGGCGGCGACTTCGAGGTGGTGACCACCAACCTCGGGGCCACCGCCGGTCTGGTGGTCGCCAGCGCTTTGCTGGTGGATTACGTTCTGACCGTTGCGGTTTCGACGGCGTCGGCCATGTCGAACATCGGCTCGGCGTTTCCGTTCGTGGCCGACCACAAAGTGCTGATCTCGACCGGCGCGATCCTGCTGGTGATGGCGATGAACTTACGGGGTGTTCGCGAGTCGGGGGTCGCGTTCGCCATACCCACCTACGCGTTCATCGTCGGTTTGGTGGTCATGCTGGGGTGGGGACTGGTGCGGATCTTCCTGCTTGGGGAGCCGCTGCGGGCGGAGTCCGCGGGCTTTCAAATGCGCTCGGCCAACGGTGAAGTCGTCGGATTCGCGTTGGTGTTTCTCGTGGCGCGATCGTTTTCGTCGGGCTGTGCGGCGCTCACCGGTGTGGAGGCGATCAGCAACGGGGTGCCGGCGTTCCGGAAACCCAAGTCCCGCAACGCGGCCACCACGCTGCTGATGCTCGGTGTCGTCGCCGTGACGCTGTTCATGGGGATCATCGTGCTGGCCAAAGAAACCGGTGTCAGGGTCGTCGACGACCCAAGCAGGCAGCTGATCGGCACGCCGCCGGGCTATCACCAGAAGACGCTGGTGGCCCAGCTTGCACAAGCGGTCTTCGGCAGCTTCCATCTCGGCCTGGTGCTTATCACCACTGTCACCGCGCTGATCCTGGTGCTGGCGGCCAACACCGCGTTCAACGGCTTTCCGGTGCTCGGCTCGGTGCTGGCCCAGCACAGCTATCTGCCCCGCCAATTGCACACGCGGGGCGACCGGTTGGCGTTCTCCAATGGAATCGTGTTCCTGTCGATGGCGGCGCTGGCGGCGATTTTCGCGTTCCGGGCCGAAGTCACCGCGTTGATCCACCTGTACATCGTCGGGGTGTTCATCTCCTTCACGCTGAGCCAGATCGGCATGGTGCGGCACTGGACGCGGTTGCTGCGTACCGAACCCGATCCCGCGGCGCGGCGCAAGATGACGCGATCCCGCGTCGTCAACACCATCGGCCTGCTGTCCACCGGTGCGGTGTTGCTGGTCGTGCTGGTCACCAAGTTCCTGGCCGGGGCGTGGATCGCCGTGGTGGCCATGACGTTGTTGTTCGGCCTGATGAAGTTGATCCGCCGCCATTATCGGGCCGTCGGCCGGGAACTCGAACGTCGCGACGAGGACGACCAGGTGCTGCCCAGCCGCAATCATGCGGTGGTGTTGGTTTCCAAGCTGCACCTACCGACGCTGCGTGCGCTGGCCTACGCGCGGGCGACCCGCCCGGACACGCTGGAGGCGGTGACGGTGAGCGTCGACGACGCCGAAACCCGCCAGCTGGTTCGTCATTGGGAAGAGAGCGACATCGCCGTGCCGCTGAAGGTGATCGCCTCGCCCTACCGTGAAGTCACCAGGCCGGTGCTCGATTACATCAAGCGGGTCAGCACCGAATCGCCGCGCTCGGTGGTGACGGTGTTCATCCCCGAGTACGTGGTGGGACACTGGTGGGAACAGTTGCTGCACAACCAAAGTGCGCTGCGACTCAAGGGGCGTCTGCTGTTCATGCCCGGAGTGATGGTGACTTCGGTTCCGTGGCAGCTCAGTTCGTCGGAGCGACGCGAGACGCTGCAGCCCCGCGTCGCACCCGGCGACACCCGACGGGGTCTGGGCAATTGACGCTTGCTGAGCCCACGCCGGCCGAACTCACCCTGACGGTCGGGGCCGCGGCCAACGGCGGCAGCTGTGTGGCGCGACACGACGGCCGGGTGGTGTTCGTGCGCTACGCCTTACCTGGTGAGCGGGTGCGGGTACGGGTCACCGCCAACCGCGGCTCGTACTGGCAGGCCGAGGCGATCGAGGTCCTCGAGCCGTCACCGGATCGCATCGACTCGCTGTGCCCGATCGCCGGGGTGGACGGCGCCGGATGCTGCGATTTGGCCTACGCCGAGCCGGCGGCGACGCGGGCGCTCAAAGCGCACGTGGTCGCCGATCAGCTCGAGCGCCTGGGCGGCCACCGGTGGGACGGCGACGCCGAACCGCTGTCGGCGGCGGGCCCGACCGGTTGGCGCATCCGGGTGCGCCTCGCTGTGGGCGCCGACGGGCGGGCCGGGTTTCACCGCTACCGCAGCGATGAGCTGGTGACCGATCTGCGCTGCGGGCAGCTGACCGCCGGACTGCTGGACGGGCTCGACACGCGCCGGTGGACGCCGGGCAGCCAGGTGCTGGTCGCCGTCGACGACGACGGCGAGCGGCATGTGCTGCAAACCGTGCGGGACGGCGGGCGGACCCGCGCCAAGGTGGTCGAAGGCAGCGGCCAGGCCGTGCAGCAGGTCGACGACCGCCGCTGGCGGATTCCGGTGACGGCGTTCTGGCAGTCGCACCGCGACGCGGCCCGCACCTACAGCCGCCTGGTCGGCGACTGGGCGCGGCCCGCGCCGGGAATGACCGCATGGGACCTCTACGGCGGCGCCGGCGTCTTCGCCGCCGTCCTCGCCGAGGCGGTTGGCGCGCAGGGCCGGGTGCTGTCCGTCGACACCGGACGGGCGGCCTCCCGGGCAGCGAGGACCGCGCTGGCCGACCTGCCGCACGTGCGGGTGATCACCGATTCGGTGCGCCGCGTGCTGGCCGGTCAGCACGCGGCCGCCGACGTGGCGGTGCTCGACCCGCCGCGTTCCGGTGCCGGGCGCGACGTCATCGATCTGCTGGCGGCTGCCGGTGTTCCCCGCGTGCTGCACATCGGTTGTGAGGCAGCGTCGTTCGCCCGCGACATCGGGCTTTACCACGGGCACGGGTATGCGGTCGACAGGCTGAAGGTGTTCGACGCCTTCCCGCTGACCCACCACGTGGAATGCGTCGCACTGCTGACGCGGTGACCTCAACTGAACACGAAGTACCGCAGCCACAAGTACAGCGCGCAGACCACGGTGGACAGCGCGGTCACCACCACGCCCTTGCGGGTGAACTCCCAGAATGAGATCGGGTTGCCGGTGCGCGAGGCGATGCCGAGCATGACGATGTTCGCGGTGGCCCCGACAGCGGTCAGGTTGCCGCCCAGATCACCCCCGAGAGCCAGCGACCACCACAGCACATCGTGGTGGGTTTGCCCGGGCACCGCATCGGCCAGGTGCCCGACGATCGGGGTCATGGTGGCCACGTAGGGGACGTTGTCGATCACCCCGGACACCACTGTCGAGAAGCCCAGGATGAGCATGGTGGTGAACAGCACGTTGCCGCCGGTGGCCTCGGCCGCCACCCGGCCGAGGACGCCGATCACACCGGTCTTGAACAGGGCCCCGATCATCACGAACAGCCCAAGGATGAACAGCAGGGTGTCCCACTCGACGTTGGCCATGTAGTCGGACTGGTCCAGCCGCGACACCAGGATGAGCAGGCCCCCGCCGAGCAGGGCCACCAGGGACGGCGCGATGTGAATCACCGGGGAGACGACGAATCCGGCGAAGACCGCCACCATCACCAGCCCGCACTTGATCAGCAGCCCGCGGTCCCGCAGCGCCTCCCGCTCGTCGACCGCCATCACCTCGGCGAGCCGCTCGGGGGCGACTTTGGTCAATCCGCGGAACAGCAGCGGCGTCGCGGCGATGAACACCAGCATCACCACAACCACCACCGGTGCCATGTTGACCAGGAAGGCGTTGAACGACAGCCCCCGGCGGGCGCCGATGATGATGTTCGGCGGGTCGCCGACCAGCGTCGCCGCGCCGCCGATATTGGAGGCGAACACCTCGGCCATCAAAAACGGCACCGGGTTCATCTCCAGCCGGTCGCAGACCAGCAAGGTGACCGGCGCGATCAGCAACACCGAGACAACGTTGGGCAGTACCGCAGACGCCAGTGCCATCACCAGCATCAGCAGGATCATGATGCGCAGCGGCGAGCCGTTGGAGCGTTTGACCGCCCAAATCGCCGTGTATTCGAACAGCCCGGTCTGCCGCAGCACGCTGACGATGATCATCATGCCGAGCATCAAAAAGATGACGTCCCAGTCGATCCCGCTGGACTCGGAGTAGAACACGTCCGGAGAGTCGATGACCGGCAGCAGGATCACACACCCGGCGCCGACCAGGGCCACCGTGGTCTTGTTGAAACGCTCGGTGACGATGAACACGTAGGCGACCACGAACACCGTGATCGCGTAGTACATCATCGGCGCCGCCCGGCCGGACGCCCGCTCAACGCTTCAGCGCTGCGGCTAAAAGGCGCGATGCGGTGATGACCCCGTGCAACCTGCCGTCCTTGACCACGGTCACCAGCGGACTGTGCAGACGCGCCATCACCTCGGCCACCTCGATGATCGTGTCGTCGGCGTCGACGACGGGCACGTGCTGGCGTTTCTGCGGCAGTACGTCGCGAATCGTCTTACCGCGTAACTTGTCGGTGGCGTGATCGGCCATGGATTCGGTCAGCACACCGGCCAGCCCGGGATCGTCCTGCACATAGCCGGGCACGATGAACCGGACGACTTGGGAAGCCGGCAGCACCGCGAAAGGCTGATCCGACGTGTTGGTGCCGACCACGATCCCGGTCAGGCGGTGCTCGGCAAGCAGGCGCACGGCGTCCAGTGCGCTGGAATCGATGTCCACGATCGGGAAGTCTTCGACGATGTCGCCGGCGCGCATGCGGTCACGATACAAAACATTGGCAACCGGTTGATGGCGAAACCCCATGGCGCACTCCCGCGTCGAAGTTCAGTCACGCCGACCAGGCTTCCCGGCTCACCGAGGCCATACGCTAGCAGTCCCGGCACCGGTTCGCCCGGCCTGCGTACACTGGCGGGATGCTCGACCGGATCCGGGGCCCCGCCGATCTGCAGCACCTTTCCCAAGCGCAGCTTTCCGATCTGGCCGACGAGATCCGGCAGTTCCTCATCCACAAGGTCGCCGCCACCGGCGGGCACCTGGGCCCCAACCTCGGCGTCGTCGAGCTGACGCTGGCCTTGCACCGGGTCTTCGATTCGCCGCACGACCCGATCATCTTCGACACTGGTCATCAGGCCTACGTGCACAAGATGCTGACCGGCCGCGCGCCGGACTTCGAGACGTTGCGCAAGAAGGGCGGTCTGTCCGGCTACCCGAGCCGCGCCGAAAGTGACCACGACTGGGTCGAGTCCAGTCACGCCAGCGCAGCGCTGTCCTACGCCGACGGGCTGGCCAAGGCGTTCGAGCTGACCGGGCATCGCAACCGCCATGTGGTGGCCGTCGTCGGCGACGGGGCGCTGACCGGCGGCATGTCCTGGGAGGCGCTGAACAACATCGCCGCGGCGCATCGCCCGGTGATCATCGTGGTCAACGACAACGGCCGCAGCTACGCGCCGACCATCGGGGGGTTCGCCGATCATCTCGCCGCGCTGCGGCTGCAGCCGGGTTACGAGCAGTTGCTGGAGAAGATCCGCAACGCAATGCGCAGTACGCCGGTCATCGGTGAGCCCTCCTACCACTTCCTGCACAGCCTCAAAGCCGGTTTCAAGGACGCGGTCTCGCCGCAACTGCTGTTCACTGATCTGGGGCTGAAGTACGTCGGGCCGGTCGACGGCCACGACGAGCATGCGGTGGAGAACGCGTTGCGCAGCGCCCGCGGCTTCGGCGGCCCGGTGATCGTGCACGTCGCCACCCGCAAGGGCATGGGCTACGCGCCGGCCGAAGACGACGAGGCCGAGCAGATGCACTCCTGCGGAGTGATCGACCCGGTGACCGGGCTGGCCACCTCGATACCCGGTCCGGGCTGGACCGCCACCTTCTCCCAAGCGCTGATCGGCTACGGCGCCAAGCGCCGCGACATCGTCGCGATCACCGCCGCCATGCCCGGCCCGACCGGGCTGTCGGCGTTCGGTCAGCGGTTCCCCGACCGGTTGTTCGACGTCGGGATTGCCGAGCAGCACGCGATGACGTCGGCGGCCGGGCTGGCGATGGGCGGGCTGCACCCGGTGGTGGCGATCTACTCGACGTTCCTCAACCGGGCGTTCGACCAGATCATGATGGATGTCGCGTTGCACCGGCTGCCGGTCACCATCGTGCTGGACCGGGCCGGCATCACCGGACCGGACGGCGCCAGCCACAACGGCATCTGGGATCTGTCGATGCTCGGCATCGTGCCGGGCATGCGGGTGGCAGCCCCCCGGGACGGCACCCGGCTGCGCGAGGAGCTCGGCGAGGCGCTCGACGTCAGCGACGGCCCGACCACCATTCGTTTCCCGAAAGGCGATGTGGGCGAGGACATTCCGGCGCTGGAGCGGCGTTTCGGTGTCGACGTGCTGGCGGTACCGGCGCCGGAGCTGAGCGCTGACGTGCTGCTGGTGTCGGTCGGGGCGTTCGCGGCGATGGCGCTGGCGGTGGCCAAGCGACTGCGCAACCAAGGCATCGGGGTCACCGTGGTCGACCCGCGCTGGGTGCTGCCCGTCCCGGCGGTGCTGGGCGAGCTGGCCGTCGCGCACAAGCTGGTCGTCACCGTGGAGGACAACGGGGTGAACGGCGGTGTGGGCTCGGCGGTGTCGGCGGCGCTGCGGCGCGCCGAGATCGACACGCCTTGCCGCGACGTGGGTTTGCCACAGCAGTTCTACGACCACGCATCACGCGGCGAGGTGCTGGCCGAGGTGGGCCTGACCGAGCAGCACATCGCCCGCCAGGTCACCGGCTGGGTGGCGGCACTGGGCAGCACCGTCGCCGAGGACGCCGTCGACGACGCGCAGATCAGCGAACGCCTGGACTGATCGGCTGCCGGGTCACAGGTCGGGTCGTCGCTCGAACCACGGCTGCGCCTCTTCGAGCTGGGCTGCAAGGCGCAGCAGTTGCCCTTCTGCCCCGAGTCGCCCGACGAACTGCACGCCGATCGGCAGCCCGTCGGGCGTCCAGTGCAGCGGAACGCTCATGGCGGGACGGCCGGTCAAATTGGCCAATTGCGTGTACGGAACCCACCCGAGATTGTCGTTGATGATCTGGTCGACGATCGGGGTGAACCGCAGCGCCCCGGCGGCGCGGGCGGTGAGCAACAGCTGCTGCGCCTTGCGCAGCAGGGGCGACAGGTCGAACGCCCCGATCTTCGGCGGTGGGATCGCCGTCGTGGGGGTGAGCAGCAGGTCGTAGGACTGATGGAACTCCGCCAGCCGCCGCGTGTGATCGTGGCGTCGCTTGACGGCGCGGTTGAAGTCGACGGATTTGGTTGCCCGGCCTAACACCGCCATCAGGCGGGTGTCGAGTTCGAACCCGGAATCGTCGGCGCCGCTGGCCGCTTTGGCCTCGTCGACTTCGAAGGCGCACTCGACGAACCAGGTGGTGAGGAAGTCTTTGGCCAGTCCCGCGTCGTCGACCGGAGCGCTGGACAGCTCCGTGACGTCATGCCCGAGGCCGGCGAGTAGCTCAGCTGCTCCGGACACCGCGGCCAGGGCTTGCGGATGCGGCTGCGGGTTGATCGCGCTGGCGACGCACGCGCCGATCCGCAGACGTCCCGGCGGGCGTCCGACCTCCTCGAGATAGCGGCCCGGTGGTGGGGCGGCCAGGTAGGGCGCGAGCGGGGTGGTTCCGGCCAGCACGTCGAGCATCGCGGCGGTGTCGCGCACCGAGCGTGAGATGACGCCGTCGGTGGCGCTCCCGAACAGGTACTCGCCGTGTGCGGGCCCGGCCGGAAGCAGCCCGCGGGAAGCCTTGAGGCCGAACAGCCCGCACGCTGACGCCGGGATCCGGATCGAGCCGCCGCCATCGCTGGCGCCCGCGCAGGGCACGATTCCCGCCGCGACCGCCGCTGCCGTACCGCCCGACGACCCGCCCGGGGTGTGGTCGGTGTTCCACGGGTTGCGCGCGGGACCGAACAGCTCAGGCTCGGTGATTCCCTTGGCGCCGAACTCCGGGGTGTTCGTCTTGCCGAAGATGACCAGCCCGGCGTCCAGCCAGCGCTGCACCACCGTGGCGTTCTCGGTGGCGGCGACGGCGGCCAGCGATCGTGAGCCGTTGCTGGTGGGATAACCCGCCAGATCCTGGTGCAGGTCTTTGATCAGGAACGGCACTCCGGCAAACGGGGCGTCGGTGACGTCGCCGCCTACCGGGCCGACGTCGGCGACGATCGCGTTGATCCGGGGGTTGACCTCGGCCGCCCGCTCCTGCGCGGCCTCCAGCAGCTCGGCGGGTTTGGCCGTCTTGGATCGGACCAGTTCAGCCAGCGCGACCGCGTCGCATTCCGGGTAGGAATCCACGTCTGCACCCTATCCGGACGCGTGTTCGTGGTGGCTCTCCGAGCAGGTATGCGCCGAGATTGACGTTAGTGCCCTGGATCGGGCCTCAAGCGGGCGCTCACGTCGATCTCGGCGATGGTCACGGCTGCAACGCCGCCGCCAGCACCGGAACCACGAGTTCGCGCTGCCAAACGCGGGCCTGGCCGGCCCGCAGGAAGTCGTCGATCGCTGCCTCACCCCCGCCCGTCCAGTCCCAGCACAGCCGCCGCACCAGATCGGGGTATACCAGGTTTTCACTCGGCACCGATACCTGCTGCGCCAGCTCGCCCAGCGCCGCGCGGGCCGCGTCCAGCCGGGCGGCGGCTTCGGGCCGTCGTTTGGCCCACCGCACCGCCGCCGGCGGTCCGTTCGACGGGTCAGCCCGCTGCGGGGGATCGGGATGGTCGCGGGCGGCAGCGATCGCGGCCAGCCACGTCGTTGCGCTGAGGCGCTGTTTGCGTCCGCCGAACACCGGCAGGGCGGTCAGGTCGTCGACGGTCTTCGGGTCGGCGACGGCGGCTTCGACAATGGCCGAATCAGGCAGAATCCGCCCGGGCGCGGTGTCGCGGCGCTGGGCGATGCGGTCGCGCACCGTCCACAGCTCGCGTACCGCGGCCAGCCCGCGCCGGTCCCGCACCCGGTGGATTCCCGACGTGCGCCGCCACCGGTCGCGTCGGGTGGGCAGCGCGATCATCGTCCGCAGAAAGTCGAATTCCTGTGTCGCCCAGTCGGTTTTGCCCTGCTCCGCCAGCACCGCGGCAACCGCGTCGCGCAGTTCGATCAGCACCTCGACGTCCAGCGCGGCGTAGTTCAGCCAGGCCGCCGGCAGCGGACGCTTGGACCAGTCGGCAGCGCCGTGACCCTTCGCCAGGCCCAGCCCGAGTAACCGCTGCACCATGGCCGCCAAGTTGACCCGATCGAAGCCCGCCAACCGCCCGGCCAGCTCGGTGTCGTACAGGACCGGGGGCCGCATGCCCACTTCGGCCAGGCACGGCAGATCCTGGTCGGCGGCGTGCAGGATCCATTCGGCGGTGCCGAGCACCTCGGCGACCGGCCGAAGCACAGTCAGCGGATCGCCGCCGTGGCTGACCGGATCGATGAGCACGGTGCCCGCCCCGGCCCGCCGGATCTGGATCAGGTAGGCCCGGTTGGAATAACGAAATCCCGAAGCCCGCTCGGCGTCCACCGCGAACGGTCCGTGGCCAGCGGCCAGCAGGCGCGCGGCCGCCGCGATCTCGCCGGCGGTCACCGAAAGATCCGGGACTCCGTCGGCGGGATGCAGCAACGGGATGGGGTCGGGCTCGGTGGTGTCGCCGGCCGGATCGGCCGCCGCGTCACTCATCTCAGGCGCGGGAGCGCGAACCCAGGTCGGTCACCCCGACCGGGGGCAGGCCCGCGGCGTGCTCGAGCACCTCGCAGAACGCCTCGACGTGCGTGGCGATCGCGGGGGTAGTCGCGGTCCACGACGCACGCAGCTCCAGCTGGTGGGCCCGCGGGGGTCCGGAGATGTCGCCGTAGCGCACCGACGTGGTCGCGGTGACGGTTCCGCCCAGCGCGGTGAAGAGCTCGGCGCGCGCCGCCAGGGCGTCCGCCAGCCAGCTCCACGCGACCTCCGGCAGCAGCGGGTCGACCGCCTCCTGCGAGTCCAGGTCGGCCTGGATGTAGGCGACCAGCCGGGTGGTGCCGTCCCAGGCGTCCAGCCCTTCGGGGTCGTAAAGCAGGATCAGCCGCCCGAAGGCTTCGCCCGCCAACTCCTCGGACCGCTCGGAAACGGCGTCCAGTTCGGGCTGCTTCACCTCGGCACCCAGTGCGTAGCTGTACGGCGCCAGGCGTTGCGGCGGCCGGATAGGGCCGAGCTCGATCTCTGCCCGCACGGTGGCGCTGTTCATCGCCGCCACAGCGTCGCGGAACGGAGCCGGTTCGGGGGGACTCACAGCGTTTGACGCTAGACCTATCCGCCGACGCGCGGGAGAGGCGCGCCGGTTGTCGGAGCCTCAGCGCGGGTGCTCGGGCGCCGCCGCGCCGCCGCCGAAGCGCGCCGGCCGCTTCTCGCGGTGCGCCGCCAACCCTTCGGCCACGTCGGGTCCGCCGAAGCCGAGAAACTCCAGGCCCAGCGCGGTTTCGAAGGCCGGCCCGAACATGCGGTACCAGTGGTTGAGGCTGCGCTTGGTCCAGCGGATGGCGTCCTGCGCGCCCCGCCCCAGGTCCCCGGCGATGCGCGTCGCGGTGGTCAGCACGTCGTCGTCGTCCACGCACACCGAGACCAGCCCGATCCGCTCGGCCTCCTCGCCGGACAGCGGCTCACACGTCAGCAGGTAGTACTTGGCTTTGGCCATCCCGACCAGCAGTGGCCAGCAGATCGCGGCGTGGTCGCCGGCGGCCACCCCGAGTTTGGTGTGGCCGTCGATGATCTTCGCGGTCCGTCCGGCCACCGAGACGTCGGCGAGCAGCGCGACCACCAGGCCGGCGCCGACGGCGGGGCCCCGGATCGCCGACACCACCGGCTTGTCGAGGTTGACCAGGTTGAGCACCAGGTCGCGGGCCTCGGACATGATGCGCATCCGGCCCGCGTAGTCACCCATGGTTTCGTCGATCAGGTCAAAGCTGCCGCCGGAGGAGAACGCCCGGCCCTCGCCGCGGACCAGGACGACGCGCACGTCGGGATCCCGACCGATCACCGGCCAGATGTCGGCGAGGTCGCGGTGCATCTGCGGGCCCACCGAGTTCAGCCCGGGCGCGTCGAGCACCACGTTCAGCACGCCGTCGTCACTGGGCTCGCAGCGCAGAGCGGGGAAGTCGTCATAGCTGACCGGCATCGGGATGATGTTACGCAGGTGTCCGGGCCCGCTCGTGGCAGCATTGAGGCCGATGAGTAACCGCCGCGACCTTCCCGAATCGCCGTACCTGGCTGCCGCCGGCGGGCGTAAACCGCAACGGGTTCCGGTGTGGTTCATGCGGCAGGCGGGCCGCTCGTTGCCGGAATACCGGGCCTTGCGGCAACGCACCACGATGCTGGCGGCCTGCCTGGACGCCGAGATGGTCTGCGAGATCACGCTGCAGCCGGTGCACCGGCACCACGTCGATGCGGCGATTCTGTTCTCCGACATCGTGGTGCCGCTGCGCGCCAGCGGTATCGACCTGGACATCGTGCCCGACGTCGGGCCGGTGATCGCCCAACCGGTGCGCGACGCCGCCGCTGTCGCTGCGCTGCGGCCGCTGGACCCGGCCGCGGTGCAGCCGGTCGCGGATGCGGTGTCGCTGCTGGTGGCCGCCCTCGGTGAGCTTCCCCTGATCGGCTTCGCCGGTGCCCCGTTCACCCTGGCGTCCTACCTGGTCGAGGGCGGGCCCAGCCGCCACCACACCCGGACCAAGGCGATGATGCTGGCCGACCCGGGCGCCTGGCATGCGTTGATGAGCATGCTGACCGACCTGACGATCGCCTTTCTCCAGGTGCAGCTGGACGCCGGTGTTGATGCGATCCAGGTCTTCGACTCGTGGGCCGGAACGTTGTCGCTGGCCGACTACCGCGAATCGGTGTTGCCGCACAGCGCACGGGTGTTCGCGGCGTTGGCCGGCTACGGCGTGCCGATGACGCACTTCGGCATCGGCACCGCCGAGCTGCTGGGGGCGATGTCGGCCGCCGGCCCGACCGTCGTCGGCGTCGACTGGCGCACCGCGCTGACCGACGCCGCGCCCCGAGTCGAGCCCGGCACCGCGCTGCAGGGCAACCTCGACCCGGCGACGCTGCTGGCGGGCTGGCCGGCGGTGGAGCGCGCGGCCCGCGCCGTCGTCGACGACGGGCGCCGCGCGGTCGATGCCGGCGCGTCCGGCCACATCTTCAACCTCGGGCACGGCGTGCTGCCCGACACCGATCCGGGTGTGCTGACCGAGCTGGTGTCCTTGGTCCATACGCTATGACGTCCGGTGACGATGCGAGCCGAAACGGCTCGAGGAGGAGGCGGACCATCAGGGCAAGCGAGTATTGCGTTGTCGGAGGCGGTATTTCCGGCTTGACCGCGGCCTACCGATTGCGCGCCGCCGCCGGTGACGACGCGACGATCACGCTGTTCGAACCGGCCGACCGCCTCGGCGGGGTGTTGCGCACCGAACAGGTCGGCGGCCAGCCGATGGACGTGGGTGCCGAGGCGTTCGTCGCGCGCCGGCCAGAAGTGCCGGCGCTGCTGGCCGAGCTCGGCATGGCCGACCGACAGCTCACCACCACCGGCGCGCGGCCGTTGATCTACAGCCAGGGCCGGCTGCATCCGCTGCCGTCGGACACCGTGGTCGGGATTCCGTCGTCGGCTGCCACCATGGCCGGTCTGGTCGACGACGCCACGCTCAACCTGATAGGCCGGGAAGTCACCCGGCCCTTGAGCTGGCGTCCGGGCGGTGACCCGTCGGCGGGTGAGCTGGTGGCCCACCGGTTCGGCGAGCAGGTGGTCAGCCGCTCGGTCGATCCGCTGCTGACCGGGGTGTATGCCGGGTCGGCGGCGGCGATCGGGCTGCGCTCGGCCGCCCCCGGGCTGGTCGCGGCCCTCGACGGCGGCGCGGCGACACTGACCGCTGCGGTCCGCGCGGCGCTGCCCACGGTGACCGACGGGCCGGTGTTCGGCGCGGTGGCCGGCGGCTACACGGTGCTGGTCGACGAACTGGTGCGGCTGAGCCGGCCGCGATGGGTGCAGGCGGCGGTGGACCGGGTGGAGCCCTCCGGGCGGGGCTGGTCGTTGCGGGACGCCACCGGAGTCGAGTGGGCCGCCGACGCGGTGATCCTGGCGGTTCCGTCGTCGCGGCTGGGGCCCCTTGTCGAGGCGGTCGCGCCGCGCACCGCCGCCGCGGCGCGCCGGATCGACACCGCGTCGTCGGTGGTGGTCGCGCTGGCACTGCCCGCGGCGACACGGTTTCCGCAGCAGTCCGGGGTGCTGGCGGCCAGCGGAGAACCGTTGCGCGCCAAGGCGATCACGCTGTCGTCACGAAAGTGGGGCCACAATGGGGCCCGCGGTGAGATGGAGCTGGTGCGGCTGTCGTTCGGGCGCTTCGGCGACGACGCCACCGCCCGCGCCACCGACGACGAGCTGCTCGGCTGGGCGGTCGACGACCTGGCGACGGTGTTCGGGGTCACCGCCGAGCCGGTCGACGTGCGGGTGCGGCGCTGGGTCGACACGATGCCCCAGTACGGCCCCGGCCACGGTGACGTGGTGACCGAGTTGCGCGCGGGTTTACCGCCGAGGATGGCCGTCGCCGGCAACTATCTCGACGGCATCGGTGTACCTGCGTGCATCGGCGCGGCGGGTGAGGCCGCCGCTCGCGTGGTTCGGGGCGTCGCAGCGCCCGTGGCACGATAGATCTCATGGCCCGGCTGGACTACGACGCCCTGAACGCCACGGTGCGCTACCTGATGTTTTCGGTGTTCTCGGTGCGCTCCGGCGTGCTTGGGGACGACCGCGCCGCGGTGATCGACGAGACGGCGACGTTCCTCAAGCAGCAGGAGGAACGCGGCGTCGTGGTGCGGGGGCTCTACGACGTCGCGGGGCTGCGCGCCGACGCCGACTTCATGATCTGGACCCACGCCGAACAGGTGGAACCGCTGCAGGCGACCTACACCGATTTCCGCCGCAGCACCACCGTGGGCCGTGCGTGCACACCGGTGTGGAGCAGCGTGGGTTTGCATCGGCCGGCGGAGTTCAACAAAAGCCACATCCCGGCGTTTCTGGCCGGCGAAGAACCGGGCGCCTACATCTGCGTCTACCCGTTCGTGCGGTCCTACGAGTGGTATCTGCTGCCCGACGAGGAGCGGCGCCGCATGCTCGCCGAGCACGGCATGGCCGCACGCGGCTACAAGGATGTCCGGGCGAACACCGTTCCGGCGTTCGCGCTCGGCGACTACGAGTGGATTTTGGCGTTCGAGTCACCCGAACTGCACCGCATCGTCGACCTGATGCGCGATCTGCGCGCCACCGACGCGCGCCGGCACACCCGAGCGGAGACACCGTTTTTCACCGGCCCCCGGGTTCCGGTAGAGCAGCTGGTTAACTCGCTGCCATGACAACCCAATTCGACCCGACCGACCCGACCCGCTTCGAGCAGATGTACCGCGACGAGCAGACGTCGCACGGCCTGCCTACCGCCACACCGTGGGACATCGGCGGCCCGCAGCCGGTGGTGCAACAGCTCGTCGCGGTGGGCGCTGTCAAAGGTGAGGTGCTCGACCCGGGGACCGGGCCGGGCCACCACGCCATCTACTACGCGTCGCAGGGCTACTCGGCCACCGGCATCGACGGATCGGCCACGGCCATCGAGCGGGCCCGCGACAACGCCCGCGAGGCCGGGGTGTCGGTCAACTTCGAGTTGGCCGACGCCACCAAGTTGGACGGGATGGACGGCCGGTTCGACACCGTCGTCGATTGCGCCTTCTATCACACCTTCAGCACCGCCCCGGAGCTGCAGCGGTCCTATGCGCAGGCCCTGCACCGGGCCACCACGCCGGGCGCGCGGCTGTACATGTTCGAGTTCGGCCAGCACGACGTCAACGGCTTCACGATGATGCGGTCGCTGTCCGAAGACGACTTTCGCCAGGTGTTTCCCGAGGCCGGCTGGCAGATCACGTATCTGGGGCCGACCACCTACCAGGTCAACCTCAGTGTGCAGTCCATTGAGATGATGGCGGCGCGCAACCCGGACATGGCCGACCAGATAGAGCCGATGTTGGAGCGCTTCCGCGTTATGGAGCCGTGGCTGACCAACGGCCGCGTTCACGCCCCGTTCTGGGAGATGCACGCCACCCGCGTGGACTGATTCGCGTGCTTGCCCCACCCGTCACTTGTGTAACCGGGAGCTGAGGGGTGGCGTTGTGCCCACCTTCGAGCGACAAATTCGTCGGATGGCCGGCTGCATGACGCGGTTGTCGCTCGAAGGTGGGCACAACGACTCACCCAGCCCCTGGTGACTACTGAGGTTTTTGAGGCGAAAGGGCTATGGTTTAGCCGCCCGCCGGCACCAGCCGCAGCGAGATCGAATTGATGCAGTAGCGCAGGTCGGTCGGAGTGGGGTAGCCCTCACCGGCGAAGACGTGGCCCAGATGGCTGTGGCAGTTCGCGCACAGCACTTCGGTGCGCGTGGCGCCCAGCGAGTGGTCGGGCCGTAGGATCACCGCGTCGGAGTTCGACGGGTCGAAAAACGACGGCCAGCCGCAATGCGACTCGAATTTCTCAGTGCTGCGGAACAATTCGGCGCCGCACGCCCGGCATTGATAGACGCCTTCGGTTTTGGTGTCGGTGTACACACCGGTGAACGGCCGCTCGGTGCCGGCCCGCCGCAGCACGGCGAACTCCTCGGGAGTCAGCTTCTGGCGCCACTCGTCGTCGGTCAATTGCACGTGCGGACGCGAGCTTTCAGAACTCATGTCTTTACGCTAGCCCCAATTGCGGTGGCCCGCTGCGCCCGGCTCCGCCGCGCTTGCGATCACCGGGCCAATCTCGGTGACCCGCTGCGCCCGGCTGCGCCGCGCTTGCGATCACCGGGCGCCCGACTGCTCGGCCGTCAGCCAGGCGGGATCGATGCCGCCGGCCAGCCGGTGGTCGCCCTTGGCGTCCAGATACCGGAAGTAGAGCACGCAGAACGTCACGACCATCAACAATGACCAGCCGTAGGTGATCTTCAGGTAGTCCAGCGGACGGCCGATGTACATCCAGTGGAAGATCAGCCACTTGTCCAGCGTCAGGAAGCCGTACACCGCCAGCCACGCCGGCCAGTTGCGAAGCACCGAGTTCGGCAGCACCACCGTCATCAAGAACGGAAACAGCATCATCGAGTAGTAGCCCTGAGCCAGCGACAGCACCAGCCACGACCACAGCAACAGCACGCCCGAGGACGTGAGCAGCCAGAACCGCGGATCCCGGATGCGGTAGTAGCGGTACAGCAGCCACAGGCTGCCGATAGCGATAAGCGTGAACAGGATTCGCAGGAAGAGAATCAGCCAGGTGGGCAAGCCGAAATACACGCCGTTGCCCAGGATGGAGCTGTTGAAGTAGTCGCGAGTGCCCAAGATGTAGGGCAGCGTGCGGGTGAAGAAATCCATCGGATCGTTGATCAGCGGCAGCGCGGCCACATTGAACACTGCGGGCACCACGATCGCCGCGACCACGGCCCGCCACTGCCGGTTCAGCAGCGGCAGCAGCAGCAACGGTCCCAGGACCGGCTTGACCACCAGCGCCAAGCCGATCGCGATCCCGGCCCACCACTGATGGCTGCGTTTACCGTCGAGCAGCCAGCGCAGAAACAGCACCTCCAGCAACAGGATGCAGCCGTTGATGTTGGTGAAAACCAGCGTGCTCGACACCGACTCGGTGCAGAACATCGCCAGCAGCAGCGCCGGCGCGGCCACCGAGCGCAGCGTGTAGTTGAACAGCCGCAGCAGCAGGTAAGCGGCGATCACAATGGCCACCGTGTTGGCGAAAATAAACAGATACCGGGAAGTGGAGAACGACAAGTAGCCGAACGGCGCCATGATCAGCGTCCCGCCCGGCGGATACAGGTAGTGCGGGTCGACGTAGTCAAAGTGCTCGTTGTAGATCGCCACGCCTTGCCGGAAATTGAGCACCGCCCGATAGACCGGGCTGAAGTCGTCGGTGATGTTGCCGTTGGTGGTCAGCACCACGCTGCGGTGGATGATCGACAGGATCGCCGCCGGCCACAACACGGATCGCAGCACGGTGGCGGTGCTCGGGGAGCCGGTTCGGGGGCGGAAAGCGGCCAGCGCGGAATCCGTCACCAGCGCACCGTACACCGGGGCCCGCAGGCCGCTGAGAGCGAAGTCACCGAACTGTCAGGCGGGGCAGTAGATGTCGGTGTCGGGCAACTTGCCGCTGTTCAGGTAGCCGACCAGCGGCGGCACCGCGCACGAGGAGTAGATGCTGGCGCCGTGCCCGATTCCCTGCCACATCACCCGCTTGCTCGCGGCGCCCGCGTTGATGACGGTGGCGGCGGTGGCTGCGACGCCCTCCACGCCGACGATCGGGTCGTTCTGCACGCCCATCAACATGACGTCGATCTTGAGGTGCTTGGGCGGCTGGGGTGTCGCGCCGCTGGGCCAGTGCACGCAGTCGGCCAGGCCGAGCGCCGCGCCGGTGCCGAATTGTGGGTAGAGCTTGGCCCACGCGACAACCAGTTCCCGGATCCGGTCCGGCGTCGGGCGGTTGAGTGAGTCGCTGCAGAAGTTGATGAATTGGCCGTCGGTGTCGGTGGTGGCCTCGGCGCGGTTGATCAGGCTGATCAGTTTGTTGGAGTCGCCTGAGTTGGCCGCGGCCAGCGCGTCGGCCAGGCCGGTGGTGTTGGACACCCGGTCACCGGTCGGGAACCCGAGCGCGGTGACGATGGCGTCGGCGATCGAGGCGACCGAGGAGCCGCCCGGCCCGTGACCGGCCTTGGCGGCCGCCAGCAGCGAGTTGACCGCGGCTTTGGGGTCGGGCCCCAGCGCGCAGTTCACCGCGACGCACTGCGCGGCGAACGCGTCCAGCGCCGCCTGCTGGCCTTTGACTTTCTGCTCGGCGGCGGCTTCGGCATTGATGCCCAACGGGATGGGGGAGTCCAGCACCAGCCGGGCGACCTTCTCGGGATTCGCCCCGGCGAAGCTCAGCGCCACCTGCGCGCCGTTGCCGACGCCCAGCAGCGCCAGCGCGGGCACGTCCCAGATGCTGCGCAGGCGTTCGATGTCACCGGCGGCGTGGGCGTTGTCGTAGTCGGAGTCGCCGGGTGCGATGGTGTCGGTGCAGCTGGTAGTGGCGCTGTTCGCGGTGTCGGACAGGTTGGCCACCGGGTCATCGCCGGGCTGGAACTGCGCCTGGTCGCGCATCTGTCCGCGGTCGAGCAGGTCGCGGCAGTCGACGGCGCTGGACATGCCCATGCCGCGACGGTCGATGGCGACGATCGGGTGCGCGCGCAGCACGTCGGCGCCGGCCCGGGACAACCAGGTCGGCAACTGCAGCGACGAGGGCAGATCCCAGCCGGTGGTGAAGATCAGTGGCCCGGCGTCCGGCGGGGTCTGCACCGAGCGGGCCCGGACCGCGCCGATGCTCAGCGTGCCGTTGGCGCCGTTCAGTGGGTCCAGGTCGGCGTCGTAGGTGGCGCAGTCCAGCTTGACTCCGGGCGCGGCCGGCACCGCCGCGTCGGCGAACTCCCGCGACGTGCAGTCGTGCCAGGCCAAGTCGTTCTTGGGCGCCGCGATCGGCGGCGGGCCGCCGGGCGGCGGGGTGGTGGGCGCCGCGCCGCGCGGGCGGCTGCCGGAATTGGTGGCGAACCGCGGGTTCGCGGCCAGTACCGGGACGCATCCGACCAGCAACATGGTCAACGCGAGGAGAACCGTCGCGACCTTGATGTGCCGGCTCATGCGACTACCCTAGCCATCGGCTGGGTCGGCGCCTTTGACGTAGCGGGTGTACAGGTAGCCGGAGTCGTCGGAGAGGACATGCGCACAGCGCATCCGGGTCAGCACCTGGTTACGGCCGGTCGCGATGCGGGTGCCGGACCCACCGGCCAGACACGGCGCAACCGTCAGGCACAGCTCGTCGAGCAGGCCGGCCTCGATGAACGAGGTGAACAAGGTGGGACCGCCTTCGGTCAGCACCCGGAACAGGCCGCGCGACGCCACCTCGGCGGCCACCGCGCGGACGTCGACCCGGTTGGCGTCGTTGCCCGAGCAGTCGATCACCTCGGCGAGCCCGGAAAGCCGCTGCCGGGTCGCGTCGACAGCCGCGGTGCAGGTCAAAACCAGCGGCATGGCTTCGGTGTGGGTGAACACCGGCAGCGCGCGGTCCAGGCGGCCCGATTCGGTCACGATCGCCAGTGGCGGCACTTCGCTCTGGCCGCGGGCCTGCCGGTGTTGTCGGTCGGTGACGGTCAGCCGCGCGCCGCTGTAGCTTTCGGCCCGTACCGTGCCGGCGCCGACGACGATGACGTCGGCCAGCGTGCGAAGCAGGTTGAACAAGGCCCGGTCACCCGGACCGCCGAGGCTGCCGGTGGTGCCGTCGACGCTGGCCGCGCCGTCGAGGCTGGTGATGAAGTTCGCGCGGATCCGCGCCTGCTGCAGTGCGGGGGGATAGCTGTAGAGCTGCGCCAACTCGGTGTCGGCCAGTTTGCGGACGGACCCGAGCAGCGTCAGTGCTGTCCCGGCGGGCATGAGATTGATTGCAGCACGTTACCTTCGCGGTGGCCCGCTCGGCCCTGATTTACAGGGCACGCACCATGACGTAGTCGTGTTCGAGGTGTTCGCCCAGTCGAAACGTTCTGCGACCGCTGACCGTGAAGCCGTGTTTGAGGTAAAAGCGTTGCGCGCGTTGGTTGTGCTGGTTGACCCCGAGCCACACGCACTTCGCGGCGGGTGCTGTGGCAGCGGCCAGCGCGTGATCCATCAGGGCTGTCGCTACGCCGGTGCCGTGGTTGTCGGGCAGCACGTACATCTTCGACAGTTCGACGGCAGGCCGCGGTGTGACGGCTTGCTGCACGTCGACGTCGTCGGATACCCCGCGAATGAGGATGGCGTAGCCGACGATTCGGTCGTCTTGCTGCGCGGTGAGGACTACTCGATTCGGGTCGGCCAGATAGCGCCGAAACTGCGCACCGGACAGATTGGCGTCGACGAACGCTGCGATGTTCTCGGCGCTCACCTCGGGTGGACAGGCCAGCGGGAAAGTGTCGGCGGCGACTGCGGCCAGTTCGTCGACGTCGACGGAATCCGCGGAGACGCGCCGCACGGCCACCACGGTCCTACGCTAACCTGTGCCGCGCTGCGACGGTCGCGCTACCTGCCTGGCATCACGGCGGTCAGCGGCGAGTAGTCACAATGCTGGCGGATACTCCAGCCATCGACGTTTTTCCAGTCGAGGTTGGCGGTGTGCTGCCGGTCGCAGGTCAGCGAATAGTATTGCTCTGTGGTGCTTTTGGCATTGTCGGACGTGGCCGGCCCGCTGACGGTGATCGTTCCGGACTGGAACTGCGGGTCGGCGAAGAGCGTCTTCCAGATCTGGCGGGTGGGGCGGACCATCTCATTGTCTTCCCATTCGCTCGAACCGCCGACGGACTGCTTGATGGAATAGTCCATGCTGCAACGCGTTCGGCCCGCGCACGTCACCTTCGGTATGCCGTCGAGTGTAACCAGGGAGTTGTTGGTGACCACCTCTTCGATCGTCTTGGCAACCGACGCGTCGCTCACCGTGAAGGTGGCCGGCGCCGTATAGGTGTAAGGGTGCGAGCAGCCGATCAGAGCCCCAGCTGCCAGGGCGATAACGCTGGTGCACACGGCACGGTTCACGCAAGCAGATTACGCTGCCGGGTGCCGTCTGGCTGGGGAGTCTACGGTTCCGTTGATGGCCGGTCGAGGACGTTACCCAACGCCTTGGCATTGGTGTTTTCGGTCTCGGCGAATCCGTACGCCGCATGTAGGGATCTGTCGCCGACGTCCATGAGCGTCACGTGGTGGCTTCGCAAAGCATCGACGTGCTGGGTGTGCGCTGAGCTGATCGCGTCGTGAAAGCGGTCGGCGGCGGTGAAGTCGCCGAACATTCCGGCCGTCAGCGGCGCGCGTGTCAGCTGCTCAGCGCCGTCGTGGGCGTGCTCACCTGCGCGGTGGGACTCGTCGCCTCCTGACCGCAGCAATTCGTCATCGACTAACATCGCCGCTCCTTTCTGCTGACCGTCACGCTACTGGCGCCGGACGGCCATTCAATTCAGTTCTCGGGCCTATCAACAGCGCAACGGGTTGTTTTGTCAATGCGTGCGAACGGACAACCGCCCGCGAACGATTCCGGCGACAGTTATCGTGGGTTTCTCTGGTAGCGCCGGCTGGCTGGGAGGTCACACATGGGCACGGTTCGTATGGCCACAAGCGTTGCCCTCGCGTCGCTGGCCGTCTTGGCGGGGGCGTCTGTGGCGCAGGCCGATCCGCCCGCGCCGGGCGACCCGTGCACGGTGTGGCATGCCACGACGCAAGACAGCAGCGGCCAGACGATGTGGTGCAATCACATGATGACCGGCACCCACGGCCTGGTCTGGCAGTACGGCGGTCCATCGGACGAGTAGGTGGCAGTGGCAAACCCGTTGCGCCGCATCGGGACAGCTACGGCCATCACCGGGGAGTGTGCAGAGAAGCTTTTTCGTCGAGACGCCCAAGTTGATGGTAAGCGCGCCGGCGGCACCAGCGGTCGCAGGATCTACACGAATGTGACAGCACTTGCCTTGCCTGGCAGGGTGATGTTGTGGAAGAAAACGAGATAGACGCAAAAGCGCTCGACGCGCTCATCGAAGACCTGCGCAGTTTGGCGGAGCCCAGCATCCCCGCGGCGGACGCGAACGTGGTCGAGCCACTCGCGTTCGGTCTGTTCAAAGCCGTTGATCAGCTCAACATCCGCTTGAAGAAACTCGAGGCAAAGGGCTGATCGACGGCGCCTGCCGCAGTGATAAGGCAAGGGTTTAGCCAGGACCCTTAGTTGTGACGAGCGAAGCTGGGCACCCGAACAGTCAGCAACCTGGATAGGAGTCGCCGCGCTTGTGCACACAGCCGAGTCGACAACGGCCAGTCTGATGCTGACTGCTTAACACCACAGTTGCACCAACGGTCGTCTGACTTCGAAAAAGCGGACGCAACCGGCCCTAATTTCGTCGCTGCTCCAATGCTACACGTCGGGAAGCGACGATCCTATGCGCAGTACTGTGGCGCCATACCAGTGAAAACTCTCATCTATCACGCCGGTTGGTAATTTGCTTGGAACTTTCGACCGGCTTTTGCCGACAGTGTCGTGGAGGCCCAGCAGACGGTGTACGGTCTTATTTGGTTGGCCCTACAGCCTCCCGGAAACGTCACGGTGGCGATCTGAACTTCCCCGCCGGGTTGCGATGACCTTCGACGTAAGCCGATTGATTTGGATGCCGCTCCGCGGGGGCGGGTGTCGGTAGAACAAGCCCGGTGGCCAAGCACCGCCTTAAACCCTCAGGCGTTCTCCCGGTTATCACGTCGTCTCCTGAACGCCTCACATGCCGGTGCGGGATCTGCATTGCAAGACGCGTCGGGCGGGCGACGTGGCCGAGCTGCCTTGGCAGCAAGAGGAATACATGAGCACTTTTACCGACACGATGTTCATCAATGCCCAGCACAGCCTTAAGGGGATCGTCACTGGCGAGCCACATGCACCAGTACGGCACATGTGGGCGGAAGTGCACGAGCGAGCCCGTAGTGTTGCCGGTGGCTTGGCCGCGGCGGGAGTCGGACACGGCGACGCGGTCGCAGTGTTGGCGGGAGCTCCGGTCGAGATCGCACCGGCCGCCCAAGGCATCTGGATGCGCGGGGCCAGTCTCACGATGTTGCATCAGCCGACCCCACGAACCGACCTGCGGCGCTGGGCCGAGGAGACAACAGCTGTCATCAAAATGATCGAGGGGAAGGTGGTTCTGGTATCGGAGCCGTTCACCGCCGCGGCGCCGCTGCTCACTCAGTCGGGCATGAATGTGCTGACCATCGAGGAGCTGCTCGACGGTCCGGCGATCGGCCCGGTGCGAACCGAGGATCGTGACATCGCCTTCCTGCAGTTGACGTCGGGCTCCACGGGCGATCCCAAGGCCGTCCGGATTACTCACGCGAACGTCGTCGCGAACGCCGAGGAAATGTTCACCGGGGCGCAAGTCGACGTTGACACCGATGTGATCGTCAGCTGGCTGCCGTGCTTTCACGACATGGGCATGACGGGATATCTGACGGTCCCGATGTACTACGGTGTCGAGCTGGTCAAGATAACCCCAATGGATTTTCTTCGCGACGTGTTGTTGTGGGGCAAGCTCATCGACAAATACCACGGCACCATGACGGCTGCGCCCAACTTCGCCTACAACCTGTTCGCCAAGCGGCTGCGCCGGCAGGCGACGCCGGGGCAGTTCGATCTGTCGTCGCTGCGGTGGGCGCTTTCGGGTGCCGAGCAGGTTAATCCATCCGATGTGGAGGATCTGTGTGACGCCGGCGCACCGTTCGGGCTGAAGCCGGAGGCGATCGTTCCCGCGTACGGAATGGCAGAGACGACGGTGGCGGTCTCGTTCGCCGACTGCGGCGGCGGAATGACCGTCGACGAAGTGGATGCCGACATGCTCGCGATCCTGCATCGGGCGATCCCGGCGACGAAAGGCCGCACGCGGCGGCTGACCTGTCTCGGCAGGCCGCTTAGAGGCACGTCGGTGCGGATCGTCGACGAGGACGGCAACGTACTGCCGGCCCGCGGCGTCGGCGTCATCCAGGTGCGCGGCGAATCGGTGACCGAGGGATACTGCACCGTGGCCGGACCGGTTGCAGCGCAAGACGATCAGGGCTGGTACGACACCGGTGACCTCGGGTATCTGACCGAAACCGGTCACATCGTGGTTTGTGGCCGAGTAAAAGACGTGATCATCATGGCCGGCCGCAAGATCTATCCGACCGACATCGAGCGCGCCGGGGCCAGGGTGGCAGGGGTCCGGCCGGGGTGTGCCGTGGCAGTTCGGTTGGACGCCGACCCGTCGCGCGAGACCTTCGCCGTGGCGGTCGAGTCGAAGGCTTGGCAGCAGCCTGCCGAAGTCCGCCGTATCGAGCATGAAGTGGCGCACGAGGTGTTCGCCGAGGTCGATGTGCGGCCCCGCAAGGTCGTGGTCCTGGCACCCGGGATGATCCCCAAGACACCGTCGGGCAAGCTGCGGCGCGCGCACGCGCTGACACTGGTCAACTGATCGGCTTCGCGCCGCACGGCCTAAACTTGTCGGACGATGTCCGACTACGACGCCCAACCCGGCCGCGAGCTGCCCGAACGCGCATTGTCACAGGCACAGCTCGAAGCCGACGAGGTTGATCTGCACGCCGGCCTGAGCGGGGTGGCAGGGATCGTGGCCGACGCGCGTCGAGTAAGCGAAACCCTCCAGGCCGTGGCTGAATTCGCCTTCCAGGCCATTCCCGGCGTGGACGGCGTGGGCGTGACGTTGATCAAGTCGAACTATCACCGGCCGCAGATCCACACATGGGCGGTGACTGCAGCGTTCGTGGAAGAGATAGATACCGCCCAGTACGAGGATCTCGATGAGGGGCCCTGCATAACCTGCATGCGATCCAAGCGCCCTACGGTCAGCGGATCGCTGGGAAGTGACCCGCGGTGGCCGCACTTCGGCGGGCGGGTGGCTCGGATGGGAGTGCACTCCGTATTGGCCTTACCGCTGGTGGTGGACAACCAAGTCATTGGTGCCATCAACTCATATGCCTATGGCCGGGACGCGTTCGCAGACCACGCCGTACAACTTGGATCCCAATTCGCGGTGCCGGCGGCTGTTTCGGTCTATCACGCTCAGCTGTTGGCCAGTGCGCGGGAACGGACGGAGCGGCTCCAACGGGCATTGGTAAGCCGAGCGATGATCGACCAGGCGATCGGCATTGTCCGGAGCCGCGCCGGCGTCGATGCGCAAGAGGCATTCGAGCGGCTCAGCGACCTGAGCCAGCATCAGAACGTCAAGCTTCATGTTGTGGCTGAGCGTCTGGTCGAGGACGCCGCTCGGCGGGCCCGCGCGCGACGAGGTCAGCGCACGAGTTCCGATAACTCCGACAGAAGTGCCGGACGGAGCTGACGTTCAGTCATCAATCGCTGGGCGACTTCGCTGAGACGTTCCTTCCGACGGCGGGCATAGGCACGCAGGATGGCGAAAGCGTCTTCGACTTCCACACCGAGGCGCTCACGAAGGAAGCCTTTCGCCTGCTCGATCGTGACGCGGTTAGCAAGCGCCGACCGTAGGTGGGGAAGCACAGAGGCCGGTGTGAGTGGCTGCTGCTGAACGATCGCGACGCAGGCGATATGGGTAAGGGTCTGCGCGATAAGCAGATCGGTGTCAGTCAGTGTGCCGGGGCGGCTGCCGAACAGGCCCAGGGCGCCGAGCACAGCGCCGGCTGCGCGCATAGGAACGGCGTGCGCCGATGCGAAACCGGCGTCGTGCGCGGCCGTTGCGAATTGAGGCCACCGCTCGGTCTCGGACCGCACGTCGGCAACGGAGACCGGTTGCCCAGTGGCATAGCAGTCCACGCATGGACCCTCGTCGGCCTGAAGTTGGAACAGTTCGATATCACGGGCTTGCTCGGAGGTGGCGGCCAGCAGACGGAGGTGTTGTAGTGGGTCTGCCAATAGGAACCCCGCCGCCGCGATGTCGAGCAGTTCGGCGCAACGCTGGGTGAGCTCGGTGAGTAGGTCGACGACGTCGAAGTCGTCGAGCAGGTTGTCGACCAGGCTGTTCACCGCTGCGAGGATGCGGGTCTCATGGGGAGTGTCGGTCACGTTGCCCTCCTCGGCGTCAATCGGATTCGAGCTTGAGTCGGCGGTCAAGGATGTCGCGGGCGACCTCGGTCGCGCTGCGGTCGGTGGCGTAGGCGTGTGCGCGTAGTCGGACGAGCGCCTCGGCGGGTTCGATATCGAGTTGAGCCACAAGCATGCCGGTGGCCTGGCCGACCTCAGCACGCGACAGCGCGTTGAGGTCAACCCAGGCGTTGCTCCCCGGATCGCCGATGGCGGCTTGGAGGTCGGCGCTGAGGAGGTCCAGAAGAGGTATTCCGGCGATCTCGGCGGCGGCGATGGCACCGGCGAGATGTTCGCGGTCGAGGGGGCCCGGCTGGTGGCGGAAAAGGTCGAGGGCGCCGACGTACTCACCGGCGACGACGACGGGCAAGGCGAAAACAGCGCGAATCTGCTGAGCCAGCATGGCCGGGCTGAACGCGGGCCAGCGGCGTTCGTCGGGGTCGACGAGATTGACGACGAGGACGGGCATTCGCTGGGCGATGGAGTCAAGGCAAGGACCTTCGCCAAGGGTGAACTGAAATTCGTCGAGTCTGCGGGCCGCATCGCTGCTGGAGCCGAGGGTCCCTGTCGTCGCGCCGTCGAAGATGAGAGAGATTGCCGCGGCGTCGATGTTGAGGAGGACGACGCAAGCCTGGCATAGACGGTCGGCGGCATCAGCCCCCCGGTGGCCGTCGACGGCCGCGAGCAGTTTGTCTTGGATCGCCACGACTAGCCGAGCGAGTTCCCGGGGACCCCGACAGAGAGCAGCGGTGCACTACCTAGCGTCATCGCGACGCTCCTGTCTTCAGCCTAAAACGGCTGCATCTATTCCGAGTCGGCGAGCATGATCACACCGAGGTGATATTCGCGGCTCCTGAGTGTTGACACTAGCTCACCGCGAGCAATGTGACCGCGATGATGGAGCGGCGCAATCAAATCCTCTCCAGGTCCACTGCACCGATGCCTGTGGAAGGTTCGACCGCCCGGCGCACTGCCCACGGTGACGCCAGCTCGGCGTCGGAGCACGCACGCGTCGGTGCCGGGCGGCAGGTGACGCTGCCAGGGGGACACGGACAAGCGCCAGGATTCGTTCACTCGAGCTTCGATATCGGGGCCGGGTTGATGTCGTGATAAGCGGGTCATCCGGCGTGAGGGCCTGTGGCAGTTCGGACTTCCGGGTGTCCTTAGCCCGTAGTACTTCAGAAACGGACTACTAAGGGCGCCCTGTTTCCTCCTCAGTCGCACCATTATTCGGTGGTGGCGCGGGTGAACGAGTGGACAGTGAGTCGAGGAGTTCGCGGGCGATGGTCCGGAGCTTGATGTTGCGTCGCTGGGACTCGTTAAGCAACGCATTGAAGGCGTCCTTGGCGGTGTAGCCGTGCACCGCTCGCAAGACGCCCTTGGCCTGATCAATCTCAGCGCGCGAAGTTAATGCCCGTTCGAGTTGGGTGACCGTATCGCGTGATTGTTGCCAGCGACGCGAATTGGTGATCGCGTGGCTTGCGGTCTGAGTGAACAGGCTCATCAACTTCTCGTCGAACGGGTCGAACGCCGACTCCTTGCAACCGTAGACGTTGATCGAGCCGACTAGTTCTTGCCCGACTTGGTCGGCCAAGTCGATCAATAACGGCACCGACAGGCTTGCGCGCACGCCCTCGTCGCGCGCGACCGCAACAAATTCCGGCCAGCGTTGTACCGCAACCTCCATCGCCACCCGCACAGGAACCCGTCGTTCCGCGGCTTCCAAACATGGCCCGCGCCCGGAGCGATACTGCGCGTGGTCCAGCCGTAAAAGTCGTTCGTCGGTGTGAGCCGCGGTTCGCGGCATGTGTTCGGCATCGTCATCGCCGGCTACCACGGTGATGGACACGGCATTAGCGTCGGGTATTGCGTCGACCGCGGTGCGGGCGACGCGCGTCAACACCGTATCGAGAGGCTCTTCAGCCGCGAACAATTCGCGCAGCGAGTCAATTGCTTCGGCAGTCGTCGATAGCCGCGCCAGCAATTCCTCATCGCGTTGACTACTCACGTTGTCGTTCCCGATCAGGCGAAGCCGCAGGTCTCAAGATGCTTCACCGTAGCCCACGGATCGGCGCCGTATCATCTGCCGGGCAAATTTGGTCGCATGATGTGATCGGGCACCGCAACTGTGGTCGGTGTAGGGCGACGACGTCCAGCTAATGCGGTTTGTCACGCTGCGCGTCGCGCTGAGGCTGCGCGACTTACCGCCGGCGCGTTAACGACGGAGGCGAGGCCAATCCGGTTTCTGCTGCCCCCGGCGGGTCTGCCTCGTCGGAGGCGGCCAACTGGTCTGCGGCGAGTTCCCGCGCCCCCGACCGCGTCGACCGCATCGAACGCCGGCCTTCCAGCCGACAGTGCCGAGGCTAAGAAAGAACGCGCCTGCAGGAACACTGCCTGAAGCGGTTCAACGCTGCGGCGTGGGAGCTAGAAGAGGTCGAATACTTGGACGGCATCGCCGGCCAACGTGGCGGATGCAGTCACGCGGATAGCTCCTTATCGAAGTTACGCCCGAACTGCTCAAACTGTGGTGCGCGGTAATGGAATTGAACTGTACCTGTGTAACTTCCCGAATGCTCAATCTGACCACCACGAAACCGGAAGCCGATGGAGAAGAGCGGGCGGCCCGATCAACTATCAGCCCGGACTGGGGGCGAGCTGGTTCCGGCGGCGGGACTATGGCGCGGGGCGTCCACCGCCGTTGTTCTTTAGCCAGAGCCCAAACATTGTCGGGGCAGACGTCTCGGAAGCAGCGTGGACCGCTCTGGCCGCCGGGGACTTCGGCACCGTCTACCAGCGTGTAGCGGTATTCGATTTGCTCAGGATGGTTGCCGCCGCAGTAGGTGCCCGTGGGCAGTCGCCGGTTGAGCTGCACGTCCATTGCTGCACCCTCGGGATCTGGCACCCGGGTGCGATGAGGGCGCGGTGGTTATTCCGACCAGTTGCTTTTCGACGGCAGCACAGAACGCGGACCCATGTCGTCATCGCTACCTTGACCGGTGTACTCACTGTACGCCGTTGTTCCATGTCGAATGGTCTCTCGCGCGTCCGGTGTTTCCCAGTGGTGCCTAGGAGTGTTTGCCTCTAGGGATCGACCAACGGTGGCGCATGCGCGCAACCAATCGGCTCGCGGCGCGCATGTCGACTGCCATTTTGTGATCTAGGTGGTCCGCTGGACGCTTTGGTCCAGCAGGCGGCTCGGCGGTGAAGTCGGACGACGAGCGTCACACCGGACGCGAGTAGCGTCGACCTTGCCGCGCTTCTGCGGCGACGGCCCCAAAAGGAGGAAATATGGCTGACCTCAAAGAGCTGGCCGACCAAGCCGCCGAAGCACTACTTACAGCGATAAGAGACCAAGCGCGAAAGGCCACTGATTTGAGATTGCTTCAGCTCGCCCAGGCGTATTCGATGATCGTGTCGACCGAGGTCAGCACAAGGCTGGCGGACGAGGGCGCAACCGCAATGGCGGGTTATGAGTCGGGGTTCGGAGCCTCCATTTCATCCATCTCACCGGAGTGACAGTCTGGTACCGGTACGCGGGACGTGAGTAACGACCCGCTGGCGCCGCACCCCAAAGCAATTTCGTCATTGGGCGCATGAGTGCTGAAACAGTCAACTCGATCTGCTGGATGCGAAGCCGAGACCGAATAGCGTCGTCGGAGGTCCAAGTTTCATGAATGTGGATTAAAACCCAAATCCCATAAAACATTTCAGTCCGCGAAGGCCGTTGCTGCCCAACGGGATAAGCCGATCCTCGGGGTGGCGCCAGGTCGTGATGAGTCCGGCGATGCGGCAGATGGCGATGTATGCGGGCAGACTCAGGATGTAGACGAGGGCGAGTTTGGTGCCTCGGTCGATGTCGCCGATGAAGTATCTCCCCCCGGACATACACGTCACATTAGTTCACACCGGGTCTGCTGTCCCCGAAATTGTTCGCTCTCGGCTCTAGCGTTTGCTTACGCATGCTCGCGGCGTCTGACAAGCTGCCCGGCCCGGCATGTCGAGCCCGCAACCCGCTGCATCCACGGCGCCTCGGACCGCAACGTGACCGCCAACCGTAATGAGCAGGCCCAGCGCCGGCATTAGGCGCGGCACGGCATGGCTTGGCGGGCTATCCGTTGCGCACGCAGGGTAAATCACGGGCGGGCGGCTCGGCCCCGGTTAGGTGCAGCAATTCGGGTCGAGTGCTACGCACAATGCCTGCAAAGCTTCGGGACGCACCCGATGAAATACGTTCATCCCGCGGCGATCTGAGACCAGAAGACCAGCCTTGCGCAACTGGCTCAGGTGGTGACTGACCGTAGACTCAGTGAGGTCCAGGATCGCGGCTAGCTCCCCGGAGATCTCCTCGCCGGCCGTGGAGCTGAACAGATACGAAACAATCTTGACCCGCACCGGATCCGCCAGGGCCTTGAGCCGCAGCGCGAGCTCCAATGCATCGTCATCACTCATCGGACCCGAGGCCACTGGAGCACAGCACACTGGGGCCGACGTGTCGATCACTGGCAACGCTTTGGGCATGCTCCCACCTTGCCAGAAAGTTTGACATATATCAAAAAGGGCGGCATGCTGTGGGCCAAGCCGCTGGTTCGATATATGTCTCATAACTTGGAGGTTCGTTCCCATGTCTCGCGTTCAGTTGGCCCTCAACGTCGACAACCTCGACGAGGCAATCATGTTCTACTCCATGCTGTTCAACACCGAACCGGCCAAACGCAAAGCCGGCTACGCCAACTTTGCGGTCGCCGATCCGCCCCTGAAGTTGGTCCTCCTGAAAAACCCTGGGCACGGCGGGACCCTCAACCACCTCGGCGTCGAGGTCGAATCCAGCGACACCGTGCATGCTGAGATCGCCCGGCTGGCCTCCGCTGGAATGTTTACCGAGGAGGAGATGGGCACCACCTGCTGTTTCGCAACTCAGGACAAGGTTTGGGTCACCGGACCGGGCGGCGAGCGGTGGGAGGTCTACACCGTCCTGGCCGACTCCGAGAGCTTCGGCGCCAGCCCCAACCATCCCGTCGAGGACGGCGGGGTTGCGTGCTGCGGCACTGCCGGCAAGAACGCTGGCGAGACCGCACCGTCGTGCTGCTGACACCCGCATCGCTCACCACGAGGGCCACCACGCTGCTATGACCGACACCACCACCGAAGCTCAAACACCCGTAGTCGCAAAGCTTTCCACCCTGGATGGGAGGAGCAACAGTGACCGATACCGCCCCCAGCGTGCTGTTCGTCTGCGTACACAACGCCGGCCGCTCTCAAATGGCCGCCGCACTGCTTAGCCGCCTCGCCGGTGATCGCATCGAAGTGCGTTCGGCGGGAACCGAACCCGCCGAACAGACCAACCCTGCCGCCGCCGCAGCGATGGCCGAACTCGGCATCGACATCACCGCAGCGACCCCAAAAGTGCTCACTGAACAGGCGGTGCAGTCCAGCGATGTCGTCATCACCATGGGCTGCGGAGACACCTGTACGTACTTTCCAGGAGTTTCCTACCGCGACTGGAGACTCGACGACCCGGCCGGCCAACCGCTCGCAGTCGTGCGCCGGATCCGCGACGACATCGCCGAGCACGTCCGCGCACTCATCGACGAACTACTGCCCGCCAGCAGAAACACCGCGTAGATATTGAACAAGCCCCCGCCGCACGGCGTGCTGGAGTCGGTGCGCACCTACACGAAGCGGCTCGCCAACGACCAGGACGTGCACATTGAGGCGATGGTTGGCCCACGGGCGGGAGTTGTTCGGCTGCTGCGCGTACCGCGTCGCTGACATCGCGGCAGGCGACGTTGGTGACGATGCCGTCAATGGTCAGAAAGCCAATGATCGGCGTCACTTTCGGGCGTGCGCCCTGCAACAGAAACGACAACACTTGCCGACCGAGCGGCGCGGCGGCCAAAACAGTTCCGATGATGCCCAGGACGAACGCGGCGACAGTCATGGGTGGTGCCCGGTTTCTCCATGCTGCATGACCCTCGACGCTATCCGCCGGCCGGCGTCGGCCCGAATTGCGACTGCCAGTGACCGTCGCTGCAAGATTAGGCGAATCTCCTCGGCCCGTGACGCATAGCCAGCGTATCGGCAGCGGCGCCCGCAAACGAGTTCAAAACCGCGTTTGAACTGCGCAAACTCTGGTGCGCGGTACTGGAGCGCGCCCAGTACCGGAAAGGCCAGGGCGAGAAGTTCGCCTGGATCAAAGAGGCCGGCGCCGACCGCACGCTGAGCGATGCCACCTTCCGGGTGCTCTCGCTGTGCGCGATCCATGGAGCCGGCGGCAAAGGCCACTGGACTGGCAAGCGTGTCCACCTCGCCCAGCTCTGCGGTGTGTCCGTCCGCAAGTTCGACCGCGCCATCGCCGACGGCATCGCGAAGAATTACATCTACACGGACCTCGACGCCGAGAGTTATCCTCTGGTGTCAGTGGTGGAATCAG